>NZ_JAHZOW010000001.1:0-1210364 GCF_019929145.1 Streptococcus sanguinis | reverse complement strand
AGTTTGAAGCAGCCAAGCCAATGGAAAAGTGCTATACGGATGTGACAGAGTTTGCCATTCCAGCAAGCAGGCAGAAACTCTATTTATCCCCTGTTCTGGATGGATATAACAGTGAAATCATCGCTTTTAATCTTTCTTGTTCGCCTAATTTAGAACAAGTAAAAACGATGTTGGAACAGGCATTCACAGAGAAACACTACGAGAATACGATTCTCCATAGTGACCAGGGCTGGCAATACCAACATGATTCTTATCATCGCTTTCTAGAGAGTAAGGGAATTCAGCCATCTATGTCACGCAAGGGCAACAGCCCAGACAACGGCATGATGGAGTCCTTCTTTGGCATTTTGAAATCCGAAATGTTTTATGGTTATGAGAAGACGTTTCAGTCACTTGAACAATTGAAACAAGCTATTGTAGACTATATTGATTACTACAATAACAAACGAATCAAAGTCAAACTAAAAGGACTTAGTCCTGTACAATACAGAACTAAATCCTTCACTTAAATTATTTGTCTAACTTTTTGGGGTCAGTACACTGCCGAAGGGCCTCTTTTTTATATGCCAATCTGATTGAGGTCCGCCAAGAGCAGCTGGCGGCGCTCATCTTGATTAGTAGCTGGGTCAAAGAGAACTTCTTTTTTGATCTTGCCATCTAAAATGAGTAGGATCTTGTCTGCATAGGTAGCCACGCTGGCATCATGCGTCACTAGGAGAATGCTTGCGCCCTGCTGGTGGAAGTGCTGCATGAGCTCCATAGCTTGACGGCCAGCCTGAGAGTTGAGCGCTCCTGTCGGCTCGTCAGCAAAAATGATTCGAGGATGGTTCATGAGAGAGCGGCAGATGCCGGCTCGCTGGATTTGGCCGCCCGATACCTGATGGATAGAGCGGTGAGCAATGTCCTTAATCCCAGTCAGAGCCATTAATTCCTTGGCTCTTTCGTAGGCTGCCTTTCGCTCATTGCTTTTCTTACCAATGATACTCGGTAGACAGATATTGTCTAGGATATTGAGATTTTTCAGGAAGGTTGCCTGCTGGAAGACAAAGCCGAAAGCCTCTCTGCGAAGGCGGTCTAAGTCTTTATCTTTCATGGCTAGCAAGTCCTGTTCCTGGTAAAGAATCTGGCCTTGGTCAGGTCTGTCAATGGTGGACAGAAGATTGAGCAGAGTGGATTTCCCGCAGCCAGACGGCCCCATGATGGCGATGAATTGGCCACTTTCAATCTTTAGCGATAAATCACGAAGAATGGGCTCCTGATTTTCCTGATAGCTTTTGCTGAGGTTGTGTGCTTCTAATAACATAGGCTTTTCCTTGGATGTAAAATAAGTGCTAAGCGCTTGGAAGCTATCTGCTTAAGGTCAATATTCCTTGAGATAGCGTCCAATTTCCAGCTTGTTCAGAGCTCGGAGACTGATGTGTGCTGCTGTAAGTCCGCTAAGAAGCAGAGCCAGCGGTGTCCATAGAAAAGTAAGGGACTTATTGATGATGAGCTGGAGTTTGCTGATACCGAAGCTGCTGAGCAGCAGACTGCAGACTTCTTGCCCTAGACTAAGGAGCAGCAGGTCGGCTATTGCCAGAGCCAGCATCAAGATGAAACAGACAGCGAGCAGGTAGTGGCTCCTGAGTCGTTCACTGCCAAATCCCAGCATCCGATAAAGTGCCAAGTCAGCTTGGTCCTTGGTGAAAATCATATAGACAAAGAGAGTCATAAGGATGAAGACAATGCTGAGTCCTGTCCAGAAAACGCTGGTCTGAATCAAGCGGAGCATGGCTAGAGTGTCATCAAAAGTCTGATGGAAAAAGTCTTCTACGTCGGTTAATTTATAATTGGAATAGCGTTTTTTCCATTCGTTGATTTTTTCAGCGTTTTTACTAGCATCTTTAAGGTGGATGGTCGTCAGACTATTGAGTGTTTGCGCTTGCTTTGTCACAAAGACAGCCTTGGCGGTCTTGCCGCTGTAGGTCAGGTCTGAGTAAATACCGACTACTTTTAATTTTCTGGGTTGACCGTCTACCGTCAAGGTCAGGCTGTCTCCTACTTTTAGCTTGAGCTCTTCTGCCTTAAGCTTGGAGAGGGCAATTTCATGCTCGTTTTTAGGATAGCGGCCTTGGCTGTATTTGACTGGAAATCCCGCATGGTTTCCCAGAGTTACCCGCAACTGCTGGGTCTGACCTTGCTGGTCTTGATAGGAGAAATTCTGGCTCTGGTACTGATTAATCTCTGCGATATCCTTGTCTGCCTGCAGTTCTTTCAGAAGCTGGGCAGCCTTGGTATCAATGTCTTCAGTCTGAGAAATATCAACCAACACATCTGCCTGACCAGCTCCCAGATACTGAATGAAATTCTTGTCCATCACAGTGCTGTAGAGACTGGCTGGCAGCAGGATAAGCAGGCTAATCAAACTGACAATGAACAACATTGTCAAATAGAGTTTTTTATGATTCAGAATCGTTTTCAGAGCGAAATAGGGCCTGTCTAAGAGGGGGATAGTCGGTAATCCCATTTTGGGAGTAGAAGGAGTCTCGGTCAGACTGTTGGAAGAAGCTAATCTTAAAGCTTGGCCAGGCGTCATTTTCTTAAAAGAGCTGAGAGGCCGGGCAGTCAGCCAGAAGACCAAGAGACAGAGCAGTAGAGCCACTAGCATTTCCAAAAGATAGCTATAGAAGGGCGTCGGACTTTGCCCCATAGACAGTGCCATCTGCTTTTTAAAAGGAGAACTCAGGAGAAAGGACAGTCCCCATCCAGCGATGGTTGCTAGAGCCAGGCAGAAATAATACTTGGTCAGGTAGACTCTGCTGATAAAGCTTTGGGGTAGTCCCATCACCTTCATAACGGCAATCTGCTGCAGTTCTTCTTGAATCTTGGTCAAGAGGGCAAAGCGCATGCAGAGAAAGGTGATGCCAATGATGGCCATAACCAGTAGTCCCATGACTAGGATGACTAGAGCATCATTGAAGCCGTTAATCATCTTGATAGTCGGATAGGTGATCATAGGCGGTCCATTGGACTCGAGCTCGGCATTTTTATAGGCTTGCTCAATGGTAGAGATCTGACTAAGCTTATGTACTCTAAAGGCAATCAGGTTCTCGTTAGATGCAAAAGCTTCTTTTTTTAGAGTCTGCAAATCAGTCTGTGAAATGAGGAAGCGCTTAGAGGAGACTAGACCAGCATTCATCTGGGCATCTCGAATAAAGCCCTGGACAGTCAGCTCTAGCTTGCCGACTTTTATTTGGTCACCGATTTTGATTTTTCCGCTATTGTAATAATAAAGGGGGATATAAACTTGGCCTGGGTGAGGCTGGGCTGGCTGGTTATTCTGATCCAGCAGAAAGTCAAAATTTTGGTTCTGACTGGAAAAGCCATTATCCTGGGAGCTGTCCTGAAGCGAGTCCTGTCCATTGATGCGGATGGCTGATCCTTCCACATTGACAAAGTCTGTCAGCTGCCAAGAGGCAATTTCCGGATGCTGCTGGACGAAGTTTTGCAGGCGTTCTCGATCGACGCTTCCGCTGTGCATCTGTAGCAGGTGAGGACTTTTAGCTGTTTCCACAAAGCGCTCAATTGAGCTAGTGAGGCTGACAGTCAGGCGCGTGGCTGCAAAGCTTAGGGTCAGAGTCAGAAGAAGGAAAAGCCCGATGACCAGCATGCTGACTTTGTTTTCTTTTAAATCATTTTTTATCAAGCGTTGAAACATATTCCAGCTCCTTTACTGAACGTGCTCGGGAGAGCAGATAAGCACCGATGCTGATAGAGATACCGGATAGGATAAAGAGCAGACCGTAGCCTCTGCCTCCTCCAACACCGATGATTTTTCCGACAGAATTTGCCAGCCAGCCAAAGTAAGTCAGTGAGGGCTTGAAAAGAGTATCCGCGACCCAACCCATGCCAGCATAAGCTAGCACATAGCCCAGCTGAGAGATAATGCCGATGGTCCCCCAGACCTTGCCTTGATCGGCTTTGTTAATATTGATGCGGACCAGATAGTCAATGGCTGTATTGGCGAAAGGTAGGGCAGCAAAGAGGAGAAAGCCAAAGCTGCAAATCCAGATGAAGTTTTCCTTCATTCCCAGCCCAACCATGAAGAGTCCCAGTAGAAATAGTGAGAGGCAGAGCATACGATGGAAGTGTTTTTTGATAGCAAATATCCCCAGAACTAAGCCTCCTATCAGCATCCCGCTGCTGGAGATGGTCATGACCCAGCCGGCTGTTTTGGCGTCTGCGAAAGCCAGCACCAAGGGAGAAAGCAGGATTTGGACAGTTCCCAGAAAGAAGGAAAAGCCTGTTCCAGCTAGGACTAAAATCCAGATTCCTTTTTTCCCATAGACGATTTGAAAACCTTTAAGGAAATCCACCCAGAAACGACTGTCACTGCTATAAACTTGCGAATGAATGGCCCTACGAGCCAGCAAGGTGCAGGCTACTGTCACAAAAATCGTTGAAAAATCTAGCACTAGAATCGTGCTGATATGTCCACTGGCCAAAATCATTCCAGCCAAGGCTGGTGAAATCAGATAGCGGGCAATGCCATTAATCTGGGACAAACCAGTTGCTTTTGATAACTGGTCCTCAGGCAGCAAGTCGGAAATTGTAGCTCGAAAGGCTGGATTGACCAAGGCTGAAAAGAGTGAGCTAATGGCAGCTCCGATACAGATAAAAATCAAAGCAGGATTCTTCAGACTAAAGTAAATCCAGAGAACTCCTAAGCCTGACAGACCATCTCCCAGAGCCATCAGCAATCTTCGGTCATAGCGATCTGCCAGAATTCCAGCCAGAGGAGTAACCAAAAGACCGGGTAGAAAAGCACAAAGCGTAACAAAAGAAGAAACAGAAACCAAACCGGTCAGCTGGAAGATATAAACACCTAAAGCGAAAGAAGTCATACCAGAGCCGATTTCCGAGATGAGGCTTCCAATCCAAATCAATAAAAAGAGTCTAAAACCTGATTGTTTCATAGTTGCCTCCTTATGTTTGCAATGGCAAGTAAGTGTAAATAGTGAATCTAGTGCTTAGCTGTCTAGCTGCTTTGAGTCTGAATCAAAGATAGAAAGGGATTGAAGTAGCCTTGCCGGCTGTGAAAAAGAGTTTCTAAAAGATAGAGAAAAGCTTGTAGTTTTTGCTGCTGTTTTTCTGGAGGTAGTGCCTGAAAACTGCTGCCAAAAGCTTGCAGGGAATAGGTAAGAATCATTTCCAAGCTTTCGTAGGGATAGTCGGTCCTCATATCTCCAGCGGTGATGCCGTCTTGGATGATGGGAAGTAGAATCTGAGGTGCCCGTTCAAGAAGAATTTGATTGGTCTTTTCGTGCAGGAGCGCATTTTGCGGCTGATTGAGATGCAGCAGCACTTCCTCTCCCTCTTGATGATTAAGATTCAGAGCAGCCATGCTGCCAAACAAGCGCTCTAGGACAGTTAGTTCACGATTATTGGCAAAGGCTTGAGAAGCCGTAAATGCTTGTTCAATAGTTCGCTCAATGATGGCATCCATTATCTCTTCCTTAGAAGAAAAGTAATAGTAGAGAGTACCGCGGGCGATTTGAGTCGCTTCTAAAATCTGGGAGATAGAGGTCTGGTCAAAGCCTTGCTCCATAAAAAGCTTTTGTGCGGTATCTAAGATAAAGTCTTTTTTATTAGCCATGCTTGCATCCTTTTTATTAGTAAAATTTTATTAGACCGACAGTCGGTTTATTCTTTCCTTTATCGTACATCTTTTCTAAATCAATGTCAAGAATAAAGACAGTTCTACTATTTTTTGATATAATAAGTCTAATCAAAATTGGAGGAGTATATCATGACTTTTATTATTGTTCTTATTATTGTCGCGGTTTTAGCATTCTTCGTTGTTGGTGCTTACAATACCTTGGTTAAAAGCCGCATGCAAACTCAGGAAGCTTGGAGTCAGATCGATGTGCAGCTCAAACGCCGTAATGACCTGATTCCTAACCTCTTGGAAACGGTCAAAGGCTATGGCAAGTACGAGCAGGCAACCTTGGAAAAGGTAACCCAACTGCGCAACCAGGTAGCTTCAGCTGCTTCACCAGCCGAAGCCATGCAAGCCAGCGACGCCCTTTCTCGTCAGATTTCTGGAATCTTTGCAGTAGCTGAAAGCTATCCAGATCTGAAAGCAAATACCAACTACTTGAAGTTGCAGGAAGAGCTGACCAATACTGAAAATAAAATTGCTTATTCTCGTCAGCTTTATAATTCAGTAACTAGCAACTACAATGTCAAGTTGGAAACATTCCCAAGCAATATTGTTGCAGGAATCTTTGGCTTTAAAGCTGCTGACTTCCTCAAGACACCAGAAGAAGAAAAGGCTGTACCAAAAGTTGACTTTGGCAGCACTGGACTAGGTGACTAAGATGCTATTTGATCAAATTGCCAGCAATAAAAGGAGGACTTGGCTCCTCCTTATCGCTTTTTTCGGACTCTTGGCTCTCCTTGGAGCAGCTATTGGCTATCTCTGGCTTCGCTCTGCTGTTGGTGGTGTCTTGCTAGCCTTGATCATCGGAGCGATTTATGCCGGAGTAATGATTTTTCAGTCTACAGAAGTGGTCATGGCGATGAATGGAGCTCGTGAGGTCTCTGAGCAGGAAGCGCCTGAGCTCTATCATATTGTTCAAGATATGGCCATGGTCGCTCAGATTCCTATGCCACGTGTCTATATCGTAGAGGATTCCTCTCCCAATGCTTTTGCGACCGGTTCTAAGCCTGAAAATGCGGCTGTCGCAGCAACGACAGGTATCTTGCAAATCATGAATCGTGAGGAGCTTGAGGGAGTGATAGGCCATGAAGTCAGTCATATTCGAAATTATGATATCAGAATTTCAACGATTGCTGTAGCTTTGGCCAGTGCTATTACCATGTTGTCTAGCCTGGCTGGCCGTATGATGTGGTTTGGTGGCGGACGGCGCAGTAGTAATGATCGAGATAACGATAGTGGTTTGGGAATTATTCTCCTTATCGTATCACTGATTACTATCGTTTTAGCTCCTCTGGCAGCTACCTTGGTGCAGTTGGCCATTTCTCGTCAGCGGGAGTTTCTGGCTGATGCTTCCAGTGTAGAGCTGACCCGCAATCCGCAAGGGATGATTAATGCCCTACTCAAGCTGGATCGCAGCGAGCCTATGGAACATCATGTCGATGATGCAAGTGCAGCTCTCTATATCAGCGACCCTAAGAAAGAAGGCGGACTGAAGAAACTCTTCTATACGCACCCTCCTATCTCAGAGCGGGTGGAGCGCTTGAGACAGATGTAAAAACTGGGAAACTTAAATTATTCCCAAAAGTTAGATAAACAACTAGTAAAAGGATTTAGTTCTGCATTGGACAGGACTAAGTCCTTTTCATTTTACTTCCTTTCATTCATGTCTAAAAAGATGTTTACTCAGATTGTGTTACAGTTTTATTTCAGTCATCTATAAACCTTAGATTATCCAAGTTTATTTTTGTATAAGTAAGGAGGCTAGATTTAAAAAAGCCAATGTTTTCAAGTTGTCAGGTTGAACCCTCCTGACTTTCTTGTAAAATTAGCATTTTCTTGAAAACCATAAAATTTTCAGAAAAAATCACTATATTGAGTTATTTTATTGTTCAAGTTAATCTATTTGTATCATTTAGAAATACAAAGTAGTTTTTTTGTAACAAAACAGAAATATATTACTAGTATATTAAATTTAGTAAAAAATTTTATTGCATATATGAAACCGGGGGTTCGGTATGTTGAAAACATTTGGAAAAATTTTCAAAGTCATTAGAGAATCAAAAAACATGTCTCTTAAAGAAGCGGCGGCCGGAGATATTTCAGTGGCTCAATTGTCCCGTTTTGAGCGGGGAGTCAGTGGTATCACGCTTGATTCTTTCTATTGCTGCTTAAAGAATATGGCTGTTTCTCTAGACGAGTTCCAGTATGTTTACCATAACTACATTGAGGCAGATGATGCGCTTTTCTCAAAAAAAGTAGCTGATGCTTATCAGGAAAACAATGTCGTCAAGCTCCAAAGTATTTTGGCTAGCTCAGAAGCTTTGGCTGAAAAGTTCCCTGAGAAGAAGAACTATAGGCTCAATACAATTGTTGTTAGAGCAGTATTGTCTTCCTGCAGTCCAGATTTTCAGATTAGCAAGAAAGATACAGAATTGCTGACTGATTATCTCTTTTCCGTCGAGGAGTGGGGACGTTATGAACTCTGGCTCTTTACTAATAGTGTAGATTTACTGACCTTGGAAACACTGGAAACCTTTGCTAGTGAGATGATTAATCGAACTCAGTTTTATAATGACCTACCAGAGAACCGCCGGCGTATTATTAAGATGCTGCTTAATGTTATCAGCGTCTGCATAGAAGGAAACCATTTGCAGGTTGCTATGAGATTCCTCAATTATCTTGATCATTCTAAAATCCCTGAGACAGATCTCTATGAACGGATGCTGATTAAGTATCATAGGGCCCTTTATTCCTACAAGGTTGGAAATAGCCATGCTCTAAGTGATATTGAGCAATGCTTATCTTTTTTGGAATTCTTAGATTCCTTCGGTGTTGCCCAGAAGCTCAAAGCTCAGTTTGAAAGAATTTGCCGATCACAATTGCAGATGTGCAAATAAAATAGACTCATTTCTAAAAATATACTAGAATAAGAGTATAACTTTATACCAAATTCAGAAGGAGGTTTTATGATGGAGAAAAAAATTCATTATAAGATGCATAAAGTTAAGAAGAACTGGGTAGCCATCGGTGTGACTACCTTAGCACTTATCGTAGCACCAAAAGTACTTGGTCTCGAAGCAGGTCTTGTCCACGCTGATGATGTCAAGCAGGTGGCAGTTCAAGAGCCAGCTGCAGCTCAGGATAGCAGTTCAGGGCAGCCAGTTCAAGTACAAGCCAACTCAGCTTCTCAGCTGGAAGCAGAAAAAGCAACTTCTGCAGACAAGGTGACTGATGCTGCTGTAGCCAGTGAAAAAACTACTGAAACTGCAGCAAATACGGAAGCAGCGGTTCAAACAGATGCTCAAGAGCCAGCTAAGCAGGCAGCAGCAGAAGCAGCAACTACAGAAAAATCAGCCGTTGCTGAAGAAGCAAAAGCAGCTAATGCAACATCAGAAACTGCTAAACCGGAAGCAACTGATCAGGATAGACAAGCAAGTCCAGCAACTGCTGACAAACAAGCAAAGAAGACTGTTACAGACAAGATTGTTGCAAATCCAAAGGTTGCAAAGAAAGATCGCTTGCCAGAACCGGCTCAAAGACAGGGAGCGATAGCTGAAAGAATGGTGGCTGCTCAAGCCCAAGCGGCACCTGTTAATACTGAGCATGATGATGATGTCTTATCTCACATCAAGACCATTGATGGCAAGAAATACTATGTTCAGGATGACGGTACAGTGAAAAAGAATTTCGCTGTTGAGCTCAATGGAAAAATTCTTTATTTCGATGCAGAGACTGGAGCATTGATTGATTCAGCTGAGTATCAATTCCAGCAAGGTACTAGCAGTCTCAATAATGAATTCACTCAAAAGAATGCCTTCCATGGCACTACGGAAAAGGATATTGAAACAGTTGACGGCTACCTGACAGCAGATAGCTGGTATCGTCCAAAGTTCATCTTGAAAGACGGAAAAACATGGACAGCATCGACAGAAACAGACCTACGTCCGCTTTTGATGGCTTGGTGGCCTGATAAGCAAACGCAGGTTAGCTATCTCAACTATATGAACCAGCAAGGTCTGGGAGCAGGAGCTTTTGAAAACAAAGTGGAACAAGCTATCCTGACAGGTGCTTCTCAGCAGGTTCAGCGCAAAATCGAAGAAAGAATCGGTAAAGAAGGCGATACTAAATGGCTGAGAACACTGATGGGCGCATTTGTCAAAACTCAGCCAAACTGGAACATCAAGACAGAGTCTGAAACAACTGGTACTAATAAGGACCACTTGCAAGGCGGAGCTCTGCTTTATACCAATAGTGATAAGACTTCTCATGCTAATTCTAAGTACCGCATCCTTAACCGCACACCTACCAACCAAACTGGTACACCTAAGTACTTCATTGACAAGTCAAATGGTGGTTATGAGTTCCTGCTAGCCAATGACTTTGATAACTCTAATCCAGCTGTTCAGGCTGAGCAACTCAACTGGCTGCACTTTATGATGAACTTCGGAAGCATCGTAGCCAATGATCCGACTGCTAACTTTGACGGAGTCCGTGTCGATGCGGTAGACAATGTCAATGCGGACTTGCTCCAGATTGCCTCTGACTACTTCAAGTCTCGCTACAAGGTTGGAGAAAGTGAAGAAGAAGCCATCAAGCATTTGTCTATCTTGGAAGCTTGGTCTGACAACGACCCTGACTACAACAAAGACACCAAGGGTGCACAATTACCGATTGATAATAAGCTTCGTCTATCCTTGCTTTATTCGTTCATGCGCAAGCTTTCTATCCGTAGTGGTGTAGAGCCAACGATTACGAATAGTCTGAATGACCGTTCTACTGAAAAGAAAAATGGCGAGCGGATGGCCAATTATATCTTTGTTCGGGCTCATGATAGTGAAGTGCAGACCGTTATTGCCGACATCATCCGGGAAAATATCAATCCAAATACGGATGGTTTGACCTTTACCATGGATGAACTCAAGCAAGCCTTCAAGATCTACAACGAAGATATGCGCAAGGCAGACAAGAAGTATACGCAGTTTAATATCCCAACTGCTCATGCTCTCATGCTCTCCAACAAAGACTCCATCACTCGGGTCTACTATGGTGATCTCTATACAGATGACGGTCAATACATGGAGAAAAAATCTCCTTACCACGACGCTATCGATGCCCTGTTGCGTGCTCGGATTAAGTATGTAGCTGGCGGACAGGACATGAAAGTCACCTATATGGGTGTCCCTCGTGAGGCTGATAAATGGTCTTACAATGGTATTTTAACCTCTGTTCGTTACGGTACTGGTGCTAACGAAGCAACAGATGAAGGAACAGCAGAAACTCGTACCCAAGGGATGGCAGTTATTGCTTCTAACAACCCGAATCTCAAGCTGAACGAGTGGGATAAACTGCAAGTCAATATGGGAGCAGCCCATAAGAATCAATACTACCGTCCTGTGCTCTTGACGACCAAAGATGGCATTTCCCGCTATTTAACTGACGAAGAAGTGCCGCAATCTCTCTGGAAGAAGACTGATGCTAATGGTATTTTGACCTTTGATATGAATGATATTGCAGGCTACAGCAATGTCCAAGTTTCTGGTTATCTGGCTGTTTGGGTACCAGTTGGTGCTAAGGCAGATCAGGATGCTCGTGTAACAGCCAGCAAGAAGAAAAATGCCAGCGGTCAGGTTTACGAGTCTAGCGCAGCCCTTGATTCTCAGCTGATTTACGAAGGATTCTCTAACTTCCAAGACTTTGCAACTCGCGATGATCAATATACCAATAAAGTCATTGCTAAAAATGTCAACCTCTTCAAGGAATGGGGAGTGACTTCATTTGAGCTGCCACCTCAGTATGTATCTAGCCAAGACGGTACTTTCCTAGATTCTATCATCCAGAATGGTTATGCCTTTGAAGACCGCTATGACATGGCTATGAGCAAGAACAATAAATATGGTTCTTTAGATGACCTGCTCAATGCTCTCCGTGCTCTTCACAGTGTCAATATCCAAGCCATTGCGGACTGGGTGCCAGACCAAATCTACAACCTGCCAGGCAAGGAAGTGGTAACAGCAACTCGTGTCAACAACTACGGAACCTACCGTGAAGGCGCAGAAATCAAGGAAAATCTTTACGTTGCCAATACTAAAACGAATGGTACAGACTATCAAGGTAAGTATGGTGGAGCCTTCTTGGATGAACTCAAAGCTAAATATCCAGAAATCTTTGAACGAGTACAGATTTCCAACGGTCAAAAGATGACGACTGATGAGAAGATTACCAAGTGGTCTGCTAAACATTTCAACGGTACTAATATCTTGGGTCGTGGTGCTTACTATGTTCTTAAAGACTGGGCTAGCAACGAATATCTCAACAACAAGAATGGTGAGATGGTACTGCCTAAACAATTAGTTAATAAGAATGCTTACACAGGATTTGTCAAAGATACTACTGGATTCAAGTACTATTCAACTAGTGGCTATCAAGCTAGAAATTCCTTTATCCAAGATGAAAATGGAAATTGGTATTACTTTGATAAGCGAGGTTATTTAGCAACAGGTGCTCATGAAATTGATGGCAAGCAAGTTTATTTCCTCAAGAATGGTATTCAGCTGCGTGACTCTCTCCGTGAAGATGAAAACGGCAATCAGTACTACTACGATAAGACTGGCGCCCAAATTCTCAACCGTTACTATACTACTGACGGCCAAAACTGGCGTTACTTTGATGCCAAGGGTGTCATGGCTAGAGGTCTGGTAACCATGGGCGGCAATCAGCAATTCTTCGACCAAAACGGCTACCAAGTCAAAGGCAAGGTTGTGCGTGCCAAAGATGGTAAACTGCGTTACTTTGATAAGGATTCAGGTAATGCTGCTGCTAACCGCTTTGCCCAAGGTGATAATCCAAGTGACTGGTACTATTTCGGAGCAGATGGTGTTGCAGTAACAGGTCTTCAAAAACTTGGCCAGCAAACACTTTACTTCGACCAAGATGGCAAGCAAGTCAAGGGTAAAGTAGTAACTCTGTCTGATAAATCAATCCGTTACTTCGATGCTAATTCCGGAGAAATGGCAGTCGGCAAGTTTGCAGAAGGATCTAAGAACGAATGGTATTACTTCGATCAGACTGGTAAAGCAGTGACAGGTCTTCAGAAGATTGGCCAACAAACCCTTTACTTTGACCAAGATGGTAAGCAAGTCAAAGGTAAAGTAGTAACTCTGGATGATAAATCTATCCGTTACTTCGATGCTAATTCAGGAGAAATGGCAGTCGGCAAGTTTGCAGAAGGTGCCAAGAACGAATGGTATTACTTTGATCAGGCTGGTAAAGCAGTGACAGGTCTTCAGAAGATTGGTCAACAAACCCTTTACTTTGACCAAAATGGTAAGCAAGTCAAAGGACAGCTAGTAACTCTGGCTGATAAATCTATCCGTTACTTCGATGCAAACTCAGGAGAAATGGCAGCCAACAAGTTTGTTGAAGGTGCCAAGAACGAATGGTACTACTTCGATCAGTCTGGTAAAGCAGTGACAGGTTTGCAGCAGATTGGCCAACAAACCCTTTACTTCGACCAAAATGGCAAGCAAGTCAAAGGTAAGATTGTCTATGTCAATGGTGCTAACCGTTACTTTGATGCCAATTCCGGAGAAATGGCGCGCAATAAATGGATTCAGCTAGAAGATGGAAGTTGGATGTACTTTGACCGCAATGGTAGAGGCAGACGCTTCGGCTGGAACTAATAGCAATAGAATAGGCTAAATGAAACTTAATCTTTAGCTTTCTAATACACAAAAACGATAACTTCTTATTTGGAAGTTATCGTTTTTTATTTATCACATTTTTGAGGAAATCAAAACAAGGGTTAGAACCAACAAGTAAAGTTCATCTCTCTTAGAAAATACCTTGTATTTATAAAATATATAAAAAATTTATAAACTAAATCAATTTATTTACCTTTATTACATTTTTGTCAACAGCTGACAAATAGCATTCAATTTACTTTTATAATATTCTTTGTAATTTGAATTCGTCAGCAAGGATAAAAGTAAGTGATGAGGATGAATTCTTTTATCACAAGCGCTTTACCATCTTGTTATCAGTTTTGAAAAAGGAACTATAATAAGAACAGGTGGGAAAAATTCTCTTACCTCAGGTGCTTTATCATCTTGTTATCGGTTTTGAAAAAGAAACTATAATAAGAATAGGTGAGATAGATTATCCCACAAATTTTAAAAACAAAGGAGAAAAAGAATTTGAAACAAAAGAAAAAATTTTTAGCTTTCATTTATTTTATTATTTTAAAAAAAGGAGATTCACTATTGAAAAATACTGAAAAAAATCTAGTAAAAGTTATAACACATTTTACTCCCTATGAGAAAAAAAGAATCGGAGAAAAATTGCTTAGTTTATCGCATAACATTCTTTCGTTAGCATATTGTGTCTTTCAACTTTATCAATTCGGTAATTCGTTTCCATATATTCTTTTATGTATTTCAAGGATTCAAAGGATTATAGAGCTTATTCAAGAAATAAAAAAGGAAGTTTTGGAGATTATTAAAATTTTCAAACGGAAACGGAAAGAACTTGAAGAAGGCAGTCATATCAAGCGATAGGAGATTATTTTAAGCAGTTTTCCAGCAATATTTTAAAAATTTTTAACAACAATTTTTAAAAAATGCGATTATTTCAAAAATTTATGCTTATAATACTTTTTGTAATTTGAATTTATCAGCAAGAATAAAAGGAGGTGATGAATATGAATCGCTTAACTACCGTTCAATAGCATAAATTTTTTCAGAAGAAAGGACTTATTCAGATGAGCAAAAAATATTTGGTGAATCGTATAAGTATCCTGAATAATAAAATTTCAATAGAATAGAAAGGAAATGTAATTATGAATAATATTTTTATAATTCTAAGCATATTCGAAAAGCTACTGCAACCAGAGTTGCTAACTACGTTGAGCAGTTTTCTAGAGGTTTTTAGTAACTTTCTACAAGTAGCAACTAACTTCGTAAATTCAGTAGTAGCGTTTCTGACTACTCTAGTTACGTTGTTAGAGCTCAATAAGAGAGCAAAAAAAGAGCCTAGAAGAAATCGCCCAACACGCAGATTCAAATAAGCTCTTATCATAAATGAGGAGTGGCAGCTCCTCGCTTATGATTATTTTACCATAATTTCTAGTAAATATGGTAAAAATTCAGCTTAAAATTCGCACGCGCCCCTTTCCCCCACTGACTCCCCTAATTTCGATATTCTCGGTAATTTTTGCAGAAAATACTAAAGAATTATAAGAAAAAGGAAGAATCAAACGAGGGTAGCGAGCGTGTTTTATCTAAAGGAGTAAAAGCCCTCTAAGGGCGATTAGGCGAAAAAAGGAATCAGACGATTATCGCCTGATTCCTTTTTGTTATGACTGTCTTACAGGCGAATAAATTTTGATTTAAAAGAAACAAGATTGATCTATCATATTTCTTTAACATCTTTCTTTTTTTCGATAGATAAGAGCAGAGCAATCACACCGATAATGCTGAAGATGAGCCAGCTAGCGTTCATATTCCAGAGGGCTAGGCTGCTGAAGACCATAGTGCCAAAGGGAACAGAGAAAGAAAAGAGCAGACTCAGAAAGCTGGAAGTCTGAGCGAGAACATCAGAAGGCAATTTGCTCAGTAAGAGGGTGTTGATTTTGGGATTAATCTTGCCGGAGATATAAGCTAGTAAAAATCCAAAAGCAATGCCGACGAAAACAGGCAGATGTAAGAAATTGCTGACAGCAAGCAGAATCATTGTGAGAGCAGCCCAGAGGGTTAGTTGATTTAGAGAGAGACGGCTAAAGTAATCGTTGGGCGTCAGGCTGGCTGCGATTATGGCTAGGACAAGAGTGGTCTGAAGAACCAAGAGAGACTGACTAAAGGACAGCTGGAAGATGGGGTTATCCAGCAAGTAGAGATTATAAAGAGCTATAAGAGAACCTGCCATAGCGTTGACAATCAGGATTTGAGCCAGCAGTTTGAGAAAATTGTTAGAACCTTCCTGCTCAAAAATGAGCTTGGACGATGTGTACATTTTCTTCAATTCTTCTTTCAGAGGAGCTTTTTTCTCAGAAATTACGACGGGGTCATGGGTCAATCGGCGACGGACTAGATAGAGGATGGTGGAGGATAGGAGAAAGGTTAAAGCATTGACCAAAGCCACTAGAAAAAAGTCTTGCTGGCTGATGGTTAAGAGCCAAACTCCCAAAGCTTGTCCGGCCAGGCTGCAGAGAAAGCTGATAAGCTGGGTAAAAGAGAAGGCTTCCATAAGGTCTTTCTCTGGAACATTCTTTTTCAAAATCGGCATTTGCAGGCCGCTGCGATAGTCGCTGATGATATCTGAAAGAATATTCATCAAGCAGACGGCTGAAAAGGCTAGATAAGAGCTAGATCGAGTCATGAAGGCAACGAGGACAAAGAGCAGGGCTTGAAGATAACCAAAATGAATCAACCAGCGAGCCTTATGGACGGTCTTGTCAGCTTTGATGCCGGCAAAGATAGTAAAGAAAGTCGGAACCAGGACGATAAAATTAGCCACAGCAATAGCGAACTTGGGATTGGGCATGCTGGAAGCAAATACCACAAAAACAATGTTGAAAATAGAAGCTCCCAAGGTGTTGAAGATTCGGGAAAGGCTGAGTGAGGCATAGACCCCATTTTTAAAGAATAATTTCATCGTAGACTCCTTTTCTAAACTGCTAGATTGTATAAAAGCTGATTGGGTGCATCTGTAATCTAGCTTTTGTTTTTTCTCTTTCTGATGACCATTATAGACCGTTTAAAGCCAAAAACAAGGGCTTTTCGGCAACTGGTCAGGTCTTGTAAGTAAGTGGTAAAGTTCTGAAAGTGACTTGCGCTAGCTCTTTCTGTTTTTAGTATAAAATAGAGAATCCAATCTGCAGGAAACGTTGCATATATTCAACGAATTTTTGAGTTCAATTGTTAAAATTAGTAAATTTGAGTCTATTTTGCATAAAAAAACCACTGTCCAACTCAAAATAGCTGAGTTTAAAAGTGGAGATTTGCATTATTTGCTATATTTTTGAAAAGCAGTATCAAGTGTGTCTTGATAGTAGTGGGCGCTATGTTGGCAGTTCAAGATTCGGAAAATGTCGACAGCTTGCTTCATTTGAGTGAGTCCCTCTTCTTTTTGCCCTTTCAAACAAGCTAACTCTCCCTGAGCAAAGAGATAGACAATTCGGAAGTAAGTCTCATTTTCTTCGTAAAAGTGTCGCTCAATGACTTGTTGGAAATAGTCTGCCTGAGTGATATTTTCCTGACTGATGGCCAGAAGATAGCCATTAAGAAAGGTGGTATGCAGGGTGTTGCGGTTGTTGGCAAACAAGGCGGCAAAATCCTTTCTTGAGAGGATTTCTTTGGTGTATTGGGAAAACAAGTCTAGAGATAAAACCGGAGTGCAGACAGAGAAAAGATTGAGCTCGTAGCGGCCCCAAATGTCAACTGAAAAGAGGTAATCATGGAGGAAATCCAGTTCTCCTGGACTGGCCTTTTCAGACTCCTTGAGGGCACAGAGATAGGCCTTTACAATCAGGCGCTCAACCCAATCGCTAGCCTTCTTGCTTTTTTGAGTGATTTTTTCTTTTTCCAGATAAAGTTCCTCTAAGAGGTCAAGCTGATTGGCTTGCAACAGGTCTTGAATTTGGCTTAAGAGTTCCTTGTGAGAATGATGATCCTGGATGCCGGCTGCAACGGTAAATTCTTCCGTTTCCGTGCGGATGGCGCTGAGAGCGCTAAAAAGTTTCTGTGCCGAAAGTTCGCTCTGCCCATTTTCAAAGCGAGAAAGCATAGATTTTGAAAATTCTCCGCCAGTCGCCTCGGATAAAGAGATGTGCCTTGCCTCTCGAAAAAATCTAAAAACCTGTCCTAGATGTTCCATTGTCTTCCCTCCTTGCATTTTATTATAACAAAATAATTTTCAATAACATCGTAGCGCCCAAACATGATATAATATAAAGAAAAAACAAAGAGGAACTTATGTTGCATATTCAAGAAATTCGGAAGAATCCAGATGGTCTAGCTTTTGAGAAAAAGCTGGACTTGGCAGAAGAGTTAAAAGAGCGTAATCCTGAGATTTTAGATGTTCAGGATATTGTAGCCAAAGGAAAAGTTCAATATGAAGATGGCCTCTATTTTCTGGATTATGACCTATCTTATACCATCACTCTGACGTCCAGTCGCAGTATGGAGCCCGTGGAGCTCAAGGAGTCTTATCTAGTCAACGAAATTTTCATGGAAGAAGGACAGGCTGCATCGCAGGATATGATTGATCAGGACTTGGTGCTACCAATTGAAAATGGCGAGATTAATATAGCCGAGAGTGTGGCTGATAATATCCTGATGAATATCCCGCTGAAAATTCTAACAGCTGAGGAAGAAGCCGGCCAAGGCTTTCTGTCAGGTCAGGACTGGCAGGTTATGACGGAAGAGGAATTTGCCGCTGCCCAGGAAGCTCAAAAAGAGAAGAACAATCCTTTCGCTGGTTTGCAAGGACTTTTTGATGAATAATTCTTGTAAAAATTTTGACACCGATAAAAAATAAAAGAAAAGATAATTCGCTTTGACTTTCACCCCAAAAGTTAGACAGAAAATCTAACGATTGGGGTGTTTTTAGTATGAAATTAGTTTATACAAATGAACTGAATAGATAACCTAAAAAGAATGGCGCTTCTTGGCTTTAAATATAGCTGGCTCAAATCTTTAATGTTATTTACCTGACTTAAAGCAATAAATAATTGAGAAGATACTAGTAGATGGCCAGCCCCATGTAATAAACTCCCAGACTCAGTTTGGGAGTTTATTGGTTTATATCTTCTGTTTGGCCTTGATAGTGGTAAATGCAGAGTCGGTTTGCTTGGTCTGGGCGACTGACGGTAAAGTGGAAGTAATGGTCCTTCTTGTCCAAACTTTTGGTCTTGGAAAGTTTGAAATGAGTGACCTGGCGGCTGGCCATGTGGAGTAGGATGTCATCTTCCATGACCATCAGAGGCTGGGGAAGATTGGAAAATTGATAAAAATCCTCTTGAAATTGATGGTAGTTCTGGGAAAAATAGTCGAATTGAAGTTCCTCATGTACATTCTGAGTGGTCATCTACGCCTCCTGAAGCATGTATCGAAATAATCTGATGGATAGCAAGGCCTTTGTAATGGTCACTTTCCTGCAGGAAGATCTGCTTGCAGTCCAGATGAAAGACGGTAGCAGTAACGTCGGTCAGCTTGTCTTGGTTTAGAAAGGTGATTCGGATGGGAACTTGCTGACTATAGGCTTGGTTGAGCAAGTGGAATTTCTCCTGTCTGTCAAGCTGGGGCAGACGACTGATATCTAGTTCTTTCTTGGTCAGAGCAGTACTGTGTTCAGAGAGGAAAAAACCAGCCCACTTAGCCATCCCCCGATCCTGAAAGTCACGTGCCGACTGATAGGGGAGATAGGAGCGGTCAGTCATGATAAGCCCTCCAGCCCTCCAGCAGAATGGCCACCGGTCAGCTTGCTTCGAGCGATGGTACGGGAGGAGCCCAGTAAGGCTGTTCCCTTCAGTAGAGAGGCAAAGCCGAAGCGATCTCTGATGCGGTCAATTGTCTGTTGGAGCTCCTCTTCTTTTTGAATTTGCAGAGGATCGTCAAAGAGAGAAATCAGACCATAACCTTGATCGACAAAGTCACTGTAAAAAACGCCAATCTGTCGGATAGCCCCGCCCTGATATTTGGAAAGAAAAAGCTGAACCACGATTTGAGCCAGTCGATCGCTGTTATTGGTAGGCTCAATTTTTCTCTGTGTATGAATGGAAGGCAGGCGCTCCTGTTTGGAATAGCGGGCATAGATGGAGACACGTTGGCATTTTTTGCCAGAGCGTCTGAGACGAATGGTGACCTGCTCAGCCATTTCTCGAAAAACAAGCTCAATCTCTGCCTGCTGTCTATAATCTCGGGGGAGAATTTGCGAATTTCCCAGGCCATGTGACTTAACCTGATAAGGCTTGTGCACATTGCTTTCATCAATGCCGTGAGCGTGAAACCAAAGCTGCAGGCCCATAACCCCCATTTCTTTTTTGAGAATATCGGGGTTAAAGTGAGCTAAATCATAAATGGAGTGGATGCCTAGCTTCTTAAGACGGGTAGCCGTTCGGTGGCCGATACCCCAAAAATCAGTCATGTTTGGAATAGTCCAGACCTTACTGGGAACATCCTCGTAGGACCAGTTGACCCGCATTTTTTTTGTGTGTTTGGCTTCAATGTCCAAGGCTAGCTTGGCGAGAAGAGGATTGGCGTTGCTCAGGCCGATAGAGGCATAAATCCCGGTTTTCTTCCAGATAGCCTGTTGAATGCGGGCAGCCAGCAGGTCCAGTTTGGTCCTGCGGTCCAGCGTCTGATCGGGAATGAAGTAGTTGATAGAGCTTGTCAAATCTAGAAAGCTCTCATCAATTGAGTAGGGGAAAATGTCATCGGGAGCTGCAAAATCCTGGAAAATCTTTTGGATTTCCATGTTTTTCTGGATGTAGTAGTTCATCCGAGGTGGGACCAATAAGGTCTTTTGAGCAGCATCTTCAATAAAGCGCACATAATCTGCTGTAATCGGCAGTCCTTGCTTGCGGGCAGCAGCATAGTTGAACTTACGAGTGTGGACATCGAAAGGAAGATTATAGCTTCGGCTGACATTCTGGCTGCCGAAATTCTTTTTAAAGAGAGGGGTGGCAGCTAGTATCAGTCCAGCAGAATTTTCAATTCGGCTCATGACACAGAGCGAGGTTTTTAAAGGGTCAAGGCCGAGGGAAATGCATTCACAAGAGGCATAAAAACTTTTCATATCCACAAAAGCAATGTCTGAACGAGGCTCGCGTGAATAATCAAATAGGACCATAGCTTATACCTCAATCGGCAGAAAATGTCCAACTACGATACCAACAATGCTAGGCTGGTCTTCATAAGGGGCAAAGAGGTCATCGTAGTCAGGGTTGATAGATTCTAAGCGTAGACCTTCAGCTTCTCGGTAGACTTTTTTGATATAGGTCTTGCCATTCCACATGAGAGCATAGACTGCCCCATCGTAGTCGAATCCCGTCTGTTTCATAAGGGCAACAGAGCCATTGGGATACTTGGGCTCCATAGAATCCCCAGAGACCCAAGATGCAAAGTCGTGCTGGATGTCTTGATCAAAGTAGACAGTTTCGTAGTCTGTCTCATTGTCATAATAACTGTGCCCGCGACCTGCAGCTAGCTCAACGGATAGAACTTTATAGGCTGTAAGAGAGCTAACCTTGCGCTGTCTCTCTAGGAGTTGACTAGCTAGCTGGTCTACTTCCTTTTTATGCGGTGGGGTTAGTAAAGGGTAGGTGTAGAGCGTACTGGTCTCATCCACAAAGTAGTTCTCTTGGACCTTGAGACAGGTGGCCAACCTCCTGAGATTTTTTGCGTGGGGTTCTGCTAGGCCATTTTCCCAGGCAGAGTATGTCTTTCTGGAAATTCCGAGCTCTTGGTAAATGGAAGCCTGTGCCAGATTAAGCTCCAGCCGGCGTTTTTTTAATTTTTCATGCGAAAACATATCACACCTCCTATGTAACGTTTTAAAAGTTACGTATAGTATACCAGATGAAATCGAGAAAAGCAAGTTCTTTATTGAATATTGTTATTTCCATCAAGAGTGTGGTAAACTGTAGGGAGGAATATGACTTGGAGGTAGAGAGATGTTTCCTATGACAGCAAAAACGATCATGACAGAAGAAGCTTATCGCCGTTTCGCTTGGACCAATTTTTGGTATAAAAAGAATGGCATCTTCTCGCTGATTCTCCCTGAGATAGTGGTGCTGATATGCGGTGCAATCTGTTTTTTTATCGGGGAACCTTTACCAGGCGTAGCTTTTCTTGTTACTGTGGCTGTCCTTCCTTTTCTTTACTATCTGTCCATGAATCGACATATTAAAAAGTTTTATAGAGGCAACCCCCTCTGGCATGATATAGAGCAGGAGTTTAGCTTCTATGAGACAGACTTTCGTGTCGTTAATCGGAATAACAATGCCAGATTTTACTACCAAGATATTATGGCGATTATAGACAAGCCAGAAACTTTTTATATTATGGTTGGTCGGTCAATGGGACTGATCTTGGATAAGGCAGACTGTCAGCCTGAATTAATTGATTTTTTACTAAAACTAAAAGAAAACAGAAGTCTCTAATTTGGGGCACTTCTGTTTTTTATCTGTCAAGTTTTCAAAAAATTGGCCTCTTGTGCGATGTGTGTTATAATGTTTTTTATGAGAGTTGTTGCAGGTAAATACGGGGGTAGGCCCCTCAAAACTTTGGACGGCAAGACGACTAGGCCTACGACCGATAAGGTCAAGGGGGCAATTTTTAATATGATTGGTCCCTATTTTGATGGCGGTCGGGTGCTAGATCTCTATGCGGGCAGCGGGAGTTTGGCCATTGAAGCTATTTCGCGAGGTATGGAGACAGCTGTCTTAGTCGAAAAGGATCGCAGAGCTCAGGCTATTATTTCAGAAAATATTCAGATGACCAAGGAGCCGGAACGTTTTGACTTGCTCAAGATGGAGTCTGGCCGAGCCCTAGATACTTTGACAGGTGCTTTTAACTTAGTTCTCTTAGATCCGCCTTATGCCAAGGAGCAGATTGTGGCAGACCTTGAGAAGCTGGAGGAGAGTCGGCTCTTGAGTCAAGATGTTCTGGTAGTCTGTGAGACAGACAAGGAAGTAGAGCTACCGGAGGAAATTGCAGGGCTGGGCATTTGGAAGCAGAAGATATATGGAATTTCAAAGGTGACGGTGTATGTCAGATAAGATAGGATTATTCACAGGGTCTTTTGACCCGATGACCAAGGGCCATGTGGACCTGATTGAGCGGGCCAGCAGGCTCTTTGATAAGCTCTATGTAGGGATTTTCTATAATCGGGAAAAGTCTGGCTTTTTCACAATTGAAGCCAGAGAGCGCATGGTCAAAGAAGCTCTAGAACATTTGGATAATGTCGAGGTCATCATTTCGCAGAATGAGCTAGCAGTGACAGTGGCCAGAAGATTGGGAGCTAAGGCCTTTGTGCGCGGTCTCCGAAATAGTCAAGATCTAGACTATGAAGCCAATATGAATTTTTTCAATCAGGAATTGGCAGAGGAGCTGGAAACGATTTTCTTGCTTAGCAAGCCGGACTATCAGCATATCAGTTCATCACGTATTCGTGAGCTGATTGCTTTTCAGCAGGATATCGCGGCCTATGTGCCCCAAAGTGTAATCAAAGAATTAGAAAGAATCAACCATGAAAAGAATTAAGAAGTATCTATGGCCGACGGTCATTGGCGTTACTATTGCCTTTTTTATAGCAGCTTTTTGGGTTCGTCTGCCTTATTATATAGAAGTTCCTGGTGGTGCCGAGGATGTTCGGCAGGTCTTGCTGGTTGATAATAAGGCTGACAAGGAAGCGGGTTCCTACAACTTTGTGACGGTCGGAGTAGAGCAGGCAACTTTTGCCCATCTGGTCTATGCTTGGCTGACCCCTTTTACCGATATTTATTCCGCCAAGGATATGACGGGTGGCTCCACGGACGATGAGTTTAATCGTATCAACCTATTCTATATGGAAACATCGCAAAATATGGCCAAATATCAGGGATTGACGACAGCTGGTAAAGAGATCAAAATGGACTATCTGGGAGTTTATGTCTTGCAGGTGGCTGATAACTCAACCTTCAAGGGAGTTCTCAATATTGCTGATACGGTAACTGGTGTCAATGACAAGACATTTGAAAGCTCTGAGGAGCTGGTCAAGTATGTCAACTCGCAGAAGCTTGGGGATAAGATCAAGGTAACTTTCCAAGAGGATGGCCAGGAGAAATCGGCAACCGGCAAGATTATCAAATTGGAGAACGGTAAGAACGGGATTGGGATTAGTCTGATAGACCGGACAGAAGTCAGCAGCAGTATTCCAATTACATTTTCAACTGAGGGTATCGGCGGTCCTAGTGCTGGTCTCATGTTCAGTCTCGCTATTTATACCCAGTTGGCTGAACCGACTCTTCGTGATGGCCGCGATATTGCAGGGACCGGCAGCATCAGCCGTGAAGGCGAAGTTGGCGAAATCGGCGGAATCGATAAGAAAGTCGTTTCAGCGGCCCAAAGCGGAGCAGATATCTTCTTTGCACCGAACAATGAACTCACAGAGGAAGAGAAGAAGCTTTCTCCTAATGGGAAAAACAACTACCAAACGGCTCTGGAGACAGCCAAGAAGATTAAAACGGATATGAAAATTGTTCCAGTTAAAACGCTGCAGGACGCCATTGATTATCTAAAAAAGAACAAATAAGATCTTAGCTTTTGCTAAGATTTTTCTTGTGAGACAGACAAAATCAGCTGGTCTTCTCTACTTTAAATCGTCTGACTTTTTTCAGAAAGATATTTTTGATGAAAAGTCCGCGAAATACTGGCTGATTTATGATAGAATAAAGTGTTGTAGATAAACTATCCAAGAGTGTTAAAGGAAGAGTATGCGTAAAGATATTTCACCTGAATTGTATAATTATAATAAATTCCCAGGACCGGAGTTTAAACATATTGATAGCAAGATTGTTGCAGAAAAATTCGAATTTGAATTGATTGAGAACTATAAGGAAGGCTTTGACTTGACGGCCTTTCATCAGCGCTTTTCAGAAATTCTCACCAAGTTTGACTATATTGTCGGTGACTGGGGCAATGAGCAGCTGCGCCTGCGCGGTTTTTACAAGGACGAGCGGGCTAATGAAAGCGATGAGAAGATCAGCCGCTTAGAAGACTATTTGCTGGAGTACTGCAGCTACGGCTGTGCTTATTTTGTCTTGGAAAATCCAAATCCCCAGCGCGCTTCCTTTGATAAGAAATCGCATGGTAAGAAAGAGGCAGAAGGTCGGTCAAAACGTTCTCGCAACAGCCGTTCAGGCGGTAACCGCAATCGCAGAAGCGAGCGAGACCGAGACAGCCGCTCTAAAAGGGACAATAAGCGCTCTCGCAACAATTCCCAGCAAGATAGGCAGAAAAAGCAAAAAGACAGCAATCGCCATTTTGTGATTCGCCAGAATAAAGGAGAAAAATGAAACCATCTATTTATAGCTTAACGCGTCAGGAAATGATTGAATGGGCGGAAGCTCAGGGAGAAAAGAAATTCCGTGCCGCCCAGATTTGGGAGTGGCTCTACCGCAAACGGGTTCAGTCTTTTGAAGAGATGACTAATCTATCCAAGGACTTGATTGCCAAGCTAAATGATCAGTTTGTCGTCAATCCGCTTAAACAGCGTATTGTTCAAGAGTCTGCTGACGGTACGGTCAAGTACCTCTTTGAGCTGCCGGACGGTATGCTGATTGAGACGGTGCTCATGCGCCAGCACTATGGACTTTCTGTCTGTGTGACCACCCAAGTTGGCTGCAATATCGGCTGTACCTTCTGTGCTTCCGGCTTGATTAAAAAGCAACGCGACCTCAATAACGGTGAGATTGTAGCTCAGATTATGCTGGTTCAGAAGTATTTTGATGAGCGTGGTCAGGATGAGCGGGTCAGCCACATTGTGGTTATGGGAATTGGTGAGCCTTTTGACAACTATGACAATGTGCTCAAGTTTGTCCGGACGGTCAATGATGATAAAGGTTTGGCTATCGGTGCCCGCCATATCACGGTTTCGACATCAGGGCTGGCGCATAAGATTCGTGACTTTGCCAATGAAGGTGTGCAGGTCAATCTAGCTGTATCCCTCCATGCCCCCAATAATGATTTGCGGACCAGCATCATGCGGATTAACCGGTCCTTCCCTATCGAAAAGCTTTTTGCGGCTATCGAATACTATATTGAGACGACTAACCGTCGAGTGACCTTTGAGTACATCATGCTTAATGAAGTCAATGACGGGGTAGAGCAGGCCAAGGAACTGGCTGAGCTGCTCAAGAACATTAAGAAACTGTCTTATGTCAATCTCATCCCTTATAACCCCGTTAGCGAGCACGACCAATACAGCCGCAGTCCCAAAGAGCGCGTGATGGCCTTCTACGATACCCTCAAGAAAAACGGAGTCAACTGTGTGGTTCGTCAGGAACATGGTACAGATATTGATGCAGCCTGCGGCCAGCTGCGCTCTAATACTATGAAGCGTGATCGCGAGAAAGCATTGGTAGAAAATGTTCAGCCTTAAGAACTACCTGACTTCAGACGGTGAGTTGACTGCTAAGGGACGGAAATTGCTGGTAGGGGGAAGCTGGCTCTATTTCTTGATGCTTTGCATTCTGTGCTTTATTCCTCAAGTTCCAGAGCCAGGAATGGAAACGCCGGGGATCCAGTATTTTGGTCGAATAGTAGTTTTGTTAATCCCTTTTAATTCCTTTGTCAATATTGGCGAGATTACTTCTTGGATTCAGCTGGTCAAGGTCTTTATCCAAAATCTAGCCAATATTTTCTTGCTGTCGCCTTTAATCTTTCAATTGCTTTGGCTCTTTCCGAAATTGCGGAAGACCAAGAAGGTTGTATGGCTGAGCTTTGGGATGAGTCTGTCTATCGAAGTGACTCAGATTCTGCTGGACCTTCTTATCAACGCCAATCGAGTCTTTGAGATTGATGATCTCTGGACCAATACTTTGGGTGGTTATCTGGCTTGGTGGGCATTTCAGCTTGGTCAAAAAATCTGGGAAAATCGTCAAGGCGACGCTTTCAAAAGAGATTAGCGAGAGAAAGGTTCGGATTTAGGAGAAAAAATTAAATTTTTTCTTGACAAGAAAAAGGGAAAGGCCTATAATAAAATAAATCATCAGAAAAGTAATAATTTTTTCTACTTTCAGGGAGCCTGTGGTTGGTGGAAACAGGTAGTGGAAGATTATGAAGTGGGCTGATGCAAAAGATGAATTTGAAGCAATAAAAATTCGGTGAGCACACCTTACAGTGCAGCTTGTTGTTAGACAAGACAGAGATATGGAGGCAGTCTATACTTTGCTCCATAATTGAGGTGGCACCGCGATTTTACGCCCTCACACAGATTTTTTCTGTGTGTGGGTTTTTGTTTTGCTTGAAAATAAAGAAATGAGGCAATCAAGATGACAGAAACTAAAGGATATTTTGGACAATTCGGCGGCTCCTTTGTACCGGAGCCTATCCAGGCCTTACTGGATGAATTAGAAGCGACTTTTGAGAAGTATAAGGATGATCCAGAATTTTTAAATGAATACCGGCATTATTTGGCAGATTATTCAGGCCGGGAAACTCCGCTTTACTTTGCAGAAAGTCTGACCCAGCATCTGGGGGGAGCTAAGATTTATCTGAAGCGGGAAGATCTCAATCATCTGGGCTCACATAAGCTCAATAATGTTTTGGGGCAGATTCTTCTAGCTAAGCGCATGGGCAAGACCCGAGTCATCGCTGAAACTGGAGCTGGCCAACATGGTGTGGCAACTGCTGCAGCAGCAGCTAAGTTTGGTATGAAGTGTGATGTCTACATGGGTGCAGAGGATGTAGAGCGCCAGCGCCTCAATGTCTTCCGCATGGAAATGATGGGAGCGACTGTTCACGCTGTGGAAACAGGAACCAAAACCCTCAAGGATGCTGTAGATGCGGCCTTTGGAGCGTGGATGAGTGATTTGGAAGCCTTCTATGTTTTGGGTTCTGCTGTCGGTCCTCACCCTTATCCGACGATTGTCCATGAGTTTCAAAAGGTGATTAGTGAAGAATCTCGCCGGCAGATTTTGGACAAGGAAGGCCGCTTGCCGGACTATGTCATTGCCTGTGTAGGCGGTGGTTCCAATGCTATTGGCGCCTTCTCCCAGTATGTGGCGGATGAAGAAGTCAA
Organism: Streptococcus sanguinis; assembly: GCF_019929145.1. Classification (GTDB taxonomy): domain Bacteria; phylum Bacillota; class Bacilli; order Lactobacillales; family Streptococcaceae; genus Streptococcus; species Streptococcus sanguinis_U. The sequence continues at coordinate 1,182,886 of NZ_JAHZOW010000001.1, read as the reverse complement.
GTTAGTGGGGGTTGAAGCCGCCGGGCGTGGTCTTGATACAGATCAGCACGCAGCGACCATGACCAAGGGAAGTGTCGGAGTAGTGGATGGTATGAAGACCTACGCTGTCTTTGCTGAAGATGGTCAGGTAGCACCGGTTTACTCCATTTCAGCAGGATTGGACTATCCTGGAGTTGGTCCTGAACATGCTTTCTTTAAAGATTCCGGTCGAGTAGAATACGTGGCAGCGACAGATGATGAAGCTGTGGACGCCTTGCTTCTCTTGACACAAAAGGAAGGAATTTTACCGGCGATCGAAAGTTCTCATGCCATTGCTGAAGCCATCAAGCGGGCTCCGCAATTGTCATCTGACCAAATCATCATTATCAATGTCTCTGGTCGTGGAGACAAGGATGTGGCAGCCATTGCCGAATATCTAGAAAAACGAAAATAAAATACCCAGCAGAAGAGTAGTAACATCCCTCCTTTCAGAGAGTCTGTGGTTGCTGTAAACAGGCAGGAGAAGTTATGAAATGGGCTGTTGGAGTCAACATTTTGTCCTTTAGTTGATCTTTTATCATTTTGTTAGCTTACTTTGCCATGAGCCAGTACGCTGCCTTGTGCTAAAAGGGATCTAAATGACTGTAAATAGGTAAATGAGATGTGGAGCCTGAAAACTCCATAACTGAGGTGGCACCGCGATGACACGCCCTCACAGGATGAACTGTGCGGGCGTTTTTCTGTAGTTATGTGGCAAGTTATGACCGTAAACAGGTGCTATCTGTTCTTGTGAATGCAGTCATGGCTAGCAAATTACTCCTCCTTAAACGCTTCTGATTAACATAGAAAGAAACATTATGCAAAAGATTTTACCAGCTGATATTTTATCGCCGATTCTGGCTTATATGCGGATTCAGGGTGACCACAAGGTGATTTTGGAAAGTATTCCGAGAGATAGCGAGACAGCCCGCTTTTCTATCCTAGCCTATAATCCAGTCTTTGAAGTCCGCTATGAAAATGGCCAGTTAACAAAGAACGGGCAAGTAATCAAGGCAGATCCCTTGGACTATCTGCATGAGTTAGCCGTAAAAAAAGATCATCATTCAGACCTGCCTTTTGGCGGTGGAGCCATCGGTTTTGTTGGCTACGATATGATTTCCCTCTATGAGGAGATTGGTCAAATTCCAGCTGATGTGATTGGGACGCCGGACATGCACTTTTTCGTCTATGAGAGTTACATGGTTTTTGACCATAAAAAAGACAAGGTCTATATCGTTGAGGAGGCGCTCTACAGTGATAGGAGCGAAGCTGATTTGGCTGCTAGGCTGGAGAGGATTATGGCTGAGCTGGCGCAGCCAGCAGCAGATGAATTTTCACCACTGGAACTGTCCAGTTTGAACTTCCAGAGCCATATCGAGCAGGCAGCTTTTGAAAAAATGGTGGAAGAAGCGCGTAGCTTGATTCGGCAGGGCGACATGTTCCAATGTGTGCTCAGTCAACGCTTTTCAGCAGAATATTCTGGTAGACCGCTGGATTATTATCGCAATCTGCGCGTGACCAACCCTTCCAACTATCTCTACTTTTATGACTTCGGGGATTATCAGATTATCGGAGCCAGCCCGGAAAGTCTGGTCTCTGTCAAGCAAGGTCAGGTTACGACCAATCCTATTGCTGGGACCAGACCGCGCGGGAAGGATGAAAGAGAAGATAAAGCCTTGGCGAAGGAGTTGCTGGCTGACGAGAAGGAAGTGGCGGAACACCGCATGTTAGTTGATTTGGGGCGTAATGATATTGGTAAAATTGCCCAGAATAACAGTGTGGAAGTCACTAAGTATATGGAAGTGGAGTATTTCCGCTATGTCATGCACCTGACCAGTGTAGTTCGTGGTCAGCTTCTGCCTCAACTGACAGCTATGGATGCGCTCAAGTCAACCCTGCCGGCCGGCACCGTTTCGGGTGCGCCTAAGATTCGAGCTATGAAGCGCATTTATGAGCTGGAGCAGGAAAAACGTGGCGTTTATGCGGGGGCTATTGGCTATCTGTCTGCGACAGGGGATATGGATTTTGCCATTGCTATCCGGACTATGATTTTGAAAAACGGCAGAGCTTATGTTCAAGCTGGAGCGGGTATTGTTTATGACTCAATCCCTACTAATGAATACCAAGAAACCATCAACAAGGCCAAATCAATGACCAAGATAGGAGAGATGCAATGATTTTATTGATTGATAATTATGATTCTTTTACTTACAATCTAGCCCAATATATCGGCAATTTTGCAGAAGTTAAAGTCTTGCGAAATGATGATGCAGGCCTTTATCAAGCGGCAAAAGAAGCGGATGCCTTGGTGCTGTCTCCAGGTCCAGGCTGGCCAGCAGATGCAGGACGGATGGAGGAAGTTATCCGTGATTTTGCTGGTAAAAAGCCGATTTTGGGGATTTGCTTGGGGCACCAAGCCATTGCAGAAGTATTTGGCGGCAAGCTAGGTTTGGCTCCCAAAGTCATGCACGGCAAGCAAAGCATTCTGCGCTTTGAGGGGAATTCTCCTATCTATCGAGGGATAGAGGATGGGCAGCTGGTCATGCGCTATCATTCGATTTTAATCGAAGAGATGCCGGAGGATTTTGAAGTGACGGCTCGGGCGGCTGATGATAACTCGATCATGGCTATCCAGCACAGGAGTCTGCCTATTTATGGTTTTCAGTATCATCCAGAAAGTATTGGCACGCCGGACGGCTTGTCGTCTATCAAGAATTTCATTGACTTAGTAAAGTAAAGGAGGATGTATGAAAGAGATTATTGCAAAACTAGCTGATTTTAAGGATTTAAGCAGCGCTGAGATGACAGATGTGATTGAGCGTATTGTCACTGGACGGGTGACAGAGTCTCAAATTGTAGCTTTCTTGCTGGGGCTTAAGATGAAGGGGGAGACGATTGAGGAACGAACTGCTTTGGCTCAGGTAATGCGAGGCCACGCTAAGCAGATTCCGACCACTATTCGCACTGCCATGGACAATTGCGGTACGGGCGGAGACAAGTCTTTCAGCTTCAATGTTTCAACTACAGCAGCTTTTGTACTGGCAGGTGGCGGGATTAAGATGGCCAAGCACGGCAATCGATCTATTTCTTCTAAGTCAGGCTCAGCTGATGTCTTAGAAGCTCTGGGGATTAATCTAGACTTGGACGCTGCTAGCTTGGGCAAGGTTTTTGAGCAGACAGGTATCGTCTTTCTCTTTGCAAAGAATATGCACCCAGCAATGAAATATATCATGCCAGCCCGCCTTAGTCTCGGCATTCCCACTATCATGAATCTAACTGGTCCGCTCATCCATCCCATGAGTCTAGAAACTCAGCTTTTGGGGACCAGCCGGCCAGATATGCTAGAGAGCACAGCAGAGGTTTTGAAAAATATGGGCCGTAAGCGTGCAGTAGTTGTGTCGGGGCCAGATGGTCTTGACGAGGCGGGTCTTCATGGCCGAACCCAGTATGCTCTGCTGGAAAATGGGCAAATCAGCCTGCACAGCTTTCTGCCGTCAGATATTGGCATGGAAGAAATACCTCTTGAAGCGATTCGTGGAGGCAATGCCAAGGAAAATGCAGAAATTCTGCTATCTGTCCTGCAAAATCAAGCCAGTCCCTATCTGGAAACGACAGTTCTGAATGCTGGATTGGGCTTCTACGCTAATGGGAAATCAGACAGTATAGAAGCAGGAATAGCTTTGGCCCGCCAAGTGATTGCTAGTGGCGCAGCCTATGAAAAACTCAAGCAACTACAGGAGTATCAGAAATGAGTAAAGAATTTCTCCCAACCATTCTAAAGCAAAAAGAGCAGGAAGTGGCGGCTATGTCCTATGAAGAGCTGCAGCCCCTGCGCTCGACCTATTCTCTCTATGAGTATCTCAAAAGCAAGTTCCAAGAGCTGCAGCTGATTGCTGAGGTCAAAAAAGCCAGTCCAAGTCTGGGAGATATTAATCTCGGTGTGGATATTGTGGAGCAGGCTCGCACCTATGAACGATGCGGTGCAGCTATGATTTCAGTCCTGACAGATGAGATTTTCTTTAAAGGCCATCTGGATTACCTGAGAGAGATTTCCAGTCAAGTGACCATTCCGACCCTCAATAAGGACTTTATCATTGATGAAAAGCAGATTGTTCGCGCCCGCAATGCTGGAGCGACAGTTATTCTTCTGATTGTGGCTGCCTTGTCTGAAAAGCGGCTGCAAGAACTCTATGATTTTGCGACAGGTTTAGGCTTGGAAGTTCTGGTCGAAACCCATAATCTGGCGGAGCTGGAAATTGCCCATAGAATAGGAGCACAGATAATCGGTGTCAATAACCGCAATCTAGTTACTTTTGAGACAGATATCAATACAAGTCTCCAGCTGTCTGCCCATTTCAAAGATGACAGGGTTTACGTATCTGAGTCCGCTATTTTCAGTAAGGAAGATGCTAAGCTAGTAGCTCCTTATTTCCATGCGATTTTAGTCGGAACAGCCCTGATGCAGGCTGAGGATGTGGCAGAAAAAATCAAGGAGCTGAAAATTGACAAAGGTTAAGATTTGCGGCTTATCAACGGCCAGCGCTGTGGAAACGGCATGCCAGGCTGGTGCAGATTACATTGGATTTGTCTTTGCTGAGAGCCGTCGGAGGGTCAGTTTGGAGCAAGCTCAGAAGTTAGCTGCCTTGGTGCCGCCTGCTGTCCGAAAGGTAGGAGTTTTCGTCTCTCCGAGCTTGGCAGAGCTACAGGAAGCTATTTCAGTGGCAAATCTCGATTTGGTGCAGATTCATGGCGATTTTGATGAAGAGTTCCTGACTCAGATTGGCCGGCCGGTTATTCGAGCTTATCAGGTCAAGGGAGCGTTAAAAGATGTCAGCCAACAAGCGGACTACCTGCTCTTTGATGCACCTCTTGCTGGTAGTGGTAAGACCTTTGATTGGCAATCTTTCGACAAGAATCAAATCCACCAGCCCTTCTTTATCGCCGGTGGTTTGAATGCAGGAAATGTCCGAGAAGCGATTCAGCACTTTGCTCCTTACGCAGTTGATGTCTCAAGCGGGGTCGAAACTGACGGCCAGAAGGACTTAGAAAAGATAACAGAATTTATAGAAAGAGTGAAACATGGCATATAATCAACCCAATCAAGAAGGATTTTACGGTGAGTTTGGCGGGCGCTTTGTTCCAGAAACTCTGATGACAGCAGTTTTGGAGCTGGATAAAGCTTACCGTGAGAGTAAAAAAGACCCAGCCTTTCAGGCTGAGCTGGATGAGTTGCTGAAGCAGTATGTAGGGCGAGAAAATCCTCTCTATTTTGCTAAAAATCTGACAGCCTATGCTGGCGGTGCTAAGATTTATCTGAAGCGGGAAGACCTCAACCATACCGGGGCCCATAAAATCAATAACGCTCTAGGCCAGGTCCTATTGGCCAAGCGAATGGGCAAGAAGAAAATTATTGCAGAGACTGGTGCAGGTCAGCACGGAGTAGCCACGGCCACAGCTGCAGCTCTTTTCAATATGGACTGTACTATCTATATGGGCGAAGAAGATGTCAAGCGCCAAGCCCTCAATGTCTTTCGAATGGAACTTTTAGGAGCCAAGGTAGAGTCAGTGATCGATGGCTCTCGAGTCCTCAAGGATGCAGTTAATGCTGCCTTGCGAGCTTGGGTGGCTCAGGTTGATGATACTCACTATATTATGGGCTCAGCCTTAGGTCCCCATCCTTTCCCAGAGATTGTCCGCGATTATCAGAGTGTGATTGGGCGTGAGGCCAAGCGCCAGTTTGCTGAGCAAAATGTAGGTTCCTTGCCAGATGCTTTAGTGGCCTGCGTTGGCGGTGGTTCCAACGCTATTGGGCTCTTTTATCCCTTTGTAGACGATAGCTCAGTGGCTATGTATGGAACAGAAGCAGCTGGGCGGGGCGTGGATACAGATGAACATGCTGCGACCTTAACTAAAGGCCGGCCGGGTGTTTTACACGGTGCCTTGATGGATGTCCTACAGGATGAGCAAGGGCAGATTCTGGAAGCTTTCTCTATCTCTGCCGGACTAGACTATCCGGGCATCGGTCCTGAACATTCTCATTTTAATGCTATCCAGCGCGCCACTTATGTCCCAGTCACGGATGAAGAAGCTTTGGAAGCCTTTCAGCTCCTGTCTCGTATTGAAGGGATTATCCCTGCTCTAGAGTCTAGCCACGCTATTGCTTACGCAGTTAAGTTGGCTAAGGAGTTGGGACCAGATAAATCAATGATTGTCTGCCTATCCGGCCGTGGTGACAAGGATGTCGTTCAGGTAAAGGAACGCTTGGAAAGTGAAGCGGCTCAAAAAGGAGGTGCCCATGACTAAAACACTCACTCAGCATTTAGAAGCCATCAAAAAAGCAGGAAAGGGGATTTTCCTTCCTTATATCATGGCTGGTGATCATGAGAAAGGTTTGGCAGGATTACCAGAAACCATCTCATTTTTGGAAAACTTGGGTGTGTCGGCCATTGAAATCGGTCTGCCGTTTTCAGACCCGGTTGCAGATGGGCCTGTTATTGAAGAAGCCGGTCTGAGAAGCCTGGGCAATCATACTTCGGCCAAGTCTTTAGTGGCAAGCTTGCAGAAGTTGGACACTCAGCTTCCTCTCATTATCATGACCTACTTCAATCCCATTTTCCAGTACGGTCTCAAAGATTTTGTCAAGGATTTGGCTAGGACACCGGTTAAAGGATTAATCATTCCGGATCTGCCCTACGAGCACAGGAACTTTATCTTGCCTCTGCTGGAAGATTCAGATATTGCTCTAGTTCCTTTAGTGAGCCTGACGACTGGCCTAGAACGTCAGCAGGAGCTGATCAAGGAAGCGGAAGGTTTTATCTACGCTGTAGCCATCAACGGTGTGACGGGTAAGAGCGGAAGCTACCGCAATGATTTGGACCAGCATCTGAGTAAGCTTCATGATATTGCAGAGATTCCAGTACTGACGGGCTTTGGCGTTTCAACTTTAGAAGATGTTGACCGTTTCAATCAAGTCTCAGATGGAGTCATTGTCGGATCTAAGATTGTCAAAGCTCTTCATGAAAAGGACGCCAGTATAGCAGCCTTTATCAAAGAAGCAGCAGCTTATAAGAAATAAGAACCACGACACCAAACAAAAGACAGGGTACAAAAGCCAGCCTGTCTTTTTTCTTTTTAAAGCAGAAACAGGCAAGACCAGAGAAGCTAGCGATTTGGATAAGAATGAGAATCTCCGTTAGGCTGAAAATAGCAGAGCAGGACGCCAGAAAGAGAAAGTCGCCAGCTCCAATACGAAGATTATAAAAGAAGGCTAGAAGTCCTAGGGCTAAAAAGAAGAGCATGGGAGGATTGACGCCTGCTGTCACCATCAGCAAGAGCTGAAAAATCAGCCAGACCATCAGGGGATATTGCTGCTCTCTTTGATCGTAGATGGCTAGGGTCAAGCCCATAGTGAATAGTAGGAGTTGACTGATGGAAATCGTGCCAAGCGAAGTTGCCAGAAAAAGACCGCCCAAGGTAGATTCAAAAAATAAATAGCGTAAAGGAATCTGGCCTCCACAGAAGCGGCAACGAAGACGGTTCATGACTTGAGAAAAAATAGGAATCAAATCACGGGGAGCCAATCTTTTCCCGCAGGCATTGCAATGGCTAGCTGGAGCGATGATAGACTGCTCTGGGAAGCGGTCGATGACCAAGCCTAGGAATGAGGCAAAGACAGTACCAACGATAAAAAAGTATAGGTGAATCATACTTATTTATTCGTAATTTTAAACAGAAAAATTCTGAAATTTTGCAACTTTTCTAATAAAGTCTTTTTTTGAATCTTTTGCCTTGACTTTCTTATTTAGAAGCATTATAATTAAACCATAATCTAAAAAGATTAGAATCATTATAAATAAAAACGAGGTAAATACAATGACACAAGTAAAAAATGGTGCAGCAACTGACGTAGCTACTTTCAGCAATCAAAAGGCTTTGCCAAAGACTAAGGCTATTCTTAACCAAGTAGTGGCAGACCTTTATACAGCTCATATCGCTCTTCACCAAGTTCACTGGTATATGCGTGGCGCGGGCTTCATGGTTTGGCATCCAAAAATGGATGAATACATGGAAACTTTGGATACAACTTTGGATGAAGTCAGTGAACGTTTGATTACATTGGGTGGTAAACCATACTCTACTTTGACAGAATTTATCCAACATAGTAAGATCGAAGAAAAAGCTGGTGAATTTAGCAAAAACGTAGAAGAAAGCTTAGCGCGTGTGATTGAGATTTTCCGTTATCTGACAGGTCTTTACCAAGAAGCTTTGGATGTAACAGACCAAGAAGGGGACGATGTAACCAATGATATCTTTGTCGGTGCCAAGGCTGACCTTGAAAAGACTATCTGGATGCTGACAGCTGAAATTGGTCAAGCACCAGGTTTATAAAAATGATCCATGCGAAGCAGAAAGGAAACAGGCTTTCCTTTCTGCTTTTTTCATCTTGAAAAGCGCTGGAAAATCTGATAAAATATAGCTCATGAAAACCCTGTATGATGTTCAGCAATTTCTTAAAAGTTTCGGAATCATTATCTATATGGGCAAGCGCCTTTACGATATTGAGATGATGAAAATCGAGCTGAAGAGAATTTATGATGCTGGTCTAATGGATAAGCTAGCTTATTTTGAGGCAGAGGCAGTCTTGCGCCGAGAACATCGCTTAGAGTTAGAATATTTAGAAAAGAAAAAGGAGACTTGAGATGACAATTTGGATTTTGTGGGCGGTACTTTTGGGAATAATTGGCTGGATGGGCTTTAATTATCTGCGCCTTCGTCAGGCAGCAAAAATCGTGGATAACGGGGAATTTGAAGATTTGATTCGCCAAGGTCAGTTGGTTGATCTGCGGGATCCAGCTGATTTCCATCGGAAGCATATCTTAGGTGCTCGCAATATTCCATCTCAGCAGCTGAAGGATAGTGTCGGTGCACTTCGTAAGGACAAGGCTGTTCTCCTCTATGAAAATAGTCGTGGTCAGCGCGTAACCAATGCTGCTCTGTATCTGAAAAAACAAGGATTTAAAGAAATTTATATTCTTTCTTATGGGTTGGATTCTTGGAATGGCAAGGTGAAGGCTAGCTGATAAAACGCTTCATGAACGGATTGGTGAAATAACAAAAAAAGCTTTACTTTTTAAAGCTTTTTTGTTTTACTAACTTTTCTCCAAATATTTTTTAATAATCGCTAATTCTTCTCGGTTTAAAGGACGGTAATCACCTGTTGCTAGATCTGGGTCTAATGTAAAATCTCCAAACTGAATCCGCTTGAGATAAACGACCTTGACACCAACTGCCAGAAACATCTTTTTGATCTGGTGGAATTTTCCCTCAGAAATCTTGACGGTAGCATGGCTCAGACTGGAGCTGCTAGAGAGGATAGAAAGCTGGGCTGGCTGACAGACGGTGCCGTCTAAAAAGCGAATGCCTTCTTGAAAGGCAATTTTTTCCTGCGAGGTTAAAGGTCCATTGACTTCTACATAGTAAGTTTTTTCGACATGGTATTGAGGGTGCAGCAGCTGAAATCCCAAGGGACCATTATCTGTAATCAGAAGAAGTCCTTCTGTATCTCTATCCAGCCGTCCGATAGAGTAAAGATTTTCTTTCTCTGCCTCCTTGTCCAGTAAATCCAGAACAGTCAATTTTTCAGCGTCGCGATTGGCAGTGACTGCACCTGCGGGTTTATTCAGCATGTAGTAACGGTGGGCAGGACCGCTGACCTGTTTTCCTTGAAAAGTAATCTGCTGCAGGCCGGTATCAACGTTTTGGCTGAGTTTGCAGGCGGGCTTACCATCCACAAAAATCTGTTTTTGTAAAAGGCTTTGTTTCATCTTTTTTCGGCTGATATGATTGGCAGCCAGCAGTTGGTCGAGGCGCATCTGTTTTCCTTCTTTTTTCTAAATCATATCATAAATTTTCAGGATGAGAAATGCAAATCCTCATGGAGCTCCCATATTTTTTAATGAAAACATTTACACTTATCAAAGCCGTGTTTTTTGCCTGCGTCTGTGGTATAATTGTTCAGTTAGAAATAAAATTTAAAAATTCAGAGGAAATCATGACAAAATTAAGAGAAGATATCCGTAACATTGCGATTATCGCCCACGTTGACCACGGGAAAACAACCTTGGTCGATGAGTTGCTGAAGCAATCTCATACACTAGATGAACGTAAAGAGCTGCAAGAGCGGGCAATGGACTCAAACGATATTGAAAAGGAGCGCGGTATCACCATCCTTGCTAAAAATACAGCCGTTGCTTACAATGGAACTCGTATCAATATCATGGACACACCAGGACACGCGGACTTCGGTGGAGAAGTTGAGCGTATCATGAAAATGGTTGACGGTGTTGTTTTGGTGGTAGATGCCTACGAAGGAACCATGCCACAAACTCGTTTCGTATTGAAAAAAGCCCTTGAACAGGATCTTGTCCCAATCGTTGTTGTAAATAAAATCGACAAACCATCAGCTCGTCCAGCAGAAGTAGTTGACGAAGTCTTAGAACTCTTCATTGAGCTTGGTGCAGACGATGACCAGCTTGATTTCCCAGTTGTTTATGCTTCAGCTATCAACGGAACTTCTTCACTTTCTGACGATCCTGCTGATCAAGAAAAAACAATGGCACCAATCTTTGATACCATTATCGACCATATCCCTGCTCCAGTGGACAACTCAGATGAGCCTTTGCAGTTCCAAGTCTCACTCTTGGACTACAATGACTTCGTAGGTCGTATCGGTATCGGGCGTGTCTTCCGTGGTAGTGTGAAAGTTGGGGACCAAGTTACCCTTTCTAAACTAGACGGAACAACGAAGAACTTCCGTGTCACAAAACTCTTTGGTTTCTTTGGCTTGGAACGTCGTGAAATCCAAGAAGCTAAAGCGGGTGACTTGATTGCCGTATCCGGTATGGAAGATATCTTTGTTGGTGAAACCATTACTCCAACAGATGCCGTTGAACCTCTTCCAATACTACACATCGATGAGCCAACGCTTCAAATGACCTTCTTGGTAAACAACTCACCATTTGCAGGTCGTGAAGGAAAATGGGTAACCTCTCGCAAGGTGGAAGAACGCTTGCAAGCAGAACTGCAAACAGATGTATCCCTTCGTGTTGACCCAACGGACTCACCAGATAAATGGACTGTTTCAGGACGTGGAGAGTTGCACTTGTCAATCCTTATCGAAACCATGCGTCGTGAGGGGTATGAACTTCAAGTATCTCGTCCAGAAGTTATCGTAAAAGAGATTGATGGCGTTAAGTGCGAACCATTTGAACGAGTCCAAATCGATACTCCAGAAGAATACCAAGGTTCTGTCATCCAAAGCCTTTCAGAACGTAAGGGTGAAATGCTAGACATGGTGGCTACAGGAAATGGACAGACTCGTTTGGTCTTCTTGGTTCCTGCTCGTGGTTTGATTGGCTACTCTACTGAGTTCTTGTCAATGACTCGCGGTTATGGGATTATGAATCATACCTTTGATCAATACCTGCCAGTAATTCCAGGTGAAATTGGTGGCCGTCACCGTGGAGCCCTTGTTTCAATAGATGCTGGTAAGGCAACGACCTACTCTATTATGTCTATCGAAGAGCGCGGAACGATCTTTGTCAACCCAGGTACTGAGGTTTACGAAGGAATGATTATCGGTGAAAACTCTCGTGAAAATGACTTGACTGTTAATATCACTAAAGCTAAGCAGATGACTAACGTACGTTCTGCAACCAAGGATCAGACAGCAGTTATCAAGACGCCGCGTATCTTGACATTGGAAGAATCTTTGGAATTCTTGAACGATGATGAGTACATGGAAGTAACGCCAGAATCTATTCGTCTGCGCAAGCAAATTTTGAACAAACAAGAACGCGAAAAAGCCAATAAAAAGAAAAAATCAGCTGCAGCTGAATAAGCAAAAGGGAAAGGAGCAGCAAGATGGTTTATCTTATCATTGGGATTTTAATCCTCTTTTTCTACATTTTTGCTGTTCCATCCAGTATTAAAGGGACTGTTAATGCTGTGACCATGGTTTTACTGATTGTGGCCTTAATTATCTTATTTGGTTTAGGCATTTTTAAAATTTTCCAGTTGCCGGCTGAATATTTTGTAGGTTTCGGCCTATCCGTAGTGACCGTCTTGGCTTTGCGGGATATTAATCGTCTCAAGCCGCCTAAAAAATCAAAAAAGAATTTTGATGAAGAATAATAAATGAGCAAGAACTTAGAAGGTCGGATAGACGTTTTAAGCTCTTGTTCTTTTTCTTTTGTTGAATTATTTTTTACAAAAACAATAGGCTTATGTTACAAAATATTTCAAATTGATGAAAACATATCATTTTTTTCAAAACTTGCTAACAGTCGAAAATAAAAGACTCCTATGTCTTTTTTATTTTCACAAAAAAAGGTAAAATAGAATGAAGTATGAATGGAAGAGGTTGCTTATGAAAAAAATAGCAAATTTTGCCAATAAGAAGGTCTTGGTTCTGGGATTGGCCAAGTCGGGTGAGTCAGCTGCTCGCCTTTTAGATAAATTAGGAGCCATCGTGACAGTTAACGACGGTAAACCTTTCGAGGAAAATCCTGCTGCTCAATCCTTGCTAGAAGAAGGTATAAAAGTGGTGACAGGAGGCCATCCTTTGGAGTTATTGGACGAAGATTTTGAACTGATGGTGAAAAATCCAGGTATTCCCTATGACAATGCCATGGTCGTCCGAGCTTTGGAGAAGAAGATTCCAGTTATTACTGAAGTCGAGTTGGCTTATCTAATTTCTGAAGCACCGATTATTGGTATTACGGGTTCAAATGGTAAGACGACGACCACAACCATGATTGCGCAAGTCTTGACAGCTGGTGGTCAAAATGGTCTCTTGTCTGGTAATATCGGCTTTCCTGCTAGTCAGGTAGCCCAAACAGCCAGCAGCAAGGATACACTGGTCATGGAACTGTCTTCCTTCCAGTTGATGGGGATTGAGGCTTTTCATCCGCAAATCGCTGTTATTACCAACCTCATGCCGACTCATTTAGATTATCACGGATCTCTTGAGAACTATGCAGCTGCCAAGTGGAATATCCAGAAAAACATGACAGCTGATAATTATCTGGTTTTGAATTTCAATCAAGAATGGGCCAAGGAAATGGCTAGCCAGACTCAGGCTACTGTTGTGCCTTTTTCAACGACTGAAAAGGTGGATGGTGCCTATTTAGAGGGTGATGTCTTGACCTTCCGTGGAGAAGCGATTATGCAGGCGGCTGAAATCGGCGTTCCTGGCAGTCACAATGTTGAAAACGCTCTGGCTACGATTGCAGTAGCCAAGCTTCGTGGTATTGACAATCTGACGATTAAAGAAGTCTTGTCAGCTTTTGGGGGTGTTAAGCACCGTCTTCAGTATGTGGGGCAGGTAAATGAGGTTGCCTTTTACAATGACAGTAAGTCTACCAATATCTTGGCAACCCAGAAAGCCTTATCTGGTTTTGACAATAGCAAGGTGATTCTGATTGCAGGTGGCTTGGACCGTGGCAATGAATTTGACGAGCTAGTGCCTGACCTCAAAGGACTCAAGAAAATGGTTATCTTAGGACAATCGGCTGCACGTGTAAAGAGGGCGGCTGATCAGGCTGGTGTTTCTTATCTGGATGCGACTGATGTCCGGGATGCGGCTCATAAGGCCTTTGCTCAATCGGAGCCAGGAGACATTGTCTTGCTCAGTCCTGCCAATGCTAGCTGGGATATGTATAGTAATTTTGAAGTTCGTGGCGATGAGTTTCTCGCTGCATTTGAAGAATTAAAAGGTTAAAATGAAAAAGATTGTATTTACAGGCGGAGGAACGGTCGGGCATGTAACCCTCAACCTTCTCCTGATTCCAAAATTTATCAAAGAAGGCTGGCAGGTTCATTATATTGGCGATAAGCATGGTATTGAGTACCAGGAAATCCAAAAGTCTGGACTGGACGTGACCTTCCATTCGGTAGCTACGGGTAAGCTTCGCCGCTATTTTTCATGGCAGAATCTGCTGGATGGCTTTAAGGTTGTTTGGGGCATTTTCCAGTCGCTGGGTATTATGCTCAAGGTTCGGCCGCAGGCCCTCTTTTCTAAGGGAGGCTTCGTATCCGTTCCGCCCGTGATTGCAGCTCGGCTGTCCGGAGTGCCCGTCTATGTTCATGAGTCGGATCTATCCATTGGCTTGGCCAATAAAATCGCCTATAAGTGTGCGACCAAGATGTATGCAACCTTTGAGCAAAGCTCTAGTCTAACCAAGATTGAGCATGTCGGAGCTGTAACCAAGGTCGGCAGTCAAGAGTCAGTCCCACCGCAGGAACTAGAAGAAATTCGTCAGTATTTTGATAAGGAACTGCCAACCCTGCTTTTCGTCGGTGGTTCTGCAGGTGCTAAGGTCTTTAATGACTTTGTCAGCCAGAATCAAGCTGCACTGACCGAGCATTATAACATCATCAATCTGACAGGCGATGCAAGTTTGGATGTTTTGTCTGACCGTCTCTTTCGCAGAGCCTATGTGACCGAACTCTATCAGCCTTTGATGGACTTGGCAGATGTAGTGGTGACCCGTGGCGGTTCCAATACAATCTTTGAGCTCTTGGCCATGGCTAAGCTGAACATTATTGTTCCTCTGGGACGCGAAGCCAGCCGTGGTGATCAGATCGAAAATGCGGATTATTTTGTGAAAAAGGGATATGCCAAGCAATTGGCAGAGGAGCAGCTGGATATGAGCAATTTACAGGCAGCACTTGATGACCTTTTGGCGAACCAGGCTTCTTATCATCAAGCTATGAAAAATTCTCAGGAAATCAAGTCTGTAGATGAATTTTATGCTTTATTGAAAGCGGATATTGATAAAGGAAAGAAATGAGCAAGAAAAACAATGATGAGCCAAAGGAAGAGGTAAGTGAGCACCTCTCTGAATGGCAGAAACGAAATAAAGAATATCTTGAAAAGAAGGCTCAGGAAGAAGCAAGTAAACAGAAGGAGCTGGAAGAAGAGGAAGTAAAAGAAGCTGAAGCTGAGGACTCAATCGAAGGCGGAGAAATAGCTGAAGAGACGGAAGAAGACGACTCATCTTATGAAGAGGAAGAAACAGAATATTTGGAAGATGACTCATCTGAACCTGAGCTAGAGACCGAATTGGGCGAGAAAGAGCGCAAAAAACTGGAGAAACTTCAGAAAAAGGCAGAAAAAGAAGCTGCTAAGGTGCATATCTCGAGGATTCATATTTATCGAGCGCTGCCGGTTTTGCTGGGCAGTGGCTTGATTTTTCTCCTGTCAGTCTATTTTTTGACGCCACTGGCGACCATGAAGACAATCAAATTTTCAGGGAATCAAATGGTCAGTCAGGAAGATCTGCTCAAAAGCAGTAAGATTGATGAGAAGGACTATACTTTAACAACCTTTATCAATGGTGGCAATCATATCCGCAATATGAAAGCTTCTAGTCCTTGGATTAACAACTTGGAGATGGCTTATCAGTTTCCGATTACTTTTCAGGTAAAAGTCAAGGAGTACGGAGTTCTGGCCTATCTGCACGAGGGTGGCCAGTATTATCCTATTCTGACAAATGGGGAGATTATTTCGGAACCAACTGCTGCAAATTCTATGCCGGAAACCCATATTTCGATAGAATTTTCAGATAAAAAATTGATTAAAGAATTTGCTCTTCAAATTGAAAAGGTACCGGCTTCGGTTAAGAAAAATATTAAGATAGTTCAGCTGACCCCGAGCAAGGTGACACCGGATTTGGTTACGCTGACCATGCATGATGGCAATAAAATTTTGGTACCAATTTCACATATTGCCAAAAAACTGCCATATTACAAGGGAATCCAATCGCAGCTGGAAGAGGGTGTACCTAGTGTTGTAGATATGGAAGCAGGGATTTTTAGTTATGTTGAAGGAGCTCAAAACGAGTCGTCGTCTTCTGACGAAGAAAAGCAGAAAGCAGAAGAGGAATCGACGGGACAGCCAACAGAACAAGCGGCTGAGCAGGTGACAGAAAGTCAAGAACAAGAATCTGCAGAGCCACAAAATTCAACAGAAAACCCGGGAAATACCGAAAATCGCTAAATTATATGTAGAAAAACTGCGCATTTTCATTTTCTTTATGTTATAATAAAGCTTGGGTAACTCTAATTTTTAGCGTTATTAGTATAGACTGGAAACATGGAAGATAGAGAGGACTGGTGTAATGGCTAGAGACGGCTTTTTTACTGGATTAGATATAGGAACTAGCTCAATTAAAGTGTTGGTGGCAGAGCACATCAACGATGAAATGAATGTTATTGGAGTCAGCAACGCGAAAAGTGCTGGCGTTAAAGATGGAATTATTGTTGATATTGAGGCTGCTGCTGCTGCCATTAAGACAGCTATTTCTCAAGCAGAAGAAAAAGCAGGCATTTCAATTGGTTTAGTTAATGTCGGACTTCCGGCTAATCTCTTACAGATTGAGCCTACTCAGGGTATGATTCCTGTGACTAGTGATTCTAAGGAAATCACAGATACAGATGTAGAGAATGTTGTTAGATCTGCTCTGACTAAGAGTATGACTCCTGATCGCGAAGTGATTACTTTCATCCCAGAAGAGTTTGTAGTGGATGGTTTCCAAGGGATTCGTGACCCACGCGGTATGATGGGGATTCGCTTAGAAATGCGTGGTCTCCTCTACACTGGACCACGAACTATCCTGCATAACCTTCGTAAGACAGTTGAGCGCGCGGGAGTTCAGCTTGAGAACGTTATTATCTCCCCATTGGCTATGACTAAGTCAATCTTGAACGAAGGGGAACGTGAGTTTGGGGCAACTGTTATTGATATGGGTGGCGGTCAAACTACAGTGGCTTCTGTTAAAGGTCAAGAGCTTCAATATACGAATATATACCAAGAAGGTGGCGACTACGTAACTAAGGACATCTCCAAGGTTTTGAAGACTTCGCAAAAGTTAGCTGAAAGTCTCAAGTTTAACTATGGTTCTGCTTATGTTCCTGAAGCTGGGACAGAGTCTTTCCAAGTAGAAGTGATTGGAGAGATTGAGCCGGTTGAAGTAACTGAAAAGTATCTGGCTGAGATTATTTCTGCTCGTATCCAACACATTTTTGAGCAAATCAAACGCGATTTGGATAGAAGGCATCTCCTCGAGTTGCCAGGCGGCATTGTGATTATTGGTGGAGCAGCTATTCTTCCAGGAGTGGTTGAACTGGCTCAGGAAGTGTTTGGCGTGAATGTCAAGCTTTATGTGCCGAATCAAATCGGCATTCGCAATCCAGCCTTTGCACATGTTATCAGCCTGTCAGAGTATGCTGGAAACTTAACAGATGTGGATATGCTGGCTCAGGTTGCTGTTCATGGTGATGAGCAACTGCGCCACCGACCTGTATCCTTTGAGCGTCCTGCTCAGTCAGTACCACGCTTTGAACCTCAACCAGCTGATGAGATTCCTGAGGAGCCGGTCCAAGAAGTTCCAGTTGCCAGTGCTGATGTGCCAAACCAAGAACCGAAAACCGGTATTACAGATCGGATGCGCAACCTAATTGGCAAAATGTTTGATTAAGGAGAATACAGAGAATATGACATTTTCATTTGACGCTGCTGCTGCACAAGGCGCAGTAATTAAAGTTATTGGTGTCGGTGGAGGTGGCGGTAACGCCATCAACCGAATGATTGATGAAGGTGTTGCTGGTGTTGAATTCATCGCAGCAAATACAGATGTTCAAGCTCTTAGCAGTGCTAAAGCTGAAACAGTTATTCAGCTCGGTCCTAAGCTGACTCGCGGACTTGGTGCTGGTGGTCAGCCTGAAGTAGGCCGTAAGGCAGCTGAAGAAAGTGAAGAAGTCCTGACTGAAGCTCTGCAAGGAGCAGATATGGTCTTCATCACTGCTGGTATGGGTGGTGGATCTGGGACAGGTGCTGCTCCAGTGATTGCTCGTATCGCAAAAAATGTTGGCGCTCTGACTGTTGCTGTAGTTACACGTCCTTTCGGTTTTGAAGGAAGCAAGCGTGGAACCTTTGCAGTAGAAGGAATCAACGAACTTCGCGAGCATGTAGATACACTCTTGATTATTTCAAATAACAACTTGCTTGAAATTGTAGACAAGAAGACTCCGCTCCTTGAAGCACTCAGTGAAGCAGATAATGTTCTTCGCCAAGGTGTCCAAGGGATTACTGACTTGATTACCAGCCCAGGACTGATTAACCTTGACTTTGCCGACGTGAAAACAGTTATGGCAGACAAGGGTAATGCTTTGATGGGAATTGGTGTTGGTAGTGGTGAAGAACGTGTCATCGAAGCTGCTCGCAAAGCTATCTACTCACCTCTTTTAGAAACAACCATTGATGGCGCAGAGGACGTGATTGTCAACGTTACTGGTGGTCTAGATATGACCTTGATTGAAGCTGAAGAAGCTTCAGAAATTGTCAACCAAGCAGCAGGTCATGGTGTGAACATCTGGCTCGGTACTGCGATTGATGAGTCTATGAAGGATGAAATCCGCGTGACTGTTGTGGCTACTGGTGTCCGTCAGGATAAGGTTGAAAAGGTCAGCGGTATTCGTCAGACCCAGCAGCCTACTAGTCCAAGCCGTCCGCAGCAAGTTGAGCCAAATCGCGAAGTTCGCTCAGGACAGTTTGAACGAAACTTTGATATGACCGAAACAATTGATATTCCTGCTCCAACTCGTCAAAGAACGGATGCGCCTAAAGGTTCAGCCTTTGGTGATTGGGATCTTCGCCGCGAAGCGATTGTTCGTCAGGCTGAACCAAGTTCGTCAGCCCGCGTGGAACGCTATGCAGAAACTAATGAAGATGATGATGAATTGGAAACACCTCCATTCTTCAGAAATCGTTAATCTAAATCATGAATTTGCAGAATAATAAAGAGTTGGTCTTTCAATCCGTCGCTCAAGCGGCGGAGCAAGCCCATCGTTTGAAAGATTCAGTAAATATCATTGCAGTTACCAAATATGTTGACTGCGAAACAACTCAGGAGCTTGCACGTACAGGTATTCAGCATATCGGAGAAAATCGGGTAGATAAATTTCTAGATAAATACCATGCTCTGAAAGATGAGAATCTGACATGGCACCTGATCGGCAGTTTGCAGAGGAGAAAAGTCAAGGATGTGATTAACTATGTTGATTACTTTCACGCTTTAGATTCTGTAAAATTGGCCAAGGAGATTGACAAACGGGCTGAACATGTGATTAAATGTTTCCTGCAGTTGAATATTTCTAAAGAAGAGAGCAAGCATGGCTTTTTAGTTGAAGATCTTGAAGTTGTCCTGCCTGAACTTGAAAAATTAGAAAATGTTCAAATTGTGGGATTGATGACTATGGCTCCGTTTGAAGCTAGTCATGAGGAGCTGAACCAAATTTTTGAAAAGGCTCATCAACTACAAAAAGAATTAAAAAAGAAACAGTTAAATAATATGCCCTTTTCTGAATTAAGCATGGGAATGAGCCGTGATTATCCTGAAGCAATTGCCCATGGCTCGACCTATGTCAGAATTGGTACAGCATTTTTTAAATAGGAAAGAAATATGTCATTAAAAGATAGATTTGATAAATTTATAGATTATTTTACAGAAGATGGAGATGAGACTGAGGTTCAGGAGCAGACTGTCAGCAGACCTGCAGCGCCTGTTAAGCAGAAGCCTGAATTGGTTCAGCCTAAGCCAGTCAGAGAGAGCAAGCCAGCTCCTCGTCCGGCTGCTGCGGCGAAGCCACAGCCTAAACCACAGCCACAACAGAAATCTTCGACAGAGAATATTACCAGACTGCATGCACGTCAGCAGGAATTGGCTCAGCACCGTGCAAATGCGGATGAGAAGATTACGATTGATGTTCGCTATCCGAGGAGATATGAGGAAGCGACTGAAATTGTTGACCTGCTTTTGGCCAATGAAAGCATCCTGATTGACTTCCAGTATATGACTGAGGTACAGGCTCGTCGCTGTTTAGACTACCTAGACGGTGCGCGTTATGTCTTGGCTGGAAATTTGAAAAAAGTTGCAAGCACTATGTATTTGCTGACACCGATTAATGTAGTGGTAAATGTGGAAGATATCCGCTTGCCTAACGATGTTGAAATCAGCGAATTCGACTTTGATATGAAGCGCAGTAGATAAGAGATATGTTATATTTTGTAATTCGTGCCATCTCTAATCTTTTCGATCTTTATAGCATTGCCTTGATTGTCTATGCACTTCTGTCTTGGTTTCCAGGAGCCTATCAAACCAAATTCGGAGAGTTTCTAACACGAATTGTAGAACCGTATTTAAAACTTTTCCGCCGTCTTCCCTTGCAGTTTGCAGGGCTGGACTTTACCGTTTGGGTTGCAATTCTGGCTTTAAACCTTTTAAATCGTGTGGTCTTTTATTTAATAAGCGTCTTACTAATGTTATTATGATGAAAGATTTATATCAACATTTTTCGCATGAGGATCGAGAGTTTATTGATAGGAGTCTGGAGCTGCTTCAGCGGGTTCAAGATACCTATGCGTTTGAAACAACGTCTTTTCTGAATCCCCATCAGGTCTCAATCCTGAAGAATATTGGCAAGCAATATGATGTGCAAGTCTTTGCTAGTTCGGATTATTTTCCAAGTGAATTGGCAAGAGTTCTTGTGGCGCCTTCTTATTACCAACTGAATATGGATGATTTTGAATTGAGCTTGCTGGAAATTTCCTATGCAAGCAAATTTTATAAAATCAGTCATTCACAGATTATGGGCACTCTTCTCAATCAATTAGGGATTGAAAGACGGACCTTTGGCGATATTCTTGTGGTTGGAGACCGTGCTCAGCTCTTTGTAGATAAGAGACTGGCTCAGTATTTTATAGATCATGTCACTAAAGTAGCAAAGATGCCTGTTAGACTAAAGGAAGTTTCCTTTGCAGAGCAGCTGAAAGAGCAGAAGCAGGCTGTTACCAGAGAAATTTTAGCATCTAGCCTTCGCTTGGACAAGTTGGTAGCCAGCACCTTTAAGTTATCAAGAAGCCAGGCTGCTCAGCTGATTTCTGGCAAGCATGTGAAAATGAACTACGCTGTTAATGACAATCCCAGCCAGCAGGTCGGGCTTGAAGACTTAATTAGCGTTAGACGATTTGGAAGATTTAAGGTTTTAAGAGAAAATGGCCTTTCCAAGAATGGAAAACATAAGTTAACCGTTGAATTATTAGCTAGTAAATGAGGAGGAACTATGACACTTACAGCATTAGAAATTAAAGATAAATCCTTTGGAACCAAGTTTAGAGGCTATGATGTTGAAGAGGTAGATGAATTCCTTGACATCGTTGTCCGTGATTATGAGGACTTAGTTCGTGAAAACCACGAAAAAGAAGCAAAAATTCGTAATCTGGAAGAACGTCTGACATATTTTGATGAGATGAAAGACTCTCTCAGCCAGTCTGTCTTGATTGCTCAGGATACGGCTGAGCGCGTTAAAGTGGCTGCTAACGAGCGGTCTACGAATATTGTCCGTCAGGCAGAGCAGGATGCGCAGCATTTGTTGGATGGAGCTAAGTATAAGGCTGATGAAATTTTGCGTCAGGCAGCTGACAATGCTAAGAAAGTAGCCATTGAAACTGAAGAACTGAAAAATAAAACACGTGTCTTCCACCAACGCTTGAAATCAACCATTGAGAGCCAACTCAGTATTGTAAATTCATCTGAATGGGAAGAAATCCTGCGTCCGACAGCTACTTACCTGCAGACCAGCGATGAGGCCTTCAAGGAAGTTGTATCGGAGGTTCTGGGAGAAGAAGCAGTTGTCCGCGAGGAAGAGGTGGATGTGACTCGTCAATTTTCTCCAGAAGAAATGGCTGAGTTGCAAGAGCGCATTGAAGCTGCAAACCGAGAATTGGCTGCGACCCAAGCTTTTTCTCCGCTCAGCGATGAAGATATTGAAGCTCACGCAGCTGAGGAAAACTCAGAAGCTGATCATCACGATGATGATACAAATGGGGAACAAAAAGTTCCAGTAAATATTTTATAATTTTTAAAGAAGCTAAGATTGTAAAAACACAGGCCAAGCAAAATACTTTCAGCGAGCAGATGATGGTGAGAGATCTGCAGTCCATCTTGCTTGGGCTATCATTTTACAGAACTTTCGTCTGAAATCAGTAGGATGAGACGGCGGTCCACGTTACGGACAAAGAGGGGCAAGAGGAGCATCATGCTATTGTCTTGCCTAAACAAAGGTGGTACCGCGAATTTTCGTCCTTTTTGGAGAAGTTTGCGGTTTTTAATTTGTAATTTTAAAAATAAAGAGGAATACAATGAAACTGAAAGAAACACTTAATCTTGGGAAAACTGCTTTTCCTATGCGGGCCGGTCTTCCAAATAAGGAGCCAATTTGGCAGAAAGAATGGGATCAAGCTAAGCTGTATCAACGCCGTCAGGAACTGAATGAAGGCAAGCCACATTTTATCCTACATGATGGCCCTCCTTATGCTAACGGGAATATTCACGTCGGCCATGCTATGAACAAGATTTCCAAAGATATCATTGTTCGCTCAAAGTCTATGGCTGGCTACTATGCACCTTACATTCCAGGATGGGATACGCATGGTCTTCCAATCGAGCAGGTATTAGCAAAGCAAGGCGTTAAGCGTAAAGAGTTGGACTTGGTAGAATACCTCAACATGTGTCGGGACTATGCGCTTAGCCAAGTCGAAAAGCAAAAAGAGGACTTCAAGCGTTTGGGTGTTTCTGGTGACTGGGAAAATCCTTATGTAACCTTGACACCAGATTATGAAGCGGCTCAAATCCGTGTCTTTGGCGAAATGGCTAAGAAAGGCTACATTTACCGTGGTGCTAAGCCCGTTTACTGGTCTTGGTCTTCTGAGTCAGCTTTGGCTGAAGCGGAAATTGAATACCATGACTTGGTTTCCACCTCTCTCTACTATGCTAACCGCGTCAAAGATGGTAAAGGGGTACTAGACACAGATACTTACATCGTCGTATGGACAACGACTCCATTTACCATTACAGCCTCTCGCGGTTTGACTGTAGGAGCAGATATTGACTACGTTTTGGCCCAGCCAGCGGGAGAAAGTCGCAAGTTTATTGTAGCGTCTGAATTATTGAACAGCTTGTCCGAGAAATTTGGCTGGGCCGATGTTCAAATTTTGGCTACCTACCGTGGTCAAGAATTGAACCACATCGTGACAGTTCACCCATGGGATACCGCTGTAGATGAACTTGTTATCCTGGGTGACCACGTTACGACTGACTCTGGTACTGGTATTGTCCATACAGCTCCTGGTTTTGGTGAGGACGACT
The DNA here is from genome assembly GCF_019929145.1 of Streptococcus sanguinis. Classification (GTDB taxonomy): domain Bacteria; phylum Bacillota; class Bacilli; order Lactobacillales; family Streptococcaceae; genus Streptococcus; species Streptococcus sanguinis_U. Next base: position 1,159,601 of record NZ_JAHZOW010000001.1, on the reverse strand, counting down.
ATAATGTCGGTGTAGCTAACGGCTTGGAAGTATTTGTCACAGTCAACGAGCGCGGTATCATGATGGAAAATGCTGGTCCAGACTTTGAAGGCCAGTTCTATGACAAAGTTGCGCCAACAGTTATTGAAAAGCTTGGTGACTTGCTCCTTGCTCAGGAAGAAATTTCTCACTCATATCCATTTGACTGGCGTACGAAAAAACCAATCATCTGGCGTGCAGTGCCGCAGTGGTTTGCATCTGTTTCTAAATTCCGCCAAGAAATCTTGGACGAAATTGAAAAGGTTAAATTCCATTCTGAATGGGGCAAGGTACGTCTCTACAATATGATTCGTGACCGTGGTGATTGGGTTATCTCTCGCCAGCGAGCTTGGGGTGTGCCGTTGCCAATCTTCTATGCTGAAGACGGAACGCCAATCATGACGGCCGAAACCATCGAACACGTAGCTCAACTCTTTGAGGAGCATGGCTCTATCGTCTGGTGGAAGCGTGAAGCCAAGGACCTCTTGCCAGAAGGATTTACTCATCCAGGTTCTCCAAACGGCGAATTTACCAAGGAAACGGACATCATGGACGTTTGGTTTGACTCAGGCTCATCATGGAATGGTGTAGTGGTAAACCGTCCGGAATTGACTTACCCAGCTGATCTTTATCTAGAAGGTTCAGACCAATACCGTGGTTGGTTCAACTCATCCCTCATCACTTCAGTTGCCAACCATGGCGTAGCTCCTTACAAACAAATCTTGTCACAAGGATTTGCCTTAGATGGTAAGGGTGAAAAGATGTCTAAATCACTTGGAAATACCATTGCTCCAAGCGATGTAGAAAAACAATTTGGTGCGGAAATCTTGCGTCTCTGGGTAACCAGTGTTGATTCTAGCAACGACGTTCGCATCTCTATGGATATCTTGAGCCAAGTTTCTGAAACCTACCGTAAGATTCGGAATACCTTGCGTTTCTTGATTGCCAATACCTCTGACTTTAATCCCGTTGAGGATGCTGTAGCTTACGAAGAGCTTCGCTCCGTTGATAAGTACATGACTATCCGCTTCAATCAATTAGTAGAGACTATTCGCAAGGCTTATGCGGATTTTGAGTTTCTGACTATTTATAAAGCGATTGTCAACTTTGTGACCGTTGACTTGTCTGCTTTCTATCTGGACTTTGCCAAAGATGTCGTCTATATCGAAGCCGCTAAATCATTGGAACGTCGTCAGATGCAGACTGTTTTCTATGATGTTTTGGTCAAGATTACCAAGCTGTTGACGCCAATTCTGCCACACACAGCAGAAGAGATTTGGTCTTATCTGGAGCATGAAGAGGAAGAATTTGTTCAGTTATCCGAATTGCCAGAAGCTCTGACTTTCCCAAATCAAGAAGAAATCTTGGACACTTGGTCTGCTTTTATGGACTTCCGCAGTCAGGCTCAGAAAGCCTTGGAAGAAGCCCGCAATGAAAAGGTTATCGGAAAATCGCTGGAAGCGCACCTGACTGTCTATCCGAATGAAGTCATCAAGACCTTGCTGGAAGCAGTTAACAGCGATGTGGCCCAGCTCCTCATCGTTTCTCAATTAACGATTGCTGAAGGACCTGCTCCAGAAGGCGCTCTAGTCTTTGAAGATGTAGCTTTTGTCGTAGAGCATGCGCAGGGACAAGTCTGTGATCGCTGCCGTCGCATTGATACAACAGTTCAAGAGCGCAGTTATCAAGCTCTTGTCTGTGACCACTGTGCAGAAATTTTAGAAGAAAACTTTGCTCAAGCTGTCGTAGAAGGCTTTGAGAGCAAGTAAGTTTTCCAAAATAAAAAATGGCTTTGCCCTTTAGTGGTAAGCCATTTTTTAGATAGATTGATTTTAAAATTTGTTAAATTAAAACTAAATTAGAAAAACAAATAGTTGCATTTGCAACTGTTTTCTGTTATACTAGTCATAACTTAGGTGTGTCTATTTTAGCCAAAATATTTTGGAGCTGAAAGAGCTCAGAGGAAGTTAGTTGCTGCAGAGCCTGACTGGCGTAGGTGTTTTCAAAGCCAATCAGTTGGTCGTAGAGTTTGAGAGCCTGACTGCTAGGATAGAGCTCTTTGAACTTCTTATTTTGAGCTTTGGTCTTCTTGATAATCAAGCCTCTATCTTCCAGCTTTCCTAGAGAACGGCTGAGAGTAGTCTTGTCAATCTGCACCAGTTCTGCCAGTTGTGACTGGCTGAGACCTTCGTTTTCGACGATACGAATGAGTAGTAGAAATAAATTATTGTCTAGGCAGTAGTTACTGGCTTTCTGATTCATTTTCATCATGGCTTGTCTAGAAATAAAGCCCATTTGCCGGAAAAGTTGACGATAATCCATAGGAACTCCTTGATAGTTGCGTTTGCACTTATTATACATTAAAAAGTTAGAGGAAACAAGTATGTGGTCTAGGAAAAAATTAACAGAGCTGAACTCGATAGAATTTTATCAAATCTTAAAACTTCGCATTGACACCTTTGTGGTGGAGCAGGAGCGCATTTATCATGAGCTGGATGAGAAGGACCTAGAAGCAGTGCATGTTTACCATGCTAATAAACAAGGGGAAATTGATGCTTATGCCCGTGTCTTTGAAGAGGGAGAGCATTTGGTCTTTGGTCGAGTAGTCACAGCTCAGTCTGCACGAGGACAGGGCTTAGGAGGACAGCTTATCAGAGAAATCTTGCAATTATGTGCTGAGAAATGGCCAGGAAAGGAAATTGAAATAGAGGCTCAGGTTCAGGTGGCTGCTCTCTATGAAAAGTATGGCTTCAAATCAGTTGGCCAACCTTTTATTTTTGAATCGACACCTCACATTACCATGATCTATAAACAATAAAAAAACTAAGGCGATTGCCTTAGTTTTTACTGTTTCACAGGAATGGAAATTTCGATTAGATTATTAGCGTAAATCGTGCGGATAGCAGCTCTATCAATAGCATTTGCATCAATTTTTCTCTTCAAGAAAAATTCTCTGATTTTTTCGATTTCCTGTTCGCGTACAGCACGGTGCATGTTTGAAATCAAAATTTCATAGTGAAGAGGAGCTTGTGTAAAAACAACATCGCTGTTTCCAGCAGAATAAACTTCGACTAATATCGCATCGGTGCTTTCCAATTGGCTTTTGACAAGGTCAGCATGACTGTTTGTTGTATTAATAAGCTTCATACGATTTCCTCCTGCTTTATACCTGCTATTATTATAACATGTTTGCTATGAATTGTGAATGATTTCTTTAAGCTTTAAGTGTATTTTTCCAGGCTTGGATACCCCATTTATGGCTGCCGCGTTTTAGTGTTTCAATAGCTTCTTCGACTGGGAACCAGGCAAGCTGGTTGAAATCTTCCAGCGGTTTTTGGACTTCTTGGAAAGAGGTGACCTCATACAGGTAGGCCGGGTTGTAGAAATGGGTGTCGCGATGGCGGGAGTAAAAATATTCATCAGCTTGTCCAAGATAGCGTCCAAGCTGGGCCGTGAATCCAAGTTCTTCCATCAGCTCGCGTTCAAGCGCAGTCTGATGGTTTTCCCCCTCTTCAATCTCTCCACCGGGCAGAAACCAAGCCCCGTTAGGTGCCTGAACCAAAATAATCTTTTCTTTCTTTTCGTCTGGGATAACGGCATAGACTCCGTAGCGGGTCACATATTCTACATTTGCTTCCTTTTCACCAAAGGTTGGATTTGTCATTCTAATATCCTCAATCTCTAGTCAGTTTACTATCTATCATAATGGACTAAGGACCAGCTGTCAAGAATTTACTCGGTTTATTGGACAGAAAAAGAATGATAGTCCTTGAAAGAAATCCCCTTCAAATAATAAATTCCTTCCTCCGACCGTTTAGAAAACTCTTCTTTATAGGAATGGTAAAACATTTTTAGAAGAAATTGTTATAATAGGAGCGAGGTGGTTTTATGACAGAAAGCAGACTTTTTAAAATCCTATATCTTCTTTTAGAGCAGGGCCGCACAACAGCTCCCGAATTGGCCTCACTATTTGAAGTATCCATTCGGACCATCTATCGAGATGTGGACAAGCTGAGTTTGGCAGGAATCCCTATCTATTGCAACCCAGGCAAGGGCGGGGGTATTTTTCTGATGAAGGATTTTGTCTTAGACAAGGCCTTATTTTCAGAGTCTGAGAGGGATGAGCTATTAGCTGCTCTTCAAGGATTGCAGATTTTAACAGATGGCGAGCAAGTAGAGACCCTGTCTAAGCTACAGTCCTTGTTTCAAGTTCAGGCAACTTCCTGGCTGGAGGTGGATTTCACTGACTGGCGCAAAAAAGCAGATCAGAAAGAACTGTTTGATACGATTAAGCAGGCAATCTTGCAAAGAAGAGTCTTGTCTTTTTCTTATTTGAATGGGCGGGGAGAAAGAGAGCAGCGCAAGATAGAGGCGCTGAAGTTAGTATTTAAAAGCCAAAACTGGTATGTTGCTAGCTTTTGTCGCTTAAGACAAGCTCCGCGCTTTTTTAAACTCAGCAGAATGAGAGACTGTCAGATGTTAGAGGAACGATTTAAGCAGAGAGTCTTGGATGAGAAATTTAGTCCTGAGGAGTGGCTAGGAGATACTGTAAAAGTCCTCTTGAAATTTGACCGGAAGTATGCCTTTCGGGTGTACGAGGAGTTTTCAGAAGCAGAGATAGAGGAGACTGAGGGGAGCCTTTATGTCCAAACGCATTTGCCGAGTCACGATAGTCTTTATACCTACTTGCTATCCTTTTTGGAGGGAGTTGAAATCATGGAGCCGCCTCGATTACGGGAAGAATTCAAAGAAAAGTTAAAAGCTATTGCCGATATTTATAAAAGCTGACAGAGGTTGTCAGCTTTTCTTTGCTATACTGTTTGTAGTAAAGAAAGGAGGGCTCTCTCATGAAATATGAATGGAGAAAAGCCAATCGAGAATTCTATCAAATCAAGTCTGCACCCTGTCTCATAGATGTTCCTGCCCAGTCTTTTATCATGATTGACGGCAAGGGCAATCCTAATGCTGCTGACTTTTCGGAACGAGTTGGTACTCTGTACAGTTTAGCCTATGCTATCAAAATGAACTACAAAAAGACAGCGGCCGAGCAAGAATTTACTGATTTTACAGTTTATCCCTTGGAAGGGATTTGGCAGCAAGAGCAAGTAGGAGAACTGATTAAAGAAGAATTGATTTATACCATTATGATTGGGCAGCCGGACTTTATCACTGAAGAGATGGTGAAAAAGGCTCTGGAACAAGTCCGTGTCAAAAAGCCTAATCCTCTCTATGATGAGATTCGCTTTGAAGAAATGACGGAAGGAGTGTGTGTCGCCATGCTGCACCTAGGACCTTTTGACGAAGAACCTCAATCCTTTGCTAAAATGGATGCCTTTTGCCAGAGTCACCAGCTGACACGGATTTCACACACTCATAGGGAAATCTATCTCAATAATCTGAATCGGACAGACCCTAGCAAGCTGAAAACAATTCTGCGCTACAAGGTTCAGAAGGATCAATAAAGAAATAGAGCAGAAAACTAATTGTTTTCTGCTCTATTTTGTCGAAAATTATTTTTCTTCTTGTGATGAATGAACGGACTCTGTGCTTTCAGTTTTCTTGGCTGACTTGATGAGAATCTTGCCATTGCTGGTCATGATAGCTTTAAGCTCTTTTTCGCTTGGATTTTCTAGATAGAAGTCAGTAATAGCATCTTCGATATGGTCCTGAATGGTACGGCGCAATGGGCGAGCGCCCATTTTTGGATCGTAGCCCAGATCGACCAATTTTTCCTTGACCTTCTCCGTAACATCCAGATGAATGTCGTTGGTTGCCAAACGTTGATTGACATCGTCCAGCATCAGGTTGACGATTTGCAGCAGATTGTCCTTGCTGAGCGCCTGGAATTCGATAATGCCGTCAAAGCGGTTCATAAACTCAGGACTGAAGAAGTTCCCTAATTCACCCAAAACGGAGTTAGTGCGGCCTTCACGCGCTGCCCCAAAGCCAACGCTGGCTTCAGCTTTGCCGGTTCCGGCATTGGATGTCATGATGATAATGGTGTCCTTGAAGCTGACAGTTCGGCCTTGGCCATCAGTCAGGCGGCCATCATCTAGAACCTGCAGGAACATGTGCATCACATCGGGATGGGCCTTTTCCACCTCATCCAGCAGAATGAGTGAGTATGGATTGCGGCGGACGCGCTCAGTCAATTGACCAGCTTCATCATAGCCGACATAGCCCGGAGGAGCACCGACCAGCTTAGCCACGCTGTGTTTCTCCATGTATTCACTCATATCAAAGCGAATCATACTGTCAGCCGAGCCAAAGAGCTCAATGGCTAGTTGCTTAGACAGTTCAGTCTTACCGACACCAGTAGGTCCGACAAAGAGGAAGCTGCCGATTGGGCGATTAGGGCTTCCTAGTCCGACTCGGTTCCGGCGGATGGCCTTTGCAATCTTATCCACAGCATCGTCTTGACCGATGACATGAGCCTTTAAGTCACTGGCAAGATTGACTAGTTGAGACTGTTCCTTTTCTTTGAGGTCGCCAACTGGAATATTGGTCTTTTGCTCTACAATGTGCTCAATCGTTTTCTCGCTGATAATCGGAGTATCCTTGTCTAGTACACTTGTCTGCTGGAGTTCCTTGTACTTGGCAATCTGGTCGCGGAAGTAAGCTGCTTTCTCGAAATCTTCGTCACGGGTTGCTTGAGCCTTGAGGTTTTCTGCTTCAATCAGACGTTGGTCAATGACCTTGGGATCAACAAAGTTGAGGGTCAGATTCATCTTGGATCCGGCCTCATCCAAGAGGTCAATAGCCTTGTCTGGCAAGAAGCGATCTTGGATGTAGCGGTTGGAGAGAAGCGCAGCAGCTTCAATGGCCGCATCTGTGTACTTGACATGATGGTAGTCTTCGTATTTTTTCTGAATCCCTTTGAGGATGATAACCGTTTCTTCAACAGTCGGCTCGTCTACCTTAACGGGCTGCATACGGCGCTCCAGTGCAGCATCCTTCTCAATAATACGATATTCGTTGAGGGTAGTTGCTCCGACCATCTGGAGTTCTCCGCGAGCCAGAGCTGGTTTGAGGATGTTCCCAGCGTCCATATTGCCATCGCCAGCAGAGCCTGCTCCGACAATTTCATGGATTTCATCAATAAAGAGAATGACATCCTGACGAGAACGAATCTCATCTATAAGCTTCTGCATTCTCTCCTCAAATTGGCCACGTATACCAGTTCCCTGTACTAAGCTGACAACGTCTAGGCGGATAACTTCCTTGCCTTGGAGTTTATGAGGTACATCACCATCAACAATCTTCTGGGCCAAGCCTTCAACCACGGCTGTTTTTCCGACTCCTGGCTCTCCTATGAGAACAGGATTGTTTTTGGTGCGGCGGTTGAGGATTTCAATGACACGGACGATTTCTTCATCACGGCCAATAACAGGATCAATCTCGCCTCGCCGAGCCAACTCAGTCACGTTGATACCAAACTCTTCCAGTAGGCCTTTTGGCTTTTGCGGACTTGGCTGAGGCTGGCCACCTTTGCTTGGATTAGAGCCGTAGCCGCCACCGCCCCCATAGGCTCCGCCAGATTGGGTAGGCGGGGTAGTTGGTTCCTGAGGCTGTTGGAAATTGCTGAGGCTGTTGAAAAAGTCATCGATAGGATCTGTTCCGTGATTGTTGGCATTAGCAATTCCGCCGAACAAGGAATGTTCAGGGTCTGTTTTCATGATTTGGTAGCAGTTTTGACACAAATCCACCTGCTGTTTATGGCCATTTACATTGGTATAAAGGTGAATCGTAGATTCGTTGATTTTACAATTTTGGCAAAGCATGCAGATACCTCTTTTCTTTTAGTGTGCAAGCTATTTATAGGAATGATTAAAGGTCAAAAATAGTCAAAGTTTTATAGTTTCATTATATCAGTATTCTCGAACTTTGCAAGAATTTACTACAAAATCCTCCCTTAGACCGAGCAGAATGAAAACAAATTCTTGAAAAATTACAAAAAATTGGCTTTTAGTGGTATTTCAGCAGCTATTTATGGTAAAATAAGAGGGAACTAAGTAAATAGGAGAAACAAAATGGAATCACATTTAGTTAGAATTATTAACCGCTTAGAAGCTATGGCTAAGGATGGCGGAAATTTAAAACGTAATTTTGAGCGTGAAGGAGTGGTTGTAGCAGAAGTAGCTTACAGTTACGACGAAGAAAACGGCTCTGTCTTCACCTTGCGTGATGTTGCTGCGCGTGAGACCTATACTTTCGACAGCATCGATTTGATTGCAATGGAAATTTATGAATTACTCTACTAAAAAGCACGTCGTTGCTTTTTATTTTTACCCTTTTTATCTTAATTTTGAAAAAGATTTAGTAGGTCTGAAAATTTTACAGCTAGCTGCCAATGAATCCTCGCCTTATAACCTTGTATAAGAAAAAGTTATAGGTTGGGCACAGATTTTTTTGGTATAATGAAAAAGATAATGAAAAAGAAATGAGAATGACATGGCCCAGATTATTGATGGTAGAGGTTTGGCAGAGAAGCTTCAGAAAAAATTAGCCGAAAAAACGGCTCGCCTCAAAGAAAAGACAGGTCAGGTACCGGGCTTGGTAGTGATTGTAGTGGGAAATAATCCAGCCAGTCAAATCTACGTACGTAATAAAGAGCGCTCAGCCTTGGCTGCTGGCTTTCGGAGTAAGGTAGAACGTCTGCCAGAAGAGACCAGCCAGGAAGAGCTCTTGAGCTTGATTGAAACTTATAATCAAAATCCTGACTGGCATGGCATTTTGGTCCAGCTGCCCTTGCCTGACCATATCGATGATGAAGCTGTGTTGTTGGCCATTGATCCAGACAAGGATGTTGATGGCTTTCATCCGCTTAATATGGGTAAGCTATGGAGCGGCCATCCGGTTATGATTCCAGCTACTCCTGCAGGAATTATGGCAATGTTCCATGAATATGGCGTTGAACTGGAAGGCAAGCGAGCGGTCGTCATCGGGCGGAGTAATATTGTTGGTAAGCCCATGGCTCAGCTGCTTTTGGCTAAGAATGCGACGGTTACTCTAACACATTCGCGGACCCACAATCTAGCCAAGACTGCTAAGCGGGCAGATATTTTGGTGGTCGCTATCGGACGTGGACATTTTGTGACCAAGGACTTTGTCAAGGAAGGAGCTGTTGTCATTGATGTCGGTATGAACCGAGATGAAAATGGCAAGCTGATTGGCGATGTTCAATTTGATGAAGTGTCTGAACTTGCCAGTCTGATTACCCCTGTACCTGGAGGTGTTGGGCCTATGACCATTACCATGCTGATGGAGCAGACTTACCAAGCCTTTAAACGGAGTCTTGAATCATGAAATTTGTTTTTGATTTGGATGGGACCTTGTCCTTTGATTATATGACGATTGATGAGGAGATTAAGCAGGTTCTGCTGACGGCTCCTCAGTTTGGGCATGAAGTTCTGTTTGCTTCGGCGCGCTCCTATCGAGATTGTCTGGGACTATTAGGTCCGGAATTGAGCCAGCAGATAGTGATTGGCCTGAACGGCGGAGTAGCTTATCAGAAGGGGCAGCTGATGTTTGAGCGCCAGCTGCATCAGTCGAGTTATCAAGCCATTCTAGATACTTGTTTGACCTATAATTTGCCTTTTTTAGTTGATAATACTTTTGACTACAGCGGCCAGATTTTAGAAAAAATCCCTTTTATTGCCAGTGTGGATCCTCTCAAGCGGGCAAGACGGCTGGAACTGACTGAACTCCAGCATCCTATTAAGGTCGTTATTTACATGGGGAATCATGAGCAACTCTTAGATGATGTACAGGCTCGTTTTGCAAGCTTGCCTAATCTAAGTCTAGACTATCATGAACATGAGAAATGTTTTTATATCAATCCGGCTGAAACCAATAAAGCTTCAACTGTAAAGGAACTCTGCGGTTCGGATTATGTGGCTTTTGGTAATGATCAAAATGATATCCAGTTCTTTAAGAATTCTCTCTACGCTGTGCAGGTTGGTGATTTCCCAGGCTTGAGCGATTATGCGGATGAGCAGGTCGCCTTTCAGGAAAATTTACCCAAGGCAGTCGCAGCAAGAATCTTACAAAAATTTGCAGATTTCCGAAGAAAATAACTTTCTTGCGATACGAGGCACCTCTTTAGGTGCCTTTTGGTGTATAATGAAGATAGGTTTGAAGTGCAGGATGAAGTTGGTCTAGGAGAATATCATGTCAAAAAATGCTGAAAATATTTTAAAAAGAGTCATTAGGGAACGCCCCTTGGATAGCCACAAGGGCGATTACGGCCGTCTCTTATTGATTGGGGGGACCTATCCTTATGGGGGCGCCATTATCATGGCAGCTTTGGCAGCAGTCAATAGCGGAGCCGGTCTGGTGACTGTTGCTACAGATAGAGACAATATCGCCCCTCTGCACAGTCATTTACCGGAGGCCATGGCCTTTGACCTAGAGGAGCAAGAACGATTGATAGAGCAACTGACCAAATCAGATCTAGTTTTGATTGGTCCAGGCCTAGCAGAGAATCAACTAGGTCTAGATATCCTACAAAAGGTAATCCAGACTGTGGCAGAACAGCAGATACTCATCATGGATGGCGGAGCCATTTCTCTCTTTAGCAAAGCAGCTTTGCCATTTCCAAAAGCTCAGACAGTTTTTACCCCTCACCAGAAGGAGTGGAAAGGTTTATCGGGTTTGAGCTTGTCAGATCAGACAGCGGCAGCCAATCAGGCGGCGGTCAATCAGCTACCTTTGGGCAGTATTGTCGTGCAGAAAAAGCATGGAACGACCGTCTATCAAAGCGGGCAAGAGCAGGTCTTTGAGCTGACAGTAGGCGGACCTTATCAGGCAACTGGCGGCATGGGGGATACGCTGGCTGGTATGATTGCTGCTTTTGCTGGACAGTTCAAGTCAAGCAGTCTCTTTGAGCGAGTGGCGGCTGCAACCCTTCTTCATTCCCTTATCGCAGATAAATTGGGTCAGGAAGCTTATGTCGTCCTACCAACGGCAATCAGCAGAGCTATTCCAAGGTGGATGAAGGAGATGAGTCAGTAGACTTTTTCTTAGGTTTTAAGTCAGCTGGGTTTCTTTTGTGGAAGCCCAGTTTTTTTCTAGCTTTTCAGGGGATTTTTAGACTTTGTAATCGGTTTTTTATGCAGTTTTTTGTTATAATAAAGGTTACGGAAAAACTAGAAAAGAAAGGAAAAGGACATGCCAGAGTATTTGTCGGTTTCGACCTTGACCAAGTATCTGAAGATGAAGTTTGAGCGGGATCCTTATTTAGAGCGGGTCTATCTGACTGGCCAGGTGTCCAATTTCCGCCGACGTCCCAATCACCAGTATTTTTCATTGAAGGATGAGAAGGCCGTTATTCAGGTTACGATTTGGTCTGGTGTCTACCAGAAGTTGGGCTTTGATCTGGAAGAAGGCATGAAAATCAATGTCATTGGCCGGGTACAGCTCTATGAGCCGAGTGGTTCCTATTCTATCATCATTGAAAAGGCAGAGCCGGATGGTATCGGAGCTTTGGCTATCCAGTTTGAACAGCTCAAGAAAAAACTGGGAGAAGAAGGGCTTTTTCAAGATAAATTCAAGCAAGCCTTGCCCCAATTTCCTAAGAAAATCGGTGTTGTAACCAGTCCCAGCGGAGCGGTCATTCGGGATATTATCACGACGGTCAGCCGTCGCTTTCCGGGAGTGGAGATTGTCCTTTATCCGACAAAAGTGCAGGGAGTTGGGGCTGCAGCTCAGGTTGCTGACCACATTAGACTGGCCAATGAGCGGTCCGATTTGGATGTGCTGATTATTGGTCGAGGCGGCGGTTCTATCGAAGATCTCTGGGCTTTCAACGAAGAGGAAACGGTTCGGGCTATTTTTGAGTCTCGGATTCCTGTTATTTCTAGTGTCGGCCATGAGACAGATACGACTTTGGCGGACTTTGTAGCAGATCGCAGGGCTGCGACTCCGACGGCTGCGGCTGAACTAGCCACACCAGTCACCAAGCTAGACCTGCTGGGACATTTGCAGCAGCAGGAAAACCGCATGTCTCGAGCGATTTCCAATCGCCTGAGCTATTATCGAGAGCGATTGAATAAGCTGACCCAGTCTGTTATCTTCCGACAGCCAGAGCGGCTTTACGATGGCCATCTGCAGAAGTTAGATCAGCTTAACCTGCGACTGAAGCAAAAAATTCGCGAATATTATAGTGAAGAGCAACAGCGGGTCAAAATCTTGCAGCATCGTTTGGAAGCATTGAATCCTCTCAGTCGCGTTCAGCGTTTTCAGGAGCAGACTGCCCAGTTGGAGCGTTTGCTGCGCAGCAACATGGCGGTCATTTATGATAACAAGGTGGCTCAAGTCAGGAGATTGTCTGAGGCCTTGCTTATGCTGGATACCAGTCGAATCGTGGCGCGTGGCTATGCTATTGTCCAAAAGAATCAAAAGGTTGTCGAGTCAAGTGCAGGCATTGAAGAAAAAGATGAGCTGACCCTGCTTATGCGGGATGGGCAGCTGGAAGTAGAGGTAAAACATGTCCAAAGAAAAGAAATTTGAAGAAAATTTAGCAGACTTGGAAGTCATTGTTCAAAAGCTGGAAAATGGTGACGTAGCGCTGGAAGAGGCGATTGCGGAATTTCAAAAGGGAATGAAGCTTTCAAAAGAACTTCAGGCTAGTCTGGACAAGGCTGAAAAGACCTTGGTTAAGGTCATGCAGGCAGACGGCACAGAAACGGAAATGGAATGACAAGAAACGAGAAACTGGAAAAAATTGGTCTGACGATTGAAGATTTTTATAGGTCTCAGCAAGTGTCGTCGGATTTATCAGAAGTTATTTTGTACTCGGTGCAGGCTGGCGGCAAGCGGATTCGTCCTCTATTGCTATTGGAGTTGATTCAAGCCTTTGGCCTAGAACTAGCTGAGGCTCACTATCAGGTTGCCTCTGCTCTTGAGATGATTCACACTGGCAGCCTTATCCATGATGATTTGCCGGCTATGGATGATGACGACTATCGTCGCGGCCGCCTGACTAGCCATAAGAAGTTTGGAGAGGATATGGCTATTTTGGCGGGTGATTCTCTCTTTTTGGACCCCTATGGACTATTGGCAAGGGCCGAGCTGCCCAGTCAGGTCAAGGTGGACTTGATTTCTGAATTGTCTCTGGCAGCAGGGAGCTTTGGTATGGTCGCAGGACAAGTTCTGGACATGCAAGGTGAAGGCCAAGCAATTAGTTTAGAAGATTTAAAAAACATCCATGCCAATAAGACTGGTAAGCTACTGACCTATCCTTTTGTCGCAGCTGGTTTGATTGTTCAGGCTCAGCAGTCTGTTCAAGACAAGCTTCGTAGGATTGGAGAACTCTTGGGCTTGGCCTTTCAAGTGCGGGATGATATTTTGGATGTGACGGCCAGCTTTGAAGAGCTGGGTAAAACCCCGCAGAAAGATTTAGCTGCGGCCAAGTCGACTTATCCAGCCTTTCTGGGACTGGATGGAGCTAAAAACTTTTTCAATCAGACCCTTGATGAAGCTGTAGACATTCTGAAAGACTTGGAAGAGAAGACAGAGTTTTCAGGCGAAGAAATTCAAAAGATAATAGAAAGTTTGAGATTGAATGGCTAAGGAAAGAGTAGATGTGCTGGCCTACAGGCAAGGGCTCTTTGAGACCAGAGAGCAGGCTAGGCGCGGCGTAATGGCTGGACTGGTTATCGCTGCGGCCAATGGCCAGCGCTTTGACAAGCCTGGTGAAAAGATTGACGCAGCCACAGAGCTGCGCCTAAAAGGTGAGAAACTCAGATATGTCAGCCGAGGCGGCCTCAAGCTAGAAAAGGCTTTGCAAGTGTTTGATATTTCGGTAGCGGACCGAGTGACCTTGGATATCGGAGCTTCAACCGGCGGTTTTACAGATGTCATGCTGCAGCACGGAGCTAAGCTGGTCTATGCAGTAGATGTCGGTACTAATCAGCTGGCTTGGAAGCTCAGACAGGATGAGCGGGTTGTCAGCATGGAGCAGTTCAATTTTCGCTATGCCCAAAGGACTGACTTTGAGCAGGAGCCGAGCTTTGCTAGTATTGATGTTAGCTTTATATCGCTGAGCTTGATTTTGCCAGCTCTGCATGAGATTTTGGCTCGGGATGGCCAAGTGGTCGCCTTAATCAAGCCTCAGTTTGAAGCAGGCCGCGAGCAGATTGGTAAAAAAGGGATTGTCAAGGATAAAAAGGTCCATCTGGCAGTTCTGGAAAAGGTCACAGCATTTATGATGGAAGCTGGATTTTCTGTTAGGGGACTGGATTTTTCGCCTATTCAGGGCGGTCAGGGCAATGTAGAATTTCTGGCTTATTTAGAAAAGAGTACAGAGCCGCAGTCTCTTGATTCAGCTATGATGACAGCTGTCGTAGAGGCAGCACACAAGGAATTTAAGGATGAATAAGAAGGATAGATTAGAAAAGATTAGACGCTTTGTCAGTGACTATGACATTGGCACTCAGGAGGAAATCGTAGAACATCTCAGGGAGTCTGGGATTACAGCGACCCAGGCCACGGTCTCTAGGGATATCAAAGAGCTGGGCATTGTCAAGATACCGCTCAAGGACAACACTTATATCTACGAGCTGCCTAAGACCATGACTAGCAGTCTGGGCTTGGCTGAAAATAACATCCTGTCCTGTCATGTTTTGGGAAATATGATCAATCTCAGTCTGGTACCGGGGAGCACAGCACTGGTCAAGCGCCATCTTAGGAATGAATTTGCTGAAGATATTTTCAGTATCTTGGCAGACAACGACAGTATTTTGATGGTTATGATGACAGAGGAAGCGGCCGCAAGGATTGCAACCATCATTCACCATTGGTAGGAAAGCCTATGTTATTAGAAATTTCGATTAAAAATTTTGCCATTATTGAGGAGATTTCCCTTAATTTTGAGCAAGGTATGACGGTTTTGACCGGAGAAACCGGAGCCGGTAAGTCTATTATTATTGATGCGATGAACATGATGCTGGGCAGCCGTGCTACGACGGATGTTATTCGTCATGGGGCACCCAAGGCTGAGATAGAGGGACTTTTTTCGCTGGAAAATAGCAGAGCTTTGCAAGAGATTTTTGAGGAGCAGGGCTGGGAGCTGACCGATGAGCTGATTATCCGTCGGGAAATTCTGCAAAACGGCCGCAGTGTTAGCCGTATCAATGGTCAGCTGGTTAATTTGTCTGTTCTAAAGGCTGTCGGCCAGCATTTGGTGGATATCCATGGCCAGCATGATCAGGAAGAGCTGATGAGATCTCAGCTTCATATTGCCATGCTAGATGAGTTTGGCTCAGCAGACTTTTTGCATCTCAAAGGCCGCTATCAGGAGACCTTTGACCGCTATCGAAGCCTGCGCAAGCAAGTCCTGACTTTGCAGAAAAATCAGCAGGAGCATAAGGCCAGGATTGAGATGCTGGAGTTTCAGATGGCGGAGATTGAGAGCGCAGCCCTCAAAAGCGGTGAAGATACTGCCCTGCATCAGGAGCGAGATCGTTTGCTCAATCACAAGCTCATTGCCGATACGCTGACGAACGCCTATACCATGCTGGATAATGAAGAGTTTTCCAGTCTGGCCAATGTCCGCTCAGCTATGAATGACCTTGATTCTATCGAGGATTACGATCCAGCCTACAAGGAGCTTTCCGGCAGCTTGTCAGAGACTTATTATGTTTTGGAAGATGTCAGTAAGCGCCTAGAGGAGATTTTAGATGGACTGGATTTTGACGGAGATAGGCTGCTGCAGGTCGAGAGTCGTCTGGATTTGATTAACAGCATCACGCGTAAATACGGCGGCCAAGTAGATGATGTGCTGGATTACTTTGCTCAGATTTCCAAAGAATACAGCCTTTTAACTGGAAGTAACTTGTCCTCAGAGGATATGGACAGAGAGCTGAAATCCTTGGAGAGAGAGTTGGTAGAGCTGGCCCAGGAGCTGAGTCAGGCTCGTCATAGCCTAGCAGCCCAGCTGGAAGCGGAAATCAAGCAGGAGCTGCAGGACCTCTACATGGAAAAGGCGCGCTTTAAAGTGCAGTTCAGTAAGGGCAAGTTCAACCGTGAAGGCAATGAACAAGTAGAGTTCTACATCTCAGCCAATCCGGGCGAGGATTTCAAACCTCTGGTGAAGGTTGCGTCTGGTGGCGAGCTCTCCCGTCTCATGTTGGCTATCAAGTCGGCCTTTTCTCGTAAGGAAGGCAAGACCAGCATTGTCTTTGACGAAGTGGATACGGGCGTTTCTGGCCGAGTGGCCCAAGCTATTGCTCAGAAGATTCACAAGATTGGCTCCAACGGGCAAGTCTTGGCAATTTCCCATCTGCCGCAGGTCATTGCGATTGCCGATTATCAGTTCTTTATTGAGAAGATTTCGGATGAGAATTCGACCGTCTCAACGGTTCGCCTACTGACGGCTGACGAGCGTGTTCAGGAAGTCGCTAAGATGCTGGCTGGCGAAGATGTGACGGAGGCTGCTTTGACTCAGGCCAAAGAATTATTGAAAAAATAAACAAGCGAGACTGAGACACTAGTGTTTCAGTCTCCTTTAGGAGGTGGCGACTATGACAGAATATTTTGCAATCGGTGATGTCCATGGCAAGGCAGGCATGCTTGATGAATTGCTCCAGCACTGGGATGGTCGCAGCCAACTAGTCTTTCTAGGCGACTTGATAGATCGTGGCGAGGACAGCCGAGCAGTTTTGGAGCAGGTCAAGGATCTAGTGGACCAAGAAGGAGCTGTTTGTCTGTCAGGCAATCATGAGTATATGTTTCTGACCTGGCTGGACAATCCTGAAAAGTCTTATGACCACTACCGACATAATGGCGGAGATACGACGATTAATTTGCTTTTAGGCCGGTCTCTCAATGCTCCGGTAGATGGAGTAGCGGACGCGGAACGTGTCAAGACGGAGGCGGCAGATTTAGTAGATTTTATTCGTCAGATGCCTTTCCTATTGGAGACAGGACAGTACATTTTTGTCCATGCTGGCCTAGATTTGGAGTTGAAAGACTGGCGAGAGACCAGTGATTATCAAAAAGTTTGGATTCGCGCGCCTTTTCACGAAGGCAGCAATCAGACTGGCAAAAGGATTGTCTTTGGCCATACACCGACATTTTATCTCTTGCATGAGGTGCCGGGAACTGATCAGCTATGGATAACTGAGGATGGTAAGATTGGCATGGATGGCGGAGCTGTTTATGGTGGAGTCCTTCATGGAGTTCTCTTTGGCCATAATGGCATCATAGAGCAGTACGCCATCAAAAATGATGGTTTGATAGCTGAAGACTGAAAAAAGAGGCTGGGACAAAAGTCCTAGCCTCTCAATTGTCTTTGGATTGTCGAGCAAGACGCAGTGGTTGAGTGGGCTCTACTACGCTGATTTCATCAGCTTTTACAGCCCTACTCAACTGTGCGGAGGTGGGACGACGAAATCGAATTCTAACGAATTACCGATTTCTGTCTCACTCTCTTTTTTGCTGCGATTCTCTTTGAAAACCAGCTTTTTCCTAAAATTTTCCCCCAATAAAGCTAAAAAAGCTGCATGTAAACACTTTTTCATCTAATTTTAAAGAAGCGCAAAAAGATTAAAAAACTAAAACAAGCAGATTAAATTTAGGAAACGCTTGGTCTGAGCTGTGATTTTAGCGAATATTCCCCCACAAAACCATAAAAATTTGGTATAATGTAGTGTAATAACAAGTTAAAATTTAGATACAGAGTAGGAAATCTATGACAAAAATAAAAATCGTAACAGACTCATCTGTAACCATTGAACCAGAGGTTGCTAAGGAATTAGACATTACAATTGTGCCTCTCTCTGTTATGGTGGACGGGGTGGTCTATTCGGATGCAGACTTAGAGGAAGGTGAGTTTCTTCGTCTCATGCAGTCTAGTCGCAATCTGCCTAAAACCAGCCAGCCGCCTGTTGGAGTTTTTGCTGATGTTTTTGAGCGCTTGGCAGAGGATGGAGCACAGATTATCTCCATTCACATGTCTCACGCCTTATCAGGAACTGTCGAAGCAGCCCGTCAGGGAGCGACTTTGGCTAATGCTGATGTGACGGTTGTTGACAGCTCTTTTACTGATCAGGCTATGAAGTTCCAGGTCACTGAAGCAGCTAAACTGGCCAAAGAAGGAGCTAGCCTAGAGGAGATTCTGACTAGAATTGAGGAAGTGAAAGAAAAGACAGAACTCTACATCGGTCTTTCTACCTTAGAAAATCTGGTTAAAGGAGGCCGCATAGGTCGAGTTTCCGGTCTGATTAGCTCCTTGCTTAATATCCGGGTTATCATGCAAATGAAGGACCATCAGCTAGAGCCCATTGTCAAGGGGAGGGGTGCTAAGACCTTTAAGAAATGGCTGGATGATTTGACAGCAAGTCTGCAAATTAAGCAAGTGGCTGAAATTGGAATTTCCTATGCTGGCGGTTCAGAATTGGCCCAGGAAATGAAGGAAAGTTTACAGCCATATGTCAAGAAACCTATTTCAGTGCTGGAAACAGGGTCCATTATTCAGACACATACAGGGGAAAATGCTTGGGCTGTGCTGATTCGTTACGAATAAAACCATAATAATTTAGAAAATAGCGGCTTAGTACTTGACCTGAAAGCTATTTTTAGATATGATAATATTTGTTAGGGTTATCAACCCAGAAAAAATTTGGAGGATTTGTTAAATGGCTAACAAACAAGATTTGATCGCAAAAGTAGCAGAAGCTACAGAATTGACTAAAAAAGATTCAGCAGCAGCAGTTGACGCTGTATTCGCAGCTGTAACTGAGTACCTTTCAAAAGGTGAAAAAGTTCAACTTATCGGTTTTGGTAACTTTGAAGTTCGTGAGCGTGCAGCACGTAAAGGTCGCAACCCACAAACTGGTAAAGAAATCAAAATCGCAGCTTCTAAAGTACCAGCTTTCAAAGCAGGTAAAGCTCTTAAAGACGCTGTAAAATAATTTTGGTTAATAAAGCCTGATACACTTGCCTCTGGCGAGTATGTCAGGTTTTTCTTTTTGCTCTCAGTTCTTGAACTTAATAAAAGATTTAGTGGCTTCAAGAAAGTTGCTTGATGAACTTTCTTGGAGTTTTTATTTTGCAAAAAAGTAAAGGAAATTGTCTCTAATCAAAAGAGAATGATAAAGGGCAAACATTTTCAAAGACATAAAATAAAAAGTTGAAAATTTTAGCAAAAGTGCTTTTAAATCATAGGTGTTTATGATAAAATGAAGGGAGCATTTCTTTTTGTGTAATGATTGCGAGATCATTGAAAAAGTTTAGGAGGTAAGAAATGAAATGGAAACCACTTCAGGGCTCACTGCGCCCTGTTAATCCTTATGGCAGCAAATTTCGCCTGCTGATGGGATTGTTTGTCGTGCTTTTTTCAATCTTTCTGCTCCCCATGCAGACATTGTCTGCCTTGGAGGAGCTGAAGGATGGAACGGATTTGTCCAAGTTGAATATTCATAAGTTTGACTTGAATGTTAACAATGTCAGTGTTCTTTCTAAGTCAGAGGCGATTGAACAAGTTCATTTGACTAATCCAAATTATGAGTATCTGGGAGCAGTTTATCCTGGAGAAATGGAAAATTTCACCATCAAAGTAGACAAGTCTCAAAAAGCAGATCAGGTCTTTAATAAGCCGCTTTCTCTTAAGTTCTCTAATGTTGGAACGGCTTATGGAAAACAAGTAGATGCCTATCTGACTTTTAATAAGGTAACACTCCACTATCTGAACTCATCTACAGCAGAAGCTCAGATGAATGATGCTCAAAAAAATGCAGTTGAATTTTTCTCTATCTCAGAGTTGTGGGAAAGAAGCGCTTTTGAGATTGGGAATATCCCATATGTGGATGCTGCCCATAATAACATTATGAACAAGGCTTTCTGGGTGGAGGCTGATGTTACAGCAGAGCTACGTTATGCGGATGGTTCGGATACAGATTTAAAGTTGGTTATGAAACCGACTGACATTGATGTAGTTGACGGGTTTGGTCTAAAAGAGTCTTTCTATATTAATGATTATAAAAATGCTGTTGATAAGCGCTTGATGAACAATGCCAATGCTTTGAATCAAACAGATCAGAGCGGTCGGACAATTTGGGAAGCAACGACTTCAACTAGCGGTGCTGCTAATGAAAACAACATCTCTGGTTTGGCCGTTCGTTCTTCAGATAACACGTTGAATTTCGGTTATTTATCAACAGAAGCTTGCTCGGCAGTCTTTGGTCTTTATATTGAAAAAGTTGATCCCAAGCCAGTCTTAGAAGTGGATCCAGTTAAGATTCCAGCTAAGGAAGGTCAAGAGGTGACTTATAAGGGAACCTTCAAGATTCCAGTTCCTGGTAAGGATATTTTGGCTACCCCGACTACTATTGAGATGACTGAAACCTTTGACGAGCGTCTGGATTACAAGGAGCTCAAGGTTGAGGCTGGCGGTAATGCCTTGCAGGAAGGTCGTGATTACACGATTGAAAAGAAAGGTCAGACCGTTATGGTCAAGATGACACCGGAGTATGTTAAAGCAAATTCTTCTCAGGATATTGTCATTACCTACAAGACTGCAACCAATCAAAAGGTAGCAGAAAAGGGTGCTGCAACGATTGCAAATACCGTGACTTTAAAAGTAGATAATCTTTCAGCACCATCTAATCAAGTTACTACTGACTTGCTCTATGAAAAGAAACATGAATTTGTCAGTGGCACTGCTGGTAAGGAACTCCCGCAGGAAATCAAAGACCTAACACCAGAAACAGAAAAGAATCTGGAGAATGGCACTAAGGCCACGCCGACACAGCCGGCTAAAACAGAAGTGCAGACTGCCGATGGCACTTGGACTTTCAAGTCTTACGACAAGGCTGAAGAGACGATTAACGGTGCAGATGCTCACTTTGTTGGTACCTGGGACTTCACTCCAGCGCCAACTTATAAGGCAACTCACGAGTTCGTCAGTGGTACAGCAGGTAAAGAACTGCCACAAGCAGTGAAAGATTTGCTTCCAGCCGACAAGCCTGATTTGGCAGATGGCACGAAAGCCGCTCCGACACAGCCAACAAAGACGGAAGTGCAGACCGCCGACGGTACTTGGACCTTCAAGTCATACGATAAGAACGAAGAGACCATCAATGGAGCAGATGTGAAGTTCGTCGGTACTTGGGACTATACACCAGCGCCAACTTATAAGGCGACCCATGAGTTTATCAGTGGAACAGCAGGTAAAGAACTGCCACAAGAAGTGAAAGCCTTGCTTCCAGCCGACAAGCCTGATTTGGCCGACGACAGCAAGATCACTCCAACGCAACCAGTGAAGACAGAAGTGAAAACCGCCGACGGCACATGGGCCTTTAAGTCTTACGACAAGGCTGAAGAGACTATCAACGGAGCGGACGCTCACTTTGTCGGCACATGGGAATTCACAGCAACTCCATCATCAACTTATAAAGCAGTGCATGAGTTCGTTAGCGGTACAGCAGGTAAGGAGCTTCCACAAGAAGTGAAAGCTTTGCTTCCAACTGATAAATCTGATTTGGCCGATGGCACTAAGACCACTCCAACGCAACCAGTCAAGACAGAAGTTGAAACATCTGATGGTAGCTGGAGCTTCCAGTCATATGACAAGAACGAAGCGACCATTAATGGTGCAGACGCTAAATTTGTTGGAACTTGGACGTTTGTGGCGAAGCCTAGTTCAGCACCAACCTACAAGTCTACACATGAATTTGTCAGCGGTACAGCAGGTAAAGAATTGCCACAAGAAGTGAAAGCTTTGCTTCCAAGCGATAAATCTGATTTAGCCGACGGTACTAAAGCTACTCCAACGCAGCCAGTGAAGACAGAAGTGAAGACTGCTGATGGCAGCTGGAGCTTCCAGTTATATGACAAGAACGAAGCAACTATTAATGGTGCAGACGCTAAATTTGTTGGCACTTGGACGTTTGTGGCAAAACCTAGTCCAGCACCAACTTACAAGTCTACACATGAATTTGTCAGTGGCACAACAGGTAAGGAATTGCCTCAGGAAGTTAAATCCTTGCTTCCAGCCGACAAGCCTGATTTGGCAGATGGCACTAAGGCCATTCCAACACAGCCAGTCAAGACGGAAGTGAAGACATCTGATGGCACCTGGACCTTCAAGTCATACGATAAGAACGAAGAGACCATCAATGGAGCGGATGCGCACTTTGTCGGAACTTGGACTTTCGCAGCTGACTCAACTACGCTTACTGGCAGTGTGATCTGGATTGACAATGATAACGGTGCAGGTCGCCGACCACAGAGTGTCCTTGTTCACTTGCTTGCAGATGGACAGGATACAGGCATCAGCATAACTGTTGATGAGGCGATGGGCTGGAAATACAGCTTTGAAAACTTGCCACGCTTCGAGGATGGGAAAGAAATCATCTATAGCGTCCGCGAGGACGAAGTGGATGGCTACAGCAATCAAGCTGAAGGTATGAATGTAACTAATCGTTTGCTTGTAGATGCTCAAGTTAAAGAGATTGGCAAGAAACGAATTCTGCCTAAGACCGGCCAAGATACATCTATCTGGATGCTGATTCTTGGATTCTTGACTCTTGGAGGAGCAGTTGGCTTGACCAAACGTCAGCGTGACTAAGAGTAAGCTTCAGTAAAATACCTTGAAAATATAGAATATATGAAAAGTCTGTTGTCTCAATTTTTGTTGGGAATAGCAGGCTTTTTATTTTTGGCAGGAAAATCAAGGCACTGATAGAATTTAAAAATTTTAGGTCTTATTTACAATCATTCTTAATAGCCAAGTAAGCCTAGTCATGGTATAATGGTAATGACTTAGATGAGAGGCTATAACGGAGTAAATAATGAAACAAGAACATCAGCATGACTTTGACCAAGTAATTGGCCATTTGCGCGCCAAGGGTGTGCGCATTACAGAAACGCGGAAGGCGGTAATTGACTATATTATCCAAAGTCACGACCATCCTAGCGCTGAAATGATATATCAGGACTTGAAGCCCAATTTCCCTAATATGAGTCTGGCAACAGTCTATAATAATCTCAAGGTTCTGATTGATGAGGGCTTTGTCGCTGAGCTCAAGGTTCGCAATGATACGACGACCTACTTTGACTTTATGGGTCATCAACATCTCAATGTCATCTGTGAAAAATGCGGCCGTATCGCTGATATGGAGCTGGAACTTCCAGATGTGAAGCATGAGGCTGAAGTGCAGACTGGCTACCACATCACCCAAAGCCAGACGACTGTCTATGGCCTTTGCCCCCAATGCCAGCAGGAGACGGTGTGACTGCGAGAATGATTAGCAGCTTTTTGGAGACTCAAAGACGAACAAAGTTGTGACTCGCTTCGCAAATTCAATCTGCAACTTCAAAGCGGCAATTTGAGCAATCAGCTATTGCGTTAAGATTCTATTCCTAATAAAAGGTAAGGCTAGAACTTATGTCTCTTAGCCTTTTTCTATGTGTTTTAGCGAGGCTTGTTCGCAGGATATCATCTGAGCTTAGAGACATTGGTACCTAGTCAAGTACAGCACTTAGCAAGATCAGATATTTTAAGTATAACCCTTATATACTTATGCTATTATTTTACAGGTAGAATAATCTGTGATATAATGGGTACATAGAAAGCGCTTTTAAATAATAGAAGGGAGTAAATTATTAAAAAATAAGGCCTTGAGCCGTTTTGTTGTTTCTAAGGATTTATCATTTTTGGAGGTTTTTATCATGAAAAAAGCACGACTCACTAGCATTTTTATGCTTAGTTTACTGATTGTTTCAAACCTAGTTCTTCCGGCTCGTGTCTTTGCTGAAGAGGCAAATGCTAATAACACCGGGAAAGAAATTTTGTCTTCTCTTTTTGCAATAGAAGAAAGTTTAAACGAAAAAGGTTTGTCGCTTAAACAATTTGCTCAACTTCAACAAAGAGGGGAAGGTTTTTATTCAAAATTGGCAGCTCTAGCTGGGGAGATGAGCACAAAACAGCCACAGTTGACTGAAGAACAGAAAAAAATTGTAGATGAAAAACTGGAAAAGGCTAGAAAAATATCTGATAAATGGGATTATGCTTCTCAAATGGCACAACAAAATATGCAGCGAGATGGTAATGCAAGAGACATTAATAAAGAGACAGTCTATATGTATCTATCTCATTACATAGACATTAAGACTGGGATTTTGGATACGGTTAATCCGTATATCTCAAATGATGGCTATTTCAGTGCATGGATTGTTAATGACGATAGGCGAGCCTATGACCAGTATCTATCTAAAGCCTTACCTGTAGAGCAAGTAGCCACAGGAGTGAAAATGATAAAGTCAATTATTGATGTAAAAAATCTCTTCAAAGAACCAGGGAAAATTCTTTCAATAAATAATTACACTTTACAAATTCTCTATTCTTTAATTTTATTACGTTCAATACCCAAAGATTTACAAGGACTTGACGATAATATTAAAGAATTTGTGACTGCATTAAATGTTTCAAATGATCCTAAAATGACCATAGGAGCGTTAGAGCAAAGCCTTGAACTCGAGGGTTATGATGATGTTGTTAAAGGAGCAGTAAAAGGTATGGTTGTAAATGTCATTGCTTTATTGGCAGGACTGAAACCTTCCATAGTAATGGATTTAATTGAATCTGGAATAGAATTTTTAGGATATGCATCAAAGGATTTATATGATAAAGCATTATGGATTTCTTTGATTCAATACAATAATATGAGAGTTTCTAAACGTATCATGCGTTATTATGGGTTTGATTTTTAGGAGGTCTTATGTTCTGGAGAAGAGATTGGGAGGAAGAGATATCAGTAAGCAGAGAATCGCCTTTTTTGGAATGCCGTCATCTTCTTTTTGCAGAGGAAACGGACTATCCCATTTGTCCTTCTTGCGGCAAGCTAATAAAGAAAAATTTTCCTCAAAACAGTGTGGATCGCTCGCGTCTTTTTCTGATTTATCAAAAAGTGAAGCGACTCTGGATTATGAAATGGAAACTTATTATAATCACTCTAATTGCATTTATATCTTATAGTTTTCCAATAGATTTTAGTAATTGGCTTTTGAGGAATGGAGACTATGGTTTTAGAGACTTTTTTCCTATTACGCCTCATACACCGCTAGTATCTGACTTTACCTACATTGCTTATCTTCCTCTTTTTGTCTTCTTTTTTATTGGAGAGCGTTCTAGGCGTTTCACTAGCTTTTCTTTGGGCTTCGTTCGTTTTCATAAAATCATCTATTCCTTACCTGTGCAGCTAGCTTTTTTCTTGGCAGTATTTGCTGGGATTAATCAAGTAATGCCAGGTGTCTACAAGGTGATTGGAGATAATTACATATCAAAGTATGATTACCTAACTTCGGATCAGCACGTCAGGGGGGTAGAGCTTTTCATTTTTGTCAATATGCTCTCTATCTGGATTGTGTCTGGCTTACTGCTTATTTATCAGTTGATAGACAGGCGGCGGACTTGGTGGCTCAAGGAAGCTAATGAGGCTTATCTGTCTGGCGGGTGTTGATATGAAGAGATTTAGGAGGTCTTATGTTCTGGTGGAGAAAGAAATGGCTGGATGAGTTGTCAGACAGTGATGAATCGCCTCTTTTGGAATGCCGTCATCTTCTTTTTGAAGGGGAATCGGACTATCCTATTTGTCCTTCCTGTGGCAAGCTAATAAAGGAAAATCTTCCTCAAAACAGTGTGGATCGCTCACGTCTTTTTCTGATTTATCAAAAAGTGAAGCGAGTATGGAGTGTCAAAATTGGGATTACTTCAACACTGCTCATTATCATTCTATCTTATTGGTTGCCACAGGTTATAGGTGGCTGGTTTCTATGGACAGGCGACTATGGATTTAGTAGATTTATTCCTTCTAGTTCTCATAATCCCACCTTATTTAGTGTGACACTTTTTGGCTACATTCCCTTATTTATCCTTTTTGTAGCAAGAGAGCGTGTTAAGCGATTTTTTACCTTCTCTTTGAGGATTGAGCATTTTCATAAAATTCTTTATTCTTGGCCAGTTCAGCTTACTCTCTTTATCTTTGTTATCATCTTATTAAGTGCTTATATGCCTAAGTTTTACGAAATGGAAGGAGAATCGTTGATTGTCAAGCAAATTCAGCTAACTCCCGCCCAGCAGACTAAGGGAGTAGAGCTCTTTGTCTTTGTCAATATGCTTTGTAACTGGATAGTAGCAGGCTTGTTGGCCATTCATCAACTGATAGACAGGAGACGGACTTGTTGGCTCAAGGAAGCTAATGAGGTTTATCTGTCTGGTGGGTGTTAGGGCAAAGGTTTCTGCTAGGAAATACAAAAGCGCTTTCTTGCTGAAAAAGGTCTGATTTGACGAAATAGGCTAGCTTTTTAGGCGAAAATTTTGTAAAATAGAATAGATAAACGGGGACTGCCTCGGAAAATAAAAGGAGAATCCATCTAATGGTAAAATTAGTTTTTGCTCGCCACGGTGAGTCTGAATGGAACAAAGCTAACCTGTTCACTGGTTGGGCCGATGTTGATTTGTCTGAAAAAGGTACACAGCAAGCAATCGACGCTGGTAAACTGATTAAAGAAGCAGGTATTGAGTTTGACCAAGCTTACACTTCAGTATTGAAGCGTGCGATTAAGACAACTAACCTTGCTTTGGAAGCAGCTGATCAGCTTTGGGTACCAGTTGAAAAATCATGGCGTTTGAACGAGCGTCACTATGGCGGCCTGACTGGTAAAAACAAGGCAGAAGCAGCTGAGCAATTTGGTGATGAGCAAGTGCATATCTGGCGTCGTTCATACGATGTATTGCCTCCAGCAATGCCACGTGATGATGAGTACTCAGCACACACTGACCGTCGTTACGCTTCACTTGACGACTCAGTTATTCCAGATGCTGAAAACTTGAAAGTTACGCTTGAGCGTGCCCTTCCATTCTGGGAAGACAAGATTGCTCCAGCTTTGAAAGATGGCAAAAATGTCTTTGTAGGTGCACACGGTAACTCAATCCGTGCCCTTGTGAAGCACATCAAACAATTGTCTGACGATGAAATCATGGATGTGGAAATTCCAAACTTCCCACCATTGGTATTCGAATTTGACGAGAAATTGAACGTAGTAAAAGAATACTACCTTGGAAAATAAGCTTAAAGGAATCTGAGATTATTCTCAGGTTCTTTGCTTTTCCAGAGAGGAAGGACAAGGATTGTTAGAAGCCTAGCCGGTAAGTCTTTTAGGTTCCGTGCTTTGACGGATTTCTTCTTAACTCGTCCACTTTTTCAGATTTTCTATCAGTTTTGAAACATTCATCGAGCTGGATTTATGGTAAAATAAAGGTCAGAACTTTTACTAGAATGAGAGAGAAGATGGCAAGGAAGAAGAGAAAATTTGACAGTCATTCCATCACCAGAAGGCTTTATCTGCTGTTTGGAATCGTGATGTTTTTATTTTTAGCCTTGATTGCCCGTCTGGGCTATATGCAGGTGGTCAATCAGGACTTTTATACAGATAAGTTGGCCAAGGCCAGTAAAACCAAGATTACCACTAGCTCAGTGCGTGGGCAGATTTATGATGCTACTGGAAAGCCCTTGGTGGAAAATACGACCAAGCAGGTGGTGACCTATACACGGGATAACCGGCTGACGGCTGGTGAGATTCGAGCGACAGCTCAAAAGCTCCTGGGCTATATCAGTGTCAGCGATACAGAGGTGACAGACCGCCAAGAGGTGGATTATTATTTGGCGGACAGCGCAGTCTATCAGGAAGTAGTGGAAAAGCTACCCAAGGACAAGAAATTTGATACAGATGGTAACCGCCTGCCTGAGTCCAGAATCTATAAGGCGGCAGCTGAAAGCATTGACCCTAAGCAGCTGGGCTATACGGATGAGGAAAAGAAGGCCATTGTTCTCTTTAGTCAGATGAATGCGATTTCCAACTTTGCGACGGGGACCATCCAGACAGATCCGCTGACAACAGAGCAGGTGGCTGTACTGGCTTCCAGCAGCAAGGATTTGCCAGGTATCAGTGTCTCAACGGGCTGGGACCGCAAGGTCTTGGATACCTCGCTGGCTTCTATCGTGGGTAATATCTCGACAGAAAAGACTGGACTTCCGGCTGAGGAAGTGGATGATTACCTGAAAAAAGGCTACTCCCTTAATGACCGGGTGGGGACCTCTTATCTGGAAAAGCAGTATGAGTCGGTCCTTCAAGGCAAGCGAGCCGAGAAGGAGATTCATCTGGACAAAAATGGTAATATGGAGAGTGTGGAAAATATCTCTGACGGCAGTAAGGGAGACAATCTCAAGCTGACGGTGGACTTGAGCTTCCAGCAAGGAGTGGAGGACATTCTCAAAAATGCCTTTAATGCGGAGTTGGTGAGTGGCAATGCGACCTACTCTGAGGGTGTCTATGCTGTAGCTATGGATCCAAATACCGGCGCCGTCTTGGCTATGGCAGGCATCCGGCACGATCTGGAAACTGGAGAAAACTCTGTCGATGCTCTGGGAACCATGACCAATGTCTTTGTTCCGGGATCTGTGGTCAAAGCTGCAACATTGACCTCGGGCTGGGAGAATAATGCCATTAGCGGCAACCAAGTCCTGACAGACCAGCCGATTAGCTTTGGCGGTACGGACAGTATCACTTCTTGGTTTACCCAGTATGGTTCACGTGCTATCACAGCCCAAGAGGCCTTGGAATACTCTTCCAATACCTATATGGTGCAGGTGGCGCTGAAGATGATGGGAACGCCTTACTCAGCGGATATGAAGCTGGATTTTGATGAGCTGGATCCGTCCATGAAAAAGCTGCGGTCGACCTTTGCAGAATATGGTCTGGGCACTGAGACAGGGATTGATTTGCCAAATGAGTCCACAGGCTATCTTCCAGACAAGTTTACCTTTGCTAACTATCTGACCAATTCGTTCGGCCAGTTTGACAATTATACAACGCTTCAGCTGGCCCAGTATGCCTCAACAGTAGCTAATAACGGCAAGCGTGTGGCTCCGCATATCGTTGAAGGCATTTACGGTAACAGCGACCAAGGAGGACTCGGTGATTTGGTGCAGAAAATTGATACCAAGGAGCTGAACCAGGTCAATATCTCTGACGAGGATATGAGCATTATCAAGCAAGGCTTCTATCAAGTGGTTCATGGCAGCAGTGGCTTTACGACTGGCCGGACTATTTCTCAGGGAGAGAGTGTGCCAATCAGTGCCAAGACTGGTACGGCTGAGACCTTTGTGGACAAGGGCAAGAAAGAAGCCATCAATACCAATGTCGTGTCCTATGCACCAAGTGAGAAACCGCAGATTGCGGTGGCGGTGGTGTTCCCTCACAATACGGACCTATCTTCTACTGTCAGCCACAGTATCACTCGTGATATTATCAATCTATACAATCAACAACACCCTATGAATTAGTGCTCAATGAAAATCATCAGCAAACGGAGAAAGCTTAAGTTGTCAGTGCTCAAGTAGAGCAATCTGGTTTGAGGAGATTTTTTGAGAATAGAGAAAGGATTTTATGCTTTACCCAACCCCTATTGCCAAGCTGATTGACAGTTTTTCAAAACTGCCCGGCATTGGCATCAAAACAGCCACTCGACTGGCTTTTTACACTATTGGCATGAGCGATGACGATGTCAATGAATTTGCCAAGAATCTTCTGGCTGCTAAGCGTGAGCTGAGCTACTGCTCTGTCTGCGGCAACCTGACGGACGAAGACCCTTGTGCTATCTGCCAAGACCAGTCGCGCGATCAATCAACTATTTTGATCGTTGAGGACAGCCGGGATGTGTCAGCCATGGAAAATATCCAGGAATACCACGGACTTTATCATGTCCTGCACGGCTTGATTTCACCTATGAACGGCGTTGGACCGGATGACATCAATCTCAAGAGTCTGATTACTCGTTTGATGGATAGTGAGGTAACGGAAGTTATCGTCGCGACCAATGCGACTGCGGATGGCGAAGCGACCTCCATGTATATCTCCCGGGTCTTGAAGCCCGCTGGGATTAAGGTGACTCGCCTAGCGCGTGGTTTGGCGGTTGGCTCCGATATTGAGTATGCGGATGAGGTTACACTGATTCGCGCTATCGAAAATCGGACGGAATTATAAACATAAAGGATTTTTCTGGCTCTAGCTGGCTGGAAGAGTCCTTTTTTCTGTTCAAAAATGCTAGGAATTGTGATATACTAAAACGGACTGATACAGAAGCTTCTGCTTGGAAGACTTGACTAGCTAGGTAGATGCAAAACCAAGCTTTTGAACTTGATTCTTCTCGGGCTGGCAGCTTTTGTAAATTGTACTATTTTTAGAAAATGATAGGAAAAATCATGGCAAAACAAAGATTGATTTTATTGTATGGCGGACGCAGTGCAGAGCGGGAAGTTTCGGTTTTATCAGCTGAGAGCGTCATGCGGGCTGTCAATTATGATAGATTCTCGGTGAAGACTTACTTCATCACCAAGGATGGAGATTTTATCCAAACTCAGG
Source organism: Streptococcus sanguinis (assembly GCF_019929145.1). Lineage (GTDB taxonomy): Bacteria > Bacillota > Bacilli > Lactobacillales > Streptococcaceae > Streptococcus > Streptococcus sanguinis_U. Next base: position 1,129,157 of record NZ_JAHZOW010000001.1, on the reverse strand, counting down.
AATTTGAAGCAAAGCCAGCAGCTGATGAGAAGCTGATGACCAATGCCACAGTTGATATGTCTCGGAAGATTAAGCCTAGCGATATTTACGAAGATGGAGCAGTGGTCTTTCCGATCCTGCATGGTCCCATGGGCGAAGATGGCTCTATCCAAGGCTTTCTAGAAGTACTCAAAATGCCTTATGTTGGCTGTAATATTTTATCTTCTGGCCTGGCCATGGATAAAATCACGACCAAGCGAGTGCTGGAATCGGCAGGTATCGCCCAAGTGCCTTATGTGGCGCTAGTTGATGGAGAGGATATAGAGCAAAAAATCCAGGAAATCGAAGAGCAATTGACCTATCCAGTCTTTACAAAGCCTTCTAATATGGGCTCCAGTGTCGGCATTTCTAAATCGGAGAACCAAGCAGAACTGCGTGCTTCTCTGGACCTGGCTTTCAAATACGACAGTCGGGTACTGGTTGAGCAAGGAGTGACAGCTCGCGAGATTGAGGTTGGGCTTCTGGGCAATGTTGACGTCAAGAGTACCCAGCCTGGAGAAGTGGTCAAGGACGTGGCTTTCTATGACTACGAAGCCAAATACATTGATAATAAAATTACCATGGATATTCCGGCCAAGATTCCAGAAGAAGTGGTGAGCCTGATGCGTCAAAATGCAGAGGCCGCTTTCCGAGCTCTGGGGGGTCTGGGACTGTCCCGCTGTGATTTCTTCTATACAGAAGATGGTCAGGTCTTCCTTAATGAGCTCAATACCATGCCAGGTTTTACCCAGTGGTCTATGTATCCATTGCTTTGGGAAAATATGGGGCTGGCCTATCCTGACTTGATTGAGAAACTAGTTGGCCTAGCTGAAGAGGCATTTGCCAAGAGAGAGGCGCATCTTCTCTAAAATATGATATAATAGAGGGGCTGAAAATTTTCGGTCCTTTCTTTTTGCGAGCAAACCGAAAAATGAGGAAGAGAAGAAGTATGAAATTAGATTTATATGAAATCGCAGAAGTCCTGTCTGCGAAAAATGATGTGACTCAGTTTGAAAATGTCGCGCTTAGAAATGCTGAGTTTGACAGCCGCTTGATTGAATCGGGTGACCTTTTTGTGCCCCTTAAGGGAGCACGTGATGGCCACGAATTTATCCCAACAGCCTTTGCCCAGGGAGCTGCTGCCACCCTATCTGAGCGTCCAGTTGCAGAGGGGGCTTATATCTTGGTCGATGATGTCCTGACGGCCTTTCAGCGCTTGGCCCAGTACTATCTGGAAAAGAAGCAAGTGGATGTGCTGGCAGTGACAGGTTCCAACGGCAAAACGACAACCAAGGATATGCTGGCTCAGCTACTAGCAACCACTTACAAGACATATAAGACCCAAGGTAATTACAATAACGAAATCGGTCTGCCTTACACAGTTCTGCACATGCCTGAGGACACAGAGAAACTTGTCTTAGAAATGGGGCAGGACCACTTGGGCGATATCCATCTCCTGTCTGAACTTGCCAAACCTAAGACAGGCATTGTAACTCTGGTTGGAGAAGCCCATCTGGAATTTTTCGGCAGCCGAGCTGAAATTGCCCAAGGCAAGATGCAGATTGCGGACGGTTTGAGAAAAGATGGTCTCTTGATTGTTCCGGCGGATAAGATTGTCAATGAATTTCTGCCAGCAGACTGCAAACTGGTTCGCTTTGGTCCTGATGCGGATATCTTCCTGACGCGTTTGGAAGAGCGCAAGAACAGCTTGAGCTTTGAATGCAACTTTTTAGAGCAGAGGATTGACCTGCCTGTGACCGGTAAGTATAATGCAACCAACGCCATGATTGCAGCCTATGCAGCTCTGCAGGAGGGGGTATCTGAGGTGGCTATTGCTCAAGCCTTTTCTGAGCTGGAGCTGACCCGCAATCGAACAGAGTGGAAGAAAGCTGGTAATGGCGCAGATATCCTATCGGATGTCTACAATGCCAATCCAACAGCCATGCGCTTGATTCTGGAGACTTTCTCGACCATTCCGGCCAATCCAGGCGGACGAAAATTGGCAGTGCTGGCGGATATGAAAGAGCTGGGAGCGGACTCTAAGTCTATGCATGGCTCGATGATTACCAGTCTCAATCCAGAAATTGTGACCGACCTTTTCCTTTATGGACAGGACATGGAAGCTCTCTATGACTATGCCAAGGAAATCTACCCGCCAGGCAAGGTCCATTACTTTATCAAAAATGACGAGAAAGACCAGTTTGAACAGCTGACCAAAGCTGTCAGAGAGAAGCTTGCTCCTGCCGACCAAATCCTTCTCAAAGGTAGCAATTCCATGAATCTGGCGAAGCTGGTAGAGGACTTGGAAGATGGAAACTAAAGAAATTGCAAAAACCATTCAACGTCTCCTTTCTATTACAGAGACAGGTCTAGCATTTAGTCGTGATGAATTTGATCGAGAGCGTTACTTAGAACTCCGTCAGCTTTTGGGACACCTCCTGGCTGATTGGTCAGATTTGGATGGGAAAGAATTGGCAGAGCTGTTGCGCCCAACGGATTTTTATGCCACTCCCTTGATTGATGTCCGAGCTGTACTGGTTCGAGACGGGAAAGTCTGTTTAGTCAAGGGTAAAAATGAGAAAACTTGGGCTTTACCTGGCGGCTTTTGTGAAGTCGGCCTATCTCCTAAGGAAAATATCGTCAAGGAAGTCCAAGAAGAAACGGGATTTAATGTTTCAGTTTCGCGTCTGCTTGCAATTTTTGATACTAATAAATTTCAATTTCAGAGTAAGCAATATGCTAAACTGGTCTTCGAGTGTCAGATAGAGGATGGAGATTTTCAGCCTAATACAGAAATAGAAGAGTTAGCTTTCTTTGATATCCAATCTTTACCAGAATTATCCTCTAAGCGGACGACAAAAGAACAGTTGGAAATCCTTTGGGAGATTTATCAAGGAGATAGAGAACAGTATTTGGATTAGTTAAGTAAGTTTCTGGAATGCTTTTTGTCTGAAAAAGTTAGAAATTATTGCAACAACAGGTAAAATCAACCTCGTTCAAACCTTATATTAGAATGGGAGCCTAGGAGATGGGAATAAGAGATATGTTTACAACCTATAAAACCGAACCGCCTCAACTGGGACTTTGGTATTTTGTTCTTTTGGGGCTGGTCTTTGCGATTATCTGGCTTTCCTATCGCTACTACAATCGGAAGCCTTACCAGCAGCTATTTGTCGGGATGCAAGCTTGCCAGCTGATAGGCCTCTACTCTTGGTATATGCTGACTGCTGCCCCTTTGTCTGAGAGTCTGCCTTTTTATCATTGCAGAATGGCTATGTTTGCCTTGATGTTTCTGCCTAATCGCTCAGTGTATAAATTTTATTTTGCACTTTTGGGGACTTTTGGTTCGATTGTAGCCTTTATCTATCCGATTTTTGATCCCTATCCTTTTCCCCATATCACTATTTTGTCCTTTATCATCGGTCATCTAGCGCTCTTGGGAAATTGTTTGATTTATCTTTTCAGATATTATCATACTTTCTCTATGAGCTGGCAGCGAGTGGTGTGGACGACCTTTATGATGAATGCTTTTTTGCTTGTTATCAATATGTTGACAAAGGGTTCTTATGGATTTCTTACAGATCCGCCGCTTGTTGGCAATCACGGACTCTTGCTCAATTATCTGCTTGTTTCAATCGTCTTAAGTGCAGCAGTCTGCTTGGTTTCTGAAATTTTTAAGCGCGTGGAGCAGACCAAGACAGTCACCCTAACTTAATTATCTCATGGAGGATTTATGAAAGATTTTTTAACTACGACAAAAACGGTAGCACCGCCTATCTCGATTTTATGGTATGCTGTGATGATTGCTCTGGTTTTGCTGTCTATTTGGAGCTCGCTCAAATACCACGATAATCCGCGTTTTGTCAAAGCTTTTAAGTGGATTCAGATTGCTCAACTGCTGATGCTTTATAGCTGGTATTTTGGTTTTCGAATTCCCTTTACCAACAGCTTACCCTTTTATCATTGCCGCCTGGCTATGTTTGCGGTGGTCTTTCTGCCAGACAAATGGCGCAGCAAGCAGTATTTTGCTCTTTTAGGAGCTAGCGGAGCGGTCTTTGCCTTGGGCTATCCAGTTTTTGACCCCTATGATTTCCCGCACATTACCAGCTTTTCTTTCCTAATTGGCCACTATGCCCTCTTGGTTAATTCCTTGATTTATCTGATGAATCACTATGACAAGACCCTGCTCAAGAAATACATGATTGTAGCCTACACCTTTGGGCTCAATCTTTTCCTAGTCGGCGTTAATCAAGTGACCGGAGGAAATTACGGTCTGCTAAAAAGTCCGCCTTTCATCCCTGATGCCCCCCTATGGATAAAGTACCTCCTTGTGTCAGTCATCCTTTCTCTGGCTCTGGTTCTCTTTGATATATTGTTTAAGAAACGGTGGAAAAAGCAGTTAAGTTTGGTCCGCAGTTAATTCACTTTAAATTTATAGCTCCTGTCAAGTTAATTTGGCAGGATTTTTTTATTAGGAAGCCTTATCACGCCCTGCTTTGCTTCTAGTAACAAATGGACTATTTGTCTATCAACTCTTTAAGTTGGTCGAGCTAGACGCTTCTGTGACATCTGAAGAAAAAGAAGAGCTGGAAACCAGAAAAAGCGCCTGCTCTGTTTACTGGGGTTGAACTCAATCTTTGCAATTTGTGTCATTGTCAGATTTTAAAGGAAATTTCATTGACTTAGGAGAATAGAATCGCACGAAAGGGCGATTTTTATCTTCTTTAGATAATTGAAAAAAAGCGCTAAATCCGCTATAATAGGTAGGTTGAAAGGTTGGAATACTCCAATGTAAAATATCAAAAAACAAATACTAAGATTCGCCATTATCCTAAATGAAAGAAAGAGAAGAAGATGACTTTACAAGAAGAAATTAAGAAACGCCGGACCTTTGCCATTATCTCCCACCCGGACGCGGGGAAGACGACCATCACAGAGCAGTTGCTCTACTTCGGAGGCGAGATTCGTGAGGCTGGGACAGTCAAGGGGAAAAAGACGGGTAATTTTGCCAAGTCTGACTGGATGGATATTGAGAAGCAGCGGGGGATTTCAGTGACTTCCTCTGTCATGCAGTTTGACTACGATGGCAAGCGGGTCAATATCCTGGATACGCCAGGGCATGAGGACTTCTCAGAAGATACTTATAGGACCTTGATGGCTGTGGATGCTGCGGTCATGGTTATTGACTCGGCCAAGGGTATTGAGGCTCAGACCAAGAAATTGTTTGAGGTTGTCAAGCATCGGAATATTCCGGTCTTCACTTTTATGAACAAGCTGGACCGTGACGGTCGCGAGCCCTTGGACTTGCTGGAAGAACTGGAAGAGATTTTGGGCATTGCCAGCTACCCGATGAATTGGCCGATTGGCATGGGTAAGAGCTTTGAGGGACTTTATGACCTCTACAATGAGCGGCTGGAACTTTATAAGGGCGAGGAGCGCTTTGCGACTCTGGCAGAAGGCGACCAACTGTTTGCTTCCAATCCTTTTTATGAGCAAGTTAAGGAAGATATTGAGCTCTTGAGCGAAGCTGGGAATGAATTCTCGGAAGAAGCGATTTTGGCTGGCAAGCTGACACCTGTTTTCTTCGGCTCAGCCCTGACCAACTTTGGCGTCCAGACTTTCCTGGAAACCTTCCTCAAGTTTGCTCCGGAACCGCATGGCCACAAGAAGACAGATGGCGAGGTAGTCGAGCCACTCAGCCCAGACTTTTCAGGCTTTGTCTTTAAGATTCAGGCCAATATGGATCCGCGCCACCGCGACCGCATCGCCTTTGTTCGTATCGTTTCAGGCGAGTTTGAGCGCGGTATGAGTGTCAACCTGCCTCGCACTGGCAAGTCCGCTAAGCTGTCTAATGTTACTCAGTTTATGGCTGAGAGTCGGGAAAATGTGACCAATGCTGTAGCTGGTGATATTATCGGGGTTTATGATACGGGGACTTATCAGGTCGGCGACACCCTGACTGTAGGTAAGAATAAATTTGAATTTGAGCCTCTACCAACCTTTACTCCAGAGATCTTTATGAAAGTTTCGGCTAAGAATGTCATGAAGCAAAAATCCTTCCATAAGGGGATTGAACAGCTGGTGCAAGAGGGAGCCATCCAGCTTTATACCAACTACCAGACGGGCGAGTACATGCTGGGCGCTGTCGGTCAGCTTCAGTTTGAAGTCTTCAAGCACCGCATGGAAAATGAATACAATGCTGAAGTAGTTATGAATCCTATGGGTAAAAAGACTGTCCGTTGGATTTCACCAGATGACTTGGACGAGCGCATGTCTTCTAGCCGTAACATTCTAGCCAAAGACCGCTTTGATCAGCCAGTCTTCCTCTTTGAAAACGACTTTGCCCTGCGCTGGTTCGCGGACAAGTATCCAGATGTTAAACTGGAAGAGAAGATGTAACGTACTAAGATTGCTTGGCTACATAGTAGTCTAAGCAATCTACGCCATGTCCTATGGGACCATGGCTAAGTACCTTACTAACTGCGTTTGGCAAATAAAATCGATTTGCCAAACTCCGTGTCGTAGTGAATGGGATTGTTATGATTGTATAACAAACTAAGGTTACTAAGGCCGAGTTCAGTTGGCCCCTTGCTAACCACTTGACTAATCTCATTAGGCGAGGCAGTTGATTTGATTGGTTTTGTGCTCCGACATTGCATATTTACTTGCAGGAAGAGTTTATGAAGTTGGGTGCTAGTTTATTAGAGAATTATTCTACATTGTAGAAAGGAGCTCCATGTTTCTGGAAAGAAAACTAAAAGATCAGTCTGTCTGGATCAACATTGACTCAGATAGTTTCAAAAAGAATGCCCGGATTTATCAGGATTATGAAATTGATAAAGAGACCATCGAGTATGCGCTGGATAAGAACGAGCGGGCTCACATGGATTACAATCGTGAGAATGGAACTGTTGTCTTTATCTACAATGTCCTTGATCTAGCGACAGATAAGGAACATTATGAGACGATTCCTATGACCTTTGTGGTGCAACAGAGACGGCTCATTACGATTAGCAACCAGGATAATGCCTATATTGTCGATATGATGAAGTCTTATACTGAGCGTCATGAGCCAGTATCGGTCTATAAGTTTCTCTTTGCTAGTCTAGAGTTGATCTCCAATTCTTACTATCCGGTTGTTGAGCGGATGGACAAGCGCAAGGATGAGATTAATGCTCTCCTGCGTCAGACCACTACCAAAAAACACCTATTTGCCCTGTCCGACTTGGAAACTTCTATGGTCTATCTAGTTGCTGCAGCTAAGCAGAATCGTATGCTCCTAGAGCATATTAAGAGTCATGGCATTTATCGCCGTTTTGATGAATTAGAAACCGAGCAATTTGAGGATGCTATGATTGAGGCTCGTCAGCTCGTTTCGATGACTGATCTGATTGCTCAAGTTCTCAGCCAGCTCTCTGGCTCCTACAATAATATCCTGAACAACAATCTGAATGACAATTTGACGGTATTGACCATCATTTCGGTCCTTCTGGCAGTGCTTGCAGTTATCACTGGTTTCTTTGGTATGAATGTTCCTCTGCCCTTGTCTAATGATAAAAATGCCTGGATCTATATTGTTGTCATTAGTCTAATCATCTGGGGACTTCTGACCAAGCTTCTTAAATGGTTGGCCAATAAGAAGTAAACATTTGAAATTATTTTCCCTATAACAAGCACCGAGAATGGTGCTTGTTTTTTTCTTGCTTTGGAAAGAAAATGATTAGTACAGTTTGCCTGCATTTAAAAAACTGTTATTTTATGTAATAAAACATAACATAAAAATTATAATTTTTATTGCATAAATTTTCATAATAAAGTATAATATAAAACAATTTAAAATAAGTGAGGGGTAGAAATATGGCAGAATACCTAAACGATTTAAATTACAAAGGTAAAATATACCAATACATAGACCTTGGGAAAGCCTCGGCTCTACTAGGAGGGGATATAGAAAAACTTCCTTATTCTATACGAATATTATTAGAAAGTGTTCTTCGTAAGGAAGACGGGATTGATGTAACAAAAGATAACATTAGCTCTTTGATGCATTATCGAGCTAAATCACCAAGCGGAGAAGTTCCTTTTAAGCCTAGCCGAGTCATTCTCCAGGATTTTACAGGTGTTCCTGTCGTGGTGGATTTGGCTAGTATGCGCGATGCTATTGTCGGACAGGGAGGTCAAGCTGATCAGATTAATCCAGAGATTCCGGTTGATTTAGTTATTGATCACAGTGTTCAGGTGGATTTTTATGGCTGTGACATAGCTCTAGAGGCCAATATGAATCAAGAGTTTGTCCGTAACAATGAGCGCTACGAATTTCTCAAGTGGGCAGAAAAATCATTTGATAATTATCGTGCGGTTCCCCCTGCTACTGGGATTATCCATCAGGTCAATATCGAATTTCTCAGTGATGTCATCATTGAAAAGGATGGCCAACTCTATCCAGACAGCATGTTTGGAACGGATAGTCATACGACAATGATTAATGGGATCGGTGTTCTGGGCTGGGGAGTCGGTGGGATTGAGGCTGAGGCTGCCATGCTGGGTGAGGCTTCTTATTTCCCTGTTCCTGAGGTGATTGGTGTTCGTCTCTTGGGCAAGCTGCCTAAGATTGCGACAGCGACAGATTTGGCTTTAAAGGTCACGCAAATCTTGCGGCAGGAAAATGTTGTTGGTAAATTTGTCGAGTTCTTTGGGCCTGGTTTGTCTAATCTAAGTCTGGCTGACCGGGCAACAGTTGCTAATATGGCGCCGGAATACGGAGCTACCTGTGGTTATTTTCCGATAGATGAGGAAACGCTCAATTACATGCGTCTGACCAATCGATCAGAAGATCATATCGAGCTGACCCGTCTCTATGCTCAAAAAAATCACCTCTTCTATGATGAAAAGGTTGAGCCGAACTATACCAAGGTAGTCGAAATTGATTTGTCCAGCATTGTGCCGAGCATCTCAGGACCCAAGCGACCCCAAGATTTGATTGAATTAACAGCTGCTAAAGAGGAATTTCAAGCTAGTCTAGTCAGAGAAGCGGGGGTCCGAGGCTTTGGATTAGATGAGAGCGAGCTTGAAAAGTCAGCAGTGGTCCAATTTTCTAACCATGAGGAGAAGATTAAGACGGGCCATGTGGCTATCGCTGCCATTACTAGCTGTACCAATACATCCAACCCCTATGTCTTGATGGCGGCAGGGCTTTTGGCCAAGAAAGCAGTAGAAAAAGGCTTACGAGTCTCAAAGACCGTCAAGACTTCTTTGGCTCCCGGCAGCAAGGTGGTCACAGGCTATCTTAAGAAGAGTGGTCTGCAAACTTATCTGGATCAGCTTGGTTTCAATCTTGTCGGCTATGGCTGTACCACTTGTATTGGAAATTCAGGCAATCTCCGACCGGAAGTGGCTCAGGCGATTACGGATACTGACTTACTGGCTAGTGCTGTTCTTTCAGGAAATCGCAATTTTGAAGGTCGGATCAACCCACTGGTCAAGGCCAATTTCCTAGCTAGTCCGCCCTTGGTAGTTGCCTATGCTCTGGCTGGAAATACCAATATCGATCTGACCAGCGAGCCACTAGGTTATGATCAAAAGGGACAGCCGGTTTATTTGATGGATTTGATGCCGGAGCACGACTTGGTTGCAGACTATGTTCAAAAATATGTGACGCGCCAGCTTTTTGAAAAAGAATATGCCCATGTGTTTGACGACAATGAAAAATGGAATCAGATTCCGACAGCCTCTTCTCAAAATTATCAGTGGAATCAGGCTTCGACCTATATTCAAAATCCACCTTACTTTGATGGCTTGGATGATGATTTAGCCATTCAGCCTCTGAAAAATCTTGCAGTGCTGGCAAAATTTGGGGATACGGTGACGACAGACCATATCTCCCCAGCAGGAAATATTGCCAGAAACAGCCCAGCAGCTTCCTATTTACTGGAGCATGGAGTGGATTACCAAGAGTTTAATTCCTATGGCAGCCGTCGGGGCAATCATGAGGTCATGATGCGGGGGACTTTTGCCAATATTCGGATTAAAAATGAACTGGCAGATGGAAAGATTGGTGGTTACACAGATTATAAAGGAGAGTTGCTATCCATTTATGAAGCAGCCATGCGCTACAAGGAAGAGCAAATTGACACCATAGTTCTAGCTGGTAAAGACTATGGTATGGGGTCTAGCCGTGATTGGGCAGCTAAGGGAGCTAATCTTTTGGGTGTCAAGGTGGTGCTGGCAGAGAGTTTTGAGCGTATCCACCGGTCCAATCTGGTCATGATGGGGATTCTTCCTCTGCAGTATCTAGAGGGCCAAAATGCGGCTAGTCTGGGCTTAACAGGCAAGGAGACTTTCGACATCAATCTGCCACAGAACCCACAAGTTGGCCAGCTAGTTGACGTGGTAGCGCGGAAAGGCGCTGAAGAAATAGCTTTTCAAGCTCGGCTGCGTTTTGATGCAGAGGCGGATATTCGTTACTATGAAAATGGGGGGATTTTGCCCATGGTCGTTAGAAAGAAATTAGAGGAGGTGTGAGCATGAGTCAGACGGACGGTTTGAAAGATACCATTGCCTGTGATACTAGGATTAGCCAGATTGTGGATGATTCTTTGTCTTATGCAGGCTACAATATTTCTGAATTGGTAGAGCACCATGCGAGTTTTGAAGAGGTGATTTATCTGCTCTGGCATTTGCATTTGCCGACTCAAATTGAGCTCAAGCATTTTGAGGAAGATCTGCGAGCTAATTATGCCATTAGCGATGCGGTGGAGCAGTGCATCCTTATCCAGTCCCGCAAGCACCTTCATCCCATGAGTGTCTTGCGCTCAACGGTTAGTCTTCTGGGCGTTTATAATGTCCATGCTGAGGAGGCGTCTCTTGAAGCAACCTATGAGCAGAGTATCCAGCTTATGGCAAAGATGCCAACCATTATTGCAGCTTTTGCCAGACTGAGGTCAGGTCAGACTCCGATAGAGCCACGAGAGGATTTGGGATTTGCGGCTAATTTCCTCTATATGCTCAAAGGGCAAGAGGCAAGTGAGCTTGAAGTCAAAGCCTTCAACTGCGCCTTGGTGCTTCATGCCGACCATGAGCTCAATGCTTCAACCTTTGCGGCTCGTGTATGTGCCTCAACCTTGACCGATATTTATTCCTGCGTGACAGCAGCTGTCGGAGCGCTCAAGGGTTCCCTTCATGGCGGCGCTAATGAATGTGTCTTTGATATGCTGAAAGAGATCAGAGAGGAAGGGGATTGTCAGGCCTACCTAGACCGCAAGCTGGCCTCTCACGAGAAGATTATGGGCTTTGGTCATCGAGTTTACAAGACCCAAGATCCGCGTGAAAAATACCTGCGTCAAATGGCCAAGGACTTGACGCAGGGGACTAAGGATGAGGTCTGGTATCAACTTTCAGAGGAAATTGAAGCCTATATGAAGCATACCAAGCATCTGATACCGAATGTCGATTTTTATTCGGCTACGGTTTACCATGTGCTGGGCATTGACAGCAGTATCTACACCCTGATTTTTGCCATGAGTCGGGTGGCTGGCTGGATTGCCCATATTCAGGAACAGCGTAAGAATAATAAGCTGATTCGGCCGCGTTCTAACTATACTGGTGCTCAAGGTTTGGAGTATCTTCCCATTGGAAGGAGATAAAATGGCAGATAAGATTTTGTTTGAGAAAGGGCGATTGCAGATACCGGATGCTCCTATTATTCCTTACATCCAAGGTGACGGGATTGGGGGTGATATCTGGAAAAATGCCCAGTTGGTCTTTGATAAGGCAGTGGAAAAGGCTTATGGTGGCCGGAGAAAGGTTGTTTGGAAGGAAGTTTTGGCTGGAAAAAAAGCAGCAGACCTGACGGGTGACTGGCTGCCGGATGAAACGCTGGCAACGATTAAGAGCCATCTAGTGGCTATTAAGGGCCCGCTAGAAACCCCAGTCGGAGAAGGGATTCGTTCCTTGAATGTGGCCTTGAGACAGGAGTTGGATCTCTATGCTTGCCTGCGGCCGGTTCGTTATTTCAAGGGAGTTCCAAGTCCGCTCAAGCACCCAGAGAAAACAGATATCACGATTTTTCGGGAGAATACAGAAGACATCTATGCAGGGATTGAGTGGGAGAGTGGAACGGCTGAAGTCCAAAAAGTTATCGATTTCCTGCAGGAGGATATGCAGGTTGACAAGATTCGCTTTCCAGAAAGCTCTGCTATTGGGATTAAGCCTATCTCTAAGCAGGGCAGTGAGCGGCTGATACGGGCGGCTATTGACTATGCACTAGCCAAAGGACTAAGGCGTGTCACTCTGGTTCACAAGGGTAATATCCAGAAATTTACAGAGGGCGGTTTTCGGAAATGGGGCTATGAACTAGCTCAAAGAGAGTATGTGGACGAGCTGGCTTCTGGAAAACTAATCATCCAGGATGTCATTGCGGATAATTTTCTGCAACAGATTTTGCTCTATCCCGAGAAATTTGATGTTGTTGCCTTGACCAATCTAAATGGTGACTATGCCAGCGATGCCTTGGCTGCTCAGGTGGGCGGGATTGGTATTGCGCCAGGGGCCAATATCAATTACGAGACTGGTCATGCTATTTTTGAAGCTACTCACGGGACGGCGCCAGATATAGCAGGTCAAAACAGGGCTAATCCTTGTTCTCTTCTCTTATCGGGAGCCATGCTCTTTGATTACATTGGTTGGTCGGAGGTCTCTCATCTCCTGACTAAGGCCGTTGAGAAAGCTCTCTTTGAGCAAAAAGTGACAGGGGATTTTGCCAGTCAGCTGGAAGGAGTAGCAGCTTTGACCACTAGTCAATTTGCTGAGGAGCTAGTAGCTAATATAGAAAAGTGCTTATAGTGAAGAAAAAAGCGATGAGGAAACTGCCTATCTAGACAGTCTCTTCATCACTTTTTTGTCTTTTTCGATATTCCAGTCCCCAGCCGATGATCCAGCAGAAAACTAGCAGATAATTTTCGATCCAGCCCAGTAGATTGGCTTGATTCGCCTTTTCCAGATAGCCTAGCAGATGGTTGGTACCAAAGCCCAGCCCACCTAGAATCAGTGCTAGCAAGGTCATACGCAGATAGAACCAATCATACTTTATGTTGGCAGCAATGACTAAAGGCAGAATAGCCAGATTCCAGAAACCAATTTCCCGCTGCCAGTAGGGAGCTAGACCATAGATGGACTCATTTCCCAAGAGCTGGGGCTGGAAGATCTGGATCATAGCTGCGCCCAGCATAGCTAAGATTAGTAAAATGAAAATCACTCGTAAAAATTTATTCATACCTGTCCCCTTTCTTCTTTGTAGATTATAATGTTTTTGAAAATGATTTTCAAGTTTTCGTTTTTTACAAAAGAAATCTCTAATAAAATATTTTACAGGCAAGTCCTATCTTTTTAGGTGCTTTTGTGGTATACTAGATTAGTTGCAGAAATACAGTTTTTCTATTCAGTGGGAACTAGCGACCGAGTCGGCGCTTTTTTAGTGCCTGGACTTGAGAGACCATATTTATGAAGAGAAGAGCGAATACTCTCAGAAAATCGAGATTTAGCAAGCGACACGTGGTTGTTATGTTTCGATAGTTGAGTATCAAAAGCCTTATAAGGTGGCTTCGCACCGCCTTTAGAAAGAAGAAGAACATTGAAGTTTAATGAATTACATTTATCTGCTGAATTACTAGCAGAGATTGAAAAAGCTGGCTTTGTAGAAGCAAGCCCTATTCAAGAGCAGACGATTCCACTTGCTATGGCAGGTAAGGATGTCATTGGTCAGGCCCAGACAGGGACAGGAAAGACGGCAGCCTTTGGCTTCCCAACTCTGGAGAAGATTGATACAGATAATCCTGCTGTGCAGGCTTTGATTATCGCTCCGACCCGTGAATTGGCTGTGCAGAGTCAGGAAGAGCTTTTCCGTTTTGGCCGCAGCAAGGGGGTCAAGGTGCGTTCTGTCTACGGTGGCTCCAGCATCGAAAAGCAAATCAAGGCCCTCAAATCTGGTGCTCATATCGTCGTAGGAACACCTGGCCGTCTCTTGGACTTGATCAAACGCAAGGCGCTTAAGCTGAATCGGATTGAAACTTTGATTTTGGACGAAGCGGATGAAATGCTTAACATGGGCTTTTTGGAAGACATTGAGTCGATCATTTCCCGTGTGCCAGAAGAACGTCAGACTTTGCTCTTTTCAGCGACCATGCCGGATGCTATCAAGCGTATCGGTGTTAAGTTTATGAAGGAGCCTGAGCATGTCAAGATTGCTGCTAAAGAGCTGACGACGGAGCTTGTAGACCAGTATTATATCCGTGTCAAGGAAAATGAAAAATTTGATACCATGACCCGCTTGATGGACGTGGAGCAGCCAGAGCTGTCTATCGTCTTTGGCCGGACCAAGCGCCGGGTGGATGAGCTGACTCGTGGTTTGAAAATCCGCGGTTTCCGAGCAGAGGGTATCCATGGTGATTTGGACCAAGGCAAGCGCCTTCGCGTTCTACGCGACTTTAAAAACGGCAATCTGGATGTCTTGGTGGCGACAGATGTGGCAGCGCGTGGATTGGACATTTCTGGTGTGACCCATGTCTACAACTACGATATTCCGCAGGATCCAGAAAGCTATGTTCACCGGATTGGTCGGACTGGTCGTGCTGGTAAGTCAGGTCAGTCTATCACTTTTGTTGCGCCAAATGAAATGGGCTATCTGCAGATTATCGAAAATCTGACTAAGAAGCGCATGAAAGGCCTCAAGCCTGCGACTGCAGAAGAAGCTTTCCAAGCTAAGAAAAAAGTTGCCCTTAAGAAGATTGAACGCGATTTTGCTGACGAAAGCATCCGTTCTAACTTTGAGAAATTTGGCAAGGATGCTCGCAAACTAGCAGCAGAATTCAGTCCGGAAGAGCTGGCTATGTATATCCTCAGCTTGACGGTGCAGGATCCAGATGCTCTTCCTGAAGTAGAAATTGCCCGTGAAAAACCATTGCCATTTAAACCGTCTGGCGGTGGCTTTGGCGGAAAAGGCAAGGGCAGTCGTGGCGGAAATAGCAACCGTCGCAGCAATGACAACCGCCGTGACCGAGGTGGCCGTCGCGATCAATTTAAGAAAGGTCGCAAAGACGAGCGTTTTGACAAAGAAAATCGCTACCGCAAGGACCACAAGAAGCCACGCAATACTTCTAGCGAAAAGAAAACCGGCTTTGTTATCCGTAACAAGGGTGATAAATAAAGCGGGGTGTTAACTGGAGTTGACGACAATTTTAGCGTCGAGAGAGAATGCAAGTTCTCTCTTTTTTTGTTTGTTCGATGAGTCTGGTTACCGTCTGTCCCACAGAAATATAAGTATGAGCCAATGTAGTTTCCTTAATCATGCTGATTGAAGCAGTCCTGTTTTTCAAAGTAAATTATAGCCTCCTTATTTCTGCTGTGAACTGTTTCTGGTGTTTTTGCTATAGAACAGGATTCAAAGTATTTCAACTAATTTCGACATCAAAATTCAACATATCAGCTATTTAAAATAAAAAAATTCACAAATCTTTGTTTATATGCTGGAACTGTTGTATAATAAGGTGAAGGTGAGTCTGTAAGAAATTCAGGAGCAAAAGGAGAATGTAAAATGAAAGAAAGTAGACATAGAATCATTCTGCAAGAACTGGATCAAACAGGTGTGGTTGCTGTTAAAAACCTCAAGGAAATGCTGGGTGTCACGGATATGACCATCCGTCGGGATTTGATTGATTTGGAGAAGCAGGGCATGCTGACCCGTGTTCATGGCGGAGCCCATAAGAAGGTCAAAAATGCTCTCAATGAGATTTCTCACTCAGAAAAGCAAATGCTGAATGTTGAGGAGAAGAAGCAGATTGCCCGTAAATGTGCGGATTTGATTGCTGACGGGGATACGGTCTTTATTGGGTCAGGCACCACAACCGATTTTATCGGAGACTATTTGGATGGCAAAAATATCAGCATTGTCACCAATTCGCTGCCAATTTTTGAAAAGTTAAAAGAAAGAGCCAACTTAGATTTAATTCTGATTGGCGGCCGTTATCGGGCTAAGACTCAAACCTTTGTCGGTCAGTTTGCCAATAATCTTTTGAAAGAAATCAAGGTTTCCAAGGCCTTTATCGGGGCGAATGGCATTGACGGTCATAATGTTACGACAAGCAATGAAGAGGAAGGCAACGGAGATGCGATTATCCTTAACAATGCCATCAGCAAATACATTGTAGCCGATAACAGCAAGTTTGACAGCTATTCTTTCTACTCTTTTTACCGGCTGGACAACCTCAGTGCAGTTGTGACGGACGACAATATCGCTCCGAAAGTCAAGGAAAAATACAGCACCTATGTTGAAATTTTGTGATGTCTGACCGATGAGAGAAACCTGGCTCAAATGAATAATTTATAGATGCTGTGACTGGGATTTTGTCTAGAAATTCTAGTCGCAGCTTTTTTATATCTTGGTCGATTTTTGTAAACAACAGTCTTGACTTTGCTGCGGAATTCCTTATATAATAAAATGTATTATTAAATTTTAGGAGGTCTTATGACAATCAATATAGTGATTTTTGTGGCTGTGTCGCTTTTTCGTTTGGTGTTTTTGAGGAAATCCTCTCAGAATGAGCAGGATATTCTGGCCAAGGGTGGTATGGAGTACGGGGTGAAAAACTCAAATATCATGAAGTACCTGCACATGCTTTTTTATGCGGTCTGCTTTCTGGAATTGCTCCTGAAAAAGCCAGCTTTTGACTTTGTGAGCCTATTGGGAGCTGTCTTGTTGCTCTTTTCTATGTTTATGCTCTACCTTGTTGCCAAGCTTTTAGGACCAGTTTGGACTATCAAGCTTATGCTGGTTAAGGATCATAAGTTTGTTGACCACTGGCTCTTTCGCAATGTCAAACATCCTAATTATTTCCTGAATGTTGTACCAGAATTGATAGGCTTAGCACTGCTCAGTCATGCCTACTTTGCTCTTTTCATCCTCTTCCCGATTTACTGTATCACCCTCTATGTCCGTATCAAGGAAGAAGAGCAGTTACTCAAGGAAGTTATCATTCCAAATGGAATTGCTGGTGAATAAAGTTAATAAAATGCATATCGACTGCAAAAGAAAGTCTAGGACATAAAGGTCCTAGACTTTTCTTGCATTAATTTTCGTATTTCATCAGCCATTTGCTGAGGTTGGTTCGCTTCAAAAAGTAAAGTATTTTCTTCAGGCTGGTGAGCAGTTTGGCTGAAAGCTAAAACTGGCTTCCCCTTGCTGATAGCCCTTTGGACAATTTGGTCAACTTCTCCCCAGTGATTAATATCCAAGTAAATATCCGCCCTATCGAGCAAGTCCTCAATAAAGTCTTCCTGGTGGATATTGGTGTAGAGGTTGATATTAGGATAGTCCTTAAAGCTGGCTAAGTAAGGAGAAATATTGGTCTTAGCAGCAATGTGAAATTCTAATTCTGGCAGATTTTCTGCTAAATAGGCCAATTGTTCCAAGGTATCAGAAGCCGTTAGTGTAAAGGCATGGAAATTGCCCTGTGGACGCTCCTTGATGATAAGCTCTTCCTTGCTCATAGCGATAGAGTTGCTGGGAATATCTTGGAAAATCAAGCTGTTGGCTCCAATGATGACATTATCACCAATGGTCACACCTTTGAGAATCACAGTATTGGCCCCAATCCAGCAGTTAGCTCCAATCTTGACTGGCGCAACACTATAATCAATCTTCTCGATATGGTAATTAGAATACTGATGATTGTGGTCAAAAATACGGACGCCATCACCAAACATGGTGTCCTTGCCGATTTCGATAGAGTGCTGACAGCGGACAGTGCAGTGATCGTTAAAGAAAACCCGGGTTCCTAGCTTGAGTTGTGCGCCGCTGGCTACATTGAGGCTGGTAAAAGATTGGAAGATGACATCTTGACCGATATCAAGATGACTATCTGGGGAAATTTCGATATGATGAAAGTCGCCTTTAAACTGGATTTCAGGCATGTTGAGTCCTTTCTTTGATGTAAGCCAGTTTGGCTTGTCTAGTTTTCTTTTTAAAAAGTGCTTCAGCCGACATGGCAGCCGGCTTGCTAGGGTGTTCTTCTTGGTAAAGTAAGGTAACTGGCAGCCGAGCGCGGGTGTACTTGGCGCCTTTGCCAGCTTGATGTTTTTTGAGTCGGGCTTGGACATTCGTTGTGTAGCCAGTATAGAGGGAGCCGTCCCCGCATTCAAGCACGTACATATATGCTTTATTTTCCATAGTAAATCTCGTGAATCTCCGGAGTGTAGCTGCCGTCCTGATTGTGAATAAAGAGAGGAGGCAGGATTTTTAGACCGTCGCGGGAACCATCTTTAATAGCTTCGATAAGTAGCATATTGGCCTCTTTACCCAACTTTGGATAGACAAACTGGATGCGCTTGGGAGCCAGGTTGTGGGCTTGCATGGTATCTAAAATATCTAAAAAGCGTTCTGGTCGATGAACCATAGCCAACCGACCATTGGATTTGAGGACTCGCTGGGCAATTTTGCAAATCTCTCCCAGATTGGTTGATATTTCGTGGCGGGCTAAAAGGTAGTGCTGGCTTTCATTGAGATTGGATTTCTTGTCAACCTTGAAATATGGCGGATTGCAGAGAATCATATCAACCTTGCTGCCAGTGATATAGCGTCCTAGGTTTTTCAAATCGTCCTGAATGACCTGCATTTGCTGAGTCAAATCATTGAGCTCAATGGAGCGCTCGGCCATGTCTGCCAGACGTTCCTGAATCTCGACTGCTAAAATCTGAGCCTTGGTGCGAGTGCTGGCAAAAAGTCCAACGGCGCCATTTCCAGCACAGAGATCAACGATTAGACCCCGCTGGGGCAGCTTGGGAAAGCGGGAAAGCAGCACGCTGTCTACCGAATAGCTGAAGACCTCACTATTTTGAATAATCTTGACATCCGTCGAAAAGAGCTGGTTGACGCGTTCTCCGTCTTTTAGTTTTGCTTCGTTCATAAGTCAATTATAGCATGATTTAGCAAGGATTCCAAAGGGATATGGGAAGTTTTTGCACAATCAAAAAACATGCGAGGATTCTCGCATGTTTCCATGAGCTTAAATGCTGATTCTATTTTAGCTAGTCCTTAATCAAATCTGTATTTCTGCTTGATGGTGCAGGCAACAAAGACAAGTCCAAAAATGACCATGAGAATCAGATAGACTGGCAAAGTTGCGGCTGTCAGCGTTGCAATTTCCAAAAGGTGCTGCAGGACAAAGGCTGATAGATAGAAGCCAAAGACAGAAAAGATAATGAGCAGGCTGCGCCAGAGGTTGAGTGGCAGACAGGCCCTAATGACGGACAGGAAGCTGATGCTGCCTAGTAAGTAGTAGGTCAGGGTGGACATTTCTATGTCACTCCAGCCATGGCTGCTGCCCCAGATGCGAACAAATAGCACGCTGAAGACAATCATGAGGGAGCTTGGCAGAGCAAGCTGCAGAGAGCGTTTGAGGAAGTGCTTTTCAACCGGCTTAATATTGCGCTCAAAGGTGAGGATAAAGGGTGGGAAACCTTCGACAAACTGGTCAATCAAGGTAATCTGAATCGGGATGAATGGGAAAATCAAGAGGTATTCAGTTTTTCCGAGCAGGATACTAGCGATACAGATAATAGCTAGGATAAAGGAATAGATGGTCTTGATGAAGAAAATCGGAGCAATCCGGCCGATGTTGTTAACAACTCGGCGGCCTTCAAAAAGAATCTCAGGGACATCGTTAAAGTCGGAATTAAGAAGGACCAAGTTGGCAATTTGCCGAGTTGCGGGATCGCCCTCCGCCATGACGATGGAGCAGTCTGCTTCACGTAAGGCCAAGATATCATTAACCCCATCTCCGGTCATGGCTGTTGTCCGACCAGCGGCTTTAAGAGTCTGGATGAGCAGCTTCTTCTGATGAGGAGAAACACGGCCGAAGATGGCTGTTTCTTCTGCTTGCTCAACCAGTTCTTGATCGCTGATTTTAGAGCAGTCGATGTAGCTGTCGTAGTTGGCAAATCCAGCCTGGCTCGCGATATGGGAAACGGTCACAGGATTGTCACCAGAGATGATTTTCAGATCAACATCCTGAGAGCGTAGATAATCCAAGGTCTCGGCCGCTCCCTCACGAATAGGGTCAGTGATTTCCAGAACAGCCAGAGCAGTCATATCTTCAGGCAGACGGATGCTGTGTTTGTCTAGCACTTGGTCGCTGTGAGCCAGCACCAAAACCCGCGATCCGCGTTTTTGAGCCTCTCCAACCGCTGCAGGATTGCTATCCAGCAGCATTTCTGGTGCCCCCAAAAAGATGGTTCCGACACTGGATAAATGCATAGCGCCCCATTTTCGGTCACTAGAAAATGGGATGACATTATCGCTAGTATAGGCATGGTCCAGATGGCCGTAGCCCTTGCGGATAGCCTGGGCTGTTGGATTATTATCCTCGCTGGTTTGGATATAGGCAGCTAAGATTTGACCGACAGTCTCATCAGAAAACTTATCTGACAGGCTATGTAAGGCTTCAACAGTCATCTTACCTTGAGTAATTGTCCCGGTCTTGTCTAGGCAGAGAGTATCCACCCGAGCCAGAGTTTCAACTGAATACATTTCCTGAACAAGAACCTTACGCATGCCTAGCTTGATGACAGCTGTCAGGAGTGACGTGACTGTCAGCAGAGCGATTCCCTTAGGCAGCATACCCAAAAGAGCTGTCGAGCTGGTAATGACAGAGTTCTTGACAGGCAGTCCCTTTATCACTAGGGCTTCAAAGAAGAGAGCCAGTCCGAAAGGAATGATGATTTTTCCGGTAAAGCGGGAAATTTTCCCAAGATTGTAAAGAATGCGCGAGTTGATAGGCTTGAGTGTTTTAGCCTCAGTCATGAGCTTGTTGGCATAGTTGTCTGCGCCGACATGGTGCACCTCAGCATAAATCTGCCCACTAGCCAGAAAGCTACCAGACAGCAGCTCAGCGCCTTCTTCCTTGAGCACCAAGTCACTCTCACCTGTCAGCATGGCTTCATTGGCCTCGGCAACACCCTCTACTACACGGGCATCACTGGGAATTTGCTCGCCGGCTGACAGCTTGATCAGATCGCCCAGTACAATTTCTTCTGGCTGAATCTTGACTTCCTGGCCGTCGCGGATGACTGTGACCAGCTCTCGGCTGACCAGATTGAGCTTGTCAATCATGTGTTTGGCTCGCAGCTCTGTAATAATACCAGTGACGGCGTTAAAGCTGATTACTGCGAAGAAGACTAGATTGCTCCAGGCTTGGACAGAGACCAAGGCCAGAGCAATAACAAAGTTAAGGGCATTAAAAAGGGTGAAAACATTCCGCTTAACGATTTGCCAGTTACTGGTGCTGGTGTCACTTGTAAAATCGTTGGTTAAGCCCTGCGAAATCTTTTCATCTACTTGGGTTTGGTTTAAACCAATTAATTCTTTCTTATTCATGAGATTAATGATACCATTTTTTTATGGAAATGGCTATCAGAATCAGCTGTTACAGCCAAAGTTTGGAAAAATATTGCAGACTATAAGGGTATAGGGTATAATGGGAAAGGATGTAATAAATTTCAAGTACAATCACAGTTTGAAATAAGGAGAGTTTATGTTTTATACTTATTTGCGAGGTTTAGTGATTTTTATCCTGTGGACCTTGAACGGCAATGCACATTACCACAATAAAGAAAAGATTCCTTCAAAAGATGAAAATTATATCTTGGTTGCCCCTCACCGGACATGGTGGGATCCAGTTTACATGGCTTTTGCGACCAAGCCCAAGCAGTTCATTTTCATGGCCAAGAAACAGCTTTTTGAAAATCGGGTGTTCGGCTGGTGGATTCGCATGTGTGGTGCCTTTCCTATTGACCGGGAAAATCCTGGTCCGTCAGCTATCAAATACCCTGTCAATATGCTGAAAAAGAGCAATCGTTCCCTGATTATGTTCCCAAGCGGCAGCCGCCATTCTACGGATGTCAAGGGAGGAGTGGCAGTGATTGCTAAGATGGCTAAGGTCCGTATCATGCCAGTAGTCTATGCTGGTCCCATGAGCCTCAAAGGCTTGGCAGCTGGAGAGCGCGTGGACATGAATTTTGGTAATCCAATTGATATTTCAGACATTAAGAAGATGAATGATGAGGGAGTTGAGGAAGTAGCTCGCCGTATTCATGCAGAGTTTGACCGTCTGGATGCTGAAGTGGCTCCTTATCAGGCGCAAAAAAAAGGCAATATTTTCTTGCGGATTCTACGTGCCTTTGTCTTTATTCCTGCTATTTTGATTGGAATTTTGACCATCATTTTCAGCTTTTTTGCTAGCTTTGTCTGGGATCCGGATAAGCACAGAAAATAAGAGACTAATCAGCTTGCTGAGCAATCTTGCTTAGGAGCTGATTTTTTTATGTGAGTGAGCTATAATGTTGGTATGTTTTATAAGGAGGATGCTATGTCTCTTACTTTTTTATCTTTTGTAACCTTATCACTATTTATGCTGCACGAGTTTGATGAGATTATCCTGGTTCGGCCTTGGATTTCTCAGAATCAAGACCATCAAGACTATCAAAAGGAGATGTTCATTGCCAGAAGAGGAAGTTATCTTTCTGCTGAAAGTATAGCTCTGATGATTGCAGAGGAATTTCTACTGGCTTTTATCCTTTTGTTGCTTGCGATTCTATTTCGCATTCCTGAGCTAGCTTTGGCTATTGGTTTCTGTCATACTCTTCATCTGCTGGGCCATATCATGCAAGTGTTTCGCTTTCATCGCTGGGTACCGGGCGGCTTCACAGCTTTGACGACTTTTCCTATACTCATCTTAATCTTCATCCTTTATCTATGTCAGCAGTCAGTTTCTTGGCCGCTGCTTCTGATTCTAAGCGCGCTAGTGATGGCTTTTCTTTTGGCAAATTTAGCTTTTTTACATAGCAGAGCTCAAAAGATAGAAGCTTGGATATACAGGATAAGCAAAGCAGACTGATATTGCAGCTTCTATTTTTGTCAATGGCCTTTCTATCTATACGACTTCTTGCAAAATAAAGATTTTAAAATATGACAAGCTGAAAATTCTCTCGGTTTGTCATATTTTTTTGAATTTTTTACGAATAAAAAGATAAAGGAGAAAAATATGCTTGAAAAAATCATTGAAAAGCTTAAAGAATACAAGCTCTTTGTCGGTCTGGCAGTAGTTGGCGCTGTGCTAGGTGGTTTTTTCCTCATCAAAGGAAATCACCAGCCACAAAATCAGGTAGCCGCCTTGAGCCAAGAAATAACTTCCTCATCCAGCTCAGCTGATGAAGAAAGCGAAAAAGTTCTTTCTAAGGCTAAGGCGGACGAAGAGGAGAGCGAGCAAGTTACTGTGGATATTAAAGGCGCAGTTAAGAATCCTGGTGTCTATGAGCTGAGAGCGGGAGCGAGAGTCCATGAAGCCATCCAAAAAGCTGGCGGATTGACAGCAGATGCCGAAGCTAAGTCCATCAATCAGGCGCAAAAATTAACGGATGAAGCAGTAATCTATGTGGCAAAGATTGGTGAAGAAGGAGCCGATGTCACACAGGGTGGCCAGCATCAAGCAGGAGCTTCTGATTCAGTTGGAGCCAGTGGTGGAAAGTCGGACAAGGTCAATCTAAATACGGCGACAGAGGCTGAGTTGCAGACCATCTCAGGCATCGGCCAGAAGCGGGCTTCAGACATCATCGCCTACCGTGAAAGCAATGGCCGCTTCAAGTCAGTAGATGATCTAAAAAAAGTGTCAGGGATTGGAGATAAGACCTTAGAAAAGCTGAAAGAATATGTCACAGTGGATTAAAAAGCTACCCCTCCCCCCTATCTATCTGGCTTTCATTCTTGTATGGATCTATTTTGCAGTCTATTCTGGCAGTTCCTTGGCTTATTTAGGACTGGGTGTCCTTCTGCTTCGTCTCTTTTTCAGCTATCCTCTCAAAAAAAGTCTAGCTGCCTTGGCATTCCTGTCCCTTTTTGTCCTCTTTTTCTTGCTTCGTCGGGAAATGGCAGAGCAGGCCTTTAGGCAGGAACCTCCTTTAGCTAGCGCGGTTCAGGTCTTGCCAGATACGATCAAAGTCAATGGAGATTCCCTATCCTTTCGAGGGCGAACGGACGGTCGGCTTTATCAGGTCTTCTACAAGATTAAATCAGCCAGTGAAAAGGAAGTTTTTCAGCAACTGACAGATTTGGTCGTTCTTGATATGGAAGGAGAGTTTGAACAGGCCCAGCAACAACGAAATTTTTCGGGCTTTGACTATCAGGCTTATTTAAAGAGTCAGGGGATTTATCGTACCTTAAAAATCAATAAGATTCAGTCACTAAGACCAATTTCCAGCCTGAATCCACTGGATTGGCTGTCTGTCTGGCGCAGAAAAGCGCTGGTCTATATTCGAAGTAATTTTCCTAGTCCAATGAGCCATTACATGACAGGACTCTTGTTTGGTGACTTAGATACGGAGTTTGCGGAAATGAGTGACCTGTATTCTAGCTTGGGTATCATCCATTTGTTTGCCTTGTCTGGTATGCAGGTAGGTTTCTTTTTGTATGGTTTTCGCAGAATTCTTCTACGTTTGGGGATGAAGAGGGAGACAGTAAATGCTTTGCAGCTGCCTTTTTCATTTATCTATGCTGGACTGACAGGCTTTTCTGTTTCTGTCGTCAGAAGCTTAGTTCAGAAGTTGTTGGCCCAGCAAGGACTGACCAGATTAGATAACTTTGCTCTGACACTGATGGTTCTCTTTATCATCATGCCCAATTTTCTTCTGACAGCAGGCGGTGTCTTGTCCTGCGCCTATGCCTTTTTGATTTCTATGATGGATTTTGAAAAGTTACCGCCGATTCGTAAGCTTTTAGCGGAAAGTCTGACTATTTCATTGGGGATTTTGCCTATACTGATCTACTACTTTGCAGAATTTCAGCCTTGGTCCGTGATTTTAACTTTTCTATTTTCACTACTCTTTGACCTACTGATGCTGCCAGGGTTAACTCTCATTTTTATTTTGTCACCACTGATAAAAATCTCTCAGGTCAATTTTTTCTTTGAGATGCTTGAAGATGTGATTCGTTGGGTAGCTGATTTTGCTCCGCGCCCTTTGATTTTTGGGAAGCCCAACCTCTGGTTACTGTTCGCTTTGCTTTTGGTTTTGGCTTTAATCTATGACTTTCGGAGAAAGAAAAGCTGGCTTTTATCTTTTAGTTTGCTTGCTCTTCTCTTATTTTTCCTAACAAAGCATCCGCTGCAAAATGAGATTACAGTAGTGGATATTGGTCAGGGAGATAGCATTTTTCTCCGGGAATGGCAGGGCAGGACGATTTTGATTGACGTTGGGGGACGAGTCGAGATAGGAAAGAAAGAGGCTTGGCAGGAGCGACAGACTTCATCCAATGCAGAAAAGACCTTAATTCCCTATCTCAAAAGTCGTGGTGTTGCTAGTCTGGATGTATTGGTCCTGACTCATACCGATACCGACCACATGGGAGATATGCTGGAGGTGGCCAAGCATCTTTCTATCAAGGAAATCTATGTTTCTAAAGGAAGTCTGACTCAGCCTGATTTTGTTCAAAAATTGGAGCAGATAGAAACTTCTGTCCATGTCGTCGAAGTGGGCGATGAGATTCCAGTATTTGACTCAGCTTTGCAGGTTCTCTATCCTAGTGGGACAGGCGACGGTGGAAATGATGATTCGATTGTACTCTACGGGGAGTTCTTTCAGACAAAATTTTTGTTTACAGGTGATTTGGAAAGACAAGGAGAAACCGAACTGCTGCAGCGCTTCCCTCAGCTGAAAGCGGATGTCTTAAAAGCGGGTCACCATGGTTCCAAAGGCTCTTCCAGTCCAGAGTTTTTAGAGCAAATTCAGCCGAAGCTGGCCTTGATATCAGCTGGCCAGAATAATCGTTATCAACATCCCCATCAGGAAACCTTGCAAAGATTTGAGAAGTTTAATACAGCCATCTATCGAACTGACCAGCAAGGGGCCATTCGTTTGATTGGTTGGAATTCCTGGAGGATTGAAACGGTACGCTGATATCTAGATTGAAGATTCCAACTGATACTTTTTTCTCATGTCCATTTAGCTTCAGTTAGGAAGTCATATTGATTTATTTATGCATTTGTGATAAGATAATGGGTATAAAAAATTATAGAGGAGAATTTTATGTTTGCTGCATATAAAAAATTTTGGACACACTATGCTGATTTTTCGGGCCGTTCAAGTCGGTCAGACTATTGGTGGGCGTTTTTGTGTCACATGATTATCATCGTACCATTGTTTATCATTATTTGGGTTTCTGCATTAGGAAGTATTTTTTCTGTAGCTCAGGACGCAGCTTATGGATATGAACCAGATCCATCAGCATTCTTGGCTGGGGCAGGATTTGCTGTTATTTTTTGGTTTATCCTACTGATTTATTATTTAGCTATCTTAGTTCCTAGTATGGCAATTATAGTTCGCCGTTTGCGGGATGCTGGTTATCATTGGGCTTTCCTATTTTTGGCTATTGGTCCGTCTATTGCAATCCTTATTCCTGTTCTAAATATTATTGCAGTTCTTGTAGCTCTTCCATGTTTTATTGCTTTGATTGTTTTGCTTTGTCAAGGATCTAAGCCTGAAATGGTTGGAAATTCATACGGTCAGCAATATGGCCAGCAAAACTTCCAAGGACAACAGTTTGGCCAACAGTCATACAATCAAGGTTTAAACTATGAAAAACAACCACAACAAGGTGGTTTCCAAGGACAACAGTTTGGTCAGCAATCACAGCAAGGTGGTTTCCAAGGACAACAGTTTGGTCAACAACCGCAACAATCTGTTCAAAACCAACCATTTGGTCAACAGCCACAGCAAGGTGGTTTCCAAGGTCAGCAATTTGGTCAGCAACCACAGCAACCTGTCCAAAACCAATCATTTGGTCAACAACCACAACAACCTGTTCAAAATCAACCATTTGGCCAACAACCACAACAAGGTGGTTTCCAAGGACAACAGTTTGGTCAACAACCACAGCAACCTGTCCAAAGCCAACCATTTGGCCAACAGCCACAGCAAGGTGGTTTCCAAGGACAACAGTTTGGTCAACAGCCACAACAACCTGTTTCTGAGCAAAGTCAAGCGGTGGAGCAAGCAGAACCAGTTCAAAATCCATTTACTGCTGAAACACCTGAGCAGTCAACACCTCAGGATTTTGGAACTCAAGCACCTGTTCAAGATAATCCTTTTGTTTCACCAATTCAAGAGGAGCAAGCTTCTACACCAGCTGAAAACAGTGTAGATGATGCAACTGAAAATCAAGAATAAACAAAGAAGAGTTGGAATTTCTCCAGCTCTTTTTGTTCTATCGCTCGCAGAAAATCTTGAACAGAACTGGACATTGATAGTTTTGTAGAACAAATAAAAATGAAGCCACTAACAGTTTATATTTATATAGCAGCTATACTCAAAAATTAGATTTTGTTTGCAAAGAAAATAGCAGACTTTCCGACTCTTTTTTGTTACAATCAATACATGAAAAAAATTGACAAGAAATATAAAGTAGGGGAGACTTTCTGTGTTAGCTATTGAGGAAATTAAAAAAATCACGCCAAGCAATCTTCCTGCTTTGACAATTTTGGCTGGGGATGACTTGGGGCAGTTTGAGTTGTTGAAGGAGCAGTTTCTCCGCCAGATTCAGTTTCAACCGGGCGATTTGAACACTGCTATTTTCGATATGAAAGAAGCAAACTATCAGGATGTGGAGTTGGACTTGGTCAGTCTGCCTTTTTTTACGGATGAAAAAATCGTGATTTTGGACCATTTTGCTGATTTGACAACAGCTAAGAAGCGGTATCTGACTGATGAAGAACTCAAATCTTTCGAAAATTATCTGGAAAATCCAGCGGATACGACTCGTCTGGTTATCTTTGCAGAAGGCAAACTGGATAGCAAGCGCCGTCTGGTCAAACTGCTGAAACGGGATGGGAAAATTTTTGAAGCTGCAGAACTCAAGGAAGCAGATCTACGGGCTTATTTCAGCAAGGAAACGCAGGCAGAAGGATTACAATTTGCTCCGGCAGCTTTCGATCAGTTGCTGCTGAAATCAGGTTTTCAGTTCAGTGAAGTCAGTAAAAATTTAGCCTTTCTGAAAGGTTATAAAGAGTACGGTCAGATTGGTTTAGAAGACATTGCCGAGGCCATTCCCAAGACCCTTCAGGACAATATTTTTGATCTGACCCAGCTGATTTTGCAGCAGAAGATTGATGAAGCCAGAAGTTTGGTACGAGATTTGACACTTCAAGGCGAGGATGAAATCAAGCTTATTGCTATTATGCTGGGGCAGTTTCGTATCTTTACGCAGGTTAAGGTTTTAGCAGAAAATGGCAGAGCTGAGAGTCAGATTGTGTCTGATTTGTCCGACTATCTAGGCCGCAAGGTCAATCCTTATCAAGTCAAGTTTGCTTTAAAGGATGCTCGCTCACTGAGTTTAGCCTTTCTTAAAAAGACCATGGCCTGTCTGATTGAAACGGATTACCAGATTAAGTCGGGGCTGTATGATAAAGATTACCTGTTTGATTTGGCTCTGCTCAAGATTGCGACGGGTGACTTACAAGCAAAATAGTTGAAAAATTCTAATGATTGCGTTATCATTTTTATAATCATATAGAAAAAGAGGTCTATCAAATGGCAATTATCTTACCTGATCTTCCTTACGCTTACGATGCGTTAGAGCCTTACATTGATGAAGAAACAATGCACTTGCATCATGACAAGCACCACAATACCTATGTAACGAATGTTAATGCTGCGCTTGAAAAACATCCTGAAATTGGTGAAGACTTGGAAACATTATTGGCTGATGTGGAGTCTATCCCAGCTGATATCCGTCAAGCAGTCATCAACAACGGTGGTGGTCATCTTAACCACGCTCTTTTCTGGGAATTGATGACACCAGCAGAAACATCACCATCTGCAGAGTTGGCAGCGGATATCGAAGCTACTTTTGGATCATTTGAAGACTTTAAAGCAGCTTTCACTGCAGCGGCTACAACTCGTTTTGGTTCTGGCTGGGCTTGGTTGGTTGTCAACAAAGAAGGCAAGTTGGAAGTAACTTCAACAGCAAATCAGGATACTCCTATTTCAGAAGGTAAAACTCCAATCTTGGGACTGGATGTTTGGGAACATGCTTACTATGTGAAATACCGCAATCTTCGTCCGAACTACATCCAAGCTTTCTTCTCAGTTATTAACTGGAAAAAGGTTGACGAACTTTACGCTGCTGCTAAATAAACAGGCAGTTTCAATAGATAAAAAGGCGAATCGATTAATGATTTGCCTTTTTTGATGCTTAAAATGCCTTTTTTCTGGGTTTCACTTGTTATTTTCCTCATAATTTTTTATAATACAAATGCTAGGAGAAATGTTTTGAGTAAAAAAATTGTAACGATTATCGTAGCTGTCCTTTCTTGTCTTTGTCTGCTGGGTTTCATCTTCCTTTTTATAACCCAACGAAATAAGGCTATTGAAAAGAAAGCACAAGAGGCTGCCCAACTTGCAAAGTCTGGCGAGCAAGAACAGGAAGAAGAGAAAGTCAAGCCTGATTCCAAACTAGTTGAAGAAAAGCCGAAGCCTGTTGAGAAAAGTCCAGAGGAGAAGCAGAAGGTCATGGAGGCGGACGGCCCGACTATGGATGCTTTGGGGCTGCGATTTGACTATGCAAATTTGGATTTGACTCAGGTCATTCAGGCTTATATGACTGAAATGGGAATTGAACCCTCCCAGGTTGCATTTTCATATAAGGATTTGACGACTGGCAAGACCTTTGCAATGAATGATACCCAGCCTATGACTGCGGGATCGACCTACAAGCTCCCTCTCAATATGCTGGTAGTAGATGAGGTTGCTGCCGGCAAACTTTCTATGGACGAGCGGTTTGATATTACCAATACAAACTATGAATATAGGGGCGAGCATGATAACTATGTTGGTGCTTTCAACGGTGCTATGAGAATATCAGACATGCAGGAATATTCCTTGGTTTATTCTGAAAATACTCCAGCCTACGCTTTAGCAGAGCGTCTAGGCGGCATGGAAAAGGCCTATGATATGTTTAGTCGCTACGGTCAGTCCAAGGCTGATATTAAGACGATCAGCCGTGAGAATAATAAGACCACGACGGACTACTATATTCAGGTTCTTGAGTATTTGTCTAAAAATCAGGAAAAATACAAGGATATCCTTTATTATATTGGCGAATCCTTCCCAGGTGAATACTATAAGCGCTATCTGCGTGACATTACCATCTATCAAAAGCCTGGATATGTTCGTGAGGCGCTCAATGTGGATGCATTAGTTATGGAAGAGAAGCCCTATATTATAGCTCTCTATACGGCTTATCTGGGTGGTAGCACCGAGGCCAGTGATGAGATCAGTGGTGTCGGAATTGAGCAAGTTGGTCAGTTAGCCTACGTCATCAATGAATGGCATCGGGTTAATATGAACTAAGAGCAATCTAGTCTAGACAGGCTAGATTTTTTGATAGCTATTTAGAAAAAAACCAAAATACCTCTTGCTTTTTTGAAAGAGAAGTGTTACAATCTATTTAGAAGATGTTCTAATTACTTCATTCTGCTCTGTTTAATTAGTCACTGAGCAATTTTTTATAAAAGCTATTTAGAAAAAATTCTAAATTTCTCTACTCAAAAAGGAGGAAAAATGAAGAAAGCAAGAAACTCAATCCTACTAACCGTAGTAGGTCTAGTGACGGGTCTATCCATTTGGCTGGCTGTTTTTTCCTGGGTGCTCTATAAAAATAAGGACGACCTGCAAAAAATATCCAATCAAAAACATTTTTAAATACAAAATAGGCAATCTAGTTTTTCTAGACTAGATTTTTTAATCCAGAGTATTTAGAAACAAATCGAAATACCTAAGAAGGATTAGATTGCTTCGTTTCGTACTCTTTATTTAGAAAATTTTCTAAATAGATAGATAAAGGAGAAAAGATGAAAAGAGGATTACTTTTATTGCTTATAGGCTTGCTCACGGTTTTATCCGTCTGCTGGGCAATCCCGTCTTGGATCGTTTTCAAAAATAGACGAAAATTGGAAGGAAAAATTAAATGTTGAAAGAAATTTTACGGAAATACCGCGCTTCTTATCTGGGTGCGACTATCTTTAGCATTGGAGCAACGATTTTTATCACTTTGTTTTCTTTGCAGCTGGGAGTTGTTGTGGACAGTGCGCAGAAGGCTCATTCTAACTTGCTTGGACAATTCTTTATCTGCCTTTTTTGCACTTGTGCTTGGTCTCTTTGCAGCTTGCTGGCTATTTGGTTCAAGAACAATCATCATAAGCAAGTCTTGGAAGAAGTCAAAACGAGGCTTTTCCATTCTTTTTATGACAAGAATTTGCATGACAAGGCTTCCGAGCAGGAAAATAGCTATCTCAACACAACGACCAAGAATATGGATATTTACCAAGAGAATTACTTGACCCCGCGCTGTGATATTGTGGCTGCCTTTTCTTCAGTTTTTATCAGTACACTGGCTATTTTTTGGATTGAATGGCGCATGGCTCTGGGCTTTATTCTCATTTCTTTTTTGACCATGGCTGCGTCACAAATTCCAGGGATATTGATGCGCAAGGCGACAGTGAATTTCACTCAGAAAAGCAATTACTTTTTGAAGCAAGTCACCAATTTTTTGGAAGGCTTTGAGCAAATCAAACTTTTGCAAATCCAAAAAAGGGTGGTTGAGCACCTGTCTAGCAGCAACAGCGACTTTGAGCAAGCCAGAAAAAGCTATAATGCGGCTAAGGAGGGCGCTGTGACTCTGATGATGTTCTTTAACTTTCTGTCTCAGATATTTTGTATGTCTCTGGGGATTTGGTTTGTCAGCCAAGGGTCTCTGACCATTGGGGCTTTGATTGCCAGTGTTCAGCTTTTGAACTTTGTCTTCACTCCTTTGCAGCTTTTTATCAATAACAAAAATCTCATGAGCACGGTCAAGGATATTGAGAATGATTTTGATGCTAAGTTGGCTAAGAAAGAAGCGGAGCCCGCTCAAAATCTGACCGAAACGATTGATCGGATTGATTTTGAACATCTCGGTCTGGAGTTGGGCGACAAGGCTCTCTTTCAGGATTTTTCTTATCAGTTTGCCAAGGACAAGCACTATGCTATTATCGGCGAGTCTGGTCGGGGCAAGTCGACCTTGATGAAGCTCTTGCTCAATTATTTTGATAGCAAGGACTACGCTGGTCAAATCATGGTCAATGGTCAAGCGGTCAGCCAGCTAGCAAGCGACAGTCTCTATCAGAAAATCGCCTTTATCCAAAAGAATGACTTTTTTATCGAGGGAAGTGTGGCGGACAATATCGCGCTATACAGAGATATAAATGTACCTGACCAAACTTTCTTGTACCAAAGTCTGCATTTTAATGAGGCTTTCTTGAGCAAGAAGCTGGATTTGGAGCGGCAGGAAGTTTCCTATGGTGAAAAGCAGCGGATTGATTTGGCGCGTTTCTTGGTTAAGGATTATGATGTGCTGATTTTTGATGAGCCGACCAGTAATCTTGACCCGAGCTTGGCGGCGGAAGTCATGGACTATATCTTGTCCATCAAGGACCGCATTGTTATCGTTATTACCCACAATCAAGGTCGGGCTCTTCTAGACCGCTTTGATGACTGTCTGAAATTATAAAAGGAGGAAAAAAATGAAATTAAAATGGAAAGAATTAGTGGCAAGCCTAATCGTTATTTGGCTACCGCTTATCTACGCTTTGTCAATCTATGCAGACCTACCTCAGCTAATCAGAGGGCATTTGCCCTATAGCGGTCTAGGCATGCCCAAGCAAATCTTTATCTGGTTTTTACCAGTTCTCTTGAGTGTAATTCAACTGATTGTTTGCTACACGACGACTATTAAGGAGATTATCGACAAGCAATTTGTCCATTTCCTTTACTGGCTGGTTCCCTTTATCAATGCCGTAGTTTATATCAGCGTTCTTCTTTATGCGCTCAATCCGGCTTTTCCGATATTTAAGGTCAATGGGATTATGGTGGCAATCAGCCTTAATGCTGTCAGCTACTTTCTCACGAGAAAAATAGTGGCAGACCAAGAGCCTGCACCACGCGTCTTAGCTTATATCTTCAGTGGCATCAGCTCAATCCTTTTTCTTGTGAGCCTCTTCCTCTTTTAAAAATGTCTGATACGAAAGGAGAAAATCATGTTTCATATTTTCTGTTTTGTTAAAATCCTGTTATTCTTTATCTTTGGCTGGTTGTGGCTGCTTTTCAGCCTGCTCGGTTTGCTCTCTTTCTTTCCTTTTTGAGTGAGCGAACTCTAGTAAATGATGATTGGAGGCAAACATGAAAACATCATTTTTGAAAAGCGCTGTGGCGCTGGTAACGTGTGGCTTGCTCGTTCTAGGAGCAGCCCACGCTTACGCCGACCAGCAAAAATTGCCGTCAGGCACGCCTTACGACCAAATCGGTCAGAAGATTGAAAATTACTACCAAGAACACGAAAAAACCAGCGCAGGACTGGCAACAACGGTCTTTGACAAAGACGGCAATACTCTCTATCAAAAGAACTTCGGCTATATGGACAAGGAAAAGAAGCTAGCGGTGGATGACAAGTCGGTCTTCGAGTGGGGTTCAACGACCAAAATCACCGTCTGGGTCAGCGTCATGCAGCTTTGGGAAGAGGGAAAGATTGACCTGAAAACGGACATCAGGGAGTATCTGCCCCAAAATCTCCTAAAAAATCTCAAGTACGACAAGCCCATTACCATGCTGGACCTCATGAACCACCAAGCGGGTTTTGAAGACTACCCTTTATATATAGGTTCTGACAAGGATTTAGGAGCATTGATGAAAAAAACTCCGTCTCAGATTTATGAGCCGGGAACGGTGACCTCCTATTCTAATTATGGGACAGCGCTGGCAGGCTATATCGTGGAGCGGGTGAGCGGGCAATCCTTTGCCGACTATGTCCACGAGCATATTTTCCAGCCGCTGGGTATGGAGCACACCGCTCTCAAGCCTGATTTGTCGGATAATCGCTATGTACAAAAGCAGCGGGAGAAGGAGAAAACCTACGATACAGAAGGTAACTTGCTAAAAGGTGATGTGCCATTTGTCCTCGGAGAATATCCAGCGGGGCGAGCGACAGGCACTTTTTTCGATTTGAAACGCTTTGCCCAAGCTCTCTTGCAAAAGAAAACGCTCTTTAAGCGAGCAGAGACTTGGGAGAATTTTTACAGCGCTAGCCATACTTATCCGGGTACGGACGTTCCTGTCAATGCTCATGGACTGTGGGCAACAGAATTTGAAAACACCAGAACGCTTGGGCACGGTGGAAATTCGCCGGGTTTTACGACCAGCCTCTTGCTTGATTTGAAGTCAGGGATTGGCTCAGTCGTTACAGTCAATCAGAGAAATGAGTTCCATTTTGCTATCGCCATGCCTGACCTCATTTACGGTAAGAAAAAAGAAGCCTCAAAGGCGTCACAAAGAGATTTTCAAGCTGGTTTTTATCGCGAAGCGCGCATTTTTAGCAAAGGTCCTCTGTCCATATTTAGAGTTTTCAAATCGACCAGCTATCTGAATAATCCTTCTGAAAATGCGGCTATCAAAGTCTATTTTGGTTTTTGGACGGCAGGTGAAAAAGGAGGGAGCTATCGTCTGAATTTGCCCATTTCAGATAGAATGAAGCTATCCTTGCTTGACGTTATCAGAGACTATGGCAGTTTAGTGCTTGCTGGGCTAGCCTTACTTTATGTCGCTCTTTGCTATCTTTGTGGTATTTTGGCAAAATTGTATCGTTTGCTTTTGGGAAAAAATAAGGGAAGCAACTCAGCTGTTTGGTCAATCTGGCATTATCTGACGGGCTTCATTATTCTTTGGGTGTTTCGCAATTTATTCTCATTTTTCTCTATTATTCTTGCGAAAAATTCTTTCGACCTAGCTGGTCTGACGGGGCATTTTCAACTCTTTGCCTTGCTTGCTCTAGTCTTGCTGATTAGTGCTTTTCTGCCCTATCTGCCTTTTTTCAAAGAGAGATTGAAGCAAGGAAATAAATACCTCACGCTAGCGACCAGCTCCGCCGCTTTTATCATCGCTTTTAATATTTTCTACTGGTCGCTGTACCAGTGGTGGGCACTTTAATAGAAAGGTGAATATCATGAAAAGATCATTTTTGAAAAGCGCTGTGGAGCTAGTAACTTGTGGGCTGGTCGTTTTTGGAGCGGGTCACGCTTACGCCGACCAGCAGAAATTACCGTCGGGCACGCCTTATGACCAAATCGGTCAGAAAATTGAGGACTACTACAAGGAACACGAAAAAACCAGCGCCGGGCTGGCAACATCCGTCTTTGACAAAGACGGCAATACTCTCTATCAAAACAACTTTGGCTATATGGACAAGGAGAAGAAGCTGGCAGTAGATGACAACTCGGTCTTTGAGTGGGGGTCAACGACCAAAATCATGGTCTGGGTCAGCGTTATGCAGCTCTGGGAAGAGGGAAAACTTGACCTCAATGCCGACATTAAGGAATATCTGCCCAAGGATTTCTTGACAAACCTCAAATACGATAAGCCAATAACCATGCTTGACCTCATGAACCACCAAGAAAGTTTCGACGAAACACCCCTTTACATGGGCAGTGACAAGAGCTTGGAGGAGCTGCTCAAAGAAAATCAACCACCACAATCCTACAAGCCCGGTGAGCTGACGGCTTACTCTAACTATGGAACAGCGCTGGCGGGCTATATCGTGGAGCGAGTGAGTGGACAGTCCTTTGCCGACTATGTCTATGAACATATTTTCCAGCCGCTGGGTATGGAACATACTGCTCTCAAGCCTGACTTGTCGGATAATACTTTTGTAAAAGAGCAACGCAAATCAGAAAAAGCCTACGATACAAACGGCAAGTCAATGGGATTGACACCCTTTGAAGTCGGACTTTACCCAGCAGGTCGGGCAACAGGAACCTTGGCGGACATTAAAAAGTTTGCCCAGGCTCTCTTAAGCAAAGAAAAACTCTTTAAGAGAGCAGAAACTTGGGAGACCTTTTACAGCCCTACGAATACATTTCCTCATACAGATATTCCAATCAATGCCCACGGACTTTGGTCAATAGAGTACGAAAATACCAGAACGCTTGGACACGGTGGAAATACGACAGGCTTTACGACTAGTCTTTTGCTTGATTTTAAAACGGGTGTCGGCTCTGTCATTATGGTTAATCAAGGGCTGGAGACTAATTTTACTTCTAAAATACCCGAGCTTATCTACGGTCAGAAAAAATCGACTTCGCAAGAACAAGTGAAAAACTTCCAGCCCGGCTTTTACCGTATGGCTCGCACTTTCAATCAAGGTCCGTTATCCCTGATGAAAATGATGCCCAACTATACAACTTATATCAAAAATCCTAATGATAATCCAAATATTCAATCGCGTGGTTTCTGGATAGCAGGTGAAAAACATGGACGTTATGTGATTAGTTTGCCGATTTCCGACTGGATCAAGATGTCTATATTTGATGTGGTAAAGGACTATGGTGTTTTGATTTTGGCAGCTGTAGCAGTGTTTTATGCGCTACTAGCTTACATTGGTGGTTTTCTTGTTAAAATGTATCGCTTGATTTTCCGCAACCCAAATCAGTAGCCTGCTAATCTAGTCTGGAACATCTGGCACTATGTGACTGCAGTGTTTGTGCTCATTGTGCCAGTCAACTTTGTGACGGCTTTATCCTCTATCCAAGCGACGGCTTCAACAGCTGGCAGCCGCTTGCAATTTATCCTCTTTGCCGTGATAGGACTGGTCTTGGTTGTTAGCACCCTTTTACCAGTCGTTTGGCGCTCTGCCTTCAAATCAGCTAGTAAGGCGCGGATAGCTCTCACGCTAGCGACCAGCTCCGCTGCCTTTATCATGGCTTTTAATATTTTCTATTGGTCGCTATACCAATGGTGGACTTTATAATTTTACAAATGACAGAAAGGAACATTTCATATGCAAACTTCCATTTCAACTTCAACCATTAAAAAGTTTCTCATCTGGGCTTATGGCATAGGTTGGTTTCTTATGATTTTCTTATGTTATTTCTCTCAGCAAAAGCAAAATGTCATAGCCTCGGTCTTCTCTATTTCCGCTATGTTTGCGCCGAGTATCGCCGCTCTTCTTTCTAAAGCGCCCATAAAAGAGGTTGGCTGGCGACCTAACTTTATCAAAAAGTGGAAATCTTATGCTGCGGTTTGGCTCTGGCTTGCCTTTTATGTTATCTTTGGTGCGGTGGTTTACTTCGCTATCTTTCCTCAGCACTTTTCACTAGCCTTTAGCCTACTTGCTAAAAGCATTGGAACTAGCGATCCGGCTCTGGTTCAATCCACAGCTTGGCAGTATGTCTTTAATTTTCTAACGTGGATAAATTTACTTTGTATCATTCCAGCTTTAGGTGAAGAGTTAGGCTGGCGGGGTGTGCTCTATCCTTATCTGAAAGAGCGCTATGGTCGAACCAAGGGGCGCATCATTGGTGGTCTGATTTGGGCTTCGTGGCATTTACCTATATTACTGTTTGCGGACAAATTATCACTAGACACCATTCTCTATATCATTCCTTACTACATCATGGCGATTACTATGGGCTTCTTGTTAGATATTTATTATGTAAAAAGCAAATCCATTTGGTTGCCTGCTTTTGGTCACTCCACTATTGATACACTTGGCCCCCTGACTTCTTTGTTGGTCGCAGGCAATGTCAAACCTCTTGCCTATCTCGGGCCTGGAGCCAATGGGCTATTTGTAGGCTTACTAGCCATTGTAGTGGTTACTTGGCTAACCAAGCGGGAGGCGAAAGAAAACTAGAATTAAAAAAAGAAAGGAGCATTTTATATGCAAAACACAATTTCAACTTCAACCATTAAAAGGTTTCTAGCTTGGGCGTTTGGGCTCGCTTGGCCAGGTATGCTAGCCATAGCTTACTTTTATGCGATCAATCAGAAACTTGTCGGTAACATTTTATCCGCAAGTGTGGTAATGTTCGCCCCTATGGTTGCTGCTTTTTTGGCCAAAGCTCCTGTCAAGTCTATCGGCTGGAAATTGAAGCTCGCCAGTAAATGGCGCGATTACCTAGCCTGCTGGTTAGCCATTTGTAGCATTATACTTGGCGGCGCACTTGTCTATTTTGCTGTCTTTCCGCAGCATTTGGCTTTTGCCCTGAACCCACAAGTCGCCCTTCAAATTTTAATGATTTTAACGGTCTTAACTCTAGTCATCAGTCTTTCTGGCTTGGGCGAGGAAGTCGGCTGGCGGGGTATTCTCTATCCTTATTTGAAAGAGCGCTACGGACGGACTAAGGGACGCATCATTGGGCTATTTGGCATTTTCCTGTCAATATGATTGGAGCAGGGACGCTGGGTGAGCGTTTCTTAAATTTAATTCCCTATTATATCATGGCTATTTCTTTTGGGATTATCCTTGATATTTACTATGTACGTAGCAAAACCATTTGGCTGCCAGCCTTTGGACATGGGGTCATTGATGCCGTTGCCATGATAACTACCGTTTTCACTGTTAGTGGGGTAGAAACGTTTAAATTCCTTGGTCCTAGTCCAACTGGACTTTTTAGCGCTCTCATTGCTCTTGTCATTGCCGTTTGGCTGACCAAGCGCGAAGAGAGAGAAAGTCAGCAGGGGATTTCTTAATCTTTTTTAGGTGATTTTTCTACCACTTACTAGCGCAATCTAACCACTTACCAAAAAGAGCTTGAGTTGGTGTACTTCTTTTGTTAGGATAAGGGTGTAGGGGAAAATACACCTTAAGGAGGTCACACATGACACATACTTATCAAAAGACAGCCCATCGCTCTAGTCTGGAAATCTTGCAAGAAGAAGCAGGGGCAAAAAATTGGTGGCTGAGCCTGCCGCTGGCTTTTCTTGCGATTGCTGCGGGAAGCCTCATCAGCGGAGCTTTGTCCCAATGGCTTTTGCTACCGAGCATGACGGACGCCAATCGCTTACTGATAGGCTTCGTTTCTCTATCCGTCTTTCTGGGCAGCAGTTTAGTCCTCATTCTCTTCGTCGCTAAATTTTGGGAACGGCGCAGTCTTGCCAGTTTCGGTCTCTGGAAGGAAAAATTAGGGTTCAATCTGCTGCTTGGTACAGCACTGGGTTTCTTCTTAGTCCTTCTGGAAGTGGGCTTCAATCTGCTCGGCGGACAGCTCCACATTCAAGTCGAAAAGCAGTTCAATCTAGGAATTTGGCTCTTTTTCCTGGTCAATTTCTTCTTTCAGGCGCTGGCTGAAGAGATGATTTACCGTGGCTTTGTCATGAACAAGCTCCGCACCAAACTGAGCTTGCTGCCGGCTGTCCTGCTCAACTCCCTGCTCTTTGCGGTTATCCACATTTTTAAAGGTGGAACGTCCGTCCTTTATATCCTCAATGTCTTTCTGACCGGGATTTTCCTTTCCCTCCTTTTTGCACTGACGGACAATCTCTGGCTGGTCACAGCGCTGCATGCGGCTCATAACATGATTTATCTAGGCATCTTTGGAGTGATTGGGGCGGGCAATAATCTCCAGCACGGCAGTTTTTTACAGACGACTTTGACCAGTCAAGCCAACAGTTTCTTAGCAGGAACGCCAAGCGAACCTCTATCAGGCGGGCTGATAGCAGTCATCGTTATGGCGCTGGCTGCTCTTCTCACCGCTTATCTAGCCAAGAAAAAGCAAGTGTTTAGCTAAGCCCTCCTTGTCTTTTATCCTCAAAAA
The DNA here is from genome assembly GCF_019929145.1 of Streptococcus sanguinis. Classification (GTDB taxonomy): domain Bacteria; phylum Bacillota; class Bacilli; order Lactobacillales; family Streptococcaceae; genus Streptococcus; species Streptococcus sanguinis_U. The sequence continues at coordinate 1,089,432 of NZ_JAHZOW010000001.1, read as the reverse complement.
CAGTATAATGGAGAAAAGAATTTGAAAGTTCTCTAAATAGTTTTAGGAGGATTGCTGGCAGAAAATCTTGTCCGTTTGAGTAGCGCCTTGCTTACATTTGTAGGAGCCATGACTTATCTAGAGCTAGTTGCTTTGTTTGTCCTTAGCTAGAAATCAATTTTAAGAGGTATCAAAATTGGGAATTAGTGAAACCATGAAAGCCCTAGCTGATCCAGTTCGGCGGGAAATATTAGAAATATTAAAAAAAGGTCCTAAGTCGGCTGGTGAAATCGCTCAAGTCTTCGATTTGACGGGAGCGACGGTATCCTACCATTTGTCCCAGTTGAAAAAAGCGGGGCTCATCTATGAAGAACGGCAGAAAAATTACATTTACTACCATTTAGATGCTACGGTTTTTGAGGAAATTTTGGTCTGGATTGCCGCGCTAGGAGGGAAAAATAATGAAAACGAAACTGAGAAATAACCTTAGAGAATTGCTGCTGACTTTCTTGGTTATTTGGCTGCCACTTGCTTATGCCTTATGGATTTATCCTAGTTTGCCAGAGAATATTAGGATCAATTTCACGTCGCCGATTAGCCCGACATTTAAGTATGTACCCAAATTTCTCTTTATCTGGGGTCTGCCAATCTTTATGACTTTGGCACAGCTGATTGTTTATGGGGCAACGGCTTACCGAGAAATCACCAAGCCAGCTTTTGCCCGCTTCGTCCTTTGGATTGTTCCCTTGACCCATATCATTGTCTATCTTTCTATTTTGTTCTATGCTCTCGATTCTCACTTCAATGTTAATAAGATTGCCTTGATTTTTTCAGGCTTGATGTTTATGATTTCTGGGAATTATATGCCCAAGAAAGTGGTGGTGGAAGAAAAACCAGCGCCGCGTTGGCTAGCCTACCTCTTTATCCTAGTCGGATTGACAGCCGTACTAGTGGGACTTTTTCTTTTGTAAATCAAGTGAAAACAAAGTGCACAGATTGTGCGCTTTTGTTTAGTCTCATTCTGACTCTTTGTCAACTGTAGTGGGTTGATGAGAAGTTATAATCTGGAGAGGACTAAATCAGTCCTCTCCTTTTTGATGTTCAAAGCGATGATTTCTTTATGAGTTCCAGCATCTAGAACATCCAAGATTATGATGTTAGGGTCTTTTATTCCCAGTAAGTTTGTGATAAAATTGAACTGTTCCATAAGAGTCTTTCTAATGATGGTTTTGTCGCTTTTCATTATAGGTCTTATGGGACTTTTTTTCTACAACAAATAGACTCCATCATTCCTACAGTGGTTTTACCAACTACAGAAATTATAGAGCCGTTTTTTATTGCAGTAGAGCTTGATGATTTTTAGATTGAAGTTATTTAGAAAAAAATCGAAATAGGTTTGACAGAAAGAAAGGAAAGATGTATAATCTATTTAGAAAAACCAAAACAGTTTAGGAGAAAAAACGATGATTTCCATTCATATCTTGATTGCTATGCTGCTGATTTTAGGGACAGTCCTTGTTCCTTTGGTTTATTTTAAAAAGACCAAGCACATTTCTCTATTAGTCTTTCTTTTAGGGGGAGTTGGCTTTTATCTGTCTAGTCAGGTTCTGGAAAATATCTTGCACCGTATCGTCTTACAACCTCAGGCTGATGGGACTATCGCTTTGCAGACGGAAAAACCTTGGCTATATGTTCTTTATGGTATTGCTGCGGCAGCTATTTTTGAAGAAACAGCCCGCTGGGTCATCTTTTACTGGCTGCAAAAGAAGCGCCCACTGACCTTTAGGGATGGTGTGGCCTATGGCTTGGGTCATGGTGCTATTGAGGCTTTGTTCGTTGGTATTGTCAGTCTCTTAAACTTTTGGGTTATAGCTCAAGTAGTAACTCAGGGGAATGCTCAGACGCTGGCTCAAATTCCTCAAGCAGTTATTGACAATGTCCGCTCCATGAGCGCTGGCAGCATCTATCTTTGGGCTCTTGAACGAATCTTGGCTATTCTCATCCAAATCCTTCTGACCTTCTGGGTTTGGAAAGCGGTCAAGGAGAAGGCTCCAGTGTATTTTTTAGCCGCTCTGGGACTTCACGCCCTGATTGACTTAGCGCCTGCTCTGGCTCAGGTAGGCGTTCTTCCGCCACTTGCAGTTGAAGCTCTGCTCTTGGTAGAGGTAGTGGCACTAGTCTTTCTGACCAAGAAAATTTTGAAAGTTTACCTGAAGGAAAGGTTCAATCATGGGGATCAGTCAAACGCTTAAAGCTCTAGCTGACCCAGTTCGAAGGGGGATTCTGGAAATGCTCAAGCATGGTCCGAAGTCTGCTGGGGAAATTGCTCAAGCTTTTGAGCTGACGCCTGCGACGGTATCCTACCACCTCTCTCAGCTAAAGAAAGCCGGTCTGCTCATAGAAGAAAAGCAGAAGAACTTTATTTATTACAGCTTAGATGTCACTGTTTTTGAAGAAATTCTTGCCTGGTTTCAATCTCTTGGAGGAGGAAACGAAAATGAAAAAAAATAGTTTACAAGAATTAGGTTGGGCGCTTGGCGTCATGCTCTTGCCAGTTTTATATGCCATCTGGGTCTATCAAACATTACCAGAAAACCTAGCTATTCACTTTGACTTATCTGGAAAAGGTGATTCCTTTTTACCTAAGTTTTTAGTAGTTTCGGCTTTTCCAATTGTCATGATGCTGCTAGAAGTCATGATCTATTGGATAACCATTGCCAAAGATATCTTAAATAGAACCTTTAAGCACCTTATTCGCTGGGTCTTTCCCTTTAGCTTTGTCTTACTCTATATGGCGACTATCTATGGGGGCTTAAATGAGGAATTTGATATCCGTAAAATAGCAGCCATGATGGTTGCTTTGGTTTTCATAATAGTAGGCAATTACTTGCCCAAAAAAGTACAGGCTGACAGAAATTCCATGAATAGAAAATGGGCACACCTCTTTGTTTTGTTAGGATTTCTTACTTTTATAGTCAGCATTTTCTATTTGTAAGCGGATTTATGCTATAATGGTATCAAGTATCAAATAAAAGGGTTATCATGATTACCAAGGAGCATTATCAATTTATCCGGCAGCACCCTGCCTTTGTCAATCTGCCAGTGGAGCTTTTCGATAAATTAGCAGTGGAGATTCAGTATCGCAAGATTCCAAAAGGGCAAATTATCTTTTTTGCAGGAGACCGACGAGAGCGCCTTTTTCTCTTGTCTCAAGGCTATGTTCGGATTGAGCAGTATGATTCGACAGACACATTTTCTTATATGGATTATGTCAAGAAAAACAGTGTTTTCCCCTATGGAGGTATGTTTTTTGATGAACGCTACCATTATACAGCCAGCGCTGTCACCAATGTCGAATATTTCTCCATTCCTATCGATTTGTTTGAAGATTATTCAAAGAAGAGTGTGGACCAGCTGTTGTTCATTACCAAGCGGCTGTCGCAAATTCTGGAATTTCAGGAATTGAGATTGCGCAATGTCGTAGCGGCCAGTGCCAGTGAGCGTGTTATCCAGTCTCTATCACTGCTCTGCATGGATTTGTGCAAGGAGGGGGATAGCCTGCCCTTTCCTATCAGTATGAAAGAGTTGGCAAAGCTAGGAGCCACGACCCGGGAAACGGTCAATCAAGTTCTGAAAAAGCTCTTGGATGAAGGTCGGATTGAATACGAACATAAAAAATTAACTTTTAAAGAGAAAGAGTATTTTATGAAATACCTTGCTGGAAGCTAATCTATTTTGATTGGCTTCTTTTTTGTCAAATAAATTCAAAATATTCTAATATTAACCATGTACTGATTTTATTTTAAAAAATAAATATTCACAAAAATAATAAAATGCATAAAATATTCAAAGAAAACGCTTTAAAGAAGAATATTATAAAAATAAAAATAGAAAAAAGCAAAGGATTTGGCATTTGCAATGTAGGCTTTTTCTTGAAAGCGGTAGCATTAAATGCTAGAATAGTACATGTAAACGGGCTTAGAAAAACCTAAACCGCAAAGAAAAAGGAGGATAGTAGATGTCTACACATCCAATTCGTGTTTTCTCAGAAATTGGAAAACTGAAAAAAGTTATGTTGCACCGTCCTGGCAAGGAGTTAGAAAACTTGCAGCCGGACTACTTAGAACGTCTTCTCTTTGATGATATTCCTTTCTTAGAAGATGCACAAAAAGAACATGATAACTTTGCTCAAGCGCTTCGCAATGAAGGAGTTGAGGTGCTCTATCTTGAGCAGCTGGCTGCTGAGTCACTGACTTCTCCAGAAATCCGCGAGCAATTCATCGAAGAATATCTGGAAGAAGCCAATATTCGCGGACGTGAAACCAAGAAGGCTATTCGTGAGCTGCTCCGTGGTATCAAAGATAACCGAGAGTTGGTTGAAAAAACGATGGCAGGGGTTCAAAAAGTTGAATTGCCAGAAATTCCTGAAGAGGCAAAAGGATTGACGGACTTGGTAGAATCTGATTATCCATTCGCTATTGATCCAATGCCAAACCTTTACTTCACACGTGACCCATTTGCTACAATTGGTAATGCTGTATCGCTTAACCACATGTATGCAGACACTCGTAATCGTGAAACTCTCTACGGTAAATACATCTTCAAATACCACCCAGTATACGGTGGAAAAGTGGATTTGGTATACAATCGTGAAGAAGATACACGTATCGAAGGTGGGGACGAACTGGTTCTTTCAAAAGATGTGCTGGCAGTTGGTATCTCACAACGTACAGACGCAGCTTCTATCGAAAAACTCTTGGTCAATATCTTCAAGAAAAATGTTGGCTTCAAGAAAGTTTTGGCTTTTGAATTTGCCAACAACCGTAAGTTCATGCACTTAGACACTGTCTTCACTATGGTTGACTATGACAAATTCACGATTCACCCAGAAATCGAAGGCGATCTTCGCGTTTACTCTGTGACTTATGTTGATGACAAACTTAAGATTGTTGAAGAAAAAGGTGATTTGGCAGAAATATTGGCAGAAAACCTTGGTGTGGAAAAAGTTCATCTGATTCGCTGTGGCGGTGGCAATATCGTAGCTGCTGCGCGTGAGCAGTGGAACGACGGTTCTAACACCTTGACCATCGCACCAGGTGTGGTAGTGGTGTATGACCGCAATACAGTTACTAACAAGATTTTGGAAGAATACGGCTTGCGTTTGATTAAGATCCGCGGAAGTGAATTAGTTCGCGGTCGTGGTGGACCACGCTGTATGTCTATGCCATTTGAACGTGAAGAAATTTAGAAATCCAGTATTTTACTGATACTCAAAGAAAAGAAAGAGGAACAAATAGAATGACACATTCAGTATTCCAAGGACGTAGCTTCTTAGCAGAAAAAGACTTTAGCCGTGCTGAGTTAGAATACCTTATCGGTCTTTCAGCTCACTTGAAAGATTTGAAAAAACGCAATATTCAACACCACTATCTTGCTGGCAAGAATATCGCTCTCTTGTTTGAAAAAACATCTACTCGTACTCGTGCAGCTTTTACAACAGCAGCCATTGACCTGGGAGCACATCCAGAATACCTTGGTGCTAACGATATCCAGCTTGGTAAGAAAGAATCTACAGAAGATACTGCTAAAGTTTTGGGCCGTATGTTTGACGGGATTGAATTCCGCGGTTTCAGCCAACGCATGGTAGAAGAATTGGCAGAATTCTCAGGTGTTCCAGTATGGAATGGTTTGACTGACGAATGGCACCCAACTCAAATGTTGGCTGACTACTTGACTGTTCAAGAAAACTTTGGCCGTCTGGAAGGCTTGACATTGGTATACTGTGGTGATGGACGTAACAACGTTGCCAACAGCTTGCTGGTAACAGGAGCTATCCTTGGTGTCAACGTTCACATCTTCTCACCAAAAGAACTCTTCCCAGAACAAGAAATTGTTGAATTGGCAGAAGGCTTTGCGAAAGAAAGCGGCGCACATATCCTCATCACAGAAGATGCTGACGAAGCAGTTAAAGGTGCAGACGTACTTTACACAGACGTTTGGGTATCTATGGGTGAAGAAGACAAGTTTGCAGAACGCGTTGCCCTCCTCAAGCCTTACCAAGTTAACATGGATTTGGTGAAGAAGGCTGATAATGAAAACTTGATTTTCTTGCACTGCTTACCAGCATTCCACGACACAAATACTGTTTACGGTAAAGACGTCGCTGAAAAATTCGGCGTAGAAGAAATGGAAGTAACAGACGAAGTCTTCCGCAGCAAATATGCTCGTCATTTCGACCAAGCAGAAAACCGTATGCACACTATCAAAGCGGTTATGGCTGCAACTCTTGGAAACCTTTACATTCCAAAAGTATAATCTTACATAAGAAACCGTCTACCAACAGCTATGAGGGCTGCGACTAATAGCTTTAGTCCGGCCCTCTTTTATATGATAAGGAAAGCTCATTTTCTTATTGAAAATTAAAAAATCTACTAAAATAAATTGGAAGCGCATTCATTAGGGCGCAATTAAGGAGAATTTAATGGCAAATCGTAAAATCGTTGTAGCTTTGGGAGGGAATGCCATCCTTTCATCTGACCCATCAGCGAAAGCACAGCAGGAAGCCTTGGTGGAAACTGCTAAACATTTGGTAAAATTGATAAAAAACGGGGATGATCTTATCATTACCCATGGAAATGGTCCACAAGTAGGGAATTTGCTGCTGCAACAGTTGGCAGCGAACTCTGAAAAGAATCCTGCCTTCCCACTAGACTCTCTTGTGGCTATGACAGAAGGCAGTATCGGCTTCTGGCTGCAGAATGCTTTGCAAAATGCTCTCTTGGATGAAGGTATCGAAAAGAATGTTGCTTCTGTTGTGACGCAAGTAGTGGTAGATAAGAACGATCCAGCCTTTGTCAACCTCAGCAAACCAATCGGGCCTTTCTACTCAGAAGAAGAAGCAAAAGCAGAAGCTGAAAAGAGCGGAGCGACTTTCAAAGAGGATGCTGGCCGTGGTTGGCGTAAGGTCGTTGCTTCACCAAAACCAGTGGATATCAAGGAAATTGAAACAATTCGTACGCTTTTGAATCAAGGTCAAGTAGTGGTAGCTGCGGGTGGCGGCGGAATTCCTGTCGTCAAAGAAGAAAATGGCCATCTTACAGGTGTTGAAGCCGTTATTGACAAGGACTTTGCTTCTCAGCGCTTGGCAGAGTTGGTTGATGCTGACCTCTTCATCGTCTTGACTGGTGTGGACTATGTCTTTGTTAACTATAACAAACCTGACCAAGCAAAACTGGAACATGTGAATGTTGCTCAGTTGGAAGAGTACATCAAGCAAGAACAATTTGCACCAGGCAGCATGCTTCCAAAGGTAGAAGCAGCTATCGCCTTTGTCAATGGCCGTCCAGAAGGTAAAGCAGTTATCACATCTCTGGAAAATCTGGGTGCTCTGATTGAGTCTGAGAGCGGTACGATTATTGAAAAAGGCTAAAAAAATACTGATTGAAGGTTGATAGCAGAGATTATCTCTCTGATGGAAATCTTTTCTTGAAAATCATTTATAATTTTCAAAAATACTGGCTTTTTCAATGTTAATATGGTAAAATAAAAACAAAGTAAGCGTTTTCTTGTTTGCTCATACAGGGGAATGCAGGTTCGTAACCTCGTTAAAAAATTTTTAGGAGGGAATACAAATGAGTGAAAAAACAAAAAAAGGGTTTAAGATGCCTTCATCTTACACCGTATTGTTGATAATCATTGCCATTATGGCAGTGCTGACTTGGATTATCCCAGCCGGGGCTTTTGTAAAAGGTGTTTATCAGCCTCAGCCCCAAAATCCACAAGGAATTTGGGATGTCCTGATGGCACCGATTCGTGCTATGCTGGGCACGCATCCTGAGGAAGGATCCTTGATTAAGGAGACAAGCGCAGCCATTGATGTTGCCTTCTTCATCCTCATGGTTGGTGGTTTCCTTGGTGTTGTCAACGAAACTGGTGCTTTGGATGTAGGAATTGCCTCTATCGTTAAGAAGTACAAGGGTCGCGAAAAGATGCTGATTGTTGTCTTGATGCCTCTCTTTGCTCTTGGTGGTACTACCTATGGTATGGGTGAGGAAACCATGGCCTTCTATCCGCTTTTGGTGCCGGTGATGATGGCAGTTGGTTTTGACAGCCTTACTGGGGTGGCTATTATCCTGCTTGGTTCGCAAATCGGATGTTTGGCTTCTACGCTAAATCCATTTGCAACTGTTATCGCTTCAGAGGCTGCTGGTGTCGGAACTGGTGAAGGGATTGTCCTTCGTCTCATCTTCTTGGTTATTCTTACTGCTCTCAGCACTTGGTTTGTTTACCGCTATGCAGATAAGATTCAAAAAGATCCGACCAAGTCATTGGTTTACAGCACTCGCGAAGAAGATTTGAAACACTTTAACGTTGAAACTTCTTCATCTGTTGAGTCAACTCTGAGCAAAAAACAAAGAACTGTCCTCGTTCTGTTCATTTTGACATTCGTTATTATGGTATTGAGTTTCATTCCTTGGACAGATCTCGGTATTACTATATTTAAGGACATCAATACTTGGCTGACTGGTCTTCCAGTTCTTGGTAAGATTGTTGGTTCATCTACTTCTGCACTGGGTACTTGGTACTTCCCAGAAGGAGCTATGCTCTTTGCCTTCATGGGAATCTTGATTGGTGTTGTGTACGGTCTCAAGGAAGACAAAATTATCTCTGCCTTTATGAACGGTGCAGCTGATCTGCTTAGCGTAGCCCTAATCGTAGCAATCGCCCGTGGTATCCAAGTTATCATGAATGACGGTATGATTACAGACACTATCCTCAATTGGGGTAAACAAGGACTCAGCGGTCTATCATCACAAGTATTTATCGTCTTGACTTACATTTTCTACCTGCCAATGTCCTTCCTTATCCCATCATCATCTGGTCTAGCCAGTGCAACTATGGGAATCATGGCTCCAATGGGAGAATTTGTCAATGTCAAAGCTAGCTTGATTATCACAGCTTATCAGTCTGCTTCAGGTGTGCTGAACCTGGTTGCACCAACTTCTGGTATCGTTATGGGAGCCTTGGCACTCGGACGTATCAATATCGGAACTTGGTGGAAATTTATCGGCAAGCTGATTGTAGCGATTATTGCTATCAGTATTGGTCTTTTACTCCTAGGAACTTTCTTACCGTTCCTATAAGCTAGAAGCTGAGGTGATTCCATGAAAAAATTTATAACGGAAGAGATTAAAGAAGATTTTCTTGAATCTTTGAAAACAATCGTTTCCTATCCTTCAGTCCTCAATGAAGGCCAAAATGGAACACCTTTTGGACAAGCTATCCAAGATGTCCTAGAAAAAACTTTAGAAATCTGTCGAGGGCTAGGTTTTACAACATACCTCGACCCTAAAGGTTATTACGGATATGCAGAAATCGGTCATGGAGCTCAGCTCCTGGCCGTTCTCTGTCATTTGGATGTTGTTCCATCAGGTGATGAGTCGGACTGGCAGACACCTCCCTTTGAAGCCACTGTCAAGGATGGCTGGATTTTCGGTCGAGGGGTTCAGGACGACAAGGGACCTTCCATGGCCGCTCTTTATGCGGTAAAAGCATTGCTGGATAGCGGAGTAGAATTTAAAAAGCGGGTTCGCTTTATCTTTGGTACAGACGAGGAGACGCTTTGGCGCTGCATGGCTAGGTATAATCAGCTTGAAGAGCAGGCTGCACTTGGCTTTGCACCAGACTCTTCCTTCCCTTTGACCTATGCTGAGAAGGGGCTTCTGCAGCTTAAGCTGGAAGGACCTGGCTCTGATACTTTAGAGCTCGAAGCTGGTCAAGCTTTTAATGTCGTTCCTGCCAAGGCTTCCTATTCAGGCAGCCTACTAGAGTCAGTCGTCACAGGGCTGGAAGATTTAGGCTATGAATATGAGCGAACGGCAGAAGAAGTAACGGTTATCGGCTTGCCTAAGCACGCCAAGGATGCTGCCCGAGGAATTAACGCCATTATTCGCCTAGCTAAGGTCTTGCAGCCCTTGGATTCGCATCCAGCTCTTGCCTTTCTCGCTCAGGCGGTTGGTGAAGATGCGACAGGCAGCCATCTCTTTGGGGCTGTGTCTGACGAACAGTCGGGCTTTCTTTCCTTTAATGTTGCCGGTCTGACTTTAACCTCTGACCGCTCTGAGATTCGGATTGACATGCGGATTCCGGTCTTGGCAGACAAGGACAAGTTGGTTGAAAAGCTAGCAGAAATAGCCAGTCAATACGGGCTGACCTATCAGGAGTTTGATTATTTGGCTCCGCTCTATGTACCTTTGGACAGTGAGTTGGTCAGCACCCTGATGGCAATTTATCAGGAGAAAACAGGAGACAACAGTCCAGCCATGTCGTCTGGCGGAGCGACCTTTGCTCGTACGATGCCTAACTGTGTTGCCTTCGGCGCCCTCTTTCCGGGAGCTGATCAGACAGAGCATCAGGTCAATGAACGATTGCTCTTAGATGATCTGTATCGGGCCATGGATATTTACGCGGAAGCCGTTTATCGTTTGGCTACGACACCTTAAATGCTGACTTTTTGAAAAAACTTTAAAATCTTATCGGTCTTGCTCTACTCTGGTCAAGTATGGCTTGCTGATTTACTAATGGGTTTCATTGAGGAAAAATCGTAAATAGAAAAAGCTGAGGCAATGTTGTCTCAGCTTTTATTTACTAAAGAAGAATGGTGGGGTGAATTCCTTGAGCTTCTCAAAGCAGTCAAGAGCCCCTTGGTCATCTTCGCAGATAATCAGACAGACGTCATCACCGCAGACAGTAGCAACAATCTGCGGCAGCTCTAAGGCGTCTAAGATTGCACCGAAAGATTGAGCTAGACCAGGCAGGGTTTTCATGACGACTTGATTTTGAACTGGCCGCAACATGACCAAAGCATCCTCCATATAGAAACGAAGGCGTTTTTCCCAACGGGATGGTGCAATGCTGTTGATGATATAGTAGGAAGTATCGTTCTCACTGACCTTGACCAGATTGAGTGCTTTCATATCTCGTGAAAGAGTGGACTGGGTTACAATGACGCCGTTTGCTTCCAAATGCTCCTGGAGTTCTTGCTGGGTATGGATTTTTTTCTCCATGATTAAGGAGCGGATGAGACGGTGTCTGCTTTCAATTTTATTCATAAATTTTCACCTATAGTTATTTGATAAACATAGCATCACCAAAGCTGAAGAAGCGATAGCGCTCAGCAATAGCGTGCTCATAAGCTTTAAGTGTTAAGGAACGTCCGGCAAAGGCAGAGACTAACATGACCAGAGTTGACTTGGGCAGGTGGAAGTTGGTTGAAAAAGCATCAACGATCTTCCAATCGTATCCCGGCTTGATAAAAATATTGGTCCAGCCAGAGTCACCCCGAATCTGCCCCTGAAATTTACTACCAATTGTTTCCAAGGTGCGGATAGATGTCGTGCCGACTGCAATGACACGGCCTCCCTTAGCCTTGACCTGACGGAGTGTCTGGGCAGCTTCCTCGGACAGGCTGTAAAATTCGGAGTGCATCTCATGATCATCTAAGCTATCTACAGAAACCGGTCGGAAAGTTCCCAGTCCGACATGAAGGGTGAGATAGACCAGCTTGACTCCCTTGGCAGCGATCTGCTCCAGCAACTCTTCTGTGAAATGAAGTCCGGCAGTTGGCGCAGCGGCAGAGCCGTTTTCTTTAGCATAGACAGTCTGGTAGCGTTCGCGGTCTGCCAGTTTTTCGTGTATATAAGGCGGAAGCGGCATTTCTCCCAAACTTTCCAAGACTTCTAGGAAAATCCCTTCGTAGCCAAAGCGCACAATTCGGCCGCCGTGCTCAAGCTCTTCTACCACAGTAGCAGTTAAGCGTCCATCGCCAAAGGAAATTTGAGCACCTACTCTGAGGCGCTTGGCTGGCTTGGCTAGCACTTCCCAGTCGTCTCCCTTAGTATTTTTAAGTAGCAGCAGCTCGACATGGCCTCCTGTCTCAGGTTTGGTACCATAAAGGCGGGCGGGCAGGACACGTGTATTATTCATAACTAGGGCATCGCCGGGCTGGAGCTGATCAATAATCTGGTCAAAGTGCTGGTCGGAGAAGGCTCCCGTTTCTTTATCGACCACTAGCAAGCGGGAAGCATCCCTTTTCTCCAAAGGTGTCTGAGCAATCAGCTCTTCGGGCAAGTCAAAATCAAAATCAGCGGTATTCATCGTATCTCCTTATATTGTTTTCATCAGCCAGAGTAGATAGGCAGCGAGTAGAAAGGGACTGGCTGTAAGTAAGCCGCCCAAAATCAAACTTAGCATCTGCCAGCCTGGTTGTTTTTTCATGAGGAAACTCAGGCTGCAGAGTAAGACTCCGACTAAAAATAAAATCAATAAAACAATCAGTAAAAACATGTCTCTATTATAACACGATTTGCTGCAAAAGGAAGCGAGCATGACTAAAAAGTATGTCTATTTTGCAGACTTTTTCTTGACAAAAATTGGTCTATACCATATAATAAAATTAAGAACAGAAGTGGAGGTGGAAAATGAAAATTATTCAAGTGGAAAACCAAGTAGAAGGTGGCAAAGTGGCTCTCGAATTGCTCAAGGAAAAACTAGCTCAGGGAGCAAAAACGTTGGGATTGGCTACAGGCAGCAGCCCAGAAGGATTTTACAAGCAGATCGTTGAGAGCGATCTTGATTTCTCAGAGATGTTCAGTGTTAATCTGGATGAATATGTTGGTTTGCAGGAGGACGATCCTCAGTCTTATCGCTATTTCATGAATCAGCACCTCTTTAACCAAAAGCCTTTTAAGGAAAGCTTCCTGCCCAATGGCGCAGCGAAAGATTTAGAAGCAGAAGTGACGCGCTACAATCAGCTTCTCGCAGAGCATCCTGCTGATTTGCAGATTTTGGGAATCGGTACGAATGGTCATATCGGCTTTAATGAGCCGGGAACCAGTTTTGACAGTCAGACTCACTTAGTGGATTTGACACCGTCCACCATTCAGTCCAATGCTCGATTCTTTGACAAGATGGAAGATGTTCCGACTCAGGCCATTTCCATGGGGATTGGCAATATCCTAAATGCTAAGTCCATCATCCTCTTTGCTTATGGTTCTGCTAAGGCTAAGGCTATAGCAGGGACTGTTGAGGGGGAAGTGACAGAGGAGCTGCCAGGCAGTGCTCTCCAGAAGCATCCAGATGTTGTGATTATCGCTGATAAGGAAGCGCTTAGCCTGTTAAAACACTAGGATTTTGATATTGATGCTATAAAACTAGCTTTGCCAGATAAAAGTCTCTTAATTTCCTATCTATTTTTTAGGTAGGATTTTTAGATTTATGGTTGACTTTGCGTAAAATGTGATATACTAGATAGGTATAATTGTTCTTTGGAGGATCCTGTGAAGAAAAAGCTTTTGTTATTGGGAATTGTGTTTCTGACCTCGTTAGCGCCACTAGCTGCTAGGGCTGATGAATTGGTGGATATGGCTAAAAAGATGTATCCGCATGATAATGTTCAGGCGATTAATCGTCCCAAGTCTTCTCTCGTTATTGACGGCAGTACAGGTGATGTTGTCTGGGAGGATAATGTTGATGAGGTGCGTGACCCAGCTAGTATGAGTAAGCTCATGACGCTTTACTTGGTCTTTGAAGCGATTAAGGAAGGAAAAATCAGCGAAAAGACGGTCATTACAGCTACACCTCAGGATCAGGCTACCGCTAATATTTATGAAATTTCTAATAATAAAATTGTCGCTGGTGTGGATTATACCGTATCTGAGCTGATTACCATGACAATCGTGCCTTCATCCAATGCGACAACCGTTATGCTGGCCAATTATTTATCGGACAATGATCCAGATGCTTTCTTGGATCGGATGAATGCCAAGGCTCAAGAACTGGGCATGACGAATACCAAGTGGTTCAATGCCAGCGGTGCAGCGGCGGTTTCTTTTAAGGGCTATTATAACCCTCAAAACTACGATAATTATGCCAGCAATCAGACAACAGCCCGTGATTTGGCGATTCTGGCTTACAATTTTGTCAATCACCATCCTGAGATTTTAAACTATACTAATAAAGCAAAGGTTACGGTTAAAGCTGGAACTCCTTACGAAGAAACCTTTGAAACTTATAATTACTCTCTGCCGGGTGCTAAATACGCACTCAAGGGCGTAGATGGCATGAAGACGGGTTCTAGCCCTAATGGTGCTTTCAACTATATCGCGACCATTAAGCGTGGAGATCAGCGCATGATTGCTGTGATTATGGGAGTCGGTGACTGGTCTGACCAAGACGGTGAGTATTACCGCCATCCTTTTGGTAATGCTTTGATTGAGAAGGCTTATGCGGACTACGAGTACAAAAAACTCTTATCCAAGGGTGAGCAGGAGATTGATGGACAGAAGTATAAGCTGCCTGAGGATTTCTACGCTACTGTTAAAAAGGGAACCGAGCCTAAGGTCAAGGTAGAAAACAATGTTCTCAAGGCTGAAAATGGCTTGAAGACCTTGTCTAGCAAGATCTCTGATGAAATGAAAGTCGAGAAAGTTGAGAATCCAGTTGCTCAGGCTATTGAAAATGTGACTGGCAGCAAGTCGGAAAGCAAGCCTTGGTATGGTGTGTTCTTCAGCGATAAGATGTTAATTCTGTTGCCTGTTGGCATCCTGTTGATCATTCTGTACTTTGAATACCACAGTCGCCAAAAACGCAAGGCTGCAAAGCAGGAACGTCGTAGAAATACAGATGTTGAATAAAGGGAATGTCCTCTGTCACATACGAACGGAATGACTTTCCAAGCTAAAACTCAGTTCTTTTGCTGAGTTTTCTTTCTGTTTTAAGGAGATTTTCATGCTAAAAAAGTTTCACAACAGCTATCTAGCTCATTTTTTACTCTTTAATTTTTTCTTTCTAGCCTATTCTCTTTTTTCGACTCTGATATCAGTCTATATGCAGGACTTAGGCTATTCTAATGCTCAAGTATCGATGGTAGTGTCAGCTTCTTTCTTTGCTTCCATGTTGGCTCAGCCAATTTTTGGAGTTCTCAGCGATGCTTTGGGCATTAAAAAGGTCTTCCTTTTTAGCTTTCTAGCTATGATGGTTGGGGCTGTATTTTTCATGAAAGCGACTCAGCTTTGGCAGTTACTGGTCTGGTATAGTCTGGTCCTCATGCTGATTAACGGGGTCAATCCAGTCATGGATGTCCTTGCGGCCCAAAGTCCTTATACTTATGGCAAGATTCGGATTTGGGGAACCATTGGCTATGCACTAGGCTCTCAGCTGGCAGGATTGATTTATCAAAGAGTCGCACCGCAGGCTATTTTCCCAGTCTTTATTGGCATGATGCTTATCAGCAGCATAGGACTTTTGGGAATCCATCCCAAGCACGACCGAGCAGCCCTAGAAAGCAGGAATACCCGCAAGCAGACAGGTCTGGGGAAGATCTTGACCAACAAAACCTATCTCTTTTACCTGCTTTTGGTCGCCCTTTATTCAGGGGTAGGGAATACTGGTCATACCTATATCCCCGCTATGCTACAGCACAGTGGCTTAGAGGTGGATATGGCCTCGACTGTCGTTGCCTTATCAGTTCTGGTTGAAGCGCCTTTTATCTTTTATTCCTATCTCTTTATGGACAAGATTTCGATGAAAAAGCTTCTTTATATCTGTCTGGGAATCATCTTTCTCCAGTACAGCGTCTATGCTTTAGACCTAGATTTGATTTCGAAAATCGGGATGACTCTCCTTTCCAAGCACGTGACCGGCATGGTTTTGATTATGGTGACTTTAAAAATCGTAGCCAGCTTGGTTGATGAAAAATATCTGGTAACTGCCATTGCTCTGGTCCAGACAGCCCGGAGTCTAGGAACCATTCTCATTCAAAATCTGGCCGGCCATTTTCTGGACAGTTGGGGTTACGAAGGAATGAACCTATTTCTAGCAGCAGTTATCTGTCTAGTCTGCCTGCTGGCCCTCTTTCTAAAATTGCCAGAACGAAAAGGAAATCAATTATTTGGATAATAAAAAACGAGTCAGAGAGATGTTCTCTTGACTCGTTTTTTGATGATGTAGATCTTTTCTCTTTTCTTTTGCGAATATTTTAGTAAATGAGAGAAATTTTAGAGGGGGCTAGGATATGTTTGTGGCGAGAAATCATAAGGGGCTTTTGTGTAATGCTCTGGAGGAGAAGATTGAGAAGGGGGCTGATTTCGTCTGCCCGGCTTGTTCAGGGGCAGTCCGTTTTAAAAAAGGGAAGGTTATGCAGCCGCATTTTGCGCATGTTTCGCTAGAAGAGTGTCGTTTTTACAGGGAAAATGAGAGCGCTGAGCACCTGAACCTTAAGGCGGAGCTTTTTCGCTGGGCTGTCCAGACAGAAGAAGTTGAGGTGGAGGCTTTTTTGCCTGCTCTGCAGCAGATTGCTGATCTACTGGTTGATGAAAAACTGGCGCTTGAAGTCCAGTGCAGTCCCCTAAGTATAGAACGGTTGCAGGAACGGACGCTTTCTTACCGCCAGCATGGTTATCAGGTTCTCTGGCTTTTGGGGCGAAAACTTTGGCTCAAGGATTCCCTAACTCGCCTGCAGAAGGATTTTCTCTATTTTAGTAAAAATATGGGCTTTCATCTTTGGGAGCTGGATCAAGAAAAGCAAGTTCTGCGTCTCAAATACCTGATTCACGAAGATCTGCATGGAAAAGTCCAGTACAAGACCAAGAACTTTCCCTTTGGTCACAGTCAGCTTTTGGATATTTTGCGTTTGCCCTTTCAAAAGCAGGATATGAACAGCTTTCTGGCCCAGCAAGATCCGCAGATCTGCAATTATATCCGCCGTCAGCTTTATTACCAACAGCCTAGATGGATGCGGCTGCAGGCCCAGCTTTATCAGGCTGGAGATAATCTCCTGACTAAGTCAGCAGAGGATTTCTATCCGCAGGTTAGGCCGATACAGGCAACCTCCTTCTGTCAGATAACTACTGACCTGACAGACTATTATCAGCAGTTTGAGAACTATTATGCCAATCTCCAGCAAAAAAATCTGCAAATTGTTTATTCACCGGCCTTTTATGAGATGACAAGAGAAAATTGCTAAGTATCGTTAGTTTCCCATTGATGAAGCTATAAATTTTTAGCTATCCTTTCAGTTTTAGAATATTTTAGAATCCTGTATAATATAATAAAGTAATAAGTTAGATAGTTAAAAATTCTAAATCGTGCTAATTCAGCTAGCTATAGAAAAGATTAGAATCGAAAGGAGTTGTCATGAAGAAAGATTTTGTAATATTTCTGAGTATCATAACGATTAGCTCGGCTATGTTTTTAGGAGGGTGCAGTATTGTAAAAAGTCAATCAGAAAAAGAAGAAATGATTCAGATTGCGGAGAGTAAAAAGATGAAGAGTGTAATTGAAATTTTTTTAAAAAAATTAGATCCCAAAGCTTTGACACCAGAAGGAAAGATTAAATCCTATGAAATTCAAGAGTATAAGTTAGAATATAATCCAATGGGAGGGATAATGATTCAAATGTTTATTAACGGAGATAAGAATTTAAGTTTAAGTGTAACAGTAGTGGAAGATTCAACAACTGGTAATTATGAAATTGCTACAAATTCAAGAAGTCGGAAACTTAGTGACCTATTGGCGAAATAGAATACATAGGCTCCGTTTCCCAAATTTACGACAATATTAAGGGTGAGAGAGAATGAGTTTTTGTCTTTACAACTCTTTATACGTAGCGTAGTCCTTAAAACTTTAAAAAAATAGCACAAAAATGATAATATCAAACATTAATCTAAATCCAGTTTTCCATTTTCGTTAAGGCATTAGCTTTAGTAAATATAACAAGCGAAAGGAGCTATTATGAAGAAAATTTTTGTCATTTTTCTGAGTATCATAACGATTAGTTCGGCTATGTTTTTAGGAGGCTGCAGTATTCTAAATAGTCGGTCAGAACAAGAAGAAATGATTCAGATTGCAGAAAGTAAAAAGATGAAGAGTGTTATTGAGGAAGGGCTGAAAAAGATTGACCCTCAAGCATTAACACCTGAAGGGAAAATTAAAAGTTATGAAATTAATAAGAAGTCACTAACTCAGAACCCAATGGGAGGATTAATGTTTGATTTAATCATTAATGGTGACGAAGAAGTAACACTAGGATATGTCATTGGAGAGGACGAAAATGGGAAATTTCACAGAGATGGGACTGTGTGGTCACCGAAGCTTACAAAACTAATGGATGAAGAAAATGTAAATGGCAATGAAGAATAAGGTTTTTCTAGATAACTTCCTAACAATGATTGTGCTATCATGTTCTTTTGAAAAATAGTACAATAATTAATATAAGACGTTAATCTAAAATTGGTTTCTCATTTTCGTTAAGGTACCAGCTTTAGCAAAGATGAGAAACGAAAGGAGCCGTCATGAAGAAAATTTCTGTCATTTTTCTGACTATCATCACACTTAGTTCAGCTATGTTTTTAGGAGGGTGCAGTATTGTAAAAAGTCAATCAGAAAAAGAAGAAATGATTCAGATTGCGGAGAGTCAGAAATCTAAAAAGTTAATTGAGGAAATGTTAAGGAAGAAAGATCCTGAAGCACTGACAGAAAAGGGGATAATAAAAAAATATACAATAAATGAAAAAAATCTTAAATATAATCCAATGGGTGGCTTAATAGTTGAGCTTATAATAAACGATGACCCGGAATTAACAATTACCACAACATTGATTGAAGAGTCTGATGGGAAGCTAGAACATACAGGTTATGTAATCTCTGGTGAGATTGCAAAGAAGTTGAGGGGAGAATGACATATGATAAAGCATTAAGTGATAAGAAAAAACGAACTCTTTGGAATCTAATTTTTGTTTGGTCAGGAATTAGGTTCAAAGAGTTTTTTTATTAATTAAGTCTGTCTGCCTAGCTACTATGTGATTTTGGTACTTGAGTTTTATAAAAAGTAGAATTTTGTGATAGAATAGGGGAGTCGGAGGATTTTTTTATGGCAAAACAAAGAAATGAAATTGAAGAAAAATATACTTGGGATTTGAGGACTATTTTCCCAACAGATGAAGCCTTTGAAGCGGAGTTGGCGCAGGTTTCAGAAGAAGTGAAGAAAGCAGCTAGTCTGGCTGGGCATTTGCTGGATTCAGCAGACAGCCTCTTAACAACGACTGAAGTGCAGTTGGACTTGATGCGCCGTATTGAAAAGCTTTATTCTTATGCTCACATGAAGAATGACCAGGATACACGTGTAGCTAAGTACCAAGAGTATCAGGCTAAAGGTATGACTCTTTACAGCGATTTTGGTCAAAGCTTTGCTTTCTATGAGCCAGAATTTATGGCGATTACAGAAGAGCAGTACCAAGCTTTCTTGGCTGAGCAGCCAGCCTTGCAGCAGTATCAGCATTATTTTGACAAGCTTTTGAAAAAGAAAGCCCACATCCTAACACAGCGTGAAGAGGAGCTATTGGCCGGGGCTGGTGAAATTTTTGGTGCAGCGGGCGAAACCTTTGCTATTTTGGATAATGCAGATATTGTCTTTCCGATGGTGCATGACGAAGATGGAAATGAAGTTCAGCTCAGCCACGGTAACTATATCACCTTGGTCGAGTCTAAGAACCGAGAGGTCCGTAAGGAAGCTTACGAGGCTCTCTACAGCGTCTACGAGCAGTATCAGCATACCTACGCTAAGACTTTGCAGACCAATGTCAAGGTTCACAATTACAATGCGAAAGTCCGCAAGTTTTCATCTGCCCGTGAAGCGGCCTTGTCAGCTGACTTTATTCCAGAAAGTGTTTATGACAGCCTAGTTTCAGCTGTCAATAAGCATTTGCCTCTTTTGCAGCGTTATATCGCTTTGCGAGCGAAGATTTTAGGCATTTCTGACTTGAAGATGTATGATATGTACACACCTTTGTCAGAGACAGACTACAAGTTCACTTATGAGGAAGCCTTGGCTAAGTCTGAGGAAATTCTGGCTATTCTGGGTGACGATTATCTAAGCCGAGTGAAGACAGCTTTCTCAGAGCGCTGGATTGATGTTCATGAAAATCAAGGCAAGCGCTCAGGAGCATACTCAGGCGGTTCTTATGATACCAATGCCTTTATGTTGCTCAACTGGCAGGATACGCTGGACAATCTCTTTACCTTGGTGCACGAGACAGGACACAGTATGCATTCCAGCTACACCCGTGAGACTCAGCCTTATGTCTACGGAGACTATTCTATCTTCCTAGCTGAGATTGCTTCAACGACTAATGAAAATATCCTGACTGAGAAGCTCTTGGAGGAAGTAGAAGACGATGCTACCCGCTTTGCGATTCTCAACCACTTTTTGGACGGCTTTAGAGGTACGGTCTTCCGTCAAACCCAGTTTGCTGAGTTCGAGCACGCTATCCACAAGGCTGACCAAGAAGGTCAAGTTTTGACCAGCGAGTTTCTCAATGAGCTCTATGCTGATTTAAACGAGAAATACTATGGACTGAAAAAAGAAGACAATCCACAGATTCAGTACGAGTGGGCTCGGATTCCGCATTTCTACTATGATTACTATGTTTTCCAATATTCGACAGGATTTTCAGCGGCTTCTGCCCTGGCTGAAAAGATTGTCCATGGCAGTCAGGAAGACAAGGACAAGTATCTGGACTATCTCAAAGCTGGGAACTCTGACTATCCACTCAATGTCATCAAAAAAGCAGGTGTGGATATGGAAAAAGAAGACTACCTAAACGCTGCTTTTGCTGTCTTTGAGCGTCGGTTGAACGAATTCGAAGCCTTGGTCGAGAAGTTGGGACTGGCATAAGATGGTCGATACTTATAACCAAAACTCTAATCCCAATATGCGTCGGCCAGTGGTCAAAGAAGAAATCGTTGACTTTATGAGACGGCGTCTCCAGCCGGTAGCTGGTGGACTCAAGGAGCTGGAGGATTTTGCTAAAGCCGAAAATGTACCCGTGATTCCCCATGAGACAGTGGCCTACTTCCGTCTGCTACTCGAAAGCCTCCAGCCTGAGAAGATTTTAGAAATCGGTACGGCTATTGGTTTTTCAGCCCTTTTGATGGCGGAGCATGCTCCTCTGGCTCAGATTACAACTATTGATCGCAATCCAGAGATGATTGAGCTGGCCAAGGCTAATTTTGCTAAGTATGACAGCCGCCAGCAAATCACTCTGCTGGAAGGCGATGCGGTGGATCTGCTTGAGACACTGGAGGATTCTTACGACCTTGTCTTTATGGACTCTGCCAAGTCCAAGTATGTGGTCTTTCTGCCCCAAGTCCTCAAGCGCCTCAATACTGGTGGTCTAGTCCTCATTGATGATGTCTTTCAAGGTGGCGATGTTGCCAAGCCTTTTGAGGAAATTAAGCGTGGTCAACGGGCTATTTACCGAGGCTTGCACAGCCTGTTTGACGCAACTTTGGACAGTCCAGATTTAACTGCGAGTCTGCTTCCCTTGGGAGATGGGCTGCTTATGATTAGAAAAAAATGACATCTATGATTTTTTCCTAATTTCCAAAAATTTTTAGTAAAATTTAAGATATCAATTCAAATTTGTGCTACAATAGAAAACATGAACTTTTAAGAATAAGGAGTCAATATAAAATGAAGAAAAAAATATTTGCAGGAGCTGTGACACTCTTGTCAGTCGCTGTATTAGCAGCATGTTCTAACTCAGAAGGCAAGGACATCGTGACCATGAAAGGAAACACGATTACTGTCAATGAGTTCTACGATCAAGTGAAAAACAATGGTGCAGCTCAGCAGGTCTTGCTGCAGATGGCTATCAAAGACATCTTTGAAGAAAAATACGGCAAAGATGTCAAAGACAAGGACGTTAAGGATGCTTTCGAAAAGTCTAAAACTGCTTACGGTACAGCTTTTGCCCAAGTCTTGGCTCAAAACGGCTTGACCGAAGATGCCTACAAGGAGCAAATCCGCACCAATATGCTGGTAGAGCATGCTGTTAAGAAGGCTGCTGAAAAAGAGCTGACTGACGAAAACTACAAGGCTGCCTTTGAAAACTACACGCCAGAAGTAACAGCTCAAATCATCAAGGTTGACAGCGAAGACAAAGGTAAGGAAGTTCTTGAAAAAGCTAAAGCTGAAGGAGCAGACTTCAGTCAAATCGCTAAGGAAAACTCTACCGATGCTGCCACTAAGGAAAAAGGCGGAGAAATCAAGTTTGACTCTGGCTCTACTGATGTTCCAGATGCTGTCAAAAAAGCTGCTTTTGCTTTGGAAGAAAATGGCGTTTCAGACCTTGTGACTGTGCCAGATTCACAGTATTCAGCAAGCTACTATATTGTTAAGCTGGTCAAGAAGTCAGAGAAATCTTCTAACTGGAAAGACTACAAAGATAAACTGAAAAAGATTATCATTGCACAAAAAGAAAAAGATACTAGCTTTATCCAAAGCGTTGTGGCGAAAGAGCTGAAAGATGCCAACATCAAGGTTAAGGACAGTGCTTTCCAATCTATCTTTGCTCAGTATATCGAAACGACAGGTTCTTCAACTTCTTCATCAAGTGCTGCCAGCAGCTCAAAGACTTCTGAGTCTAGCTCAGCAGCTGAAAGCAGTTCAGCAGAAGCTTCATCATCAGCCGCAGAATAAGGTTGACGAAAAGAGAATAAGCAAGTATAATAAGACTGGTGAGAATTGATTTTTCAAGTTCTTAGTTCAGAGAATTGGCGGTGCTGCGAGCCATCTAAGACGGGGAATCATGCTACTCATCTAGCAAAGTATAATACGAAATGAGAATGACAAGTTCATTGAATGAAGGTGGTACCGCGGTTTTTCGCCCTTCGGACAAGGAACTTGTCTTTTATGTTGACTGTGGAGGTAATATAATGAAAACCTATCTTGTCAAACAGAAATTTCGCTTAGGCGGCGAACGCTTTGATATCAAGGATGATCGCGGAAATGTGGATTACCAAGTGGAAGGCTCTTTCTTCCAGATTCCTAAGACCTTTACTATCTATGATAGCCAGGGGCAAATCGTCAGTCAGATTACCAAAACCCTTTTAACCCTCCTGCCCCAGTTTGAAATCAAACTCAGAAGCGGGCATAGCTTTTATATCCGTAAGAAATTCTCTTTTTTGCGTGATAAATATAAATTTGATAATTTGGGTCTTCGAGTTGAAGGGAATATCTGGGATTTAAACTTTCGTCTGCTGGATGACAGCAATCAAGTCGTTGCAGAGATTACCAAGGAACTCTTCCATCTAACCTCTACTTATCAGGTGAGTGTCTATGATGTGACTTATTCAGATTTGGTGATTTCCCTCTGTGTCGCTATTGATTATGTTGAAATGCTGGAAAGTTCGTCGTCATAATGCAATTATTTTTAGAAAAAAATTAAGGAGAAAAATAAATGAAACAAATGTCAAGTGCTCAGGTTCGTCAAATGTGGCTGGATTTTTGGGCAACTAAAGGTCATGCAGTAGAACCATCTGTCAGCTTGGTGCCGGTCAACGATCCAACCTTGCTCTGGATTAACTCTGGTGTAGCAACCCTCAAGAAATACTTTGACGGAACCATTATTCCAGAGAATCCTCGGATTACCAATGCTCAAAAGGCCATTCGGACCAACGATATTGAAAATGTCGGAAAGACTGCCCGCCACCATACTATGTTTGAAATGCTGGGCAACTTCTCTATCGGTGATTACTTCCGTGATGAAGCGATTGAGTGGGCTTACGAGCTTTTGACTAGCCCTGAGTGGTTTGATTTCCCTAAAGATAAGCTCTACATGACCTACTATCCAGATGACAAGGACTCTTACAACCGCTGGATTGCTATGGGCGTTGAGCCTAGTCATTTGATTCCGATTGAGGATAATTTCTGGGAAATCGGTGCGGGACCTTCTGGGCCGGATACAGAGATTTTCTTTGACCGGGGTGAGGCTTTTGATCCAGAAAATATTGGGGTCCGTCTCTTAGAAGAAGATATTGAAAACGACCGTTATATCGAAATCTGGAATATCGTTTTGTCACAATTCAACGCTGACCCTGCTGTACCGCGTAGCGAGTACAAGGAATTGCCACATAAGAACATTGATACGGGCGCAGGTTTGGAGCGTTTGGTCGCTGTTATCCAAGGGGCTAAGACCAACTTCGAGACCGACCTCTTTATGCCAATCATTCGCGAAGTAGAAAAACTGTCTGGCAAGGTCTATGACCAAGATGGCGACAATATGAGTTTCAAGGTTATCGCAGACCATATCCGCTCGCTCTCCTTTGCCATTGGTGATGGGGCTCTTCCTGGAAATGAAGGTCGTGGCTATGTCCTTCGTCGTCTACTCCGTCGTGCTTCAATGCATGGTCAAAAGCTGGGGATCAATGAGCCTTTCCTTTACAAACTGGTTCCAACAGTGGGCAAGATTATGGAAAGCTACTACCCAGAAGTTCTTCAAAAGCAAGACTTTATCGAAAAGATTATCAAGAGTGAGGAAGAATCTTTTGCTCGTACACTGCACTCTGGTCAACACTTTGCAGAAACAATCGTGGCAGATTTGAAAGCTAAGGGTCAAACAGTCATCTCTGGTCAAGATGCCTTCAAACTCTACGATACTTACGGTTTCCCGCTGGAGTTGACTGAAGAAATTGCTGAAGAAGCAGACATGACTGTGGACCGTGCTGGCTTTGAAGCGGCTATGAAAGAGCAGCAGGATCGGGCGCGTGCTTCTGTCGTCAAGGGTGGCTCAATGGGCATGCAAAATGAAACCCTGCAGGCCATCACCGTAGAGAGTGCCTTTAACTACGAAAAAGAAGAGCTGACAGCTGAACTCCTTGCTATCGTAGCGGATGATGCGGCAGTCGAATTTGTTGAGTCAGGGACAGCTGCCCTTATCTTTGCAGAAACGCCATTCTACGCAGAAATGGGTGGTCAGGTAGCCGACCACGGTCAAATCTTTGATGGAGCAGGCAATCTGGTAGCGCAAGTTACGGATGTGCAAAAGGCACCAAATGGTCAGCCACTGCATACTGTAGAAGTTTTGGCTCCTCTGGCTCTGGGTCAAAGCTATAAGCTGGAAATTGACCACAGCCGTCGCCACCGTGTCATGAAAAACCATACGGCAACCCATCTTTTACATGCAGCCCTGCATAATGTTCTTGGTAACCATGCAACCCAGGCTGGTTCTCTGAACGAAGTAGAATTCCTGCGCTTTGACTTTACGCATTTCCAAGCAGTGACAGCAGAAGAGCTGCGTGCTATTGAGCAAGAAGTCAATGAGAAAATCTGGGAAGCCCTTGCCATTGAGACAGTAGAGACAGATATTGACACGGCTAAGGAAATGGGTGCCATGGCGCTCTTTGGCGAAAAATATGGTAAAGAAGTTCGCGTCGTAACCATCGGCGACTACTCTGTCGAGCTTTGCGGAGGAACCCATGTAGGCAATACTTCTGAAATCGGCATTTTCAAGATTGTCAAAGAAGAGGGGATCGGATCTGGAACTCGCCGTATCTTGGCGGTCACCAGCAAGGAAGCTTTTGCAGCCTACCGCGAGGAAGAAGAGGCGCTCAAGGCTATCGCAGCGACCCTCAAAGCACCGCAAATCAAGGAAGTGCCTCACAAGGTAGAAGCGCTGCAAGAGCAGCTGCGTCAACTGCAAAAAGAGAATGCAGAACTCAAGGAAAAGGCAGCAGCAGCGGCCTCTGGTGAAGTCTTCAAGAATGTTCAAGAGGTAAATGGACATAGCTTTATTGCTAGTCAGGTCTCTGTTTCTGATGCAGGTGCCCTGCGTACCTTTGCGGACACTTGGAAGCAGAAGGACTATTCAGATGTTCTTATACTGGTCGCAGCAATTGGTGACAAGGTCAATGTTCTTGCAGCCAGCAAGACCAAGGACATCCATGCTGGTAATCTGATTAAGGAATTGGCACCGATTGTAGATGGTCGAGGCGGCGGTAAGCCAGATATGGCTATGGCCGGTGGCAGCAAGCAATCAGCTATTCCAGACCTGCTAGCAGCAGTTGCTGAGAAGTTGTAATATTAGATAACAGATAGATGAAAAGGTCTGCTCTTTGGGCAGACTTTTTTCTGTGCTCTCGGCTCCCTTACTTCTCTATATGAGAAGCAAATAGGCCGCTTTAAGGCAAGAAATTATGAATTGTTTTAGAATAAATAATGATATTTTCAAAAATATTGCATAAAAATACAGAAAATACTTGACAAAGGGAAAATATACGAGTAAAATAAAACGCATATTTATACGGAGGTGTTTTAAAAATATGCGAATTTCGATTGTAGGAATAACTGGTTACTCAGGAATGGAACTCCTCCGTATTTTACTGCAGCATCCGCAAGCAGAAGTCGTTTCCCTTCATGCCAGCCAAGATATGGAGGCTCCTGTGTCAGAGCTTTATCCTCATTTGAAGGGGATTTGCGACCTGAGAATAGAAGCTTTCGACAGTCAGGAAATAATGCGACGAGCAGATCTTGTTTTCTTTGCAACGTCAAGCGGAGTGGCTAAAGATTTGTCAAAAGACTTTGTAGAAGCGGGATTTCCAGTCATTGATCTATCAGGAGATCATCGTTTGCCAGGGAATATTTATAAAAAATGGTATCAGAAAGAGCCAGCTGAAGACTATGTTCAAAAAGAGTTTATTTATGGGCTATCTGAGTTTACAGATATCAGAGGGAAGCGATTTATTGCTAATCCCGGATGCTATGCAACGGCTACAGAATTGGCTCTGATTCCCTTGCTGCAGGCTCAAGCTATTGAGCTGGGCTCCATTATTGTCGATGCCAAGAGCGGTTTGACAGGGGCGGGGAAAAATCCAGCTGCATCCAGCCATTTTGTCCATGTGCATGACAATTATGTGACTTACAAGCTGAATCAGCATCAGCATATTCCAGAGATTGTACAGCAGTTGCAGCATTTTGATGAGGGATTGCAACAGATTCAGTTTTCAACTTCCCTTATTCCGCTCAATCGTGGCATCGTGGCGACAGTTTATAGTAAGTTGAAAACACCTTTGACTCGAGAAGAGCTGACTGCTATTTACCAAGATTGCTATCAGGATAAGCCTTTTGTCCGTATCCAAGCTACTCTGCCGAATCTGCATCAGGTTGTCGGTACTAATTATACAGATATTGGTTTTGACTATAATTCTGTGACAAATATTTTAACTGTCGTGGCTGTGCTGGATAACTTAATTAAGGGGGCTGCTGGTCAGGCAGTTCAAAATATGAATCTGATGCTGGGCTTCCCTGAAACAGATGGCCTGCTCAGTCAACCGTCCTATGTCTAGATGAGAAAGGGTTAGATATGAAGATTATTGATGGAACGATTGCCAGTCCGCTAGGCTTTTCGGCTGACGGTTTGCACGCTGGCTTTAAGAAAAAGAAGTTGGATTTTGGCTGGATTGTATCAGAAGTACCGGCCAGTGTGGCAGGAGTCTATACGACCAATAAGGTCATCGCTGCTCCGCTTCTAGTGAACAAAGCATCAATTCAAAAGAGCCAGAAATTGCAGGCAATAGTGGTTAATTCTGGTATTGCTAATTCCTGCACAGGACAGCAGGGACTGGACGCTGCCTATGAAATGCAGCGATTGGCTGCTCAAAAGCTGAAGATTGAGCCCGACTTGGTAGGTCTGGCTTCTACAGGAGTCATCGGTGAGCAACTTCCAATGGATGCTCTGAAAAACGGCCTGTCACAGATTCTGGTGAGTGGCAAGGCAGAAGATTTTGCTGAGGCTATCTTGACGACGGATACTTGTACTAAGACCTGTGTGGTCACAGAAGAGTTTGGCTCAGATCTGGTGACTATGGCGGGAGTGGCTAAGGGATCGGGCATGATTCATCCGAATATGGCGACCATGCTGGCCTTTATCACCTGTGATGCTAATATTTCCAGTGCTACCCTGCAAGCGGCTCTCAGTCAGCATGTGGAGACGACTTTCAACCAAATCACGGTGGATGGCGATACATCGACCAACGACATGGTGCTTGTCATGGCTAACGGCTGCCGGCAGAATGAAGAAATCCTGCCAGATACAGAAGAATTTAAAAAGTTTTCTAAGATGCTCCGCTATCTTATGGCTGACTTAGCTAAAAAAATTGCCAAGGATGGCGAAGGAGCAACTAAGCTGATTGAAGTCAATGTTCGGCATGCCAAGGATGAACAGAGTGGCCGTATGATTGCTAAGAGTGTCGTTGGATCTAGCCTGGTCAAAACGGCTATTTTTGGTCAAGATCCCAATTGGGGCCGAATCTTAGCAGCTATCGGCTATGCGGGAGCAGATGTCTCGGTGGATTATATTGATATTTGGATTGAAGGGATTCCAGTTATGCAGGCTTCTAGCCCTGTGGCTTTTGACCCCGAGGAAACAAGTGATGCCATGGCTGGAGAGCTGCTAACCTTGACCATTGACCTACACGATGGGGACGCTGAAGCTCAGGCCTGGGGCTGCGATCTATCCTATGATTATGTGAAAATCAATGCCCTCTATAGAACCTAAGGAGAAATGCAATGAAAGATGTGATTGTTATAAAAATTGGCGGTGTTGCTGCGCAAAAGCTGTCTGATAAGTTTATCAAGCAGATGCAAGAATGGATAGCAGCTGGTAAGAAAATCGTGATCGTTCATGGGGGCGGTCTGGTCATTAACCAACTCATGAAAGAGCGCCAGCTGCCTACTCGCAAGGTTAAGGGGTTGCGGGTGACAGCTAAGTCTGACTTGCCCATCATTGAGCAGGCCCTGCTAGGTCAAGTCGGCCGGACGCTGACTCAAGAACTGAACGACTCAGATATTGAAAGCGTTCAGTTGGCTTCTCATTTGGGAAAGACAGTTTCGGCAGATTTTATCGATAAAGAGCTCTATGGCTATGTCGGTGATGTGACGGCCATTCAAACTGCTTATCTAGAGCAGCTGCTGGCTGTGGACATAGTCCCGGTGCTGGCTTCGTTAGGAGAAAATGCAACTGGCGAGCTCTTAAATATCAATGCAGACTATCTAGCAGCGGCAGTTGCTAGCAGCTTGCAGGCAGAGAAGCTGATCCTGATGACAGATATAGAAGGGGTTCTAGAGGACAAAAAAGTCCTGCCCCAGCTTCTGACCAGTCAGGTTTCCAAGAAGATTCAGACAGGTGTCATCAAGGGTGGTATGATTCCCAAGATTGAGAGTGCTGTCCAGACTGTGCTTTCCGGTGTCGGGCAGGTTCTGATTGGTGATAATCTTTTGACAGGCACCTTGATAGCAGAGGGATAACGATGACTTATTTATTTGAAAACTACAAGAGGGCGTCCATTGAGTTTGTTAAAGCAGAGGGCTCCTATCTGATTGACAGTGAGGGAAAGGCTTATTTGGACTTTTCATCGGGGATTGGTGTAACCAATCTTGGCTTTCACCCGCAGGTTCAGCAGGCTTTGATCCAGCAGGCAGGGCGCATCTGGCACAGTCCCAATCTCTATCTTAGCTCTCTGCAAGAGCAGGTGGCTCAGGAACTGGCAGCTTCTTATGATTATTTGGCATTTTTCTGTAATAGCGGAGCGGAAGCCAATGAAGCAGCTATTAAGCTAGCCCGTAAGGCTACTGGCAAGCAAGGTATTATCACTTTTCAGCAATCCTTTCACGGTCGGACCTTTGGTGCTATGGCCGCAACAGGACAGGATAAGATCAAGAAAGGATTTGGTGATGGGGTACCCCATTTCAGCTATGCAGTTTACAATGATCTAGCTAGCGTAGAAGACTTGGTTAATCAGGATACGGCAGCTATCATGCTGGAATTGATCCAAGGAGAATCGGGTGTTCGTCCAGCAGAAGCAGCTTTTGTCAAAGATTTGGCTGATTTTTGCCGACGAGAGGAGATTTTGCTGATTGTTGATGAAGTGCAGACAGGTATGGGGCGCACGGGTCAGCTTTATTCCTTTGAGCATTATGGGATTATACCGGATATTGTGACGCTGGCTAAGGGGTTGGCCAATGGCCTGCCCGCAGGTGCTCTATTAGGAAAATCCAGCTTGGCTCCGGCTTTTGGACCTGGCAGTCACGGCTCTACCTTTGGTGGCAATAAATTAGCCATGGCAGCTGCCTTAGAGACTTTGCATATCATGAAAGAGGCGGGCTTTTTGGAAGAAGTCAGGTCTAAGAGTGCCATCTTATTGGAGCAGCTGCAGCTTGCTTTTCAGAATCATCCAAAAATTTCTGCTGTTCGCGGTTTGGGCATGATGATTGGGATTGAAACAAGTGCCAGTCTGTCAAAGATTGTTGAAGCCGCTCGTCAGAAGGGCTTGATTATCCTGACAGCCGGAGAAAATGTTATTCGTCTCCTGCCGCCTTTGACTATCAGCAGGGAGGAAATTCAGCAGGGGATTGCTATTTTAAAAGAAGTATTTTCAGAAGTAGATGAATAAAGGAAAAGGATTCAGTTTGAGCTGGATTCTTTTTTCTCTATGATAATGGTGTTTTTGACAATGATTATTATTTTTTTGACAAATATACTTGTCAAAAAGAAAAGAATCTGTTACAATGATTTTATCCAAGGGAGAATAATAAATAAGGAGTTTATGATGCAGCTTAGAAATCGACTCAAGGAGTTGAGGGCGCGTGACGGTCTCAACCAGACAGAACTGGCTAAGCTGGCCGGTGTTTCCAGGCAGACAATCAGCCTTATAGAGAGAGGCGAATATACCCCGTCGATTGTGATTGCCCTTAAGATTGCCCATATTTTCAATGAAAACGTTGAGAATGTCTTTCGGCTGGTGGAGGAAGCAGAATGAAGAACCAATTAAGATTCATTTCAACAGGAGCTAAAACAGTCCTTCAGCCTCAGCATTCTTGTATCATCTATTGTAAAAAAATAAAGGAGAAGAAGTCGTGAAAGAGAAAAAACGTATATCTACACAGAAAAGAGTTTTATATAATGTCCTTATATTTCTAGCTGGAGCTTTAATAGGTGGTCTGTCTATTTTGTTTTCTGAAACTGGTCTGCTAAAAAACATCAGTTGGTCGACTATTTTTTCTGTTCAACTGCTGCGCCAGCTAGGTAGGGCCAGCCTTATCATCCTCTATCCCTTGGTCTTTTTCTTGATTTATCGGACTCGTAAATACAATGAAGCCTATGAAAAAGAAGCAGATGAGGATAAGAATTATGAATGGTACCGGCTAACCTTTAAAAATCTGGAATATGCGACTATTGTCTTTAATATCAGCAGTGCTATCGTTCTTTTTACGATTTTAGTTGGAGTTGTTTTTATTGGAAATATTACTAATCATAAGAGCCCTCTTCAGTGGAGTTTTATAGATTATGCGATTGCCTTTGTTTATATTATTTTGCAAGTTGTCTTTTTAAAGACAGTTCAGAAGGTGCGGCACTATAAGCTATCAGCCTTTCCGACTACTGAGGAAATAAAAGAATTTGCCCTCTCTTATGATGAGTCAGAGCTGCAAGCCAATTATGAACAGTGCTATCTCATTCTCTTCAATGTAAATCAGAGACTTCTGCCAGCCCTCTATGTCATTTTAGGGATGCTGGGAGCCTTCACACCCCTCAATGTCGTTTCCGGCTTTGTCGTCCTAGTGGTGATTCATATCTATATCAATCTTATGTATTATCCAATGGTAAGAAAATATTTCAAATAAGCTTATTTCCCGATGAAAGGCGGAAATTATGAAACTACTGAAAGAACTTGATTTTATCCATAATAAAAAGGTCAATCTGACTCTGAATATAACGGCTGTATTGCTGATCTTCCCTTTTCTAGCCCTCTTTACTTGGATTGCTATTCTGATGTATGGCAAGGGTAGCGAAGTTTTTCATTTTTTTGACTTACTCTACCTACTTGTTCTAATGGTCATCCATGAGCTGATCCACGGCTTTTTCTTCAAGGTCTTGGGGGATGAAAATACCAAGGTCAAGTTTGGTTTTAAAAGCGGCATGGCCTATGCGACCAGCCCAGGCAGTTGTTACAGTCGAAAAAGGATGCTTGTCATCATCCTGGCACCTTTCTTTCTGATTAGCCTAGCCCTGACCTTGATCTATGCCTTGCATATTCTGACTGCGGCTTCTTATATCGTCCTTGCTAGCTTCCATGCAGCTGGCTGTGCAGGAGATTTTTTCCTCGCTGCCACTATTCTCCAGCAGAAGGGAGATATTGCTGTTGAGGATACGGAAGTCGGTATCAATATTTATCAAAAGGAGAATACAAAATGAACAACTTCAAATCAACTGCTTTAGGACTTGTAAAATGGATAGGCTTAATTGCTCTTAGCCTCCTTATAAATGTTGCTCCAATGCTATTCTTAAGGCTCGGGAAGAATTTACCTATTTATGTAGAAATCTTATTGGTAGCCTTGTATCTGATTTTAGTTTTCCTGATTTTTCGTGTCTTATGGCGGCGATATCAGAAGCATGTGCCTGAAGAAAAGAAGAAATTTAAACTGTCTGGCAAGGATATCGGTTTTGCTTTTCTATTCTTTTTCCTTGCCAGAGTGGCTGCTATTATCGGTGTTTATCTCAATCTCATCTTGAGCGGCAATTCCCAGACCAGTAATGACAGCGCCATACAAGGGCTGGGGGGAATGATGTCTTCGCAGCATATCTTCTTTGCCTTGCTCTTTGTTGCGACGATTGCTTTTATTGCTCCTATCATGGAAGAATTAATTTTCCGCGGTTTTGGTACTGCCTTCTTTTTCAAAAATAATCAAAAGGTTTTGGCTGCCATTGTGACTTCTGTGGTCTTCACCCTGCCTCATATCACCCAATTGACTGAGTTCCCAATTTATTTTGCACTTGGACTGGTCTTATATTTATCCTATGCTCGTCGGGGGAATATAAAAGATTCCATGTTAGTTCATATCCTGAACAATCTCCCCATGGCTATAATACTGCTGCTAGCCATGTTTAAGTAAATCAATCTATAAGGAATCACTATGAAATTAAAAACTTTCTTTACTAATTTTGGCCTTTATATACTTGTCCTCTTGGCCTATTTCTATATATTTTCGGCTATAGTTGTCTTCACTATAGGTTCTCTGACAGGAGGAACTTCTCAACTATTAATTTTGCCGATTTTTGTCATACTTGCCAGTCTCTATTCTTTTGCCATGTGGAAATGGTACCAGCAAGATTTGAAACTGGAAATCAAAAGCACTAAGCTGACCAGTTCTATCTGGCTTCCCAGTGTTCTCTTGCTTGCTTTTCTCATCTTTCAGCAGCTCGTTCCTATTGAATCTTCTGCCAATCAGAACACTGCTGTACAATTGATTCAGCAGCAGCCAGCCTTTGCCTTCCTATACATGGTAATCTTTGCTCCTATTCTTGAGGAGTTGCTAACACGAGGATTTTTGGCTAAGTTTCTCTTTCCCGACCAAAATAGCTTGGCGAAAATCCTGCTCTATTTAACTGTATCTGCCAGCTTCTTCTCTCTTCTGCACATGCCGGGCAATCTAGTTCAGTTTCTGGTCTACTTCATCTTGGGGGCAATCTTTGGCCTAGGCTATCTAGCTAAGAAGGACCTACGTTACTCAATGGGCCTACATTTGGCCAATAATCTAATTGCCTTTGTTCTCATTGTCTTCTTTTAATAGAAAAACGAAATATAAGACAGCACTTCTAAAGTTAGGCAGTAAAGTCTAACGGCAGAAGTGTTTTTCTGTGGAATGGAGTTTAAATACCAAACTGCTTTTCTGGTCTTTCGAAAGCCAGCAGTTTCAAATTCTTGTGAAAGTGTTTTCCAGATGGTATAATAAGCTATCAAACGAAAAGAGGTTTCCTTATGTCTAAAGTCCTATTAATTGTCAACCCTAGCTCGGGAGGCGAAAAAGCCAAGTCCTATGAAGACTTGGCAAGAGAAAAACTGGCAGAATGTTTCAATGAGGTAGTGGTCAAGCATACTGAAAAAGGCGGAGACGCAGCGGCTTTTGCTAAGCAAGCAGCAGAAGACCGTTATGATAGCGTCTTTGTCATGGGTGGCGATGGAACAGTCAATGAAGGAATCAGCGGCCTGGCTGAACTAGACTATCGTCCGACTTTTGGCTTCTTTCCACTTGGTACGGTCAATGACTTGGCGCGTGCTCTTGGCATTCCCCTGGACGCTGAAGAAGCCATTCAGAATCTGGATATCAACAAAGTCAAGCCACTTGATATTGGCAAGATTAACGACCAGTACTTTATGAATGTGGTTGCCATTGGAACGATTCCTGAGTCGATTAACAATGTAGATTCAGAAGACAAGACCAAGTGGGGTAAGTTTGCCTACTTTATCTCTGGTTTCAAGCAGTTGATGGATACTAGTTTTTACGAGTTTCACTTGAAGATTGATGGAGAGGAGCGCACGATAAAAAGCAGCACACTCTTGATTGGTTCTACCAACTCAATCGGAGGTTTCGAAAGCATTCTCCCTGAAGCCACTGTCAATGACGGCTTGCTTCATCTCTTGTATCTTAAGGATAAAAATCTCTTAGATACCTTGGTTTCTGTGCCGGATTTGATTTCGGGCAATGGTGAAGAAAGTGATAATATCGAGTATCTGACCTTTAAGGAAATCACAGTTGAGTTGGCTGATGATAAGGCAGAGCTCAGCGTCAACGTTGACGGAGATGAGGGAGACCAACTGCCAGTAACGATTCGTGTTTTGCCATCTCACTTGAATGTGTATTACTAATTATTTTTGGGAAGTTCAGAAAAGCTAGAGGATATTTACTTTCTCTGTTCTCCTTGCTAGTTTAGACTACAGAACCCCTCTTTCCATATTTTGGAAAGAGGGGTTCTTTGTCTTATAAACCGTAATTATAGTCGTCATCCTGCATGGCTTCTACTTCGCCCAGCAGGTAGCCGTTACCCACTTGGGAGAAGAAGTCATGGTTGGAAGTGCCGGTTGAGATACCGTTCATGACGATAGGATTGACATCGTCCGCTGAGTCTGGGAAGAGGGGATCCTGTCCCAGATTCATCAGAGCCTTGTTGGCATTGTAGCGCAGGAAGGTCTTGACCTCTTCGGTCCATCCGACTGTGTCATACAGGCTTTCAGTATAGCCTTCTTCATTTTCATAGAGGGTGTAGAGCAGGTCGTACATCCATTCTTTGAGTTTTTCTTGCTCGTCTTCTGGCAGCTCGTTAAAGGCTAGCTGGAACTTATAGCCGATATAGGTTCCATGGACAGACTCGTCACGGATAATCAGCTTGATAATCTCAGCAACGTTGGCCAGTTTGTTATTACCCAGATAGTAGAGCGGAGTAAAGAAACCGGAGTAGAAGAGGAAGGTTTCCAAGAAAACGCTGGCTATTTTCTTTTCCAGAGCTGTACCATTCAGGTAAATCTCGTTGATAATCTCAGCTTTCTTTTGCAGATATGGATTGGTGTTGGTCCAGGCAAAGATTTCATCAATTTCTGACTTGGTGTTGAGCGTAGAAAAGATAGAAGAGTAAG
Organism: Streptococcus sanguinis; assembly: GCF_019929145.1. GTDB lineage: Bacteria > Bacillota > Bacilli > Lactobacillales > Streptococcaceae > Streptococcus > Streptococcus sanguinis_U. The sequence goes on along the minus strand of NZ_JAHZOW010000001.1, from coordinate 1,054,152 downwards.
ACTTGGCGTGAACGGATTCCATAAATTGAATGTTGTTGAAGACAGCTTCTTCGTGAGCAGTGCGGACATCCTTGCGAAGGGCATCCACACCAGACTCAGACTGGAGGGTATCCAGCAGGGTCAGGCCGCCGAAGACTTTGCCGACCAGGTCTTTTTCCTTGTGGGATAGCTTTCTCCAGTCATCCAGATCATTGGATAGGGGAATCCGCGTATCCAGCCAGAATTGCTCAGTCAGTTTTTCCCAGGTGGACTTATCGATGACATCTTCGATAGCGTTCCAGTTAATGGCTTTGTAGTAAGTTTGCATTCTTTCTCCTTTAGTAGATGGTACGACCTGATGTGGTATCAGCTATCCCTTCTTGGATACTGTCCCAATGCTTCACGATTTTACCTTCCTGACAATGATGAGGAAGGTAAAATTGTAACATGGTCGAATTTCCTTTTCTTTTTCTAAAATCTCTTGTTAGATGACACAGCTTTCACATTGGTTGGCACCTACTTCGCCGCCATCATCAGTAAAGGTGCGGACGTAGTAGATGGACTTGATTCCCTTGTTGAAGGCGTAGTTACGCAGGATAGAAAGATCGCGGGTTGTCTGCTTGCTTTCTTTTTTCCATTCGTAGAGGCCTTTAGGGATATCGCTGCGCATAAAGAGAGTCAGGGAAAGTCCTTGATCCACGTGCTCAGTTGCGGCTGCATAGACATCGATAACCTTGCGCATGTCCATGTCATAGGCGCTGGTGTAGTAAGGGATAGTCTCAGTTGACAGACCAGCAGCAGGATAGTAGATCTTACCGATTTTCTTTTCTTGACGTTCTTCGATCCGTTGAGTGATTGGATGAATTGAAGCAGAAACGTCATTGATGTAGCTGATAGAGCCATTTGGTGCGACAGCTAGGCGGTTTTGGTGGTAGAGGCCATCAGCCTTGACCTTGTCGCGCAACTCTGCCCAATCCTCTGCAGATGGGATAAAGATGCCAGCGAAGAGTTCTTTGACACGGTCAGACTTAGGTACAAATTCACCTGTCAGGTATTTGTCAAAGTAAGTGCCGTTAGCATAGTCAGATTTTTCAAAGTTATGGAAAGTCACGCCACGCTCGCGAGCGATATTGTTAGACTCAACTAAAGTCCAGTAGTTCATAAGCATGAAGTAGATGCTAGTGAACTCTACAGCTTCCGCTGATCCATAATCGATCAGCTGCTGTGCCAAGTAGCTGTGCAGTCCCATAGCTCCCAGACCAAAGGTATGCGCCAGACTGTTACCATTGTCGATAGAAGGTACAGCTGTGATGTGCGAGCTGTCTGTGACAAAGGTCAAAGCGCGTGTCATAGTTCGGATGGATTTTCCGAAGTCAGGCGAAGTCATCATGTTGACAACGTTAGTAGAGCCTAAGTTACATGATACATCTGTTCCTAGGTGAAGATACTCTTGCGCATCATTCAAAAGGCTAGGTTCTTGTACTTGCAGGATTTCAGAGCAAAGGTTACTCATGACGATTTTACCGTCAATTGGATTTGAACGGTTGGCTGTATCAATGTTTACAACATAGGGATAGCCAGATTCTTGTTGGAGTTTAGAAATTTCTGTTTCCAAATCACGGGCCTTGATCTTGGTCTTAGTGATATTTGGATTAGCGACCAACTCATCGTATTTTTCAGTGATGTCAAGATAGGCAAATGGCACTCCATACTCGCGTTCAACAGAGTATGGGCTGAAGAGGTACATTTCTTCATTTTTACGCGCCAATTCGTAGAACTTATCCGGAATGACGACACCGAGTGAAAGGGTTTTAACCCGAACTTTTTCGTCGGCGTTTTCTTTCTTGGTAGAAAGGAAAGAGATGATATCTGGGTGGAAAACATTGAGGTAAACAACCCCAGCTCCCTGACGTTGGCCCAGCTGGTTAGAGTAAGAGAAGCTGTCCTCAAAGAGTTTCATAACAGGCACAACCCCAGATGCAGCTCCTTCATAACCCTTGATAGGTGCTCCAGCTTCCCGCAGATTGCTGAGGGAAATACCGACCCCGCCTCCGATACGAGACAACTGCAGGGCAGAGTTGATGGAGCGGCCGATTGAGTTCATATCATCTGTTACTTGGATGAGGAAGCAGGAAACCAATTCGCCGCGACGAGCCCGACCAGCGTTGAGGAAGCTTGGTGTAGCTGGTTGGTAGCGCTGGTGGATAATCTCATTTGCAATATCCTTGGCAATGGCTTCATCTCCGTTGGCAAAGTAGAGGGCGTTGAAGAGTACCCGATCTTCCATGCTTTCCAGATAGTATTCACCATCATTGGTCTTCAGTGCATACTGGTTGTAGAACTTGTAAGCAGCCATGAAAGATTTAAACTTGAAATCTTGAGCATGGATAAAAGCAGTCAGCTCCTCGATGTATTCCGGAGAATAAAGTTCAATAAATTCCTTTTCCAAATAGTTTTCTTCTATTAAATATTTAATTTTTTCTGTGATAGAAGAAAATTGCTTGGTGTTTGGCTCAACGTTTTCTTTAAAAAAAGCTTTTAAGGCTTCTTGGTCTTTATGAAGCATAATCTGACCATTAACTGGACGGTTGATTTCGTTGTTGAGTCGGAAGTATGTCACATCCTCTAAATGTTTGAGTCCCATGTTTTTCCTTTTCTATATAAATAAGATAATTAGCTAGCGGAAAAATATCCGCCTTACAAAAGAAACGGCTCCTATGAGCATAGGAGCTGCAGTTTGCCCTGATAATCTGTCTTTTAGTTTATCTCCCAATCAAGGCGCGCCGCCCTCAAAATAAACTACATTAAGACAGTTTTTTCAATTTACCAGGTTGGAAACCAGAAAATGCCTCAGTTGCTGTCTGAATCACAGGAGCAGCATTGAAACCAAGATCTTTGACATGGTCAATGAATTCTGGCTGTTCATCCAAGTTGATTTCGCGATATTCTACATGATTAGTATCTAAGAAGCGCTTGGTCATTTTGCACTGAACGCAGTTGTTTTTTGAGTAAATAGTTACCATTAAAAATTCCTCTAAACTTTCGTTTTTTCTTTTAAATAATACGAAACTAGTATATCTAAAAGAAAATAGAATGTCAATAGTTTTGAACTAAATATTGTGTGATATTTTGTTATAGGATAGATTACAATACAATATATAGTGTTTGTATAAGCGGTGAAAAGAAGTGAAAAATTGCAGAAAAGGAGCAAAATGCTGATGCGGCAATGCTTAAACAAGTCTTAAAATGTTAGAAAAATGACTAGTAGCTTTTCCGCCTAAAAACAAAAATCCAATATCTTGTGTTACAGAATTTAGGGAATCACTAGGAGGAGTGGAGGGGGAGTTTATATTCTTATTTTATAACAATTAGTTTCTATAAAATAAGAAATTTATGATTAAAAACTTAGTGGAAGCCATTTTTGAATAAAGCTTGAGGAATGTGGGATTTTGCTCGAAAATTCTCTCTTCAATATAATAAGAAGAGTTTTCATTTCCTAAGAAATATTTTGTAAGCGGGCTATAAAATTCTTGAAAAAGATTTCAAAAGGTGATATAATATCAACTTGTAAGGGTTATCACAATAACTCAAAAAGAATTATTTAAAAGGAGAGTCTAACTATGGCTTCTAAAGATTTCCACATTGTAGCAGAAACAGGTATTCACGCACGTCCAGCAACTTTGTTGGTTCAAACTGCTAGCAAATTTGCTTCAGACATCACGCTTGAATACAAAGGTAAATCAGTAAACTTGAAATCTATCATGGGTGTTATGAGTCTCGGTGTTGGCCAAGGAGCTGATGTTAAGATCTCAGCTGAAGGTGCAGATGCAGACGATGCCATCGCTGCAATCTCCGAAACAATGGAAAAAGAAGGATTGGCTTAATATGACAGAAATGCTTAAAGGAATTGCAGCATCTGACGGTGTTGCCGTTGCTAAGGCATATCTATTAGTTCAACCGGATTTATCATTTGAGACTGTTTCAGTCGAAGATACGAATGCAGAAGAGGCTCGTTTGGATGCAGCTCTTGAAGCTTCACAGAACGAGCTTTCTGTTATCCGTGAGAAAGCAGTAGATAGCCTTGGTGAGGAAGCCGCTCAGGTGTTTGACGCTCACTTAATGGTACTTGCTGACCCTGAAATGGTTGGGCAAATCAAAGAAACAATCCGTGCGAAAAAGACCAATGCAGAAGCTGGTCTGAAAGAAGTAACGGACATGTTTATCACTCTCTTTGAAAACATGGACGACAATCCATATATGCAGGAACGTGCGGCAGATATCCGCGACGTGACAAAGCGTGTTCTTGCTAACCTTCTGGGCAAGAAATTGCCAAATCCAGCGTCTATCAATGAAGAATCAGTTGTGATTGCTCATGACTTGACTCCTTCTGATACAGCACAGCTGGATAAGAAATTTGTTAAAGCTTTTGTAACCAATATCGGCGGCCGTACAAGCCACTCTGCTATCATGGCACGTACGCTTGAAATCGCAGCAGTATTGGGAACTAATAACATTACTGAGCTTGTAAAAGATGGCGATGTGATTGCAGCTAACGGTATCACTGGTGAAGTGATTATCAACCCAACTGAAGAGCAAATCGCAGCATTTAAAGCAGCTGGTGAGGCTTATGCTAAGCAAAAAGCTGAATGGGAATTGCTTAAAGATGCTCAGACTGTGACTGCAGATGGCAAGCACTTCGAATTGGCAGCCAATATCGGTACGCCAAAAGACGTTGAAGGTGTCAATGCTAACGGTGCAGAAGCGGTTGGTCTTTACCGGACTGAGTTCCTTTATATGGATTCTCAAGACTTCCCGACAGAAGATGAGCAGTATGAAGCATACAAGGCTGTGCTTGAAGGCATGAATGGAAAACCAGTTGTTGTTCGTACGATGGATATCGGTGGAGATAAGGAACTTCCTTACTTCGATATGCCGCATGAAATGAACCCATTCCTTGGTTTCCGTGCTTTGCGTATCTCTATCTCTGAAACTGGCGATGCTATGTTCCGTACACAAATCCGCGCACTCTTGCGTGCTTCTGTACATGGACAATTGCGCATCATGTTCCCAATGGTAGCCCTTCTGACAGAATTCCGCAAAGCTAAAGCGGTTTATGACGAAGAAAAAGCTAAGTTGCAAGCTGAAGGCGTTGCAGTAGCAGACAATATCCAAGTAGGTATCATGATTGAAATCCCAGCAGCAGCTATGCTCGCGGATCAATTTGCCAAGGAAGTAGACTTCTTCTCTATCGGTACCAACGACTTGATCCAGTACACTATGGCAGCTGACCGGATGAATGAGCAAGTCTCTTACCTCTATCAACCATACAACCCATCTATCCTTCGCTTGATCAACAATGTTATCAAGGCAGCTCATGCTGAAGGCAAGTGGGCAGGTATGTGTGGAGAAATGGCCGGGGACCAAACAGCGGTGCCATTGCTCGTAGGTATGGGCTTGGATGAATTCTCTATGAGTGCGACTTCTGTTCTTCGGACTCGTAGCCTCATGAAGAAGCTGGATACGAAGAAGATGCAAGAACTGGCTCAGCGTGCACTGACTGAATGTGCAACGATGGAAGAAGTTCTTGAACTTGAAAAAGAATATCTGAACTTCGATTAATCTGAAAAATTAAGATCAGGGAGATTTTCCTGGTCTTTTTTAGTTTTCTTCAAGGGAATAGTGAAGTTTGTGAAGAAAGTTGAAATCAAAGAAAACAGAAAATAAGCAGATCTAATATGAACAAAATTTAGTAATCTATCTTAATTGTGAAAAAATTCTTTAAATTTATAACTTTTGGTTGAAATTTTCAGAAAATTTGGTAAAATAATATTTAATAACATTTTGGAGGGGACAAGTGACACAATATAAAAACTATATAAATGGAGAGTGGAAAGTTTCTGAAAATGAAATTACCATCTCATCTCCTATCAACAATGAGATTTTAGGAACTGTGCCTGCCATGACTCAGGCAGAGGTCGACTATGCGATGGCAAGCGCTCGTGCGGCTTTGCCAGCTTGGCGAGCTCTTTCAGCAGTTGAACGTGCAGCTTATTTGCATAAGGTTGCGGATATTTTGGAACGCGATCAGGAGAAGATCGGCGAAATTCTTGCAAAAGAAGTTGCCAAGGGTATCAAAGCGGCAGTCGGAGAGGTAGTCCGGACAGCAGACTTGATTCGCTATGCGGCTGAAGAAGGCATTCGTATTCACGGTCAGGTTATGGAAGGTGGCGGCTTTGAAGCTGCCAGCAAGAAAAAATTGGCTGTGGTTCGTCGTGAGCCTGTAGGAGTTGTACTGGCCATTGCGCCATTTAACTACCCAGTCAATCTGTCTGGTTCTAAGATTGCTCCTGCCCTTATCGGCGGAAACGTCGTGATGTTTAAGCCACCTACTCAAGGCTCAATCTCTGGTTTGCTCTTGGCTCAGGCTTTTGCTGAGGCTGGTCTGCCTGCTGGTGTTTTCAATACCATCACAGGACGTGGTTCAGAAATCGGGGACTACATCATTGAGCATAAGGAAGTAAACTACATTAACTTTACTGGCTCCACTCCAATCGGTGAGCGCATCGGTAAGTTGGCTGGTATGCGTCCAATTATGTTAGAATTGGGTGGTAAGGATGCTGCAGTTGTGCTGGAAGATGCTGACTTGGAGCATGCAGCTAAGCAGATTGTTGGCGGGGCATACAGTTATTCCGGTCAGCGCTGTACGGCTATCAAACGTGTCATTGTCATGGAGAGCGTAGCAGATAAATTAGCGGCGCTGATTAAGGCAGAGGTAGAGAAACTGACGGTTGGTGATCCCTTTGATAATGCGGATATCACACCAGTCATTGATAACGCATCAGCAGATTTCATCTGGGGCTTGATTGAAGATGCTCAAGAAAAGGGAGCGTCAGCCTTGACAGAAATCAAACGTGAAGCAAATCTCATCTGGCCTGCCTTGTTTGACCATGTGACACTGGATATGAAATTAGCTTGGGAAGAGCCATTTGGTCCTGTTCTTCCGATTATTCGTGTGACTTCCGTTGAAGAGGCTATCCAAATTTGTAACCAGTCAGAGTTTGGTCTTCAATCTTCAGTCTTTACAAATGATTTCCCGAAAGCATTTGAAATTGCTGAGAAACTGGAAGTGGGTACTGTACACATCAATAATAAGACCCAACGTGGTCCAGATAACTTCCCATTTCTTGGTGTTAAGGGATCTGGAGCAGGAGTGCAAGGGATTCGTTACAGTATCGAAGCGATGACACAAGTGAAATCCATCGTGTTTGATGTGAAATAATGAGAAAGGCGGCTTTGTGCGGTCTTTTTTCTTACCTTGATGAACTTGTAAATTTAACAAGATTATCGAACCATTTGAAAAGAATCAAGCATTTATATATTTAATTGCTTATTATTTTAAAATGTAAATTTACATATTGGTCTATATCTTTATGAAAATTTTCATATTTTTCTTGTTTTGGATAGCTCCTATATTTAGCGAAAAAGGAATTAAAATATACTGAGAGACACAAAATGCAGTGTTTTCTCTCTCATTTATTACTAATTTCAGCTAATGTTCGGTTTTAGTAATTTTCCGTAAGGATATTTGAAATTTACTTGAAAAAGAGATAAAAATAATGTAGAATAGTATTATAGAAAACGCTTACAAATAGAAAGGTGATTGCATGGATAAGAACGAAGCATTAAGAACCTTTACAACAGGTGAAAACTTTCATTTACAGCATTATCTAGGGGCGCATCAGGATGAAGTGGACGGCAAGTCTGGCTACTCTTTCCGCGTTTGGGCACCTAATGCTCAGAGTGTCCATTTGATTGGAGATTTCACCAATTGGTATGAAGAGCAGATTCCTATGGTCCGAAATGAAGCGGGCGTTTGGGAAGTCTTCACAGAGCTGCCTAAGGAAGGAGATATTTACAAGTACAATATCAAGCGCAGCAGTGGTCAGGAAATTTTAAAAATTGATCCGTTGGCTATCTATATGGAAGAGCGTCCGGGCACGGGAGCAGTCATTCGCACTATTCCTGAAAAGAAGTGGAAAGACGGTCTTTGGCTGGCACGCCGGAAGCGCTGGGGCTTCTTCTCTCGGCCGGTCAATATCTATGAAGTGCATGCCGGATCTTGGAAACGCAATGAAGACGGCAGTCCTTATAGCTTTGCCCAGTTAAAAGAAGACTTGATTCCTTATCTGGTGGAGATGAACTACACACATGTGGAATTCATGCCGCTTATGGCTCATCCGCTGGGACTTAGCTGGGGCTATCAGCTCATGGGCTACTTCGCCTTTGAGCATACCTATGGCACACCTGAGGAATTTCAGGACTTTGTCGAAGAATGTCACTTGAACAATATCGGGGTCATTGTGGACTGGGTACCAGGTCACTTCACTATTAATGATGATGCTTTGGCTTACTATGATGGGACACCAACTTTCGAGTATCAGGACCACGATCGGGCTCATAACTATGGCTGGGGTGCTCTCAACTTTGATTTGGGCAAGAATCAGGTTCAGTCTTTCTTGATTTCCAGTATTAAATTCTGGATTGATTTTTATCATCTGGACGGAATTCGGGTTGATGCTGTCAGCAATATGCTCTATCTGGACTATGACAGCGGCCCATGGCAACCAAATAAAGATGGCGGCAATCGCAACTATGAAGGCTATTACTTCCTGCAGCGCCTCAATACGGTTATCAAATTAGCTCATCCTGATGTTATGATGATTGCAGAAGAAAGCTCCTCAGAGACCAAGATTACTGGTATGAGAGAGCTGGGTGGTCTTGGATTTGACTACAAGTGGAATATGGGCTGGATGAATGATATCCTTCGCTTCTACGAAGAAGATCCGATTTATCGTAAGTACGATTTTAATCTAGTGACCTTTAGCTTTATGTACGCTTTCTCTGAAAACTTCCTCCTACCATTCTCGCATGATGAAGTGGTTCACGGCAAGAAGAGTCTTATGCACAAGATGTGGGGCGACCGTTACAATCAATTTGCAGGGCTCCGCAACTTGCTGACCTACCAAATCTGCCATCCGGGCAAGAAATTGCTCTTTATGGGATCAGAATTTGGTCAGTTCTTAGAATGGAAGTCAGAAGAGCAACTAGAATGGTCTAATCTGGACGATCAGATGAACAAGAAGATGCAGGGCTTCACTGCTGCGCTCAATGCCTTCTATAAAGATAATCGTCCGCTTTGGGAAATTGATCTGAGCTATGATGGTATCGAAATCATTGATGCGGATAATACTGATCAAAGTGTCCTCTCCTTTATCCGTAAGACAGAAAAAGGAGATATGTTAGTTTGTGTATTCAATATGGCGCCGGTAGAGCGGAAGAACTTTACCATTGGTGTTCCAGTGGAAGCCATTTATGAAGAAGTATGGAACACTGAATTAGAAGAATGGGGAGGTGTTTGGAAGGAACATAATGAAACAGTTCAGTCTCAAGAAGGACTTTGGAAAGATTATCCACAGACCTTGACCTTTACACTGCCGGCTCTTGGAGCCAGCATCTGGAAGATCAAGCGTCGGATTGCTCGTAAAAATGTTAAAAAAGATTCCACAAAGGAGTAATAGTCTATGAAGAATGAAATGCTAGCTTTGATTCTTGCCGGCGGGCAAGGAACTCGTCTTGGAAAGCTCACACAGAGTATCGCAAAACCTGCGGTACAGTTTGGCGGCCGCTATCGTATTATTGACTTCGCCTTGTCTAACTGTGCCAACTCCGGTATTCATAATGTCGGTGTCATTACTCAATACCAACCACTAGCTCTGAATAGTCATATCGGAAATGGTTCTAGCTGGGGGCTTGATGGTATTAACTCAGGCGTGTCCATTCTTCAGCCTTATTCTGCGAGCGAAGGAAATCGCTGGTTTGAAGGTACTAGCCATGCGATTTATCAAAATATCGACTATATCGACAGCATCAATCCTGAGTATGTCCTGATTTTGTCTGGGGACCATATCTATAAGATGGACTATGATGACATGCTTCAGTCACACAAGGACAACAATGCCAGCCTGACAGTTGCCGTTCTGGATGTGCCTCTCAAAGAAGCCAGCCGTTTTGGTATCATGAATACAGATGCTAATAATCGGATTGTTGAATTTGAAGAAAAACCAGAAAATCCTAAGTCAACCAAGGCTTCTATGGGGATTTATATCTTTGACTGGCAGCGTCTGCGCAATATGCTGGTAGCTGCTGAAAAGAGCAACGTGGACATGTCTGACTTTGGTAAGAATGTTATCCCTAACTACCTAGAATCTGGTGAAAGCGTTTATGCTTATGACTTTGCAGGCTATTGGAAAGACGTTGGTACAGTAGAGTCTCTCTGGGAAGCCAACATGGAATACATCAGCCCAGAAAATGCTCTGGATAGCCGCAATCGTCGCTGGAAAATTTATTCTCGCAACTTGATTTCTCCTCCAAACTTCATCAGTGAAAATTCCCATGTAGAAGATTCGCTGGTCGTTGATGGATGTTTCGTTGACGGTACAGTAAAACACTCTATTCTTTCTACTGGTGCTCAGGTCAAGAAGGGCTCAGTCATTGAAGACTCTGTCATCATGAGTGGCGCTGTTATTGGCAAAGACGCTAAGATTAAGCGGGCCATTATCGGAGAAGGTGCTATCATCTCTGATGGTGTAGAAATTGATGGTACAGAGGAAGTATATGTTGTCGGATACAACGAGAAAGTGGGGGTACCAAAAGATGAAGATTGATAAATACTCAGCAATTTTAGGAAACACAGTCGGCTTCCATGATATGTCAACTCTGACAAATCATCGTCCAGTAGCCAGCTTGCCATTCGGTGGGAAATATCGCTTGATTGACTTCCCACTTTCAAGCCTTGCCAATGCTGGTATCCGCAGTGTCTTTGGTATCTTCCAGCAGGACAATATCAGCTCTGTCTTTGACCATATTCGTTCTGGTCGTGAGTGGGGTCTGTCTACCTTGCTCAGTCACTATTACTTGGGAATCTACAATACTCGTGTAGAAAGTTCTACAGTCGGTGAGGAATACTATGACCAGCTTTTAACCTACCTCAAACGTTCTGGTTCCAACCAAACGGTCGCACTTAACTGCGATATCCTGGTTAATATTGACCTCAATCAAGTTTTCCATTTGCACAATACAACAGAACAGCCGATTACAGTTGTCTACAAGAAATTGCATAAGGAAAATATTTCGGATGTGAACGCTGTCCTAGATATTGACGAGACGGACCATGTCAGAGGTCATAAACTCTTTGATGGTCGAGAAGATACTGAGCTCTTCAATATGTCTACAGACATCTTTGTGGTAGATACTCCATGGCTGATTGAAAAGCTGGAAGAAGAAGCTAAGAAAGAGCATCCGCAAAAACTGCGCTATGTCCTGCGTGATTTAGCAACTCAGGAAGGGGCATTTGCCTACGAATATACAGGCTATCTAGCTAATATCTATTCTGTAGAGACCTACTACCGTTCCAACATTGATATGCTTGAAAGCAAGAAATTCTACTCTCTCTTTAGTCCTAACCAAAAGATTTACACCAAGGTTAAGAATGAGGAGCCAACTTACTATGCTGAGTCTTCGAAAGTAGCTCGCTCCCAATTTGCGTCAGGAAGCATTGTGGAAGGTGAAGTTATCAATTCTGTAATTTCGCGGAATACCAAGATTAAGACTGGAAGCAGTGTTAAATCCAGTGTTCTCTTCCCTCGAGTCAAAGTTGGAGAAAATGCAACTGTTGAGTACGCGATTGTGGACAAGGGAGTTGAAATTGCTGAAGGAGTGGTGATTCGCGGAACAGCAGAAGACCCAATCGTAGTTAAGAAGGGCCAAAAAGTTACAGAGGACATAATTCGATGAAGATTTTATTTGCAGCAGCAGAAGGAGCCCCATTTTCTAAGACAGGTGGTTTGGGAGACGTTATCGGCGCTCTCCCCAAATCACTGGTCAAGGCTGGCCATGAAGTTGGTGTTATTCTGCCTTACTATGACATGACCCATGCTAAATTTGGCGACCAAGTGGAAGACCTTTTCTACTTTGAAGTCAGTGTTGGCTGGCGTCGCCAATACGTTGGGGTCAAGCGACTGGTCTTGAACGGTGTGTCCTTCTATTTTATTGACAATCAGCATTATTTCTTCCGCGGCCATGTTTACGGGGATTTTGATGATGGTGAGCGCTTTGCTTACTTCCAGTTAGCAGCCGTAGAGCTGATGGAGCGGATTGATTTCATTCCGGATGTTCTGCATGTTCACGATTATCATACAGCTATGATTCCTTTCTTGGTTAAGGAAAAATACCATTGGATTCAAGCATATCAGAATATCAAAACCGTCTTGACCATTCATAATTTGGAATTCCAAGGTCAATTCCCTGACAGCATGCTTTGGGAACTGTTTGGAGTAGGCTATGAGCGCTATGCAGACGGAACCCTGCGTTGGAATGACTGTCTCAACTGGATGAAGGCTGGTATTCTATATGCTGATCGAGTGACAACTGTATCACCAAGCTATGCAGGCGAAATTCGTACACCAGAATTTGGCTGTAATTTGGATCAAATCCTGCGGATGGAGTCTGGTAAGCTGGTCGGAATTGTCAACGGTATAGATACAGATATCTATAATCCAGAAACGGATCCGCTATTAGCCCATCACTTTGACAAATCTGACTTATCTGGTAAACTAGAAAACAAGCGGGCTTTGCAAGAGCGAGTTGGTCTGCCTGTGCGTGATGATGTGCCAGTAGTTGGGATTGTTTCCCGTCTGACCCGTCAAAAAGGCTTTGACTTGGTAGTGGAAGAGCTGCACAATCTCCTCCAGGAAGATGTGCAGATTATCCTCTTGGGAACAGGCGATCCAGCTTTTGAGCAGGCTTTCGCTTGGTTTGGCCATGCCTACCCTGATAAGCTTTCAGCCAACATTCTCTTTGATGTAACCTTGGCTCAGGAGATTTACGCTGCCAGCGATATTTTCCTCATGCCAAGCCGTTTCGAACCTTGTGGCCTGTCACAAATGATGGCTATGCGCTACGGAACCCTGCCTTTGGTGCATGAAGTGGGCGGTCTGCGTGATACCGTCGAGCCTTACAATGTCTATACAGGACAGGGAACTGGCTTTAGCTTCAATAACTTTTCTGGCTACTGGCTGACTTGGACCTTCAAGGAAGCACTCAGGCTTTATGCCGATGACAAGGAAGCTTGGAAATCTCTGCAAGAGCAGGCGATGGAGAGAGACTTCTCTTGGGATACAGCCAGCAAGGCTTACAGTGATTTATATCAATCACTTCTATAACATTTACTTTGGAATCAGTATAAGCAAATCCTCTCTTGCCCATGGGACAAGGGAGGATTTCCGTGAGAATTACATTTTTATATATTATCATACTGTGTTGGAGCCCTGTTTTTAGCTTGTGGCTGAAGTGAGCGATTCCCATCTTGATTGAAAAAAGTATTTCTACGTTTAAATCTGCTTCCCGCTATTAAGAAAGGGAGATAACCATCCACTATGGAACTAACAAAAGAACGTTTTATTCGAGATTTTAAGGATATTCTACATGAAAGACAGCTGATTAAGGTTGCTGATGCGACTTCAGTGGAGCTTTTTCAGGCTCTGGCCAGCACTGTCCGCAAGTATATCACGCCCCTGTGGCTGGAGCGTCGCAATCAGTTGATTGATCAGCAGCAAAAGACAGCTTATTACTTTTCTATTGAGTTTCTTCCAGGTCGCATGCTGGAAACCAATCTGCTCAACTTAGGTATCCTCGATACGGTCAAGGAGGGCTTTGCCGAGTTGGGCGTTGACTTTGAAGATGTCAAGAATGCGGAGTATGACATGGCCTTGGGCAATGGCGGTCTGGGCCGCTTGGCGGCTGCCTTTATGGACTCGCTGGCAACCACTGGCTATCCAGGATTTGGAAATGGGATTCGCTATCGCTATGGACTCTTTAAGCAACGCATCGTAGATGGCTATCAGGTAGAAATTCCTGATGCTTGGTTTGGCAGTCTGGGCAATGTCTGGGAGACCCGTAAGGACCATGATATTGTTGATGTTAAAATCTTCGGAAATGTTTCCCTCCATGCCAATGAAAAAGGCCGGATTGTGCCTCTTTATGAGAATTCCAAAACCTTGCGTGCTGTTCCTTACGATGTGCCGCAGATTGGCTTTGGCAATGACAATGTCAACAATCTCCGTCTTTGGGATGTTGAAATTCCAGAGGAGCATGAACTGGACTATCCGACTATTGAAGCTCGTCGCCGTGTACAAGATATCACTGCCATTCTCTATCCAGACGATTCTAGCTACGAAGGAAAAGAGCTGCGCCTGATCCAGGAATACTTCATGACCAGCGCAGGTCTGCAGACTATTATCAAATCCTACCTCAAGCAGGGTCGTCCGCTCAAAGATATTCATGAGAAGGTCTCTGTCCATATCAACGATACCCACCCAGCTGTCGCACCAGCTGAGTTTATGCGCCTCTTGGTGGATGAGTACGACCTGGAATGGGCAGATGCTTGGAATGCTACGGTTAAAACCATGAGCTACACCAACCATACCATTTTGTCAGAAGCCTTGGAAAAATGGGATGCAGAGCTCTTTAAGAATGTCCTGCCGCGGGTTTATCAGATTATCCTAGAGATTGACAACCGCTATGTAGCTGAAATGGCTGGGCGCGGCCTGGATCCGCAAGTCATAGAAAACACTCGGATTGTCAAGGACAATCAAATCCACATGGCTCACTTGGCTATCATTGGCGGTCATTCAATCAATGGTGTTGCTAAACTCCACACAGAACTGCTCAAAGAAGATACTTTGCGTGATTTCTACAGCATTTATCCAGAGAAGTTTAATAACAAGACCAATGGCATTATCCAGCGCCGCTGGCTGCAAATTGCGGACCAGCCTCTGTCAGCTGAGATTGATAAGCTGATTGGTAAGGGCTGGAGAAGTGATATCCATGAGCTGCGTAAGCTTTTGGAATTCAAGGATGATCAGCAAGTGCTGGGCGATTTTTATCGAGTGAAGCAAGAAGCCAAGGCTCGTCTGGCCGACTTCATCAAGGAATCAACTGGAGTAGAAGTTTCTACAGAAGCTATCTTTGATGTCCAGGTGAAACGCCTCCATGCTTATAAGCGTCAGCTGCTCAACCTGCTTCATATCATCAAGCTCTACTGGGACCTCAAGGACAATCCTGACAAGGACATGGTACCGCGCGTCTTTATCTTCGGTGCCAAGGCTGCTCCAGGCTACCACTTTGCTAAGTCTGTTATCAAGTTGATCAATGAAGTAGCCAATCTGGTCAACAAGGATGAAAGCCTGCAAGGCAAACTCAAGGTTGTCTTCTTGGAAAACTACCGGGTCAGCCTAGCTGAGCTCATCATTCCAGCAGCGGATGTATCAGAGCAGATTTCTCTGGCTTCCAAGGAAGCTTCTGGTACTTCTAACATGAAGTTCATGATGACAGGTGCCATTACCTTGGCTACTCTGGATGGAGCCAATATCGAAATCAAGGACGAGGTCGGTGACGACAATATTGTCATCTTTGGGATGGACAAGGACCAAGTTTACGAGCACTATGCCCGCCACGATTACTACTCACGCGGTGTCTATGAAAGCAATCCAGATATTCGCCGAGTGGTCGATACCTTTGTCAACGGCACCATTCCAAACGTCCGTGAAGAAGGATCTGAAATCTATGAAGCCCTCATTACCCACAATGACGAATACTTCCTTTTGGAAGACTTTCATGCCTATGTAGAAGCTCAAGAGAAGATTGATGCTCTCTATCGTGACAAAGAAAAATGGGCCCGCATGAGCTTGATTAATATCGCTACATCAGACAAGTTTACTTCAGACGATACCATTGAGCAATATGCCAAGGAAATCTGGAACTTGGAGAAATAATACTCCTGAGAAAACATGAACAATAAGAGATTGGGGCCTGGGCCTCAGTCTCTTTTGCTATCCATCTACCATCTTGTCTAGAAATATGCTATAGTAGAGAAAGTATGAGAATCCAACTTTTAGAAAAGCAGGGTAAGAAAGCATGAAAGACTACACGATTTTTTATCAACAATTAACGGCTCCTTTTCGCAGTCGCCCTCAGTGGCTGAAAGGGCTGGTTTACTTCAATAGGGGAATGACCCTCTTCATACCTATTGTTTATGGTCTCGTTCTAATTAGTGCCTTTCTGACGGAAGACTGGAAAGGCCTGCTTACTTTTTTCTTCTTACCAGCCATTGGATTTGCTCTGTTGTCAGCTATTCGCAAACGGCTGAATCAAGCACGCCCTTACGAGAAATGGGCTATTCAACCCTTGCTGGCTAAGGATACATCAGGCAAGTCCATGCCCAGCCGCCATGTCTTTTCGGCTACAGTGATTTCCATGTGCCTGCTCTACTTTTTCTGGCTGCCGGGGCTTATCTGCCTCTTGCTTTCAGCAGGGCTGGCCGTAGTGCGTGTGATTGGCGGTGTGCACTATCCAAAGGATGTGCTGGTCGGCTATCTTTGCGGCATTTTCTGGGGAGCTTTACTCTTTTTATTATAAAGGACCTGTTTTCAGCAGAGAGTAGACAAAGGACTTCCAGCTATATTATAATAGAAGCAGTAACAACCGTTTCGACACCAAGGATTATTCCTTGGATTATTCCTTGGTGGATCTAAAAAATATTTAAGGAGAAAACTATGTCAGAACCATTATTTCTACAGTCTGTGATGCAGGAGAAGATCTGGGGCGGAACCAAGCTGCGCGATGTCTTTGGCTATGAGATTCCCAGCAACCATGTAGGGGAGTACTGGGCTATCTCGGCTCATCCCAATGGTGTGTCAACCGTCAAGAACGGACGATTTGCCGGCCAGAAGTTAGATGTTCTCTATGCCGAGCACCGTGAGCTTTTTGGCAATCGTCCGGAACCAGTCTTTCCACTTTTGACGAAGATTTTAGATGCCAATGACTGGCTTAGTGTTCAGGTCCATCCTGATGATGCCTATGGACTAGAGCACGAAGGGGAGCTTGGTAAGACTGAATGCTGGTATGTCATTGCTGCAGACGAAGGAGCAGAGATTATTTATGGTCACAATGCCAAGAGCAAGGAAGAGCTGCGCCAGCAGATTGAGAGCAAGGACTGGGACCGTCTCCTGACCAAAATCCCAGTCAAGGCTGGTGACTTCTTCTATGTACCAAGTGGCACCATGCATGCCATTGGCTCGGGGATTCTGATTTTAGAAACTCAGCAGTCCAGTGACACAACCTACCGTGTCTATGACTTTGATCGTAAGGACGATGCTGGTAATCTTCGTGAGCTGCATTTGGAGCAGTCGATTGACGTTCTGACTATCGGTGATCCAGCCAATAGCCGTCCTGTTACCATTCAGGCAGATAGTTTGACTTCTACTCTTTTGGTGGCCAATGACTTCTTTGCTGTTTACAAGTGGGATATTGCCGGTTCAGTCAATTTTAAAAAGACAGCAGACTATAGCTTGGTCAGTGTCTTGGAAGGTGTCGGTGAGCTAGAAGTTGGTGGGGCAGTTTATCCTCTTGAAAAAGGGGAGCATTTCATCCTGCCTAGCGATGTCACAGAATGGACCTTGTCTGGAGATATGCAGTTGATTGTTAGCCATCCATAATCATAGAAAAATCAAGAGCAAATAATCACTTTGCTCTTTTTTCTTTAAAAAACATATGAAATAAGTGAAATTTTAATCACTTTCTTCTTATTTATATAGCAGAATAGTTTGTATATCAATAATAATTCAATTGTTTTGACAAGAAAATTTATAAATCAAAAGAAAGAAACAAAAAACGCTTACAATGGTGGCAAAAGATTGACTATTCGATATTTTAGGAGTAAACTAAGGAAGTAAATTTTAAAATATAAAGGAGAAGTCATCATGAATTTAACATTTTTAGGACTTTGTCTTGCCTGTATGGGTGTTTCGATTGCAGAAGGAATGCTTATGAGTAACCTTTTCAAATCAGCGTCTCGTCAGCCAGAGATTATCGGTCAATTAAGAACTTTGATGATTATGGGGATTGCCTTTATCGAAGGTACTTTCTTTGTAACATTGGTTATGGCATTCATCATCAAGTAAGAACAGGAAAGTTTTTCATCTTTAGAAAAGGAGGGGAGTTAGTTGGAAGAAAGTGTAAATCCAACCATTCAGTTAGGTCCTGTGACCTTTGATTTGACCCTGCTTGCTATGTCTCTTTTAGCTGTTCTCATGGTCTTTGCCTTTGTTTATTGGGCGAGCCGCAAGATGACCCTTAAGCCGTCGGGAAAGCAAAATGCCTTAGAATATCTCTATGATTTTGTGATTGACTTTACCAAGGGAAATATCGGAAGCAAATATATGAAGAATTATTCTTTGTTTTTGTTTTCACTTTTCTTGTTTTTGGTAATAGCCAATAACCTTGGTCTCATGGCAAAATTGCAAACGACCAGCGGTGAAAATCTTTGGACGTCACCAACGGCTAACCTCGGTTTTGACCTTAGCATGTCTTTCTTGATCACTTTGATTTGCCATGTAGAAGGCATTCGTCGCCGAGGCGTGAAAAAATATCTGAAAGCTTTTGCGACACCGGGCTTTATGACGCCAATGAATATCTTGGAAGAGTTCACCAACTTCGCTTCTTTAGCCTTGCGGATTTACGGGAATATCTTTGCAGGGGAAGTTTTAGCTGGTTTGCTGGTGACCCTTTCTCATCAGGCTTTTTATTGGTACCCAGTAGCTTTTGTTGCTAATTTTGTATGGACAGCTTTTTCCGTTTTTATTTCTTGCATTCAGGCTTATGTTTTCACTATGTTGACATCCATGTACTTGGGCAAGAAAATTAATGGTGAGGAATAAAGAGAAAGGAGTCGAATAAATGAATATAACCATAGGTGAATTGATTGGAAACTTTATCCTTGTGGCAGGTTCCTTTCTTCTTTTGATTGTCCTCATCAAAAAATTTGCTTGGGGCAATATCACCAGCATTTTTGAAGAAAGAGCAAAGAAAATTTCTGACGATATTGATAGTGCAGAATCTGCGCGTCAAAAAGCAGAAGAACTGGCTCAAAAGCGGGAGCATGAGTTGGCAGGAAGTCGTGCGGAAGCCGTTACTATCGTTGAAACAGCTAAGGAGACAGCTGAAAAGAACAAGGCTGGAATCCTAGCTAATGCGGCAGAAGAAGCAGGGCGTTTGAAAGCTAAAGCCAATCAGGAAATTGCCCAAAACAAGGCAGAGGCTATGAGCAGCATCAAAGGAGAAGTAGCCGACTTGACAGTAACTCTGGCTAGTAAGATTTTGAGTCAGGAGCTGGATAAGGAAGCTCAGAGCGAGCTCATTGACCGCTATATCAAACAGTTAGGAGATGCCTGATGGATAAGAAGCAATATGCAATCATTGAGAAATATGCTTTGCCTTTTGTTCAGACGGTCTTTGAAAAAGGTCAGCAAGAAGATGTTTTTGAAAAACTGAGTCAGATTAAGGCTGTTTTCGCGGAGACCGGCCTTGCTGACTTTTTGTCACATATCGGCATCAGTGACCACGAGAAAGAAAAGAGTCTGCGGCTCTTTCAAAACTCAGGCTCCCAGCTGCTTGATAATCTGATTGAAATTGTCATTCTCAATCATCGTGAGGACCTCTTTTATGAGATTGTGCTGGAGAGTCAGCACCAGCTTGAAAAGATCAGCAATGAGTTTGAGGTGACACTGCGCTCTGTTCAGCCTTTGACAGCCGGTCAGAAGGAAAAGATTCGACCAATTATTGAGCAGAAGATGGGCCTAAAAGTCCGCTCGCTCAAGGAAGAATTGGACAGCAGCTTGATTGGCGGCTTTGTCATCTCTGCCAATAACAAAACAATTGATGCAAGCATAAAACGTCAATTGCAAGTCGTAAAAGAAAAATTGAAATAGAAAGTGGTGTGAATTTTGGCGATTAACGCACAAGAAATCAGCGCTTTAATTAAGCAACAAATTGAAAATTTCCAGCCAAATTTTGACGTCACAGAAACAGGGGTCGTCACTTATATTGGTGATGGAATCGCGCGTGCTCATGGTCTGGATAAGGCTATGAGCGGAGAGCTGTTAATCTTTGAAAATGGCTCTTATGGTATGGCGCAAAATCTAGAGTCGACCGATGTTGGGATTATCATCTTGGGAGACTTTACAGACATTCGTGAAGGAGATACCATTCGTCGGACTGGTAAAATCATGGAAGTTCCTGTGGGCGAGGCCTTGATTGGGCGGGTTGTTGATCCGCTGGGTCGTCCTGTTGATGGACTTGGTGACATTGTCACGGACAAGACACGTCCGGTTGAAACACCGGCTCCGGGTGTCATGCAGCGTAAGTCAGTATCTGAGCCTTTGCAGACAGGTCTCAAGGCTATTGATGCCTTGGTTCCGATTGGCCGTGGCCAGCGGGAGCTGATTATCGGGGACCGTCAGACTGGGAAGACGACCATTGCCATTGATGCCATCCTGAACCAGAAAGGTCAGGATATGATTTGTATCTATGTGGCGATTGGTCAGAAAGAATCTACAGTCCGTACGCAGGTAGAAACGCTCCGTCAGTATGGTGCTTTGGACTATACGATTGTCGTGACAGCCTCTGCTTCACAGCCGTCGCCTTTGCTTTTCTTGGCGCCTTATGCTGGTGTAGCGATGGCAGAAGAGTTTATGTATAATGGCAAGCATGTTTTGATTGTCTATGATGACTTGTCTAAGCAGGCGGTGGCCTATCGTGAACTGTCCCTCTTGCTCCGCCGTCCGCCAGGCCGTGAGGCCTTTCCAGGAGATGTTTTCTATCTGCATAGCCGTCTCTTGGAGCGTTCAGCCAAGGTTTCTGATGAGCTGGGCGGTGGTTCGATTACAGCTTTGCCATTTATTGAAACGCAGGCAGGAGATATTTCAGCTTATATCGCGACCAACGTGATTTCAATCACTGACGGACAAATTTTCCTCAGCGACAGCCTGTTCAATGCTGGGGTACGTCCAGCTATTGATGCAGGTTCTTCTGTATCACGGGTTGGGGGCTCTGCCCAAATCAAAGCTATGAAGAAAGTAGCTGGAACCCTGCGTATCGACCTGGCTTCTTATCGGGAGCTGGAGGCCTTTACTAAGTTTGGTAGTGATTTGGATGCAGCAACGCAGGCCAAACTCAATCGTGGACGCAGGACTGTAGAAGTCTTGAAACAGCCGATTCATGAGCCGCTGCCGGTTGAAAAGCAGGTCGTGATTCTCTATGCTTTGACCCATGGTTTCTTAGACAGTGTGCCAGTAGACGATATTCTGCGCTTTGAGTCAGAACTATTTGCCTACTTTGATGCACATCAAGAAAGCATTTATGAAACCATTCGGACAACGAAAGATCTTCCAAGCGAAGAAGTCTTGGATGCTGCCATTACTGAGTTTATTGACCAGTCTAGCTTCAAATAAGAATAGAGGTGTCAGATGGCAGTTTCATTAAATGATATTAAAAATAAAATTGCATCCACGAAAAACACCAGTCAAATCACCAATGCCATGCAGATGGTTTCTGCTGCTAAGTTGGGAAAGTCTGAGGAAGCAGCTAAGAACTTTCAGGTCTATGCCCAGAAAGTGCGTAAGTTAGTTACGGATATGCTGCATGGCCACGAGGCAGAAAATGCCCGTCATCACTCAATGTTAATCAGTCGGCCAGTCAAGAAATCAGCCTATATTGTCATTACTTCTGACCGCGGTCTGGTAGGCGGTTATAACGCAACCATTCTCAAGGCTTTGATGGAGCTGAAAGCTGAGTACCATCCGACTGGAGAGGACTTTGAAGTCATCTGTATCGGAAGCGTCGGTGCGGATTTCTTCCGAGCTCGGGGCATTCAGCCAGTTTATGAACTGCGTGGTCTAGCCGACCAGCCTAGCTTTGATGAGGTTCGTAAAATCATTAGCAAAACCATTGAGATGTATCAGAATGAACTCTTTGATGAGCTCTATGTCTGCTATAACCACCATGTCAACAGTCTGACCAGTCAGATGCGGGTGGAGCAGATGCTGCCAATTATTGACTTGGACCCCAATGAAGCTGATGAAGATTATACGCTGAATCTGGAACTGGAGTCCAGTCGGGATTCTATCTTGGACCAACTGCTGCCCCAGTTTGCAGAGAGCATGATTTACGGTGCTATTATTGATGCCAAGACGGCTGAGAATGCTGCCGGCATGACTGCTATGCAGACAGCGACAGACAATGCTAAAAAGGTCATCAGTGATTTGACTATTCAGTACAACCGCGCTCGGCAGGCTGCCATTACGCAGGAAATTACTGAAATCGTGGCGGGTGCAAGTGCCCTAGAATAAGGCCACAAATGAATTAGAAATTAAACGAGGGAAAAAACATGAGCTCAGGCAAAATTGCTCAGGTTATCGGGCCGGTCGTAGACGTTGCGTTTGCTGCCGGAGACAAACTACCTGAGATAAATAATGCACTTGTAGTCTATAAAAATGATGAGAAAAAATCAAAAATCGTCCTTGAAGTAGCTCTTGAGCTTGGTGACGGTGTGGTGCGGACCATTGCCATGGAGTCGACCGATGGTTTGACGCGTGGTTTAGAGGTCTTGGATACTGGTCGTCCTATTTCTGTGCCAGTCGGCAAGGAAACTCTGGGGCGGGTGTTCAATGTCCTTGGGGATACTATTGACTTGGATGCGCCATTTCCTGCTGATGCAGAGCGCCAGCCGATTCATAAGAAGGCACCGACCTTTGATGAACTATCAACTTCATCAGAAATCCTGGAAACAGGGATCAAGGTTATCGACCTCCTGGCACCTTATCTGAAAGGTGGGAAAGTTGGTCTCTTTGGCGGTGCCGGAGTAGGGAAAACAGTCCTGATTCAGGAATTGATCCACAACATTGCCCAAGAGCACGGTGGGATTTCTGTCTTTACAGGTGTTGGTGAACGGACGCGTGAAGGGAATGACCTCTACTGGGAAATGAAAGAGTCTGGCGTTATCGAAAAGACGGCTATGGTCTTTGGTCAGATGAATGAACCGCCAGGAGCTCGGATGCGGGTTGCTCTTACCGGACTGACTATCGCGGAATATTTCCGTGATGTGGAAGGTCAGGACGTGCTGCTCTTTATTGACAACATCTTCCGCTTTACGCAGGCTGGTTCGGAAGTATCTGCCCTTTTGGGCCGCATGCCGTCAGCCGTTGGTTACCAACCAACACTTGCGACAGAAATGGGACAGTTACAAGAACGGATTACCTCAACCAAGAAAGGTTCCGTTACTTCCATCCAGGCTATTTATGTACCAGCGGATGACTATACTGACCCAGCACCAGCGACAGCTTTTGCTCACTTGGACTCTACAACCAACCTAGAGCGGAAATTGGTTCAGCTTGGGATTTATCCAGCCGTGGATCCATTGGCTTCCAGCTCTCGTGCCCTTTCTCCTGAGATTGTCGGAGAAGAGCACTATGCAGTGGCAGCAGAGGTTAAGCGGGTTCTGCAACGTTATCATGAATTGCAGGATATCATTGCTATCCTTGGTATGGATGAGTTATCTGACGATGAGAAGACTTTGGTTGCACGTGCGCGGCGGATTCAGTTCTTCCTGTCACAGAACTTCAACGTGGCGGAGCAATTTACCGGCCAGCCAGGTTCTTATGTACCAGTAGCTGAAACGGTTCGTGGTTTCAAGGAAATCCTTGAAGGTAAGCACGATAAGCTGCCAGAAGACGCTTTCCGTGGTGTGGGCTCCATCGAGGATGTATTGGCCAAGGCTGAGAAAATGGGATTCTAAGAGGTGAATGATGGCTCAAATGACAGTACAAATCGTGACACCGGATGGTCTTATTTATGATCACCATGCTGCATTTGTTTCCGTAAAGACCATTGATGGTGAGCTGGGGATTTTGCCCCGTCACATCAATACCATCGCTGTTTTAGAAGTGGATCAGGTTAAGGTACGCCGGGTTGACGATGACAAGCATATCGACTGGATTGCAGTTAATGGCGGCATCATTGAAATTGCAGACAATGTCATTACCATTGTGGCGGACTCAGCTGAGCGTGAGCGAGATATCGACATTAGTCGGGCTGAGCGGGCTAAGCTCCGAGCTGAGCAAGAAATCGAAGAAGCACATGATAAGCATTTGATTGACCAAGAACGCCGGGCTAAGATCGCCCTGCAGCGGGCAATCAACCGGATCAATGTCGGAACAAGATTATAAGAAGCTATTTTACATAGATTGATGGAGGTCGTTCATCATCTGGTAATATGCTTTCTTGAATACAAACTGAATACGCAAAACTGAGGCAAATCTGTCTCAGTTTTCTTTTCCAAAGAAAAAGGGCGGGATTGTTTAGTTCGTCCTTGACTGGAGTCTTGTGGTATAATAAAAGTTATGGTAGAAGTTGTTTTTAAATTATGCAGTCATTTGCTCTTTATTTTCTTTGCCTTTCATCTGCTGTCAACGGTTGTTGAGTGGGAGAGGTTTTTCAAGGTCAATGCCGATAATGCGATGAAGATTCGCTTTTTGATTCTCTTGTTTAGCATTTCCTTGGGCTATTTAGTCAGCCTTTTCTTCATTGGTATTTACGATATGAGCCGGGCGATTTTTAATGGTACTTTATAAGGTCATATTTTTGATTTTATGGTATGATAGTATGGATGATTTTAAAAATTTAGAGTAAGGAATCGGTATGGAAAAAATTATTATTCAAGGTGGAGATAATCGCTTGGTCGGAAAGGTCAAGATTGAAGGAGCAAAAAATGCGGTGTTGCCTCTCTTGGCAGCGACAGTCTTGGCTAGCGAGGGTCAGTCAGTTTTGAAAAATGTTCCGGTCTTGTCTGATGTCTTTACCATGAACAATGTGGTCCGCGGTTTAAACACTCAGGTGGATTTTAATCAGGAAGAAAATACAGTTGTTGTAGATGCCACCCAGTCCTTGTCTGAGGAGGCGCCTTACAAATACGTCAGTAAAATGCGGGCATCTATCGTTGTTTTGGGGCCAGTCCTAGCTCGTAATGGTCATGCTAAGGTTTCCATGCCAGGCGGCTGTACGATTGGCAGCCGACCTATTGACTTGCACCTGAAGGGCTTAGAAGCCATGGGCGCTCAGATTACCCAAACAGCGGGTTATATCGAAGCGAAGGCAGAGCGGCTCAAGGGAGCTCACATTTACATGGACTTTCCTAGTGTGGGAGCAACGCAAAACATCATGATGGCTGCGACGCTGGCTCAAGGCACGACAGTGATTGAAAATGCCGCTCGGGAGCCTGAAATCGTTGACCTAGCCCTCTTTTTAAATGAAATGGGAGCCAAGGTCAGAGGAGCGGGTACAGAGACTCTGACTATTGTCGGAGTGGACCAGCTACGCGGGGCCAAGCATAATGTGGTTCAAGACCGTATCGAAGCAGGAACTTTTATGGTTGCTGCAGCTATGACCAGCGGTGACTTGCTGATTGAGGATGCCATTTGGGAGCACAATCGTCCCCTGCTTTCCAAAATGCAGGAAATGGGAGTGGAAGTGACAGAGGAAGATGAAGGGATTCGGATTCGTTCCGATGTTTCGAAACTTAGACCGGTTGCGGTCAAGACCCTTCCTTATCCAGGCTTCCCAACGGACATGCAGGCTCAGTTTACGGCGCTCATGGCCATGGCCAAGGGCGAGTCTACGATGATTGAGACTGTCTTTGAGAACCGCTTCCAGCATCTGGAGGAAATGCGTCGGATGGGGCTGCACTCTGATATCATGCGTGATACAGCTCGTATCTGGGGCGGTGGCAGTCTTCAGGGAGCTGAAGTCATGTCAACTGACCTTCGGGCTAGTGCGACTTTGATTCTGATGGGCTTGATTGCCGAAGGCGAGACTAAGGTCAGCAAGCTAGTACACTTAGACCGAGGCTACTATAAATTCCATGAGAAATTGGCAGCCTTGGGAGCCAAAGTGAAGCGTGTAAAGGAAGAAGACGATGAGTGAAAATCTTAAATATTTAGGCCGGCAGATTGGCCTTGTTCTGTTGGTTCTCCTGGTAGCCGTGATTCTCTTTTTCGTGTCTCTGATGATTGGCTATAACATTATCGGAAACGGTAAGGGCTCAGTTTTTTCACCAGAAACCTGGCAAGAATTAATTGGGAAGTTTACTGGAAACTAGCTCCTAGTCGAAAAGACTGGCTGAAATGAATCCAGTTTGCTAAGTTGAGAGAAAGAAGATGAAAAGAAAGACTAGTCAGAAAAGGAATTCTAAGAGCCTGCAAGGCTGGGCTGGGCTGACTCTGGCCTTGATTTTAGCTCTGGCTGGCTATTTCTGGGGACAGGAAGGTCAGCAGCCACTTCAAAATCCAAATTCAGAAATCAGAGTTGGGCAAGTTCAAGATCAGGGCACCCCTAGTCGGGAACTGGCTGAGAGCGTTCTGACGGATGCTGTCCGAGCTCAACTCAAAGGCAGCATTGAATGGAATGGAGCTGGTGCCTTTATCGTGAATGGGAATAAGACAGACTTGGATGCGGGGATTTCTAGTAAGCCCTACGCTGACAATAAGACCAAGCTTGTACAAGGGCAAACCCTTCCGACAGTGGCGAATGCCTTTTTATCCAAGTCTACCCGCCAGTACAAAAAACGGGAAGAAACTGGAAATGCCAACACTTCATGGGTACCGGCAGGCTGGCATCAACTCAAGAACCTCCCTGGTGAGTACAATCACGCTGTGGACCGCGGACATCTCTTGGCCTATTCGCTGATCGGTGGTTTGAAGGGCTTTGATGCTTCTACTAGCAATCCTGCCAATATCGCTGTGCAGACGGCCTGGTCCAACCAAGCCAATGAAGCGGATTCGACAGGGCAGAATTACTATGAGACAAAGATCCGGAAGGCTTTGGATAAGAACAAGCGGGTGCGCTACCGGGTAACCTTGATTTATGCCACGGAGACTGATTTAGTGCCAGTTGGTTCTCATCTAGAGGCCAAGTCCAGCGATGGCAGTCTGGAATTCAATGTCTTTATTCCGAATGTGCAAAAAGGGATTCGTTTGGACTATAATAGTGGCAAGGTCAGTCTGGATAGAGGTTCTTAATTTTATACTCAAAAATAGATTTGCAAAGAGTATTCAATAGTATGAAAAGAAATGGTTGCAGATTTGTAGTCATTTTCTTTTATAATAATAGATAGAAAGAAGGCGAATTTTTCAGTCTTTTTTAAGAAAGCGGTGGTAAAATCAACGTTCTCTTACAATCTAATAAAGGAGGTTGCGATGAGACTTATTTTTAAAAGCATCCGGTTCCTCATGCGTCTGATTGGGCGTGTAGTTTGGGGACTTGCCTGGTCCTTTGTCCTGAGCTTTATGGTTATTGTCGGAATTTTCTATTTTACCACTTCGACAAAACCGGGTACAGAGGGACTGACGCAGGCTGTTCAGACAGCTGTTGGCAGAGTGGATCAGTTTTTAAATCACCAAGGCATTTCTACGGGGCTTCACAGCAGTGAGGAGACGCAGACGGATCCGCTGACAGATGAGAATGCAACAACAGGGGCTCGTTGGGATCAGCCAAGCGCTACAATTTATATTGATACAAATAATGAAACCTTCCGTTCAGCCTATAAGGAGGCTATTGATTCTTGGAATCAAACAGGTGCCTTCACCTTTCAAATCATCAATGACAAAGACAAGGCGGACATTGTTGCGACGGAGATGAACGATGGCAATGTCAGTGCAGCTGGTGAAGCTGAGTCGCAGACCAATCTCCTAACCAAGCGGTTTACCCATGTCACGGTTCGCCTTAATAGTTACTACCTGCTAGACAGTCGCTATGCCTATTCTCATGAGCGGATTGTCAATACAGCAGCGCACGAATTGGGCCATGCTATCGGATTAGACCATAATGAGGAGGAATCAGTGATGCAGTCAGCAGGCTCATTTTACAGTATCCAGCCGACAGATATCCAGGCTGTAAAAGACTTGTATCAATCGTAAGCCTATGTTAAAATCTATTTTTTACTTGATTCGACACTTTCCAGAGCAAGTTTTTCTCTTTGTTTTTAACTCAGGAATCTTTGTCTGGCTATGGAAAAGCGGCAATGAGATTGCCAACCAGCTAGGAGTGACAGCGGCTTGGGAAAATCATGTTCCGGCACCCATTCAGCTCTTCTTCGGTCAGAATATTGAGGCAGTTCAGGGCTTTTTTCACAATTCCGCCTTTATGTGGCTAGTCGGGTCCATGATTATCCTTCTGGTCATTCGTCTAATCAAGGGAATGATTAAATTTGTTGTCTTTGCGGTTCTGATTCTGCTGGGAATTTATCTGATTTTGCAGAATCAATCTATTCTCAATAGTTTTATGTAAGGCAGTCTGGTATGACTGTCTTTTTTCTTTTGGGGAGCTGAGTTCGCTTTCTCTTGAATTCTGATAGCTGTGCTTCTGGAAATCTGCTATAATGGTCTTATGATTATTTTACAAGCAAGCAAGATTGAACGCTCTTTTGCAGGGGAGCTTCTTTTTGACAATATTAACCTGCAGGTGGATGAGGGCGATCGGATTGCCCTCGTCGGTAAAAATGGAGCTGGGAAGTCAACCCTGCTCAAGATTTTGGTGGGCGAGGAAGAGCCTACTTCTGGTCAGATCAATAAAAAACGAGATCTTTCCCTGTCCTATCTGGCACAGGACAGCCGCTTTGAGTCGGAGAATACTATCTACGACGAGATGCTGCTGGTCTTTGATAGTCTGCGTCAGCAAGAGAAGCGCTTGCGGCAGATGGAGCTACAAATGGGAGAATTGTCAGGGGAAGAGCTGACTGCTCTCATGACCCAGTACGACCAGCTTTCAGAGGATTTTCGCCAGAAAGGTGGTTTTACCTACGAGGCCGATATTCGAGCTATTTTGAATGGCTTCAAGTTTGACCAGTCCATGTGGCAGATGAAGATTTCTGAACTGTCAGGCGGTCAGAATACCCGTCTGGCTCTGGCTAAGATGCTTTTGGAAAAGCCAGAACTGCTGGTCTTGGACGAGCCGACCAATCACTTGGATATTGAGACCATTGCCTGGCTGGAGACTTACTTAGTCAACTACAGCGGTGCCCTGATCATCGTCAGCCACGACCGCTATTTCCTAGACAAGGTTGCTACCATCACGCTGGATTTGACCAAGCATTCCTTGGATCGCTATGTGGGCAATTATTCTAGCTTTGTGATCCAAAAGGAGCAGAAGCTAGCCACTGAAGCCAAGAACTATGAAAAGCAGCAGAAAGAAATCGCTGCGCTGGAGGATTTTGTCAATCGCAATCTAGTTCGGGCTTCCACAACCAAGCGGGCTCAGTCCCGTCGCAAGCAGCTGGAAAAGATGGAGCGTTTGGACAGGCCAGAGACCGGCAGCCGCTCGGCTAATATGACCTTCAAATCCGATAAGGTTTCTGGAAATGTTGTGCTGACCTTGGAAGATGCGGCTATTGGCTACGGAGAGGAAGTCCTGTCGGAGCCGATTAACCTTGATATTCGCAAGTTTAATGCGGTAGCTATTGTCGGTCCGAATGGGATTGGAAAGACGACCTTGATTAAATCACTAATCGGTCAAGTTCCTTTCATCAGAGGCAAGGAGCAGCTGGGAGCTAATGTGGAAGTGGGCTACTATGACCAGACCCAGAGCAAACTGACTGCCAGCAATACGGTTCTCGATGAGCTATGGAATGACTTCAAGCTGACACCAGAGTGCGAGATTCGCAATCGATTAGGCGCTTTCCTCTTCTCGGGAGACGATGTCAAGAAGTCTGTCGGCATGCTATCAGGTGGAGAGCGGGCACGTTTGCTCCTAGCCAAGCTGTCTATGGAAAACAACAACTTCCTCATTCTGGACGAGCCGACCAACCACCTGGACATTGACAGCAAGGAAGTGCTGGAAAATGCCCTGATTGACTTTGACGGCACCCTGCTCTTTGTCAGCCATGACCGTTACTTTATCAATCGCGTGGCCACCCAGATTATCGAGCTCTCTGAGACAGGCTCTACCCTTTATCTGGGTGATTATGACTACTATCTGGAGAAAAAGGCAGAGCAGGAAGCCTTGCGTGAGGAGATGGAGCAGGTTGATTCTGACAAGCCTGTCCCTGCCAATGACTATCAAATCCAAAAGGAAAACCAGAAAGAACAGCGCCGGCTGGCCCGCCGCTTAGAGCAATTGGAAGCGCAAATCGAGGAATTGGACAGCCAGATCAGTCAGCTTCAGGAAGCCATGCAGGCTACCAACGACGCCGCTGAACTCATGGAGAGCCAGCAGCAAATCGACCAGTTGACCGCCTCCCAAGAAGAAGCCATGCTAGAATGGGAAGAACTGGCGGAGAAGGTGTAGGAGTATGCAGTTTCTGTGAGAAATGAGCTTTCCAGAGCTCAGAATGCTTAATTTACATGTGAAATCAGCCAAAAAAGAGTAAAAAAAGAATTTTTACATGTAATATCTCTAGTTTTAGAGTAAAAAGATAAATCCTTTATGAAAAATCGTTTCCCTAAGAGTAAAAACCGAACTTTTACATGTGTTCTGAGATTTTTTAGAGGAAAAGAAAGCATTTTTCATGTAATCTAAGTTCTTTTAAAGAAAAGTCAGCCCATCAGATTTTCTGAGAAGCTATTTTGGAGCAAAATGACTCTGTCAGATTTTCAGACGGTTGGTCTGAGAGCAAAACCCGAACTTTCTATTTTCTGACGAGTTCTTTTAGCAGAATTTGCCTTTTCCGATTTTCAGCCGATAAGATTTTGACGAAAGAAGCCTCGTCTGAAAATAAAATCCGAACAAGGGGCGGTGAAGGTAGTTTTGAAAGAGCGACTAGGGAAGCGAAACAGCAATTAAAGGAATTGAAGTGGTAAACAAATGGAAGATTTAGGCAAAGTTTTTCGTGATTTTCGTTTAAATGGACATTATTCTTTGAAGGAAGCGGCGGGTCAGGTTTGCTCGACTTCTCAGCTGTCTCGTTTTGAGCTGGGTGAGTCGGACATGACCCTCTCGAAATTTTTAGATCTCTTGGATAATATTCATGTGACCCTTGAAAATTTTATGGACAAGGCACGGAATTTCCAGCAGCATGAGCACGTGGCCATGATGGGTAAAATTATCCCTCTTTACTACTCAAATGACATCAAGGGATTTCAGGACTTGCAAGCGGAGCAGTTGGAAAAGTCCAAGGCCAGTAACACGCCTCTTTACTATGAGCTGAATTGGATTTTGCTTCAGGGCTTGATTTGTCAGCGAGACAGCCAGTTTCGTATGAGGCAAGAGGATTTAGATAAGGTGGCTGATTATCTTTTCCAAGTGGAAGACTGGACTATGTATGAGCTGATTCTCTTTGGCAATCTCTATAGTTTTTATGATGTGGACTATGTCTACCGTCTGGGCAAGGAAGTCATGGAGCGGGAGGACTACTACAAAGAAATCGGTCGCCATAAGAGACTAGTCTTGATTCTAGCCCTCAATTGTTACCAGCATTGTTTGGAAAGTCGTTCTTTTGATAAGCTAGTTATTTTGAGGCTTACGTAGAGAAAATCATTGGCAAAGGCATCAAACTCTATGAACGCAATGTGTTCCTCTATCTCAAGGGTTTTGCGGCTTATCAGAAGGGACAGAAGAAGCAGGGAATCACGCAAATGCAGGAAGCCATGCATATCTTTGAAGTGCTGGAACTACCTGAGCAAGTCGCCTATTATCAAGAGCATTTCGATAAGTTTGTAAAAGCATAATTTCCCAAATATGGGAAAAATAAAGAACCTCCCTCCATTCCTGATACAATAGTTTCAGAAATGGAAGGAGGTATTTTTATGAATCGACAGGCAGCACAGCTGATTACACGAGCTGCGATTAATAAAATTGGGAATATGCTTTATGATTATGGGAATAGTATCTGGCTTGCTTCTTTGGGAGCTCTGGGACAGACGGTCTTGGGCATTTACCAGATATCGGAGCTAGTCACTTCCATCTTATCCAATCCTTTTGGGGGAGCTATTACGGACCGCTTTTCCAGACGTAAGGTGCTGATGGTAACGGACTTGATTTGTGCTGGTCTTTGTCTGCTGATTTCTTTTATTTCAAATAACCAGCTCATGATTGGAGCGTTGATTTTTGCCAATGTGGTTCAGGCTATAGCCTTTGCCTTTTCTCGACCAGCTAATAAGTCTTATATTACCGAAATTGTAGACAAGGAAGACATTGTAATCTACAATTCTCATCTGGAATTGGCCTTGCAGGTTATCAGCGTCTCAGCTCCAGTTTTATCTTTTATCGTGATGCAGTATGTAAATTTGAGTGTGACCTTTCAGCTGGATGCTCTTAGCTTCTTTCTGGCTTTTGCCTTGGTTTACTTTCTGCCTAATCATGAGCCAAGCAAGCAGAAGTCTCCCATCAATTTTGGAAATATCCTGGGAGATATCAAGGAAGGTTTAGTTTATATCCGTCAGCAAAAAGAAATCTTCTTTCTGCTTTTAGTAGCTTCCGCAGTCAACTTTTTCTTTGCGGCCTTTAATTATCTATTGCCTTTTACCAATCAGCTCTACGATAAGACCGGCTCTTATGCGACTATTTTGAGTTTGGGAGCTGTAGGCTCAATCGTTGGAGCCATTCTAGCCAGCAAGGTTAAGGCCAGTATGGGAAATCTACTCCTAGCTCTGCTATTGACCGGTGTTGGAGTCGCAGTCATGGGCGTCTCTGCCTTGCTACCGGTTCATCCATATTTCTCCTATTCTGGTAATCTAATCTGCGAGCTCTTTATGACTGTTTTCAACATTCATTTCTTCAGCCAGGTTCAGACCAAGGTGGACAAGCAGTATCTAGGTCGCGTTTTCTCAACGATCTACACGCTGGCAATTCTTTTCATGCCTCCTGCGACTTTTCTGATGACTTTTCTGCCGAGTGTCCATACCCTTTCCTTTCTTCTGATTGGTTTCGGAGTGATGGGATTGGCTTTGATTTCCTACCTTTATCAAATGAGAATACAAACAAACTAGGCTGGAGTGATTTCCAACCTAGTTTTCTGTATGGGAATTTTTAAGTGCTTCTTTGGTTTTTTTAAGCTCTTTTTTCAGAGAGAAGTTTTTTAGCATGCTGATGAGAAAGGTCGTGACAGAGCCTAGGAGCACTGAGACCAAAATCAATATGATTAAGGGAAGTTTGAAGCTGAACAAGATAAAGCTAACATTGACACTCTGCATATTGGCCAAGGAAATACTGGCAACCAATAGAATGGTAATTAAAAGCAGGATATAATGCAATTTTTCTTTCATAGTGATTCTCCTGTTTATCTATTCAAACTCAGCCTTGCTCTTGATATCTCCATATTCTTCTGGGATTTCTTGGGCTAGGATATCTTCATAAGCCGCCAGTTCAATATCTGAGCCATACTTGTTTTTCAGAGCAGTGGTCACCAGACGGTAGGCCAAGTTCGCATTACGGGACAAGATGGGACCGTGGAAGTAGGAGCCAAAGACATTTTTATAATGAACACCCTCGCAACCATCCTCTTGATTGTTGCCATTTCCATAGACGACTTTGCCCAGAGGTTTTTCGTCGTCAGAGAGGAAAGTACGCCCTTGGTGATTTTCAAAGCCATAGTAGGTTTCATCGAATTCTTCGTTATGAATCTTAATATCACCAATATAGCGGTTTTTGGTCTGGTTGAGGGTATAGTGGCCCATGATGCCCAGACCTTCGATTCGTCGGCCAGAAGCTTCGATATAGTATTGGCCTAAAAGTTGGAAACCTCCGCAGATAGCTAGCACTACGCCGTTTTCATTGATGAAGCTTTCCAAAGCTTCCTTTTTAGCTGGCAAGTCACGAGCCACGATCGTTTGCTCATAGTCTTGACCTCCGCCAAAGAAGACGATGTCGTAGCTGTCCTTGTCAAAGTCATCTTCTAGAGAGACGATATCGACTTTAACCCTAGCGCCTAGCTTTTCAGCCACATACTTGAGCATGAGAACATTACCGTTATCGCCGTAGGTATTCATGAGATTGCCATAGAGATGGGCAATCTTTACATCGTAGCGATAGTCCTTGTTTTCAGGAGAAGTAAGGGATCTGTATACCATTAGTTCATCTCCTTTCTGACCACTTGTCGTTCTGCCAGTAATTCGCGGAATTCCAGCATGGCAGTATAAGTTGCTAAGATATAGGCATGCTTGGTTTCTTGCTGTTCAATGGTCTTAAAGACTGCTTCCAAATCTTTGACTTCGGTAATCTGATCTGCTGGATAGCCCGTTACCCGCAGTCGACGAGCAATTTCTGAGTGGCGGACACCACCTGCAATGACATGAGGAATCTCCATCTCTAGAATCTTCTCAAAATCAGCATCCCAGATCCAGCTGGTATCAATGCCGTCTGCATAGTTGGCATTGAGTAGGACAGACAAGCTAAAGTCAAATGGTGCAAGTCCAATCATATCCAAAGCTTGGGTCGCCCCAACCGGATTTTTAATCAAGACTAAGGTACATTCCTTATCACCGATTTTGAAAGTTTCCTGACGACCAAAGACGGCTCGGCTCTTGTCAAAGCCAGCCTTGATAGTAGCCGGCTCGACACCAAAGAACTGAGCTACTGACACAGCAGCTAAAGCATTGTAAATATTATAAAGACCGCCGATATTGATTTGATAGTCTTGACCATCAATGGTAAAGGCCGAGCGGTTATGCTCAAGTGTTTTGAGAGCGATCAGGCTGTAGTCAAGCTTAGGGCGCTTGAAGCCGCAGTCCTCACAGATATAAGCCCCCAGATTAGCATAAGTATTGAGCTCGTACTTGAGGATATGCTCGCACTTGGGGCAGAGGATGCCCTCTGTATTGTAGTGAGCTAGCTGGGCATGACCTTTCTCGGTGTCAAATCCATAGTAGCGGACAGGATTCTTTAGGGTGACCGAGTTAAAGAGCGGGCTGTCACCATTCATCAGTACAGTCGCTTCAGGCACTTTAGCTGCAGCATCCAGAATCATCTGGTAGGTCGTGTAAATCTCACCATAGCGGTCCATCTGGTCGCGGAAAATATTGGTAAAGACGAAGAGACTAGGCTTGATATAATCACAAATCCGAGATAGGCTGGCTTCATCTATTTCTAGCACAGCGATATGTTTGCCAGATTTGCCTTTTTTAGCAGTCAGGAAGGTTGTCGTAATCCCAGTGATCATATTGGCACCGCTGGGATTGGTCACCACTTCTCCAAAGGCTTCCTTGAGAATGCCTACTGTCAGAGCTGTAGTCAGAGTTTTACCATTGGTTCCGGTAATAACCACGACCTCATAGTTCTTTGCTAGGTTCTGTAGAATATTTTTATCAAATGTCAGGGCAACTTTCCCTGGCAGAGTCGATCCACGCCCCATTTTGCTGAGAACAAAGTGGGAGGACTTTCCTGCCAAGAGGCCCAATGCTGTTTTTATCTTCATAAGAAATATTTTATCATAAAAAAGTAAAGAAGGTTACAGAAAAATATTGACAAACGTGATATAATGGGGTGGTAAGTCTTTAAGCATTAAGACCCACTGTAAAATAAAAAGAGAGAAGTTAATTGAGTAAACTCTAATTACAAGATAAAATCAGGCTGTGACTAGATTTAATAAGCTCGATTTGTTGCTACAGCTGTTTGATTTTGCTTGTAGAGGAGTAGGAAGTCTAAGTATGAATTTTCAACAACTAACCAATCTCCAATATTGGGCCAGTTTGTTTTCTGACCCTTGGAGGATTGTAATTAATATTATTGACGTCGCTATCGTCGCATGGATTCTATATTATCTAATCAAGGCCATTGCCGGTACCAAGATTATGATTTTGGTCCGTGGGGTGCTCTTCTTTATCTTGGCACAGTTTTTTGCCAATATCATCGGCTTTACCACCATTTCTTGGTTGATTAATCAGGTCATCACTTACGGGGTTATTGCGGCTGTGGTGATTTTCTCGCCTGAGATTCGGGCAGGATTGGAAAAGCTGGGCCGAGCAACGGATATTTTTTCTGCGACGCCCATCAGTAACGAAGAAAAAATGGTTCAGGCCTTTGTCAAGTCTGTTGCCTATATGAGTCCGCGGAAAATCGGGGCTTTGGTGGCCATTCAGGGAACCCGCACCTTGCAGGAGTACATTGCAACAGGGATTCCCTTGGATGCAGATGTGTCCGGAGAGCTACTAATCAATATTTTTATCCCCAATACGCCATTGCATGATGGGGCTGTCATCATAAAAAACAATAAGATTGCGGCTTCCTGTGCCTACCTGCCTCTGACAGAAAGCAGCGGCATCTCTAAGGAGTTTGGAACCCGGCACCGCGCAGCTATTGGCCTGTCTGAAGTATCCGATGCTTTTACTTTTGTTGTTTCAGAAGAAACAGGTGGGATTTCCACTACACACAATGGAATTTTCAAGCATGATTTGACTTTGGATGAGTTTGAGATAGAGCTGAGAAAGGTCTTCTTATCAGAGCAGGACAAGCCAGCGGGTTTGAAAAAACGCTTCATGGGAGGATGGAAGAAATGAAAAAACGTAAAAAAATTCTTTATATCATCTCTTCGTTTTTCTTTGCCCTAGTACTTTTTGTCTATGCAACCTCTAGCAGTTATCAAAACAATACAGGAGTTCGACAGGTCACATCTGAAACTTATACCAATACGGTTTCCAATGTGCCGATTGACATCAAATATGACAGCGAGAATTACTTTATCAGCGGTTTTACTTCTGAAGTTTCCGTTGCCTTGACAGGCTCCAACCGAGTCAATCTAGCCAGTGAAATGCAGGAAAGTACTCGGAAGTTTCGAGTTGTAGCTGATCTTTCCAAGGCTACAGAAGGCACAGTAGAGATTCCGCTAAAAGTGGAAAACCTGCCGAGCGGTCTGACTGCTACAGTCACCCCGCAGAAGATTTCGGTTAAGATTGGTAAAAAAGCCAGCAAGAAGGTTGAGGTCCGCTACCTCATCACAGACAGCCAAGTGGCTGAAAATGTGTCTATCAGTGGTGTGACCTTGGAAAATAAGGAAGCTACTGTAACAAGTGACGAGGAGACCCTATCTAAGATTGAGTCTGTCGTAGCTATTCTTCCGACCAATGTCATTATCACCGGCAACTACAGCGGAACAGCACCGCTGCAGGCTGTTGATGGTCAGGGAAATGTCATGCCAAGCGTGGTGACACCATTTGAAACAACTATGCGTGTCAACACTAAAACAGCAGACAGCTCAGGCTCGTCTTCCTCTAACAGTAGCTCAAATACGAGCTCATCAAATAAAAACTAAATAAAATTTTGAAAATAAACTTGGATTAAAGCAATCTGCCTTGCTTGCAGCCTATATCTTTACATCCAGGTCTTATGAAAGGAAACTATTTATAATGGGTAAATACTTTGGAACCGATGGTGTTCGCGGAGAAGCAAATGTAGAATTAACGCCGGAATTGGCCTTTAAACTTGGCCGCTTTGGTGGTTATGTTCTGAGCCAGCATGAAAGTGAAGTGCCTCGGGTCTTTGTTGGCCGGGATACTCGAATTTCAGGAGAAATGTTGGAAAGCGCCTTGGTTGCAGGACTTTTGTCCGTTGGGATTCATGTCTATAAATTGGGTGTCATTGCAACGCCTGGTGTAGCTTATTTGGTCAAGTCAGAGAAAGCCAGCGCCGGAGTCATGATTTCTGCCAGCCACAATCCAGCTTTGGATAATGGTATCAAATTCTTTGGTGGTGACGGCTATAAGCTGGATGATGAGCGTGAGTTGGAAATCGAAGCTTTGTTGGACGCAGCAGAAGATACCTTGCCACGTCCAAGCGCAGAAGGATTGGGTGACTTGGTGGACTATCCAGAAGGACTGCGCAAGTACCAACAATACTTGGTTTCAACTGGCTTAGAACTAGAAGGAATGCATGTAGCTTTAGATACGGCCAACGGTGCGGCTTCAACCAGCGCCCGTCAGATTTTTGCGGATCTAGGCGCACAGTTGACCATTATCGGAGAAAATCCAGACGGCCTCAATATCAATCTGAATGTCGGGTCTACGCATCCTGAAGCTTTGCAGGAAGTTGTTCGTGAGTCTGGTGCAGCGATTGGTCTGGCCTTTGATGGAGATAGTGACCGCTTGATTGCTGTGGATGAAAATGGTGAGCTGGTAGATGGTGACAAGATTATGTACATCATCGGGAAGTACCTGTCTGAAAAAGGTGAGCTGGCGCAGAATACCATTGTTACGACCGTCATGTCCAATCTTGGCTTCCATAAGGCTTTGGATCGCGAAGGTATTCAAAAGGCTGTGACAGCAGTTGGTGACCGCTATGTAGTAGAGGAAATGCGCAAGAATGGTTATAATCTAGGTGGCGAGCAGTCTGGACATGTTATCATCATGGACTACAATACAACAGGTGACGGTCAGCTTTCAGCTGTGCAATTGACCAAGGTCATGCAGGAAACAGGTAAGAAACTATCCGAATTGGCTGCTGAAGTAACCATCTATCCGCAGAAACTAGTCAATATCCGTGTGGAAAACAGTATGAAGGACAAGGCGATGGAAGTTCCAGCTATCAAGACGGTGATTGAGAGAATGGAAGCCGAAATGGCTGGCAATGGCCGGATTTTGGTTCGTCCGAGTGGAACTGAGCCTCTGCTGAGAGTCATGGCTGAAGCACCAACTGACGAAGAAGTAAATTATTATGTAGATACCATTGCCAATGTTGTTCGAGATGAAATTGGGATAGACTAATAAATGTAAAGAAACTGAGACATAATGTCTTGGTTTTTTTATATTCGTATGAATTTTTAAACACTTTGAATAAAAATGTTGATAAATTGCAATACTCTTGGTATAATAAGCTACGAAAGGAGTATAAGATGAAAAATAAGAAAACACTCATTCTTAAAATTTTAATCTTGTTAACGGCCATTGTTACAGGTCTTGGTTTGGCTGCTAGGACACAGGCTGCTGAGGTAACAGATTATACCCAGCAAACAAGCATTACCAAAGATGGTGTGCCATTAACAAGTGACTCAACAGTTATGACCAATGAAACTCTGTCTGTAACAACTAGTTTCACATTCCCGTCATCTCAAACTATCGCTGAAGGCGACACCCTTACTTTCTCACTGCCGCAGGAATTAACCCTGATTACTCCCTTAAACTTCCAAGTATCTGATGTTGTCAATCACAAGGGAGAAGTAGTCGGAAAAGCTCAAGCGAATCCAGCAAGTCAGACTGTTACGGTAACCTTTAGTAATTACTTTACTAACTACACCGAACAAAAAGAAATGTCCCTGACTTTTAATGTACGAGTTAATAACGACAAGGTGCAAAATTCAGGGCCAGTTTCCTTCAAATTTGGCCAGACAGATTTTTCTTTCCAATACGAAAAGGTAGAAGGAACTGCTGGTGAGTATGAAATGAAATATGGTTACCAAGACAGTAGCGATCCAAAGATTGTCAAATGGCGCATTATCCTGAATGCAAGACAGGACATGCTTCGTAACATGGTGATTTCAGACAACTTTGGCGATGGTCTAACACTGGTACCAGGTACACTGCGCGCAGTTCGTTATGCTCCTGTAGAAGGTGGTATCCGCAATGAAGCGCACTTGCTGACTCTGCCTGTTTTGGATAACTTCACTAACAAGGCGGTTCTTACGCAAAATGCTAATGGTGATGCCAATGGCTTTACCATCAACTTTGGTGATAACTACAATTGGCCAATGTACATCGAGTACTCTACTCGCGTACCAGATGGTGTTCAAGTAGGCGATGTGGTTAACAACACCTTGTCTTGGACAGCTAAAGGCTTCCCAGAGCGTACTATTACTAAGTCAGTCCGCTTAGAAGATGGTTCTGGTAAAGGAAGCGGATTGTTAGCAAAAGACGTAATGATTAAGGCTCAGAAGAAGCTTGTTAACAAAGAGTTAGAAAAAGGTCAGTTTACCTTTGGTCTCTTTGATGAAAATGGTAACTTGCTTCAAACAGTTACCAATGAAGCAGACGGCTCTATCAACTTCAAGGCTTTAAACTACAGTGCTGCTGGTACTTACCGCTATAGCATTAAGGAAATCCCAGGAAACGATCCTAACTACGTCTATGATGACAAGGAAGCACAGCTGACAGTTACTGTAACTGACGTTAATGGTGAGCTTTTAGGCTCTGTTAAGTATGACTTGGATCCAGTCTTTACAAATACTTATAGAGGTAATGATCCAGGCAAGTCAGTTCAGCCGCCAACTCCTGGCAATAACAACAATCCAAACAACAACCCAAATAATAATCCAAACAATAATCCAAATAATACCCCAGGCAATGGTAACAATACCCCTGGTAACAGTTCCGACAATCCAAAGGGTGGAACAGACAATCCAGGGAATGGAAATAACAATTCAAACAATGGTACCAACGATCCGGGTGCTGCAGGAGGCAACAAAAAAGTTCTGCCTAAGACTGGTCAAGAAACTACACTTTGGCTGTCAGTTGCAGGTTTGGCAATCTTAGTTGGCTTTGGAAGCTATGTTTTTCTTCAAAAAAAGACTAGATAAAATTCAAAGGTTTTAAGAGTTTTCTCTTAAAGCCTTTTTGCATACTTTTCCATTTGAAAAAACGGAGCAATCATGTTAGAATAGACCTAGTAATTTTTAAAGGATAGAGGTGTTATCGTGGCTTTTGGAGATAACGGACAACGCAAAAAAACAGGATTTGAAAAATTGACGATGCTGGTCGTGATTATCATGCTCATCGTGACAGTTGGAGCTATCTTTGCTTCCGCTCTCAGTGCAATCTTTTAATCCAAACGCTTCAGGGCGTTTTTTTAGACTAGAAAAAGAGAATAGAAAAAATGAGTATGTTTTTAGATACGGCCAAGATTCAAGTTAAGGCTGGCAATGGTGGCGATGGCATGGTGGCCTTTCGCCGTGAAAAATATGTTCCTAATGGCGGTCCTTGGGGTGGCGATGGCGGTCGAGGCGGCAATGTTGTTTTTGTTGTAGACGAGGGCCTGCGTACCCTGATGGATTTTCGTTACAATCGCCACTTCAAGGCTCAGTCTGGTGAAAAGGGCATGACCAAGGGAATGCATGGCCGAGGGGCTGAGGACTTGATTGTTCGTGTGCCGCAGGGGACGACGGTTCGTGATGCTGAGACTGGCAAGGTGCTGACAGACTTGGTAGAAAATGGTCAAGAATTTATCGTAGCGCGTGGTGGCCGAGGCGGTCGCGGAAATATCCGCTTTGCGACGCCTAAAAATCCTGCACCTGAGATTTCTGAAAATGGAGAACCAGGTCAAGAGAGAGAGCTTCTGCTTGAGCTCAAGGTCCTAGCAGACGTTGGTCTGGTCGGATTCCCATCTGTCGGGAAATCCACTTTGCTTAGTGTTATTACAGCAGCCAAGCCTAAGATTGGTGCCTATCATTTCACGACAATCGTGCCCAATCTAGGCATGGTTCGCACTCATTCTGGAGAGTCCTTTGCGGTGGCAGATCTGCCGGGTTTGATTGAGGGGGCTAGCCAAGGAGTGGGACTGGGAACCCAGTTTCTCCGTCATATTGAGCGGACACGGGTCATCCTGCATGTCATCGATATGTCAGCTAGTGAGGGACGTGACCCTTATGAGGACTATCTGGCTATCAATAAAGAGTTGGAATCCTACAATCTTCGTCTCATGGAGCGCCCGCAGATTATTGTTGCCAACAAGATGGATATGCCAGATAGCGCTGAAAATCTTAAGATATTCAAAGAGAAGTTAGCAGCTAATTATGATGAGTTTGCGGAACTACCGCAAATCTTCCCGATTTCCAGTCTGACTAAGCAAGGCCTTGCGACTCTCTTGGATGCGACTGCAGAGTTACTGGATAAGACACCAGAGTTCTTGCTTTATGATGAGTCTGAAATGGAAGAAGAAGCTTACTATGGCTTTGACGAAGAAGCACCAGCCTTTGAAATTTCTCGTGATGATGACGCGACTTGGGTACTGTCTGGTGACAAGCTTGAGAAACTCTTTAGTATGACCAACTTTGACCGCGATGAAGCAGTTATGAAATTTGCCCGTCAACTGCGTGGTATGGGAGTTGATGAAGCCCTTCGGGCTCGTGGAGCCAAGGATGGCGACTTGGTTCGCATCGGCAAGTTCGAGTTTGAATTCGTTGACTAAGGAGGCTTGCAATGGGTGATAAACCAATATCCTTCCGCGATGAAAATGGAAATTTTGTCTCTGCAGCCGACGTCTGGAATGCAGAAAAGCTAGAAGAGCTCTTTAATAAACTCAACCCCAAACGCAAGCTGCGTCTGGAAAGAGAAGCATTAGCGAAAGCAGAAGAGGAATAAGACTTCTGATTTTGAAACTATAAACGCTGGGAAAAATTTCTCAGCGTTTTTAAATCTTAAAAAATGTGTTCTGATAGGTAAGTCGATTTCCTTTTAGCTTCTAAGGACATCATTAATGAAAAAATGGAAAAAGTCAAGGCTTATCAATCTGTCGTGGCCATTGCTTGCTATTTTATGGTATAATGAAAAAAATAAGTAGGAGAAGTGATAATTATGGCAAAAACGATTCATACAGATAAAGCACCAGCAGCGATTGGACCTTATGTTCAAGGAAAAATTGTCGGCAATCTTTTGTTCGCGAGCGGGCAAATTCCCCTGTCTCCTGAAACTGGAGAAATCATTGGGACGACTATTGAAGAGCAGACCCAGCAGGTGCTGAAAAATGTTTCAGCCATTTTGGAAGCCGCTGGAACAGATTTTGACCATGTAGTCAAGGCTACTTGCTTCTTGAGTGATATCAATGATTTTGTGGCCTTTAATGAAGTTTACAAAACGGCCTTTACAGAAGCATTTCCAGCTCGTTCAGCAGTCGAAGTGGCTCGCCTGCCTAAGGATGTGAAGATTGAGATCGAGGTTATTGCCGAGATTCTCTAAAAAAGAGCGGGGGAAAACCACTCTTTGACAGATTCTATCTGATGAAAGGATTATTATGTCTGAGAAGAAAATTCAGCTTGTCATTGTGACTGGAATGAGCGGGGCGGGGAAAACCGTAGCCATCCAGTCCTTTGAAGATTTGGGTTATTTTACCATTGATAATATGCCGCCGACTCTGGTGCCGAAGTTCTTGCAGCTGGTCGAAGGGACCACTGACAATGATAAATTGGCTCTGGTTGTCGATATGCGCAGCCGTTCCTTCTTTTTGCAAATCCAGAACGTTTTGGATGAATTAGAGCAAAATGAGAATATTGATTTTAAGATTCTTTTCCTAGATGCGGCGGATAAGGAGTTAGTAGCTCGTTATAAAGAAACTCGGCGCAGCCATCCGCTGGCAGCTGATGGACGGATTTTAGATGGGATTAAGCTGGAGCGTGAACTTTTAGCTCCTCT
This sequence comes from Streptococcus sanguinis, assembly GCF_019929145.1. Taxonomy (GTDB): domain Bacteria; phylum Bacillota; class Bacilli; order Lactobacillales; family Streptococcaceae; genus Streptococcus; species Streptococcus sanguinis_U. The sequence goes on along the minus strand of NZ_JAHZOW010000001.1, from coordinate 1,010,914 downwards.
GAAAAATCTTAGCCAAAATGTTGTGGACACAACAGATTTGACACCACGGGAGCTCAGAAAGACCATCTCTGAGCAATTTTCAAATCAGGCTGACATGCACAGTTTCCGCATTGAGGTCATGAGTTTTGGTTTCAAATACGGTCTGCCTTTAGATGCTGACTTGGTTTTTGATGTGCGCTTTCTGCCAAATCCCTACTATAAGCCTGAGCTACGCAATCAGACAGGCTTGGACAAGGATGTCTTTGACTATGTCATGAACCATGCCGAGTCAGAAGAATTTTACCAGCATCTGCTGGGCTTGATCGAGCCCATTTTGCCAGGCTATCAGAAGGAAGGAAAGTCTATCCTGACGATTGCTGTTGGCTGTACAGGTGGTCAGCACCGCAGTGTAGCCTTTGCTCAGCGCTTAGCAGATGATTTGGCTAAAAATTGGCCGGTCAATGCCAGTCACCGCGACAAAAACCGTCGGAAAGAAACGGTGAACCGCTCATGAGAAAGCCACGAATTACAGTCATTGGCGGTGGAACAGGAATTTCAGTTATTTTAGACAGCCTGCGTAAAAAGGACGTAGAGATTACAGCCATTGTTACAGTAGCAGATGATGGCGGCAGTTCTGGTGAGCTGCGGAAAAACATCCAGCAGTTAACTCCGCCAGGTGACTTGCGAAATGTGCTGGTAGCTATGTCCGACATGCCAAAGTTTTATGAGAAGGTCTTCCAGTATCGCTTTGCGGAAGGAGATGGCGTTCTAGCGGGGCATCCCTTGGGCAATCTGATTATTGCCGGCATTTCCGAAATGCAGGGCTCAACTTATAATGCCATGCAGCTTTTGACCAAGTTCTTCCATACGACAGGCAAAATCTACCCTTCTAGTGACACCCCTTTAACTCTGCATGCTGTGTTTGCAGATGGGACGGAAGTTGTCGGTGAAAGCAATCTGACCAGCAAGAGTGGAATGATTGAGCGGGTCTATGTGACCAATACCTATGATGACAAGAAGCCTTCTGCCAGTAAAAAGGTGGTCGAGAGCATCTTAGAAAGCGATATGGTGGTTCTGGGACCAGGTTCACTATTTACCTCTATCTTGCCTAATCTCGTTATTGAGGAAATCGGTCAGGCACTTTTGGATACCAAGGCAGAAGTGGCTTATGTCTGCAATATTATGACCCAGCGAGGTGAAACAGAGCATTTTTCGGACAGCGATCATGTTCAGGTCCTGCACCGTCATTTAGGCAGGAAGTTTGTAGATACAGTCTTGGTCAATATCGAACCTGTCCCTCATGAGTACATGGACAGTAACCAGTTTGACGAATATCTGATACAGGTGGAGCATGATTTTCAAGGCTTACAAGAGCAGGTTCCGCGCGTTATTTCTTCAAACTTTCTGCGTTTGGAAAATGGCGGAGCTTTCCATGATGGTGAGTTGGTCGTTGACGAATTGATGCAGATTATACAGGTACGCAAATGAGCTTTACAGTAAAAGTAAAAGAAGAACTGCTGAGTCTGGCAAGCAGAGATAAAAATGAGCTGTCAGCCATGATTAAGATGTCTGGCAGTTTGGGTTTGGCCAGCAGTGGTTTGACCCTGTCTGTCACAACAGAAAATGCCAAAATTGCCCGCCATCTCTATGAGTTGCTATCTGACCTTTATCAGGTCAAGTCAGAAATCCGCCACCATCAGAAGACCAATCTGCGCAAGAACCGTGTTTATACAGTATTTCTAGATCAGAAAGTGGAAGAAATCCTTTCTGACCTGCACTTGGCTGACTCCTTTTTTGGTACCGAGGCAGGGATTGACCAGGCTATTTTGACTGATGACGAAGCCAGTCGAGCCTACCTACGGGGAGCCTTTCTCTCAAATGGCAGCATGCGGGAGCCAGACTCAGGCAAGTACCAGCTGGAAATCCTGTCCGTTTATCTGGATCATGCTGAGGACTTGGCTGCCTTGATGCGTCGTTTTCTGTTGGATGCTAAGACCATTGAGCGCAAGAAGGGGGCTGTCACTTATCTGCAGAGAGCTGAAGACATCATGGATTTTCTCATTGTCATCGGGGCTATGGAAGCCATGGCTGAGTTTGAGTCTCTTAAGCTCATGCGGGAAGCGCGCAATGACCTCAACCGCGCTAATAATGCGGAGACAGCGAACATTGCCCGCACAGTCACAGCCAGTATGAAAATCATCAACAATATTGCTAAAATCAGTGATAATATTGGCATTGAGAGTCTACCTGTAGACCTGCAGGAGGTAGCCCAGCTTCGCATCCAGCATCCAGACTACTCCATCCAGCAGTTGGCTGATAGTCTGAGCCGGCCACTGACTAAGAGCGGCGTCAATCATCGCTTGAGAAAAATCAATAAAATCGCAGATGAATTATAAAAGCTGCTGAGCTTGAGCTCGGCAGCTGTTTTTTTATAGGCTTGTAGAATGTTTGGGTTGGACTTTTTGCTCAGGATAGATATGGTTAATGGCATTGTTGACAGCAGTAGGTGCCTCACCTAACCCAGTCGCAATCAAGTCAATCTTTCCCTCGTAGCTGCAGCAGTCACCAGCTGCATAGATACCTGGCACGGAAGTTTCTTGCTTGCTATTGACCAAAATTTTGTGACGGTTGAGCTCCAAGCCCCAATCTTTGAGATTGCCGACAGAGGATTTAAAACCGTAGTTGACAAAGAGGTGATCCAGAGGCAGAAGCTGACTTTCCTCTCCTTTGACTTGGCTGATTTCCAAGTGGGTTATCTTGCCATTTTCACCAACCAATCGGCTCGGTATAAATGGTGTCTTAATCTCAACACTAGAAGCCTTGAGTTCTTCCACACTATGCTCTAAAGCTCGGAAGTTGTCCCGACGATGAACCAGACTGGTTTCTGCAATCTTTTCAAAAGCTAGCGCCCAGTCAACAGCCGAGTCACCGCCGCCCAGAACAACAACCTTTTTGCCTGCGTACTGGCTGATGTTTGAAACGTGATAGTGAAGGTTGCTGTAGCTTTCAGCATCGTCTAACTCCAAAGCCCTCGGTTTGAAGGCGCCGCCTCCCATGGCGATGATAATGGTTTTGGTCTGATGCTGGGCTTGAGAAGTCGTGATGGTGAAGCCATCATTAGATTTAACGATATCCAGAACCGTTTCATTGAGGCAAATCTCAGTCTGGAAAGTTTCCAGCTGCTCAATCAGACGCTGTGTCAGTTCTTCGCCACTTAGATTGGTAAAGCCCGGTACATCCAGAATTTTCTTCTCTGGATAGAGAATGGCTGGCTGACCACCCAGCTGAGGCAGGGAATCAATGATTTTAACCTTGGCTTGGCGCAGATGGGCGTAAAAAGCTGCGAATAGGCCAACTGGACCGCCGCCGACAATCGTAATATCATACAGTTCAGACATAATTTTCCTCAATCTTTTTAAAATAAACTAGCATTATTGTACCATAAAAAGGGGTTGAAATGTAAGCAAATGTTTTAAAGACATCTTAAAAGCCCCAGCTGGGGCTTAAAATTAGATAGCAAATAAATCATTGAGGTTTTCAGCCAGCGTTGGGTGGGTGAAGATTTGCTTGCTCAAGTAGGTGTAAGGAATCTTATTATCCATGGCTACAGTCAGGATATTGATAATTTCCTGAGCTCCAGCCGAGAAGATAGTTGCTCCGACGATTTCCTTGGTTTCAGTGTTGACAACGGCCTTGAAGGCACCACGCAAGTCAGCATTGACATGACCACGAGGCATTGCTGCGACTGGAATCTCCTTCACTGCAATCGGCAGTCCTTGCTCTTTGGCTTCCTTTTCAGTCAATCCGATTTGAGCCAAAGGCGGTGTGATGAACATGCTGGTAGGGACGTTTTTACGGTCTTCCAGTGTGTAGCTGCCATCGCCAGCCAGATAGCTATAAAGGATACGGAAGTCATCCAGTGAGATATAAGTAAACTGCAGACCGCCATTGACATCGCCCGCCGCAAAAACACCAGGTACAGATGTTTCCAAGTGCTTATTGACCTTAATCGCTCCCCGCTCTGTCAGCTCGATATCTGTATTTTCCAACTGCAGTGGCTCAACATTGGGCTTGCGGCCAGTAGCATAGAGCAGGGCATCAAAGCGGAATTCTCCCTCCTCAGTCACAACGACAACTTCAGCACCATCATTTTTAATCTGCTTGGTTTGTACATTTTGCAGGAGCTGGATTCCGTCTTCTTCCATGTACTGCTTAGCTAGAGCAGCGATAGAAGGCTCTACTCGAGGGAGAAAGACAGGAGCAGCATCCAGCACAGTCACCTGACTGCCCAATTTGTTGTAGAGTCCAGCGAATTCTAGTCCGATGTTACCGCCACCCAGAACTCCTAAACGTTTAGGAAGTTCCTTCAGATTTTGAATGCCAGTTGAGTCATAGACATGCTCGGTTTCAGTCAGTCCAGGAATTGGCAGGACATTGGAAACGGCACCGGTATTAATGACAATAGTTTCAGCAGTCATTTCCTCTTTTTCATCACCAGCTGTGATTTCGATGACTTTATTGGAAAGGAAATGAGCTTCCGCATCGATGATGTCGACACCAGCACCACTGATTGCTGCATAGTTCTTCCTGTTGAGACGGCTGGTTACAGCGTTCTTTTCAGCCATGACTTGGTCGAAAGCCAGGCCTTTTTCAGCTGCGACAAGCAGGGTCTTGGTTGGGATGCAGGCGATATTGATACAGGTTCCCCCGTACATAGCCTTGCTTCGCTCAATCAAAGCAACTTTTTTTCCTTGAGCCGCCATTTTGGCTGCCAATGTTTTACCGGCTTTCCCAAAGCCGATGACAATTAAATCATAGGTTAACATAATTTACCTCCATTTTTCAAAAAAGATTGTATCACATCTAGTCAGAAATTGCTGATTTCTGCTACGCTTTTTTTCTTCAGTATTTTTAGTATTTATTTTTATACATAATGTCCATTTTTGAGCAATGTTTTCGCAGTTCCAGTCATTCTGTGTTATACTAAGTTTCGTTATTTATTTTAGGAGGGCAAAATGTCTATTATTACACTGATTCTGGCAAGCTTGGTTGCCTTGGAATTTTTCTATATCCTGTACTTGGAGACCTTCGCGACGACTTCTGCAGCGACAGCTCGGGTTTTCGGTATGTCGCAAGAAGAGTTGGGGCAGCAGTCGGTCAATACTCTTTTCAAAAACCAAGGAGTCTATAACGGATTGATAGCTGTTTTAGTGCTGATTGCGGCCTTTGTGCAGCCTAGTCCGGTTTGGCTGGGAATTTTTATGGTTTATATCATCTTGGTAGCAGCTTACGGTGCAGTGACCAGTGACCCCAAAATCCTGCTTAAGCAAGGAGGGCTGGCGATGCTGACCCTGCTTAGTTTATTTTTCTAAATAGAGTGAAGAAAATTGATTTCTCGCTCTTTTTTATATAATGATTGACTTTTTTGTTAGACAAGTGTAGAATAAAAATAGAAATAGCATTAATTTAGAAAGCGCGTGGAAACGATGAAAAGATCTATTAAACGTTTGCCAGACGGGGAATTTACTATTTTAAAGGTAATTTGGCAGCTACCTGCCCCGACGACCTCTGCTCGTATCATGGAAAAGTTAGGACCCGACAATCACTGGAAGCCTCAGACTTTGCTGACAGTCTTGGCTCGCTTAACAGAAAAGGGCTTTTTAGAAAGTGTCCGCAAGGGGCGTGAAAGGCAGTATACAGCCTTGATCTCAGAAGATGAGTATCTGGAAGTTGAGGCTTCGGATTTCTTGAAGCGTCACAGTGGTCGTTCTATGGGCGGGTTTGTCAAAACACTCTTTTCTTCTAACTCCTTTTCGGAAAATGAATTGGATGAGCTGCGCAGTCTGCTCAACCAAGGAAAGTAGGATGGAGGGATAAGCATGAAACAGTTCCTTCTTTCTTTTCTGCTGACCAGTTTGTCAACATCCATTTTGGTGCTTTTGCTTAGTCTGCTTTTTACGGCCTTTAAGACTAAGATTTCGGTCAGAGTGAAGTATTTTATTTGGTTTCTGATATTGCTGAGTTTTCTGTTTCCGTTCCGTCCCCAATTTGGCTCAGGCCTGATTCGGCTGAATACAGGATCGGTAGTTCAGACAGCAGTGACTGCCACCCAGACAGGTGGAACGCAGGGCGCCTCTCAAACTGTTGAAAAGGCTGCCCAGACAAATCTGTGGGAGGCTTTTCTAAACCTGCCTTGGTTTGAAATTCTCTTTACCATCTGGCTGATTGGCTTTGTCTTTAGCATAGGAAGATACGCTTATTCTTATATTCGCTTCAGAAAGATGCTGAAGCGCTGGGGCACGGAGTTTCAGGACGAAGAAGCGATGGCTCAGCTGCGGGCTGTTCAGCAGGAGATGGGAGTTAAGGGCCGGATTCGTCTGCTCCACTATCCTATGTCCCAAAGTCCTATGCTGCTAGGTTTCAGAGATATTTTAATCGTGCTGCCAGAGTTGGACTACACAGAAGAAGAGCTGCAGCTGATTTTCAAGCATGAGCTGACTCACTATAAGCACCGCGATGTTTTAGTTAATCTTTTGGGAATTTTTGCCAAGAGTCTGCACTGGTTTAACCCGGTTGTCCGCTTTGCCTGCCGTGAAACCCAGGAAGCAGGAGAAATGTACTGTGACTACGATGTTCTGAGCAGTAGAGATACAGAGTATCGGACTTTCTACGGTGAAACGATTTTGACCATGATAGACCGCAGTAAGAAGACCCCAATTGCTCTGACGACCTGCTTTTACTCTGACAAGTTTAATCTCAAGCGGCGGATTGTTGGTATTATGGATAACCGCCTGCCTAAGAGGTTTCTGTCTGCTGCTTTTGTAGTGGCCGTTCCTCTACTTTTGCTCTTGACTAGCTCGGTCTTTGCTCTAGAAAGTCCAGCTGCTCAACAAAGCAGACCTGTTGCAGGGCAAAAACAGTCTCAAGGGCTCAGTCAGCATCAGGCTCTAGCGTCCGTCTTAAAAGAGCTGTCTCTTTCTGAAAAAGATATTAAAGATTTACAAATTTCTCGTGAGAAAGACACCTATAACATTCGCTTCTCGCACGGACAAACAGCCCATGAAACCATTGTCAATGCTAAGGATGGAAAACTGATCCAATCCAAGCAGCATACTATTGTCGAAAAGACGGTAACGGTCGAAAAAGAAGTCAACCCATCCTCGTCAGCTGCATCAACTCCAGCTGACAACAGCGCTACTGCAGGCACAGGGAATACGGGAGCAGCGGGCTCGACCGGAGCGAACACTGGAGCTAGTACAGCGACAGTTCAAACTCCGTCTCAGAACAGTTCCTCTCATACGACAGACACCGATGATCCGGACGATGATGATGACCATGATGACGATTAAATAAAGGATTCTGCCAGTTTAAGTTTCTTAAAAGCTTAGACTGGTAGAATTTTATTATCTTCTCAAAAGGGGATTTAGAAATCCTCCAAGAGCAGTTAGTCATCAGTTTATCTTTTTTTAGGACGATTTTGCTTACAGTTTGCACTTCGTTTCCTAATGCTAAAAAAACTGAAAGATTATTTATCTTTTTTCTTGACATTCACAAACGACAATTGTAGAATAAATTTATAAACTACATTTGTAGAATGTTTTTGAAAAATACTGCTTGGAAAGGAGAAGAAAGCAAAGCTTATCCAGACGCTTGTAGGATGCAGAGCGGAAGCTCTATTTCTTTTGAAAGCAAAAACTACATTTGTAGAATCAAAGGAGAATTCAAATGAAACAAAAGCAAATCCAAACAAATTTCCAACGGATCGAAACGAAGTATATTCTTGACCGAGCAATGCTAGCTCGTCTTGAAGCTGACATGAGGCCTTACTTCACCGCAGATGATTATGCGACATCAACCATTTCCAATGTGTATTTTGATAATGATGAGTTCCAGATGATTCAGGATTCCATTGCCAGAAAAGGTGGTCGTGAAAAGATGCGGATGCGGACTTATGCTGAGCAGCCGAATGATGATAGTCAAGTTTTCTTGGAAATCAAGAAGAAACGTGATGAAGTAGGTTTCAAATACCGTTTGGTTTCGAATCCTCTCTCTGTGACCAACTATATTGTGAATGGTGTGGCAGACCATACTATTTCTGATGACCGGGTCAAGGCAGAAGTGGAGCAGTTACAGGAGCGCTATATAGACTTGAAGCCAAAAATGGTGATTAGCTATGACCGCTACTCTATGAGAGGCTTGGAAGATAAAAAAGTTCGTGTGACAGTTGATTCCAACATCCGCTACCGAGATTATGATGTAGACTTGGCTTTAGGCCGCTATGGACTGCCCTTGCTGGATGACGACAAGGTGATTATGGAAATCAAGGTTCCTGGTCAATATCCTCAGTGGCTAGCCGATATTCTGAATAAATACGGTCTTGAAGACCAGTCCTTCTCAAAATACGGCAATGCCTACCTGAAAACTAAAGAAAGGCTGACTCAAACAGTCAAGGCCTAAGGAGGTAGTCTATGCTCAATCAGTTGTTTAACAGTATCTACTCCTCTACGGAAGTCAAGATAAATCCTTTAGCGTTGATTTTTTCACTAGCAACTAGTGTGGTTTTAGGAATTATCTTGGCCAAGGTCTATAAGCGCCAAACCATTTATACCAAGGAATTTGTCGTCACCCTCTCCCTTTTGCCAGCCATTATTTCCATTATCATCTTCTTGGTTAATGGAAATCTGGGTACCAGTGTCGCCGTAGCGGGAACTTTCAGTTTGATTCGCTTCCGGTCGGCTGCAGGTGGCTCCAAGGAGCTCCTAGCCATCTTTATGGCGACAGCTATCGGGATTACAACAGGGATGGGCTTTGTAGCACTGGGAATTGTCTTTACTCTAGCTATTTCAGGCATCTGGATGCTCTTTGAAAAGATGAGCTTTACTTCAGTCAGTCCGACCAGACGTTATGTCCAGGTTCAGGTTCCAGCTGACTTTGACTACGAAGTACTCTTTGATGCTATCTTTGAAACGACTTGTAAGTCAGCCGAACTGACATCTCTCAAGTCGGCTGAAAAGAAGTCTATCAAGCTGGACTATGTTGTTGACTTGAATCCTGACATGAGCGACAGGGAGCTTATTCAGCAGTTCCTGTTCTATGATAAGGTACAGGATATTTCCCTTTCCAAAGCCGCTAAGAAGCGTAAAACCCTCTAAGCAAAAGAAGACCAGCTGCAGCAGAGCAGTTGGTCTTCTTGTTTGTATCATAAAAAGGGGATACATCATACTTACAGAAAATACTTGACACTCTTTTCTATATGTGGTATGATTATATAGATTTTGGACTTGAAGGGAGTGAAAAAAATGTCAAAAACAGTAGTACGCAAGAATGAATCACTTGATGATGCACTTCGTCGTTTCAAACGTGCGGTTACTAAAGCTGGTACTCTTCAAGAAACACGCAAACGTGAATTCTATGAAAAACCTTCTGTTAAACGCAAACGCAAATCAGAAGCAGCTCGTAAACGTAAAAAATTCTAATTGAACAAAAAAGCAGGCTTCGGTCTGTTTTTTGTTTTGGCTCTTTGGAGAGAAGAGGATGATTATGAGCAACAGGAAAGAAAAAAACACTGATTTTCATCAGTGAATTCTCTTTATTTTTTCTCAGCCAACAAAGCTTTGATTTCTTGCAGGACTTCCAATTCAGTTGGTCCAGCTGGCGCTTCTTCAACTTCTTCCTTCTTCTTAGCAAGGCTTTGTGCTTTTTCAGCAGACTTAACGATGAAGAAGAGAACAGTACCGATTACCAAGAAGTTAATTACAGCGCTCAAGAAGTTACCATAAGCGATCCCGTTCCATTTCAATTGAGAAATTTGCTCCAAGTTTGCAGCTTTCAAAATTGGGTTGAGGAAGAGGGGAGTGATTACGTCAGTAATCAATGAAGTGACGATTGCTCCAAAGGCGTTAGCGATGATCACACCGACTGCCAAATCAATCACGTTCCCGCGCAGCAAGAATTCTTTAAGATCCTTTAACATTCTTTCTTTCCTTTCAAGAATTTATTAATGAGATTATATTATAGCTTATTTATATGACATCCTCAAGATATTTGTTTGTCAAATATTTTACATTTGCATCATTTTAGTATAAAATATAGAATGATATTCTATGATAAATTGGAGGTATTGTCTCTTGATTGATAAAGAAATCATTTCTGAAATTAAAAACAGCGTCAATATCGTCGATGTCATAGGAGAAACAGTGGCCTTGACTAAGGCTGGGCGGAATTTTCTGGGACTCTGTCCCTTTCATGGCGAAAAGACGCCCTCTTTTAACGTTGTAGAGGACAAGCAGTTTTATCACTGTTTTGGCTGCGGCAAGTCGGGCGATGTCTTCAAATTCATTGAGGATTATCGAGGCGTTTCCTTTATGGATGCCGTGCAGATTGTAGCAGATCGAGCAGGGATTCCTTTGGCTGTAGAGACAGTAGGCAATGACCGACCGAGACAAAGCCATCCGCACCAGGCTCTCTACGATATCCATACCGAGGCAGCGAAATTTTACCATGCGGTCCTGATGACGACCAAGATGGGAGAGGAAGCGCGGGCTTATCTCTACCAGCGGGGTCTGACAGATGATGTTCTTAAGCATTTTCAAATCGGGCTGGCTCCTAATGAGGGGAATTATCTTCATAAGAGTATGGCTGGCAAGTTTGATGAGAATACCATCATGAACTCAGGCCTCTTCAATCTGGCGGAGAATAATCTGGTCTATGATGCCTTTCAGAACCGGATTATGTTTCCCCTGACCAATGACAGCGGTCAGGTTGTGGCTTTTTCCGGACGGATTTGGCAAGCGGCGGCTTCAGACGGCCATCAGGCCAAGTACAAAAATAGTCGCAGCACCGCTATTTTCAATAAAAGCTACGAGCTCTATCATCTGGATAAGGCCAAGCCGGTTATCAAGAAGAGCCATGAGGTCTATCTGATGGAAGGTTTCATGGATGTGATTGCGGCTTATCGGGCCGGAATTGAAAATGCTGTAGCTTCTATGGGAACAGCTCTGACACCAGAGCATGTCCAGCATCTGAGCAAGTATTGCAAGAAGATTATCCTGTCTTATGATGGAGATAGGGCAGGGCAGGCTGCGACTGCAAAGGCTTTGGATGAGCTGAAAGATATGACGGTGGAAATTGTTCGGATTCCGGATAATTTGGATCCGGATGAATTTCTCGCTAAAAATTCTGAGGAAGATTTGCAGCATTTGCTGAGCAAAACGCGAATAAGTAATGTGGAGTTTCTGCTGCATCATCTGAAACCAGATAATATTGAAAATCTACAGGCTCAGATTGAGTTTGTAGAGAAGATGGCGCCGATTATTGCGAAGACCAAGTCCATCACAGCTCAGAACTCCTATATTTACATGCTGGCTGAGTTGCTGCCGGACTTTGACTATCAGCAGGTGGAGCAGACGGTAAATAACAGTCGGCTGGCTGAGCGCTCTAGTCGCAGTCAGGAGGCGCCGATTCAGCAGTCTCAACCAGCCGTCATGCAGTTTTCGCCTTCGAACCGGCTGAGTCGGCTCATGAGGGCGGAAAATCATATCTTCCACCGCATGATACATCATCCTTTGATTTTGAACCAATACCGGCTGAGAGAAGACTTTGCCTTTGACTCGGAAGAATTGCAGATCTTGTATGAGATTTTACTGGCAAATGGCGAAGTGACACCGCAGGATTTGTCCCAGCTACCAGATCATGTCCAGCAGGCTTGGTACCGCGTCTTGGAAGAAGACTTGCCGGATGAGGTTTTGGAAGATGAGTTGAAAGAAGTGGAAGAAACCAGAGAGCGGGAGATTTTGCGCAAGCATAATCAGTTTATTAGTAAGAAGATTCGAGAAGCCTCTCACAGCGGAGATACGGATACAGCCCTGTCCGAGCTAGAGCGCTTGATTGAGCAAAAAAGAAGAATGGAGTAGGAATGGCTACAAAACAAAAAGAAGTAACAACATTAGACGTTCAAATTGCAGAATTTATCCGCAACCACAAGCAGACAGGGGTTGCGACAGATGATGAAATCAATGACCAGCTGGTCATTCCTTTCACTTTGGATGCCGATGGGATTGAGGATTTGCTGCAGCGCATCCAGGATGCGGGCATCTCAATTACGGATAAAGAAGGAAATCCCAGCGCGCGTGTCTTAAATAACGAAGAGGAAGAAGCGGAGCTGACGGATGAAGAGCTCCTAGGCAGCAATTCAGCCAAGGTTAATGACCCAGTCCGCATGTATCTGAAAGAAATCGGGGTTGTGCCCCTTCTCAGCAATGAAGAAGAGCAGGAGCTGGCTATCTTGGTAGAACAGGGAGACTTGGAAGCCAAGCAGCGTCTGGCTGAGGCCAATCTTCGTCTGGTTGTTTCCATTGCTAAGCGTTATGTCGGTCGTGGTATGCAGTTCCTTGATTTGATTCAAGAAGGAAACATGGGGTTGATGAAAGCCGTTGATAAGTTTGACTACACCAAAGGATTTAAGTTTTCAACTTATGCGACTTGGTGGATTCGTCAGGCCATTACCCGTGCGATTGCTGACCAAGCTCGGACTATTCGGATTCCAGTCCACATGGTGGAAACCATTAACAAGCTAGTCCGCGAGCAACGCAATCTCTTGCAGGAATTAGGTCAAGATCCTACGCCTGAGCAAATCGCTGAGCGGATGGATATGACACCTGACAAGGTTCGTGAGATTCTCAAGATTGCTCAAGAGCCAGTTTCCTTGGAGACACCTATCGGTGAGGAAGATGACAGTCATCTGGGAGACTTTATCGAAGATGAAGTGATTGAAAATCCAGTCGACTATACTACTCGTGTCGTCCTTCGTGAACAGCTGGATGAGGTCTTGGATACGCTGACAGACCGCGAGGAAAACGTCTTGCGTCTGCGCTTTGGTCTGGACGATGGAAAAATGCGGACACTGGAAGATGTCGGCAAGGTCTTCAATGTAACTCGCGAGCGGATTCGCCAGATTGAAGCCAAGGCTCTGCGTAAACTTCGCCATCCAAGCCGCAGCAAACCACTCAGAGACTTTATCGAAGATTAAGAAGTGAAGAGTAAGAAGGGGCAGAAATTTTTCAGCAGGAAGCATAAAGTCGGCAACCTTAGCTGAAAGCAAAAGCCCCCTCGAGCTAACTTGAAATTTCTGCTATATCTATAAGGAGGATATTGCATGTCAGAAAAAAAATACAGCCCTGAAGAAGTTGAAAAGATTAAAACACGTATTTTGGAGAGCTTGGAGCAGGTCATTGACCCAGAGCTGGGGATTGATATTGTCAATCTAGGTCTAATCTATGAAATCCGTTTTGATGAGACCAATGGAGAAACGGAAATCGATATGACCCTGACAACCATGGGATGCCCTCTGGCGGATCTTCTGACTGATCAAATCTATGATGCTATGTCAGATGTTCCAGAGGTTACCAAGACGGATGTTAAGTTGGTTTGGTACCCAGCTTGGACGGTGGAAAAGATGAGCCGCTATGCTCGAATCGCTTTGGGGATTCGCTAAGAACTGATAGTAAGTGCTGGCCTGCTGTGTGCAGGCTTTTGCTTTTTTTAGTGGATTCTGTTATAATGTTCCTATTGTCTTGGGGTCGTTACGGATTCGACAGGCATTATGCGGCACATTTTGCAACCCATCTAGCGGATGTAAAACGCCAGTTAAATATAACTGCAAAAAATAACAATTCTTACGCTTTAGCTGCCTAAAAACCAGCCAGCGTGACCCGATTCGGATTGCTTGTGTCTGATGACAGGTCTTATTATAAGCAAGCTACGGCAAGGTCTAGTCTAGGGATTTTGCAAGAGATTGATAGACTCGCTTGACTTGGGCTTGAGCTATGTGTCAAAGTGAAGTTAAATCAATACATAGCCTATGGTTGTAGACAAATGTGTTAGCAGATGTTTGGACGTGGGTTCGACTCCCACCGGCTCCATTATTTTAAAATCCTTCTAAAACGTTGAGAAATCAACGTTTTTTGCTTTTACGATCTTCAGAGAATCTTGATTTCTGTCTGAAAAAGTAATACAATAATGTTAGTGATGACAAAGGAAATATTGGTATTTCTATTGGGTTGATTTCATAAGTATTAAGGGAAGTTTGATATGAGTTTTTTTAAGAATCTGTTTAGTAAGAAACAAGAGGAAGAGAAAGTAGAAAAGGTTGAAGAAGCAGTGCTTGATGTGCCTTCTGAAGATCCTTTTCCGAGTGAGTGGGGATCTTTCTCGACCTATATTGATGACAAGTTGGCTAGTATCCGTCTGAATCTAGCTTTGGCTGATGAGGCACCCTATCCTCTCTATGCTTATGCTATGAGGCTCAAGGTAACGCTCCTCCAGTACGATGGGGAGACAGGTTTTCCATCTAGTGATGAGTTTAAAGAGCTGAATGTGATTGAGGACCGGCTTTCTGAGGCTTTAGGGCAAGTCGGTGGCATTCATGTCGGTGTGATTACGACAGATGGAAATATTGAGTTTTACTACTATCTGCAAGACAAGAAAAGCCATCTGGAGCCAATTGCCGAAGTGATGCGCGACTTTCCAGACCGCCGCTATGACTCGGCAACCCTGGAAGACGAGGAATGGAATCAGTACTTTGATTTTCTCTATCCTAATGAATACGAGTATCAGACCATTCTCAACCAGCGGGTCTGGTACCAGCTGGAGCAGGACGGCGATGACCATAGTCAGGAGCGCGAGATTGACCATTGGGCCTATTTTGCGTCTGAGGAAGATCGAGATGGTTTCCTAAAGGAAGTCGAGGAACTGGGCTATAGCCTCGTATCCGCTGAAAAGATAGAGGATGCGGACAAACCATATCAGCTACACGTGATTCGTATGGATACGACAGAAATCTTTGATTTGAACCAGAATGTTTGGACTTTGGTTGAATTTGTGAAAAAATTTAACGGAAACTATGGCGGTTGGGGCTGTAATGTGGTATAATGGTTAAAGTTTTGAGAAAGCTAGGCTTTCTCTTTTGTGGAAGATTACTCAAGAGGCTTAAGAGGCTGTGTTGGAAACGCAGTAGGCGTGTAAAAGCGTGCGTGGGTTCGAATCCCATGTCTTCCGTCATAAGTTGCAAGAAACGCTATTTGGCGTTTTTTCTATTTGTAAAAGGAGATGAAGGCAACCTAATTATTTTAAAATATGAATATTTTTGGAAATGCTTGAAAACAATTTCAACAAAAAAATGAGTAAATTATTGTTCACTTTATCAAATAGTGTGGTAAAATGGGATTAATGGATTTTTAAAAAGGATATAAATTAAAGGGAGAATTATGTTTTTTAAACGTCAAAAAGGTAAGTACCACGAAGTAGAGCGTGTGACTCGTTTTAAGCTGATTAAATCGGGTAAGCATTGGCTGCGTGCTGCGACATCACAGTTCGGCCTTTTTAGATCAATGAAAGGGGGAGGCCTTTCATCGATCGAGCTCAAGGTAACGGAAGAACAAGTTACCGATAAGAAGAGTGGCATAGACTTTTTGAGGGGCATTGTCGCCACGGGGGCCGTGCTGGGCGGTGCTCTTGTGACAAACACAACCGTTCACGCAGAAGAAGAACAGGCTCTGGAAAAAGTCATTGACACGACAGACGTTTTAGCGACACGTGGTGAAACAGTTTTAGGAGAAGAAAGTAGTGCTGCTGAAGCGGCAACCGCAACGGCAAGCTCACATACTGAGTCAGAGTCTGTATCAGATACATCCTCAGCCAGCGCCAGTGCTTCTGTCAGTGCATCTATCTCTGCCAGCGTCTCAGCTTCAGAGTCAGTGTCACAGTCTAGCTCTGCTTCTATCAGTGCTAGCACATCTCAGTCAGTCTCAGATTCCTTAAGTGTGTCTGAGTCTCTTTCAGTATCTTCAAGTGCATCTGATTCA
This sequence comes from Streptococcus sanguinis, assembly GCF_019929145.1. Classification (GTDB taxonomy): domain Bacteria; phylum Bacillota; class Bacilli; order Lactobacillales; family Streptococcaceae; genus Streptococcus; species Streptococcus sanguinis_U. The sequence continues at coordinate 995,075 of NZ_JAHZOW010000001.1, read as the reverse complement.
GTCAGTGCATCTCAGCCAGCATCTACCTCAGCTAGCTCCAAGTCAGAATCTACTGTAAATAGTCAAAGTGCATCATCTGAAACCAATAGATCTTCGACTAATAATGCCTCAACCAGTACCTCAAGTGAAACTGCTCGTGTTCGGAAACGTCGTGATGTAGCAAATGCAGTTGATACAGAGAGACCTGTTGTTAATGTTCCAAGTGAAATTACAGTTTATAGAGGAGAGTCATTCGAATATTATGCGACTGTTACAGATAATTCGAATGCTTTTGATATATCCAGAACACGATATCGTTGGCTATATAATAATGGCGATGATAGAGCTACTAATTGGGTGCAACATTCAGTTCAACAAGAGGGTAATCAGCTAAGGATACGAATTTATGGAAATGTTCCTGTTGATACAGCTATTGGTGACTATACGCGTTATATTGTTGCTACCGATGCTGCAGGTAACGTGAATGTGACGCAACAAGAAATGAACGCTGCGGTTAGAAAAAGAGAAGTTAATGGTCAGTTTATGTTAATTATTCGATACAGACCAAATCTTCCTGAGAATACTGTATTAGTCAACAATCCTAATCAATTATCTGAAACTGAAAAAAATCAGGTCAGAGAAGCGATTAAGCAGAGTAATCCAAACTTAAGAGCGATAGATGTAGAAAATAAAAACTTAAATACAGCTATTTCGGTTTCTAATAATGGTAATACTACTATCACATTCAGAGATGGCAGAACGGCCACAGTTGATGGTGGCAAGTTAGTAGATACAAGAGAAGGAAGTACTTCTAAATCTGCAAGCACCTCTGCATCCGTCAGCGCCTCTACCTCAACAATCGCATCTATTGCTGAAAGTAAGTCAGCCTCTGCTAGTGCCTCAACTTCAGCAAGTAGTTCCGCATCTATAAGTACTTCTGTGTCAATTAAGACCTCTGCGTCCACTAGCGCATCGGTAAGTGCAAGTACGTCCGCGTCGACAAGTGCATCAGTTTCAGCAAGTACATCTGCTTCCTCGAGTGCCTCAGTGAGTGCCAGCACGTCCGCGTCAACTAGTGCGTCTGTATCTGCAAGTGAATCTGCGTCAACCAGCGCGTCAGTAAGTGCAAGTACGTCGGCCTCAACGAGTGCATCAGTTTCTGCAAGCACGTCCGCATCGACGAGTGTGTCAGTGAGTGCCAGCACGTCCGCGTCGATCAGTGCATCTACAAGTGCAAGTACCTCAGCTTCAACGAGCGCGTCTACAAGTGCAAGTACGTCTGCGTCAACCAGTGCATCCGTATCTGCAAGCACGTCCGCCTCGACGAGTGCATCAACAAGTGCCAGCACGTCCGCCTCAACGAGTGCATCGGTAAGTGCAAGTACGTCCGCATCGACGAGTGCATCAGTTTCAGCAAGCACCTCAGCGTCAACCAGCGCGTCAGTAAGTGCAAGTACGTCGGCCTCAACGAGTGCATCAGTAAGTGCAAGTACGTCAGCTTCAACGAGTGCATCAGTATCTGCAAGTACGTCCGCATCGACTAGCGCTTCAGTATCAGCAAGTACATCAGCTTCAACGAGCGCGTCAGTAAGTGCCAGCACGTCAGCGTCCACAAGCGCGTCTGTGTCTGCAAGTACATCAGCTTCAACGAGCGCGTCAGTAAGTGCAAGTACGTCAGCGTCCACAAGTGCCTCTGTCTCAGCAAGTACGTCCGCATCGACTAGCGCTTCAGTATCAGCAAGTACATCGGCGTCCACAAGCGCGTCAGTAAGTGCCAGCACGTCCGCGTCCACAAGTGCGTCAGTGTCTGCCAGCACGTCCGCTTCAACGAGTGCGTCAGTATCTGCAAGCACCTCAGCCTCAACGAGTGCATCTGTAAGTGCAAGTATATCGGCGTCCACAAGTGCGTCAGTGTCAGCAAGTACATCAGCTTCAACGAGCGCGTCAGTAAGTGCCAGCACGTCAGCGTCCACAAGCGCGTCTGTGTCTGCAAGTACATCAGCTTCAACGAGCGCGTCAGTAAGTGCCAGCACGTCAGCGTCCACAAGCGCGTCTGTGTCTGCAAGTACGTCCGCGTCGACGAGTGCATCAGTAAGTGCAAGTACGTCAGCTTCAACGAGTGCATCAGTATCTGCAAGTACGTCCGCATCGACTAGCGCTTCAGTATCAGCAAGTACATCGGCGTCCACAAGCGCGTCAGTAAGTGCAAGCACGTCCGCGTCCACAAGTGCCTCTGTCTCAGCAAGTACATCGGCGTCCACAAGCGCGTCAGTAAGTGCAAGCACGTCCGCGTCCACAAGTGCCTCTGTCTCAGCAAGTACATCAGCTTCAACGAGCGCGTCAGTAAGTGCAAGCACGTCTGCGTCGACTAGCGCGTCAGTAAGTGCAAGTACGTCCGCATCGACCAGCGCGTCTGTGTCTGCAAGTACGTCAGCGTCGACGAGTGCATCTGTATCTGCAAGCACATCCGCTTCCACAAGCGCGTCAGTATCTGCAAGTACGTCAGCTTCAACGAGCGCATCTGTATCTGCAAGTACATCTGCCTCAACGAGTGCGTCGGTAAGTGCAAGTACATCTGCCTCAACGAGTGCGTCAGTATCTGCAAGTGAATCTGCGTCAACCAGTGCGTCAGTATCTGCAAGTACGTCAGCTTCAACGAGCGCGTCTACAAGTGCAAGTACGTCCGCGTCTACCAGCGCGTCAGTGAGCGCAAGTATCTCGGCTTCAACGAGTGCATCAGTAAGCGCAAGCACCTCAGCGTCGACGAGTGCATCAGTTTCTGCAAGCACATCCGCGTCTACCAGCGCATCTGTATCTGCAAGTGAATCTGCGTCAACCAGTGCGTCAGTAAGTGCAAGTACGTCAGCTTCAACGAGTGCGTCCGTATCAGCAAGCACCTCAGCGTCAATGAGCGCATCTGTATCTGCAAGCACATCGGCTTCAACAAGTGCCTCTGTTTCTGCAAGTACCTCAGCATCGACCAGCGCATCGGTAAGTGCAAGTACTTCAGCGTCGACGAGTGCGTCTGTATCTGCAAGTGAATCTGCATCGACGAGCGCGTCAGTCAGCGCAAGTACTTCAGCGTCGACGAGTGCGTCGGTATCTGCAAGTGAATCTGCATCGACGAGCGCGTCAGTCAGCGCAAGTACTTCAGCATCGACGAGTGCGTCAGTAAGTGCAAGCACCTCAGCTTCCACTAGTGCGTCCGTGAGCGCCAGCACGTCAGCTTCAACGAGTGCGTCAGTATCTGCAAGCACGTCAGCTTCAACGAGCGCATCAGTAAGTGCAAGTACGTCCGCATCGACAAGTGCGTCTGTATCTGCTAGCACGTCAGCATCTACTAGCGCGTCAGTGAGCGCAAGTACGTCAGCTTCAACGAGTGCATCTGTATCCGCAAGTACGTCTGCATCGACGAGTGCGTCAGTAAGCGCAAGCACATCGGCTTCAACAAGTGCCTCTGTTTCTGCAAGCACGTCAGCTTCAACGAGCGCATCAGTAAGTGCAAGCACCTCAGCGTCCACGAGTGCATCTGTATCTGCAAGTACGTCTGCTTCCACGAGCGCATCGGTAAGTGCAAGTACCTCAGCCTCCACGAGTGCATCAGTAAGTGCAAGCACGTCAGCGTCGACAAGTGCATCCGTGAGCGCAAGCACGTCCGCATCGACGAGTGCATCAGTAAGTGCAAGTACGTCTGCTTCCACGAGTGCATCCGTATCCGCAAGTACCTCAGCATCAACGAGCGCGTCAGTAAGTGCAAGTACCTCAGCGTCCACGAGCGCGTCAGTAAGTGCAAGTACGTCAGCGTCGACAAGTGCATCCGTATCTGCAAGCACATCCGCTTCCACAAGTGCGTCCGTATCAGCAAGTACGTCAGCGTCGACGAGTGCATCCGTAAGTGCAAGTACGTCCGCATCGACGAGTGCCTCTGTATCCGCAAGTATGTCTGCATCGACGAGTGCATCCGTAAGTGCAAGTATGTCCGCCTCAACGAGTGCATCCGTAAGTGCAAGTACTTCAGCGTCCACAAGCGCGTCTGTGTCTGCAAGTACGTCAGCGTCGACGAGTGCATCAGTAAGTGCAAGTACGTCAGCTTCAACGAGTGCATCAGTATCTGCAAGTACGTCAGCGTCCACAAGCGCATCAGTGTCTGCAAGTACGTCAGCTTCAACGAGCGCGTCTACAAGTGCAAGCACGTCTTCGTCGACTAGCGCGTCAGTATCTGCAAGTACGTCCGCATCGACTAGCGCATCTGTATCTGCAAGTACATCTGCCTCAACGAGTGCGTCTGTAAGTGCAAGTACATCTGCCTCAACGAGTGCATCAGTAAGTGCAAGTACGTCTGCCTCAACGAGTGCGTCTGTAAGTGCAAGTACCTCAGCGTCCACAAGCGCGTCTGTATCTGCCAGCACGTTGGCATCAACAAGTGCGTCTGTATCTGCAAGCATGTCTGCGTCAACCAGCGCGTCAGTGAGTGCCAGCACGTCAGCGTCCACGAGCGCGTCTGTAAGTGCAAGTACGTCAGCATCAACTAGCGCATCCGTATCCGCAAGTACGTCCGCGTCTACCAGCGCTTCTGTATCCGCAAGTACATCCGCGTCCACGAGCGCGTCTGTATCTGCCAGCACGTCGGCATCAACAAGTGCGTCTGTATCTGCCAGCATGTCTGCGTCAACCAGCGCGTCCGTAAGTGCAAGTACGTCAGCATCAACTAGCGCATCCGTATCTGCAAGTACATCCGCTTCAACGAGTGCTTCAGTAAGCGCAAGTACTTCCGCCTCCACGAGTGCGTCCGTTTCAGCAAGCACATCAGAGTCGACCAGTGCATCTGTATCTGCCAGCACGTCCGCGTCTACTAGCGCGTCTGTATCAGCAAGCACGTCCGCCTCCACGAGTGCATCTGTAAGTGCCAGCACGTCTGCATCGACGAGCGCATCAGTCAGCGCCAGCACGTCCGCGTCCACGAGCGCGTCCGTAAGTGCAAGTACGTCTGCATCGACGAGTGCGTCAGTGAGTGCAAGTGAATCAGCGTCTACAAGTGCATCAGTATCCGCAAGCACATCAGAGTCGACCAGTGCATCTGTATCTGCCAGCACGTCCGCGTCTACTAGCGCGTCGGTAAGTGCCAGCACGTCTGCATCGACGAGCGCATCAGTCAGCGCCAGCACGTCCGCGTCCACGAGCGCGTCCGTAAGTGCAAGTACGTCTGCATCGACGAGTGCGTCAGTGAGTGCAAGTGAATCAGCGTCTACAAGTGCATCAGTATCCGCAAGTACATCTGCATCAACGAGTGCGTCTGTAAGTGCGAGCGAATCCGCCTCCACGAGCGCGTCCGTAAGTGCAAGTACGTCCGCCTCAACGAGTGCGTCAGTGAGTGCAAGTGAATCAGCGTCTACAAGTGCATCAGTATCCGCAAGTACGTCTGCATCCACGAGTGCGTCTGTAAGTGCGAGCACGTCAGCTTCAACTAGCTCATCTGCGAAAGCGAGTGAATCAGCATCCACGAGCGCATCAGTATCCGCAAGTACATCAGCGTCGACGAGTGCGTCAGTATCTGTAAGTACGTCCGCCTCAATGAGCGCGTCCGTAAGTGCAAGTGAGTCCGCTTCAACTAGCTCATCTGCGAAAGCGAGTGAATCAGCATCCACGAGCGCATCAGTATCTGCAAGTACATCTGCGTCAACGAGCGCGTCCGTAAGTGCGAGCGAATCCGCGTCGACAAGCGCATCAGTATCCGCAAGCACGTCTGCCTCAACGAGCGTGTCCGTAAGTGCAAGTGAATCAGCTTCAGCTAGCAGCTCTATATCCGCAAGTGAATCCGCATCAATCAGCGAATCGACTTCAGTTCAGGCTTCTGCCTTAGCGTTGGCAAGTAGATCTGCTTCAGTAAGTGCTTCAGAATCCGCAAGTACTTCGGCTAGTCTGTCTGGTTCAGAAAGTGCTTCGATTAGTGATTCTCAGTCAATCAGCGAGTCGACTTCACTGAGCACTAGCACATCAGTCTTGCATAGTCAGCTGGATCTGGTTCATGAGAAGGAATTCTACTCACTAAGCCTTTCTACAAGTGAGTCACTGTCAGCGGCAGTCAGTCTCAGCGAACTTGCCCGTGTCAGTCAGTCTGTATCAGAAAGCCTGTCTACGAGTCTGTCAGCTAGTCAGAGCACATCTGAAAGTCTGTCCGCTTCAGCAAGACAGTCTGAGCTGGATCTGATTTCCAGAGGTCGTCTGCCTCAGACAGGGGAAACGGAGAGCAAGGCTTCTATCCTAGCTTTAGGCTTAGGAGCATTGGGCTTGGCCTTCAAGAGACGTAAAAAGAAAAGCGACTCTGAGGAGTAGCAGTAAATAGAGCCAATCAGTTTATCTTTTAGTCCGTCAAAAGTCCACTCTGTTAGTGAGCTGTGGAAGTGATGGACAAAGTAAGCCTTAAGGAAATAATTTGATAATTTCTGGTACTTGCTTCCTAAAATCCTAGACTAGGAATTAGCAAAAAGAAACCGAGAGGCAATAGAAACAGGAAGTTTTGACAACTTCCTGTTTTTTTGACAATTTAGTAGAAAAAAGTATCCTTTATTCTGCAGGAAAGTCCCTGAGAATATAGATTTTTTGGACAATATTTTATATAATATCAAGTATAGAAATGATGTTTATGAGTTTATGAAATGAAAGAGTAAGGGAAGAAATGAAAACGATTGTTTTGGTTGGGGACCAGGCCTATCAGGAGCAAGTTTCGACTACAATTAAGTCGATTTTATATTACAATAAAAATGTAAAAATCTATGTTTTCAATCAGGGATTGAGTGACGAATGGTTCCGTGATTTTAATGATCTGGCCGAGCAGCTGGACAGTGAATTAGTCAATGTTAGCTTGGACCAAGTGACTATCAGTCCAGAGTGGCTGACTCAGGACCATATCAGCTCAGCAGCCTATGCTCGCTATTTCATTCCGCAGTTTGTGGTAGAGGAGCGTGTCCTTTACCTGGACAGCGATTTGGTGGTCAATAGAGATTTGCAACCTTTATTTGATATTCCTCTGGAAGGTAAGCTTGTGGCAGCGGTTGGAGATGCCGGCGGTTATGGCTTTAACTCTGGCGTTCTGCTAATTGATAATCGAGCTTGGAAAGAAAGGCAGCTGCAGGAGATCTTTATCAAGGAAACGGACCGCATCATGGGCTTGGTTCAGTCTGGCCAGATGGAGGATTTTAACGGCGATCAGACGGTTTTAAATCATGTGCTGGCTCAGGACTGGCTGCCCTTGGATAAGATTTACAATCTTCAGGTAGGCCATGACTTGGTGGCCTTTTACAGTGGCTGGAATGGCCATTTTGAGCTGGATCAGGAACCTCTGATTATCCACTATACGACCTTTCGCAAGCCTTGGAACTCGGAAGTTAGCTATCGGTACCGTCAGCTTTGGTGGGACTTTCAGGCCTTGAGCTTGGCGGAGATTTCAGCCCATCATCGGGGAGAGTTTGAGCTGCCGGACCGTTGGGAGCAGGCCGCTCTGAACTGCATGCTCCTGACAGATGTGCAAGAGTTAGAGCAGATTGAGTTTTTAGCCCAGTCCTTGCCTAGCGTTCATTTTTATATAGCCTGTTACACAGATATGGGAGATTATCTGCGTTCTTTGGATCGCTATGAAAATATCCATCTCTATCCACAGGTTATCCATGCAGTGCTGGATGAGCTCATTGATAAGTGCCAGATCTATTTGGATATTCACCATGGAAGCGAGCACTATCAGTTGAGCAGTCGTTTCAAGACGCTGGACAAGCCAGTTTTGGCTTTTGACAATACTAAGAAAAATGAAAACGAAGAGCTGGTCTATCCGCATGAAAATCCACAGGAGATGGTGGAAAAGCTGCGCAGTCTGATGAAAAAAGAGAAGCCGCAAGCCTTTCGCGCTGTGGTGCTGGCGGCTAATGCTGCCTATAGTGAGCAGGTCTTAACCACCATTAAGTCCATCGTCTGCCACAATCGCTTTATCAAGTTTTATGTCATCAACAGTGACTTTCCGACAGAGTGGTTTGTCAGCATGCAAAAGAGACTGGCCAAGCTGGACTGCCAGATTGTCAATGCTCGGGTGGATGCTTCGCTGGTGTCAAATTTTAAAACGGATATTAGTTATACAGTTTTCCTACGCTATTTTGTAGCGGATTTTGTCGAGGAAGACAAGGCTTTGTATTTGGATTGCGATATCGTTGTCACGCGGGATTTAAGCTCCCTCTTTGAAACAGAACTTGGAGAGGCACCACTTGCTGCGGTCAAGGATCTGGGGGGGCAAGTGTATTTTCATCAGCATATCTTTAATGCTGGGTTCTTATTAATCAATAATGCCCTTTGGAAGCGAGAAAATATTCGCCAACGATTGATTGAGCTGACCAATGAATGGCATGACAAGGTACCGTCTGGTGACCAAAGCATTCTCAATATGCTCTTTGAGAACCACTGGCTGGAGCTGCCTTTTGCTTATAACTGCATTACGTTGCACACGACTTTTTCGGACTATGAGCCAGAAAAAGGTCTCTATCCGCCTGTGATTCACTATCTGACCGAGCGCAAGCCTTGGAAAGAGTATACCCAGTCTATCTATCGTGAGGTCTGGTGGTTCTATCAGGGACTGGATTGGTCGGATATGCAGGAGCCAATCGGAGCCTTGACCCATAAGATGGTAGAAGGTGAAGAGGGCTCAAGTCTGTCCTGCCTAGTCTATACCTACTCTTGTGACCTGATGCATATCAACTATCTGATTCAATCCCTGCCTGCCTGTCATTTCTACATTGCGGCACCGGTAGTGGTGGCAGAGCCGATTACGCGTCTGCTCCAATATCCTAATGTCAGCGTCAGTTCAGATATTGCTGGCATTCCGGCTCTCTTGGAGTCGCTGGAAGCCAAGTCTCAGCTGCTGCTGGATATCAATGCCGGTGATGAGGTTGGTGATATCATTGCTTGCTTTAAGTCTGCTGGCAAGCCAGTCTTTGCCTTTGACAGCACAGCCCATGGCCAGCAAGGGCAGGAGGTCTTTCCAGCTGATAACCCTGAAGTCATGGTGCAGGCTATTGAGAAGCTAAGATTGGCCGAGCCTGAAGAGCGGCAGATTTCTGTACTCTCTATCGACCAATCACTGGATTATCTCTTGGAGAAAGGTGCTTCAGTGGTTCGCTTTGGAGATGGGGAGATGGATTTAGTTGCTGGCCGTAGTATCGTTTATCAAGACTTTGGTCCAGAACTATCAGCACGCTTGAGAGAAATCATGTCTATGGAAAGCGATGAGCGTTTGATGGTCTGTCTGTCCGATGTATTTACAGGGCTAGAGCGCTATTCCATTGACGCCCAGAATTTTTGGAAAGTTCACTTGTATTATCACTTGTCAGATTACCAAGAGATTTGCCGAGCACCTTGGTACGGATCGACTTTTATTTCCCGGCCTTATATCGACTTGGAAGATAAGACACCGTCTGCGGGTTATTTTGCAAAGCTCAAGCAGCTTTGGCAGGACAAGGACCTCTTGATAGTAGAGGGCTTGACTTCCCGTTCTGGTGTGGGCAATGACCTCTTTGACGGGGCTAGGTCCATCAAGCGGATTATCTGTCCTTCGCGCAACGCCTACAGCAAGCTGGAGGCTATCAAGCAGGCTGTTCGAGAACATGCGGATAATCGTCTGATTTTGACCATGCTAGGTCCGACGGCCAAGGTCTTGGTCTATGATCTGGTTCAGGAAGGTTATCGGGCCCTGGATATTGGGCATATTGACTCGGAGTATGAGTGGTTCCAGATGGGGGCTACGCACAAGGTCAAGCTGTCGCACAAGCATACGGCTGAGCACAACTTTGATCAGGATATTGAGTTTAGAGATGACCAAGCTTATGACAGTCAGATTGTTGCCAATCTGGCTCAGGAATGAAGATTAGAAAAAGAGTATGAAAGTTAATATTACCAATCTATACGGTATGTCTGGCCAGAGTACGGCCTTGATTGCCCAGAATGATGTGACCAAGCTAGCCAAGCAGCTGGGCTTCAATGAACTGAGTTTTTATTTTTACGATATTTACAGCGACAGCCAGTCAGAGATGAGTACCCGTCTGGATGGCATCATGGCGAGTGTAGGCTATGGCGATGTCGTGATTTACCAGTCGCCGACTTGGAACGGCCGGGAGTTTGACCAGGCCTTTATCAGCAAGCTGAAGATTTTGCAGGCCAAGCTGATTACCTTTATTCATGATGTGCCGCCACTGATGTTCCCGTCAAACTACTATCTGATGCCGGAGTATATCGATATGTACAATCAGTCGGATGCGGTCATCGTGCCTTCTGAGCAGATGCGAGACAAGCTTCTGGCAGAGGGGCTGACTGTGGAAAAGATTTTGGTCCAGCGCATGTGGGATCATCCCTATGATCTGCCCCTGCACCAGCCTCAGTTTGAGCGCAAGCTCTATTTCGCAGGAAGTGTGGAGCGTTTTCCGCATCTGAGCAACTGGTCTTATGCTACGTCGCTGGAGATTTTTTCGCCTGAAGAAGAGTCAAATCCAGAGGCCAATGTCAGCTATCGCGGCTGGGTCAGCCGGCCGGAGCTGCTCTTGGAGCTGTCCAAGGGAGGTATAGGTCTGGTCTGGGGTGTCGAAGAAAATCCAGCAGACGAGCCGGAATACTACGGTCTCAATATCTCTCATAAGTCTGCCACTTATCTGGCAGCTGGGATTCCGGTCATCGTCCCTTCTTACCTGTCCAATGCAGAGCTGATTCGCGAGCGCGGTCTAGGCTTTGTCGTAGACAGTCTGGAAGAGGCCAGTCGGATTGTTGAAAATCTGACTGTCGAGGAGTATCAGGCTATGGTCGAGTGGGTTAGAAAGTTCTCTTTCCTGCTCAAGGAAGGTTATTTTAGCAAGAAAGTCTTAGTAGATGCGGTGATGGAAGTCTTATCTTAGAGCTTTTCCAACCATCGTCATGAGGAGTCAGTGTGAAGTCATTTTTTAAACCGGTCATTATCAAGAAGTTTCTGTGGACCTTATTTTTCTTATTTATTTATGTCTTGGGAACCAAGCTGACCCTGCCCTTCGTTGATATGAGTAAGGCAGCTGCCATGGACGGGACCTCTGCGACCTTGAACTATGCGACAGCCCTGATGGGGGGGAATCTGCGCAGTATGTCGCTCTTTTCTGTCGGCTTGTCTCCTTGGATGTCCTCTATGCTGATCTGGCAGATGTTTGCTGTGTCCAAGCGCCTAGGCTTGAGTAAGCTCCCTCTGGAAGTGCAGGAAAGGCGGCGGATGCTGCTGACCTTGGTCATTGCCTTGATTCAGTCAGTAGCGTTGGTCCTAAATCTGCCATTGCAAGAAGCAGGTGGGGTGGATATGACTACGATTATGGTCTTAGATACCTTGGTCTTGATGGCTGGGACTTACTTTCTCATCTGGCTGACGGATTTGAATGCTGCCATGGGACTTGGCGGCTCCATCATGATTGTCATGGCCAGCATGATTGCCTACATTCCGCAGGATATTTGGAACTCCATTCAGGAGCTGAAGATTTCTTCACTTTGGCTGGCCTTGATGCTGGTTTTCAGCCTAGTCTTTCTCTATCTGGCTGTTACAGTTGAACGGTCTAAGTACCGAATTCCAGTCAATAAGATCAACATCCATAACCGTTTCAAGAAATACTCTTATCTGGATATTCGTCTGAATCCTGCTGGTGGCATGCCCATCATGTATGCGATGACCTTGGTCAGCATTCCCCAGTATTTCCTTTTGATTATCCACTTTCTCCAGCCAGGCAACCAGCTGATTGAGCAGTGGATAGAAGCGCTGTCTATGGGAAGTCCAGCTTGGTTTATCCTCTATTTGCTGACTATTTTCATTCTGGCACTGGCCTTCGCCTTTATCAATATCAGCGGCGACCAGATTGCTGAGCGGATGCAAAAGAGCGGAGAGTATATTGAAAATGTTTATCCGGGAGGAGCAACCCGCCGGTATATCAATGGTTTGGTAACCTATTTTGCACTAGTGGGAGCTTTCTATCTTATTCTGATTTCTGGCCTGCCCATGATGGTGGTGCTTCTGGACATTCGCTATCTGCGGCTCAGTATGATTCCGGGGATTTTTATGATTTTTATCGGGATGGTCTTTTCTATTAAGGACGAGGTGGATGCCTTGACGCTTAATGACCGTTATCGTTCATTGTTGTAGGAGAAACTATGTATTACTTTATTCCTTCATGGAGTGGCAGTGGGGATCGGGTTTGGCACCGGGATATTATCCCTTGGTACCGTTCCATGCAGCGACTGGAGTTTGATGACTCGATTCATCAGATTCGGATTTTTCAAAGTGAAAATCTGCCCGTCCAGCTGCTTTTGCCAGCCTATATGCCACATGCCCGCTATCTCTTGCATCGGCAGGATATTTTTGAGACGGACTATTACTCGGTCTTTGATGAGATTCAGGGGATTCAGTCTAAAGAAATGCAGGTCTTGCAAATCAAGGAACTGGACTGGGAACCAGACTGCGAATTTGTCTATACGCCCTTTCTAGTCATGGTCCGTAGGCAGGGACAGCTCTATGCCCATGTCGAGTTTGGAGTAGAAGGCTTTATCAGCTTCATCAAGTTTTTCAAGGATGACCAGCTGGAGAAGTTTTATATCTTTGATGATCGGGGCTTTGTCTCCAGTATCACCTATTATGAAGATGGTCAGCCCCTTTATCAGGACTACCTGCAGCCGGATGGTGACTGGCGGATTCGTGAACATCTCAAGCCTGACGACAGTCGGGTAGAGGTCAACCCTGCTTACTTACTGGACTTTGATAAGCTGGAGTATGAGCGGATGCCGGACTTAATCTTGGAGAAATTGGGACACTATATCGAGCGCAATGCAGGAGAGGACAGCCGGTTTGTCCTAGCAACGCATCCCTTATACACTCAAGCCATTTTGCGCTTGTTGCCCAAGAATGTTCAAATCATTCTCAGCTTTTTCCACGAGCGCAATCATACAGTTGATTGGCCAGCTTTAGAAACAGATTTGCAGCAGACAGATTTAGTCTTGACTGATCGCATGGATTTCAAGAAGGCTATTCAGCGCTACCTGCCTGGGCAGGCTCAGAAGGTGCATTACCTGTCGCCTTTTGATACCCGTCTGCAGCTGGGCAAGAGCCAGCGTCGTCGTGAATCCAAGATTTTTTATCAAATTAATCTGGAAGAAGGGCTTAATGACTATGCCATCTTCAAGGTTCTCCACTATGTGGCCAAGCATCCAGATACAGAGCTGACTATCGGTGTTTACAATGCCTGGCAGGAAGGAATCCAAAAGGTGGAGACCAAGGTGCGGGAGGTTATTGATGAGTATCTGAATCAATATGAATTTGTCAAGAACTACCGTCGCAGTGAGCAGGCTGAGAATGCCCTGCTGGAAAATCAGGAGCAGGACCTTCGTTTTACGATTAAAAATATCACGGACGAGCTCAGCTTGATTCAGGAGCTGGACGATACACGGTTAATCATCGACCTGAGTGAGCAGCCCAATCTCTATACGCAGATTGCTGGGATTTCTGCCGGGATTCCGCAGATCAATCTGGTGGGCTCGGACTATGTGACCCATCTGCAAAATGGCTATATCTTGGACTCTATCTCTGATCTACCAACTGCTGCAGACTATTACTTGGAAGGTTTGAAAAATTGGAACCAGGCCTTGATTTATTCCATTGAAAAAATCCATCATAATACTGGTCTGGAGCTGATTGGCCGGTGGGAGCAGTGGCTCAAGGAGGCTGAGAATGCAAAATAAGCTGAAAATCTTACAGATTGGCTCAAGCGACTGGAGCAAGGAGCTTGCCATTCCAGACAATATGGCCTGGTATTATTTCTTTCCTAACTCCAATCTAGCCATCAAAAAGGTCATGGAAATGGATAAGATTGTCAAGTTTGATGCGATTCTGGTGGACGACCTGCGTCGGATTCCAGATTTGTTTATGATTGAGTCCAAGATTATCCCTCATACAGTTTTCTATGACCAGGAACAGGAAACCCAGGAAGCGGATATTGAGTACTTCCTTAAGCGTCACTGTGCTCAGCCAACGGATATGAGCGATCGAGTTGACCTGCTCCGCAAGCTGTCTAAGGCTCTCTTTTCCGGCCAGTATGGCGATAAGATGACCCCGCTTGATATGGTGGTCAGTCCCGGATTTCGGGGCAAGATTTGCTACAATGGCTATGAAAATCTAGAGCTGGAAGGGGACTTCGGTCAAGACTTTCAGCCAATCCTGTCTTGGAAATATAATATTATTGCCAACAAGTTCAATCCAGTTGAACTCTGGCTTGAATATGAAAAGTCAGGCAGCTGTGAGCTGCGGCTGCGCCTCTATAATATCCAAGAAGGATCAACTGCGGAAATTGCTCGCGAGACTATCTTCGCAGAAGAGGATATGCGGGAATCCATGGTTCTGGACAATGACTTTACTTCCTATCTGGGCGTCAGTTTGGAGGCTAGAGGCGAGGGACGGATTCAGGTCGGCGCTCTGCATCAGCGTCTGACCCGCTTTGAGTTTGGTAAGTATGTTCTGGGTGGAAAGATTTTTCGTGATAGTCACCGTCAGGAGATTAATTACTTCTTTTATCCGGGAGATTTGAAGCCGCCTTTGGCTGTTTATTTTTCTGGTTACCGTCGGGCGGAAGGCTTCGAGGGCTTCGGAATGATGCGGAGTCTGGGCTGTCCTTTTCTCTTGTTTTCAGATCCGCGCGTGGATGGCGGTATGTTTTATCTAGGCAGTCAGGAGCTAGAGAGCGGTATTCATAAGATTATCCAAGAGCATTTGGACTTTCTGGGCTTTACCGAGCGGGATCTAATCCTGTCGGGCATGTCGATGGGGACCTATGGTGCGGTTTATTACGGTTCGGAGTTTCGTCCGCGGGCTATCGTTTTGTCCAAGCCCTTGGGAAATCTAGGAAGTATTGCCCAACGTGGCCGTTTACGCCTGCCCGAGGTCTTTCCGACGGCTCTAGATGTCCTTCACCGTCACACGGGTGGCAAAGATCAGGAACATGTAGAGGAGCTGAATCAACGCTACTGGCGTAAGTTTGAGAAGGCTGATTTCAGCCGGACGACCTTTGGTATCGCCTATATGAAAGAAGAGGACTATGATCCGACGGCCTATGAGGACCTGGTGGCAGCTCTTCATCTGACTGAGGCCAAGCTGATTAGCAGAGGTGTCCCGGGACGGCATAATGACGACTTAGCTGTGTCTGTGTCTTGGTTTATGAATTACTATCGAATGATATTGGAAAAGGAATTTGGGAGAAAGAAATGAAGATTCAAAAAAGAAAGGGCATTTACTGGGGAGAGCTGAGAGGGGTTTCAGCAGCTGGTAAAATGACTGACTTTACCTATCTCTATGGCACTACCCTTATTATTCATTCCCCTTCACATGTATTTTTTGAAAATAAACTGATGGCCTCCGGCCAGACCATCCATGAATGGTCTTCCAAATGGAATTATCAGCGAGACCGGCAGGTGCCTGCTCTCCCCTTGCTCAAAAAGGGGGCTCGCTATTGCCTGTCTAGAGATATGACCACCTATCCTGAATCCAGCGTCTTTCTGAAAATCATCTTCTTTGACCGCTATGAGAAAGAAATCAGCAATCAAGTGGAGCGTTCGGAGAGTATGATCTTTACCTACCCAAAGGAAGCCTATAGCTATAAGATTCAGCTGCTGAGTGCAGGAGTTGAGTCCTTAGAGTTTCATTGCCTAAACATTGACCAAATCATAGAGGAGTCTGATGATTAAAAATCATTTTCAAATTCAGCGCTTAAAGAAAATCTTAGCCAAAGTCAAAAGCTTTGAGTCAGAAATGGCTGGCTTGTCAGATGCTGAGCTGCGGAAGAAAACTCAGGAATTTAAGGAGAGACTGACCGCAGGAGAGACTTTAGACGACTTACTGCCGGAGGCTTATGCTGTGGTGCGGGAAGCAGACAAGCGGGTGCTGGGCATGTTTCCCTACGATGTGCAGGTCATGGGGGCGATTGTTCTTCATGAGGGCAATGTCGCTGAGATGGCTACGGGAGAGGGCAAGACTCTGACGGCTACCATGCCACTCTATCTCAATGCCCTGTCTGGTCAAGGAGCTATGCTGGTGACCACCAATACCTATCTGGCTCTTCGGGATGCTCAGGAAATGGGGCAGGTCTATCGTTTTCTGGGGTTGACTATTGAGGCAGCGGTGGTAGCTGATGAGACTGAAAATTTGACGCCCAAGCAGAAGCGGCTGATTTACCAGGCGGATATTGTCTATACGACCAATAGTGCCTTGGGCTTTGACTATCTGATTGAAAATCTAGCAGAGAATAAGGATAGCCAATATCTTAGTCCTTTCAACTATGTCATCATAGACGAGATTGACTCCATTCTCTTGGATAGCGCTCAGGTACCTTTGGTTATCTCTGGAGCGCCTCGAGTTCAGTCAAACTTCTATAGTATCATGGATACCTTCATTACGACTTTGAAAGAAGAAGAGGACTACCACTACGATGACGAGAAGAATGAAGTCTGGCTGACATCAAAAGGTATTCTGGCGGCTGAGTCTTTTCTTGACTTGGAGCATCTTTTTTCCAAGGAAAATCAAGAGTTGGTTCGCCACCTCAATCTAGCCTTGCGAGCCCACAAGCTCTACAAGAAGGACAAGGACTATGTTGTCCGCCAGGGTGATAAAGAGGCAGAAGTCGTACTTTTGGATCGTTCAACCGGCCGTCTGCTGGAAATGACCCGGCTTCAGGGAGGCCAGCACCAGGCTATTGAGGCCAAGGAGCATGTCAAGCTGACGGAGGAAACGCGGGCCATGGCTTCCATTACCTATCAGAATCTCTTCCGGCTCTTCCGGAAAATCTCTGGTATGACCGGGACCGGCAAGGTGGTGGAGAGCGAGTTTATGGAGACTTACTCCATGTCTGTCATCAAGATCCCGACCAACCAGCCAGTGATTCGGCAGGATTTACCAGACCAGCTTTATCAGACCCTGCCAGAAAAAGTCTTTGCTTCACTGGACGAGGTCAAGCACTACCATGCTCAAGGCAATCCGCTCTTGATTTTTACCGGCTCAGTGGAGATGTCAGAGATTTACTCTTCCCTACTGCTGAGAGAAGGCATCGCCCACAATCTGCTCAATGCCAACAATGCGGCGCGTGAGGCACAAATCATCGCTGAGTCTGGGCAGAAAGGTGCGGTGACGGTGGCTACATCCATGGCCGGCCGCGGTACGGATATAAAGCTGGGACTGGGTGTCGCAGATTTGGGTGGTCTCGTGGTGATTGGTACGGAGCGGATGGAGAACCAGCGGATTGACCTACAGATTCGTGGCCGTTCAGGCCGTCAAGGTGATCCGGGAATTAGTAAGTTCTTCATCTCGCTAGAGGATGACCTGCTCAGGAAGTGGGGACCAGACTGGCTCAAGAAGTTCTACAAGGACTACTCAACCGAAGAAGTTCAGCAGCATCCAGTCCAGCTGGGACAGCGCCGCTTTAGACGCTTAGTGGCCAAGGCTCAGAGAGCCAGCGAAAGCAGCGCCAAGATGTCCCGTCGAATGACGCTGGAATATGCCCAGTGTATGAAGATTCAGCGGGAGATTACCTATGCTGAGCGCAATCGTCTAATTCAAGCCGAAGAGCGGATTGATGAAGAAATCAGCCGCGTCCTCAGTCAGGTCATTCATCAGGCAGCCTATGAGCAGTCCTATGGGACGCGGGCTGACCTCTATCGCTTTATCTTAGACCATTTCAGCTATCATGCTGAGCGCATTCCTTATGATTTCGATATTTATTCGCCGGAGAAAATTGCAGAGCTCTTGCAGGATATTGCCGAGCAGGAATTGCAGGCAAAGAAAGACTATCTCAAGTCTGACAAGCTCTTTACCCATTTTCAGCGGGTGTCCGTTCTCAAGGCTATTGATGAGAACTGGGTCGAGCAGGTGGACTATCTGCAGCAGCTCAAGACAGCCTTGAGCGGTCAGCATTTCTCTATGAAAAATCCTCTGGTAGAATACTACCAAGAGGCTTACGATGGCTTTGAATATATGAAGGAGCGCATGAAACAGCAGATTGTCAAGAATCTTTTGATGAGTGAATTGGCACTCAACCCTAAAGGAGAAGTCATCATGTACTTCCCGTAAGACGAGGAGAATATGACAGTATATAACATCAACTTAGGCATTGGCTGGGCCAGCAGCGGTGTAGAATACGCCCAAGCTTATCGGGCCCAGCTATTGCGCAGAATCCAGCAGCCGGCTAAGTTTATCTTTATGGATATGATTTTAGCGGATAATATTCAGCATCTGACGGAAAATATTGGTTTTCTGGATGAGGAAGTTATCTGGCTTTATAACTATTTTACTGATATCAAGATTGCACCGACGACGGTGACGCTGGACCAGGTGCTGGCTCAAGTCGCTGGTCAGCCGGAGCGCTCAGAGAGAGAGGGCAAGATTGTCCGCTATTTCTATCCGCAAGATGATCAGTTTATCACTTGCTATCTGCGGCAGGAAGACCAGGACTTTGTGGAGCATGTGGAGTATGTCTCGCGGGGGAGATTGATTCGCAAGGATTATTTCTCCTATGTCCGCTATGCCAGCGAGTACTTCGCACCCCACAATGACGCCGCCACCCTTTACCAGCGCCGCTTCTACAATGAAGACGGCAGTGTGGCCTATGACATGCTGATAGAGGATGGTCAGGAAGAGCTCTATCGCTTTCCAGATCGGATTTTCTATTCCAAGGCTGAGCTGGTTCGTTATTTTCTCCAGCGTTTGCAGCTGCAGGCAGATGATGTGGTCATCTTGGATAGGGAGACAGGGATTGGTCAGATTGTCTTTGAGGAGAGCCAGAAGGCTAAGCTGGGAGTAGTGGTCCATGCGGAGCATTTCAGTGAAAATGCCAGCAGTGATGACTACATTCTCTGGAATAATTTCTATGACTACCAGTTTACCAATGCTGACAAGGTAGACTTTTTCATCGTGGCAACAGAGGCTCAGAAAAGGATTCTAGAGCTGCAGTTCCAGCATTACTCGGACAAGCAGCCCAAGATTGTTACCATACCGGTAGGGAGTCTGGACCAGCTGACTTATCCCAAAGAGCCTCGCAAGCCTTTCTCTATGATCACGGCTTCGCGTCTCGCTACGGAAAAACATATTGATTGGCTAGTGGCAGCAACTGTCCAAGCCCATGCCCAGCTGCCTGAGCTGACTCTTGATATTTACGGTAAGGGGGGCGAAGAGGAGAAGCTGCGCCGCAGGATTGATGAAGCAGGAGCTCAGGACTATATTCGGCTCAAAGGGCATGCAGATTTGAGTCAGATTTATGCAGGCTATGAGCTTTATCTGACGGCTTCAACCAGTGAAGGCTTTGGTCTAACGCTCATGGAAGCGGTCGGATCAGGTCTGCCCCTCATTGGCTTTGATGTCCGCTATGGCAATCAGTCTTTTATCGATGATGGTAAAAATGGTTATCTGATACCGGTCAGTTCCAATCAGGTCGAGGATCAGATTATTGCTGCTTTTGTGGAGAAAATAATAGCTCTCTTTAGCCAAGGACGCCAGCAGGAGATGAGCCAACACTCTTATCAAGTGGCCGAGAATTATTTGACCAGCCGGGTTGAAGCGGCTTGGTCCCAGCTTTTAAAGGAGGTCAAAGATGATTCAGCTCTTTGATTATTACAATCAGGAAACCCAGGATCTGCATGATTCCCTCCTTGCAGCTGGCTATGACTGTCCGACCATTGTCATTGAGGCCAATGGTTTTCTGCCGGACGACATGATCTCCCCCTATACTTACTTTCTGGGGGATGAAGAGGGAGCAGACCACCCGCTCTTTTTCAATCAAGTGCCAGTGCCCCCTTTCTGGGAAATCACAGGCGACCACCAGTCGGCGCGTGTCAGTGACATGGGAGAAGAAAGAGCACGGATTCACTACGCCAGTCAGGCCAGGGGCCGGCTGGTCAAGCAGGTGGATTGGCTGGATAAAAAAGGCCAGCTGCGACTGAGTGAGCGTTATAATAAGCAAGGCCGTTGCTTTGCCAAAACAGCCTATAAATCAGGCCAGGAGGCTTTCAACACAACCTATTACAGCACTGATGGTCAGGAGCGTATCGTGGAAAATCACGCCACCGGTGACATTATCCTGACCCTGGACCAAGAGCCCTTGCGGATTTTTAAAAGTCGAGTGGATTTTATACGTTTCTTTTTGGAGCGGTTAGACTTGGACTTGGATCACATTCTCTTTAATTCGCTGGCTAATTCTTTCCTGGTTTCCCACAGCTTGACAGGTCGAGCTAGCCAGGATATTCTCTTTTGGCAGGAGCCTCTGTATGATGAGATTCCGGGCAATATGCAGCTGATTCTAGAAAATAGTCAGCTGCGGGCGCAGACCATTGTCATTCCAGATTTAGCAACTTATGAAAAGGCCAAGAGTCTGGCAGCGACTGACCAGCAGCAGAAGTTCCTGCATCTGGGCTATCATTATGACTTCAAGCGGGACAACTACCTACGAAAAGATGCCTTAATCTTGACCCATTCAGATCAGATTGAAGGCTTAGAGACCTTGGTTCAGTCCCTGCCACAGCTAGTCTTTCGCATTGCTGCCCTTACGGAAATGTCGCCTAAGCTATTGTCTATGCTGTCCTATAAGAATGTTGTCCTTTATCAAAATGCCAGTCTCAAGCAGATCGAGCAGCTCTACTTGGAATCAGACATTTATCTGGATATCAATCACGGCGGTCAGGTCCTGCAGGCAGTGCGCAAGGCTTTTGAGAACAATCTCTTGATTCTAGGCTTTGAGCAGACTCTGCATGACAGGCACTACATTGCCCAACAGCATATTTTCGACAGCAGCCAGCCAGCTCAACTGGCATCAACTTTGGAAGAAGCCTTATCTGGTGTTGAGCAGATGCGGTCAGCTTTGCAAGCTCAAGGCCGACATGCCAATGATGTACCCGTCAGTCTTTATCAGGAGACTCTCCAAAGCTTGTTAGGAGGTCAGCATGGCTAAAAAAGATTTATTTCATAAGGATATTGAGGGACGGTTAGATGAGCTCAAGCATGGCAAGCCCAAGAAAGAAAAGGCCAGCTTGGGGGAAAACCTCAACAAAGCCTTTGTCATCGTCTTGGGCTTGATGATCTTGATTGGCTTGATTTTTACATTGATTGGAGCCTTGAGGAAATAAAATGCAAATAATATTGATTATACTTACCATTGTAGCTGCCCTAGTTTTGATTTTGCTGGTTAGTCTTTTTCCCAGAGAGAGCCAGCAATTTTACAGAGACACCAATACATCGATTGGCAAGTCAGGCTACTGGGAAACCCATCTCGCAAAGAAAATCCTAGTTCTTTTGGCAAGCCTTGCCTTGATTGTGCTCATGATTTTCTTTATGATTCAATCTATCTAGCATCTGTTTAGGAAGTTACTCAGACGACTGCTAAATAAGAAAGACCCTCTATTGCAGACAATAGAGGGAATTTTTATAAGCAAATTTTTTATGTAAAGGTTTTAATTTCTGAAAGCACCTTGATATTTTTCTGAAAAGGAGTAAACTGGATATACAAGTGATGGAGGTTTGGTATGAAATTATACGTTCAGTTGATGATTATTTTTATGATTTCCCTCGTTGGAGAAGGAATTTCAAGTGTTTTCCACCTGCCTGTTCCGGGCAGTATCATTGGTCTGGTTTTGCTGTTTTTGGCTCTGCAGTTCAAGCTCCTGCGCTTGCGTCATATCAGTATGGTTGGCAATTTTCTCTTGGCAAATATGACCATCCTTTTTCTGCCTCCAGCAGTTGGCATCATGGATAAATTTCAGGTCATTGCACCTTATCTGCTGCCGATTATTTTGATTGTTTTAGGAGCGATTGTGCTCAATGTCTGTGTGATTGCAGTTGTGGTGCAGCTGATTAAGACTCGTTTTGAAGGAGATTATGAGGAAGGAGACGCCAGCAATGTCTGATTTATGGAGCAACCCTCTCTTTGGCCTTGCCTTGTCTATCTTGGCCTATCTGTTCGGTCTATTGATTTTTCGGAGATTTCCTCATCCTTTGACAACACCGTTGCTGATTGCAGCAGTTTTGGTTATTGCATTTTTAAAATTAACCGGTATTTCCTACAAGGATTACTATGTCGGCGGCTCCTATTTAAACAACCTAATTGTGCCATCTACGGTTGCTTTGGGGATTCCGCTTTACAAGACTTTTCATTTGATGAAGCACCATGCACGCAGTATTTTGATTGGGACCTTTGCGGCGGTTGTAGTCAATACCTGCTTCACTGCTCTGATGGCTAAATTTTTCGGCATGGATTTCTTTCTGGCTGTTTCTCTTTTTCCGAAATCTGTCACAACGGCCATGGCTGTCGGTATCACAGACAAGCTGCAAGGTCTTGCTACAGTGACCTTAGTGGTGGTGGTTGCGACGGGCATTCTAACCAGTGTATTAGGACCAACGCTTCTTAAGCTCTTAAAAATAACGGATCCAGTAGCTATTGGTCTTGCTTTAGGGGGAACTGGCCATGCGGTAGGAACGGGAACCGCCTTTAAATACGGCCAGGTCGCAGGAGCTATGGCAGGACTTGCGATTGGCGTGACCGGCCTCATGTATGTTCTGGTCAGCCCCATCGTGGCAGCGATTATTCTGAAGTAAAAATAAACAAGGTTGAAACGTTTTGTTTCAACCTTGTTTTGCTTATTGCAGATTTAGTTTGTTTTTTACAATGGTATGGATTGTAAAATAGAAACCAAAAATTTTGACCAGTTCAAAGACGATTCGGATAATAAGAAAGGCATCTAGCATCATTTCAAAATCCGTATCGGAGTGACTATAATCGTATGGAGAAAATAGGCCGTACGGATTTAAGAAACTAGGTAAGAAGATTGACAGGACCGCCAGAACACTCCAAATCAAAAATCCGAAAAGCACAGCCATCATAATCCGATTCTTCTTAAATAGCTGTCCGACTGAGATTGCTAGATAAAAGAAGAGGATACCAGAAAGTATTTGAAGGAGATTAAGGAAGCCGTATTTGACAATCCAAAGCCATAAATCTGGGATTTCGCCAATATATTTAAAAATCTCATTAAATGAATAGCCTGTAATAGGGAGGGCAATGCCAAAAATGACAAGGCCGCTAATAAACATGATTAGCATACACAAGAGGGTCCAAACAAATGCGGAAAGAAGTTTAGACAGAAGAATCTGATGCGGCGTAACCGGCAAGGTCCAAGTCAGGTAGCCTTCTCGCCCAAAAACATTTTTATAAAACCGACGGATGATAATGATGGTATTGGACAGAAAGACAGCGCAGGATGCAGAAAAAAGCAAGAGGAAGAGTAGGTATAAAGTGAAAATAACACCACTAGTAGCCATTGGGTAGTCACTATAGCGTTCCATGACCTCAGGTCTCAAGCTGCTGCCAGTTATAAATCCCATCAAGATAGAGAGAGACAGAAGAATGGCAAAGGTGATACAATACCATTTGTAATTAGACTTAAAGTCGTATTTAAACAGTTTTCCAAACATATAATGAAGTCCTCCTAATAAAAGCGAAACTGGCTGCGGAAGAGATTATCAATGGATTGATTGTACTGTTGACGCAGCTGATTAGCATTTTCATGCAAAAAGATCTGACCTTGGTTAATCAGGATTACTTCATCCAAGATTGGCTCGATATCTGCAATCAAGTGGGTGGAAATGATGACAGAAGACTGAGGTGTGCGGTTTTGGATGATGGTCTGCAGGATATAGTCACGAGCAGCCGGATCAACACCACCAATAGGTTCGTCTAGGATATAGAGTTCCGCATGGCGGCTCATGACCAGAATGAGCTGCATTTTTTCTTTATTTCCTTTTGAAAGGCTTCCGATGCGTGCTTGAGGATCGATATGAAGATCCTTTAGAAGCTGCATGGCTTTCGTGCTGTCAAAATTATCATAAAAATCTTGGAAATATTTTACAGCTTCGATTACTTTGGAGCTGTCGCTCAGATAAGTCGTATCTGGCAGATAGGAAACGATTCTTTTGGTATCAGGAGAAGGTTTGACGCCTTTGAGATAAATATGACCAGAGGTCGGCTGCAAGAGACCATTGATAAGCTTGATAATAGTTGTCTTGCCGCTTCCATTAGGACCTAGAAGTCCGATGATTCTGCCGGGCTGGATATTTAAGCTCACATCATACAGAGCGGGTGCGTCGCCATAATTTTTATGGACATGGTCAAGATAGACCAGAGGATACTGATTCATACATGTCTCCTTTATTTTCTTCAATTTACAATTATTATACCTTTTCCTTAGGAAAATGGCAAAGAAAGCCGGAAAGGGTGAATGGAATCTTTCTGTTCAGTCAAACTCCTATTTCCCTCATTCAGTGAATTGCGGTATAATAGTTGTAAGAAGAAGCAAAGCATGTTCAAGGAGAAAAATGTGGTGATACAACTTGATACCAAGACTGTTTACAGTTTTATGGATAGCTTGGTCCCGATAAAGAAATATGTGCAGAAAGCCAAGGACTTAGGATACAGTCATCTGGGCATGATGGATGTGGACAATCTCTATGGAGCCTATCATTTCTTAGAGGAAGCCGAATCTGCGGGACTGCAGCCACTTTTAGGCTTGGAGCTGAGTCTGATCAAGGCAGAGCAGGAGCTTCATCTCCGTCTGCTGGCCTTGGACAGTCAGGGCTATCGCAATCTGATGAAAGTCTCGACTCTCAAGATGATGGGACAAAAAAACTGGGAGGATTTCCAGCATCTCTTTAAGGGATTGGCTGTGATTGTTCCTGCTTTTGATGGAGTAGCAGATCTGGATTTGGGGTTGGATTTTTATGTTGGTGTCTTTCCAGCAACGCCCAAGCAGGAGTTCGGTCGGCCAACCCTGCCCCTGCATACTGTCCGATATTTTGACACGGGGGATTTGGAAACCTTGCAGATGCTCCGGGCTATTCGAGAAAATGCCAGCCTGCGGGAGATTGGCAGCCTTCCCAATCATGAGTTTTTGCTGGCACCAGATGCTCTGGCAGGAGCTTTTAAGGAAACTTTCCCAGAGAGTCTGGCTAATCTTGAGAAGCTAGTCCGTCATGTTCACTATGATATCAATAGGGAGCTGAAACTACCTCGCTTTAATCGGGAGCGGCCAGCTGTGGAAGAACTAAGGGAGCGGTCTGAAGCTGGCTTAAAAAAACGCGGTTTAACAGGTAAACTTTATCAGGAACGGCTGGACCAGGAGCTGGATGTCATTCATCAGATGGGCTTTGATGATTATTTTCTCATTGTCTGGGATTTGCTGCGCTTTGGTCGCAGTCAGGGCTATTATATGGGCATGGGCCGAGGATCTGCTGTTGGCAGTCTGGTGGCATATGCCTTGGAGATTACTGGGATTGACCCAGTCAAAAACAACCTGCTCTTTGAGCGCTTTCTAAATCTAGAGCGCTATACCATGCCCGACATTGATATCGATATTCCTGATGTTTACCGGCCAGAGTTTATCCGCTATGTTCGTGACCGCTATGGCAGTATGCATGCGGCTCAGATTGTGACCTACTCGACTTTCGGAGCCAAGCAGGCCATTCGCGATGTTTTCAAGCGTTTCGGTCTGCCAGAGTATGAGCTAACCAATATCACCAAGAAAATCCGCTTTGGCGATAGTCTGACCTCTGCTTATGAGAAAAATATGGGCTTTCGTCAGATTATCAACAGCAAGCTAGAATACCAAAAGGCTTTTGATATTGCTAAAAAAATCGAAGGTCATCCCCGTCAGACTTCTATCCACGCAGCCGGCGTTGTGATGAGTGACAATGACCTGACTGATCAGATACCGCTTAAATACGGTGAGGACATGTATATCACCCAATATGATGCCCACGGTGTGGAGAGCAACGGTCTGCTCAAGATGGACTTTCTGGGCTTGCGCAATCTGACCTTTGTCCAGCGGATGAAAGAAGCAACACTGAAAAAATATGAGGTAGATATTGAGATTGCAGACATTGACTTGGAGGATGCAGACACTCTGAAACTCTTTGCGGCTGGCCAGACCAAGGGGATTTTCCAGTTTGAGCAGCCGGGTGCAATCAGCCTGCTCAAGCGAGTTCAGCCAATTTGCTTTGAGGAAGTAGTGGCCACAACCTCTCTCAATCGTCCTGGAGCCAGCGATTATATTGATAATTTTGTCAAGAGAAAGCACGGGCTAGAGCAGGTGGAGCTGATTGATGACAGTTTGGCTGATATTCTAGCTCCGACTTACGGTATCATGCTCTACCAAGAGCAGGTTATGCAGGTGGCCCAGCGCTTTGGTGGCTTTAGTCTGGGGAAAGCCGATATTTTACGAAGAGCAATGGGTAAGAAAAATGCTGCTGAAATGCATCGCATGCAGGAGGACTTTGTTGCAGGTGCTCTCAAGCTAGGGCATTCGGAATCCAAAGCCAAGGAAGTCTTTGCTATTATGGAGAAGTTTGCTGGTTATGGCTTTAACCGCAGCCACGCCTATGCCTACTCAGCTCTGGCCTTTCAGTTGGCTTTCTTCAAGGCTCACTATCCAGATGTTTTCTTTGATGTCATGCTTAATTATTCTAGCAGTGACTATATCACCGATGCCTTGAGTTTTGACTTTGAAACAGCACCCCTCAGCATCAATAATATTCCCTACCATGATAAGTTTCAGGATAAAAAGATTTTTTTGGGTCTGAAAAATATCAAAGGCTTGCCTAGGGATTTGGCATACTGGATTATAGAAGAGCGACAAAATGCCACCTTTACTGGGGTGGAAGACTTTATTCTGCGCCTGCCTCAGAATTACCATAAGATTCCACTGCTGACTCCTCTGATCCAGCTGGGGCTCTTTGACAGTTTTGAGAAAAATCGCCAAAAAATTCTAGCCAATCTGCCTAATCTATTTGTATTTGCAGATGAGCTGGGCAGTCTCTTTGCGGATACGACTTATTCTTGGACAGAGGCTCAGGATTTCAGCGATGCTGAAAAGTTTGAGCTGGAACAGAGCATTATCGGTGTGGGGCTTAGCGATCACCCCTTGGTTAAACTGGCCAAAGAAGCGGACCAGCCCTTTAGCTGGATTAGTGAGCTGACGGAAGATAGCAGAGCTAGGATTTTAGCTCAAGTCCAGACTATCAAGACTATCCGGACCAAAAAGGGCGAGAATATGGCTTTCTTGCAGGTTTCAGATACGAAGAAAAAACTGGATGTCACCCTTTTTCCTGATACCTATCGTCAGTTGGCCGAGCGTATTAAGGAAAAGGGGGTTTACTACTTGACCGGCAAGGTGCAGGAACGGGATGGACGCTTACAGTTGGTCTTGTCAGATATAGAAGAAGCCACTACAGAACGGTTCTGGATAAAACTTGCTGGACATGAGCATGATCGGGAAATATCTCATATTTTGCAGAAATACCCCGGCAATATTCCGGTTGTCCTGCGCTATGAAGATGAGAAGCGAACCATGTCTGCACCGAATTTTCGAGTGGAGAAATCGGAGCAGCTGCAAGAGGAATTGAAGAATTATACTATGAAAACGATTTTTCGTTAAAAAATATGGAAAATAAGAGAATTTTCATGATGATTGTGGTATAATCTATAAGAATGTTAAAAAGAAAAAGGAGCAAAAAGCGAAATGAAACGTATTGCTGTTTTGACTAGTGGTGGTGATGCCCCTGGTATGAATGCTGCCATCCGTGCGGTTGTTCGTAAAGCAATTTCCGAAGGAATGGAAGTTTACGGTATTTATGATGGTTACGCTGGAATGGTAGCTGGCGAGATTTACCCACTTGATGCAACATCAGTTGGTGACATTATTTCTCGCGGTGGAACTTTCCTTCACTCTGCTCGTTACCCTGAGTTTGCCCAAGTTGAAGGGCAGCTGAAAGGGATTGAGCAGCTTAAAAAACATGGAATTGAAGGTGTCGTTGTTATCGGTGGTGATGGATCTTACCATGGTGCGATGCGCTTGACAGAGCATGGCTTCCCAGCTGTTGGTGTTCCAGGAACCATTGACAATGATATCGTCGGAACAGACTTCACTATCGGTTTTGATACTGCTGTTACTACAGCTATGGATGCGATTGACAAGATTCGGGATACCTCATCCAGTCACCGCCGTACTTTCGTTATCGAAGTAATGGGCCGTAATGCTGGTGATATTGCTCTTTGGGCAGGTATTGCATCTGGTGCGGACGAAATCATCGTTCCTGAAGAAGGTTTCAAGATCGAAGAAGTTGTTGAAAGCATTAAGAATGGCTATGCTAAGGGCAAGAAGCACAACATCATCGTCTTGGCTGAGGGTGTCATGTCAGCGGATGAATTCGCTGAGAAGCTAAAAGAAGCTGGTGATATGAGCGACTTACGTGTCACAGAGCTCGGACATATCCAGCGTGGGGGCTCACCGACTGCGCGTGACCGTGTTCTTGCATCTCGTATGGGAGCACATGCTGTTAAACTGCTTAAAGAAGGTATCGGCGGAGTTGCTGTTGGAATCCGCAATGAGCAGATGGTTGAAAGCCCAATTCTGGGAACTGCTGAAGAAGGAGCACTCTTTAGCTTGACTGCTGAAGGCAAGATTGTTGTCAATAATCCGCACAAGGCTGATCTGGACTTGGCTGATTTGAACCGCAGCATCAATATTTAATCATTATTTGTTATTCAGGCCAAAAGGCCAAATAGAAGAAGGAGTTTCATACAATCATGAATAAACGTGTAAAAATCGTTGCAACATTAGGTCCTGCGGTAGAAATCCGCGGTGGAAAAAAATTCGGTGATGACGGATATTGGGGAGAAAAGCTGGATGTTGAAGCATCAGCTCAAAACATTGCTAAGTTGATTGAAGCTGGCGCAAACACATTCCGTTTCAACTTCTCACACGGTGACCATGCTGAGCAAGGAGAGCGCATGGCAACTGTTAAGCGTGCAGAAGAAATTGCTGGTCAAAAAGTTGGTTTCCTTCTTGATACAAAAGGACCAGAAATTCGTACAGAATTGTTCGAAGGCGATGCAAAAGAGTATTCATACAAGACTGGTGAAAAAATCCGTGTTGCTACTAAGCAAGGTATCAAATCTACTCGTGAAGTCATTGCTTTGAACGTTGCTGGCGGATTGGACATCTACGATGATGTTGAAGTTGGCCGTCAAGTATTGGTTGACGATGGTAAACTTGGTCTTCGTGTTATCGCAAAAGACGCTGCTACTCGTGAATTTGAAGTAGAAGTTGAAAATGACGGCATCATTGCTAAGCAAAAAGGTGTGAACATCCCTAACACTAAGATTCCTTTCCCAGCACTTGCTGAGCGTGACAATGACGATATCCGCTTTGGTCTTGAGCAAGGAATCAACTTCATCGCGATTTCATTTGTACGTACTGCAAAAGACGTTAACGAAGTTCGTGCAATCTGTGAAGAAACTGGTAATGGCCATGTTCAATTGTTCGCGAAAATCGAAAACCAACAAGGTATCGATAACTTGGACGAGATCATTGAAGCTGCTGACGGTATCATGATTGCCCGTGGTGACATGGGTATCGAAGTGCCATTCGAAATGGTTCCAGTTTACCAAAAGATGATCATCACTAAGGTCAATGCAGCTGGTAAAGTGGTTATCACAGCAACTAACATGCTTGAAACCATGACAGAAAAACCACGTGCAACTCGTTCAGAAGTATCAGACGTATTTAACGCTGTTATCGATGGAACTGACGCAACTATGCTTTCAGGTGAATCTGCAAATGGTAAATACCCACTTGAGTCAGTAACAACAATGGCTACTATCGATAAGAACGCTCAAACCCTTCTTAACGAATATGGACGTTTGACAACTGATAACTTTGAGCGTAACTCTAAGACTGAAGTTATGGCTTCAGCAGTTAAAGATGCTACAAACTCAATGGATATCAAGTTGGTAGTTACCCTTACTAAGACTGGTCACACAGCTCGCTTGATTTCTAAATACCGTCCAAACGCTGATATCTTGGCTATCACTTTTGACGAATTGACTCAACGCGGTCTTATGCTGAACTGGGGTGTTATTCCAGTGACTACTGAAACTCCATCTAATACAGACGATATGTTTGAAATCGCTGAAAAGATTGCGGTTGAGCAAGGCTTGGTTGAATCTGGTGATGATATCGTTATCGTTGCTGGTGTGCCGCTTGGTGAAGCAGTTCGTACCAACACAATGCGCATCCGTACAGTACGTTAATCTAAGACAACAAAAAAGAACCGTTGATTGGAAAATCACCGGTTTTTTTCTTGTCTATGTGATACCACTTATCTTACTTGAGAGAAGAACAAGTTTGAGAATTGATTTTTGAAATAAAATTGTACCTTTGTCTATTTTGTCTAAAAATGATATAATGGTATAAAAGAGATGGGGGAGACGAATGTTAAAGAGAGATTTATTAAGAAATATTATTATTTTTTCAGTACTGGCAGCTATCATTATAGGGCTGAGAGTTTTTATTTATACGCCTTATCGGGTGACTGAGCAAGACAGCAATGCTTATTTGGCAAAGAATGACTTGGTCTTGGCGACGAGAAAGCAAGACATCAAGCGTGGGGACTTTGTCCTCTATGAAGTGGATGGCAAAGACTATGTCGGCCGGGTCATTGCCCTGGAAAAGGATCAAGTGACCTATATGGATGACCTCCTTTACCTGAACGGTCAGGTCATGTCGGAAGAATACATTGAGAAAATGCGCGAGAAATATTTGGCTTCAGCAGGAAGTTCAGGTTATTATACTCATGATTTCTCTATTATGGATTTGAAGGGCTCAAAGTCAGATAAAATTACTAAAGATACTTATCTGATTCTTAATGACCGACGGGAAAATACGAAGGACAGCCGAGAATTTGGGCTCATCAAAGCCAGTCAAATCAAGGGAGTGGTGGAGTTCCGACTCTCACCGCTTAATGAATTTGGTTTTATTAAGAATAAGTAAATTAAAGTCTATTTTCAACCAAGGCAGGGCAACCTTGGTTTTTTTCTTTGAAAATCAATTTTAAAGTTACAAGTAAACATAAAGATACTTGTTCTGATGTGGTATACTAATATTAAAAGACTGTTAAAGGAGACTGCTCTTGAAGTCAAGAAAGAAAAAATTATTATTTTTGGCTATACTTGCAATGAGTTTTCTGTCTGCATGTAGCAGCATAGTAAATAGAGATGGTGAAAAAATATGGATGTCAGATACAGAAATGACAGAGCTTCATAAGAAAGAGCAAAAGCTTGCACTTTATATCATTAATCATTATGAAGATGTTCAAAAAATTGAATTTGATGAATTTTCCAAGGGAAATTTATGGAAAGGGGATTCCGTTAGTCTCATTGTAAATGACACCAGTTATATCCCACATATTTCTTTGGAGTCAAAGGATGAAAGCTATAATATAAATAATGATTCTCACACTGATTCGACAGAATTGACTTTTCGTCTGAAAAAGAAAGAGAAGGTCACAAATTTTAAAGATACGGGTGAGACAGATGTTATTTACTCTGGAGAAAATGCTTGGCTGACGACTGAGGAAAAAGTAAAGGTACGCAACCAGGAAGAGGGGCTGGCTTTATTTTTACTGAATCACTATGAAAATGTTGAAAAAATTGAATTTACAAAGATTTCAAGAAAGCCTTTTGGACAGGCAAGATATGCTGCTTTACTTGTTAATGATAAGATAAAGATTTATACCGACCTAGATGATAGCTATGACAACTATTATTTGTCTGACAATCCTGAAAAAGACGGCCTGAAAGCTAAAGAGAAACTAACAAATTTGCAAAGTCTAGATAATATTACTGTTATTTATTATACAGGGAAATGAAGGATGTGTTGCAATGAAAAAGCCAGACTGATTTAATCATCAGACTGGTTTTTTCGTGTCTCTTGGTGAAAGATGTTTTGCCATACTTCGTGGCGGCGCCAGAGGCTGGTATGGATAACACCGTCCATTTCATAGCGGATGAGCTTGGTTTTCTGGCTGACAGAGAGCAGTTCAACGTTCTTGATAGGTGTTTTTGAGGCTCTTTCTGCCAGAAATTCAGCCTTGTTCAGCTGTCGGCCATCTTGGGAAATATAGAGAAATTCAGCAGACAGAAGCGTATCCAGTTGGCTACCTTGCTCCACGAGCTGTTCGCGCATGAGCAGGTTTGGGTAAAGATTGTCCAACGTCTCATCTTCGGGAATGGGAGCGGGCTCAATATGAATATCAATATCAAAAACTCCGAAACGCTCCATAAGCATTTCCTCAACTTGGTCCGCAATCTCATGGCTTTCAAAAACAGATAAATCAGGATTCATTTCAAGAATAATATCCAGATAGATATTACTGCCATAGGTCCGGCCACGCTGTGACTTGACTTGAGTGATTTTAGGAATTTCCAGGATAGCTTGCTTATAGTCTTGGAGCAGGCTTTCATCAAATCCGTCGGACAGGCTGAAGGAAGATTCCATAAAGATATCATAGGCCGTCTTGAGAATGAAGAAGGTGATGACAATGGCTGCCAGCTTATCAACTATTGGAAAGTTAAAGGCGCTGGCAATGATAGCAACTGAAGTGCCGATAGAAGTGACAGCGTCTGATAGGTTATCCTTGGCTGTGGCATCCAGAGCCTTGGAGTGAGCTTTTTTAGCCAGTGTTTTATTGTAAAAATAAACACCCAACATAATGATTGACGAGATAATCCCGACCACGGCACCAACAGGGTCAAGCTCGGTTTCTTGATTGGAGATGATTTTCTGAATGGTCTCAATCAGGACATCAAATCCAACGAAAAACATGATAAAAGATGTGATGAGACTGGCCAAATCTTCTATCTTCCAATGGCCGAAGCGATGGTCACGGTCGGCTGGTTTTCTAGCCATACGCAGGCCAATTAAAACGGCGATATTAGCCACGATATCAGAGACGTTGTTAAAGCCGTCGGCCGTCAGACTGGAGGACTGGAGGGTCGAGCCTGCGATAATCTTGACCGCGGAGAGAATCAGATAGGTAGCGATGGACAGGATGGCTCCTCTCTCCGCTAGTTTCAGATTGTTACTAGGATTTTTCATGACAGCCTTTCTTTTTGAGTGGGGCAGCAGAATGGAAAAGAGACTTGCGAAAAAATGTCATCTATGGACAGATGCTCTAAGTCTCATATGGGCATATTATAGCAAAAATAGACCTGATTTTCAATTTCCGTCGGGCTTAGGGTGCCTTAGATGACTTTGCCGAAAATCTAACCTAAAATCAGAAATTCCTCTTCTTTCTGGTTTAGCTTCATCAGGATTTTTGTTATAATAGTAGCATTGACTTTGAAAGAGGAAGAAAAATGCATCCTTTATTAAACGGTATGAATGATCGTCAGGCTGAGGCGGTTCAAACAACAGAAGGGCCTTTACTGATTATGGCGGGAGCTGGTTCGGGTAAGACCCGTGTCCTGACCCACCGCATTGCCTATTTGATTGATGAAAAAATGGTCAATCCATGGAATATCTTAGCCATTACCTTTACCAATAAGGCGGCGCGGGAGATGAGAGAAAGGGCTGAAGAACTCAAAACAAAGGCCCAAGATTGCTTAATAACAACCTTCCATTCCATGTGTATACGCATCTTGCGTCGAGAAGCAGATCATATTGGCTACAACCGCAACTTCACCATTGTTGATCCGGGCGAACAGCGGACTCTGATGAAGCGAATTCTCAAAAATCTCAATCTGGATCCTAAAAAGTGGAATGAGCGCGCCATTCTGGGGACTATTTCCAATGCTAAGAACGACCTGATTGATGAGGTGGCCTATGCGAACCTAGCTGATGATTTGAATACAAAGATTGTGGCCAAGTGCTACATGGCCTATCAAAAGGAATTGCGCCAGTCTGAGGCTATGGACTTTGACGACTTAATCATGCTGACCTTTCGACTTTTTGACCAAAAATCTGATGTCCTGACCTACTACCAACAACGTTACCAGTACATCCATGTAGACGAGTATCAGGATACCAACCACGCCCAGTACCAGCTGGTCAAGCTCTTGGCTTCCCGCTTTAAGAATATCTGCGTGGTCGGAGACGCTGACCAGTCTATCTATGGCTGGCGGGGAGCCGATATGCAGAATATCCTGGACTTTGAAAAGGATTATCCAGAAGCTAAGGTAGTTCTATTAGAGGAAAACTATCGTTCCACCAAAACCATCCTTCAGGCAGCTAATGAAGTCATCCGAAACAATCGCAACCGCCGTCCTAAAAATCTCTGGACTCAAAATGAAGACGGTGAGGAAATTGTCTACTATCGGGCTGATGACGAGCAAGACGAGGCTCTCTTCGTCGCCCGAACCATTGATCAGCTAAGTCGAGAAGGCTACAACCATAGGGATTTTGCAGTCCTTTACCGAACAAGTGCCCAGTCACGTACGGTGGAAGAAGCCCTGCTCAAGGCCAATATCCCCTATACCATGGTGGGGGGAACCAAGTTCTACAGCCGCAAGGAAATCCGCGATGTTATTTCTTATCTCAATCTCATTGCCAATCCTAGCGATAATATCAGCTATGAACGCGTGGTCAATGAGCCCAAGCGTGGTGTCGGACCAGGTACTGTTGATAAGATTCGAAATTTTGCAGCCAGTCAAGAAATCTCCTTGCTGGATGCGTCGGCCAATATCCTGCTGTCGCCGGTCAAGGGTAAGGCTGCTCAGGCGGTCTATGATTTTGCCAATATGCTTCTGGATTTGCGGGAGCGCTTGGACGACTTTACAGTGACGGAGCTGGTAGAGGCTGTATTGGAAAAGACAGGCTATTCTGCAGCCTTGGCTGCCCAGGCAACCTTGGAAAGCCAAGCTCGGATTGAAAATATCGAAGAATTCCTGTCTGTAACCAAGAACTTTGATGAAAATCCAGATAATCCTGCTGATGAGTCTGGTCTTGATAAGCTCAGCCGTTTTCTCAATGACTTGGCCTTGAACGAAGACTCTGATGACGGAGATACGGAAAGTTTCGAAGTGACGCTGATGACCCTCCATGCGGCCAAGGGATTAGAATTTCCAGTCGTTTTTATTATTGGTATGGAGGAGAATGTTTTTCCTTTTAAATGGCGAGAAAACAAAGATAAAGAGCTGGAAGAGGAGCGGCGTCTTGCTTACGTTGGCATCACCCGAGCAGAGAAGATTCTCTATCTGACTAATGCCAAGTCTCGAATGCTTTATGGTGAAAGAAAGTATAATGAACCTACCTGTTTTTTGAGAGAAATCAGCTCAGACCTGCTAAACTATCAGGGACTGGCTCGACCGGCAAATAGCTCCTTTAAGGTCAGCTATACCAATAGCGATATCAGCAAATTCGGTCAGGGCATGAGCCTGGCCCAGGCTCTACAAGAGCGGAAACGTCAGGCGGCACCAAGTTCGATTTCTACAGGCAGTCTGCCTTTTGGCAAGAGCAGCCAGCTATCTAAGCCGGAAGTTGATTGGGCTATCGGAGATATTGCCCACCATACGAAATGGGGCGATGGAACAGTTTTGGCAGTCTCTGGCAGCGGAAATAGTCAAGAGCTCAAGATTAATTTCCCAGAGGTCGGTCTGAAGAAAGTGCTGGCCAGCATAGCACCGATTGAGAAAAAATCATGATGAGGCGGTCGATTGAAGCCTGGATTTATCATCCAGAGGATGGAGAAATCTTGCTCTTGAAAGTTGAGGATGAGAATGTTTCCTTTTGGCAGCCCATTACTGGAGGGATTGAGAGCGGAGAGAGTCCAGAAGAAGCTTGTCTTCGTGAAATAAGAGAGGAGACAGGCTTGGTCTTAGCTTGTTCAAACCTGACGGCTCTTGGAGATTTCACAGTAAAGATTGATGAAAATCTGACCATCCACAAAAATCTCTTTCTAGTTCTGACAGAGCAGAAAGAAATCCGGATTTCTGATGAGCATGTGGGAGCTCAGTGGATAGCTTTAGACAAAGTTTCGTCGCAGTTGTACTGGGCTAGCAATCAGGCGACTTTTGAGATTATATCTGAGAAGCTATAAGATATAGCTTCTCTTTATTTCTTTTGATAAGGAAATTCTATTAGTCAAGCGAGACGTTTAGTGGTAGACTTATCACATAACTATAGTGAGGTGACCTTATGACACGTGAATTTAAATTTGAAACTCTGCAGCTTCATGCTGGACAGACAGTTGACCCGACAACTAAGTCGCGGGCTCTGCCTATTTACCAGACAACTTCCTATGTGTTTGATGATACGCAGGAGGGAGAAGATCTTTTTGCCCTACGTAAACCGGGCAATATCTACACTCGGATTACCAATCCGACCCTGTCTGCTTTTGAGGAGCGGATTGCGGCTTTGGAAGGTGGGGTTGGAGCTCTAGCAACAGCTTCTGGTATGGCGGCCCTTACCTACACCATTCTAGCCTTGGCGCATGCTGGTGATCATGTAGTAGCAGCCTCTACCATCTATGGCGGTACCTTTAATCTGCTCAAGGAAACCCTGCCTCGCTATAGCATTACCACGACTTTTGTGGATATTGAAAATCTGGCTGAAGTAGAAGCAGCTATTCAGGACAATACCAAGCTGGTTTTGATTGAAAGTTTAGGCAATCCGCTGATTAATATCCCTGACTTTGATGCTTTGGCTGAGCTGGTTCATGCTCATAAAATTCCGCTGATTTCCGACAATACCTTTGCTACTCCTTATCTGATCAATGTCTTTTCTCATGGAGTGGACATCGCGGTGCATTCTGCGACCAAGTTTATCGGTGGTCACGGAACCAGCATTGGCGGTGTGATTGTGGACAGCGGTCGTTTTGACTGGGAAGCTTCTGGCAAGTTTCCGCAGTTCGTGGACCCAGACCCGAGCTATCATGATATCAGTTATACGCGCGATGTCGGAGCAGCAGCCTTTGTCACTGCTGTCCGGACCCAGCTCTTGCGCGATACGGGCGCAGCTATGTCTCCCTTCAATGCCTTTCTTTTCCTACAAGGGTTGGAAACTCTCTCTTTGCGAGTAGAGCGCCATGTGTCCAATGCGGAGAAGATTGTAGATTTCTTAGCAGGGCATCCAAAGGTTGAGCAGGTTAATTATCCTAAGCTTGCTGACAGTCCTTATCATGCTTTGGCAGAAAAATATTTCCCTAAAGGTGTAGGCTCTATCTTCACCTTTAATGTCAAAGGTGGGGAAAAAGAAGCTCGTAAGGTTATTGACAGCCTAGAGATTTTCTCTGACTTGGCCAATGTAGCAGATGCTAAGTCGCTGGTCGTCCATCCAGCTACAACAACTCACGGTCAGATGTCGTCAGAGGCTCAGCTGGCAGCAGGCATTACACCAAATCAAATCCGTCTCTCTATCGGTCTGGAAAATGTGGAAGACTTGATAGAGGATTTGAGAATCGCCTTGGAATCTATCTAATTTTCAGGGCCTCTAGACAGAGCAAATAAGATTAAAACTAGGTTTTCGCCTAGTTTTTTGTTATAATGAGAGATATTAAAAAATAGCAGGTAATCAAAATGACAATTTCAGTGATTGTTCCGTGCTTCAATGAAGAAGAGTCTATTCCTCTGTTTCATGAAGCTATGGAAGCGGTGAAATATCAAATCCGTGACCAGTTTGAATATATTTTTGTCAATGACGGATCGACAGACCGGACCTTGGCTGTTTTGCGTGAGCTCAGCAGTCGCTGTCCTGACGTGCACTATCTGTCCTTTTCTCGTAATTTCGGAAAAGAAGCAGCGCTCTATGCTGGTTTACAAGAGGCGAGCGGGGATTTTGTGACGGTCATGGATGTAGATTTGCAGGATCCGCCTGAGCTCCTTATTGAGATGAAGGCCATGCTGGACTCGAATCCTGAGTTGGACTGTGTGGGGACTCGTCGCACTACTCGAGAGGGCGAGCCCCCAATCCGAAGCTTTTTCGCCAATTTATTCTATAAGCTGATTAACAAGATTAGTCAGGTAGAGATGGTAGATGGTGCGCGTGACTTCCGACTGATGCGCCGTCAGATGGTGGAAGCCATTCTGGAGGTTTCAGAGTACAATCGCTTCTCCAAGGGAATTTTTGCCTGGGTTGGCTTTAATACCGAGTACTTGGAATACAAAAATGTCGAACGAGTAGCTGGCAAGACCTCTTGGAATTTCTGGTCTCTTTTCAACTATTCTTTGGAAGGCATCGTCAATTTCTCTGATGCGCCGCTCAACATCGCCTTTTTAGGAGGTATCCTGTCTTGGATTTTAGCCTTTATCCTGATGGCAGTGATTATTATTCGCACCTTGGTTTTTGGTGACCCGACATCGGGTTGGCCGTCCCTTATGACTGTCATTCTCCTTATCGGAGGCTTCCAGCTGCTGACCATCGGCATACTGGGTAAATACATTGGTAAAATCTTTATGGAAACCAAGCATCGCCCAATCTATGTGATTAAAGAGAAGAGTAAGTGAGTTTTTGAGCTTAAGTTATTCTTATTTAGCTGAGGAGAGATTGTGAAAAATAAAAAAATTAATATTGTCTTATGCTTATCTTCGTTTATTTATACGATACAGTTTTACATCAATAATAAAATCACCCCAGTAGGAGACCAAACAGCATTTTTAGAATATGCTAAGGAATTTCATTACAATTATTTATTCTTTGGGATTGATCGTTATTTTACTTGGAGTAGTAGACTACTCATTGAGTCAGCCACCTTGTTATTTTCTGTTCACGAAAAGCTGTTTATAGCAGCAGCCTTTCTGGCAACTTTGCTTTTGGTTTATGCTTTAAGGAAGCTGACTCCTTCCTTGCCTTGGCTGCCAGCTTTACTAATTTTTATATTCCTTCCAGCAACTGAATTTTTAAGCGCGGGTTCTATTCCAACCTATGTCAATTACATTTTCCCTGCTTCCTTGTTGCTTTTCGCACTTTTTTTCAGAGAATCTAAAAATATTTGGATTAATATGGCTAGCCTTTTGTGCTTTTTAGTTGCTATCATGCAAGAACAATTAGCTGTCTACGCTTTTTTGTGGCTTCTGTTTGAAACTGTTCTTGCGAAAAAAGATAAAAAACCTTTACTGGGTAATTTATGCTATTTGGCACTAAGCGCTTTAGGAATCATATCAGCCAAGCTGTCTCCGGGGAATGCTCTGCGTTTGGAGAAGAACATTGTCAGTTGGTTCCCAAACTTTCCTAACTTGAATATCTTTCAAAAGCTTGGGCTTGGCTTTCTGGAGACAGGGGATAATCTGCTTTCCACGTCCTTTGCCTTTGTGATAGTCTTCTTGCTTGTGCTCTTTGTCTATGCTCTTCACAAGAAAAATGTAACAGCCATAGCTCTGAGCGGTTTTGTCATACTCAATATTTTTTCACAAAAAATGGGCTGGAATACTATTTTTGGTACCTTAACAGGTATCAGTAAAGTAGCCAGAGAATCAGGGACATTTTCTTTTAATATCACGTATATGAGCGCGGTAGCTTTTTATGGCTTGCTGCTATTAATGATTCTTTACGCTTTATGGCTTGTAGTTTCTGACTGTAAAGAAAAGATATGGCTGACCTATTTGTTTGTAATTGGCTTTATTGGCCGCATGGTCATTTCATTATCTCCGACTCTCTATGCATCAAGCACTCGAACTTTTTTGCCTCTGATGATAAGTCTATTCATTATTACTTGCAGATTGTTGTATCACTTATATACAGAATATCAAAAGCGGCAAGAGGATGTTCTCTAGATTATACTATTAAGTATATTTTTCGATAGGGATTCGATCAAGCAGATTTTTTCTGCTTTTTTTGTTATAATAAACTCATTGAATGTTTATGATGTGAAAGGAAAGACAAATGATTTTAATTACAGGTGCGAATGGACAGCTGGGTACAGAGCTCCGCTATCTTTTAGATGAGCGCAATGAAGAGTATGTGGCTGTTGATGTGGCGGAAATGGATATTACCAATGCGCAAATGGTGGACAAGGTCTTTGCGGAAGTCAAGCCAAGCTTGGTTTATCACTGCGCAGCTTATACTGCAGTTGATGCGGCTGAGGACGAAGGAAAAGAGCTGGACTATGCCATCAATGTGACCGGGACCGAAAATGTTGCAAAAGCAGCAGAAGCACACGGAGCGACCTTGGTCTACATCTCAACAGACTATGTCTTTGACGGACAAAAGCCTGTCGGAGAGGAATGGGAAGTAGATGACCGGCCGGATCCACAGACAGAGTATGGCCGTACCAAGCGCATGGGTGAGGAGCTGGTTGAGAAATATTCCAGCCGTTTCTATATTATCCGTACTGCCTGGGTCTTTGGTAACTACGGTAAAAACTTTGTCTTTACCATGCAAAATCTTGCTAAGACGCACAAAACTCTGACTGTAGTCAATGACCAGCATGGCCGTCCGACTTGGACTCGTACGCTGGCTGAATTTATGACTCATCTGGCTGAGAATCAAAAGGAATTTGGTTACTACCATCTGTCTAATGATGCGGCTGAGGACACGACATGGTATGACTTTGCAGTGGAAATTCTCAAAGATACAGATGTGGAAGTCCAGCCGGTTGATTCCAGCAAATTCCCGGCCAAGGCTAAGCGGCCTTTCAACTCAACTATGAGCCTGACCAAGGCCAAGGCTACAGGCTTTATCATTCCGACTTGGCAGGATGCCTTAAAAGAGTTTTACAAGCAAGAGAAGAAACAGTGATTTTCTTTGACGTTTATAACAGCGACAGAACTTAGTCTCAGACTAGGTTCTGTTTTTTTTTCTAGCAGACTAAAGAAACGATTTTCAGGAGCGTGCTCTGGTGGAGAAATAGCTAGCTTGAAGATGCGGGTGGAAAATGAGAATGAGAAGAATTTTCCACAGATCTTATCCCCTTAAAATAAAGATGTTTCAATTTGATGAAATTCTGTGGATAACCTTTATTATTTCATTCAACTATGTTACAATGTTACTATAAATAAAATAGAAGAGGTGTGTGAATATGTCACGTAAACCATTTATTGCTGGTAACTGGAAAATGAACAAAAATCCTGAAGAAGCAAAGGCTTTTGTAGAAGCGGTTGCTGCTAAGCTACCTTCTTCAGATTTGGTAGAAGCTGGTATCGCTGCTCCAGCACTTGATTTGACAACTGTTTTGGCAGCAGCTAAAGGAAGCAATCTTAAGGTTGCAGCGCAAAACGCTTACTTTGAAGATGCAGGTGCCTTCACTGGTGAAAACAGCCCTAAAGTTCTTGCAGAAGTTGGAGTTGACTACATTGTTATCGGTCACTCAGAACGTCGCGATTATTTCCATGAAACAGACCAAGACATCAACAAAAAAGCGCATGCTATCTTCCGCAATGGTCTGGTGCCAATCATCTGCTGTGGTGAATCACTGGAAACTTACGAAGCTGGTAAAGCAGTAGATTTCGTTGGTGCTCAAGTATCAGCTGCTTTGAAAGACTTGACAGCTGAGCAAGTTGCATCATTGGTTATCGCTTATGAGCCAATCTGGGCTATCGGTACTGGTAAGTCAGCAACTCAAGATGACGCTCAAAAGATGTGTAAAGCAGTTCGTGACGTTGTAGCAGCTGACTTTGGTCAAGAAGTAGCAGACAAGGTTCGCGTTCAGTACGGTGGTTCTGTAAAACCTGAAAATGTTGCGTCTTATATGGCTTGTCCAGATGTTGATGGTGCTCTTGTTGGTGGTGCATCACTTGAAGCTGAAAGCTTCTTGGCATTGCTTGATTTTGTAAAATAAAAAATGTTGAAAAAAGACTTGTCCTCCCAAAGGTGACAAGTTTTTTAAAAGTTGGAGAGAAAAGTTGAAATCGAAAGAATTAGTTTATTTAGCGAGTACGGCTATTTTGCTGGCAGCGACTGCCAATGTTGCAAAAGCCGAGGAACATACTATCGCTGAGTCAGAAGTTTTAAAAACAGAAAGGTCTGTTAGTTCCCAGAATCAAACAGTGAATGCGGCCGCATCACAAACGTCTAATCAGCCGACTGTAGCAGTATCATCTGCAGAACAGTCAGTTCAAGCTGTTAAGCAAGAGGAGGAAGCAACGAACGCTACAGGAACAGCTGTTGAGTCTGGAGGAGCAGCTCAATCAGTTCCTGTAGAAACTCAGGTAGCTTCTGCTAAGCCAGAAGGGCAAAGTCAGCCAGATGCAAATGCTTCTAATCAGAACGAAACTGCAGCTGATCAGTCAGCAAAAGCAAGCTCTTCTGTTGCAGATTCTGCCACTGCTTCAGAACCGAAGGCCAGTCCTGCAGTAGCATCAGCACCAAAAGCTAGTAATGCTGGAAGAACTGTATTTTATAATGCTGGGTCAAAGGCTCAGGCAGCCCGCGGGAATTCCCAAGCGGAGATAAAAGGCACATCCTTTGTAGATGTCAGCAGCCACAATGGCCATATCAGCGTAGACGACTATCGTAAATTAGCCCAGCAAGGGGTTGGCGGTGTCGTTGTCAAACTGACTGAAGGAACCCATTACACTAATCCATTTGCTGAGTCTCAGGTGAGAAATGCGCAGGGAGCTGGTTTACAAGTATCGACCTATGCCTTCTCGCACTATACCAGTGATGAAGAAGCGAGAGCAGAAGCTCGTTATTACGCTGCCTTTGCTAATAGACTAGGTTTGCCTAAAAACACAGTCATGGTCAACGACATGGAAGATCCTAAAATGCAAAATGGGATCAACCAGCATACCCAGGCTTGGGCGGATGAGATGCGCAGACTGGGTTATTCAAACCTGATGTATTATACCAGTGCCAGCTGGCTGGATCAAAATAATCTTCGCAGCAAGGGATCAGTTAATACATCGCAATTTGGCTATAGCAACTTCTGGGTGGCCCAGTATCCGTCCTCTAATTTAAATCTTGATGGAGCTAAATCTCTCAAATACAATAGTGGTGCTGGAGCATGGCAGTTTACAGCTCAGGCTCAGCTTTTAGCTGGCAAACATGTATTTGACCATAGCGTAGATTACACTGGGAGATTTACCCAGCAGTCTGCTCTTGCTAAGCAGCCTTTAAAGGGTAACATCAGTATTCAGAATAAGAATAATGTCAACGGTAGCTTTGATGTTGTGATTTCAAACGTTTCTGCTCCTTATGGAGTGTCTGTCGTTAGTGTTCCAGTGTGGTCAGAAGCTAATGGCCAAGACGATATTATCTGGTACACAGCCACTCAGCAGGCCAATGGTACTTATAAAGTTTCTGTTGATTCTAGCAGACATAAGGATTCAGTTGGAAAGTACAATGTCCATCTCTACTATGTCCGCAACGACGGTCAATTAGTCGGTGTTGGCGGTACTACAACCAATGTATCTGTCATCAAGCCACAGGGCAAAATCAGCATTCAGAATCGCAACAGCGAAACTGGTGATTTCGATATTGTGGTTTCAGGTATCTCATCCCCAGGTGGTCTTAAGACTGTCTCTCTGCCAACTTGGTCAGAGTCCAATGGCCAAGATGATATCAAATGGTATACTGCTGAACGTCAGGCCGACGGCACCTATCGGAAGCGGGTGCGCATAAGCGACCACAATAATGTGCAGGGAGAGTACAATGTCCATCTCTACTATGTTCAAAATGACGGCCGCTTGGTAGGTGTAAGCGGTACTAAAACGACAGTTTCTCTTGGTAAACCTAAGGGTACCATCAGTATTCAAAATCGAAATAAAGAAACCGGCGATTTTGATATTGTGGTTTCAGGTATTTCATCTCCGGGCGGTCTGAAGGAAGTTTCCCTGCCAACTTGGTCTGAGGCTAACGGCCAAGATGATATCAAATGGTACAACGCTGAGCGTCAAGATGATGGCACCTATCGTAAGCGTGTCCGTCTGAGCGATCACAAAAATGTAGAGGGCGAGTATAATGTGCATCTCTATTATGTGCAAAATGATGGCAGCTTGGTAGGTGTAAGTGGCACTAAAACGACTATTTCTGTAGAGAAACCAAAAGTTCAAGGCAAAATCAGCATTCAGAATCGCAACAGCGAAACTGGCGATTTTGATATTGTGGTTTCAGATATCGTATCGCCAGGCGGTCTCAAGAATGTTTCCCTACCAACTTGGTCAGAGGCCAATGGCCAAGATGATATCAAGTGGTACAATGCAGAACGTCAGGCTGACGGTACTTATCGGAAACGAGTTCGCCTGAGCGATCATAACAATGTCCAAGGCGAATATAATGTGCATCTCTACTATGTGCAAAATGATGGCAAGCTAGTAGGAGCAGGTGGCATCAAGACCAACGTTTCTATCAGCAAGCCGCAGGGTAAAATCAGCATCCAGAATCGCAACAGCGAAACCGGCGATTTTGATATTGTAGTTTCAGGTATCGTATCTCCAGGCGGTCTTAAGAATGTTTCCTTGCCAACCTGGTCAGAGGCCAACGGTCAAGATGATATCAAGTGGTACAACGCAGAACGTCAGCCGGATGGTACCTATCGTAAGCGAGTCCGTGTGAGTGATCACAAAAATGTTGAGGGCGAGTACAATATTCATCTCTACTATGTGCAAAATGATGGCAGCTTAGTCGGTGTAAGCGGTACTAAAACGACTATTTCTGTAGAAAAACCAAAAGTTCAAGGTAAAATCAGCATTCAGAATCGCAATAGCGAAACTGGCGATTTTGATATTGTAGTTTCAGATATCGTATCACCGGGCGGTCTTAAGACAGTTTACCTGCCAACTTGGTCAGAGGCTAATGACCAAGATGATGTCCAATGGTACACAGCGGATCGCCAGGCTGATGGTACTTATCGTAAGCATGTATATGCGCGTGAACATAACAACGTTCAGGGCGAGTATAATGTACATCTCTACTATGTGCAAAATGATGGCAGGCTGGTAGGAGCAGGTGGCATCAAGACCAATGTTTCCATCAGTAAGCCGCAAGGTAAAATCAGTATTCAAAATAAGAACAACGA
Source organism: Streptococcus sanguinis (assembly GCF_019929145.1). Classification (GTDB taxonomy): domain Bacteria; phylum Bacillota; class Bacilli; order Lactobacillales; family Streptococcaceae; genus Streptococcus; species Streptococcus sanguinis_U. The sequence goes on along the minus strand of NZ_JAHZOW010000001.1, from coordinate 950,275 downwards.
TACTGGAGAGTTTGACATTGTAGTATCAGGTATTGTGGCACCAGAAGGTCTCAAGACAGTTTACTTGCCGACTTGGTCAGAGGCCAACGGCCAAGATGATGTCCAATGGTACACGGCTGATCGTCAGGCTGACGGTACTTATCGTAAGCATGTATATGCGCGTGACCATAAGAATAATGCAGGCGAATACAATGTTCATTTGTATTACTTAAATAATCAAAATCAGCTGCAGGGAGCTGGTGGAGAAAAGACCTCTATCTCTGTGAACCGTCCTCAGGCAGCTAGTCAGCGAGACCGTGTTCTTGCGGCGGCAGCTGCTATGGTAGGTGTCAGGGGAGGAAGTGCTGAGCATCAGCGCTTGGTCAACGATTATAACAGTGTCAGACCGCTGCCGGTTGGCTATGCTGTGAAGAACACAGATGACTGGTGCGACATTTTCACGACGGTTATTTTCCAAAGAGAGGGCTTGAGTGATCTTATCGGCCGCGAGTGTGGTGTAGAGCGCCATATTCATATTTTCCAAAGACTAGGTATCTGGAATGAAGATGGTAATTCGACTCCTAGCGCAGGCGATATCATCACCTTTAACTGGGACAAAGATACCCAGCAAAACGATGGCTGGGCTGATCATATCGGTATTGTCGAAAAAGTTGAAAATGGCATCATTCACACGATTGAAGGCAACAGCAATAACGTAGTTAAACGCAATACTTACCGCATCGGTCATGGAAATATCCGTGGTTTTGCGACACCGCGTTATAGATAAACATACAAAAAAACCAAGGGAAACCTTGGTTTTTTAACGTCTTAGAATTTTCTTTATGAGCTGAAGCAGCTTAAACTTGAGAGGGTTAGGGTAGTAGCGGAAAGTTCCCATTTTTCGGATGATGAAGCCGTTGAAGTTTTGTTTGAAGCGCAGAACGCCGTCAGAACCATCGAAAATTCCCATAATACCGAGGAAATTGTAAAATGGAATGCCTCTCTTGATACTTTCGGTCATAACGTATTCCTGCAGCAGGGCAGGAGCGTAGAATTTATTAAACTCAGGATAGGAGCCGCTGAAAAGATAGGTTGCTTCCTGAGGGGTGTAGATAAAGAGGCTGGCAGCCAGAATTTGGTCTTGGTCGCCGTATTTGTCAATCAGCTCTTGGGCCTCTGATTTGCGAGTTTCAAAGCTATCAAACTGGCTGGAAAGCTCTCGCAGCAGATTTTGTTTCTTTTCAGATTGAGGATTTTTTTCCAAGTCCGCCTGCAGTTTCTGGATTTTCTGGCCCAGTTTCTCTTGGTCTTTTTGTAAGTTCTGAAGATAGTCCTTGAAGTTGAGACTGGCTGTCATAAAGTCTGCTTGCTGACCAAAGCTATCATAAAAATCTTGATAGTAGTCTAGTGGCTTGTCATCATATTCCCGTCGGTCAGAAGTGGCAGCTGTGATATCTTTAAAAATGCTGAGTTGGTCACGTTCCAGCCTTTTTAGCTTGATACCAAAGGTATTCGCCTTTTTGACGGTCGCCTTGCCATTTTTACTGAAGGATTTGAGCAAGTCTTTCTCCGTCAGACCAGTTAAGTCTTTGACATAATGCCAATCAGGCTCCCCGCCTGGATAGCCAGTCTGTAGGCCGTCAAAGTCAAAGCCCAAGTCAGTCAGTTGCTGGATAAGCTCGCCTTTTTCTTCAGATGTGGGCTGGCCATTGCTGTCAAAGGCCTGATAAGTCTCATAGGGCTTGATGATGAGCTCTAGGGCACCTTCTTTTTTAGCATAGACTTGCAAAGCTTGATAGAAAGGAGTCAGGTATTGAGCATCAGTAGAGACAGGACCGCAGTTGATTTCCATATGAAGTCCGCCAGTCATAGGCATACTATAGAGGACAGCTGACACCACGACCTGTCCCTGCGGGTCAGTGTAGCCGACATACTGGGTACTGAAGCCCCGCTTGCTCAGCAGCTCTGCCATTTCCACGGTCTGCATAAAAGAGCGTTGGGAGCTAGCTGAGGTATGCTGGATGAATTCTTCTTGGTTGAGAAGTTTAAAGGTCATAGGCTTCCTTTCTGTTAATGCTTGCTGCGCAGTTTCTTTCTGAGAGTATAGGCTAGATTGGAGAGGTGGTAGAGGGGATTAGTTGGCAGGTTGAACTCACCAGCAAATTCCTCAATGGTTGGATTGAACTTGGATTTAAAGCTGTAGAGACCGCCCTTGAGGTCGTTTTCGATGCCGCCCATATTTTGCCAATCAGCTCCGCGCTCAAAAGCATGTTTGGCTGTTTCGTACCAAGTGATGATGGCTGGCTGGTAACGGCGGTACTCCTCGTCCATTCCGGCATAGATATTTTCAGAGGTCTTGCCGTATTCTAAGACCAGTGTTCCAGACAGGGGAACAACAGCAGCCCCTTGGCTGATTTTGTCCTGTAGGAAGTCAATCTCTTCTTGGAGTCGTTTCTGTTCTTGCTGGTTATTCTCAATCTTGCCGGGCTTGGTTTTCTCGGTAAATTTCTCTGCTTCCTTGAGTGTCTTAGTCAGCTGAGCCTGCAAGTCTTCCAATCGTGCCTTTAGATCAATAGTGGACAAGGTGACATAGGAGTGCTCAGGATAAGTATCCAAGAGTTTTTGGTAATAGTCTTTGCCGCGTAGGTGGATGTTTTTTCTGTTTTCTGTCTTCTTCATCAGGCCTGAAAAGTCATCCAGTAATTCTGTTCCGCCAAATTGGATTTGAATGCCTTTGTTACGGGCTGTACGAATAGCCTGGCGAGTACTCTTAGAAAGCAGATCCTCACTAAAATCTTCTTTATGAATATTGGCCTGCAAGCGAGGCTGGATGGTTTCGTCCAGAGACTCAGTCCGTCCGACCCAGACAGCTCCAGCTTGCTGCAGATCTTGAATCAGCTCAACAGTCTCTGTATTGTCTTGCAATTCAGCACCCATCTTGCTTTCTGCCAGAAAGAGGCTAGGATCAAACTTGACAAAGAGCGCTTTTTTCTCCTTGGCAAATTTCTTGAGCGAGGCCAAAACAAAGGTCAGCAGCTCCTTGTCACCATAGTCCATGATGGGACCGCGCGGAATATAAAGCATGGTCATCCCTAAGGGCAGTGGCTTGATCAGGACACTGGCTGCAGCAACCAAGCGGTCGTCTTTATAGAAGCCCAAGCGCTCATTGGCCCAGTTATCCTTAATCTGAGCCCAGGCTGAACTCTGCAGAAGATTGGCCTGGGGATGAGCTGTGACAAAATCGTCGTGTTCCCGAGCTGAAATTCCAATTTTGTAACTAAACATTATTTTAAAACCCACTCTCTAATAGCGTGTGCTACGCCGGATTCGTCGTTTGATTTGGTGATATACTTGGCGATTTTCTTGAGTTCTTCCTTGCCGTTTTCCATGACAACAGGAGAGCCGACGGCTTCCAGCATGGCGCGGTCATTTTCTTCATCACCGATAGCCATAGTCTGCTCCTTGCTTAAGCCAAGTTTTTCAGCCAGATGAAGGATAGCAGCCCCTTTATTGACAGTCTTTTTGACAATTTCCAGATAGAAAGGAGCTGATTTAACCAGTGTATATTTTTCAGCTAATTCCGGTGGCAGCTTGGTAATGGCCGCGTCCAAAATTTCCGGCTCATCAATAAACATGCACTTGACGATTTCTTTATTGGCCATTTCCTCAGGTGTACGGTAGAAAATAGGCATGCTGACCAGATTGGACTCGTAAACAGTGTACTTGCCGATGTTGCGATTGGCTGTATAAATGCCGTCCTTGGTGATGGCATGCATGTGAACGCCTAATTTTCGCCCGAGCAGTTCGATATCCAGATAGTCCTCATAAGTCAATGTTTCTTTGATTAATTCTTGACCTGTAACAGTATCCTGTACTAGTCCGCCGTTGAAGGTAACGACATAGTTGTCTGGCTGATTAAGCTCTAGATCCTCGAGAAGCTTTTGAACGCCTGCAATAGGACGGCCGGTTGCAATGACGATCTTGACACCAGCAGCCTTGGCATCCTGAACAGCACTGAAGACTTCAGGAGTGATTTCTTTTTGGTTATTTAAAAGGGTACCGTCAATGTCAACGGCAACTAATTTGATAGACATTTTATTCTCCGTAGGTAAATTGGTCGTTTTTGATATAGTGCATAAAGGTCTGGTTTTTTTCGCTGAAAAGTCCGGTCTCTGCTAGCATTTCCTTGGGGAAGTAGAAGCGATTATCGCCCTGTCTGGTCCCGGCTAGCGAATGAACGATAGGAGATAGGCTGGACAATTCTGCTAAGCTGCCATCTTTTTGCAGAATCTCAATCTGGGTCCGGGGTTTTTCAACGTCAGGCCGGTAGAAATCGTAAGGCAAATCAAAATTACGATGGATAGCAGTATAGTAATCAGGGTCAAAACCAACCTGTCCAACTAGGTCTCGCATGATATCCAAATGCGCTTCGTTTTCCTGAGAGAAGACGATAGACTTAAAGACCTTGCGGTTGATAAAACGCTGAGCCAAGTCAGATAAAATCTTGTCTGGACTAGTCATCCAAACTTGGAAATAGGTATTCATAACACCATCATCCAAGGCCAGATAATCCTGCAGGGTCACTCTGTTTTCAAAGAATGGAATGAGATTGGGCGATGACAGCGCAAAATAATCCTTCTGAGCTGGATAGAGAAACTTGGCCCGCTTGAGCAGATTTTGCAGCAGAACTTCCATAGCACGGCTAGCTGGGTGGAAATAGACCTGCATATACATTTGGTAGCGGCTGACTACATAGTCCTCCACCGCATGCATGCCATTGCGCTTGAAGGCGATGCCGTTTTCTACTGGACAAATCACTCGTAAAATTCTGGTTAAGTCAAATTGCCCATAGGAAGCGCCAGTAAAGAAGGAATCGCGCAAGAGATAATCCATCCGGTCCACATCAATCTGGCTGGAAATCAGCTGGACCACCTGCTTATTGGGATAGGTATGGTTAATAACGCTAGCTACCTTTTCTGGAAAATCTGGTGAAACCTGCACCAGTACCTGATGAATCTCTGTTTCAGGACTGGTGATGATTTGCCGCGTAATGTCCTCGTGATTAGTATCAAAAAGGCGCTCGAAAGTGTGTGAATAAGCTCCGTGTCCCAAGTCATGCAGGAGAGCGGCTGTCATGGTCAGTAGGCTTTCATGGCTGTCCCAGTTGGCTTGGTATTTTTCGTTGAAAATCTTGGTGATGCGCCGAGCAATCTCATAAGCTCCCAGACAATGCGAAAAACGGCTGTGCTCCCCGCCGTGGAAAGTATAGCCGGAAGTACCCAGCTGTTTGATGCGGCGCAGCCGTTGAAATTCTTTAGTATTGATTAAATCATAGATAACCTGATGGTCCACATGAACATAATTATGAACTGGGTCCCGAAATACTTTTTCAATCATGTTATCATTATACCACAAATCATAGTAGGAAAAAAATCAAAGCTGCAACTGAAAGAAGAGCAATTTTGTCCTTTTTTTGATAAAATAGGGAAAGAAAAAGAGAAACGAGATAAAGATGCAAATCAGAATAAAAAATCACATCCAACTGGACGGGCATACCGAGCTAATCGATCAGGTCTACGATACGGACTGGACGCAAAAAGGAGACTTTCATTATCTGCTATACAAAAATGAAGAAGGAGAGAAAGTAGTTCTGAAGTTTCATGATAAAGAGTTGCTTATGACCCGCTTTTCTGAGCCTAAGTCCATCATGCGCTTCATCAGTCAAGGGCAGGCGCTGGTTGGCATCCATACACCTGTGGGCTTGCAGCAGTTTGTGACCGATACTTCTTTTTACAAGGTTGATTTTACCAAGCAAATTCTGCAACTTCATTATCAGCTGAAAACTGTTGATGGAGAGCAGATTTTTGCCAGCTATGAAATGGAGATTAGCTGGGGTTAATTGCTATTCTCCAAGAAAACTCTTGAAAATCATAATGTTTCCCCTTGCAAAAGCTTGAAAATTTGGTATAATAGTTTTTACTCAAGGGAGTAGCTAACGGAATAACCGTTACAAGGTCGTCAATACGAAAGAAATTTCCGGCCTTGTATGAAATAGCGAGACTTGTTAATAAACAGGTCTCTTTTTTGTTTCTGACTATTTGGATATGACTGGTGTGGCTCGATATGATGAGTCGTTGAGGTCAGAAAACTTCAGAAATAAAAGAGGCCAAGAGGAGGAATACATTGTCAAAAGAACAAAAGCGCCAAGCTTTTTACACCCAGAGTCCTGAGGAAATTTTCAAAACTTTGGACGCTTCAGAGCAAGGTTTGTCCAGTCAAGAAGCAGCCAAGCGTTTAGCTGATTATGGCCGTAATGAACTGGATGAAGGGGAGAAAAAATCTCTCTTAATGAAGTTTTTGGAGCAGTTCAAGGATTTGATGATTATCATCTTGTTGGTAGCGGCTGTCTTGTCTGTTGTCACATCAGGTGGTGAAGATATTGCAGATGCTTTAATCATCTTAGCTGTCGTAATCATCAATGCCATCTTCGGTGTCTATCAGGAGGGCAAGGCTGAAGAAGCGATTGCGGCTCTCAAGTCTATGTCTAGCCCGGCTGCGCGTGTCCTGCGTGATGGCCATGTCACAGAAGTAGATTCTAAGGACTTGGTACCTGGTGATATCGTTAGATTGGAAGCCGGTGATGTTGTCCCAGCAGATATGCGGCTTTTGGAAGCTAATTCACTGAAAATCGAAGAGGCGGCTCTGACAGGTGAGTCTGTGCCGGTTGAGAAAGATTTGACTGTTGAGGTAGCTGCAGATGCTGGTATTGGCGACCGTGTGAATATGGCCTTCCAAAACTCAAATGTCACCTATGGTCGTGGGGTTGGATTGGTTGTCAATACAGGGATGTACACGGAAGTAGGCCACATCGCGGGTATGTTGCAGGATGCGGATGAAACAGACACACCGCTCAAGCAAAATCTTAATAGCTTGTCTAAGGTTCTGACCTATGCTATCTTGGTGATTGCTGCAGTGACCTTTGTAGTCGGTGTCTTCATTCAAGGTAAAAATCCACTGGATGAGCTGATGACCTCTGTAGCCTTGGCAGTTGCGGCTATCCCTGAAGGTCTGCCAGCTATCGTTACCATTGTGCTGGCTTTGGGAACTCAGGTTCTGGCTAAGCGGAATTCGATTGTCCGTAAGCTTCCAGCTGTTGAGACTTTGGGATCAACGGAGATTATCGCTTCGGATAAGACCGGGACCTTAACCATGAATAAGATGACGGTCGAAAAAGTCTTTTATGACGGGGTCCTGAATGAAGCTGGACAAGATATTGAACTTGGACTGGAGCTGCCGCTCTTACGTTCGGTTGTTTTGGCCAATGATACCAAGATTGACCAAGAAGGAAAGCTAATTGGTGACCCAACGGAAACAGCCTTTATCCAGTATGCTTTGGACAAGGGCTATGATGTGAAGGCCTTTTTAGAGAAATATCCTCGAGTAGCCGAGCTACCATTTGATTCAGATCGTAAGCTCATGTCTACTGTCCATCCATTGCCAGATGGGAAATTCCTTGTGGCAGTGAAGGGAGCACCAGATCAACTCTTGAAACGCTGTGTTGCCCGTGATAAGGCTGGAGATGTTGCAGCGATTGATGATGCTACTTCACAGCTGATTAAGTCTAACAACTCAGAGATGGCTCACCAAGCTCTGCGCGTGCTGGCTGGTGCCTACAAGATTATTGATACAGTTCCGACTGACCTGACATCTGAAAATCTAGAAAATGATTTAATCTTTACTGGTTTAATCGGTATGATTGACCCAGAACGTGCAGAAGCGGCAGAAGCTGTTCGTGTCGCCAAGGAAGCAGGTATTCGTCCGATTATGATTACCGGTGACCATCAGGATACAGCTGAAGCTATCTCTAAGCGCTTGGGTATCATCGAAGAGGGAGATACTGAAGACCATGTCCTGACTGGTGCAGAGCTCAATGAGCTTTCTGATGCAGAATTCGAAAAGGTTGTTGGTCAATACTCTGTCTATGCCCGAGTTTCGCCTGAGCATAAGGTACGGATTGTCAAAGCGTGGCAAAACCAAGGTAAGGTCGTAGCCATGACAGGTGATGGTGTCAATGACGCACCAGCTTTGAAAACAGCTGATATCGGTATTGGTATGGGTATTACAGGTACAGAAGTATCTAAGGGTGCTTCAGATATCATTTTAGCGGATGACAATTTTGCGACAATAATCGTAGCCGTTGAAGAGGGAAGGAAAATATTTTCTAATATTCAAAAGACTATTCAATACCTACTTTCAGCTAATATAGCAGAAGTATTAACGATATTTTTTGCAACGTTATTTGGTTGGGATGTGTTGCAGCCAGTTCACCTACTTTGGATTAACCTAGTAACAGATACCTTCCCAGCTATTGCTCTGGGGGTTGAACCTGCTGAGCCAGGTGTCATGAGTCATAAGCCTCGTGGCCGTAAGTCTAGCTTCTTCTCAGGTGGAGTTATGAGCTCTATCATCTATCAGGGTGTCCTGCAAGGGGCTTTGGTTCTGGCAGTTTATGGTTATGCTATCTCTAATCCCGTTCATGTTGGTGATATAAAGGCTATCCATGCGGACGCTCTGACAATGGCCTTTGCAACGCTTGGCCTCATCCAGCTCTTCCATGCTTATAATGTAAAATCTGTTTACCAGTCTATCTTTACAGTTGGGCCATTCAAGTCTAAGACCTTTAACTGGTCTATCCTGGTTTCTTTCATCCTATTGATTTCAACTATTGTAATTGACCCACTGGAAAAGATTTTCCATGTGACCAAGCTAGACTTGTCACAATGGGCAGTTGTTCTGATTGGTAGCTTTGCCATGATTGTCATTGTTGAAATTGTTAAGTTCATCCAACGTAAATTAGGTATGGACAAAAATGCTATTTAATAGCAAAAAGTCATCTACGGATGGCTTTTTTGCGTACAAGGCGATATAATCAAATTCAAAGAAAGCAACTCGAAAGGACGGTGAAAGTATGTATCAAAACTTACGAAAGAAGTTGGAAGAAGCTTCTCCTTTATATTATGAGGAAGAAATCTTATGGTTACTGGATCATATTGATCATCCAGAAGCGAAAATCCGTGATGAGTTAGTCTTTTCGTCCATAGCAAGGGGACTTCAGGATGATCTGTTTTCAGCTGAACAGTTTCGTTTCTTAGCTCAAGAAGCAGTCAAAAGACAAGGACTTTTTTATATGAGTGATAAAAATGGTCAAGCTACCTTAACACGTTCCTTCACGGCTTTGCTTTATGCTAATCTCTTAAACTGTGATGGCAATCCAAATTCTTCGTATTATCAGGCTTTATCAGTGCAAGGAAGAAAATACTTACTAGATAAGGGGCTAACCTACTTGTCAGTAGAAAGAGACACAAGGGGTTACTCCAGGAAATACGGTTGGGTTCATGCCTTCGCTCATGGAGCAGACTTATTGACAGAAGTGGCTTGTCATCCGGACTTCCCCTCCAGTAGGATGCCAGAGGTTTTAGAGGTCATTCATCAAGTTTTTAAAAGAGTCTCAGTCCGTTTCGGAAATGATGAGGATTGGCGCTTATCCCAGGTGCTCTATCAAGCTGTCTTAAAGAAAAAACTGTCGCAGCATGAACTTAGACTGTGGCTTCAATCACAGAGTTTTCCATTGGAAAGTAACCAAGACTTCATTGCTTTTTCCAATTTTCGTTCCTGTTTATTAGAAGTCTATGTGCAGTTGGACAGCAAAAAACAGCTCTCAGATGAGCTGAGAGCTGCAATTCAACATTTCCATTACTGAACTTCAATCACTGTTAAAGCATCTCGCAGTTCAGCTGCCAGGTGTTTTTTCTTATAGTCTCGAAATTCGGCTAAATCTTTAACAGCATTATAACGCTTGTGCAGGCGGTACATCTGGGGAATCTTATACTGAGGAAAATCATTAAAAAAGTTCCGAGTCAGTTCCCATTCACGAATGTAGCCCAGAGGACGCATATGGTAGCGGACACCTTCGATGACACGGCTTTGGTGGCGGTGATGGAGATGACCGAAAACCACCTCTTTCACCCTGTATTTGACAAAGAGCCGATGAAAAGCTTGGCTTCCTAGAAAGGCGTTGAAGCGCTGGAAATAGGGATGGTCGTATAGAAAGTCTTGATGGGGGACAAAATGCAGAGCAACGATAATGGGGCCATCTAAAGTAGCCAGCAGTTTTTCTAACTTTTGCAGTGTCTGGGCCGTAATACTGGGATCGTCGAATTGACGCTCCAATCTGCGGTCAAACCAGAAATTGGTCTTGGTTCTCAGATGCTCTTCCTTGCTTTTTTCTGGAACAAAGCTGTAGTCATACCAGCCAGAAAAGCTGACGAGCTTGGTCCGGCTGAACTGCTGGACCTGAAAATCATAGTTTGAAATTTCTTGCTCAGAAAGTCCCAGCATATCGTGGTTTCCCAGATTAAAAGAAAGGGGAATTTCTTGCTTCAAAGTTTCAATAAAGGGCAAACTAATCTTGGTCAGGTCGTTGGACAGGTCTCCAGCGATGTGTAGGTGGTCAATTCCTTCCTCTTTTAAAATCTGGTGAAGAGCTTGCCGCTCAAAATCCCCAAACTGATTGGAGTCCAGATGGAGGTCGCTCATAAATCCAATTCTTGTCATGGTTTTAGTCTAGCATATTTTTCAAAACTTGGAAATGCTTAAGCACCCATGGAGAGCCTCCCTTTTATCTGAATACCTCATAAATTATCGTAACCATGTATTTCGTTTATTCATGGTCGAAGTCTAGGAAGGCTTGAAATAATTCTTCCAACCCCATGTCATTATATTACTTTTCTAACAATTAGGTGACAAGGAGTCGCTTGTCTTGCCTAGCTAGGGAAAATCCGATAAAATGTAAGCTGCTGAATGTGAGATTAGGCAAACTGTTTAATTTATGTTATAATTAAACGATATGTGAAAAGAGGTATTTATGGACATTTCAGAAATTCGTCAAAAGATTGACGCAAATCGTGAAAAATTAGCTTCTTTCAGGGGGTCTCTTTGACTTAGAAAGTCTGGAAGAAGAAATTGCCATCTTAGAAAATAAGATGACAGAACCCGACTTTTGGGATGACAACATTGCAGCCCAGAAGACATCTCAAGAGCTGAATGAACTCAAGCAAACCTATGAAAATTTCCATCAGATGACTGAGCTTTTTGATGAATCGGAAATCTTGCTTGATTTTCTGGCCGAGGATGAGTCAGTTCAGGGTGAGTTGGAAGAAAAGCTGGCTGAACTCGAGAAAATGATGACCAGCTATGAAATGACCTTGCTCCTATCTGAGCCTTATGACAATAATAATGCCATCCTTGAAATTCACCCGGGCTCTGGTGGTACAGAGGCCCAGGATTGGGGAGATATGCTGCTGCGTATGTATACACGCTTTGGTAATGCCAAGGGCTTCAAAGTAGAGGTCTTGGACTATCAAGCTGGAGATGAGGCAGGCATTAAGTCAGTGACTCTTTCATTTGAAGGGCCGCACGCTTATGGTCTGCTTAAGTCAGAAATGGGGGTCCACCGTTTGGTTCGGATTTCGCCATTTGACTCAGCTAAACGTCGCCATACTTCCTTTACCTCAGTAGAGGTCATGCCAGAGCTGGATGACACCATTGAGGTGGAAATTCGCGATGACGATATTAAGATGGACACTTTCCGTTCGGGAGGAGCCGGCGGACAGAACGTCAATAAAGTTTCTACTGGTGTGCGACTGACGCATATTCCTACAGGAATTGTGGTGCAGTCTACGGTTGACCGGACTCAGTATGGAAACCGTGATCGGGCGATGAAGATGCTACAGGCCAAGCTTTATCAGCTAGAGCAAGAGAAACAAGCAGCCGAAGTCGACTCACTCAAGGGAGATAAGAAGGAGATTTCCTGGGGCAGCCAAATCCGCTCCTATGTCTTTACGCCTTATACCATGGTCAAAGACCATCGAACTAGTTACGAAGTAGCTCAGGTGGACAAGGTGATGGACGGAGATTTGGATGGTTTCATTGACGCTTATTTGAAATGGCGTTTGAACTAGGAAATGTAAGAGATTAGAATTAGATTGAAAGGAAATTTCAATAAATGTCAATAATTGAAATGAAAGATGTTGTCAAGAAGTATGGCAACGGGACCACTGCCTTACGTAGTGTGTCTATTAACGTAGAACCTGGGGAGTTTGCCTATATTGTAGGTCCTTCAGGAGCGGGGAAGTCAACCTTTATTCGTTTGCTTTACCGGGAGATAAAGCTGGATAAGGGAAGTCTGAAAGTAGCTGATTTTGACTTGGCTAAGATTAAGAAGCGAGATGTTCCAATGCTGCGCCGTCAGGTTGGAGTAGTCTTCCAGGACTATAAACTTCTTCCTAAAAAGACGGTGTATGAGAATATTGCCTACGCCATGGAAGTTATCGGTGAGCGCCGCCGCAATATTAAAAAGCGGGTTATGGAAGTGCTGGACCTAGTTGGTCTTAAGCATAAGGTCCGCTCATTCCCTAATGAGCTTTCCGGTGGTGAGCAGCAGCGGATTGCTATTGCGCGTGCTATTGCTAACAACCCTAAAGTCCTGATTGCGGATGAGCCGACAGGAAACTTGGACCCAGATAATTCTTGGGAGATTATGAACCTGCTGGAGCGGATTAACCTTCAGGGAACAACTGTCCTGATGGCAACCCACAACAGCCAGATTGTAAATACTCTGCGTCACCGCGTTATTGCTATTGAAAATGGCCGTGTGGTACGTGATGAAGCGGAAGGAGAATACGGATACGATGATTAGAAGATTTTTTCGTCATTTGATTGAGTCGCTTAAGAGTCTTACGCGGAATGGTTGGATGACTGTAGCGGCTGTCAGCTCGGTTATGATTACCTTGAGCTTAGTGGCTGTTTTTGCTTCAGTAATTTTAAATACAGCCAAATTGGCAAATGATATTTCCAATAATGTCCGCGTCATGGTATACATGCGTAAGGATGTTTTCGATAATAGCGAAACGATTGTAAAAGAAGGCCAAACAGTTCAGAATGAAGACTATCACAAGGTCTATGATGCTCTGACTTCTATGAAAAATGTAGAGAAGGTTACTTTTTCTAGCAAGCAAGAGCAGTATAATAAGCTAACAGAGACCATGGGTAGTGAGTGGGATGTTTTTGATGAAGAAAATAATCCTCTTTACGATGCTTATATTGTTGAGACCAAGGCACCTAAGTATGTAGAATCTGTTACAAAAGATGCTCGTAAGATTGATGGTGTTTCAGAGGTTCAAAATGGGGGTACCAATACCAAAAATCTCTTTGCGTTTTCTAATTTCATCCAAACATGGGGATTGATTGGGACAGCGCTTCTGATTTTCATTGCTATCCTTCTCATTTCCAATACTATTCGGATTACCATTATTTCCCGAAGTCGCGAGATTCAAATCATGCGCTTGGTTGGTGCCAAGAATAGCTATATCCGCGGACCATTTCTGTTTGAAGGAGCATGGATTGGCTTGCTAGGAGCAACAGTTCCGTCACTTGTAGTGTATTTGACATATGGTATAGCCTACCAGACTATGAATAAGAGCTTGGTAGGTCAAGGACTTTCTATGATTGATCCAAAACTCTTTAGTCCGATTATGATAGCTGCACTCTTTGTGTTGGGAATTCTTATCGGATCATTGGGATCTATCATCTCTATGAGACGCTTCTTGAAGATTTAACAAATCATAAAAAAACAGAGTTTGAAATTCTTCGAACTCTGTTTTTGTTATAGGTAATTGTTTTAATGGCTACTGAACTAAAAATGGGTTAAAGATTTTTTCATGTGAAATAGTGGTATCATGACCATGACCAGGATAAACAGCATAGTCTTTAGGCAATACCAGAAGTTTCTCACGAATGGACGTCAGTAATTGCTCCATGTTTCCAGTCGGCAGATCCGTTCGTCCGATGCTTTCCCGAAAGAGGGCATCACCTGTCAAAACAAGGCGGTCATCTGGAAAGACTAGAGAGACACCTCCGATGGAGTGGCCAGGTGTTGCAAGCACATAGAAGTGAAAGCCTCCAAGATCATAGTCTGTTTCGTAGGAGAAAAACTCTTCTGCTCGTCGACAGATAATATCATCCAGATCAGCATGGCGCGCCAGACCAGATAGGTTATCTGTCGGTGTGTAGAGCCAGCTGCTTTCACTCTCAGCCACATAGACAGGTGGGGCAGCATAGTGCTCCCGGACCTTTTCTAAACTCATAATGTGGTCATAATGGGTATGGGTCAAGAGTATAGCAATCACAGGCTTGGCGAGTTCCTCCAGCTTGCGCTCAATCTTTTTCCAGTCACTGCCAGGATCGACGACTAGGAGACCCTGATCGTTCTCTAAGATATAGGTGTTTTCAAAAGCTACAAGGTTGGTAATTTTATGAATCTTCATTTGATTTCCTCGGAAAATGTATTCTGCTATTGAGTGTAACAGAAAAGAAAATTTTTTGCACAGAATTGCTTTCTAGGCTAGGGCTGAAAATTTTCAGATGTCTCAGAATGGCTTTTATGATATAATCATAGCAGTATGACACAAAATGATTATAAGTATGCCGTTGTGGACTTGGAGGCTACAGGAACGGGCAGCGGTGCAAAGATTATCCAGATTGGCATTGTTCTGATTGAGAATGGAAGCATTACCAAGGCTTATGAAACAGATGTCAATCCTCATGAGGATCTGGATGAGCATATCAAAGAGCTGACAGGTTTGGATGATGAGCGGCTTGGCCGAGCTCCGGAGTTTTCTCAGGTAGCAGCGGAGGTATATGAGCTGATTCAGGATGCGATTTTTGTCGCTCATAATGTCAAGTTTGATGCCAATCTACTAGCGGAGGCCCTTTTCTGGGAAGGGTTTGACTTGCTGACACCGCGTGTGGACACGGTAGAGTTGGCTCAGGTCTTCTACCCGACTTTTGATAAATACTCCTTGGGTAATCTCTGCGATCTACTGGATATTTCTTTGGAAAACGCCCATACTGCGCTGGCAGATGCTCAAGCAACGGCTCAGCTATTTTTAAAAATACAAGACAAAATCAAGAGCCTGCCCAAGGCCTTGGTTGAGAAAATGCTAACTTTGGCGGACAGCATTATCTATGAGTCGCGCTTGGCTATCGAGGAAGTTTATCAGACGATGCCGGATCAGCAAGATAAGGAACTGCAATCCTGCCATGGTATTTTCCTGCGACGTCCCCAAAAGCTGACTTCGGAAAAGAAGCTGTCGCAGGATTTCCTGACCAATCTATACCTGCTGGGCTTAGAAGAGCGGCCAGAACAGCTCAAGTTTGCTCGCTTTATGGAGGAAGCTCTGGACCAGCAGGAGGCTAGTTTTTTAGAGGCGCAGACAGGCTTAGGTAAGACCTTTGGCTACTTGCTGCCTATCTTGTCTAGAGGTCAAGAAAAAGTATTAGTGACGGTTCCGACTAAGATCCTGCAGGACCAGCTGCTGCAAAAGGAAGGGCGATTGTTGGAGGAAGTATTTGGTATTTCCTTTCACAGTCTCAAGAGTCCGGAGAATTATCTCAAGCTGGACCATTTCTATCAGACACTGGATAGGGAGTATGACAACCGTCTGATTAATCGCTGCAAGCTGCAACTTTTGGTTTGGTTGACAGAAACTAAAACTGGTGATTTGAACGAAATCGGGCAAGCTCATCGCTTCTCAAGCTACTTCAATGAAATCCGTCATGATGGCAAGCTAAGCAAACATTCTCTTTTTTATGAGGAAGATTTTTGGCGGTTGGGACAGGTCAAGTCAGCTACCAGTCGAGTCGTGATTACCAATCATGCTTATCTACTGACTCGTTTAGAGGATGACCAGTCTTTGCTGGACAATCGTGTTCTGGTAGTTGATGAGGCTCAGAAGATGTTTTTTGCCTTGGAAAGCTTCTCTCAGTCCAGTATAAATCTAACTAAAACGCTGCAGCAGATAAATCATCTCCTTCAGGAAGAAGGGGAACTTCTGCAGCAACGGCTTTTGCAAAGCATTCAGTTTGAGCTGGCTGATGCTGCAGAGAAGCATCGCAAGAAAACATCTGAGCTCAGTCCGGAAAAGATTGATCGACTGCTTCAGGATGTGTCCGAGTTAAAGACAAGTGCACTTCCTGAGCTGCAGCACTTGTTCAGTGGCAAATACCAGTATTATTGGTTGGTTGATGAAGCTTTGGCAGACCATCGCTTGATGACTCTGCATGCTGGCCGTTCAGAATTGCTGCATTTCACTGACTTCCTGCCTGAAAATGCTAAAGTTATCTTGGTTTCGTCTACTCTGGAAATTAGCTCTAAGGTTAATCTGGCGCAGTTGCTAGGCTTTGAATGTTATCACTTTTATAAGCTGAAAAGCAAGAAGAAGCCACTGCAGAAGCTCTTTTTAGATGAAAATTTTCCAGCAGTAGTGGATTTGTCAACTGAGGATTTTGCTCGAGAGATTGTTGCTTGCTTGCGAGAAGTGACGGAACTCGGTCTGCCTATCTTCGTCCTCTTCACCTCTAAAGACTTGCTTTTAACTGTTTCGGACTTGCTGGCTTTGCCGCATTTGGCCCAATATAAAAATGGCGATGCCGGCAATATTAAGCGGCGTTTTGATAGAGGAGAGGCAGGTATCCTTTTGGGATCTGGCAGCTTCTGGGAGGGGGCTGATTTTGCTGAGCAAGATCAGATTATTCAGTTGATCACTCGGATTCCATTTGACAATCCCAAGGATTTCTTTGTGCAGAAGATTAACAGCCGCCTGAAAACGGAAGGTAAGAATGCCTTTTATGATTATCAACTGCCTCTTGCCATCTTACGGCTTAAGCAGGCTATTGGCCGGACTCGGCGCAATGAGCATCAGAAATCAGCTGTTATTCTTTTGGACAATCGCATTTCTAGTAAACGCTATGGAAAGCAGATTCAGCATCATCTATCACAATTGGCTTCTTTGGATATTCTGCCAGAGGCAGCCATTATGCAGGAGTTACAAGACTTTTTTGACTGAAGCTATCTCAAATCGGCTGAGTTTTATCAGCTGATTTTTTAGGTTCATTCAGATTTTTGGGACAAAATTTGTTATAATGAGAGGCATAGGAAAGAAGGGGTGTTCGTGAAAAAATATTTACAAGGAATTCTGTTATCTTTTGGCATAGCAGCTGTTTCTATCTTTTTAGGCGGTTTGCTTCCCTTGATAGGCTCTAGTGTTTTGGCTATTATCTTTGGGATTGTTTTGAACAACAGCATGAAGCTGCCGGCTGCTTTTCAGGAAGGACTCAGCTATTCAGGGAAGAAATTGCTGCAGTATTCCATCATCTTTTTGGGATTTTCCATGTCCATTGGTCAGGTTTCTGAGACAGGGATTTCTTCTCTTCGTATCAGTCTTATCACCATTCTGATAGCCTTTCTGGCGGCTTATCTGGCTGGCCGTTTCTTTAAAATGAACCGCGTTTTGACTATTTTAATTGGTTTTGGAACAGCCATCTGCGGCGGTTCTGCCATTGCGGCCGCATCACCAATCTTAGAAGCTGATGAAGAGGAAATCGCTCTGTCTATCTCCACTATTTTCTTTTTCAATATTTTAGCAGTATTCATTTTCCCTTTTTTAGGGCATTTGCTGCAGATGTCGGATGCATTTTTCGGGACTTGGGCTGGAACAGCCATCAATGATACTTCGTCAGTAGTGGCAGCAGGCTATACATATAGCTCGTCAGCTGGCGACTTGGCGACCATTGTTAAGCTTAGTCGGGCTCTGATGATTGTACCGGCCTGCTTGATCTTCGCATCTTATCGCTATATCAAGTCTAAGAAGTCGTCACAAAAGACAAACTTGAAACAGATTTTTCCTTGGTTTATAGCTTGGTTTGTCCTAGCTTCACTTATCAGCAGTCTTGGATTTCTTCCGGCTGCTGTTATCCCCTATACAAAATTCATTTCTCAGTGGCTGATGGCTATGGCCTTGGCAGCTATTGGCGCAAAGGTTTCCTTTAAGCAGTTTAAGCAAGCAGGAGCAGCGCCTTTGCTGACTGGTGCTTTCGCTTGGTTTTGCGTCGCTGTTTCCAGCTTGATTATCCAGTATTTTTTCTAAAAAGGAGGGACTATGCCCTATCAAAGACGGACGTTTGAGTCTCGGATTGATTATAGTTTAATTTTGCCCGTTTTGATGCTGCTCTCAATCGGTGTTGTGGCTATTTACATTGCTGTTAGTCATGATTATCCTGACAATGCCTGGCCCATGGTTGGTCAGCAGATTGCCTGGATTGCGGTGGGCTTCCTGCTCAGCTTTATCCTCATGTTTTTTAACACCAAGTTTCTCTGGAAAATTACGCCTTATCTCTATGTTTTTGGTCTTGGCCTCATGGTCTTGCCTCTGATTTTTTACAGTGAATCTCTGGTAGCCTCCACTGGTGCCAAAAACTGGATTGCTATTCGTGGTGTGACCCTCTTTCAGCCCTCGGAGTTCATGAAGATTTCATATATTCTCATGCTGTCGCGGCTGGTGGTTCATTTTCTCCAGCAGCACAAGCAGGATGAGCGAACCTTGGCTTTAGACTTTTTTCTGATTCTGAAGCTTGGGCTCTACACAGTGCCTGTTCTGGTTCTGTTAACCCTTCAGAGTGATTTGGGGACGGCTCTGGTTTTTGTTGCTATATACGGCGGCATCGTTCTACTGTCAGGTGTTTCTTGGAAGATTATCCTGCCGGTCTTTCTGACGGGAGTCCTGCTGTTGGGAGGATTTCTCTTTATCTTTATTTCTGATGGCGGTCGTTCCTTTCTGCATAATCTAGGCATGCCAACCTACCAAATCAATCGGATTTTGGCTTGGCTTCATCCCTTTGACTACGCTCAGACGACCACCTTCCAGCAAGCACAGGGACAAATCGCTGTCGGAAGCGGTGGTCTGACTGGCCAAGGCTTTAATGTTTCCAATCTCTTGGTGCCTGTTCGGGAAAGTGATATGATTTTCACCGTCATTGCAGAAGATTTTGGCTTTTTGGGCTCGACCTTGGTTATCATGCTCTATTTACTGCTGATTTATCGCATGCTCAAGATTACGATTAAATCCAACAACCAGTTTTATACCTACATCTCAACTGGCTTTATCATGATGCTGCTCTTCCATATCTTTGAAAATATTGGAGCGGTGACAGGAATTCTGCCTCTGACAGGGATTCCACTGCCCTTTATCTCACAGGGCGGCTCTTCCATCATCAGTAATCTTATCGGTGTTGGTCTCCTACTGTCCGTCTCCTATCAGAACAGCCTGACGGATGAAAAGAAGGAGCGAATTCCAGCTGTCCGTAAAAAAGTCGTACTGAAGAAATTAAAATAAATATAAAGCAAGTTTTTGTCTCACAAATCAGATGTGATTTTGTGATTGGCTCATCACAGAAAGGATATTTTCATGAAAAAAGCAGCTTTACTCTTAGCTCCCGGCTTTGAAGAAATCGAGGCCTTGACAGTTGTGGATGTCTTGCGCCGTGCAGATCTTGTCTGTGATATGATTGGTTTTGATGAATCAGTGACTGGCTCTCACGCCATCACTGTTCAGGCGGATCAGGTCTGGAAGGGCAGACTGGATGACTACGATATGGTCATCTTGCCAGGGGGGATGCCAGGATCGGCCAATCTTCGTGATGACGACCGCCTGATGCAGCTTTTGCAGGATTTTCAGCAGGCGGATAAATTCATCGCTGCCATTTGTGCCGCTCCCATTGCTCTTGACTGCGCAGGTATCTTGACTGGTAAGTATTTCACTTGCTATGATGGTGCTCGAGACAATATTAAAAATGGAACTTACCGTAAAGAAACAGTTCTTGTTGATGGGAAGTTGATTACTAGTCGTGGTCCATCAACTGCCTTGGCTTTTGCCTATGAGCTGGTTCGTCAGCTGGGCGGAGACGCTGACCAGTTGGCTGATGCTATGCTTTACACAGATGTATTTGGAAACTAAAAAAAGGCTGGGACTCAAACTATGTCCCAGCTTTTTTGAAGTCTTATTTATCTTCGCAGTCCTCTATATGGAACGGGTTTAGAGCTGTTGAAAAGGACGAAACCATCATCTATTTTTAAATTTTGGATTCTTTGAGATATTTTGTTTAGAAAAAGGGTTGAAAAAAGTCGGAAAAGTGCTGGATTCGGGCAAATATTAGCCCCTTTTTCATGAAAATTATGGTATAATGAAAGGTATGAATTATCAAGATTACATCTGGGATTTAGGTGGAACACTCTTGGATAATTATGAAACTTCGACTGCAGCTTTTGTTCAAACCTTGAAAGAGTTTGGTCTGCAAGCTGGTCACGACGAAGTTTATAAGGCCCTCAAGGTGTCTACGGACTATGCAGTCCAGCAGTTTGCTCCCCAAGAAAAAGACTTTTTAAAGTTTTATAAGGCCAATGAAGCAGAAGAGTTGAGTCACCCTGTTTTATTTGACGGAGCGGCAGACTTGCTTAGACGGATTGTGGCCAAGGGTGGTCGGAACTTTCTGGTCTCCCACCGGGACAACCAAGTGCTGGAAATCTTGGAGAAAACTGCCGTTGCATCAGCATTTACAGAAGTGGTGACAGCTGCAAATGGTTTTCCAAGGAAACCCTCTCCAGACTCCATGCTCTATCTAAAAGACAAGTATCAGATTGCCTCTGGCTTGGTCATTGGTGACCGTCCGCTGGATATTGAAGCAGGGCAGGCAGCTGGCTTTGACACCTATCTCTTTGATAATATGCAGCATCTTGAAGAATTTATAGATATTGATTAGAAAAGGAACACTATGACAGAAGAAAAGCAACAAGATATACAGGCCCAAGAATATGATGCCAGTCAGATTCAGGTCTTAGAAGGCTTAGAAGCCGTTCGTATGCGTCCGGGGATGTATATCGGTTCGACCTCCAAGGAAGGTCTTCACCATTTAGTATGGGAAATTGTTGACAACTCAATTGATGAGGCGTTGGCTGGTTTTGCCAGCCACATTCAGGTCTTTATCGAAAAAGACAATTCCATCACAGTAGTAGATAACGGTCGGGGAATTCCCGTTGATATTCAGGAGAAAACAGGCCGTCCGGCCGTGGAAACCGTCTTTACTGTGCTCCATGCCGGAGGAAAATTCGGCGGTGGCGGATACAAGGTATCGGGAGGTCTGCACGGTGTAGGTTCTTCCGTTGTAAATGCCCTATCCACTCAGCTGGATGTCCGTGTTTATAAGAACGGTCAGATTCATTACCAAGAATACCGCCGCGGTCATGTAGTCGCTGATTTAGAAATCATTGGCGAGACAGACCGTACAGGTACCACAGTTCATTTCACACCGGATCCAGAGATTTTCACTGAAACAGTAGAATTTGACTTTGAAAAGCTCAATAAGCGGGTACAAGAACTGGCCTTCCTCAATCGTGGTCTCAGAATTTCCATCACTGATAAGCGAGATGGAATGGAGCAGGTCAAGGATTACCACTATGAGGGTGGGATTGCCAGCTATGTACAATACATCAATGAAAACAAGGATGTAATCTTTGAAACGCCGATTTATACCGACGGCGAAATGGACGACATTACGGTTGAAGTGGCTATGCAGTATACGACTGGCTACCACGAAACAGTCATGAGCTTTGCCAATAATATCCACACCCACGAGGGTGGAACGCATGAGCAAGGCTTCCGGACTGCCCTGACAAGGGTTATCAATGACTACGCTAAGAAAAATAAACTTCTCAAAGAAAACGAGGACAATCTGACTGGGGAAGATGTGCGAGAGGGACTGACAGCGGTCATCTCTGTCAAGCACCCTAACCCTCAGTTTGAAGGTCAGACCAAGACCAAGCTTGGCAATAGCGAAGTGGTCAAGATTACCAATCGACTTTTTAGCGAAGCTTTCTCAGATTTTCTTTTGGAAAATCCTGCGGTGGCTCGAAAAATCGTTGAAAAGGGAATTTTGGCTTCTAAGGCTAGAATTGCTGCCAAGCGAGCTCGGGAAGTAACCCGCAAGAAGTCTGGCTTGGAAATCTCCAATCTGCCAGGTAAATTGGCCGACTGCTCGTCTAACGACCCTCAGGAAACTGAACTTTTCATCGTGGAGGGGGATTCAGCGGGTGGTTCAGCTAAGTCCGGTCGTAACCGTGAATTTCAGGCCATTCTGCCAATTCGCGGTAAGATTCTCAATGTTGAAAAAGCCAGCATGGACAAGATATTGGCCAATGAAGAAATCCGCAGTCTCTTTACTGCTATGGGAACTGGTTTCGGCGCTGACTTTGATGTCAGCAAGGCCCGCTACCAAAAATTAGTCATCATGACCGATGCCGATGTAGACGGTGCTCACATTCGGACCCTGCTCTTGACTTTGATTTACCGCTATATGAAGCCGGTGCTGGAAGCAGGATTTGTCTATATCGCTCAGCCACCAATCTATGGTGTCAAGGTCGGAAGTGAAGTCAAAGAATACATCCAGCCAGGTGCTAATCAGGAAGAAGAACTTCAGGCTGCTTTGGCTCGTTACAGTGAAGGTCGCTCCAAGCCAACCATTCAACGCTATAAAGGTCTCGGAGAGATGGATGACCATCAGCTGTGGGAGACGACTATGAATCCTGAACATCGCTTGATGGCAAGGGTTTCAGTGGATGATGCAGCGGAAGCTGACAAGATTTTTGACATGCTGATGGGGGATCGCGTTGAACCTCGTCGTGAATTTATCGAAGAAAATGCTGTATACAGTACGCTCGACGTCTAAAAAAATCAGAAAAATCAACCATTATGGGCAAAAATATGATATAATCATTATGTTTGCTTTATAGTAACAATGTGAAGGAGTTCTATATGTCTATTGGACTAGTTATTCTCGTTGCTGTGGTAGCTCTGCTTTTGGTTGTCGGCTATGGTACTGCAGTTCTGATGAGAAAGAGAAATGAAGCTTTACTTCAAAATTTGGAGGAGAGAAAAGAAGCACTCTATAATCTCCCTGTGAATGATGAAGTTGAAGAAGTAAAAAATATGCATTTGATTGGGCAGAGTCAGGTAGCCTTCCGTGAATGGAATCAAAAATGGGTAGACCTGTCCTTAAATTCATTTGCTGATATTGAAAATAATCTATTTGAAGCAGAAGGCTACAATAATTCTTTCCGTTTCATAAAAGCCAAGCATGCTATCGGCAATATTGAGAGTCAGATTGACTTGATTGACGAAGACATCAAGATGATTCGTGCTGCCTTGGAAGATCTTAAAGAGCAAGAGTCTAAAAACAGCGGTCGTGTGCTCCATGCCTTGGATTTGTTTGAAAAACTGCAAACTCAGGTGGCGGAGAATGCAGACTCGTATGGGCAAGCCCTAGCTGAGATTGAGAAACAGCTGGAAAATATCCAATCAGAGTTTTCTCAGTTTGTGACCCTTAATTCTTCAGGTGACCCGGTTGAGGCGGCTGAAATCTTGGATAAGGCAGAGGACCATATTCTTGCTCTGACACATATCGTTGAGAAAGTTCCTGCCATTGTCGAAGAGTTGACTGTGAAGCTGCCAGATCAGTTGGAAGACTTAGAATCTGGTCATCGTAAGCTCTTGGAATCTGGTTATCACTTTATCGAAACAGATATAGAGTCTCGCTTCCAGCAGCTACATGCAAGCCTCAAACGCAACGAAGCCAACATTTCAGCCCTAGAGCTGGATAATGCTGAGTATGAAAATGAGCAAGCGCAAGAAGAGATTAACGCTCTCTATGAAATTTTTACGCGGGAAATTGAAGCCCACAAAGTAGTGGAGAAGCTGATTAAAAACTTACCTAGCTATCTGGCTCATACAAAGGAAAACAACCAGCAACTCCAAAAAGAGATAGAACGTTTATCTCAAACCTTCCTTATCTCTGATACAGAAACTTCTCATGTCAAGGAGTTGCAGGCCGAGCTTTCTGCCCAGGAAGATGTGGTACTTAGCGCGGTAGAAGATTCTTCTGAAACCAAACAAGCTTATTCAGTGGTTCAGGAAGAGTTGGAAGCTATCCAAGAGCGTTTGAAAGAAATCGAAGATGAGCAGATTTCTCTTGGCGAAGCACTGGCAGAGATTGAAAAAGATGATGCCAATGCTCGCCAGAAAGTCAATATCTATGCTAACAAATTGCATACCATTAAGAGATATATGGAAAAACGCAATTTGCCAGGTATTCCAGACTCTTTCTTAGAAATTTTCTTCTCAACCAGCAATAATATTGAAGAGTTGGTTAAGGAATTGGAAGCTACACGAGTCAATATCGAATCAGTTAACCGTTGGCTGGAAATTCTAGGGAATGATATGGAGCAATTGGAAGAAGAGACCTATCGTATCGTCCAAGATGCTACCTTGACTGAGCAGCTGCTGCAGTATTCAAACCGCTATCGTTCCTTTGATGATAACGTACAAGCAGCCTTCAACAAGTCCTTGTATGTCTTTGAACATGACTACGACTACGCTCAATCCTTGGAAATCATTTCAAAAGCTTTGGATCTTGTCGAGCCAGGCGTGACAGAGCGCTTTGTGACTTCCTACGAAAAAACACGCGAGAATATTCGCTTTTAAAAGAAGTTCCTTCGGGAACTTTTTTCTTTTACAAAGAGAACGTTAGAGAACAGTCAGTAACAAGGATTCTGAGATTTCAATTTTTCCCAGCTTGTTTTGAAATAGAATTTCTTGTATAATACAAAAAATAGAAAGAATGAGGTCGGACAATGAAAACAGTCAAAGGCTTGTTAGTCATGGATGTAGACAGCACCTTAATCATGGAAGAGGGGATTGACCTGCTAGGAGAGGAGGCGGGTGTAGGAGCTCAAGTTGCGGCTATTACAGAGCGCGCCATGCGAGGAGAGTTGGACTTTGAAGCTGCTTTACGTGAGCGTGTTGCACTTTTAAAAGGTCTGCCAGAGGACATTTTTACTCGAATTGCTGAAAGGATCCACTTCACTCCGGGAGCCGAGGAACTGGTCGATGAGCTGCATAAACGTGGTTATAAAGTAGGCTTGGTGTCAGGTGGTTTTCATGAGACGGTGGACAGACTGGCTGAGCAGCTTGGAATTGACTATGTCAAGGCAAATCGTTTGGAAATTCAACAGGGGTTTTTGACAGGACAAGTCTTAGGAGAGATTGTCACTAAGGATACCAAGCTTGCCATGTTAAAAGCATGGGCAGCTGAAAATATGTTGGAATTAAATCAAACGATTGCTATGGGGGACGGCGCCAATGATCTGCCTATGATTCAGGCAGCAGGAATAGGAATTGCCTTTATGGCCAAGCCAATTGTGCGAGAGCAGGCTCCTTATCAGATTCAAGAATGTAATCTCTATCGGGTCATTGATCTTTTAGACAATAGAAAAGTATAGGAGAGAGGCATGCATATTCTAATTGCACCGGATTCATTCAAGGAAAGTTTGTCAGCTGCTCAGGTTGCTCAAGCTCTGCAGACAGGATTTTCTCAGGCCTTGCCAGATGCCAGCTTTGACTTGCTGCCGGTTGGTGACGGCGGCGAGGGGACAATGGCTGCGCTGACAGCAGCTTTGGGCTGGGCTGAATTTTACCAAACTGTAACCGGACCCTTTGGCCAGCCAGTAAAAATGCCCTACGCCAGAAATGGTCAGCAAGCGCTTTTTGAAATGGCTGACTTGGTAGGACTTGCCTCTATTTCGGAGGAAAAACGAAATCCCTTGGCCATAGAAACCAAAGGATTAGGGGAATTAATTTTGCATCTGGCTGAAGACGGTGTTAGAAAAATTTTAGTTGGTGTTGGAGGTTCGGCTAGCAACGACGGTGGGATTGGACTAGCAGCGGGCCTGGGCTATGAATTTTTCGATGCGGACAATCATAGATTGCGCCCCATTGGCTCATCTTTGGAAAAGGTCGCCCGAATATCTGCTGAGCAGGTTCCTGATTTCTTGAAAGAAGTTAAGATTGAGATTTTGACGGATGTAGACAATCCTCTTTGTGGAGCGCGCGGTGCGACAACTGTTTTCGGAGGTCAGAAAGGTCTATCTCCCCTACTATTTTCTCAAGTAGACCAAGCCATGGCTGATTTCTATCAGTTGGTCAATCCTCAGGTGATTGATATGGGTGGCGCTGGAGCCGGAGGCGGAATGGCAGCAGGACTGGTTGCTTTTGCTGGAGGAAAAATCGTTTCGGGCATCGAAACCTGTCTTGACTTACTGGATTTTGATGACAGAGTCAAAAAGGCGGACTTGGTCGTAGTGGGCGAGGGTCGGTTGGACCGTCAGTCTTTGGCGGGCAAGGCACCAGTCGGGGTCGCAAGGCGAACACCAGAAGGAATCCCTGTACTGGCGATTTGCGGCAGTCTGGCAGATGATTTACCGGATTTCCCAGTTGAGAATATTCAGGCAGCTTTTCCGATTATTGCGCGAGCAGATAGTTTGGATAGGATTCTAGAGCAGGCGGAGCAAAATTTGATTCGCACAGCCAGAAATATTGGCAATGTACTAAAAATGAAAAAAAGCGGTTAGTCCGCTTTTTTTAGTAGATATTCAATTTCTTTGACTATCAATCCTTTTTCAAAGAAAAAGATGTCACAAGACAGGTCACCAAAATCATTTTCTAAAAGGGTTACAATCCGATTCTGGTCAGGACTAAGCTGATAATAAGTACAACGAAATTTGACGGGGTTCTTATGGTAGGCTTTTTAATCTTAGTCAGGTAGTCCGCTTTTCCTTTGATAATTTCGATTGTATCACCCTCTAATTCCCAGCTAACTTGATTAGAAAGAAAGGTCTGATAGGTTTGCCAATCACGCTTGTTTTCAGCTTCAAAAAAGGCAAAAAGTTTTTCTAAATTTGTCATCCTATCCAAACCATTTTTTCCAGAGGGAGCGCTTTTCTTTTGCAGGGATTTCTGCTGGTTGAAACAGGCTAGCAAACTGTTGGTTCATATCCTTGTCATCTACTTGGACAAGATGGTCGCTATGGACAATCAGGCCAAAAGGAGAAGACTGGTAATCGCTAGAGACAATAGTTGCCTCGCAGCCCAGTTCCTTGGAGGTTTTTAGATAAAAGATTTGATTGCCTGACTCGACTTCTGGGGAAATTTTGACAATTACAGGTTGGCAGTTTTTCATGATGCTGCTGAGCATTTCCTTGAAATGACTGCGAATGAGAGAATCGTTGGCTTGCTCAATAGAGCAGGAGGCCAGCACTCGCTCCTCAAAAGTCCCTAAAAACCTACGCTGTTCATCAGGGTTGAGCTTGACTCCGCCCCGAGCTTTTTTCATGATTACTTTATTAATATCAGTCATAATAAAATTGTACCATAAAAGGAGGAATTCTAAAAGCTCGAATGTCTGTTCTGATTTGCTGGAAAAGCTTTTATATAGTAAATTTGGAATCGTTTTCTTGTGCAAAATTTCTCAAATTTGCTTAGATTCTCTATTTTTCCTTGAAAAAAAAGCGTTTTTGAGGTATCATAGACTAGTAAATAATTTTAAATAATAAGGAGAGTAAGAAATGTCAATTATTACTGATGTTTACGCTCGCGAAGTCCTAGACTCACGCGGTAACCCAACACTTGAAGTAGAAGTTTATACTGAATCAGGTGCTTTCGGACGTGGTATGGTTCCTTCAGGAGCTTCTACAGGTGAGCACGAAGCAGTTGAACTTCGTGATGGCGACAAATCTCGTTACGGTGGTCTTGGTACACAAAAAGCAGTTGATAATGTAAACAACGTTATCGCTGAAGCTATTATCGGTTACGATGTTCGTGACCAACAAGCCATCGACCGTGCAATGATCGCTTTGGACGGTACTCCTAACAAAGGTAAATTGGGTGCGAACGCAATCCTTGGTGTGTCTATCGCTGTAGCTCGTGCTGCTGCTGACTACCTTGAAATCCCTCTTTACAGCTACCTTGGCGGATTCAACACTAAAGTTCTTCCAACTCCAATGATGAACATCATCAATGGTGGATCTCACTCTGATGCTCCAATCGCTTTCCAAGAGTTCATGATTTTGCCAGTTGGTGCTCCAACATTCAAAGAAGCTCTTCGTTACGGTGCTGAAATCTTCCACGCTCTTAAGAAAATCCTTAAATCTCGTGGTTTGGAAACTGCCGTTGGTGACGAAGGTGGATTCGCTCCTCGTTTTGAAGGAACTGAAGATGGTGTAGAAACTATCATCGCTGCCATTGAAGCTGCTGGTTATGTTCCAGGTAAAGATGTATTTATCGGATTTGACTGTGCATCATCAGAATTCTACGATAAAGAACGTAAAGTATACGACTACACTAAATTTGAAGGTGAAGGCGCTGCTGTTCGTACATCTGCAGAACAAATCGACTACCTTGAAGAGTTGGTTAACAAATACCCAATCATCACTATCGAAGATGGTATGGATGAAAATGACTGGGAAGGTTGGAAAGCTCTTACTGAACGTCTTGGTAAGAAAGTACAACTTGTTGGTGACGACTTCTTCGTAACAAACACTGACTACCTTGCACGTGGTATCAAAGAAGGTGCTGCTAACTCAATCCTTATCAAAGTTAACCAAATCGGTACTCTTACTGAAACTTTTGAAGCGATTGAAATGGCTAAAGAAGCTGGTTACACTGCAGTTGTATCACACCGTTCAGGTGAAACTGAAGATTCAACAATCGCTGACATCGCTGTTGCAACTAACGCAGGTCAAATCAAGACTGGTTCACTTTCACGTACAGACCGTATTGCTAAATACAACCAATTGCTTCGTATCGAAGATCAACTTGGTGAAGTTGCTCAATACAAAGGTCTTCAAGCTTTCTATAACTTGAAAAAATAATTCATTCAGATTAAATGAAGTAAAAATCCCTCAAGCTTGACTTGAGGGATTTTTCAATAAAGTAAAGGGAGATTCGGGAGATGTTTTATTTTTTTCTATATATTCTAAGTAGGGAATGGCCAGCTCTTATTCTCTTAGCTGTTGGATTGCTTATATCTTATTGGTTGAAGTCGTGGCGTTTGGCACTTTTGGCAGTCCTTGTATTCTTTTTGGTCACCAGTATATTGTGGCGACCTCAGTTGAGTCCGTGGCTTACTTTTCTCTTTTTATTCCTCGCTTTCTATTTATTCATTAAAAGATACAAATGGGTTCTTTATCCTGCTCTTGCTTTAGGCTTGTTGCTGTTGGCAGTTTCTCCTATAATTGGCTATCTTATTACAGTTTATGTTCCAGTAAGCCATTATGCCTATCTAGAGGAGAAAGGACAGACGGTAGTGGTTCGAGAAGACTATTATGGAGCTTATTTTGGTGATAGTAATATAGAGATTACAACTTATGTAGATGGGCAGCTTACATCATCAAAGGTAAAACGGTATGATAATGTCCCTATGAATAAGTTTTATAAAGAGAAAGATGTTAACTTAGATGCTTTTCTTGATCAACCCCTAACAAGCAAACGATTAGAGGAGTTAAAAGGTTTTATTAAGGAGAGGGAGCATCAAGAACCGTAGTTTACCAAGAAGTTGTTTTGATAGACCTATTGGGAATTTTCCTTGCCCGAATCGATAAAAAGTAGTATGATAAGACACAGATTATAAGGAGAAAGAAATGAAAGACTTTCACTTTGATGCGATTTCAGCATTTGAAAACTATGAGATTGAAAAGATGAAGGACGGTCAGGTTATTGTCACGACAGAAGTCGTTCAGTCTTCTTTGAACTATTATGGTAACGCTCACGGAGGTTATCTGTTTACTCTCTGTGATCAGATTTCTGGTTTAGTCTTGATTTCTCAAGATTTAGATGGGGTGACGCTTCAGTCTTCTATCAACTATATGCGAGCGGGACATCTGGGTGATAAATTAATCATTTCAGGAAACTGTGTCCACCCAGGGCGTAAAACACGAGTTGTAGATGTTACTATTACGAATCAAGATAAAGAAAATGTATGCAAGGCAACATTTACCATGTTTGTAACTGGTCAGAGAAAAGAAGCTAGCAAAATTAATATTTAGTTTAAAAGGCCTGATTTCTAACTGGAAACGGAGTTTTAAGTTTTTAAAATATGATAACCAGTATCTGAAATCGTGCACATAAAAAGCATCGCTCAAAGAGGATGCTTTTTATGTTTGTGACTTTCAGTCTGTCTCGCTCCGTTAGGTGCGAGACAAATAAACCACCCGCTATGCGGGTGCGCATCGAAGGTTATACCAAAAAAACTCCAAACGCGATACAATAAAGGTGTTCAAGCCAATTGTGAAGCGAAAGGAGAAAAATATGGCGCAAAAGGCACATAGTCTATCACACACAAAGTGGATGTGTAAATATCACATTGTGTTTACACCTAAGTATAGGTGAATCTTATCTATAATCATATCGAAACAGTTTGGGTGAAATATTTCACCCATTATGTAGTTATAAAGGTGTTGAAATTATCGAGGGTCACTTGATGCCGGATCATGTACATATGTTAGTAAGTATTCCACCAAGGATAAGTGTTTCTAGTTTCATGGGGTATTTAAAAGGGAAAAGTGCACTCATGATGTTTGACAAACACGCTAATCTCAAGTATAAGTTTGGGAACCGACATTTCTGAGCGGAAGGTTATTACGTGAGTACAGTTGGACTTAATGAAGCCACAATTAAGAAATATATTCAAGAGCAGGAAAAACATGATATAGCGTTGGATAAATTGAGTGTAAAAGAATATGAGGATACCTTTAGGGATAGTGGTAAGTAATGCAAACACCTCTTTGAGAGGATTGTGACGAGTCAAGAGCAATGAGGCTTGAACAAAGTGAAAGCCAGCGTCTTTAGGCGCTGGCTGGTGATCTGGGCTTATAGCCCTGGGACAAACCACCCGTTAGACGGGTGGTTATGATGTGTAAAGATATAACAATGGATATTTTTGATTTAGGAACCACCCTAATTGATGAGAGGGAGCTTTATCATCTTTTCCTAGAAAATTGCTTGGAAGTAGTGTGCGGGTCTGGTCATGCACCTTCCCTTGAAAAATTTGAGGATAAGATGACATTTTTATTTCGGAAAATATAATCAAGTAATCCCTGCGTTTCCTTGTGACTACATGCTTGAAAAAGTGAGTGATTTATTGAAGATTTTATAGCTTTCTTGTATCAAAATCAGTCTTTTATGGTATACTAGCAAAGTGGAAGGAGGAGTACAATGGAAGAATTATTAAATCAGGTCTTACTATCACAGGATAGTGAAGTTTTCAATCAGATATTTGACGATTACTATCCCATTGATATTGCTCTTTCTTTGGAGGCCTTGGAGGATGAGGAAGGGAATCTTCTCAAAACCTTTACAGAAATGGCTAGTGATGATCAATTGGTAGAGATTTTAAAAGAAGCCGAGCCGGAGTTGCAACGACAGATTATCCAATCGATTTCTTTCAAACGTACCAGCACTCTTTTTCATCTTATGCCAGATGATGATGTGGTAGATATTTTGGGTTACTTGAGTGTGGACTTGCGTAAGCAATACTTAAGTATGATGAAAAATACCAGTCAAGAGAATTTGAAAGCTATGTTGGCTTACGATCCTCAGACAGCTGGTGGTCTGATGACGACAGAATTCATCACCTTAAATGAAAATCTGACCGTCTCAGCAACTCTCAATAAATTGAGGGAGATTTCGCCCAATACGGAAGTTATTGATACCTTATTTATAAGGAATGTGCATCATTCGCTAGTTGGCTGGATTGATATTCGTGATTTGTTTATTCATGATGCGGAGATGAAACTCAGTGAATTTATGAATACTCAGATAGTAAGTGTAACGCCAGAGGTTGACCAAGAGGAAGTGGCACAGCTTTCTGCCAAATATAATTTATCTGTCGTACCGGTCGTCAATCATCGGCAGGTATTGCTAGGGATCATCACTATTGACGATATCGTCGATGTTTTGCAAGAAGAGTATCAAGAAGATATCTTGCGGATGGGTGGTGTCCAAGAAAGTGAAGAAATTGGAGGACCTTTCAAAGAATCACTCAAGAAACGCTTACCTTGGTTGATGATTAACCTAGTGACAGCCTTTCTAGCTTCTGCGACAGTGGCACTTTTTGATGATACGATTTCAAAAGTTGTAGCATTAGCAGCGATTAGTCCTATTATCACAGGAATGGGCGGAAATTCTGCCTCTCAGACACTTGCTTTAGTTATCCAGGGAATTGCCTTGGGGAAACTGGATCTGAAAGAAGATCGGAATTTAGTATTCAAAGAAATCGTGCTAGCTTTGGTTAATGGTTTCTTTACTGGCTTGATTGCAGCTATTGTCATGTTTGTCTTCTATCAAAATTTCTATCTGTCTGTTATTGTGGTATTGGCTATGATGATCAATCTAGCATGTGGGGCTCTATTTGGTTACTTTGTACCACTGATTATCAAGACACTGCAGCAGGATCCAGCTCTAGCCTCGACCATTTTCATTACCACAGCAACAGATGTATTGGGTTATCTAGCTTTTCTAGGCTTAGCACAGATTTTCTTACCATTGATTGTATAAAAAATGATACACAAAAAACGCTTGATTTTTCAAGCGTTTTTTTGTTTTCTTAATTGTCGAACAAACCTTTAACTTTATCAATAGCACCGCTGGCTATTTCATTTCCAGCTACTAATTTTTTAGCTTGATCAAGGTATTCACCGAGTTTGTCTTTGTTTTCTTCGATAAACTTTTTGGCGCCATCAAAGTCTTTCTTTTCAATCATTTCTTTTACTTGATTAAATAAATCTACTGGATTCATAGTTGTTGCTCCTTAGTAATTTTTTATACCATTTAATCAAATTTCAAATAGAAAGACAAGAATTCTGATTACTTGAAGGTCACACAAACGGCTTCGGGAACGTAGAAATCGTGGGAGATTTCTGTCAATTTTCCACTTTCCGCATCGCGTTTGAAGATAGTTGCATTATCTGAGTCTTGATGGACAGCAATGATATGGTTTTGATCTGGTGTGATGTTGAAATCCCGCGGATTTTGGCCATTGGTAGGTACAATCTGGATTAACTCCAAGCTGCCATCAGCTAAGATTTTGTAAACGGCAAGAGAGTCATGGCCGCGGTTGGAGCCGTAGAGGAACTTGCCATCAGCAGACAGACGTATAGCAGCTGTTCCGTTTGCGCCTTCAAAGTCCTCTGGCAAGGTGGAGACGGTTTGCAGGTGTTCAAAATGGCCGACTCCATCGTAAATTAGGACTTCAATAGTAGAATTAAGCTCACAGATCAAATAGGCGATTTTATAATGATGGTGGAAAACGATATGGCGGGCACCAGCTCCAGCGGCACACTTGTAGGTGTTCAGAGGAGCGATCTTTCCATCTTCAGCAACATCATAAGTGGTGACTTCATCAGTTCCCAAGTCGCAGGTAATCAGGTATTGATCTGGTGTAAGGTCAGCATAGTGGACGTGAGCAGAGGCCTGATTGGTGTGTGGTCCTTGACCTTTGTGGGTAGCTGAGTCAGCCAGTTCCAGTCTGCCATCCGTCAGGCGTTTGTAGACCAGAACTTGTCCCTTATGATAATTGGCACCGTAAACCAAGTCACGCTCTTCGTCAACTGCCACATAGCAGAGCGGAGCCCCCTCTTCAACGACATGGTTGAGGAGCTGACCTGCCTGATCAAAGGCTGCAATACCTCCCTGTCCGTCCTTTGCGCCAACAGAATAGAGATGTCCAGTCTTGTCAAAGGCTAGGTAGGTTGGACTGGGCTCTTCAGCAAGCAAGGTCAAGTTTTCTAAAGTTCCTTTGTTAGAATTAAAATCTGCCTTGTAAATTCCCTTGGAATCTCTGCGAGTATAGGTTCCAAAGTAAACCGTTTGTGTCATGACATTACCTCTTATATATTTAGATTGCTTGCTACTATTATATCATAAAAGCAGATGATAGGCCTTAGAGCGGAGGATTTGTCTGATTTTCAAAAGAATAGTATTGATTCGAAAAAACAGATAAAAAACAGATAGTGGGTAGGAAGGGGATAGATGGCTTTGTTAGAATAGAATTGTTCAAAAAAACAATTACTGTCAGGAAGCAACAAACTTCCTACTTGCTAAACAAAGGAGAAATCAAATGAACGTTAAAAAAATTGCTATGCTCGTTGCTCTTATCGGAATGTCAGGATTCTTTTTAGCCGCATGCGGAAATAAAGAAGCTGATAACTCAGAAATTAAGGATGGGAAACAAGTGGACTTCCAGAAGGACGCTGTTGACAAGAAAACCAAGACGGTAGATGGCAAAGAAGTGACAGAATACACAATGCCTGATGGAAACGTTATCCAAATCCCAGCAGATGGTGAGGAAATCCCAGAAGGTGGGTCAGGATCTAGCTCAGAAGCAGAATAAAGATTAAAACATGTAGGTTGGAGGCAATATGTTTCGAAGAAAAAAAATGAATCGTAAGACCATTCTATTGGGCAGCACGGTCATTCTCGCTTGTGCTGGGCTGGGAGGCTATCTGTATTTTAGACAGATCAATCAACAACAGGCCATGAAAATGGTTGATAAGACGATTGATTCGCTGACAGTCCAAGAAGCTGTCAATAACAGCAAAAAAACAAGCCTGGTTTTATCTGGGGAAGTAGTTGCCAACAATAGCAGTAAGGTCAAGATTGACCCTTCTAAAGGGGAAGTCAAGGAAGTATTTGTCAAAAATGGTGATACCGTTACACAAGGACAGCCACTCTTTTCCTATGCGACAGAGCAGCAATTGACAGCCCAGTCGGCTCAATATGATGCCCAGTCCAAGGCAAATGGCATTACAGCCGCTCAAAACAGCGCTGCGATTAAATGGGAAACCTATAATCGCAAGTTGGCCAGTCTCAATGCTCTCAAGGACAAATACAATTCCAGTCAGGATGAGTCACTGCTGGAGCAGATAAAGTCAGCTGAAGATGAGCTAGCTCAGGCGCTGAGCGATGCCAAGACTGCGGATAATGAAGTAACGACAGCTCAGATTGAGGCTGAAAAGGCCCAAGTGACAGCCCAGACAGAATCAGATCGGATGAAGTATGATACTGTGACTGCCGATACAGCAGGAACAATTACCTCTATGAATGAAGATTTGCCTAATCAGTCCAAGGCCAAGAAAGAAGAAGAAAACTTTATTGAGATTATGGACAAGTCCAAAACTCTGGTCAAAGGTACTGTCAGTGAATTTGACCGTGAAAAGCTGAGTGTCGGCCAGAAAGTGGAAGTGGTG
This sequence comes from Streptococcus sanguinis, assembly GCF_019929145.1. Classification (GTDB taxonomy): domain Bacteria; phylum Bacillota; class Bacilli; order Lactobacillales; family Streptococcaceae; genus Streptococcus; species Streptococcus sanguinis_U. Next base: position 915,216 of record NZ_JAHZOW010000001.1, on the reverse strand, counting down.
GATCGCAAGGATCCTAAGAAACGCTGGAGTGGTACGGTAACTCAGGTCGGCAGCCTGACAGCAGAGAATACTTCCAATAATAATGGTGGGAATAAGCAACAGGAAAATCCCAACCAAGGTAAGTATCCTTATACAGTTGAGCTGGATCAGGGTGGTGAAATGCCACTGGTAGGCTCCCATTCCTATGTCAACATCGTGGAGAATGCTCCCGAGGCTGGAAAGGTAGTCGTCAATAAGGCTTATACTTTCAATAAAAATGGTAAGACCTATGTCTGGAAAGTAGAGGGCAAGACTATCAAAATGCATGAAGTCAAGACCAAGAAAGTTTCTGACCGTTTGGTGGAGATTACAGAAGGTTTGACTATGCAGGATACCATTTCAACACCGAGAGCAGGTATGGAAGAAGGGATGGAGGTAGGACAGCATGTTAAAGCTTAAGGATATCCACAAATCTTATCAGCAGGGCAGTCAGGAATTTCCAATTTTAAAAGGAATCGATCTGCATGTGAAAGAGGGGGATTTTCTAGCTATCATGGGACCGTCTGGATCTGGTAAGTCGACTCTAATGAACATTATCGGATGTCTGGATAAGGCAAGTTCAGGGACTTATCATATCGAAGGGACCGATGTGTCTGAGCTGTCTGACAATCAGCTGTCCGATCTGCGCAATCAGAAGATTGGCTTTGTTTTTCAAAATTTTAACCTCATGCCCAAGCTGACGGCCTGTCAAAATGTGGAACTGCCTCTGACTTACATGAAAATTCCTAAAAAAGAGAGACGGGAGCGGGCTCTGGAAATGCTGCGGTTGGTCGGGCTGGAAGAAAGAAGTGATTTCAAGCCTATGGAGCTTTCAGGTGGTCAAAAGCAGCGGGTAGCCATTGCGCGAGCCTTGGTAACCAATCCCAGCTTCATCCTTGGTGACGAACCAACGGGGGCCCTGGATACCAAGACCAGTGTGCAGATTATGGACCTTTTCAAGCAGTTTAATGATGAGGGAAAGACCATTGTCATCATTACCCATGAGCCGGAAGTAGCCCAACTCTGCAAGCAGACGGTTATCCTGCGGGATGGTAATATAGAGAGCAAAGCGATAGGATAGAAAGGAAGCTGTATGGAAGATATTTTTGTAGCTCTGAATTCAATCTTGTCGCATAAAATGCGCTCTATGCTGACCATGTTGGGGATTATCATCGGGATAGGCGCTATCATCGCTATCTTTTCTATCATTGAGGGAAATACGGAGAATACCAAGCGTCAGCTCATTGGCGGCAATAATAACACTATCAAGGTCGTTTATGACAAGAAAAGTGTGATTGATCCAACCATTCCAGAGAAATCTCAAGCTCAGAAGCCTTCTTATATTCCCTTTATGGGAGAGGATGTGCTGAGTAAGATTAAGGAAATCTCTGGGGTCAAGAATGCTCTGCTGACCTATGGTACAGATGAGAAGATTTACTACCTAAGCCAAAAGTCGTCTGGGAAGATTCAGGCTGTTTCGCAGACAGCCGCTGACATCAAGCAGCAACGTCTGCTAGAAGGTGAAGGATTTGACTCAGAAGCCTTTAAAAATCAAGAGCAGGTGACCTATCTGGAAAAGTCCCTTTATGACAGTCTTTTTCCAAAGGGTGATGGCATCGGCAAATATGTGGAAGTCTTGGGCAATCCCTTTAAGGTTATTGGCGTGTTTGAGTCCACAGAGCAGAGTGGCTTAACAGCTGGTGCGGAAAAGGTGGCCTATATTCCCCTGCAGCAGTGGCATCGGATTTTTGATACCATTAATGTCAGTCCTGAAGTGACCGTCCAAACCCATAAGGCAGATGATTTGAAGAAGGTAGCCAAGAAGGTTAGTGATTACCTCAATCAGCAAATGCCCCCGTCAGACTATATGTTTGGCGTGCTCAACCTACAGGAATTTGAACGGCAGCTGGACAATCTCAACAAGTCTAACTTCGTCTTGCTAGCAGGTATTGCCAGCATCTCCCTCCTAGTCGGAGGTATCGGTGTTATGAATATCATGCTGGTTTCAGTGACAGAGCGGACTCGTGAAATCGGGATAAAAAAGGCTCTGGGAGCTCGGCGGAAGATCATTCTCAAGCAATTCCTGATTGAGGCAGTTATCCTGACTCTGATGGGAGGGATTATTGGCGTGGTGGCTGGTATCGCCTCTGGCTTTGCCATCACCCAGTCTCTAGCTTATCCGTATATTTTATCCCTCTTTTCTGTCTTTGTAAGTTTGCTCTTTTGTTGTATAATAGGAGTAGTATTTGGGCTCCTGCCAGCTGTGAAAGCATCCAAGTTGGATCCGATCGAAGCCCTGCGATTTGAATAGGTAAAGGAGAAAAATCTAAGTATGCACAAGATTCTAGTGGTGGAAGATGATACGACGATTAATCAAGTGATTTGCGAGTTTTTAAAGGAAAGTCAGTATGAGGTAAGGCCAGTCTTTGACGGAGGCGATGCTTTGCAGGCTTTTGAAGAAGAGCCCTTTGATCTGGTCATTTTAGATATGATGCTGCCGACCAAGAGCGGTCTGGAAGTACTGAAGGAAATCCGCAAGACTTCTCAGATTCCGGTCATGATTTTGACAGCACTGGATGACGAGTATACCCAGCTGGTCAGCTTTAACCATCTCATCAGTGATTATGTAACCAAGCCTTTTTCACCGCTAATCTTGGTCAAACGGATTGAGAATATTCTGCGCAGAAATACAGTTGCTTCAGAGATTGCTGTTGGCGACCTGACGGTTTCGATTGATGATTGCACGGTTTACTGGCAGGGTGAGAAGATGCCTCTGACCAAGAAAGAATATGAAATCTTGCAGACTCTGGCTAAGAGGAAGGGGCATTTGGTGACCCGAGATCAGCTGATGAATACCATTTGGGGCTACAGCGAGCTGGATAGTCGGGTACTGGATAATCATATCAAGAATATCCGCAAAAAGATTCCTGGTGTGCCGCTGAAAACCATTACGGGTATGGGCTATCAGCTTGGAGGAGAAGACAAGTGAAAATTGTCAAAAAGAACTTTCTCTTGACCTCGTCCATCATTTTCGTGGTGGTGACTATCGTTCTAGCCAGTCTTTACTTTGCCATGCCGGTGTATTATCAGCAGGTTAAGAGTGGGGAAGCTCAGCAGGAATTTAACCAAGTTTCCAAGCAAGTCAAGGGAAAGTCCAGTCAGGAAATCGGCGAGCTCTTGAGCGATTATAGTAAAAAGAGCAATCTGATTTGGTTTACCTTGCTGGCGAAAGACAATACGATCCTCTATCCCTCACTCGAAGCTGGCGATGAAAGTTCTCTGCAGCTGACCATCGTTCCAACGATTGCCAACAGCGACTATGAGAGCAAGAGTTTATCAGAAAGCTTTCGAACTTCAGATGGTAAAGAAGTTGTCCTGAGAGGGGAATATTCCTTACAACCGGTTTCCGATGCTAGTCGGATTTTGCTTAATCTCTATCCATTTGTCTTGCTTGTATCTCTGAGTCTGGGTGGTCTGGCTGCCTATCTCTACAGCCGGACTTCCAGTCAACGTATCAAAGCCATCTCTAAGAGCACCCGTCAAATGACGAGTCTGGCTCCAGATGTGACCTGTCAGGTCAAGGGGCGTGATGAGATTGCCGAACTGGCCCAAGACATCAATCATCTCTATGCTAATCTACTGACCAGTATCGAGGCTCTGCGCCTGGAAAATGAAAAGGTAGCAGAAAGCGAGCGGGAAAAGGCAGAGTTTTTGCGGATGACATCACATGAGCTCAAGACGCCCATTACCAGCATGATGGGGATGGTTGATGGCATGATCTATGGAGTAGGAGAGTTCAAGGATCGAGACAAGTACTTGCAGAAGTGCCGAGAAATCCTAGAGGAGCAGTCGGAGTTGGTCCAGTCTATCTTAGCCATTTCTAAACTGGAGATGAAGACTGAAACTGAACAGGAAGTCTTTTCACTCAAGCAGGTCTTGGAGGAAAATCTGAGCACCTATCGAGTTTTAGCAGATGTCAGACACTACCATTTTCAGGTTGAGCTGGCAGAAGCGAAGGTCAAGGGTAACCGCACCTATCTGCTCAAGGCTGTCAAAAATCTTCTGGACAATGCCTTTCATTATACAGTAGAAGGCGGACAGATTTTACTCAGGCTGGAAAGGCGTAAGCTAGTCATCGAAAATGAGGCGGAACGCGTCTTAAACAAAGACCAAATCCAGCAGATTTTTCAGCCTTTCTACCGGCCAGACTACAGTCGCAATCGCAAGGATGGCGGAACAGGTCTGGGACTCTTTATCGTTCAGCAAATTTTGGACAAGCATGGTTTGCGATATCAGTTTGAAGCTGTTGATGGGCGGAAAATGCGCTTTAGCATTTATCTGCCAGCTGTCGAGAAATAACCTTGCATTCTAGCTGGCTGTGCAGGAGCAGAAGAGAGAAGTCAGAAGCTGTATTTTGCGAAAAATACAAGTTTTCTGGCTCCTCTCTTTTTTTGCTTTTCCCTATAGCTGAGCTGAGAATTTTTCTCTGAAAAATGTTACAATAAAATGACAAGTTAAAGGAGGAGAATATGGAGCACAAAGAAAAAGATTTTAGCCTATCTTGGTTTTTTAAATGGTTTTTAGATAACAAGGCCATTACAGTATTTCTAGTGACCCTTTTGATGGGGCTGAATATTTTTATACTGAGTAAAATCAGTTTTATTTTTAGTCCAGTCATTGAATTTTTGGGAGTGATTATGCTGCCGGTTATTTTAGCTGGTCTGCTTTATTATCTGTTAAATCCGATTGTTGACTGGATGGAAAAGCACAAGATTAATCGACTGGTTGCTATTACCATTGTCTTTGTTTTAATTGCTTTTTTGATTATCTGGGGCTTGGCTGTTGCTATTCCTAGCTTGCAGCATCAGGTCATGGCCTTTGTCAGAAATGTTCCAGCTTATCTGAAGCAGGCTGACAAGTTCATCGATGATGTCGTGACTAAGTATATTTCGGAGGATTTCAAGCCGCAGATTGAAGAATACACTAGCAATCTGTCTAGTCAGATTACCGATTGGGCCAGCAATTTTTCATCGCGGGCAGTTAATTGGGCAGGGAACTTAATCAGTACAACTTCGCAGATCATCGTGGCAATTATCATCATGCCTTTTATCCTTTTTTACCTGCTGAGAGATGGGAAAAACCTGAAAGGCTATGTGACCCAGTTTCTGCCAACTAAATTCCGAGAATCCTTTGGTCAAGTGATGACGGATATCAACAGCCAGCTGGCCAACTATGTGCGAGGTCAGGTGACGGTTGCTATCATTGTAGCTATGATGTTTATTGTTTTCTTCAAGATTATTGGCCTGCGCTATGGTGTCACTCTTGGAGTAATTGCGGGCGTTCTCAATCTGGTACCTTATCTGGGCAGCTTTTTGGCTATGCTTCCGGCTCTGGCAATCGGTTTGATTGCTGGCGGTCCAGTGATGCTGGCTAAAGTCATTGTCGTTTTCATCGTTGAGCAGACAATCGAGGGGCGTTTTGTTTCTCCTTTGGTTTTGGGCAGTCAGCTCAGCATTCATCCAATTACGATTTTATTCGTATTATTGACTTCTGGCACCATGTTTGGGATTTGGGGCGTTTTCCTGGGAATTCCCGCCTATGCTTCAGCCAAGGTAGCCATTGCAGCTATCTTTAAGTGGTATCAGAAAGTAAGCGGCCTCTATGAAGCCGATTTTGAACAAGAAGGAGAAATCAGTGAGCAAGAGTGAGCAAATGTTGGCAGCTTTACAGGAGCAGGACCTAGCTCTGGCTGATCGCTATTTCGAGCAAGCCCTGACTACAGACAGTGAAGAAGAATTATTGGATTTGGCCGATTACTTAGAGAGTATCGGCTTTTTCCCTCAGGCCAAGCGTGTTTTTGAAAAGTTGGCTCCTGACTATCCGGCTTCTTATATCAGTTTGGCAGCTATTGCCAGTGATGATGGGGACTTGGAGCAGGCATTTGCCTATCTGGAGGAGATTCAGCCAGACAGTGACTGGTATGTTGCTGCTCTCTTGGCTAAGGCTGACCTCTATCAGCTAGAGGGGCTGCCCGATGTAGCTCGTGAGAAACTGGCTCAGGCAGCAGAGCTGACTGATGAGCCTTTGGTAACCTTTGGTCTGGCTGAGATTGATTTGGAGCTGGGGGATTTTTCACAGGCGATTAAGGAATACGCTCAGCTAGACAATCGTACAATCTTTGAACAGACAGGCGTCTCAACCTATCAGCGGATTGGGGTATGCTATGCCAGTCTTGGAAAATTTGCAGCTGCCATTGAGTTTTTGGAGAAAGCAGTTGAGCTGGAGTATGACGATGCTGCGGTTTATGAGCTGGCGACTATTTTAGCGGACCAAGAAGAATACCAAAAGGCCAATCTTTATTTCAAGCAATTGGATACTCTGTCGCCGGATTTTGAAGGCTACGAATATGGCTATGCCCTGTCTCTTCATGCGGAGCATCGGACGGCTGAAGCCTTGACTCTTGCCCAGCAAGGCTTGGCTAAGAATCCTTTTGAGACTCGGCTCTTGCTTTTAGCCTCACAGCTTTCTTATGAACTTCACGATGAGAAAGCGGCTGAAAATTATCTTTTGCAGGCTCAGGAAGATGCGGATGATTTGGAAGAGATTGCCTTGCGACTGACTACTCTTTACTTGGAGCAGGAGCGTTATGAGGATATTTTAGAATTTGCTGAGCAAGAAGTCGATAACGCCTTGACTCGCTGGAATCTGGCGCGTGCTTATCAGGCTTTGGAAAATCTGGAAAAAGCAGAAGAACTCTATAATCAACTGGCTCGCGAATTGCAAGATAATCCAGAGTTTTTGGAGCAGTATGTCTATCTTTTGCGTGAACTAGGCAGATTTGAAGAAGCTAAAAGAGCTGCTGCTTCTTATCTAAGATTAGTGCCTGATGATGCTAGTATGCAGGAGCTTTATGAAAGCTTATAAAAGCTCAAGAAGCACTTGCTCAGCTCTTTCCCACAATTTATGGTATAATGATTGGCGGTAGAAATTCAGTAAGTACATGTAATTAGGATGAAAAAATCTTAGCTGGATGGGCAATAATATTTTTAGAAGAGAAAGATTAAGGAAAAAGAATGGCAGAACCAATCAAATTATTTCAATATAATACTTTGGGAGCCTTGATGGCTGGTCTTTACGACGGCAGTATGACTGTTGGGGAGTTGCTGCAGTATGGAGATTTGGGCTTGGGGACATTGGACTCTATTGATGGTGAGCTCATTGTTCTTAATGGTAAGGCTTATCAGGCAAAGGGCTCTGGAGAAGTGCCAGAAGTGGTTGAGGTGTCACCAGATATGACAGTACCTTACGCGGCAGTTGTTCCTCATCAGGCGGAGGTCATTTTCCGTCAGCGCTTTGAGATGGATGACAAGGAGTTGGAGAAGCGGATTGAGTCTTACTATGATGGCGAAAATCTTTTCCGCTCTATCAAGATTCATGGCGATTTCGCCCGCATGCATGTTCGGATGATTCCCAAGTCTACGACGGAACGGAAGTTTGCAGAAGTAGCAGTCAACCAGCCTGAGTATCGTAAGGAAAATGTCACGGGCACCATCGTTGGTATCTGGACGCCTGAGATTTTCCACGGGGTCAGTCTGGCAGGCTATCATCTGCATTTTGTATCGGATGATTTAACTTTTGGTGGACATGTTATGGATTTTGTTATCAAGGAAGGTGTCGTCGAGTTGGGCGCTGTAGACCAGCTGGATCAGCGTTTCCCGGTACAAGATCGCAAGTATCTCTTTGCTAAGTTTAATATGGATGAGATGAAAGAAGATATGGAAAAGTCGGAATAAATAGTAGGGGTGAGCATTGTTTGCTTCCCTCTTTTTTGATATAATTGGAAAAAGAATAGAGGAGAAGAGAAGCTATGATTTATTTGGTAAACGCCAGTCCGAATAGGAATGGTAATAGTTTTAAGTTGGGGCATTTTTTTCTGCGGGATAGAGATTATGAGGCTCTTCAATTAGTGGACTACCACATTGAGCAATATGGCCAGTCAGCAGAAAACGATAACTTCTTTCAAGTCTATGAGCAGCTGAGTCAGGCTGATGTGCTGGTCTTTACCAGCCCTATTTATTGGTGGTCTTTTTCAGGTTTGCTAAAAACTCTGTTGGACCGAGTGGCTGATGTACATGAGCCGCAGGAAGCACTTAAGGGCAAAAAGGTATTTTTCCTTCTGCAAGGTTCTCAGCCCAGCAAAGAAATTGAAATGCTGGACTACGTGATGAGCCGCTTTTGCCAGAACTGCGGACTCGAATATGAGGGGCTGGCAGTAACCAATCATAAGCTAAAAGAAATCGAAGGTTGGGAATTGGCGGCCCTGCAGGAAAAATTAGATAAGGTTTTATCAGAAGGTTAAAAGTGAGAAGATTCGTTTGCGGATCTTCTTTTTTTACTATAAAAATGGAGTCTTTTTTTTATGTGTCTATTTTTGGACACTATGCCCCTCAACTACAGTCATATCCATGGCTAACTAAATATAAATGTTGTATAATACCAATTGCTATTAAATATTAATATAGGAGATTCTATGGGAAAAGAATTATTTAACCCCCATTTAAACAAATTTTCGATTCGAAAATTAAATGTTGGAGTTTGCTCGGTATTATTATCTACCGTTTTCCTTTTAGGTACTGCGGCTACAGTCAATGCAGATGAAACTGCCAGCGGAACTGTAGATGATAATATCTCACTGCCAGAAAAACCGACGGACTCTGCTATGAGTCAGCCAGTCAGTCAGCCTGCTCTTGAGAATACAGCAACATCCGCTGTTTCTGAAACAGCTAACTCAGAAGCAAGTGTTAATCAAAATCAGCTGGTAAGTCCAGCTTCTGCCCCAGAGCAAGTGACACCTGAAAAGGCGCAAGAAGCTAATCAGACAGTTGAGACCTCTAACGAAGCTAGTCGGACGCGCTCTTACTCAGTGCAATATACGCCAAAACCAAGTTCTGCGGCTATGCCAAAGTCTGATCGTAATGGCCAGCCAATGGAGACAGGAACATCATTCCGTACAGCCAGTCCTGCTGGTCAAGCTAGCTCTGCCATACAAGATGCAACACCTAATCCTACAGTTTCTAAACCAACATTGGAAGAATCAGTGAGGAAACGTTCTGATGAGTTGATGAAGCAAGTGAACTGGCTGGATTTTGGTGATACGAAATCATTGAGAAATCTAGATAAAGACGGCTCGTTTAAAGTTGGAACGGTATATGAGAAGGAAATTTCGCCGGGCTATGTGGTCAAACTGACTGTCACGGAATTGAAACCTTTCTATGCGACAGAGATTTATCGTGATCGAGTAAAGGGGACTGAGTACGAAAGCAGTTATGATCCCAATGCAAAAAATACTTGGCTTCAATATAACAATAGTAATAATTATGCTTATCAGTATTGGTATGGTGATGATTACCGTCCTAAAATTACTGGTGCAGCTCAAAACCAATGGTCTGCTATTAAGTCAGAGGGAATTGATACCAAAGGGCGTAAGACCCAACTGCAGGTTCCTAAAGATGAAGCCAACTATGGTGTGAAGTTCAAAGTTGAAGCTAGATATCGTGGGAAGCCAGTTAAAGCAACAGTTGTCATGGCTGATGGAGAAGAGGCAAACCCAGGTGAGTATGCTATCTTTACAACCAATGGTAAGGGTTGGGAACATTTGGCCGAGTGGAAGCGTACAGTTACAGACGCAAATGGTGTGACTACTGAGATTACAGAAACCTATAAGCCAATGAAGCCTACTACAGAAGGACAATTTATTGGAAATGACGGTACAGGCGTTCATTGGCAGGCCTATGTCAGTCCTGACCAAAAGACTGGCGGACTGGGAAGTCAAGTATTTGGACCGAACGTTTCTAGAAACAATACAATTCCGCTTGTGATGACTCGTGGTGCATCAGAGGTTGGTATTTATATAGCTTCTTCTGGCCAGCAGGCTGCGATGATTGGTTTTATGGCAATCGATGAAGGGGATGCACCGGATTCTTATGGAAAAGCTATCCATGCTATTTCAAGATACAATGCTGAAACTGGCGGTCAAAATCCACAGCCATTCTTGGGCCGTGTTGCGGCTGATATTGATACCACATCTGGAAACAACTGGAAGCATGACGATCAGAATGATTTAGCCGATGAAGGTATTAATCAGCTCTTGTCTGATGATTTAGTCGGGAAAACCAATGGTCTTTTTCCAGTCAACCGTCTGCATGACGGAGATTATTCTCTCCGCATCCATGCTTCAGCTAACGGATACGAAAAAGCCTATGTCCGTGCCTGGATTGACTTCAATAATAATGGTGTCTTTGACGAAGACGAAGCCAGTGAATTTACCGAAGTAACAACTGCGGGAGATTATACTGTCAACTTTAAGAAGAATCCAGCTATGACTAATCCTGAACTTAGCAAGCTGGGAATGCGGGTTCGTATCGCCTTGAACAAGGGAGATATTGAAAAGCCAACCGGAACTGCATTTAGTGGTGAGGTGGAAGATCTAGAAGTTGAACTGACTTATCCACCAAAAGGTGAGAAGAAGGAAAGTACTGGAATCCGTGATCAGAGACAGACAGCCACTCTTCATTTTACTCCGCAGGGGATTGCTCAAAATACTGAAAATAAGAGAGTAGCGATTGATACTACTAAAGCTCCGATTGTATTGGATGCGAGAGGAAATGCCCTGACAGCTGATGCAGAAGGCTGGTATAACACTGCTGAAGGCCGTTATAAAGTAACTGCAAACGGTGCTGATGTAGATGTGGTATATGAGCCTAAGGCAGGCTTTATCGGCACAGCTCAGGGGATTAACATCCGTCGTTTTGATACTAACGGCGCAAGTACGGATTGGATTGCCAAGAATCAGGCTGAACCAGTCATCAATGATCAACTGAATACGATGGATGGACGCTATGTGCCAACCGTGCTCAATGTTCCTAAGTATGAAACAACGGATGCTCAAGGATTAACGCAAGAAAAGACGCCTGTCTTTAATGATGGTGATGCTCGCAAAACTCCGGCAAGTCCGACGGCAGCAAATCCAGTAAAATTTGTGAAAGCGGATGGAACGACTACAGATGATACTAGAGTTCCAGCTTTATCAAATGGTCGGGAAGTCGGTCGTTTTGAAGTCGAATCTGCAACAGGTAAGATTACTTTCAAACCAAACAAAAACTTTGTTGGTACTGTAGACCCTGTGTCTGTTCAAATGATTGATGGCAAAGGTATTCCCCATCAAGCTGTTTATCAGCCAAAGGTGATACCTGTCAGACCAACTGCTCAAGGTGCCAGCAGCGAGGGCATTCAAGGTGCAGTTCAGACAGGACAGTTGAGCTTCAATCCGGGCAATAATCGTGTGCCTATTGATAGCAAGAAGTTGCCAACCTTTGATAATGGCAGCCAGACTAAAACAGTTGCTGGTGTCGGTACCTATCAGATAGATAATCAAGGCCTAGTTACCTTCACTCCACTACCGACTTATGCTGGACGTCCAGCTGCAGAGACTGTCAAGCGAGTAGATGTCAATGGAACGGAAGTAACAGCTACTTATCAGGCTGATGTAAAAGCAGCAGCACCAAGTGCGACGAATGCTGAAACCAGTGGCAGACAAGGCCAAGTTCAGCGAGGCAAAGTCAGCTTCACAGAAGGTTCTGCGCAAGTTAATGGTCAAAAGCAAACGGTGGCCTTTCCAACTGGCTCAACTCCGCTCTTCGACAATGGTTCGAATGTTAAAGAAGTGGCTACTGTTGGTAAGTTTGAAGTGGATGTGAATGGAAATGTAACCTTTACTCCAGAGAAACAATTTAAAGGCCTTACGCCGGACATCAGGATTACTCGTACAGATACGAATGGCAGCACAGCTATAGCTATCTACAAGGCAACAGTCACTGCTGTTACTCCAACTGGAACAAACATCACTAGCACTGGTAAACAAGGCCGTCCACAGACAGGTAAGCCAAACTTTGTAAGTGGCAACCCAGATGTACCAATGGATAATGATACTCCAGCGACTTTCGATGATGGAAGTAAGCGCAAAGTCGTTCCAAATGTCGGAATCTTTGAAGTGGCACCAGATGGATCTGTCACTTTCACACCAGACAAGCAATATGTTGGGACACCAGATCCAGTTCTTGTTAAGCGAGTGGACAAAAATGGCACTCCTGTGACAGCTAAATATACGCCTACTGTTGAGAAAGTGACCCCAAGAGCAACAGGTGCTCAGACAAAAGGCCCGCAAGGTCAAGTTCAAAAAGGAAAAGTTACTTTTGAACCAGGAAGTCCTCAAGTTGGTTTCCCAGAAAACAGCACCCCAGTCTTTGACACCGGCACGAATATGAAAGAAATTGCCAAAGTCGGTAAGTTCGAAGTGGATGGAGAGGGTAATGTCACCTTTACTCCAGTCAAAACCTTTGTAGGTAAAACTCCTGAAGTTGAACTCAGCCGTACAGATGTCAACGGTACAGTAGCTAAGGCCAAATATCGAGCGACTGTGACCGCTGTGACTCCGACGGGAACTGGAGATCAGACAGAAGGTCCGCAAGGCCAAGTTCAAAAGGGCCGTGTAACTTTTAAAGCTGGCGATCCTAAAGTAGGATTCCCAGCCAGCAGCACGCCAGTCTTTGATACAGGTACAAATGTGAAAGAAATTGCCAAAGTTGGTAAGTTCGAAGTAGATTCGGAGGGCAATGTCACCTTCACGCCAGACAAACAGTTTAAGGGTGAAACACCAGAAATTAGCATTTCTCGCAAAGATGCAAATGGTATTGCCGCGAAAGTCACTTATATCGCGACGGTTACATCTGTAACTCCAACAGGAACTAATGTGACTAGCACTGGTCCTCAAGGTCTTCTGCAAACGGGTACCCCAACTTTCCAAGGTGGCGATCCACTGGTTCCGATTGATGAAGCAGTTGAGCCAAGCTTTGACGATAGCAGCAAGGAAAAGGTTATTCCAGGTCAGGGAACTTACACCATTGCACCAGATGGCACAGTGACCTTCAGGCCAGAGAAGCAGTTTGTAGGCACACCGGACCCAATCACAGTGAAGAGAGTGGATAAGAATGGTACGCCAGTAACTGCGACTTACAGCCCAGAATTCACCAAGGTGACTCCAACAGGTACTGGTGATAAGACAGAGGGCTTGCAAGGTCAGGTTCAAGAAGGTCATGTCACCTTCACGCCTGGTCATGCCTCTGTACCATTCCCAGCTGAAACAACTCCGCTCTTTGACAATGGTTTGACTGTTAAAGAGATTCCAACCGTTGGTAAATTTGAAGTGGATGCCAATGGCAAGGTGACTTTCACGCCAGACAAGCAGTTTAAGGGAACCACTCCTGAGCTGACATTGGTTCGAGCAGATGTGAATGGTACTCCTGTCACCGTTAAATACCAAGCAGTAGTGAAAGAAGTGGTTCCAACGGGAACAAATATTACCAGCACTGGTGAGCAAGGTCGGCAACAAACAGGCAAACCAAACTTCGTAAGCGGCACTCCTGGAGTACCATTGGATAATGACACTCCGGCTACTTTCGACGACGGAAGCAAGCGCAAGGTTGTTCCAAATGTCGGTATCTTTGAAGTGGCACCAGACGGTTCTGTTACCTTTACTCCAGATAAGCAATATGTTGGCACACCAGATCCAGTTGTTGTTAAGCGAGTGGACAAAAATGGCACTCCTGTGACAGCTAAGTATACGCCAACAGTTGAAAAAGTGACTCCAAGAGCGACAGGTGCTCAGACAGAGGGGCTTCAAGGCCAAGTTCAAAAAGGCAAGGTTACTTTTGAAGCAGGAAGTCCGCAAGTAGGTTTCCCAGAAAACAGCACGCCAATTTTTGACACTGGCACTAATGTCAAAGAAATTGCCAAAGTCGGTAAGTTCGGGGTTGATGCGGATGGTAATGTTACCTTCACACCAGTTAAAACGTTTGTCGGTAAGACACCAGAAGTTGAACTCAGCCGTGCAGATATCAACGGTACAGCAGCAAAAGCCAATTACCAAGCAACTGTGACAGCTGTTACTCCGACAGGTACTGGTGACAAGACAGAGGGCTTGCAAGGTCAGGTTCAAAAAGGTCATGTCACCTTCACGCCAGGCCATGAATTAGTTCCATTCCCAGCAGGTTCGACTCCGCTCTTTGGTAACGGAAAAAATATTAAAGAAGTACCAAATATCGGTAAGTTCGAAGTGGATGCAGATGGCATTGTGACCTTCACTCCAGACAAACAGTTTAAGGGTGAAACACCAGAATTAGGAATTATTCGTGTGGACGCCAACGGAACTCCAGTAACAGTTAAATACCAAGCGGTAGTGAAAGAAGTAACTCCGACAGGTACCACCGTTACGAGCACCGGTCCACAAGGTATCCCGCAAACAGGAACTCCAATCTTCAAAGCTGCGGACCCACTAGTTCCGATTGATGAAACAGTTGAGCCAACCTTTGCGGATGGAAGTAAGGAGAAGAAGATTCCAGGTCAGGGAACTTACACCATCACTCCAGATGGCGTAGTGACTTTCACGCCAGAGAAGCAGTTTGTAGGCACACCTGACCCAATCACAGTGAAGCGAGTGGACAAGAACGGCACTCCAGTGACGGCAACTTACAGTCCAGAGTTCACTAAGGTAACTCCAACTGGTACCGGTACTAAGACAGAAGGCTTGCAAGGTCAGGTTCAAGAAGGTCATGTTAGCTTCACTCCAGGCCATGATTCAGTTCCATTCCCGGCAGGTTCAACTCCATTATTCGATAATGGTACCGCAGTTAAAGAAGTGCCAAATGTTGGTAAGTTCGAAGTGGATGCGGATGGCAAGGTGACTTTCACTCCAGACAAGCAATTCAAGGGTGAAACGCCAGAACTTGAATTGACTCGTGTAGATGCCAACGGCACCCCTGTTACAGTTAAGTACCAAGCGGTAGTGAAAGAGGTAACTCCAACAGGCACCACCTCAACCAGCACTGGCCCACAAGGCCGTCTACAAACGGGTAAACCAAACTTTGTTGGTGGCGACCCGAATGTACCACTGGATAATGATACTCCAGCGACTTTCGATGATGGAAGCAAACGCAAGGAAGTTCCAAATGTCGGAATCTTCGAAGTAACACCAGATGGATCTGTCACTTTCACACCTGACAAGCAATATGTTGGTACACCAGATCCGGTAACTGTTAAGCGGGTAGATAAGAATGGTACACCAGTGACGGCTAAGTACACACCAACTGTTGAGAAAGTGACTCCAAGAGCCACAGGTGCTCAGACAGAGGGGCTTCAAGGCCAAGTTCAAAAAGGTAAGATTACTTTTGAAGCAGGAAATCCGCAAGTCGGCTTCCCAGAAAACAGTACGCCAGTCTTTGACACTGGCACGAATGTCAAAGAAATTGCCAAAGTCGGTAAGTTCGAAGTAGACGGAGAGGGTAATGTTACCTTTACTCCAGTTAAAACGTTTGTTGGTAAGACACCGGAAATCGAACTCAGCCGTGCCGATGTTAATGGCACAGCAGCTAAGGCTAACTACCAAGCGACTGTGACTGCTGTTATTCCAACTGGTACTGGTGATAAGACTGAAGGATTGCAAGGTCAGGTTCAAGAAGGTCATGTTAGCTTCACACCTGGTCATGCCTCTGTACCATTCCCAGCAGGTTCAACTCCATTATTCGATAATGGTACCGCAGTTAAAGAAGTGCCAAATGTTGGTAAGTTCGAAGTGGATGCAGATGGCAAGGTAACTTTCACTCCAGACAAACAATTCAAGGGTGAAACACCTGAACTCGAATTGACTCGGACTGATGCTAATGGAACACCAGCAACTGTCAAGTACCAAGCAGTAGTGAGAGAGGTAACTCCAACAGCTACTACGTCAACTAGCACTGGTCCACAAGGCCGACCACAAACGGGTAAACCAAACTTTGTCGGTGGCGACCCGAATGTACCACTGGATAATGATACTCCAGCGACTTTCGATGATGGAAGCAAACGCAAGGAAGTTCCAAATGTCGGTACCTTTGAAGTAGCACCAGATGGATCTGTCACTTTCACACCTGACAAGCAATTTGTTGGGACACCAGACCCAGTTGTTGTTAAGCGAGTAGATAAGAATGGTACCCCAGTGACGGCTAAGTACACGCCTACTGTTGAGAAAGTGACCCCAATAGGAACTACCGCAACTAGCACTGGCCCACAAGGCCTTCCTCAAACTGGCACCCCAACCTTTGCAGGTGGTGATCCATTGGTTCCGATTGACGAAACAGTTGAGCCAAGCTTCGACGATGGTAGCAAGGAAAAGACCATTCCAGGTCAGGGAACTTACACCATTACTCCAGATGGCTCAGTGACCTTTACTCCAGACAAGCAGTTTGTAGGCAGACCAGATCCAGTCACAGTCAAACGAGTGGATAAGAATGGTACTCCAGTAACTGCGACTTACAGTCCAGAGTTTACCAAGGTAACTCCAACTGGTACTGGCGCCAAGACAGAAGGTCTTCAAGGCCAAGTCCAAGAAGGCAAAGTAAGCTTCACCCCAGGCCATGAGTCTGTTCCATTCCCAGCTGGTTCAACTCCATTATTCGATAATGGTTCCGCAGTTAAAGAAGTACCAAATGTTGGTAAGTTTGAAGTGGATGCAGATGGCAAGGTAACTTTCACTCCAGACAAACAATTCAAGGGAGAAACGCCAGAACTTGAATTGACTCGCACTGATGTCAATGGAACCCCTGTTACAGTTAAGTACCAAGCGGTAGTGAAAGAGGTAACTCCAACAGGCACCACCGTGACGAGCACTGGCCCACAAGGCCTTCCGCAAACAGACACTCCAACCTTCAAAGGTGGTGATCCATTGGTTCCAATTGACGAAACAGTTGAACCGACCTTTGAAGATGGAAGCAAGAAGAAGACCATTCCAGGTCAAGGAACGTATACCATCACTCCGGATGGAGCAGTGACCTTCACGCCAGACAAGCAGTTTGTAGGTAAACCAGATCCAGTCACAGTAAAACGAGTGGATAAGAACGGCACACCAGTGACAGCGACCTACAGTCCAGAGTTTACCAAGGTAACTCCAACAGGCACCGGTACTAAGACAGAAGGTTTGCAAGGTCAGGTTCAAAAAGGTCAAGTGACTTTCACGCCAGGACATAAATTAGTTCCATTCCCCGCTGGTTCGACTCCACTTTTTGGTAACGGAAAGAATATTAAAGAAGTACCAAATGTTGGTAAGTTCGAAGTGGATGCCGATAACAAGGTGACTTTCACTCCAATAAAACAATTCAAGGGTGAAACATCAGAACAGGGATTAATTCGTTTAGACGCTAACGGAACTCCGGTTATTGTCAAATATCAAGCAATAGTGAAAGCAGTAGTCCCAACTGGTAAAGATACCACATCTACAAATATCAAGGGCCATGTTCAGACTGGCACACCTGTCTTCGAAGCAGGTGATCCATTGGTTCCAATTGATGAGTCAGTTGAGCCAACCTTCGAAGACGGAAGCAAGGAAAAGACCATTCCAGGTCAGGGAACGTACACCATCGCACCAGATGGGACAGTTACTTTCACTCCAGAAGCTGACTTCCTTGGTCAAGGAACCGGTGTGACCCTTGTTCGTCGTGATAAGAATGGCACCTCAGTGACAGCTCGCTACGTTCCGACCGTAGTTGAACCATCAACTAGCAAGGACAGTGTATCCAGCGGTCGCAAGGGCCAAGCTCAAACAGGCACGCCGACTTTTGAAGGAGCGATTGACCAGGCAGTGGCACCGACCTTTGCGGACGGCAGCACCGAAATGGTTGTCCCAGGTGAGGGAACTTACAGGTTCAATATGCTAGGGGCAGTGACTTTCGTACCGGAAGCCGACTTTGTCGGAACTGCTCGCGGAGTTGTCGTGAAGCGTTCAGATATTTATGGCAATGCCGTGACGGCTACCTATACACCAACTGTTTTGGGAAGCACTGCCACAGAAGATAGCGGCAGCACCGGTCTTAAAGGTCAGCCGCAGACTGGTAAACCAATCTTTGAAGGCGACGTGGATCCAACTGTTCCGCCAACTTTCGAGGATGGCAGTACTGAAAAGGTCGTTCCGGGTCAAGGTACTTACACGATTGCGCCAGATGGCACTGTAACCTTTGTACCAGAAACGGGCTTTGTCGGTCAAGCTGACGGTGTGACAGTGATTCGCAAAGATCGTAATGGTCAGACGATTTCAGCGGTTTACGTTCCAACTGTGACAGAAAATCCTGTTCAGCCAGAGCGGACGATTACACCTGCACCGCCATCACTTTCCAAGAGTGAGGGTGCAAAATCCCTTCCTAAGACCGGTACAGAAGAAACCTCATACTTAGCAGCAAGCTTACTTGCAGGAGTATCAGGTTTGGGACTGATGGGCTTAGATAAGAGAAAGAAGAAGTCTGAAGACTAAGAGGTGAGAACTTAGCTTCTAACCGCTAAATCAAAATAGGAAAGATTCGTTTATGGATCTTTCCTATTTTTTGTTAAAAATAGACTGTTTTTAACAAAGTGTCTAATTATAATGTTAGTTTCTTACAATTATAGTTATATATATGGATAACTAAAATAGAATAGTGTATAATAAAAGCTGCAATTTAAATGATTATTTAGGAGATTATTATGGGAAAAGATTTATTTAATCCTCACCTGCGTAAGTTTTCGATTCGAAAACTAAACGTCGGTGTTTGTTCTGTGCTCTTATCAACCCTGCTTCTTTTGGGTGCGGCAACGCAGGTTAGCGCTGATGAGACTGTTTCTTCTGGGACTCAAAGCGAGGTTTCTCAAGCAGGCATAGCTGATTCCTCAGTAAGTACTGCAGAGCCGCTAAATTCACCAGCTGAGGAAAGCAGACCTGCTACTTTCGTGGCTCAAGCAGAAGATGCGTCTGCGGTAGCGACTGCAAGGCCTGATTCAGTTGATAAGCCAACAAGTGAGCAGCCGGCGGCAGAAACTACCTCTGCACCAGCTGTTGTTCCTGCAGAAGTTAAGACTGAAGATAATGCCCAACCAGCTCCTGCTCAACCGGCAGGAACTACAGAGCCTGCTCAGCCTAGTCGCTCTCGTCGGGTAAGACGGGATGCAGCACCTACTGGTCTGCGAGATGGTGACCCTAACAACACCATTGAGAAGCCTACTTTGGCTGATTCTGAAAAAAAGAACCCGACAGACTTGATGAAGCAGATTAACTGGCTGGATCTTGGGGATAAAAGTGCTATCAGCAACTTAGATACGGACGATTCCTTTAAAGTTGGTACTGTCTATGAAAAAGAAATTTCACCTGGCTATCGTATCAAACTGACAGTGACGGAATTAAAACCCTTCCACTCAACAGAGATTTATCGTGACCGCGTCAAGGGTACTGCGTATGAAAGTAGCTATGATCCGAATGCGAAAAACACTTGGTTCAGATATGTAAATGAAGACTATAAAAAGCAGGAAGCTGAGGGAGATTCGGCTAGACCGAAAATTATAGGAGCGGAGCAGAATCAATGGACATCTGTCCGAGACCAAGGGATTAACACCAATGGCCGAAAGACTCAATTACAAGTTCCTAAAAATGGTGCTAGCTACGGTATAAAATTCAAGGTAGAAGCGACTTACCTTGGGAAACCTGTAAAAGCGACGGTTATCATGGCAGATGGAGAAGAGGCCAACCCAGGGGAGTATGCTATCTTCACGACCAATGGCCAAGGTTGGGAACACTTGGCAGAATGGAAACGTGTCCTACCAGATGGTCGGGAAATTACCGACACTTATGCACCGATGAACCCTAATAGATATGGACAATACATAGGGGATAATGCGACTATACCTGTAATCGACTGGACTGCTTTTACTAATCCAGATCAAAAAACAGGAGGCTTGGGTTCTCAGGTCTTTGGTCCTAATACTTCTAAAGATCGCACAGTTCCGATTGTGATGACACGAGGTGCTTCAGAAGTTGGGATTTATATTGCTTCTTCTGGTCAGCAAGCTGCTATGATTGGTTTTATGGTAGTTGATGAGGGAGATGCTCCGGCTTCTTATGGAAATGCTGTTCATGCTATTTCTGGTTATGATGCCAATACAGGTGCAAGAACTCCTCAGCCATTCTTGGGTCGAGTTGAAGCTGATATTGATACTACTTCGGGTAATGACTGGAGGCATGATGACGATACTGATCACGCAGACGAAGGGGTTAATCAGCTCTTGCCCTCTGATTTGACAGGTAAGACGAATAACCTTTTCCGAGTCAATCGTCTTCAAAATGGTGACTACTCAGTTCGCTTGCAAGCCTCTGCCAATGGTAATAGCAAGGCCTATGTTCGTGCTTGGATTGATTTCAATCAAAACGGTATTTTTGATGAAAATGAGGCCAGCGAATTTACTGAAGTAACAACGGCTGGTGACTATACTGTTAATTTCAAGAATAATCCAGCGATGACCAATCCTGAAGTTAGCAAGTTGGGAATGCGGGTCCGTATTGCCCTGAATAAAGGAGATATTGAAAAACCTACTGGAGCAGCCTTTAGTGGGGAAGTTGAAGACTTAGAAGTCATCTTGACCTATCCGCCAAAAGGTGAAAAGAAGGAAAGTTCGGGAATAATCGGTCAGCCTCAGAAAGCTACTCTTCAGTTTACACCTCAAGGTATTGATCAAAATGATGAAAGCAAGAAAGCGGCTATTGATACAACTGTAGCACCTGTTGTTTTGGACAATGCTGGAAATACATTAACAGCAGATGGCGACGGTTGGTACAATACTGCTGAGGGACGATATAAAGTAACAGCCAAGGGTACAAATGTGGATGTGATATTTGAACCTAGCACTGGCTATATCGGTACTACTCAAGGAATTAATATCCGCCGTGTTGATACTAATGGCGCAAGTACAGATTGGATTGCGAAGAATAATGGAGAACCTGTTATCAACGATAAGTTGAATAACATGGATGCCCGCTATATTCCGACTGTTTTGAATTTCACGGAACATCGTTCGACGGACGCACAAGGTTTGCCTCAAGTACAAGATATTGTCTTTAATGATGGAAATCCTGCTAAGACACCTGCTCAACCATCTGCAACGAATCCTGTCTTTTTCTTGGATGCTGATGGCAATCGTATTACTGGAACAAGTGCGAAGGCAACCTCGCAAGGCCAAGAAGTGGGAACCTTTGAGTTAGATCCAGCTACTGGTCGTGTGATTTTCACTCCGAATAAGTCGTTTGTGGGGACAGTTGACCCAGTCAATCTACAATTGCATGATACCGATGGAACAGAGCACCGTGCAACCTATCAACCAACAGTAACTCGTGTTGTTCCAACAGCACAAGGAGCAAACTCTGAAGGTATTCAAGGTGCTGAACAATCTGGTAATTTGATCTTTACGCCAGGTGATAATCGTGTGCCAATTAATGAGGCAGTTGCTCCAACTTTTGATAACGGTCAAACAACTAAGGTTGTTCCGAATGTTGGAACTTATATGGTTGATAACGCAGGTCGTGTAACCTTCCAACCGGTTCCTAGCTACACTGGCCGTCCAAGTGCTGAATATGTTAAACGTGTTGATATGAACGGGACAGAAGTAACCGCAACTTATCAAGCTGAAGTTAAGGCTGCGACCCCAACTGGTCAAGATACACAGACTGTTGGGCTTCAAGGACAACTTCAAACTAGCCAGCTTAACTTTACTCCAGGTCAAGCAACTGTTAATAACCAAACACAAACAGTCCCATTAAACCCAGCAGGACCACAATTCGTTGTGGATGGGCAGGTTCAACAGGGTAATACCTTGGCAGTTAACGACGCAAGTGGCAAGCTACAAGGAACTTACACTGTTCAAGCTAATGGAGATATTAGCTTCCAACCTGCTCCTGATTTCTACGGAACGCCTACTCCTGCACATCTTCGTGTAAGGGATAAGAACGGTTCTACTGCAGATGCAGTTTATTGGCCAAACGTTACGCAAGTAACTCCAACTAGCACTGATGCGACTAGCACTGGTCCTCAAGGTGTGCCACAAACTGGCACCCCAAGCTTCCAAGGTGGTAATTCACTGGTTCCAATCGATGAAACAGTTGAGCCAACTTTCGAAGGTGGAAGCAAGAAGAAATCCATTCCAGGTCAAGGAACATACACGATTGCCTCAGATGGGGCAGTGACCTTCACACCAGAGAAGCAGTATGTTGGTACACCAACACCAGTCACAGTAAAACGTGTGGATAAAAATGGCACGGAAGTGACTGCAACTTACACGCCAACTGTGACTAAGGTAACGCCGGTAGGTACTAATGCGACTGGCACTGGCCCTCAAGGTCTTCCACAAACGGGCACTCCAACCTTTGCGGGCGGTGACCCACTAGTTCCGATTGATGAAACAGTTGAACCGACCTTTGAAGATGGAAGTAAAGAGAAGAACATTCCAGGCCAAGGCACTTACACCATCACTCCAGATGGGGCAGTGACTTTCACACCGGAGAAGGAGTTTGTAGGTAAGCCGTATTCAGTTACTGTGAAACGTATCGATAAAAACGGTACGCCAGTGACTGCAACTTATAGTCCTGAGTTTACGAAAGTGACTCCAACAGGCACCAATACAACCAGCACCGGTTTACAAGGTGTTCCACAAACCGGCACACCGACCTTTTCAGGTGGTGATCCACTAGTTCCAATCGATGAAACCGTTGAACCAAGCTTCGAAGATGGAAGCAAAGAGAAGACCATTCCAGGTCAAGGAACATACACGATTGCTCCAGATGGCGCAGTGACCTTCACGCCAGACAAGCAATTTGTAGGCAAGCCCGATCCAGTCACTGTAAAACGTGTGGATAAAAATGGTACGCCAGTAACTGCAACATATAGCCCAGAGTTTACTAAGGTAACTCCAACCGGCACCACAGCGACTAGCACCGGTCTGCAGGGTGTTCCGCAAACAGGCACTCCAACTTTCCAAGGTGGTGATCCACTGGTTCCAATTGATGACTCGGTAGAGCCTACCTTCGCAGATGGAAGTAAAGAAAAGACCATTCCAGGTCAAGGAACTTACACCATTGCTCCAGATGGGGCAGTGACTTTCACGCCAGACAAGCAATTTGTAGGTAAACCGGATCCTATCACTGTGAAGCGAGTGGATAAGAATGGTAGCCCAGTAACGGCTACATACAGCCCAGAGTTTACTAAGGTTACGCCAATCGGCACCAACGCAACCAGCACAGGTCCTCAAGGTCTTTCGCAAACGGGTACCCCAACCTTCCAAGGCGGTGATCCATTAGTTCCAATTGATGAGACAGTAGAGCTAAGCTTCAACGACGGAAGCAAGGAAAAGACAATTCCAGGCCAGGGAACGTACACCATTACTCCAGATGGCGCAGTGACCTTCACGCCAGACAAGCAATTTGTAGGCAAGCCAGATTCAGTGACTGTTAAACGTGTTGATAAGAATGGCACTCCAGTAATTGCGACATACAGTCCAGAGTTCGCCAAGGTAACTCCAACTGGTAAAGATGCTACATCTACAAATATCAAGGGCCATGTTCAAACTGGCAAACCTATCTTCGAAGCAGGTGATCCATTGGTTCCAATTGATGAGTCAGTCGAGACAACCTTTGAAGACGGAAGCAAGGAGAAGACCATTCCAGGTGAGGGAACATATACCATCACACCAGACGGTACAGTCACTTTCACTCCAGATGCTGATTTCCTTGGTCAGGGAAGCGGTGTGACTCTTGTCCGTCGCGATAAGAATGGCACCTCAGTGACGGCTCGCTATGTTCCGACCGTGGTTGCACCATCAACCAGTCAGGACAGTGTGTCCAGCGGCCGCAAAGGCCAAGCTCAAACGGGCACGCCAACCTTTGAAGGAGCGATTGACCAGGCAGTAGCACCGACCTTTGCGGATGGCAGCACAGAAAAGGTTGTCCCAGGTGAGGGAACGTATAGATTTACCGTTCTGGGAGCAATAACCTTTGTGCCAGAAGCTGACTTTGTCGGAACTACTCGCGGAGTTGTCGTGAAGCGTTCAGATATTTATGGCAATGCTGTGACGGCTACCTATACCCCAACTGTTTTGGGAAGTACTGCCACAGAAGATACCGGCAGCACAGGTCTTAAAGGCCAGCCGCAGACTGGTAAACCAATCTTTGAAGGAGACGTGGATCCAACCGTTCCGCCAACATTCGAGGATGGCAGTACCGAAAAGGTTGTTCCAGGTCAAGGTACTTACACGATTGCGCCAGATGGCACCGTGACCTTTGTACCGGAAACTGGCTTTGTCGGTCAAGCTGACGGCGTGACAGTGATTCGTAAAGACCGCAACGGTCAGACGATTTCAGCAGTCTATGTTCCGACTGTGACAGAAGATCCTGTTCAGCCAGAGCGGACGATTACGCCTGCACCACCGTCTCTTTCTAAGAGTGAGGGTGCAAAATCCCTTCCTAAGACTGGTACAGAAGAAACCTCCTACTTGGCAGCAAGCTTACTTGCGGGAGTATCAGGTTTGGGGCTGATGGGCTTAGAGAAGAGAAAGAAAAAGTCTGAAGACTAAAATAGGCTTGAAGAAATTTCGCCAATGAACTAGAAGAATTTCAGGAGAGCGCAAAAACAGGTAGAACATAAGTTCTACCTGTTTTGTTATCAAAAAATTCTTGAAAGTGATGGAGATAATAGAATGCTTCAGCTGGCTAATGACTGTCCTGCTCCTAAGTCAGTTTGATAGTTAAAGAGGGTAACTTTATATCTTCATGCTTTTAATTTTCTCTTCATCCGGTGTGACGCGCAGGGTTTTCTGGCCCGTATAGGTGACAAATCCTGGCTTTCCACCGGTTGGTTTGTTGAGCTTTCTAGTCTCAATCATATCTACTTGGACCAGATTAGAGAGTCTGGCCTTGGAGAAGTAGGCCGCTAGCTCGGCAGCGTCAGTCTTAACTTCATCGCTGGGCTGAAGATTGCCTGTGATGACCACATGACTACCTGGAATATCCTTGGCGTGAAACCAAAGCTCATCCTTTTTAGCTATCTTAAAAGTCAGCTCGTCATTTTGTAGATTGTTGCGGCCAACTAGGATAATGGTTTGGCCATCTGTTGCCAGATATTTCTCCGGTTTCTGCCTTTTCTGGATTTTCTCTCTCTGGCGTCGGCGGATAAAGCCAGTCTGGATTAGTTCCTCCCGAATTTCCGCAATTTCAGTCAGGCTGGCTTGAGCAAGGGCTGTTTCCACGCTCTCTAGATAGAGAATCGTAGTCCGTGTTTCCTCGATCAAGCTGGTCAGATGTTTGACGGCTTCCTTGAGCTTCTGGTAACGTTTGAAATAGCGCTGGGCATTTTGGTTGGGGGTTAGGGCCTTGTCAAGCGAGATAATAATCTTCTCACCTGTATAGTAATTATCCAACTCAACCTGGTCCTGATCGTTAGGTACCTGATGGAGAAAGGTAGTTAAGAGCTCCCCTTTTTGACGGAATTCCTCTGCATTCTCCGTTGCTAGAAGTTCTTCCTCTTGCTTGACCAGCTTTTTTCGGTTCTTTTCCAACTCATTTTCTACTCGACGAATCAGTTCGCTAGCCTGCTGGTTGACTCGATCTCGCTCAGCCTTGTCCTTATAGAAAGTGTCCAAAAGCTCGGATAGCGTGGACATTTGGGTCTTGCTGTTGGAAAATAGCAGAGCAGAGAAGGATTTTTCGGTCAGGCTTGGCTGAGTTGGACTGGAAAAAAATGCACGGAAAGTTTTGAGCTTATCAGCTGTCAAACGGCCACTGAGCTCAGTAGCCGTATCTCGGCCCAATCCCTGAAAAATTTGCTGCAAGCGTTTGGGCTCTAAGTCTTCAGTATGTAAGATTTCAAAGAGCTTTTCATCGCCCACAGTGAATGGGTTGAGACTGCCAGTCTGAGGAGGTGCGACATAGGTTGATCCTGGCAGGATGGTTCGATAGCTATTCTGCGAAAATCCGACATGTTTGATGGCTTCAATAATCTTACCGCTAGCTTTGTCCAAGAGAATGATATTGCTATGCTTGCCCATGATTTCGATGACCAGAGTCACAGCCACGCTGTCGCCGATTTCGTTCTTATTGGAGACGCTGATTTCCAAAATCCGATCATTCTCCACTTGCTGGATTGCTTCAATGACAGCGCCCTGCAGGTATTTGCGCATCACCATGATAAAGGTATTGGGAACAGCTGGATTTTCAAACGTGGTATCTGTCAGCTGGACGCGCCCAAAGACCGAGTGGGCTGATAGGAGCAGCTTGTGGCTTTGGCGATTGCTGCGAATCTGTAAAACCAGCTCCTGTTCAAAGGGCTGATTAATCTTCTGAATGCGGCCGCCCAACAATTCGCGGCGGAGCTCCTCTGTCATGTGGTGTAAAAAAAATCCGTCGAAAGACATGCTTTTCTCCTTGAAAGTTGCTACAGAAAATTATAACAAAAAACCAAGCTAAAAGCTTCTAAAGTCTCGCCAAAAAGCAATTTAATTTTTGCCTATAATTGCCTCTATAAACCAAATCCGAACATTTTATAAAAATTTTCAAAAAGGTCTTGACATCCTTTCAGGAAAAACTTAAAATATAGGAAATTAGAAAAGTAGTAGATGAATTTGTTTTTAGCGAGCTTGTGGTTGGTGGAAATGAGCAGCAAATCTTTACGAAGTTGGGCTAATTGATAAAATGAATTTGAAACAATAAGAATTCGGTGGGCACACCTTACAGTGCAGCTTGTTTGATGACAAGATAGAGATATGGGAATATTAGCTATTTTCCATAATTGAGGTGGCACCGCGATTTTCGCCCTCACACAGAATACCTGTGTGAGGTTTTTTGTTGCTTATTATAAAAAACAAGGAGAACTGCCTATGTTTAAACGATGGCGTCCCTAGGGATTAAACAGAAAAAATATAAAACATAGAAATGGAGAAAGAACATGAAAAATAAACGATTAATGACTATCTTAGGCCTTCTGGCCGTTTTGGCAATCGGTGGGATTGTCTATTCCAGCTTGAACAGCAAAGGTAACACCACTAAGACTGGCGACGACAGTCAGACAGTCAAGGTAGGCGTGCTGCAGTATGTCAGCCACCCTTCGCTAGATTTGATTTACAAGGGGATTCAGGATGGTCTGGCTGAGGAAGGCTATAAGGGCGACAAGATTAAGATTGACTTTATGAATGCTGAGGGCGATCAGAGTAAGGTCTCTACTATGAGCAAGCAGCTGGTCTCCAATAACAATGATGTGCTGATTGGGATTGCGACTCCGTCTGCACAAGGACTGGCTGCAGCTACTAAGGACAAGCCTATTGTCATGGGAGCTATCACAGATCCTGTCGGAGCAAACCTAGTGAAAAATCTGGACAAGCCAGGTGGCAATATCACTGGTGTCTCTGACCGCAATCCAGCTAAGCAACAGCTAGAGCTGATTAAAAAATTGACCCCAGATGTTAAGACTATCGGTGCGCTCTACTCTAGCAGCGAAGACAACTCCAAAGCTCAGGTGGAAGAGTTCAAAAAATTAGCTGAAGAGGCAGGCTACAAGGTAGAGGAATACTCTGTTCCGTCAACCAATGAAATTGCTTCAACCATGAATGTCATGACTGGCAAGGTTGACGCTATCTGGATTCCAATTGACAATACCATTGCGTCAGCTTTTGCGACAGTTGTGTCCAGCAATAAAGAGGCTAAGAAACCGATTTATCCAAGTGCGACAGCCATGGTAGAAGAAGGAGGCCTTGCCTCTGTCGTTGTAGACCAGTATGACCTAGGTGTTGCGACTGGTAAAATGGCAGCTAAAGTCCTTAAAGGTGCTAAACCTGCTGACACTGCAGTAGATATTTTCGATACAGGTAAATCTGTAATCAATACTAAAAATGCCAAAGAACTTGGCATTACTGTACCAGAAGATGTCCTCAAAGAAGCAGGACAAGTGATTAAATAGAAAGAAAGGGAGTCTGTTGTTTCACAGGCTTCTTTTTCTTGATAGTCTCTTCTTGTAAATTCTTTAACTGAGCTTGCGAAATGTTTAGAAATCTGTTAGAATGAAATATAACTAAATAGCAATCCGCAAGACCAGTAACCTAGGGGAAGTTTAACAGGGAGGGGAGCCAGCGACTGAAAGCTCTCTAGATGAAAGCTAGGCGAATTCACTTGCTCTAGGATTGATAAGTAAGGTCTGGCTTGCCAGATAAAAAACGGATGGTACCGCGTGTCAACGCTCCGCTTATGGAGATTGGCGCGCTTTTTATTTTGGAGGGAAAATGACGAAAACGATTGAAGAACAACTAAAAAGCCTGCGTGAAGAGACTCTAGCTTCTCTCAAGCAGCTCAAGGCTGAGAATCAAAAGGAACTGCAGGACTTGCGTGTAGCTGTCTTGGGTAAAAAAGGTTCACTGACTGAAGTCCTGAAAGGGATGAAGGATATCTCTGCAGAAATGCGGCCGATTATCGGGAAGCACGTCAATGAAGCGCGTGATATTCTGACAGCAGCCTTTGAAAAGACTGCTCAAGAGATGGAAGAGCAATTAGTAGCTCTGAAACTGGCTGAGGAATCCTTGGATGTGACTCTGCCAGGCCGTCAAATTCCGGTAGGGAACCGTCATATTCTTAGTCAGACTAGTGAGGAAATCGAAGATATTTTCATCGGGATGGGCTATCAGGTCGTGGACGGCTTTGAAGTGGAGAAGGATTATTACAACTTTGAGCGGATGAATCTGCCTAAGGACCATCCTGCACGGGATATGCAGGACACTTTCTACATTACAGAGGAGATCCTGCTCAGAACCCACACCAGTCCGGTACAGGCGCGGGCTATGGATGCTCATGACTTTTCTAAAGGGCCACTCAAGATGATCTCACCAGGACGCGTCTTCCGTCGAGATACCGATGATGCGACTCACTCCCACCAGTTCCATCAGATTGAAGGCTTGGTGGTTGGAGAAAATATTTCCATGGCCAACCTGCAAGGAACGCTGCAGCTGATTGTCCAGAAGATGTTTGGCCAAGACCGCAGTATCCGTCTGCGTCCGTCTTACTTCCCATTCACAGAGCCGTCTGTTGAAGTGGATGTTTCCTGCTTTAAGTGTGGCGGAGCCGGCTGTAATGTCTGCAAGAAGACAGGCTGGATTGAGATTATGGGAGCTGGTATGGTGCATCCACGCGTGCTGGAAATGAGCGGCATTGATGCAGAGAAATACTCTGGATTTGCCTTTGGTCTTGGTCAAGAGCGGGTAGCTATGCTTCGCTACGGTATCAACGACATTCGTGGCTTCTACCAAGGAGATATTCGTTTTTCTCAGCAGTTTAAGTAGAAACCTGTAATCATCAATGCAGCTTTTCTGAGAAAGGAGTGCAGTATGCTAGTCAGAGTCAAGAAAGAAGAAGCGAGTCTCTTGCGAGAGTTGGAGGTCGCGACTTATCAAGAAACTTTTGGTCCTTTTATCAAGGAAGCTGATATGACTCATTATTTTGACAATGAGCTGTCGCTTGCAACTATCGAAAAGGAACTGGCAGATCCTGAGTCAGAGACCTATTTTGTTGTCAAAGATGATAAAATTGCTGGTTTTCTCAAGTTTAACTGGGGACAAGCTCAAACGGAGCAAGAACTGCCACAGGCCTTTGAGGTTCAGCGAATCTATGTCTTGAAAGCTTATCATGGTCAAGGCTTGGGCAAGGAAATGTTTGAATTCGCCTTAGATGAAGCCGAGAAACGAGGCTTTGACTGGGTCTGGCTGGGCGTCTGGGAAAAGAATTTTAGAGCTCAAGATTTTTACTTCAAATACGGCTTTGAAAAGTTCAGCCAGCACGACTATATCACTGGTGAGACGGTGGACACAGACTGGCTGCTGCGCAAGAAATTGAAATAAACAAGAAAATTTAAAGAGAGGAAATGATACGACCTAAAAGTTTAAATTTAGATGATTTGGTCATTCACATTCAGATTCCTCAGTGATAGAATAGAGAAAGGAATTGAACCAGGGCTAAAAACTCGGAAAAAAGATAGATTTGCAATCATTCATTGAATGCTTAGCCAATCTCCTATTTTTCAGTCGTTTTTGACGCCCTTGGTATCTTAAATATGCTAGTAAGTTATAAGTGGTTAAAAGATTTAGTAGACATTGATGTGGCGAGCGCTGAGCTGGCTGAGAAAATGTCAACGACAGGAATTGAAGTGGAAGGTGTGACGTCACCAGCTGCTGGCCTGTCAAATATTCTTGTTGGTGAGGTGGTATCGTGTGAGGATGTTCCTGATACCCACCTGCATGTTTGTCAAGTCAATGTTGGAGAAGAGGAGAACCGTCAGATTGTCTGTGGTGCTCCAAATGTTCGCGCAGGCATCAAGGTTATGGTGGCTTTGCCAGGTGCTCGCATTGCGGATAATTATAAGATTAAAAAAGGGAAAATCCGTGGCTTGGAGTCACTGGGCATGATCTGCTCTCTCGGTGAGCTGGGCATTTCTGATTCTGTCGTGCCAAAGGAATTTGCGGATGGCATTCAAATCCTGCCTGAAGAAGCAGTGCCAGGTGAGGAAGTCTTCTCTTATCTGGACTTGGACGATGAGATTATCGAGCTTTCCATCACACCAAATCGGGCAGATGCTCTGTCTATGCGTGGGGTGGCTCATGAAGTGGCTGCCATATATGACAAGTCAGTACATTTTAAAGATTTTCCGCTGGTGGAAAATGAAAAGCAAGCAGGTGACAGCCTATCAGTGGCTCTTGAAACCGAGAAAGCCCCTTACTATGCGGCTCGTATCTTGGAAAATGTCACTATTGCCCCAAGTCCTCAGTGGCTGCAAAATCTCCTCATGAACGAAGGAATCCGTCCGATTAACAATGTAGTGGACGTGACCAACTACATCCTGCTCTACTTTGGTCAGCCTATGCATGCCTTTGATCTGGATACGTTTGAGGGCGACCAGATTGTCGTCCGGGAAGCGCGTGCTGGTGAAAAACTGGTGACGCTGGACGGTGAAGAGCGGGATCTGGAAGTGAGCGACCTAGTCATTACTGTCGCAGATAAGCCGGTGGCTCTGGCTGGTGTTATGGGTGGTCAAGCGACAGAAATCTCTGAGAAATCTAGTCGTGTCGTCTTGGAAGCAGCTGTCTTTGATGGAAAATCAATCCGAAAGACCAGCGGTCGCCTCAACTTGCGCTCGGAATCATCTTCCCGCTTTGAAAAAGGCATCAATGTGGCAACTGTTAATGAAGCTTTGGACGCAGCAGCAAGTATGATTGCGGATTTGGCGGGAGCGACTGTTCAGGCTGGTATCGTATCAGCTGGTAGCTTAGACACTAGAGATGTAGAAGTAGTGTCTAGTCTCGCGGATGTCAACCGTGTGCTGGGAACAGATTTACTTTATACAGATATCGTGGATGTCTTCCGCAGACTTGGCTTTGGCCTGTCAGGAAGTGCTGAACAGTTCACTGTCAGCGTGCCTCGCCGTCGCTGGGATATTTCAATCGAAGCAGACCTCTATGAAGAAATTGCCCGCATTTACGGCTATGACAAATTGCCAGCTAGTCTGCCAAAAGATGACGGGACTGCTGGTGAATTGACTGCAACGCAGCAACTGCGCCGTCAAGTAAGGACCTTAGCAGAGGGAGCTGGACTGACAGAAATCATCACCTATGCTTTGACGACGCCAGAAAAGGCGATTGAGTTCACTCTAAATCCTAGCAACCTGACTGAGCTTATGTGGCCGATGACAGTGGAGCGTTCTGTTCTTCGTCAGAACATGGTTTCTGGCATTTTGGACTCCCTAGCCTACAATGTAGCTCGTAAAAATAAGAATCTAGCTCTCTATGAGATTGGAAAAGTTTTTGAGCAGACTGGCAATCCTAAGGAAAAACTGCCAAATGAAATCAATAGCTTTGCCTTTGCTTTGACAGGTCTGGTTAATGAAAAAGACTTCCAGACCAAGCCAGTAGCAGTTGATTTCTTCTATGCTAAGGGTGTAGTGGAAGCACTCTTTGCTAAGTTGGGCTTGACTGCTGAATACGCGGCTAACAGCCAAATTAAGAGTTTGCATCCTGGTCGGACTGCTTTAATCTCTATCAATGGCCAGCCTGTCGGCTTTGTCGGCCAAGTCCATCCTGCGACAGCCAAGGCTTACGATATTCCTGAAACTTATGTGGCTGAGCTCAACCTGTCTGCTATCCAAGAGCAGCTCCAGCCAGAACAGCCATTTACAGAAATCACTAAATTCCCAGCTGTCAGCCGTGATGTGGCCCTCTTGCTCAAGGCTGAAATCACTCACCAAGAGGTCCTTGATGCAATCCTAGCAGCTGGTGTTAAGCGCTTGACAGATATTAAGCTCTTTGATATCTTCTCTGGTGACAAGCTAGGTGTCGGCCTCAAATCCATGGCCTACAGCCTGACTTTCCAAAATACAGAATCTAGCCTGACTGATGAAGAAGTGGCTAAATACATGGAAAAAATCGAAAAATCTCTGACCGAAAAACTTGGTGCAGAGGTACGTTAATGAACTATTCCCCAGTCATGTGATTGGGGATTTTGATTAATACTCTTCGAAAACCTATTCAAATCATAGTTGATTTGCAGTTTCGCTTAGCTTTCTGTCTTGGCAAACTTATTACTGGGTTGCGAGCAATAATGTAGACGAAACGAGAAGTATTCGAAATTAAAAATCAGTAGGAAAAGTAATCATGGAAAATGTAAACCAAATCTCCCAATGTCAGACTCTTTGGGCTAGAAATAAATATCTGGTTCTCAGTCATTCCAGTAAGATCTATCTGGAAATCCGCCAATATCTAAAAAGTGACTCGGTGGAAGCAGCACATGTTCAAGGCTTGATTGACCAGGCGGTAGCCTTGTCTGAAAACCGCGGTCAGGTCAGCAATGCCTTTCAGCATATTTGGGGCTATTTTAAGAAAAAAGCCAGTAAGACTGAAAAAGAAGATTTTATGCATCTTTTGCTTCGTTACCAATCCGGTCAGGCTGAGCAGAAAGACTTGGTAAGAGCTGTAAGGGGCCTGCTAGTCAAGTATCCCAATTCTTATCTGCAGCAGTCAACCTTGTTATTTGGGGATGAAGAATGAGTAACTGAAATCCAGGTGAAAGATAGTTACTTTAGTAGCTTTGAGGGGTGTAGATGATAAGAATAATTTGTTAGGCTCATAAACAATATTATTTTGACTGGTTTCGATAAAGGCTCCACCTCGAGCAAAACGTGTCTTTAAGGTATGATTGGAGAAAAAATGTTTTTTACTTATCAGGGAAATAAATTATATTATAAAGTGATTGGTCAAGGAAAGCCAGTCTTGGCAATTCATGGTTTGGGCTGTTCATCTGAATTGATGGAAGGATGTTTGGAACCTATTTTTGAGAAACATGCTGACTATAAAAGGATTTATTTAGATTTGCCTGGCATGGGTAGGTCTGATGCCAATCCTGCTTTTGCAAGCGCGGATGCGATTTTAGAGATGATCTTAAACTTTATAGAGACTGTAATCAGCGGACACTCCTTTCTCTTAGCTGGAGAGTCTTATGGTGGCTATCTTGCTAGAGGAATTTTGGCTAAGAAAAGGTCGGAGATTGATGGTTTGCTGCTTATTTGTCCAGTAGTTGTACCCAATCCGCAAGAAAGAATTCTGCCAAAAGACAGCCTGCTAATTAGAGAGGTAGGTTTTGATATAGCAGGCAAAAGCGAAGATTTCGTTGATTTAGCGATTTTGCAGACTAAAGAAACTTATCAACGATTTGAAAAAGAAATCCTAGCAGGGCTTCAGATGATGAATGCTCCCTTTGTCCAAAAGCTGCAAGAAAACTATTCTTTTTCGTTTGAAGTGGATCAAGAGCTACAGGAAAAGGGCTATGACAAGCCCAGCCTTTTTATAGCAGGAAAGCAGGATCAAGTCGTGGGCTTCCAGCAGTTAGCCCAGCTGTCTCGCTATTATCCAAGGGCAACTCATGCTGTAATGGATCTTGCTGGCCACAATGCACAGATAGATCAAGAGGCTCTCTTTACGGCCTTGGTTGAAAATTGGCTCAAGCGAATTGAACTTTCCTGATACTACATGATTTAATATATTGAACGGATGTAGATGAAACTGGAGTTCATCAAAGAAATCTAATTCAGCCCCAAATTGATTTTAAAAGCATTGAAAAAAGCGGTCATACCGCTTTTTTGCTTATTATCCCCAGAATTTCTGGGCGATTTCTTGGCCTTGTTTTATTTTGGCCCATTGTTGCTCAATGGTGAGTTCGTTTCCAGAGTCACAAGAGGCGAAGCCGCATTGGTGGGAGAGCAGGAGACGCTCTTTCGGTAGAACGGTTGCTGCTTTCTCGAGGAGGTCTAGGACACGCTTTTCATCATCCAAGCCTGTCGTCTTACTGGAGAGCAGTCCTAAAACAACTTCAGCATCCTTGTCTTTCAAAGCTGCTAGAGCTGATACATCACCAGCTACATCGCTGTCCCACTCTAGGAAGTAGCGATCATAGTGTTGGTCGCGCAGGAATTTTTCCGCGATAGCTTCGTAGGTACCCTCGGCAGCAGAGCGGCTTTCGTAGTTACCACGGCAGTTGTGGGTCCAGACAGTCAGTCCAAGCTCATGAGCGTAGTCTACGACTTCATTGTTGATGGCGACAAACTCGTCTGCCAGGTCAGCCAGACTAGCATTGCCCTCCGCAAAAAAGCTAGCAGGATTGGACTCATCAAAAAGCTCCCAGAGGCAGTCGTCAAACTGGATAATCTGTCCGCCAGCAGCCTTATAGTCGTCCAAAAATTCCTTATAGGCTTGAATCAAGCCTTTTTTCAAATCTTCATTGGTCTCATAAACTTGTCCTGGTCCAGCCAAGCGGTCAAAGACAGCTAACTCAGTATAAGCGTGGGCAGGCCCCCAGACAGTCAGCTTAGTATCTTCACCAGCAGCCTCTTCCTTGACTAGCTTATAAATTTCGATAAAGTGATGGTTTTTACCAGATAGTGGTGCTGTGATACGGATACCAATATCCTTGCGGGTCTCGTATTGCCCGCCGTCGTGGTCCTTGAAGGTATAGCCGTGGTCAGCAATGTAGCGCTCGATTCCCTTAAGTCCCCAGACAAAGTCCAGATGCCACATAGACTTGGAGTATTCTCCATCCGTCAGGATGTCAATCCCCTTAGCCTTTTGCTCAGCAATAATCTCCTTGATGTCAGCTGTCTCCGTCTCATGGTAGCCTGGGAAGCTGTCGTAGAAGGGGTATTGAATATCATCGCGGTGCTCAATTTCTGTCTTATACTGGCGGAGATTTTCTGGGCGCAGAAGAGATCCAACCAGTTGAAATTTTGATTTCGTCATAAGATTTCTCACTTTCATTAGGGATTATGGTCTATTGTATCGAAAATTCCTCGGCAAATAAAATAGTTAATTCTGCTGGTAGGGTATAGTCGAAAACTATTGCTAGCGCTTCCTGGAATTTGTCTTTCAAAATCAAAGTATCTTCTCCATCACTGTTTCCTGAGGCTGAAGCCCTAACCGCTCATAGAATCGTAGGGCTCCGACATTGTCGTTCCAAGCATTGAGAGTCAGATTATAGCAACCGATTTCCCGAGCATAGTTTTCCGCAAAGCGATAAAGCTGTTCGCCAACCTTTTGCCCTCTGGCTTTCCCATCTACACATAAGTCCTCGATAAAAAGTGTCTTGATGGGATTGAGTATAGGACTGACAGGTTCCTTGATGGAGCAAAAGAGGTGACCGAGGATTTCTCCAGCTTCATTTTCAAAGACGAAAATAGGGGTGGACTCTTGCTCCAGAATCTTCTCTAATTCTTCATTGCTAAACTTGCTTCCCTTGGCCTTGAAAATGTCTGGACGAGCCTGATGGTGGACAAGCAGGATTTGCTGAAGGAGTTCTTGGAGTGCAGGAATATCTCTGACTTGGGCTTTTCTGATTGGCATAATTTTCTCCTTTTATCGTTCATAGAATCATTATACGACAGGGAACTATTTTGTCAAGCGAGCTTGGAAAGACTAAGAGAACAAGTAGCATCTAAATAGCAAATGTCAATCAGAGTGCGTCATTTCCTTTATATGTATTTTCCTTATAATAAAAACTGCTTTTTCTTGACAAATGAAACAGACAAGTGTAGAATATAAGTATAAACTACAAATGTAGAAAAAGGAGAAAGCGATATGACTATTACAAAAAAAGCCTTTATCGGAATTCTATCTCTGACAGCAGCAGTTCTATTAGCTGCCTGCTCAGGCAATACCAACCAAGGAGGGAATACTAGTTCATCACAGAATACGCAAGGCCAGACATCACAATCTGCGCAAAATCAGACTTCGCAGTCATCAGCTGCATCTTCCTCTAATCAGCCTTCGTCATCATCAAATGCAGGGCAGGCTACTAATCTAGACGGGCGCTACCAAGCAACCGACCATGATGGCGACCAACATGTCCTAGAAATCAATGGTACGACTGGTACTTGGACTGAGACCGAGGTTGATGGCAGTAAGGAAATCAAGCAGGTACAAGTAGATGCTGCTAATCAAAGACTGATTGTCGGTGATGATGCTAAAAGTTACCGCCAAAATGGCAATCAGCTGATTGTGGACGAATTGGATGATGATCCAGACACTCTGACCTTTACTAAGCAGTAAAGCGCTTCTCATTCTGCTCAGGACAACAGGGATGAGCAGTGAGGAATTAAACTAGGAAACTCTGAGAAAAGAGTTTCCTTTTTTATAAGAATTTTATCTTAAATAATGTCAAAAATTTGACTTCTAGGTTGCTCTAAGTTGTATAATAGTTACTATAAAGATATCAAAGGAGAAGAAACGATGAAATCAGCAGTTTATACAAAAGCGGGCCAAGTTGGGCTGACTGAGATTGATCGTCCGCAAATTATTGAGGCAGATGATGCCATTATTCGGATTGTTCGGACCTGTGTCTGTGGCTCTGACCTATGGCGCTACCGCAGTCCAGATATTGAAGCAGGCCATCAAAATAGCGGGCATGAAGCTATTGGAATTGTCGAAGAAATTGGCGATGCAGTAACGACTGTTAAACCTGGCGATTTTGTTATCGCCCCATTTACTCATGGATGCGGGCAATGTGATGCCTGTCTGGCAGGATTTGATGGCACTTGTGATTCTCATATTGGGAATAACTGGTCAAACGGAGTACAAGCAGAATATATGCGCTTCGAATTTGCTAACTGGGCTCTTATCAAAATTCCGGGTCAGCCTTCTGATTATACAGAAGGCATGCTCAAATCACTCTTGACACTGGCTGATGTTATGCCAACTGGCTATCATGCTGCGCGAGTGGCAGATGTTAAGCCTGGTGATAAGGTGGTCGTGATTGGTGATGGAGCTGTTGGACAATGCGCTGTTATTGCTGCTAAAATGCGTGGTGCTTCCCAAATCGTTCTCATGAGCCGTCACGAAGATCGACAAAAGATGGCCTTGGAATCAGGTGCGACAGCTGTTGTGGCAGAACGTGACGAAGAAGGAATTGCCAAAGTCCGTGAAATCCTTGGTGGTGGTGCAGATGCAGCTCTGGAATGTGTCGGGACAGAAGCAGCTGTTGATCAAGCTATGGGAGTTCTTCACAACGGTGGTCGCTTGGGCTTTGTCGGTGTGCCTCACTATAATAATCGAGCTCTCGGTTCTACCTTTGCTCAAAATATTACAGTGGCAGGAGGAGCAGCCTCAGTCACAACTTACGACAAGCAAATCTTGCTCAAGGCAGTTCTTGACGGTGATATTAATCCGGGAAAGGTCTTTACTTCAAGTTACAAACTGGAAGATATCGATCAAGCTTATAAGGATATGGATGAACGCAAGACCATTAAGTCCATGATTGTCTTTGATTAGGTGTAGAAGAAAACAGCCTTGCTGCAGTCTCTTTAAGATGGCAGTAGGCTGTTTTTGCATGGCTTGGTAGTTCTTTTCATGAAAGGAAATTCATTCTTTATGCTCTTTGCACCAAGTTATCCATCTTGACCATTCGGCAGCCAGGTGGAGCTGGTGTTCTTTGATAAGGCTGTCTGGACAAAGGCTGGGGAATTCGACGCAGAATCGGGCTTCTAGGCCTTTTTCTGTGTCGCGAAATTGATGGCGAATTCCACCGATATTGCAACCATTCGCTAGACTGGCAGCACCGACAGTTTGGAAGGGATAAGACGCATCACGAGGCTCCTCTATCTCAGCTTCACCACCAAGGCCAAGAAAAAACTGTGTCGGTAGCGGGCTGTTTCCTGCTGTCTCAATGACTTCTAGTTTATCGCCGTGCGGCTGCAAGGCATAATGGTCTGGACAGGCACCAAGATTGACTCGTTTATGAACATTTGTCTTTTCTAACATCAACTTTTCTAGCATTTTACTGAAAGAAGCAGCAGTCAGTCCACTTGCAAAAATTGTGATGATAGCTCTTTTTCGTGGTTTCTTGGACCATTTGGCCGCCCATTTCATTAAACATTGGCTCCATTTGAGTTTGGTTCCGATTTGCTGGATTAGCTCTTCGTATGTCAGCTTCATTTTTGCTTCCAGTAGGGCTTGGTCTAAAATCTCCGTGTTGTCAGTATTAGGTAGTTGTAGATTAAGTATCTTAGCTGCTTTATGGATTCTCTTCTTCCGCCATTGCTCAATTCTTTCTTGACCGACTTCCTTTTGATTGATCATAATCTTCATCTTTTAATCCTCCTGTTCTTGCCTTCTGCTTGTATTTATTATATAGTGGGAGCTGGATGGTAGACAAGCATCAATTTTAGAGAGACTGTTGCATTTTGAGGTGAATGGCATGTATGAGAAAAAAAGAAGAAAGACAGAAAAGCAGATAGAGACTAGCTTGCTGAAGCTGATGAAGGAGCAGACTTTTGATACTATCAGTATTCGCCAGCTTATTGACTTAGTAGAAGTGAATCGCAGTACTTTTTATCGGCATTATCTGGATAAATATGATCTACTGGAGAAGATAGAAGACCGCTTGCTAGGTGATTTGCAGGCCTATTATCAAGAGGCTCTAGAATCTGCCTGCTTGTTCAAGTTAGAAAAGGATTTTAAAGTGGAAGACTATATCCATGAGAAACAAAATCTTTTTCATTTTTTTGAGCCTTACTTGGAAGATTTAGCCATTCTTTTGGGTCCGAATGGAAGTCCAACTAGTTTTAGGCGGTTGCAGAATGCTCTGAGGGAGATTTTCTGGCAGAGTATTTCCTTGGGTAATCCACATTTAGAGGAGGTAGAAGCGGATTTACTACTGAATCATCAAGCTGCGTCCTTTATGGGAACCCTGACTTACTGGATGGCTCATCCTCGCTATAAGGCTCAGCAAATGAGTGATTTTCATGCTAGGGTGACCGCTGTCGGTCTGGCAGGTTTTGTCAGAGAGCATATGCAGGGGGATTGACAGGATAGTTTTTCCAGTTTGCTTCTTTATGGTATAATAGTCTCGAATATCTCAAAGGAGGACAGCTTTGTTTTTAGCTTTTAAAGAGATTGTCTACAGTCGCGGACGCTATCGTTTAGTGGTTGCTGTGGTCTTTCTCATTACCTATATGGTTTTCTTTTTATCTAGTCTTTCCGTCGGTTTGGCTAGGCTCAATCGCTTGGCTTTGGACCAATGGCAGGCTGAGTCGATCGTCTTGTCGGAGTACGCCAATAAGAATCTAATAGCTTCGACTCTCAAGGAAGAGGAATACAGCCGCCTGCTTCAAGGGGACTCAATCGCTGCTTTGGGACAAACGTCAGCAGTGGCCAATTATGAAGATGGGACTGATAAACTCAATGCTCAGGTTTTTGGTCTCACTTGGGATAGTTTTCTAGCGCCTGACATTATTGAGGGACGTCCTGCTGAGAATGCTTATGAAGTTATTGCGGATAAGCGTCTGCAGCAAAAAGGTGTGAAACTAGGCGACCAGCTTCAGCTTAATGGAAGTGAGCGCCTCTATCAGGTTGTTGGTTTCACAGAGGATAATAGCTTCTTTACGCAACCTGTAATTTTTATGGATCTAGATGATTTCAGGGAATTAAAGTACGGCTCTAGTCAGGTTAAGAATATCAGTGCACTTGTGGTCAAGGATGGTCAGAAGATTGAAGAAGCAGGACTTAGTCAGCTCTCTATGAGTGATTTTATAGAAAATATCCCTGGTTATCAGCCTCAGGTACTGACTTTTTCCTTTATGATTGGGGCCATGGTTCTGATTACATTTTTGGTATTGGGAATTTTTATGTACATCATTACCATCCAAAAGACGCATCTTTACGGTATTATGCGAGCCCAAGGGATTGCCAGTGGGAAGATTATTGCTTCTATTTTTTGGCAGATTTTCATCCTGTCAACTCTGGGAATCAGCTTAGCTGTTTTGGCTCTCTTGGGAACCCAGCTAGTCTTGCCGGCTTCTATGCCTTTTTACAGTGACTGGAGAGCTTATGCTGGATTGATTGTCCTGATTGTGTTCATGTCACTGGCTGGCGGACTCTTGTCCATTCATCGGGTTCTGAAAATTGACCCTATCACAGCGATTGGAGGTGAGTAAATGTCAATCATAGAACTAAAAGGGGTTACAAAAGAATATGGTCAGGGGCATACGCTGGTTCAAGCCCTGAAACCAACTGATTTCCAACTGGAAGCGGGGCAGTTTGTAGCTATTATTGGGCCATCAGGCTCGGGTAAAACAACCTTTTTGACCTTGCTGGGCCATTTGCAAACTCCCTCAAAAGGACAGATTCTCCTGCATGGGAAAGATACCTCCCAGCTCAAGGAAAAGGAACGAGCTGCTCTGCGTTTCAATGATTTCGGCTTTATTTTGCAGGCTTCCAATCTCATTCCTTTTTTGAAAATCGAAGACCAGTTCCAGCTGATTGACCGCTTATCTAAAAAGGAAAGAACAGATCTAGACAGTCTGATTGAGTTGCTAGATCTACAAGGAACACTCAAGCAGTATCCGAAAGAATTGTCTGGCGGAGAACGGCAGAGAGCTGCTATCGCTCGAGCACTTTATAATAGCCCTGATATTATTTTGGCTGATGAGCCGACAGCTAGTCTGGATACGGAGCGGGCTAAGCGCGTGGTCCATCTGCTCAAAGAAGTGACCCAGAAATTCCATAAGAGCGTGGTCATGATTACTCATGATACCCGCTTGCTGGACGAGGTTGACAAGGTCTATGAGATGCAAGACGGAGTGCTGACTCAAGTTCGATAAAGCTTTAGAAGGTTTATGCAAACCAACAGATAAAAAACAAGGAGAGGACTATGATTCATTATAAAACAAATCCGCAGCTGGATTTTGCAGCAGTGCTAGATCTCTATGCTTCGGTTGGTTGGAGCAATTACACCAATCATCCTCGGCGGTTAGAGCAAGCCTTCCATCAGTCCTTGTTTGTGATGGCGGCCTATGACGAAGACAAGTTGGTTGGTTTGATCCGAGTGGTCGGAGATGGGCTTACCATTGTCTTTATTCAGGATTTGCTGGTGTACCCAAACTACCAGCGCCAGGGGATTGGCCGGAGCCTTCTTCAGCAGACGTTGGGAAGATTTAAAGATGTTTACCAAATCCAGCTGGCAACGGAGCAGTCAGATAAAAATCTAGCTTTTTATCAAGAACTCGGCTTTCGCCGACAGGAAGATTTCGACTGTACTGGCATGATTTATGCACCTAATAAAAATTAAAATTCTAGAGGAGCTTGTTCGCAAGCTCCTTTTGTCATGTTTACAAGAAAAAAGGAATAGAACTAGACCGATGAAAATATTTCTCGGTCTCTTTTGTTTTCCCTTGACAGTTAAATTGTCAGAATTTATAATAAAAGAAGAAAGGTGATAACAGTGTTATCAAATTAAAAAACCATGAAAAAAGAAACAGATGAGTTAAACGAAAAAATCTTGGAAAGCGCGAGGAGTGAGTTTTTGGCTTATGGCTATCAGGATGCTTCACTGCGGAGAATTTGTCGCGCTGCTGGCTTGACGACTGGGGCTCTTTATAAGCGCTATGACGGTAAGGACAGTCTCTTCACTGCCCTGCTTGAGCCTACTCTGACAGCCTTAGACCAGTATGGACAAGAGCAGAAGCGACGTGACTATGCTTTCCTAGAAGAGGGACACCTGTCTGATATGTGGGCCCATCGCTTGGAGGATCTCCACTCCCTGATGCGGATTCTCTATGAACATAAGGATATTATGCAGCTCTTGCTCTTTAAATCTCAGGGATCTTCGCAAGCGGACTTTAGGATGCGTCTGCCTCATTTGGCTGCAGACGAGACTTATCGCTATTTGGAGCTGGCTTACAAAGAGGGTAAGATCAATCATTTGGTCAAACACGAGTTTCTGCGATCGTGCATGACAGCTTATTACACTGCTGTATTTGAGCCCTTGGCTCAAGACTGGTCCCAAGAGCAGGCGCTGGAATTTTGCCATTCCATCATGGACTTGTTTGACTGGGGAGGTTTGTTAGGTTTTT
The DNA here is from genome assembly GCF_019929145.1 of Streptococcus sanguinis. Classification (GTDB taxonomy): domain Bacteria; phylum Bacillota; class Bacilli; order Lactobacillales; family Streptococcaceae; genus Streptococcus; species Streptococcus sanguinis_U. The sequence continues at coordinate 872,860 of NZ_JAHZOW010000001.1, read as the reverse complement.
GATAGAAAGAAGGAAATTCTATGAAGAAAAAATCTGTCCTTGCTTGGATCTGGGACTTTGTTTCCCTTCATAAGATATATTTTGTGCTCAGTCTGATCTTTGCCTTTGCCTCTGTGATTTCAGGATTTCTGCCTTATTTCTTTATTGGTGGAATGATTAATCAGCTCTTGGCTGGCAATAAAAACTGGGATTTTTACCTGCAGCAGTCAGCGTGGGCAGGTCTGGCCTGGATTGGCTACTGGGGATTCCATGGTATTTCTACCATGCTGTCGCATACGGCTACTTTTAAGATTTTAGCGGAAATGCGGCACCGCCTGACAGACAAGCTGGCTAGGCTGCCTCTAGGTACAGTGCTTAGTCAGTCATCAGGCAGTTATAAAAACATTATCGTTGAGCGAGTGGATGCAACTGAAACGACCTTGGCTCACCTGATTCCAGAGTTTACCGCTGGGATTTTTGGTCCGATTATTGTCCTCATTGCCATGCTGGTCATTGATTGGCGGCTGACCTTGCTGTCTCTCCTGACTATTCCTATTGTGGTATTGGCCTATGTGCGGATGGCTGTCAATAGCGAAGCAGACTATCAAAATACTCTGGTCAAGACAAAAAAACTCAATGATACAGCGGTGGAATACATCAATGGGATTGAGGTTATCAAGGTTTTTGGTAAGGAAAAGTTCTCTTACGATAAGTTTGTGACGGCTGCTAGAGAAGGAGCAGACTGCTTTATTGAGTGGATGCGCAAGTTCAATCTAGAGATGGGCATTGTGACTGCTTTTCTGCCATCAGGTTTGCTCTTTCTGCTGCCGGCTGGCTGTTATTTCTATCTGCAAGGTAGTTTGACTGCCAGTAATTTCATTCTGATGATTATTCTTTCGCTCAGTCTTCTGACTCCTCTGATTTTAGTGGCTAGTTACATGGACGATTTACGGAAAATCGGCACTATTTTTGGTCAAGTCATTGATATTCTGGAAAAGCTTGATTTGGAAAGGCCTCAGGAGCTGCGAGAACTTCCAAAAGGAAGGGATCTGGTCATGACGGATGTCAGCTTTGGCTATACAGATGAAGAGGAAGTACTGCACGACATTTCGCTAGATATTAAGGCTGGCAGCATCAATGCTTTGGTTGGGCCATCAGGCTCGGGTAAGTCTACAATTGCCAAGCTTCTAGCTTCTTTCTGGGATGTCAGTTCTGGTCAGATTACCTATGGTGGCTTGGACATTCGTCAGCTTCCGCTAGACTATTACAGTCGGCAGATTGCTTACGTGACCCAGGATAACTATCTCTTTGATGAGACTATTATGGAAAATATCCGGATGGGAAATCCAGCAGCATCTGATGAAGAGGTCATCGAAATTGCCCGTCGCTGCGGCTGTTATGACTTTATCATGAACTTAGAAGACGGCTTTGAAACTCAAGTAGGCTCTGGCGGCGGTCATCTATCTGGTGGGGAGCGTCAGCGGATTGCCATAGCCCGTGCTATGCTTAAGGATGCGCCGATTCTTATCTTGGATGAAGCGACTGCTTATACGGATCCGGAAAATGAAGCACGGATTCAGTCCAGTCTGGCTAGTCTGATTGAGGGACGGACCTTGATTGTCATTGCCCACAGGCTGTCTACGATTATGAGTGCAGACCAGATAGTCTTGGTCAATGACGGTCGGATTGAAGCTAGAGGCCGGCATGAAGAGTTGCTGACAGCAAGTCCGCTTTATGCTTCCATGTGGCAAGCCCATATAGCTACTAGGGATAGTGATGAGATGAAAGGAGGGCTGACTCATGCTTAATATACTGAAGAAATTCTTTGATTTCTGTACGTCAGAGGACCGTAGGAAATTTTATCAATCCATTTATCTGGGCATCATCAAGTCCTTTATCATCGCTCTGCGTATTCCAGCAATCGGCCTAGTCGTTATGGGACTGATTGAGAAGAATCTCTCTATGCAGACCTTCTGGCTGGCTCTGGGTATCATGTTGGTATCCACTGTGCTAAACGTCTGGATTACCCTGAAAATCACCATGCTTCAGACGGAAGCGGGCTATCATACCTGTGCTCAGAAGCGGATTGAAATTGCTGAGCACATGCGCTATCTGCCTATGGGTTACTTTAATCAAAATAGCTTGGGTAAGATTACCAGTGTTACGACTAATACGCTGGAAGGGTTGTCTGATGTAGCTACGCGAGTGGTTATGATGACTGTGCAGGGCTTTCTGACGACTGGGCTCATAACCGTCTTGGTCTTTCTCTATGACTGGCGGGTTGGACTGGTTCTCTTGGTGGGTCTTGTCCTTTTTCTCCTGCCCAATACCCTCATGCGTTGGCAAGTTGGCAAGGTTTCTGATGACAAGTATCAGGCGGATATGGACCTGGTAGCCGTTGTTTTGGAGTACAGCCAAGGGATTGCTGAAGTTAAGAACTACAATCTGGTCAACCGTTCTGCCAAGAAGCTGTCCAAGGCTATTGAAGGCAAGAGTCAGCTAGATACCAAAATGACACTCGTGACCTCACCTTACATCGCCCTCCAGGGTATGGTGACCAAGCTGACCGGTCTCTTTATGGGGCTTTTCTCTATCTACTTTTATCTCAATGGCAGTATGGAACTGCTGGTAACCATTATGATGATTGTCAGTGGCTTTATGATTTATGAAAATCTAGACGGCGTTGGCTCTTTCTCTTCTCTCCTGCGCATTGTTGATTTGTCGGTTGATATGGTCAATCAAGTCTTAGCTATCCAGCCGATGGACATCAGTGGTCAGGATATTGAGCCTAAGAGTAGCCGGATTGAGCTGAGAGCTGTTAGCTTCTCTTATGGGAATAAGAAAATTATTGACCGGGTTTCCCTCACCATTCCAGAAAAAACGACAACTGCCCTGGTCGGACCTTCTGGCTCAGGCAAAACAACGCTCTGCAATCTCATCGCCCGCTTCTGGGATGTTGACCAAGGAAGTATCAGTCTGGACGGGCATAATGTTAGAGATTACAGCTATGACAGCCTGATTCGTAATTTCAGCTTTGTCTTTCAAAACGTCTATCTCTTTGAGGATACCATTGCCAATAACATTCGTTTTGGCAAGCCGGAGGCCAGTCAGGAAGAAGTGATAGAGGCTGCTAAGAAAGCGGCCTGTCATGACTTTATCCTCTCGCTGCCTGATGGCTATGACACTAAGATTGGTGAAGGGGGTGCCAGTCTTTCTGGAGGTGAGCGACAGCGCATTTCCATCGCTCGGGCTATTATCAAGGATGCGCCTATTATCATTCTTGATGAAGCAACAGCCAATGTTGATCCAGAAAACGAAGAAGCCCTCATGCAGGCTATTCAGGCTCTGACTCGCGATAAGACCATTATCATGATTGCCCACCGACTCAAGACAGTTGAGCATGCAGATCAGATTTTGGTGATGGATCAAGGCCGCATTGTCGAGCAAGGAAAACATCAAGACTTACTAGCCAAACAAGGTATTTACAGTAAATTTATCCAAGAAAGAAAAACAGCCGCCAGCTGGCGGATTGAGATGGAGGAGTGATAACCTGAAACAGCAAGCTATTTGGCTTGCTGTTTTTCATCTGAGAAAAGAATGGTATAATAAAACTATCTTTGTTAATCAAAATAAGAGGGGGTCCTATGTTTAAATCGAAAAAGTGGATTATTATTCTTTTCATTGTTATTGCCCTTCCGATTCTTATTATAAATCTACCATTTTTGACTAATCCTCAATATAGTAACGATGGTAAGTTTATTCTTGAACATCAAGATTCTATCAAAAAAGAAATTATCGAAAACTTGGATTTCGAAAAAAAACGCATAAAATCTGTGACACTTTTGCCAGGTTCTGCTAGCGGAGAGTATGACAATGGCGGTGACGTGAGTGGGAATTATCATATCTATTTTTCAGCCTATGTCAATGATAATAAAGAACAATCATTAAGAACTGAATTGTCTTTTCCAGATGCTGGCATTGCACCCTTTACTTTTATCCATCCTAACCCTTATAAAGACAAAAGTCAGGATATGAGTACTTGGTATATGGGCGAGATTGAAATATCGGAAGACTCTTCTTGGGATTGGAAGCGAGAGCAGGATGAGGCAAAGGAAGCCTTGTATAATTTTTCGAATGCTCTTGTAGATTCAGGAGAGAATATCGTGTATCGAGTTCAAAAAGAAAGAGCGACTCGTTTCTTTAATGAATGGCTGCAAGTACATCAGGAAAATTTCAAATCAGCGATTCAATCAGAACTGTATAGGGAACTTCCAGAACTCGAACAATCATTGGGAAAGATTCAAAATATTCGTCTGAGTGAACATCAAGCCTATTTTCCATCTTCTTCAAGAGAACTTAGTTTCGATATATCCTTTGAAAAATATCCTGAAGAAGTTGCAACCATAAAAGGAGTGGTTCGTTCTCAGAGTGAACAATCTATTTTTCAAGATTCTTCAGCGTCCGCATCTATAAGTTTTGACAATGGGCGTTTTGTCATTGATTCTGAGAATGATTCAAAGCTATATTCCATTTTTAGTAAGAGTAGACTAGGAAGCAGTGCAGGGGACATATCTTATTACCTCCCAGAGGATCATGGACATAGCATTTTAATTCCGTGAAAATCGAGCAAGCCATTGGCTTGCTGTTTTTCATCTGAGAAAAGAATGGTATAATAGTTGATAGTCGTGAGAAGTAGATTAGTGAATTTGGGAGAATGTTGAAAAAAATAACAACAAAGAATAAATGATAGCGATATAATCTATCAGCTTGGAAAAGACTAGGAATAAAGGTTTTTAATTTTAGATGAAGAGGTACGCCATGAATGAAATCAAATGCCCCAACTGCGGGGAGGTTTTTACTGTTAATGAGAGCCAGTACAGTGAGCTTTTGTCGCAGGTTCGGACAGCAGAGTTTGACAAGGAGATTCATGCTCGGATTGAGCAGGAACTGGCTTTAGCAGAGCAAAAATCCCAGAATGCCCAACAAGCTCTGCTATCGCAGAAAGAGCAGGAAATTAGCAATCTTCAAAGTCAGATTGCTCAGTTTGAGACTCAGCAGGAGTTGGCTAAGAAAGAGGCGGAGCAGGCAGCCAGTCTTCAATTGCAGGAGAAGGAAAAGGAAGTTCAGCAATTGGAAAGTCAGTTGACTACTCTGCGCTTGGAGCATGAAAATCAACTGCAAAAGACCTTATCTGCGCTGGAAAAAGAGCGAGACGAGGTTAAGAACCAGCTAGTCTTGCAAGAAAAGGAAGCGGCGCTGGCTCAGACCTCGCTCAAAGAGCGCTATGAGGTAGAGCTGCGGCAGAAAGATGAGACCATAGAGTTCTACAAGGATTTTAAAGCCAAGCAGTCTACTAAGATGATTGGCGAGAGTTTGGAACAGCACTGTGAGTACGAGTTTAACAAGAACCGTATGGGGATGTTTCCACGAGCGGAGTTTGGCAAAGACAATGATGCCAGAACCGGCAGCAAGGGTGACTACATTTACCGTGAGGTGGATGAAAATGGCGTGGAAATTCTCTCCATCATGTTTGAGATGAAAAATGAAGGCGATGAGACAGCGACTAAGAAGAAAAACGAGCATTTCTTCAAAGAGCTGGATAAGGACCGGAGGGAGAAAGGCTGTGAGTATGCCATTCTGGTGACACTTCTTGAGGCTGATAGCGAGCTCTACAATTCGGGTATTGTCGATGTATCCTATGCCTATGAGAAGACGTATGTTATCCGGCCTCAGTTTTTCTTGCCCATGATTACCCTCTTGCGCAATGCTGCGCTTAACTCGCTCCAGTACAAGCAGGAACTGGCCTTGGTGCGGGAGCAGAATATTGATATTACGCATTTTGAGGAAGATTTGGATGCCTTTAAAGTAGCTTTTGCCAAGAACTATCAGTCTGCTTCGACTAACTTTGGCAAGGCAATCGAAGAGATTGATAAGGCCATCCGCCGGATGGAAGAAATTAAGAAATTCCTGACGACCTCTGAAAACCAGCTGCGCTTAGCAAATAACAAACTGGACGACGTCTCTGTCAAAAAACTGACACGCAAAAATCCTACCATGAAAGCTAAGTTTGAAGCTTTGAAGGGAGACTAGGAGGATCCTATGCAGATACGAAAAGCAACCATGAAAGATGCTGAAGCCTTACTGTCTTTATACGAAGACTTGGGCTATCCAACGACCGCTTCTAAGCTGGCTCGACGTTTAGAAACGATTCTTTCTCAGCCGCATTATGGCTGTCTTTTAGTTGAAAGAAACGGAGAAATTTTAGGTTTCTTAGGTTATGCAAAGCTCTTCTTTTTTGAAGCAGATGGATCTTACTATCGTATTTTAGCTTTGTCAGTTGCAAAAGAGGTAAGGCGACAAGGAATTGCTAGTAGGCTAATCGATGAATTGAAAAAACAAGCGGTAAATGAGGGAGTTAAGGCACTGACTCTAAATAGTGGATTAACTGCTGAACGAAATGCTGCACATCAGTTTTATCAGGCGGTTGGATTTGAAAAAGTGACTGCCGGCTTTGCCCTGCATTTAAAAAGTCAACATGGATAAACATGATAAAATAGTAAGGGAAACGAAGTAATGTCTTCAACAAAAGGGAAAACCTTATATTTTAACAATAAGAGCATGGACTATGTGACCTTTGGAAAAGGTAAGAAACCTCTGCTCATCATTCCAGGTCTAGGGGATGGTTTGGCGACTGTCAAGGGAATGGTGCAAATGCTTGCCCTAGCTTATAGGGAATTCGCAACAGCATATCAAGTGTATGTTTTTAGCAGAATCAATGAGTTGCCAGAAAATTATTCAACACGAGATATGGCGACTGATATAGCTGAAGCTATGAAGGTTTTAGGTCTGAAAAGGTTAGCTGTCCTAGGAATTTCTCAAGGCGGTATGATTGCTCAGTGGTTGGCAGCAGATTTCCCGGAAAGAGTTGAAAAATTGATTTTGACAGTTACAACTGCGAAATTGAATAATCTTGGTAGGGAGCGGATTACTCGCTGGCTTGAGTTGAGTCAGACTGGATCCTATAAGGAACTAATGTTGGATATTGCAAGTCACTCTTATACATCTAAATCCTTTGGAAAGTTTAAATACCTTTATCAAATAATGGGAATCTTTGGTCGTATTAAAGATAAACAGCGGATTGCTATTCAGGCCATATCTTGCTTAAGACATGATAGTCTGGCAGTTCTGGAAAAGATCAACTGTCCTACGCTAGTCATCGGAGCAAAAGAAGATGATGTTCTAGGTGTAGAAGCTTCGCTCGAATTGCATCAACATATCAAAGATAGCCAGCTCACTATTTTGCCAGATTGTGGCCACGCACTCTATGAAGGGCATAAGGATTTCCAAAAGAGAGTTTTAGTATTTTTAGAAAGTTAACCAATGAACGGAATTATCAACCTAAGAAAAGAAGCGGGCATGACCTCGCATGATGCAGTATTTAAGCTGCGAAAGATTTTAAAAACCAAGAAAATTGGTCATGGGGGAACCTTGGATCCAGATGTGGTCGGGGTGCTTCCGATTGCTGTGGGCAAGGCGACGCGCTTGGTCGAGTTTATGCAGGAGGAAGGCAAGATCTACGAGGGAGAGATTACCCTGGGCTGCTCAACAACGACAGAGGATGCCAGTGGAGACCTCCTAGAGCGGACACCGGTGACAGAGCTTTTAGAAGAAGCTCTCATTGATGAAGCGATGGAGTCCATGACTGGTGAGATTCGCCAGATTCCGCCCATGTACTCTGCAGTAAAGGTCAATGGCCGCAAGCTTTATGAGTATGCAAGAGCGGGTCAAGAAGTGGAGCGGCCAGAGCGGCAGGTGACCATCTATAGTTTCGAGCGCACCAGTCCGATTTCCTATGAAGATGAGCAAGCCCGCTTTCGTTTTCGAGTCAAGTGCAGCAAGGGGACCTATGTCCGAACCCTGTCTGTTGATTTGGGAACCAAGCTTGGCTTTGCCAGTCACATGTCCCAGCTGACACGGACTTCCTCGGCAGGTATGAGCTTAGATGATGCCTTGACTCTGGATGAAATAGCAGAGCGAGTAGCAGTAGATGATTTTTCCTTCCTCCAACCACTCGAATTAGGAATCGGAGATTTAGTGACGGTTGAGCTCTCAGACGAGCAGGTTGAGGATGTGAGAAACGGTCGTTTTATCAGCTTGATGTCAGAAGAAGCGGATCTAGCTGGCTTTTATAAGGAGAAGTTAGTAGCCATTTTGGAAAAGCGGGAAGCAGCCTACAAGCCCCGCAAAGTCTTCCTTTAATATCCGCAGTAGAATTGTCAAAAGATTGTTACTCTTTTGTAATATGAAATGTGCGCTTGCATGTTATAATTATTTCATTAAACCTCACAAAAGGACAGCAACTGCACAACTGCTGTCCTTTTGTTTTGCATTTTTTCTGATTTTGACAAACGTCCTGACTAGAGTAGTAAAATTTTTTTGAATGTTTTGCAGTTTCGCGCGGAACGGATATTGTAAAAATAGCAAATGCGTAGTAAAATAGAGGAATGATGATAACCAAGAGAATTATAGATGAAAAAGGGATTGATCAGACAGAAGATACGGTCCTTGTTCTAGGCTATTTCGATGGGCTGCATAAGGGCCATCAGGCACTCTTTGAGAAAGCGAGAGAGATTGCTGATGAGCAAGGTCTCAAGATTGCCGTGATGACCTTCCCAGAGTCTCCTAAACTGGCCTTTGTCCGCTATCAGCCTGAACTCATGCTGCATCTGGCTAGTCCTGAAGACCGGATGGCGCAGCTGGAAAGTCTGGGTGTTGACTATCTTTACCTGATTGATTTTACTAGCCATTTTGCGGGCAATACAGCCCGGGACTTTTTTGAGAAATATGTATCTCGTTTGCGTGCCAAGGCTGTGGTAGCTGGCTTTGACTATCATTTTGGCTCAGACCGCAAAGAGTCACATGAGCTGAGAGATTATTTTAATGGTAAGATTGTTATCGTTCCTTCGGTTAATCTGGATAATTGGAAAATTTCTTCCACTCGGATTCGGGAGACGATTGCTGTCGGAGATATGCTGAAAACACAAGAGCTGCTGGGCTATCCTCTGTCTACTCGCGGTATTGTGGTTCATGGAAATGCCAGAGGAAGGACGATTGGTTATCCAACAGCCAATCTAGCTCCCTTGGATCGAGTCCTGCTTCCAGGAGATGGCGTTTATGTCGCGGATGTTGAGCACAATGGTCAGCGCTATCGTGGTATGGCTAGTGTTGGGAAAAATGTAACTTTTGACGGTGATGAACTCCGTTTTGAGGTCAATATCTTTGATTTTTCTCAGGATATCTATGGCGATACCATTCGGATTTACTGGCTGGATAAGATTCGCGAGATGGTTAAGTTTGAAGGTATTGACAGTTTGGTTGCTCAGCTGCAGAGCGATGAACGGATCGCTAGAAGTTGGACTGGTTATCGAAATAGTTGAAAAATTTATATTTTCATGACATTCGGCAGTAATTTTCAAAAAAATATAGTCAAGCCAAATAAAATTTAGTATAATAGAGGTAGTTATTATACAGAATTAGAAGAGAAACGCATGATTACATTATTTTTATCGCCGAGTTGTACTTCTTGCCGTAAGGCGCGTGCTTGGCTGCTAAATCATGAAGTGCCCTTTCAGGAACATAATATCATGACGAGCCCTCTGTCAGCTCCCGAATTGCAACACATTCTTTCTCTGACAGAGAACGGTACAGACGACATTATTTCAACTCGCTCAAAAATTTTTCAGAAATTAGATTTGGATGTGGAGGATTTGTCCATTTCAACTTTGATTCAGTTGATTGAGGAAAATCCCAGTCTTTTGCGACGCCCAATTATTTTAGACGGCAAACGGATGCAAATCGGCTTTAACGAGGATGAAATTCGTGCTTTCCTGCCTCGTAGTTATCGTAAGGAAGAGTTAAGATCCGCAACCATGCGGGCAGATATTCAGTAAAGATGAACAAAAATTATAGTTACCCACTAGATTTATCGTGGAGCACTGAAGAGCTTGCTTCGGTGCTCTCTTTTTTTAATGATGTAGAAGCATCTTATGAGCAGAAAGTCCAAGCGGAAAAGCTCTTGAAGTCCTATGCGGCTTTCAAGCAAGTTGTTCCTAGCAAGGGCCAAGAGAAGCGAATCGGCCGTGAGTTTGAAAATGTCAGCGGTTATTCGCTTTATCGTGCTGTTCAAGAGGCAAAAAGTAAAGGTAAAGGAAGCATTTCTCTTGGAAAATAAATTTCATTTTGCTAAAGAAATCATCTACCAAGCTGGTGCTTTTTTGAGAGAACATCTCTATGATGATTTGGATGTGAGTCAAAAGACCAGTGCCACTGACTTGGTCACCCAGATGGACCGGAAGGTTCAGGATGATTTGGTGGCTAAGATTCTAGCCCGCTATCCGCAGGATGCTATTTTAGCGGAGGAAAATGGACTCCGACATAATATTACTGATGGCAATGTCTGGGTGATTGATCCGATAGACGGGACCACCAACTTTATCACTCAGAAAGCTGATTTTGCCGTTATGATTGCCTATTTTGAAGAGGGTATTGGTCGTTTTGGGCTGATCTATGATGTGACCAGAGACCTGCTCTATCATGGTGGCGGAGACTTTGATGTCTATTGTAACGACTGGAAACTTCCTGCTTTTGAGGACCGGCCTTTTCAAGATTTTCTCATGGCTTCCAATGCCGGTATGCTGCAAGCCAATGATTGGGGCTTGGCAGACTTGGCCCGAGAGTGTTTAGGGGTTCGGATTTATGGCAGTGCTGGGATTAGCTTTAGCAAGGTACTGTCTGGTGGCCTCTTGGCTTATTTTTCCTACAACTGGCCTTGGGATTATGCAGCGGCTTCGATTATGGCGGAGAAGCTAGGCTTTATCGTCCAGACCTTGGATGGCAGTCAGCTAAATTTCCAGACTCGGCAGCCTGTCATGATGGCGCCTAAGTGCAAAATATTGGCTCTGAAGCCTTATTTAGAAAAGGGGAAGCAGTAGATGGACTTTCCTAAAGGTTTTAAAGAAAAATATGAGCAGATTTTAGGCGCAGAAGCGACGGATTTTTTTGCAACCTTTGACGAGGAGCCGATTTCGGCCTTTCGCAGCAATCCTCTGAAAGAAGGCCAGCAGAATTTCTCAGATGCCATTCCTCAGACAGACTGGGGCTTTTATGGCAAGGTGTCTGGCAAGTCAGCTGAGCATGTGACTGGTCTGGTTTATTCGCAGGAGCCAGCAGCTCAGATGGTGGCTCAGATAGCAGCACCATCTAAGGGTATGAAGGTCCTAGATTTGGCGGCAGCACCAGGTGGCAAGTCCACCCATCTTTTATCTTTTTTAGATAATACTGGCTTACTGGTTTCCAATGAAATCAATAGTAAACGCTCTAAAATCTTAGTGGAGAACATTGAGCGCTTTGGTGCCAGAAATGTGGTGGTTACCAATGAATCAGCTGACAGTCTGGCTCAGGTTTTCGAGGGCTATTTTGATCTGATTGTTTTAGATGCCCCTTGTTCGGGCGAGGGTATGTTTCGCAAGCAGCCGGATGCTACTCAGTATTGGACTCCGGATTATCCAGCCCAATGCGCCCAGCTCCAGCGAGAGATTTTAACAGCTGCTATGAGCATGCTTGCTAAGGATGGTCGTCTGGTTTATTCGACCTGTACTTGGGCTCCTGAGGAAAATGAAGACATCGTTGCTTGGTTGCTGGAAGAATTTCCACTTGAATTGATTGATATTCCTAAGATAAACGGGATGGCTGAAGGGATTGGCTTTCCTGAGACAGCTCGGATGTATCCGCATCGCTTCAAAGGTGAAGGTCAGTTTGCAGCCCATTTTCGCTTTACTGGTGAGAATAGCTGCAAGAAAATTAAATCAGGTAAGAATCGTTTGACGAGCGAGCAAAGAAAACTCTGGCAGGATTTTGAGAGCAAGCATCTAAAAACAATCTTGACTGGAGAACTGCAGACCTTTGGGGACAATCTTTATTTGTTGCCTCCTGGCCTGCCAGACCTGTCCAAGCTAAAGATTGCCCGTAACGGTTTGCATCTAGGAACGTTTAAGAAGAATCGCTTTGAGCCTAGCTTTGCCCTAGGCTTGGCTATGAAGCCCAGCGAAGTTCTGAATCGAGTTGAAATCAGTAATCAGGACTTCAAGAAATATGCGGCTGGCGAGACGATTGAACTGGCAGAAGCGCAGCCAAACGGCTGGTACCAACTAGTCCTTGGCGGGAACGGCCTGGGCTTTGCAAAAGTCACTGGAAAAACCCTGAAAAATTATTTTCCAAAAGGCCTGAGATTTAGATAAAATATTAGGAAAAGCTGGTATTATATGATATAGTTGAAGATGTGAATGTATTGAAAAAAGCTTCTTTCTGCTAAGTAAGAAATACTAAAGATACTTCCCATCCTCTTGATTTTATTAAAGGAGAAATCTTTTGAACAAATTGAAAAAATTTGCTTTAGCGCTGACAGCTCTGGGCTTAGGACTCACCTTATCAGCTTGTTCATCATGGATTGACCGTGGTGAATCTATGACAGCAGTAGGGTCAACTGCTTTGCAGCCTTTAGTTGAAGCGGCAGCTGATGACTTTGGCTCTAACAACATCGGTAAAACAGTCAATGTACAAGGGGGGGGATCTGGTACAGGTCTATCTCAAGTGCAGTCAGGAGCTGTTGAAATCGGGAACTCTGATGTTTTCGCTGAAGAGAAGGAAGGGATCAAAGCGTCTGATTTGGTAGATCATAAGGTCGCCGTGGCTGGGATTGCTGTGATTGTCAATAAAGAAGTTGACGTGGATAACCTGACGTCCGAGCAGCTGCAGAAAATTTTCACTGGTGAAATCACCAACTGGAAAGAGCTGGGCGGTAAAGACTTGGAGATTTCAATTATCAATCGTGCGGCTAGCTCTGGTTCCCGAGCAACCTTTGACAGTGTTATCATGGATGGGAAATCAGCTTTGCAGAGTCAGGAGCAGGATTCCAACGGTATGGTCAAAAATATCGTTTCGCAAACTCCTGGTGCGATTTCTTACCTGGCCTTTGCCTATGTTGACGAGTCTGTTAAAACCTTGAAACTCAATAACTACGAACCAACAGCAGAAAATGTTGCTACCAATAACTGGTCGCTCTGGTCTTATGAGCATATGTATACACTGGGCAAGCCGACTGGTCTGGCTGCTGAGTTTTTGGACTATATGCTGTCAGATGATGTTCAAAAAGGCGTTGTTACCAGCATGGGCTATATCTCAATCAACGATATGAAAGTCAGCAAGGACGCTGATGGGAATGTCACAGCAATAGAAGGAGATTCAAAATGAAAAATGAGGAATTAACCAAAAAGTTGTTATCGCCTTCTAAGAATTCTCGCTTGGAGAAGTTTGGCCGCTATCTGACTTTTGCCTGTTTGTCACTGATTGTGGTGATTGTGGCTATGATTCTAATCTTCGTTGCTCAGAAAGGTCTATCTACTTTCTTTGTCAACGGCGTTAATGTTTTTGATTTTCTTTTTGGTGGTGTCTGGAATCCTTCTGGTAAGGAATTCGGTGCCCTGCCAATGATTTTAGGCTCCTTTATCGTTACCATTCTGTCTGCTCTGATAGCAACTCCCTTTGCGATTGGTGCAGCTGTCTTTATGACAGAAGTTTCTCCAAAAGGAGCAAAGATACTGCAACCGGCTATTGAACTTTTAGTTGGTATTCCGTCTGTTGTTTATGGATTTATCGGTCTGCAAATCGTGGTGCCTTTTGTCCGTACAGTCTTTGGCGGTACTGGTTTTGGGATTTTGTCTGGTATTTTTGTGCTCTTTGTTATGATTTTGCCGACAGTAACCTTTATGACGACGGACAGTCTGCGTGCTGTGCCGCGTCACTACCGTGAAGCAAGTCTGGCTATGGGCGCAACGCGCTGGCAGACTATTTGGCGGGTAACACTCAAGGCTGCTCGCTCAGGTATTTTTACAGCGGTGGTCTTTGGAATGGCGCGTGCTTTCGGTGAAGCCCTAGCTATCCAGATGGTTGTTGGTAACTCTGCGGTGATTCCAACCTCTTTGACAACACCAGCAGCCACACTGACCTCTGTCTTGACCATGGGAATCGGAAATACCGTTATGGGAACGGTGGACAATAACGTTCTCTGGTCTCTGGCTCTGGTGCTCTTGATGATGAGCTTAGCCTTTAACAGTGTGATTAAACTAATTACAAAAGAAAGAGGTAAGAAAAACTATGCACGCTAAGAAATTAGATAAATTGGCGACTGGTGTTCTCTACACAATAGCGAGTATCATTGTTGCCATCCTTGCCTCTCTCATCCTCTATATCTTAGTTAGAGGATTGCCGCATGTTTCCTGGTCTTTCTTGACAGGGAAATCCTCTTCTTACCAAGCTGGCGGTGGTATTGGGATTCAGCTATACAATTCCTTCTTCCTGCTGGTGATTACTTTGATTATCTCTGTGCCTCTTTCTATGGGGGCTGGGGTTTATCTGTCAGAGTATGCTAAGAAAGGTCCAGTGACCAACTTTGTCCGTACCTGTATTGAAATTCTGTCTTCACTGCCTTCGGTAGTAGTTGGGCTCTTTGGTTATTTGATCTTTGTTGTCCAGTTTGAGTATGGCTTCTCAATCATTTCTGGTGCCTTGGCTCTGACAGTCTTTAATCTGCCTCAGATGACGCGGAACGTCGAAGACAGTCTGCGCCATGTCCATCATACCCAGCGTGAAGCTGGTTTGGCCTTGGGAATTTCCCGATGGGAAACGGTCCTGCATGTGGTCATCCCGGAAGCTTTGCCTAGTATTGTGACAGGGATTGTACTAGCTTCCGGTCGTATCTTTGGTGAGGCAGCAGCCTTGATTTATACAGCAGGTCAGTCAGCTCCGGCTCTTGACTGGTCCAACTGGAATATTTTCAGCGTTACCAGCCCTATCTCTATCTTCCGTCAGGCTGAGACCTTGGCCGTCCATATCTGGAAGGTCAATAGTGAGGGAACAATTCCTGATGGAACAGCTGTTTCTGCTGGTTCAGCAGCAGTTCTTCTGATCTTCATTTTGATTTTCAATCTGGGAGCCCGCAAACTGGGCAGCTATCTGCATAAGAAATTAACCTCTGCTTAAAGGAGAAGAAATGACAGAATATAATTGGAATGAAAAACATATCATTACTTTTCCTGAAGAAAAGGTAGCCCTGTCGACCAAGGATTTGCATGTTTACTACGGTAAAAAGGAATCCATCAAGGGCATTGATATGCAGTTTGAAAAAAACAAAATCACTGCTTTGATTGGCCCCTCTGGATCAGGTAAATCAACCTATCTTCGCAGCCTCAACCGCATGAACGATACCATTGATATTGCCAATGTGACTGGAGAGATTCTCTATGAGGGGATTGATGTCAACCGCCCTGAAATCAATGTTTATGAAATGCGCAAGCATATCGGCATGGTTTTCCAACGGCCAAATCCTTTTGCCAAGTCTATCTATCGAAATATCACCTTCGCCCATGAACGGGCTGGTGTCAGAGATAGAAAGGTGTTGGATGAGATTGTGGAGACTTCGCTCAAGCAAGCAGCTCTTTGGGATCAGGTCAAAGATGACTTGCACAAGTCAGCCCTGACTCTCTCTGGGGGTCAGCAGCAGCGGCTCTGTATTGCCCGTGCTATCTCAGTCAAACCAAACATTCTGCTCATGGATGAGCCAGCGTCAGCCTTGGATCCGATTGCGACCATGCAGCTGGAAGAAACCATGTTCGAACTTAAGAACAACTATACCATTATCATTGTGACCCACAATATGCAGCAGGCTGCCCGTGCTAGTGACTACACTGGATTCTTCTATCTGGGCGACTTGATTGAGTACGATAAGACAGCCAA
This sequence comes from Streptococcus sanguinis, assembly GCF_019929145.1. Taxonomy (GTDB): domain Bacteria; phylum Bacillota; class Bacilli; order Lactobacillales; family Streptococcaceae; genus Streptococcus; species Streptococcus sanguinis_U. Next base: position 857,032 of record NZ_JAHZOW010000001.1, on the reverse strand, counting down.
TATTTTCCAAAATGCCAAGCTTCAGTCCACTAATGACTATGTTTCAGGCCACTTTGGTTAAGCAGCTGTCCGTATTCATCACGATTCAACAAGCTTGGTCTTTGGTTGAATGTAAAATAAAATGAAGGAAAAACCTATGACAGAACCTATTTTGCAAGTCAAGGACTTGTCGGTTTATTATAATAAAAAGAAAGCCCTTAATAGCGTTTCACTTGATTTCATGCCAAATGAGATTACGGCTTTGATTGGCCCGTCAGGCTCAGGTAAGTCAACCTTGCTCAAGGCTATCAACCGAATGGGCGACCTGAATCCAGAAGTAACAACTACAGGAACGGTCATTTATAACAGTCACAATATCTATGGTCCGAGGACAGATACGGTAGAGCTTCGCAAGGAAATCGGCATGGTTTTCCAGCAGCCCAATCCTTTCCCTATGACTATTTATGAAAATGTGGTTTATGGACTTCGGATTAATGGTGTCAAGGACAAGGCAGTTTTGGACGAAGCAGTAGAGCGCTCCCTTATTGGTGCTTCTATCTGGGACGAGGTCAAGGACCGTCTGCATGATTCCGCTATCGGTCTTTCCGGTGGTCAGCAGCAACGGGTTTGTGTGGCTCGCGTGCTAGCTACTAGTCCTAAGATCATTCTCTTGGACGAGCCGACATCAGCCTTGGATCCAATCTCAGCTGGGAAAATCGAGGAAACTCTCTACAGTCTGAAAGACAAATATACCATGCTTTTGGTCACTCGCTCCATGCAGCAGGCATCTCGGATTTCTGAAAAGACCGGCTTCTTCCTTGGTGGAGACTTGATTGAATTTAATGAAACCAAGAAGATGTTCCTCAATCCAGCCCATAAAGAGACCGAAGATTACATTACTGGTAAATTCGGATAACAGAAAGGAATCTTATGCTTAGAGTACAATTTGAAGAAGATTTAGAAAAACTTCATAATCAATTCTACGCGATGGGAAACGAAGTCCTATCGCAGATTAACCGGACGGTTCGTGCCTTTGTCACGCATGACCGTGAACTGGCTCGTCAGGTCATTGAAGACGACGCTGAAGTCAATGAATACGAGGTGAAACTGGAGAAAAAATCTCTGGAAATCATCGCCCTGCAGCAACCTGTGTCTCAGGATTTGCGAACCGTTATCACCGTGCTGAAAGCCAGCAGTGATTTGGAACGCATGGGCGACCACGCTGTATCTATCGCCAAAGCGACTGTTCGGATGAAGGGAGAAGTCCGCATCGAGTCTGTAGAAGATGCCATCAGCAAGATGGGGCGTGATGTTAAGAATTTCGTCGAAGAAACCCTGAACGTCTACCTCAATGGAAATGTAGACCAAGCTTATGCTGTAGCAGCTATGGATGAGAAAATCAACCAATACTTTGATGATATTCGCGATCTTGCTACTGAGGAAATCAAACAAAATCCAGAGCTGATTGTGACTGGCCGTGACTACTTCCAAGTTATCTCTTACTTGGAACGAATCGGCGACTATGCCAAGAATATCTGTGAATGGGTTGTTTACTTTGAAACAGGTAAAATTATTGAGTTGTGATGATAAAAAAGGTACGATTTATTTCGTGTCTTTTTTGTATAATCTCAAGTATAGTTAGCATTCTATTTTGTGTTTTAACTTACAACTAACTATGTTATACTACGAGAGTAGAGTTAAAGTTTATATATTTTTATATGAGTACATAATGGAGAATGTTTATGAAGAAAAAGATCCTTATAATGATTACTGTTTTGGTCATGTTAGGTTCAGGCGGAATCTATATATACAACAAACTAACCAAACCTAACTTTAGCCCCAAAACAACCAAGCTCTATCAGCGAGGCTTTAGACTCTTAGAAGAACAAATTGGCACTTATATTAAGGAAAAATATTCAGGTATTGAAAAAATTGAATTTTCTCCAATTTATGTGACTGGAGATGACTATTCTTCTATGTTGAATGCCTATGTACGTCCGACTATTTATGATAAGCATGGAAATAAAGCCACTTTGGGTACGCAAATAAAAAAATATGTCCCAAATAGTTTTGGGATTGAAGCTGATCTTGTTCTTGATTTTGACTGGAGTGGTAATGAAGTAATTGAATTGTTAGACTCAGATGATAATAGTATTGATGTCTCAAATGCTAAAGAACTCCCTGAAGAAGCTAAATTAACAGATGCAGAAAGTATAGATATAAATATTCAAATGTTAGTAGAAGACGGTCAGCTAAAAGATGTTGTTAAGGATGAAAAGGGAAGCCCAAAAGCTCAGATCATTTACAATGTTAAGCTAAGCAAAGAGGAAGTATGATGTGGCGTGAACTAAGCGACAAATACAACTATTTTCTTAGGTAGTTGAGGATAGAAGTTTGCTAAAAATAATGAAAGGATTTTATATGACAATACTAAGGTATTATGCTATTCTATTAGAAAAGAACTATGAAAATGCGTTATAATGGAGGTATATTAGTGAAAAAGAAGATTATTATTGTTTTAACAATTCTATTCATTGTAATTTCAGGCGGAATCTATATATACAACAAACTAACCAAACCTAACTTTAGCCCCAAAACAACCAAGCTCTATCAGCGAGGCTTTAGACTCTTAGAAGAACAATATGGAACCTATTTCAAAGAACACTATAAAGGTATTGAGAAGATTAAATTTTCTCCGATTTATATTGAAGGGGATAATGGTGGTTCTATGCTAAATGCCTATGTACGTCCGACGATTTATGATAAATATGGGAATAAAGCAACATTAGGAACAACAATAGAGAACTACACACCTAATAGCTATGGTTTAGTTACTCATATATTTCTTGATTTTGATGGTGCAGGAAATGATGTTATAGAATTAATGGACTCACACGGTAATGAGATTGATGTTTCAAATGCAAAACATTTGCCAGACGAAGCAAAGCTCACGAAGGCTAGAAGTACAGATGAAAATATTTCTTTATTGGTTGAAGACAGTCAGTTAAAAGATGTTGTCAAGGATGAAAAAGGAAGCCCAGAAGCTGAAATCATTTACAATGTTAAACTAAGTAAAGAGGAAGGATGATGTGGAACTAACTGGGGAATGTGATAGTTTTCCTAGCTATTTGAATGGTAACCTTTCTTCTATTATCATAAAGCAAATGGACAGGTACTACATCTGTCTTTTTGTTTGCATTTATTCTGCAACGAAATCTTTTAAATATGATACAATAATAACAGATTATAAACGGACAAGGGCGGCAGAGTAATCTTGCCATGTTGTTCGCTAGATGAGGAGAAGCTGATGCAAGCAGTTAAACATTTTATTGAAACTTTTGTTCCTGAGCACTATGATCTCTTTTTGGATCTGAATCGTGCCGACAAGTCTTTTTCAGGCAAGGTGACCATTACTGGAGAAGCTAAGACGAGTAAGATTTCCCTACATCAAAAAGATTTGACAGTTGAAGCTGTAGAGGTGGCTGGCCAAGCTCGTCCTTTCACTCTTGATAAGGACAATGAAGCTCTTTATATCGAGCTGGAAGCAGCTGGTCTTGTAGTGGTGACAATAACTTATACTGGTAAGATTACGGACAATATGACCGGGATTTACCCATCTTACTACACGGTAGATGGTGTGAAAAAAGAGATTATTTCTACGCAGTTTGAGAGCCACTTTGCCCGCGAAGCCTTTCCGAGTGTGGATGAGCCAGAGGCTAAGGCAACTTTTGATTTGGCTTTGAAATTTGACCAAGCAGAGGGTGAGTTGGCTCTGTCTAATATGCCAGAAATTGATGTTGAAAACCGCAAAGCGACTGGCGTTTGGAAGTTTGAAACGACTCCACGTATGTCTTCCTATCTCTTGGCTTTTGCTGCAGGTGATATGCAAGGAATTACTGCTAAAACCAAGAATGGAACTTTGGTAGGAGTTTATGCGACCAAGGCCCACCCAGAGAGCAATCTTGAGTTTGCTTTGGACATTGCGGTTCGCTGTATCGAATTTTATGAAGAATACTATGGAGTCAAGTATCCTATTCCTCAGTCCCTTCATGTGGCCCTGCCAGATTTTTCTGCTGGTGCTATGGAAAACTGGGGCTTGGTGACCTATCGGGAAATCTATTTGCTGGTGGATGAAAATTCAACAGCTCTGAGCCGTCAGACAGTTGCCTTGGTTGTTGCACACGAACTAGCCCACCAATGGTTCGGAAATCTAGTGACCATGAAGTGGTGGGATGACCTCTGGCTCAATGAAAGCTTTGCCAATATGATGGAGTATGTCTCAGTTGATGCGATTGAGCCTGGCTGGAAGATTTTTGAAGATTTCCAGACCAGTGGAGCTCCTTATGCCCTCAAGCGTGACGCGACAGATGGTGTCCAGTCGGTCCATGTAGAGGTCAAGCACCCTGATGAAATCAATACTCTTTTTGATGGGGCAATCGTCTATGCCAAGGGTAGCCGTCTCATGCACATGCTGCGTCGTTGGCTGGGAGACGATGCCTTCCGTAAGGGGCTAGGCGCCTACTTTGAGAAGCATCAGTATGGAAATACCATCGGTCGTGACCTTTGGGATGCTCTTTCTCAAGCTTCTGGCCGTGATGTAGCTTCCTTTATGGATGCTTGGTTGGAACAACCGGGTTATCCAGTTGTCACTGCTAAGGTTGAAAATGACTGCTTGATTTTGACCCAGAAGCAGTTCTTCATTGGAGAGCACGAAGACAAGGGCCGTCTCTGGCCAGTACCGCTCAATAGCAACTGGCAAGGACTTCCTGATACTCTGACGACAGAAAGACTGGAAATTCCTAATTATGCAGCCTTGGCAGCGCAAAATGAAGGAGCCCTGCGTCTTAATACAGAAAATACTGCCCACTATATCACCGATTATCAAGGTGAGTTGCTGGATGCTCTTCTGAATAATCTCAGCTCTTTGGACAATATCAGTAAACTGCAAATCGTGCAGGAGCGCCGACTTCTGGCAGAGTCAGGTAAGATTTCCTATGCGGACCTGCTACCAGTCATCAGCAAGCTGGCAAACGAAACTTCTTATATGGTGGTTTCAGCTGTTTCCCAAGTGCTAGAAGGATTGAACCGCTTTGTGGATGAAGGCAGTCAGACTGAAGAAGATTACAAAGCCTTGCTGAAAATTCTCAGTCAAAGTAATTTCGACCGTCTTGGTTTTGAAAAACAGGAGGGTGAAAGCGATGAGGATGAGATGGTTCGTCAGCTAATTGTGGGCAATATGATTAAGGCAGACGATGAGACAGCTAAAGCTCAAGCAAGCCAGATTTTTGACCGCTATCGTGATAATTTGGAAAAACTCCCTGCCGCTATTCGCTTGCAGGTATTGGTCAACCAAATCAAGCATCATGAAAGCAAGGAGCTGACTAAGCTTTATCTGGACCTCTATGTTGCTTCAAATGATGGAAGCTTCAAAAATGCACTTTCTACAGCCCTTTCTTATACGAAGAACAAGGAAACCTTGGATGAACTTTTAGCGACTTGGAAGGATAAATTTACTGTGAAACCGCAGGATTTGTCAGCTTGGTATGCCCGTTTCCTCAGCCGAGATTTTACTCAAGAAGCAGTGTGGACTTGGGCGCGTGAGAATTGGGACTGGATCAAGGCAGCACTAGGTGGCGACATGAGCTTTGATAGCTTTGTCATTAGCCCAGCAGTGGTCTTCAAGACAGAGAAGAGATTGGCAGAGTACAAAGCCTTCTTTGAGCCGCAGTTGGACGATATGGCGATTAGCCGAAACATCAGCATGGGAATCAAGGAAATCGCTGCGCGTGTTGAACTGGTGAAGCGTGAGAAAGAAGCAGTGGAAAAAGCAATTCGAGCTGCTATCTGATAGTTTTAATTAAATTGAGAAGAAAGTCTGAGATATTATATTATCTCAGGCTTTTTCTTTATCATTTTGAGTATTTAAACATTGCTAATATGCCTTTGCTTTGATAAAATAGAATAGTATGTGAAATAAACAGGCAACTGTTTAAAGGAGAAATGGAGTTTATAATGGAAAAGAAAATAGTCTATGGCTTCCGCAAGAGCCGCCTTTCTAAGGGCTTGTGCGGAGCTGTTTTGGGTGTGGCTTTGTTGGTAGCTGCCGGATCAGTTCAAGCAGAGGAAAAGGTATCTTCAGCAGCAGATCAGTCTGCCCTTTCTGAAGCTGCACTTTCGCCAACCGAAGCGTCCCAGACAACTGCTGCCCCTGCTCAGTCGGAGCCAGTAAGTCAAGACAAGCTTCCCTTGGAGGTTTCTCATGCGGACTTGGACCAAGCTGTGGCAGAGGCTGAGAAAGTAGGTATCCAGCTAAAGCAGGAGCCAAGTGTTGATTTAGGAACAGCTAGAAATCCAGAAGAAGCTGCTAGTAAACGGGAGACAGCGCTAACAGATTATGAGACCCAAGTCAAGGAAATACGTGAAACCACAGCAGCTTATCAAGAGCAACTGAAGACTTATGAGAAAGAACTCAGTCAGAAAGAGTCTGCCAATCAAGCCCTGAAAGACCAATATGACAAGGCTCTGGCTTCCTATGAACAAGAGTCCAGTCGCATTCAGGCTGAAAATACTCAGCTTCAGGCAGACTATGAGCAGAAACGGACGGCTTATCAGGCAGAATTGAGCCGTATAGTAAAAATCAATCAAGAGAAAGAAGCCTCCTATCAAGCAGCTTTAGCAGCCTATCAAGAGGAGCGTTCACGGATTTTACAAGAAAATGCTCAAGCAAAAGCAGACTACCAAACTGTTATGGAGAGCTATGCTACAGAGCTGAAAGCTACTCAGGAGAAGAATGCAGAAGCAAAGCGTCGCTATGAAGAAAGGCTTGCTCATGTCTCAGCTCACAACAAAGCTGCCCAAGCTGAAAATGCAGCTATTGCAGAACGAAATCAGGCAGCTAAAAAGGCCTATCAGGAAGCAGTCAAGCAGTATGAAGCTGAAGTTTCCAGACTGGCTCAGGTTAAGGCAGAAAAAGAAGCTGTTTATCAAGCAGCCATGGCTGACTATGAGAAAGAGTTGGCTAGAGTTCAGAAAGACAATGCTGAGTTAGAAAAGCAGTATCAGTTAGATTTAAGGGCTTACCAGCAGGAAGTAGAACGCATTCAAACAGCCAATCAAGCAGCCCAACAATCTTATGAGACAGTCTTGGCTAAAATTCAAGAACAGAATAAAGAGATTGAGGCCCAAAATCTAGCTGTTCAGAAGAAAAATGCAGCCTTAAAGGAGCAGTATCAGGCTGATTTAGCAGCTTATCAAGAGCGATTGGCTGAGATTCGTCAAAAAAATCAAGCGACAGAGAAAGACTATGAGAGCAAATTAGCTGCTTATCAAAAGAATCGCTCTGAAATCGAGGCGGCCAATGATGTCAAAGCGAGAGATCATCAAGCAGCTTTGACTGCCTATCAATCTGAACTTGAGCGTGTCCAAGCTGAAAATAAGAAGCGCCAAACTGCCTATGAGACAGAAAAAGCAGAAGTAACAGCCCGTAATGCTGCCATTCAAGCTGAAAACGCCCAGATTCGTCAGCAAAATCAGGAAAAACAAGAGTTTTATAAAAATCAATTAGCTCAATATGAGCAGGATGTGGCTCGAATCACCGAGAGCAATCAGAAAAGTCGAGAAGCATATGAGAAAGCCTTGCTTACCTATCAGGAAGCGACTGCTCGGATTGAGACAGAAAACAAGAATAAACTAGCTGCTTATCAGGCAGACTTAGCGACATACCAAGCAAATCTTGCAAAGATTGAAGCAGAAAATCAAAGAATAAAAGAAGACTATGAGGCAAACCTTGCTTCTATTTCAGCGCAGAACGCAGTGATTGAGCAGGAAAATGCAAGCATTAAGGAAAAAAATGCCCGCTTGAAAGCTGACTATGATAAGCTCTTAGAAGAATATAAGAAGGCAAAAGCTGCCTATGATACAGCCAAAACTAAGTATGATGCAGCTCTTGTAACTTTTGAGAGAGAGTTGCAGGAAGCTGAAGCTAAGAAAAATGAAGAAGGCTATCTCAGTAAGGTTGAAAGCCAGCCTTTTGTTTTCAAATCTGAGCCCCAGGCTGTCTTGACGCTTGATCCCTCTATTAGAACCTATACCAATGATGAGCTGACTGATGAGGTTCGTTCTTGGGGAATGGATCAACAAGGAATAACTGCTTTGACCAGTGTTTTAAAAGGGAAAGAACATCAGACTAAAGTCATTTTACAAAAAGATGTGCCTCTGGTAGCTACTTATACTAATATCAAAAATTCCAGTATTCAGGGCAAGAAAATCGCTAAAGTTGTCTACACTTATACTCTGAAAGAATCAACGAAGAGTCAGGATAAGCTTCCAGTTTTCTTAGTTAAGGATCCGACCTTGACTGTCTGGACCTTGGATTTTCGCGGCCATTCTCGAGTCAATGTCCAAGCGGAGTTTTTCGATGAAGCTGGAGAAAGGCTTGATATGACAGGTTCGCTTGTTAGCTTCTCATCTTTAAATACGAATAAAGCTGCGATTGAGTACATCAAGAATTTTAATGGTGAATATATTCCTATCACAGGATCTGCTATTAACATTCACCCAGATACCAGTGTTCATGCCGATATTTCTATTAACCATGAGAAGGAAGGCTCTCGCTTTGAGTATAATAAGTGGGATACGCCTACTAGTCCCTATAACTGGTATGGCGCTATTGTAGGTAAAGCTCAGGGAGATGTCATTTCCTTTGACATTGGTTCGCGAAACCGGGGTTCTGCTTGGTTTGTATTTAACTCTGATATTAAAGCCAAAGGTGTTCCAATCAAGCCTGTTGCTCCGACAGAAGTTGCTCAACCTCAGGAACCGGCTTATGAGGAAGTTAAGGCCTTGCAGCCTCTTCCGAGTCAGCCAGTCTATCAACCTTTGCCGCAAGGGCCAGCACAGCCGGCCTATCAAGAACTTCCTAGCCAGCCGACAGAAACTCAGCCTCTTCCTCTTCCAAATCGGTCTGAGGAGCCAGTAGTCCTACCAGAAAGAGATCTGGAAATTCTGCCGCAAGAGCCAACTTATCTGCCTGAGCCGCTTCAACCTCAAAAGCCAGTTTATCAGGAAGTGCCAGAAGAACCTAGCTCCCCTTCTCTATTGACAGAGCCGACTGCAGTTGAAGAGCCAACCTATGAGAAGGAGCAGCCCTTGCTGAGCCTTCCGCAAGCACCGGTCGAAGATCCACTTCCACAGGAACCACAGCTCCCAGCTTATTTGAAGGAACCAGAAAAACCTCAAAAAGCTCCTGAAGTAAGCACGGGTGAGGCTCCGAAACCGCCTGTTTATGAAGAAGAAATTGCTTTAGAGGACCTGCCTCAGGAGCCAAGCTATCTACAGGAACCACAGCTCCCTCAAGAACCAGTTCTTCAGCCTGAACCCCAGTCACCTGTCAGAGAAAGTGATCTGCCTTTGATTGAGGAGCCTGACAATCCGAACTATAAAGAGGTTCCTCAAAAGCCGGCTGAACCTAGCTATCAAGCTTTGCCAAGCCGTCCGCAAGCGCCGACTCAAACTTATCACTATAACCAGCTCTTTATCCAGTTAAAAGTCAGAGAAGAGTTGGAGGATGAGTCCAAGAAGAATATTCATCAACAAGAGGTTAGCCAAGGAAGTTTTGCTGTCCTTAATCTGGTAACGGATGCTTTGCCTGCTTATCGTTTGCCAATTCACTCTTTTGTATTGGAAGATCGTCTGCCAGAAGGTTTTGAATTAGATCTAGAAGCTACTAGAGCGAAAAGTTCTGGTTACGAGGTTTCTTATGACCCGAGCACCAGAGTTTTGACTTTTGTTGCTGCACCAGGTCTGCTTGAACGCTACAATGCTGACTTGAATACTGCGACCGAGACCCTAGCTCCAGCAGCAGTCGGTCGACTCTTGTATCCAGGCAGAACCTATACCAATCATTTCAGCTTGCTGATTAATAATCAATACCGGATAGAGTCCAATCAGGTTAGTGTTTCGACACCTCCTGCAGAAATTACTATTCAAACAGCACAGAAATTTGAGCCTCTTTCAAACCAGGATTGGCAGCATCAAAGATCTGCAAGTAAGCAACCAAGCAACATGCAGCTATCTGTCAGCTACCAAACCAGTCAAGGTCAATTGCCTAAAACTGGAAGCAGTTCGAGCTCTCTTCTCACTTATCTTGGATTTGCGGCCTTGCTAGCTTCAGCTGGTTTCCGCCTTTCTAAGAAAAAGTCATAAAAAAGTAAGCAGCTCCTGTATCAAGAGCTTTTGAACATGATAAATTTAGACTGAGACAATTTTGTCCCAGTCTTTTTTACTGAGGATTTTTGAGCAAATGGTTGATAGATGTATCAAGTGTTTTAGATAGGCAAGTATTTTAAGATGAACGTAAATCGTGTTATAATAGCCATGTCAAAGAATTTTTACTTACAATAATCACTAATGTTAAAGAATTTCATCTAGCCAAACAACTAAAAAATAAGTATGATGAGGAGGAAAAGATAATGTTAGGAAAACAATTGAAGTTTATACGGGAGCAAAAAGGCTATAGTCAAGCTCAGATTGCAGAATCACTAGGGACGACTCGGCAGACCATCTCGAACTGGGAAAATGATAAGACGATTCTAGATAGTGTAAGTCTTATTCGTCTAGCCGATTTTTACCAGATTTCATTAGATGAGCTATGTGGTCGAAATGCTTTATCTATCTCCAAAGATTCGAGCATAAAATCAATGATTTTGACAAATGCCTGTACACTTTGGACTTGCTTTGTTTCATCTCTCGGATAGTTTTATTGATTTTCCTGCTAACTTTTTAGTTATTTAGAATATTAGGAGGAAAACAATGTTTTACTATTTTTATTTATCTCTCGCAATTCTATTTGAAATTGCCGCCACAAGTCTTTTAAAACTATCTCAAGGTTTTTCGAAACTATTTTTCGGTTGCCTTGCTTTGATGTTTTATGGCTTGTGCTTTTTCTTTTTATCTCTATCTTTAAAGGGCATTCAGTTAAATCTAGCTTACGCTATTTGGTCTGGAATAGGTCTAGTAGGGACAACGATATTATCTATTCTGCTTTGGCACGAAAAAGTAACAGCTATAAGTCTTTTAGGAATAACTCTGGTTATAGTCGGACTTGTTTTATTAAATTTATCACAAAAGACTCACTAGAGAATGGAGAATTATATGTTTGATAATTATTTTAAAAATAAAAAGGTTGTAATTATTGGTGCAAGTGGGAGCTTGGGAAGAGTCTATACTCGAGCTTTTCATCAAGCGGGTGCTAGGTTATTCCTCTTAGGAAGAGATATAGATAAGTTAACGATGTTTGTGCAAGAATTTTCGCCTTTTATTCCAATAAGCTCAGTGGATATTACAAGTGAAGAGTCTCTAAAAAATGTAGTATCAGAGATACAAGAGTGGTCGGAATGTATAGATATTGTTATCAATGCAACTGGTTTTGATGTAAGAAAGTCTTTGTCAGCGCATTCCCTTGAGGACATAGAGCAGACACTATTGATCAATTTATCTGGCGCCATTCTGATTAGCAAGATTTTTCTGCCCTTATTAGCAAATGAAAAAGGTGCTACAATTGTGCATTCTGGCGGTTTTGCAGATGGGCGGCTCGCTTTCCCTTACTATAGCGTAGATGTGGCCAGTCGTGCAGGGATTTTTTCTTTTATTGAATCAATAAATCGCGAATTAAAGCAGGAGCAGAAAAAGGTGTATTTAACCTATTTTTGTCCCAATGCTGCGGACACACCCTCAGAAAAGCCTTACCATCCTGTTTGGAAGGAAATGGGGATTAAGATTTCAACTACAGATGAAGTTTGCCTAGCTTTGCTAAAAGGTATTAAGTCTCATCAAAGAGTCATCCTGATGGGGCGAGGAGCAACTTTGTTTGCTAAACTCAATCTTCTGTCTTCAAGATTAGCTGATTTTCTTTTATTAGATAAATATAGCCGTATATTGAAAAAGCACTTTTCATAAACCATTTTCCCTATCTTTCAGCCTTTTTTAAGAAAAAATTCAGTCCTGTTTAAGTAAAAATCTATATGATAATGCTATTCAAGTGAAAGGATGTGTATGGGATGACTTGAAAGCTGCATTAGCTTCTTGTTTGATAGAAACAGATAGAAAAATTTACAAAAGAAAGAAGGAACATATTAAATGGATATGGAAAAAATGATTGTTGTAGAAAAAAGCACTAAATGGTGGCTGACGGTTGCGACGGGTGGTGCTCTAGCAGTCGGACTTCTGGGCGGTTATGGTCTTGCGACAGCTATTCACGGTACAAACAATCAGCAATCAGCTATTCAACAGCCAGCTGCTATGCCTGGAGCACCGGAGCAGGGGCAGAATGCAGGAAATGGCATGCCGCCACAAGCTGGTCAGAATGGTCAAAATGGTGGACCAGGTAATGGAATGCCGCCGCAGGATGGTGGACCAGGACAGAACGGTCAAGACCAAGGAATGCCGCCTCAAGACGGCCAGCAGTCTGACAATGACAAGAGCAAGAATTCTTCTGCTCAGCAAAATGACAACGGGAAGAAAAACAAGAAAAAGTCTTCAACGAACACAAATGAACAATCGGACAAGAATAATAAGTCGACAAAAGAAAATAAAACGTCGCAGTCGTAGAAAAAACTTACTGATTTTGACCCAAGTCATGATATAATAAGAATAGCAAATAAAACAAAAACCAAAAGACATAATCTTGGAAAGTTTTATTGGAGGAAAGAAAAATGATTAAAATTCTATTGGTAGAAGATGACCTTGGACTGTCAAACTCAGTTTTTGATTTTTTAGATGATTTTGCAGATGTAATGCAGGTTTTTGATGGTGAAGAAGGTCTATATGAAGCAGAAAGCGGTGTTTATGACCTCATCTTGCTGGATCTCATGCTGCCTGAAAAGGACGGTTTCCAAGTGCTGAAAGATCTCCGAGCAAAAGGAGTTACAACACCTGTTCTCATCATGACAGCTAAGGAAAGCTTGGATGACAAAGGACATGGCTTTGAGCTCGGAGCTGACGACTATCTGACAAAACCTTTCTATTTGGAAGAACTGAAAATGCGGATCCAGGCGCTTTTGAAACGCGCTGGTAAATTCAACGAGAATACTCTTTCTTACGGTGATGTGACTGTCAATTTATCTACAAATTCGACCACGAAGGCAGGTAAAGATGTAGAGTTGCTTGGTAAAGAGTTCGACCTCTTGGTTTATTTCCTGCAAAATCAAAATGTAATCTTGCCTAAGACTCAAATTTTTGACCGTCTGTGGGGCTTTGACAGTGATACCACTGTTTCCGTTGTCGAAGTGTACGTTTCAAAGATTCGTAAAAAACTGAAAGGAACGGCATTTGCGAAAAACCTACATACTCTTCGTAGTGTCGGCTACATTTTAAAAGATGCTGAATAAAATCAAGAAGACCTTTTATGCGGATGATTTCTCTTATTTCATTCGCTATTTTGGGTTGTTTACATTAATCTTCTCAGCCATGACCTTGATTATTATTCAGGTTATGCGCTCCAGCCTTTATACGTCAGTTGATGAAAATCTGAAAAAACTGAGTAATGATCCTAGTTCAGTAGCTGATTTGGCCTATCGGACGACAGGTCAGCAGTCTGATCCGAGTAATAAGGTCAATTCTAAAAGTCCTAAAAGCAGTAAAGAGCCAGATGGCGATTCAGATGAAGAGCCTAAGCCTAACAATCTAACTACGCCAAATGTTAGCTCTAATACCTTTGCCTTGCTTTTGGATGATGATTATAAAAATATTTCCACTAGCAAGAGCGATGGTTTTCTGGACTTTAATTCATTAGAGTTTAACAAGTCCTATCTGAATCAAATCAAGGAAATTGTGATTGGCAACAGCTTTGGTCAGACAGAAAGCTATCGGGCTTATCTCTTTGATATTGATCCTAAAAATGAGTATCCTGATATCAAGTATGCTGTGGTCATGACTAGTATCAGCCAGTTGGAGCAGACCAGCAGCAAGCATGAGCAGTTGATTGCCATGGTCATGGTCAGCTTTTGGGGAATTTCTCTAATTGCCAGTATTTATCTGGCTCGGATGAGTGTCAAGCCTCTGCTGGAAAGTATCCAGAAGCAGAAGGCTTTCGTGGAAAATGCCAGTCACGAGCTACGGACTCCTCTGGCAGTATTGCAGAGCCGCTTAGAGACGCTCTTTCGTAAGCCTGAAGCTACAATTATGCAGAGCAGTGAAAATATTGCTTCTAGCTTGGATGAAGTACGGAATATGCGCTTGCTGACGACCAATCTGCTCAATCTGGCCCGTCGCGATGATGGCATTAAGCCTCAATATGGTGAAGTTGAACCAGAATTTTTTGATACGACCTTTGCTAATTACTGCATTATCGCAAGGGAGAATAAAAAAGCCTTTCATTCAGAAAATATGATCAAGCACCCTATTGTGACCGATCAAATTTTTCTCAAACAGCTGATGACTATTCTATTTGACAATGCTATCAAGTATACAGATGATGATGGCGTAATCAGTGTCATGGCTACTTCGACAGATCGCTACCTTATTTTCCGAGTGGCGGACAATGGTCCTGGTATCAGCGATGAAGATAAGAAGAAGATTTTTGATCGCTTTTATCGGGTGGATAAGGCTCGGACCCGTCAGAAAGGTGGCTTTGGTCTGGGACTTTCTCTGGCCAAGCAGATTGTCGATGCCTTCAAGGGCACCATTTATGTCAAGGACAACAAACCAAAAGGTACGGTCTTTGAAGTTAAACTGCTATTGAAAGAAACGAAAAAGCGCTCTGTTAAATAGCGGGAGAGGCCTAATATGAACATTTTGGTTTATGGTGCTGGCACAATTGGTTTGACATACGCTTGGTTACTGTCTAATCAGCATCAAGTTACTGTCTTAGTTAGAGAGCATAAGCTGTCGACTTTAGAGCAAGGCTTCACACTTTCTATTAAAGATTTAAGGAAAGATGAACAGGTCTATAAAGAACATCATTTCCAGCCGCCATTGGTGACGAGCATTGCTCAAGACTATGACCTGATTCTCTTAACGGTAAATAGTTTGCAACTAGAGCAGGCATTGAATCATTTAGCGGCTATAAAGGAAAAAGCTCATTTACTTATTTTACAGAATAACTGGAATATCAACTCCAAGATTCCTTCTTATTTGAACAGAAAGCAGGTGTCGTTAGCTTTTCCTTCTTCTGTTGGAGGAGGGCGAAAGAGTGATGGTCGTATCCAAGCTATCATTTTCAAAGAAGCTACGTTACTTGATGATGATTCTTATACATCAGAGTTGTCTCCTATTTTCACAGCTAGTGGGATAGGCATTGATGCTATGCCTAACTTGGCTTCTTGGATGAAGGTTCACTGCCTTCAGGAGGCGGTAATGGCAGGTGCAGTTGCAGAAGTGGGGTCTTTTGATGCACTCTTGAAAGATAAAAAAGCAATTCGAAAGATGATTTGCGCTTGGCGAGAAGGTTTAGAACTCTGTCAGCGATATGGCATTCCTAAACATCGTTATAAACCTACTAAATATCTATCCCTGCCCTTATTTCTCTTGGTTCCAGTAATGAAGTTCATGTTGAGTCAGCCTTTGGTTGCCGAAATGGTCACAAATCACATGCATTCAGGCTATGCCGAATGGGTTGATCAATATTTTGAAATCAAAAGAAGTGCTGAGAAAGAAAGCATTCCCATGCCTCAATGGAATTCGTATAGCGACTTCATTGAACAGTTTTTGAAAAACAATTCTTAGCAAGCCTTATTGGCTTGCTTTTTATATACTTTCATTTACTTTTTTAAAAATTTAATATAAGTTTTGCCCAAAATAGGGTATAATAATAAACAAGAAAGAATGAGGTGAAATTATGGCATCAAAAATGTTACATACTTGTTTGCGTGTGGAGAATTTGGAAGCGTCTATCGCTTTTTATGCAGAGGCTTTTGGCTTTAAAGAGCTGCGCCGCAAGGATTTTCCAGATTATCAGTTTACTATCGTTTATCTAGGTTTGGAAGGCGATGATTATGAGCTGGAACTGACCTATAACTATGACCATGGTCCTTATGTGATTGGGGACGGTTTTGCTCATGTGGCACTTAGCACGCCAGACTTGGAAGGTCTGCACGCTGAGCACAAGGCCAAAGGCTATGAAGTGACAGATCCAAAGGGTCTTCCTGGCAACCCGCCTAATTATTATTTTGTAAAAGATCCTGATGGCTACAAGGTGGAAGTCATTCGTGAGAAGAGTCTCTAACATCTAGCTGCAGTTAATTTTGCAAGATAAATGATGATTTTTATTCATTTAGGACAGGTGTATGAAAAGACAAAATAACAAGAAACACGGTAAGAAAACACTCATCGTTCTCAGCTTGCTAGGCTTAGCTTTTGTTGCTGCTTTATTTCTGGGTGCTGTAAAGATTTACGCTATTTTCCAAGAAAAGGAACTGCAAGAGAAAGTTAGTGTGCTGATTGCCCAAGAAGAGACCTTCCACGCTGAAAATACTGAAAAGCAGAACAAGATGATTGGCAGCCACTATGTAGAGGCCTTTTATCCTCTGCTAGATGGTCAGGTTATGGCAAGCGTCAAGGAGCAGATGGACGCAGATAGCCAGACGATTAAGGATAATCAGAAGAAGGGCGATAAGATTGAGGAATTGACTTTCTACTATGCTGAGGAAAAAGAAACGAGCCTGAAGGATGTCAAAGAAGTACTGGTGCATCGCAAGGACTATCATGTCAAAGAGATGAAAATCAGTAAAGGAGAAGAGCGGGAAGTTGCTGACAGCTATCTCGGTGCAGACGGTAGCCCTTTCACTCTGGATAAGCTCTTTCAGGATCCCGATGCAGCTAAGGAAATCTTCATCAACGAAATATCCAGCCAGCTGACCTTTAGACAGGCCGATGAGGCGGTGCAGACAGAAATTCTCAATACCCTCAATGGAACGGAGTTGGGTCAGTGGTCTTTCCGTTATGAGTACAGCCATTTTTCTATTAAACTGAGTAAGGAAGTGCAAGGCTTAACCAGCATTGACGTTCCTTTGTCTAGCTTTTATGACCAAATCAATGCGGACTATCTGACCGGCGATGACTTGGCAGCTTATCAGAGTTTTGAGGCTAAGAAGCATGTGAAGATGGTTGCTCTGACCTTTGATGACGGTCCAGATCCTAAGACAACACCGCAGGCTCTGGATATCCTAAAGAAATACGGTGCCAAGGCGACCTTCTTTATGGTTGGGCAAAACATTGCTGGCAATGAAGCGATTGTCAAGCGCGTGCACAATGAAGGTCATCAGATTGGGATTCATACATGGGACCATCCAGTCTTAACCAAACTTCCTCTGGAGTCAGCCAAAAAAGAAATCCTTGATACCCAGACCGCTATTAACAATGTCATAGGCATCAAGCCAACGATTACGCGGCCTCCTTATGGAGCTATTAATGCTACAATACAAAATTCGGTTGACCAGTCCTTTATCATGTGGAATGTGGACAGCCTAGACTGGAAGACACGCAATACTAAAGCTATTATGCAAGAGATTGCCAAAACCCAGCCAGGCTCAATTATCCTCATGCATGATATTCACCAGACCAGTATTGACGCCCTACCAAGTGTCCTCGAGTATCTGAAGAGTAACGGCTATACTTTGGTAACGGTCGATGAGCTTCTGGAAGGTCAGCTAGAGCCCCATCGTATTTATTACGGCAGAGACTAAGACGGTCCTTGGGTTTAGATTTTGGAAATCATTGTTGGTAATGAGTAAAAGCAAAAAAAGCTTTGGAAACATTAGATTTCTAAAGCTTTTTAGTTTAACTTGTTACATAAAGTTCTTGATTTTTTAGTAGAATTTCACGAACGGAAGCGTATTTTTTCAAAGTTTTCAGTTCTTCAGGATGGCTGATGAGGGTGATGACATAGCCTTCCTTGCCCATGCGGCCGGTTCGGCCAGAGCGATGGGTATAGGTTTCTAAATCGCGCGGAAGCTCATAATTGACGACGCATTCTAGTGAGTCAATATCAATGCCGCGAGCAACCAAGTCAGTGGCTAGCAGGAGAGTAATCTGGTGTTCTTTGAACTTATCCAGAATCACCTTGCGGAACTTAACATTGACATCGCTGGCCAGTGAAACAGCATTGGCTTCACGATACTGGAGTTTTTCCTCGGCGCTTCCTAGGTCTGATAGAGCGTTGAAAAAGACCAGTCCACGGAATTCTTCAACATTGGATAATTTGCGGAGCAAGTCCACCTTATCACGTTTTTCGACTTGCATGTAAAAATGCTGGATGTTGTCCAAAACTTGGTCGTCAATGCTGATTTCTAGGGTATTTTCAGTAATCTTATCGTGGTCGAACTTAGCGGTGGCGCTCATATATACCAGCTGGTGGTCACGAGGCGCATAGTGGGTGATTTTATCTACAAAGTGATACTGAGAATCGCTGAGCAGCTGGTCAAATTCGTCCAAAATGATGGTTTCGACATTCATCATCTTGATTTTCTTGAGCTTGACCAACTCAAAAATCCGTCCAGGCGTTCCGATGATAATTTCCGGACCTTTCTTGAGGCGCTCAATCTGTCGCTTCTGGCTGGAGCCAGACAGCAGGAGCAGGGCTGTCAGCCCTAAAGGCTCCGACCAAGTCTTGCAGACCTCAAAGATTTGTCCAGCCAACTCAGTATTAGGAGCTAAAATCAAGAGCTGTTGGGCTTTTTTAGGTGTTAGTCTAAGCAGACTTGGAAAGAGATAGGCCAGAGTTTTACCAGTACCAGTCGGACTGATTCCCAGCACCGTATCGCCTGTAGAAATAGAATCAAACATCTTCTCCTGAATAGCTGTCAAATCTTCAAAGCCTAGCTGAGCCAGCTGATTTTGCCAGCTCGGGGGAAATTGTTCCTTAATCATCATCAACCTCAAATCTAATGCCAGCGTCCTTGCGCATGGCAAATAAGCTTTTGTGAACAGCTACGGCAGCATCCAACCATTTCTCGTAAACCGCATCCTGTCCACCCTTGAGCACTCGTGCGAAAGCCTGAGCCTCTTCCAGCATGGTATGGGAAGCACGCTTGATAGGTAGCAGCTCCTCTTGACCGTCCAGATTTTGGAAAATAGCAGAGCTGATAAATTCAATCCCGTCTAAAGTCAGAGTTCCCTGATCCGTATAAATCTCTGCTGGCAGATTGCTGTTTATATTTTTACCGGCCTGAATCTGAACTTGAAAATCTGCATAGATGAGACAGCCGGCTCCATTTAAATCAATCGTATTAGCTAGCTGCTGGGCGCTGTAGCGAGCGAAGCGCGGATGACCAAAAAGTCTGATAGCCGCATAGACAGGATAGACACCCAGATCCATCAAAGCACCGCCTGAAAACTTAGCTGAGAAAACGTTAGGCTGCTCTCCTGCAAGCAGAGCTTGCATTTTAGAAGAATACTTGGCATAGGTGAAGTTGGCTCCCAGGACGGTCTTGTCCTTGAGAAAATCACTGATCGTATCAAAGGCCTGCTCATGATAGTTGCGGGCAGCTTCAAAGAGATAGACTTGATGCTCGTCAGCCAGCTTGACCAATTCCCGCCATTCTTTGGGTCGAGAGACCGCCGGCTTTTCGACAATAACATGTTTACGAGCCAGAATAGTTACCTTGGCATGCTTGAAATGCAGGCTGTTGGGACTGGCGATATAAACGACATCGATATCAGATGACAGAAAGTCCAGCATTTCAGTATAGACGGCTGTATTTTCATAGTTTTGCACAAAGCGCTCAGCAGAAGTTAAAGTCCGAGAGTAGACAGCAGCAAGCTGATAGTCGCCTGTTGAGTGAGCAGCCTTGATGAACTCATGAGAAATT
Organism: Streptococcus sanguinis; assembly: GCF_019929145.1. Classification (GTDB taxonomy): domain Bacteria; phylum Bacillota; class Bacilli; order Lactobacillales; family Streptococcaceae; genus Streptococcus; species Streptococcus sanguinis_U. The sequence continues at coordinate 837,251 of NZ_JAHZOW010000001.1, read as the reverse complement.
GAACCTGTTCCGATGATTCCAAGTTTGAACATAAAAACCTCCTTTTTTCTATTTTTAAGCATGTACTTTTTTTATTTTAGCTCTTTCATTATAACATGAATTGCGGTAAAATAGATAAGATAACAAGAGATGGAGCTTATAATGCAAAATAGACCTATTATTATTGGTGTAACTGGTGGTTCCGGAGGCGGAAAAACCAGTGTTTCTCGAGCAATTTTGGCTAATTTTCCAAACGAAAATATTGCCATGATTGAGCATGACTCCTACTATAAGGATCAGACGCATCTGACTTTTGAGGAGCGGGTGAAGACCAACTATGACCATCCTTTTGCCTTTGACACGGACTTGATGATTGAGCAGATTAAGGAGCTCTTGGCTGGTCGGCCAGTGGATATTCCCACTTATGACTATACAGAGCATACCCGCAGTAAAAAGACCTATCGTCAGGATCCTCAGGATGTGTTCATCGTTGAGGGGATTTTGGTCTTAGAGGACCAGCGCCTGAGAGATTTGATGGATATTAAGATCTTTGTGGACACAGATGATGACGTTCGGATTATTCGTCGTATTAAGCGGGACATGGAAGAGCGCGGCCGCAGTTTGGATAGCGTTATTGAGCAGTATTTGGGTGTCGTTAAGCCTATGTACCATCAGTTTATTGAACCGACCAAGCGCTATGCAGATGTCATCATTCCAGAGGGAGCTTCTAACAAGGTGGCTATTGACCTGATTACGACCAAGATTGAAAAAATTCTTAAGGAAGCCAGAGAAGGCTAGGTCAGGCAGCTTTCTAGCTCTGTCATTTTAGGAAATAACAGTTTGTGAATCTGGTAAATCGCAGTAGCTGCAAGTTTTTTGTAATGTATTCTAGCAAGGGGAAGTGGACGGACTGAAATCTATGATTTTCGGAGTCTGGTCACTCCCTTATTTTGTAGGTGGTTTATGAAACAATTTGTAAAAAGAGAGTTTCACTCTCGTTCAAAATTTTTTGCCTGCCTCTTGACCTTTTGTGCAGGATTTATCGATGCCTATACTTTCATTGAGAGGGGAGGCACCTTGGTGGCAGGTCAGACGGGAAATGTCGTTTTCCTTTCGGTTGAACTCATCAATCAAGAGACAAGAGGAATCGAAGTGAAATTAGCAACTATGTTGGCCTTTATGCTGGGTATTTTTCTGATGACCGTTTTTCAGCATCATTTTGAGCATTCTTGGCGCAGACTGTCCAGCGTTTTTCCTTTGATATTGACGACAGCTGTCGCTGGATTTTTGCCAGCAAATGTGCCCCATCTCTATATCGTGCCGCCACTGGCTTTCTGCATGGGCCTGGTTGCGACGGCTTTTGGCGAGGTGGATGGCATTGTTTATAACAACTCCTTTATGACGGGGAATATCAAGAAAACCATGGTAGCTTTTGGTAACTATGCTCGAAACAAGAAAGGGAAAGATTTGAAAGAAGGTCTTTTCTTTGTTGCCCTATTGGCAAGCTTTGTTGTCGGAGCCATCATCTCTACCTATCTGATTCAGTTTTACCTCTTGAAGACCATCTGGCTTGTTTCCCTGATTTTAACAGCCTTTCTCCTTTTCCGAGGAATTCAGTATATGAGGAGATGAGGGTGTATATTCTTCTTAGAAACGAAGTGCCTTAAGAAGTGATATTGTGAAATTATAGAAAGAAGTAGAAATATAAGAGAATATGAGAAAAATAATTTTTATTGGACAGAGCGGTGGTGAAGCTGTCTACTATAAACACGCGAACAAAAGAAGCTCTGGTAGCCGATAAGAGTGCTCTCTTAAATACAGAAGGAGCAAGGAAGTCTAATAGGGCCATTATTCCTTTGATGTTTGCTTTTGTTTTTTTGGGTATTATTGGAGGATTAGTAGCTATACCTACATTTTCAGGTTTTCGATACAACAGCGGAATGACAAAGTTTTTCATTACTGGATTAATGTTTGTGTTTTTTGGTAGCATGTGGATGTTAGAGATTGCTCTATATAAAAACGTTAAATATGTTCGAGGAGCCACTAAACAACAATTTGCAAAGGCAGTAGATTCGAACTTGTTTTGGGAAAATTTTGACGTCAAAAAGGCTTCGATAGGAAAGTTTTTGGCCTTTTTAGCTGTTATTCTGTTATTGCTTTTTGCAACGGTAATAACATTCATTGCTTTTATTCCAGGTATTATTGATTCATTTGAAAGGAAAGCTCCATTTGAATTGCAGATAATAACTTCGCCCTTAATAGGAATACTACCAGCAGTTTTTTATCTTTTCTTATTCCAAAACAACCCTATCCGCTGGCTCTTAGCTGTGCGAAAGTATGAACAAGGGAAAGTGATATTTGCAGAAGAAGAGGAGAAACAATAGGTTTCATACTTATGCTATTGAGACCTTATTTGGTGCATGGGTAGGAACAGTGGTTTATGATGTTTTATCAACGATCTATGATAAAAATTGAAGTTTCTGATTATAGTGATTGGTGGAAACTGTGGTGATTTTATATGAGAAAAATAATTTTTATTGGACAGAGCGGTGATAAGGCCGTTTACTATAACACGCGAACGAGAGAAGCTCTTGTAGCAGATAAGAGTGCCCTCTTAAATACAGAAGGTGCAAGGAACTCTAATAGGGCCATTATTCCTTTGATGTTTGCTTTTGTTTTTTTGGGTATTATCGGAGGATTAGTAGCTATACCTGCATTTTCAGGTTTTCGATATAGCAGCTGGATGGTTCCGCCTTATATCGTTGCCCAGTTCTTTGTCTGCTTTGGCTTTATATGGATGATGGAAGAGGCCTTGTATAAAGAGGTGAAACAGGTTCAAGGGGCAAGTTCTCAACAGTTTGCGAAAGCTGTTGATTCAAATCTGTTCTGGGAAAATTTTAGTGAGAAAAAAGCGACGTTTGGGAAGATGATAGTTTTTCTAATAGTACAGTTAATACTTATATTTTTAGCATTTATAGGAATTGCTACCATACCAAATATTGTAAATTCATTTATAAGGCAGGAGAAATTTGATGCACAAATTTTATTTTCATTATTGATAGGTCTCTTTCCTGCCTTGTTGTATCTTTTCTTATTCCAAAACAACCCTATCCGCTGGCTCTTAGCAGTGCGAAAGTATGAACAGGGGAAAGTGATATTTAAGGAAGAGAAGTGAGAGGAGGATAGGATGAAAGATAGATACTTATTTTTCTGCTTCTTCCGGCCCTAATGGTATTAGGAGATACAATACAATGATTTGATCATAAAAGGAGCAAACTAATATGAAAAAAATTATCCTAAGTCTCTTCACCCTCCTTGTAGTAGGTAGCTGTGTCTTTGGTTTTCTAAGATATCGGGACTATGACTCACTAAAAAATCCAATTGATGAAATCTATTATGCGAGCGTTCATTACAAAAATATTCTTGGTTTGCCAGTCATGAGTAAGATTATAGAAAGTAATACGGCATATGTAGGTGAGCCGGCCTGGATATATTATCATCGGGAAAAACCTAGTTTGGCAGATGATGAAGATTTGCAGCTATATATCAATTCCGATGGTTTGCTTGCTGTTCTATATAGTAAAAAGTTATCAGGAGATACTTATCTCAACATTGACTATGTATATGAGAACGGTTTCGTTAAACAAAATGTCTCCATTGCTTTCTCCAAAGTTTCGGATTTTACTGTTCAAGCTTTTATTAATGAATCTAAAAATAGGGGCTATGTCAGGACAGCAGATGAAATTTATCGCTCTATTGGAGGGGAGGAGCCTCCACGTAAGAGTCTAGTGTCAAAAGAGGAGATTTTGGACTATCTGAAGGATTATGATATTGATCAGGCTTGGTTGGCAGAAAAATCTGATCAAATTCTCTACACCTATTTTCTAGATATTTGGTTTAAAGAGGGAAGTCAGCGCTATTCCAAAGAAAAAATGGGGAATTTAAAAGTGAAGTACTCTGAAACAATAGGGAAAGAGTGAATAGGCTATTCTAAACCAGACAGAATTTAATAAGTATTTTCACTTTAAAAAAGTTATATGCCTTTTCGATTCAAAGTTGAATTATCAGAGGCGATGTAACCCTTGTAGGATTCTAATGAGCAAAATAGTATTTGTAGAAGTATTAGAGAGGGAGCAGAATTGAGAAAGAAAACATCGATTGCGATATATACACTAAAAGGAATTGCTCTGATTAGTATTTTCAGCTTAATGATTATCGTAAGTTTTTTTAACCTCTTTTTAGATGGTAATTTGTTGGCAAATTTTTTATATTTCTCAGGGTCAGTTGTTTTATTAATTACAGTAGGATGGATGGCTTTTGCTTTTATGGGGAGAATAGAGCTTGATGGCCAAGACTTGCTTGTTTTCCGAAGTTTTAAATGCTATCGCTTTCCTCTTTCTTCGGTTACATTTTACTTCGGTAAGAACAGACACATTTATCGCGGTAGTTATGAATGGCCTTTATTTATTGTAGGAGAAGCATTGACCCCAAATGGCAGTGGTCAAAAAGTAACATTGAAGTTGATTGGAAGTAAGTGGAAGAACCGTCAATTCCAGCATTTTATTCAAGAACATCTTGAAGGGAAAATACCCCCTTTGCCTAAGGAAGATTCTTGGAGGCTGAATACTTTTGGTCAGTTAGAGATCATTGAAGATGAGGTGCATGAAGAACCAAAGTCAGCATTGGCAGTTACTAGGAAGCTGACTGATTTTATCGAATTTGGAGCAGATCAAGGAAATGTCAAAAGGACTGTGTTTTATGATATTAAGCGAAATGAGCTTTTTGTAGGGAAAAGTGTGCCTTTTCCAATGATTTTTCTACCAGGTGCTGTTTTTTCTTATGGCTTGTATGAATTAACTGAGAATCTGACTGTACGAGGCTTGTTCCCTTTACTTTTTTCCTTCATTTTCATGCTTTTACTGGCTCTTTACCAGTTTAAAAATAGAAGGGAAAAATCAGTAGTTGAAGTAGTGCCTTATGAGATGCCCAGAGATTATTTTGCTACTCAAAAATCCAATGGTCTAAAAACCTATGCTCTCATTTTCCTCTTTGCCTTGATCGCAGCTGTTTTTTCTTGGCTTTTTCTTCTATTTGGCGGTTTCCTACTTTTATTTTTGACGATTGTGATATGGTATTGTTTCTTACTCTTGCTTCTGTCTGGGCAATTTAAAAAAACTAAATATTTGAAAGTATTAGAAAAAAGAAAACTTACATAGAAAGCAATGATTAGCATGTTTATAGGGAATATTTTATGATGATTCTTTTACTTTGGAGTTTAATAATAAGTATGAGAATGAGGCTGTCAACCTATCCATGCTATAATAATGTCAGTAGTTGAAAGGATGATTTGAGATGAAGACTATCAAAAGTACGTTATTTGTAGCATCACTGATACTTGTATTTATAGGTGCAACTATAATAGTCCAAAATAGAAATTTGCTTATACATGGAACTAAGCAGGAGAAAAAGAAAGAGCAAGATCCGCATGAAAAGCAGCTGGCTTATCTTAAGAAACATGAAGAAGAGATTAAGGAGTTTGTAAAATCTCAAAATTCAAAGATAGAATCGGTTCAAATAGATTGGAATGAAACCATGTGGGAAGAAGTTGGAAATGGAACGCCTCAAGGAGGAGGTGAGGTTGTGATAGTTGGAGGAGGATTCAATAACATAGAAGGATCGACATGGCAGGTTATGTTTAGAATTAAAAATGAAAAAATTATTTTTGATACTATGACGCAAGGAAGCCCATTGCGAGTAGGTGGTAGAATTTATGAGTAACAGCAATTTAAAACCATTTGATAATTTTTACGCTGATTTAGCGCGGTCAGTCAATTTCTAATTTAACGAGAATACTTTTCAAAAGTATTTTTTTAATGCATTCATGATATAATAATAGTAACTTATTATTATGCACAAGGAGGCTAGAAGATGAAACAAAAACAAATAGCGATTCTATCTGTGGTAGCAGTAATAGCTTCTCTGGTCATAGGAGGGACAATTATGACAGTTCAAAATAAAAATTTGTTTACACATGGAACTAAGCAGGAGAAAAAGAAAGAGCAAGATCCGCATGAAACACAGTTAGCTTATCTTAAAAAGCACAAGAAGGATATTGAGGATTATATTAAGTCTTTGAATCCTAAGATAGAAACTGTTCAAATTGATTGGGATCAAACACAATGGGATCAGATAGGAAATGGAACACCGCAAGGAGGAGGGGATATTATTCAGCTTTATGGAGGCTTTAATAATATAGAAAAATCAAGCTGGAGTGTTGTAATTGATATTGAAAATGAAAAAGTTCTAATTGATACTATTGGAATAGTTAGCCCTTTAAGTATAGGAGGTGATTTGTTTGAGTAACAGCAATTTAAAAAACTTTGATAATTTTTATGCAGATTTAGCGCAGTTTGTAAATTTCATATTTTACGGAATACTTTTCAAAAGTATTTTTTTAATGCATTCATGATATAATAATAGTAACTTCTATTTATAAGGAGGACAAATGGTGAAAAAAGGCAAAATAGCTACTCTATCAATCGTAGCGCTAACTGCTACACTAGTCATAGGAGGGACGATTATGTCAGTTCAAAATAAAAGTTTGTTTACAAATAGAACTACACAGGAGAAAAAGAAAGAGCAAGATCCACGTGAAAAGCAGTTGGCTTACTTGAAGGAACATGAAGAAGAGATTAAGGAGTTTGTAAAATCTCAAAATCCAAAGATAGACTCGGTTCAAATTGATTGGGATCAAACACAATGGGACCAGATAGGGAATGGAACACCCCAAGGTGGAGGTGATATTATAGATATTTATGGGACTTTTAATAATATTGAGGATTCCGGCTGGCATGTAATGGTAAATGTAGAAGACGAAAAGATTGACTTAGACTCTATGACCTTAGTAAATGGTCTAGGGATTGGAGGGAAACCATTTGAGTAATAGCAATTTAAAAACATTTGACAATCTTTATGCAGATTTGGCGCAATCAGCCAATTTCTAATTTAACTAGAATACTTTTCAAAAGTATTTTTTTAATGCATTCATGATATGATAATAGTAACTTCTATTCTTAAGGAGGACAAATGGTGAAAAAAAGAAAAATAGCTACTCTATCAATCGTAGAGCTAACCGCTACTCTAGTTATTGGAGGGACAATCATGACAGTTCAAAATAAAAATTTGTTTACAGACGGAACCAAGCAGGAGAGAAAGGAAGAGCAAGATCCGCATGAAAAGCAATTGGATTATTTGAAAGAGCATGAGGAGGAAATTATAGAGTTTGTAAAGTCTAAAAATCCAAAGATTGAATCAGTTCAGCTTATTTGGGATAGTTTAATTGTTGAAGAGATAGGGAATGGGACTCCTCAAGGAGCGGGTTTTAATCTATCGTTGAAAGGAACTTTCAATCATATAAAAGATTCTGATTTTACAGTAGATTTTCCGCTAGAAAATGAGAATGCTATCCCTTCGATAGATTTAATTGGAATGCTAAATCCACCTAGTGTATTAAAAAATGGGGGATGGGACAAATATGAGTAATAGTAATTTAAAAACATTTGATAATTTTTACGCTGATTTAGCGCGGTCAGTCAATTTCTAATTTAACGAGAATACTTTTCAAAAGTATTTTTTTAATGCATTCATGATATAATAATAGTAACTTCTATTTATAAGGAGGACAAACGGTGAAAAAAGGCAAAATAGCTACTCTATCAATTGTAGCGATAACCGCTACTCTAGTTATTGGAGGGACATTCATGACAGTTCAAAATAAAAAATTGTTTACAGACGGAACCAAGCAGGAGAGAAAGGAAGAGCAAGACCCACATGAAAAACAGCTTGCTTATCTTAAAAAGCATGAAGAAGAGATTAAGGAGTTTGTGAAATCTCAAAATTCAAAGATAGAATCAGTTCAAATTGATTGGAATCAAACGCGCTGGGAAGATGTTGGAAATGGAACCCCACAAGGTGGAGGGGAAGTTGTGAGTATATTTGGTGAATTTAATAATTTAAAAGATTCAGACTGGAATGTTCTAATAGAAATCAAAGATGGGAAAGTTGATTTAGAAAGCATGAGTATCAGCAATGGTATAAGATTAGGAGGTGAACTTTTTGAGTAATAGCAATTTAAAAAACTTTGATAATTTTTATGCTGATTTAGCACAGTCAGCCAATTTCTAATTTAACGAGAATACTTTTCAAAAGTATTTTTTTAATGCATTCATGATATAATAATAGTAACTTATTATTATGCACAAGGAGGCTAGAAGATGAAACAAAAACAAATAGCGATTCTATCTGTGGTAGCAGTAATGGCTTCTCTAGTCATAGAAGGTGCAATTATAATAGTTCAAAATAAAGATTTGTTTACAGATAGAACCAAGCAGGAGAAAAAGGAAGAGCAAGATCCGCATGAAAAGCAGCTGGCTTATCTTAAGAAACATGAAGAAGAGATTAAGGAGTTTGTGAAATCTCAAAATTCAAAGATAGAATCAGTTCAAATTGATTGGGAACAAACACAATGGGATCAGATAGGAAATGGAACACCGCAAGGCGGAGGTGATATTATTGATGTTTATGGAACATTTAATAATATTGAAGAATCTGGTTGGAATGTTACAATTCCCATAAAGGATGGGAAAGCCGATTTACACTATATGGGACTAAGTAATGGATTAAGTCTAAGAGGTGAGCTTTTTGAGCAATAGTAATTTAAAAACATTTGATAATTTCTACGCAAATTTAGCGCAGTTTGTAAATTTCATATTTTACGGAATACTTTTCAAAAGTATTTTTTTAATGCATTCATGATACAATAATAGTAGCTTCTATTTACAAGGAGGACAAATGGTGAAAAAAGGCAAAATAGCGACTCTATCTATCGTAGCGCTAATCTCTGCTCTAGTCGTAGGAGGAACGATTCTGACAGTTCAAAATAAAAATTTGTTTACACACGGAACTAAGCAGGAGCAAAAGGAAGAGCAAGATCCGCGTAAAAAACAACTTGCTTATCTCAAAAGGCATGAAGAAGAGTTGACCGACTTTGTTAAAGCTTTGAATCCTAAGGTTGAAAGTGTTCAGTTTAATTGGGACAGTATGAAGGTCGAAGACATAGGGAATGGCACCCCACAAGGTGGTGGATATATTTTGACCTTGGATGGTAGAATAAATAATAACAAAGACACTGAATTTACATTAGGAATCCCTTTAAACTACGATTCAAATGAAGTTCCTGATAAGCTAGTTATTTATGAAATGCAGCCGATAAGAATTTTAAGAGATGGAGGTTGGTTCTTATATGAGTAACAGCAATTTAAAACCATTTGATAATTTTTATGGAGATTTAGCGCAGTCAGTAAATTTCATACTTCACAGAATGCTTTTCAAAAGTATTTTTATGCTTTCATGATATAACAATAGTAACTTCTATTCACAAGGAGGACAAATGGTGAAAAAAGGCAAAATAGCTACTCTATCAATTGTAGCGATAGCCGTTACTCTAGTTATTGGAGGGACAATCATGACAGTTCAAAATCAAAATTTGTTTACAGACGGAGTTAAGCGGGAGAAAAAGAAAGAGCAAGATTCGCGTGAACAACAGCTAGCTTATCTCAAAAAACATAAGAAAGATATTGAGGAGTATATTAAGTCTTTGAATCCTAAGATAGAAACTGTTCAAATTGATTGGGATCAAACACAATGGGATCAGATAGGAAATGGAACGCCTCAAGGTCGAGGTGATATTGTTCAGGTTTATGGAGGCTTTAATAATATGGCAAAATCAAGCTGGAGTGTTATTATTAGAATTGAAGATGAAAAAATTCTAATTAATTCTATTGGAATTGGTAGTCCTTTACGTATTGGGGGTGAACTTTTTGAGTAATAGCAATTTAAAAAACTTTGATAATTTTTATGCAGATTTAGCTTAATCTTCTTACCATGGAAGACCAATTAGATTCCCCTATGAGTCTCAATTGAAAGATAATCAAAAAATATTAGATAATGGCGGCTCTCTAGAATTTGATTTCTCAAATGATGCTTATGTAAGAGATGAAGATGGGAAGATAACAGAAATCACCCCTGGAGGTAAGAAACTCGATAATGATGGGAAAGTTTACCTGCAGCCAGATCCAGATTTGCATGTTGAAAAGGGATTGGATTTACCCTTTTTGGATGATAATGATAAGAAAATTGCTGATTATAAAGAGAAAGCAGGTTTAGGACCTTACCAGAAAGGTCGTTTAACTAATGAGAGAGTTGGCTTTAATGCATATTTTCTAACAGATACACCGACCTTAGGTAAGGATACAAAGCATACTTATATGGCTATTCGAGGTAGTGATGGTTTCAATACTGAGAGAGTTAAGAAAGAAGGAATTAAGCCTTTAAATCTGAATGACTGGCTTATTAATGATGCTAATTTTGCTTTATTTGATTCGCATATACCTCAGGCTAGACTAGCAACAGAGGGAATGAAAGCCACCATTGCAGAAATGAGCGAGAAAGCTCCCCAAGCTACGATGGATCTTACAGCCCACTCGCTGGGGACGATGGTGACAGTTCAAGGAATAGCTAATCTGAGCCAACAAGAATTTGATAAAATTGGAAAGGTCGTTCTTTTCGATGGACCGGATACTACCGATAGTTTGAAAAAAATGGGAGTTGATGATGATAGGATTAAAGCGATTAGCGCAAAACTAGAATACTATGTCAATCCTTTTGATATTGTTAGTATGCTCAATCGTGAGAATACAATCTATAATTTAGAGAAACCTGGAGAAAAGCCAACTCGTAAGGAATTGGGAACAGCTCATATAGTTGTGCCTCTTCATTATACTCGCTTTGACTTTATGTCTGATAGTGCTCATGATTTTGGTGTTTTTCAGGCAGACGGCAAGGGGGGATTTTTAGTCGCTTCAGAAGATTTTCATCCAGAACTTCTGAGAGCAGGGGAGAAGCTTGCGAGATTAGAAGCGAAATTTTTAGATTTGCTTCGTATGCAAGGTTTGACTGATGATGAGGCGATAAAATTCATGAATGCTGTTGTTGACGTTTCTTCTTTTGGAACAGCAAATTTTGCGCGTGCAGGTATTTCTACATCTGCTTTCTATGAATTTAAGCGGGATTATCAAGCAATCATTGATGAAGCGCGTAGAGAGTCGATTAAGTGGGACAAGAAGATGATTCCAAGCTATCAGAAACAGCTTGGAAATGGCAATCTTACAGGAGAAGATAGAATTTTGGTTCGTGCTCGTCTCCTTCAGACTGCAGCTCAGTTGGCTATCTTTGAAATAGAAGATAAAGTTAAGCATGTCAAAACTTTATTGTCGGATGCCAAGGAATCTGTCCAAAAGATAATTAATGACGCAAGAACAGAGGCAGCTGGCCTTGCTACTTATTTGAGCGACTCAGAAGTGGAGAGTTTATTGATTGATTTCGATATAAAGCACTACTGGGACGATTCGGTTGAAACAAATACGAACACATCCGCGAAAGGCTTCCTGACAGAGATTAAACAGTTAGGAATGACTTTGGTTAGAGCTAGTGGAGATTTTGCAGCAGTTGATACTCAGCAAGCTGAGGATTTCAATAATCTCTTAGCAGATGTGAAAGGAACATGGAGGGGTATTGAAAATGCTTATACCAAATGATGATGCGCTCGTAACTAGAGTGGAGTTAGAGAGACAGTTTAAAGAAAAGATGAAGGAGCAGGAGAGGCAGGCTATCAAGGCTTTGATAGTGGCCAAAGAGCTGCTTATCCTTGCAAAAGGATTAGATCTGGCAGCTCAGCTACAGGCGGCGGCTTTGGATATGAAAAATTATGCTTCTACTAACTATGTCAATGATATTAAGGGTGGATTTGAAGGGAAGGCAGCGCAAGCTGCTGAAACTCATCTAACTCAGACGATGCAGATGCCTTCTTTGGATAGCCCGATTAAGGGATAGGAGGTGAGGCAATGCTGGATAAAAAGAAGCTTCAGGAACTGGAAGATGAACATGCTCTAAAAATGCGTGAGTTTGAGCGAGTAGAGACAGACTTAGATACATACTACTATAAGTTTGACAGAGAGACGAACAAACTCTTAGAGGCAATTTCTTATGCATGTAGAGAGGTTCCTTTGACAGCGGCTCAACCTTATATTTTTCAAATAGAGGATAATCTGGAACAATACCATCAGCAATACAAAAAGCGCATAGACGATGTTCTAGAAGCTCGCTATCAGGAGAACAGACGCTTTCAGAATAAGCTGGATGAAGTGAGTAAATAAACTATGTTACGATTCCTGAAAAAATAGAAGAAGCAAAGTTACCTCACTTCCTTTTTCTCGTATTTACAGTTTTAAATCCCCCAAAATAATCCAGTATATTAAAAATTTTCAGAAAATATCGACTTTTTCTTGACAGGTTTATGATACTGTGTTAAAATACTAAACAATAAGAAACCATCTCAAAAAGGAGTTAGTCAAACATGAAGTCAACCCAATCTTCAAACTTTGCTTTGTTGTTGCGTTACTCGGGCTAGTGCAAAAGCATTAGTCCTGTTTGGCTTACCAAGCGGGAGTAAATCAACATCTCGCTTGTTCCTCAAGTGAGATGTTTTTTATTTCACCTATCTTACCTCAAATTCTGATGAGGAAGAAATGGTTTCTAAAGGAGCGACGGGAGTGGGAATGCATCTTGATTTTTCTGAAATCAATTTGTCTCATACTGTCTCAGTCATTGAACACGACCTAGAAGTTGGGGAAGATTTTTTCCTAAATGGTCTATGTATCTTAGAAAAGGAGTTGTCTATGACACGCAAAGTTGAGTTTTTTGATACCAGCCTCCGGGATGGCGAGCAGACACCAGGAGTGAATTTCTCTATCAAGGAGAAGGTGGCTATTGCTAAGCAGTTAGAGAAGTGGGGTATTTCAGTCATTGAAGCTGGTTTTCCTGCTGCGAGTCCAGATTCTTTTGCGGCGGTGCAGGAGATTGCTAAAGTCATCACAAAAGCTTCTGTTACTGGGCTGGCGCGTTTGGTCAAGTCCGATATTGACGCCTGCTATGAAGCGCTCAAGGATGCCAAGTATCCACAGATTCATGTCTTCATTGCGACCAGTCCTATTCACAGAGAGTTTAAGCTGAAAAAGTCCAAGGAAGAGATTTTAGAAGCTGTGAAAGAGCATGTCTCCTACGCGCGCTCCAAGTTCGATATAGTCGAGTTTTCACCAGAGGATGCGACAAGAACAGAGCTGGATTTCCTTTTTCAGGTGGTACAAACAGCAGTGGATGCAGGTGCGACTTATATCAATATTCCAGATACAGTCGGCTTTACTACTCCAGAAGAGTTTGCAAATATTTTCGACTACCTAGTGGCAAATGTGACTTCTGATCATAAGGTGGTATTTGGTGTTCATTGTCATGATGACCTTGGTATGGCAACGGCCAATACTTTGACGGCTATCAAGCACGGTGCTGGTCGTGTTCAGGGAACTATCAATGGAATCGGTGAGCGGGCTGGAAATGTAGCATTGGAAGAAGTAGCAGTTGCCTTAGAGATTCGCCAGGACTATTATCAGGTTGAGACAGACATTGTCCTTAATGAAACTATTAACACTTCTGAGCTGGTGTCCCGTTTCTCAGGTATTCCAGTGCCTAAGAACAAGGCGGTCGTTGGTGGCAATGCCTTCTCTCATGAGTCCGGTATCCATCAAGATGGTGTTCTTAAGAATCCACTGACCTATGAAATCATTACACCTGAGCTGGTTGGAGTCAAGAGCAATTCACTGCCGCTTGGTAAACTGTCTGGCCGCCATGCCTTTGTCGAAAAACTTAAAGAACTAGCTCTGGACTTTGCGGAATCTGAAATTAATGCTCTCTTTGCTAAATTTAAGGTCTTGGCTGATAAGAAAAATGAAGTCACGGACGCTGATATTCGGGCTCTGATTGCTGGAACGACGGTCGAAAATCCTGAAGGCTTCCACTTTGATGATCTGCAGCTCACGACCAATGACGACCATACCATCACAGCTGATGTGCAGCTGGTTAATGGCGACGGAGAGACGGTCAGCTGTGTGGCGGAAGGCAAGGGAAGCGTCGAAGCCATCTTCAATGCCATTGACCAATTCTTTAACCAGTCTGTTCAGCTTTTATCTTATAATATCGAGGCAGTAACGGACGGTATTGACTCTCAGGCTCGTGTTTTGGTAGCTGTTGAAAATACGGATACAGATACAATTTTCAACTCCTCTGGTATTGACTTTGATGTTCTTAAGGCCAGCGCCATTGCCTATATCCATGCCAATACCTTTGTGCAAAAGGAAAATGCGGGTGAAATCGGCCACCAGGTATCCTACCGCGATCTGCCTGCAAATAATTAGAAGGAAGCGACTATGACAAAAGAAATTGTAGCTCTGGCGGGTGATGGAATTGGCCCAGAAATCATGCAAGCGGGTCTCCAAGTACTGGCTGCTGTTGCGGATAAGTTCGGTTTTACTTATCATATCACGAAGAAGGCTTTTGGGGGTGCTGGTATTGATGCGGAAGGTCATCCTCTGCCTCAGTCAACTCTGGCAGTAGCCAAGAAGGCGGATGCTATTCTCCTAGCAGCTATCGGCAGTCCCCAGTATGATAATGCACCGGTTCGTCCTGAGCAAGGTTTGCTCGCTCTGCGGAAGGAGCTTGAACTCTATGCCAATATCCGCCCAGTTAAGATTTTCGATTCTTTGAAGCATTTGTCACCTTTGAAAGCAGAGCGAATTGCTGGCGTGGACTTCGTGGTCGTGCGTGAGCTGACTGGTGGGATTTACTTTGGCGAGCATATTTTGGAGGATAAATCTGCGCGCGATATCAACGACTACAGCTATGAAGAGGTGGAGCGAATTGTCCGTAAGGCCTTTGACATTGCGCGTGGTCGCAGAAAGCGCGTGACCAGTATTGACAAGCAAAATGTGTTAGCAACATCCAAACTCTGGCGCAGAGTGGCAGATGAGGTGGCCAAGGATTATCCAGATGTGACCTTGGAGCACCAACTGGTGGACAGTGCTGCTATGCTCATGATTACCAATCCTGCTAAGTTTGACGTTGTAGTAACGGAAAATCTCTTCGGGGATATTCTATCAGACGAGTCCAGTGTCCTATCAGGAACGCTGGGAGTTATGCCCTCAGCCAGTCATTCGGCTGCTGGGCCAAGTCTTTACGAGCCTATTCATGGATCGGCTCCAGATATTGCGGGGCAGGGTATTGCCAATCCTATCAGTATGATCCTTTCTGTAGCCATGATGCTGCGGGATAGTTTTACAGAGCTAGAAGCTGCAGAAGCGATTGAAGCAGCGGTTGAGAAGACTTTGGCTCAGGGTATTTTAACCCGAGATCTTGGCGGTCAGGCAGGGACAGCTCAAATGACGGAGGCAATTATTAATAACTTATGAATTGGATATTAACAGGTATTTGCCTGCTATGGAACCTTGTCGTTTTCTTGCTTTATGGCTGGGATAAGAGTAAGGCTAGGAAAAATCACTACCGCATTCCAGAGAAAACCTTGCTCCTGTCAGCTTTGGCAGCCGGAGGTTTGGGCGCTTTATTAGGCGGTCGCCTCTTTCATCACAAGACCAGAAAATGGTATTTCTGGTTGGCTTGGATTGGCGGAATAATAGTGGAAATCGGAATTTTATATTACATATGGAGAAGCTAGTATGGCTGGAAAATCGATTTTTGATAAGCTTTGGGAAAGGCATCTGATAACAGGTGAAGAAGGCCAGCCCCAGCTTATGTATGTGGATCAGCATTATATTCATGAAGTGACCAGCCCTCAGGCTTTTCAGGGCCTTCGAGATGCAGGGCGCAAAGTTAGACGGCCGGATTTGACCTTTGGAACATTTGACCATAATGTTCCTACGGTCAATATCTATGATATCCGAGATGTGATTTCCAAGGCTCAGATTGATAAACTTTCTGAGAATGTCAAGGATTTTGGCATCGAGCATGCGGCTCATGGATCGGAATTGCAGGGTATTGTCCATATGGTTGGACCCGAAACGGGCAAGACTCAGCCGGGCAAATTCATCGTCTGCGGTGATAGTCACACGGCTACTCATGGAGCTTTTGGAGCTATTGCTTTTGGAATTGGTACTTCGGAGGTGGAGCACGTTTTTGCCACGCAGACCATTTGGCAAGTCAAGCCTAAGAAAATGCTGGTCAAATTTACTGGGGTGCCACCTAAAGGTGTCTATTCCAAGGACTTTATCCTCGCTCTGATTGCCCGATATGGTGTGGCCGCTGGTGTTGGTCATGTGGTCGAGTATGCTGGTGATGCGATTGATCATCTGACCATGGAAGAGCGCATGACCATCTGCAATATGTCCATTGAGTTTGGCTCTAAGATGGGCATTATGAACCCCGACCAGAAGACTTATGATTATGTTCAAGGGCGGCCGGGCGCTCCAAAGGACTTTGAGGCGGCGGTAGCCGATTGGAAGACTCTGGTCAGTGATCCTGATGCTGTCTATGATAAGGTCATTGAGATTGATGTCTCCCAGCTGGCACCTATGGTGACTTGGGGAACCAATCCTTCTATGGGAGTAGAGTTTGGCGCGGCTTTCCCAGAAATACGTGATATGAACGACGAGCGGGCCTATAATTACATGGACCTCGCCCCTGGTAAGAAAGCAGAAGATATTGATCTTGGTTATATCTTTATCGGCTCTTGCACCAATGCCAGACTCAGCGACTTGCAGCTTGCAGCTAAGTTTGTCGCTGGCAAACACATTGCTCCCAATCTAACAGCTATCGTCGTGCCAGGCTCTCGTCCGGTCAAGAGGGCTGCTGAAAAGATGGGACTGGATAAAATTTTCATGGATGCAGGCTTTGAATGGCGCGATCCGGGTTGTTCCATGTGCCTGGGAATGAATCCAGATAAGGTGCCAGACGGAGTCCACTGTGCCTCGACCAGTAATCGGAACTTTGAGGATCGTCAGGGATTTGGCGCTAAGACTCATCTTTGCAGTCCAGCCATGGCAGCAGCGGCAGCCATTGCCGGGCGCTTTGTAGACGTCCGCCAGCTACCGGAGGTCCAGTAAGGAAGGTTTATGGAAAAATTTACAATTTACACGGGGACAACAGTGCCCCTCATGAACGATAATATCGATACAGACCAAATTTTACCCAAGCAATTTCTCAAGTTGATTGATAAAAAAGGCTTTGGCAAGTACCTCATGTATGCGTGGCGTTATCTGGACAATCAGTACACGGAAGATCCTGATTTCGTCTTTAATAGACCGGAGTACCGCAAGGCGACTATTCTGATTACAGGGGACAATTTCGGAGCCGGTTCCTCTCGCGAGCACGCTGCTTGGGCCTTGGCTGACTATGGTTTTAAGGTAGTTATTGCCGGATCTTTCGGGGATATTCACTACAATAACGAACTAAACAACGGTATGCTGCCTATCGTCCAGCCACTGGAAGTGCGGCAAGCCTTGGCTAACCTGAAGCCGACGGATCAAGTGACGGTGGATTTGGAGCAGCAGAAGATTTTTTCACCAGTGGGAGAATTCTCCTTTGACATTGATGGAGAATGGAAACATAAGCTCCTCAACGGTCTGGATGATATCGGCATTACGCTTCAGTATGAGGATTTGATTGCAGAATATGAAAAAAATCGTCCATCTTATTGGCAGTAACCTCATTTTTGCTATATTGAGAAAATTCTGAAAAAACCTTGTCTCCGATAAAAATATATGGTAAAATAAATCTTAATTTAATAGAAAAGGAAGAAACTTATGACAAAACACATTCAATGGAACGGACAGCTTTCACAAGAAGGTTATGACATCCTGAAAGGCGATGGCGGCTGTATCGTTTGCCCGACCAAGGTGGGTTACATCATCATGACCAGCGATAAGGCTGGCTTGGAGCGTAAGTTCGAAGCTAAGGATCGTAACCGTAATAAGCCAGGTGTTGTCCTCTGTGGCAGTATGGATGAGCTCCGTGCTTTGGCTCAGCTGAATCCGGAAATTGAAGCTTTTTATCAAAAGCATTGGGATGAAGACATCCTCTTGGGCTGTATCCTACCATGGAAGCCAGAAGCTTTTGAAAAGCTCAAGGCATTTGGCGACGGTCGGGAAGAGCTGATGACAGATGTTCGTGGCACTAGCTGTTTTGTTATTAAGTTTGGTAAGGCGGGCGAGCAGCTGGCAGCTAAGCTTTGGGAAGAAGGCAAGATGGTCTATGCTTCCTCAGCCAACCCATCCGGTAAAGGAAACCGTGGCAAGGTTGAAGGAATTGGCGAGCGCATCGAAAATGCTGTTGACCTCGTCATTGAAGCAGATGACTATGTAGCCTCAATCCAGCCAGACAAGACCATTGAAACTCGCTACGAGCAAGGCGTTATGGTCTCTATGGTGGATAAAGATGGAAAACTGATTCCAGAACAAGGTGGGCAACGTTCCATCTCACCAGCACCAGTGGTCATCCGCAAAGGCTTGGACATCGACAAAATCATGATGCACCTGTCTGATACCTTTAACTCATGGGATTACCGTCAGGGTGAATATTACTAAGATAAAAAAATAAGCTCAGTGTAGGAGTCGCCTCTTTACACTGGGCTTTTTAGTTTATAATCTTTATTCAGTTTAAAATTATTTCGAAACAGAACAAAATCCTTGACAGATGTAATTCTAGATGTTACAATTAACAAAAAAGATTCGATATAGAAATAAATTGGGAGAAAGTATGAAAGACAGTCATTTAATAGCCTATCATATTCGTTTGTTGAATGGGCGGATTTTTCAAAAGTTACTGAATCAAGATACTGAAGCCCTTTATCGCAGTGAACAGGGCAAGATTCTCACAGTTTTATGGAATAGTGAAACGGGCTGCGCGACGGCGACAGACATTGCGCTGGCGACAGGACTTGCCAATAATACGCTGACGACTATGCTGAAAAAGCTGGAAGAACAGGGTTTGGTGAGCTTTAGTCAGTGTGGTTTAGACAAGCGAAAAAAATATGTCAAGTTGACAGAGCAAGGTTGGTCCCAAAAAGAAGTTGGCCATCGTATCAGTCAAAAACTGGATGCTATTTTTTATAAAGGCTTCTCAGAGGAAGAAATTCGCCAGTTTGAAAGTTATCAGGAACGCATCTTAGCAAATTTAAAAGAAAAAGAGGCATAAATCATGTCAAAACAAGTTGAAAATGCACAAAATTTATACATTCATGCCATTCAAGATGGGCGTGTTGCCGAGGCTCAAACTCAGTCTGTAGGGGATACCTACATTCAACACTCGACAGGTGTGCCAGATGGGAAAGAAGGGTTTGCGGCTTTCTTTGCAAATTTCTTTGAGCGCCATCCCGAGCGTGAGATGAAGATTGTTCGCACCATTGAGGATGGTAATCTAGTCTTTGTCCATGTCCATCAATATCTCAATGGCGGGGAAGCTCAATGGGTGACGACGGATACTTTCCGTTCTGATGAGAATGGTCGCATCGTGGAGCATTGGGATGTGATTGACTACTACCGCGCTCCAGAAAATGGACAGTTAGACCAGATCTTTGGAGATTTTGAAATCACGGATTTGGACAAGACAGTAGCAAATAAAAAAACCGTTCGTCGTTTCTTGACAGAAATTTTCCAAAATGGGGAGCTAGAGCAGTGGAGTGATTATGTGGCAGAAGATTTGATTCAGCATAATCACGAGATTGGCCAAGGAAGTCAGGCTTATAAAAACTATGTTGCAGAGCACGGGCTTACTTTTGACTTTGTTTTCCAGCTTTTGGGACAAGGAAACTATGTGGTTAGCTATGGACAGACTCAGATAGATGGGGTGGCTTATGCCCAGTATGACATCTTCCGTTTAGAGAATGGATTGATTGTAGAGCATTGGGACAACAAAGAAGTCATGCCTAAGGTAGAAGACTTGACGAATCGAGGGAAGTTTTAAATTGAGGACAAAGAATGATTGAATATAAAAATGTAGCGCTAGGCTATACAGAGAAGGATGTCTTGAGAGATGTCAACTTACAGATTGAGGATGGTGAATTTATGGTTTTAGTGGGTCCTTCTGGGTCCGGTAAGACAACCATGCTCAAGATGATCAACCGCCTTTTAGAGCCAACAGATGGCAATATCTATATGGATGATAAGCGGATCAAGGACTATGATGAGCGTGAGCTACGCCTTTCTACAGGCTATGTCTTACAAGCGATTGCTCTTTTTCCAAATCTAACGGTGGCTGAAAATATCGCTCTCATTCCTGAAATGAAAGGATGGAGCAAGGCAGATATTCAGCAGAAGACTGATGAATTGTTGGAGCTAGTAGGCTTGCCTGCTGATGACTATGCCCAGCGTATGCCGAGCGAGCTGTCTGGTGGTGAGCAGCAGCGGGTGGGTATTGTCCGTGCCATTATCGCCCAACCCAAAATCCTGCTGATGGACGAGCCTTTTTCTGCTCTTGATGCCATCTCGCGTAAGCAATTGCAGAGCTTGACCAAGAGTATCCATGACCAGTTTGGGATGACGACAATCTTTGTGACTCATGATACGGACGAGGCCTTGAAATTGGGGAATCGGATTGCTGTTCTGCAGGAAGGAGAGATTCGTCAAGTGGCGACACCTGAGGAAATCTTATCTGCACCTGCGACCAGCTTTGTAGCAGATTTGTTTGGAGGTGTTCAACATGGCTAATTTGTTTTCTACCTTTCAGGAGCGCTTTGGCGAATGGTTGGCAGCCTTAGGGCAACATCTCCAGCTGTCTCTTCTGACCTTACTGGTGGCCATCTTCTTGACCATTCCGCTCGCTATTTATCTCCATAGTCATAAAAAAGCAGCCAATTGGGTACTGCAAATTGCAGGGATTTTTCAAACCATTCCTTCAATGGCCTTGCTGGGACTCTTTATCCCCCTCATGGGGATTGGCACACTTCCGGCACTGACTGCCCTGGTGATCTACGCTATTTTCCCGATTTTAGAAAATACTGTCACTGCTTTGAATGGGATTGATCCTAGTTTAGAAGAAGCTGGAATCGCCTTTGGGATGACCAAGTGGGAGCGACTCAAAAAGTTTGAACTGCCTCTAGCTATGCCCGTCATCGTGTCAGGAGTTCGGACGGCAACGGTAATGGTTATCGGAACAGCAACTCTAGCAGCACTTGTTGGAGCTGGCGGACTAGGTTCTTTTATCCTTCTAGGAATTGACCGTCGCAATGCCAGTCTGATCTTGATTGGAGCAATTTCATCCGCAGTTTTGGCTATTCTTTTCAACAGTCTTCTTAAATGGATGGAAAAGGCTAAGCTTCGGACGGTATTTACAGCTTTTGCAGTCTTAATGCTCGGACTTGGCGCTTCTTATACGCCAAGTTTGCTACCGAAACAGGAGGAGGATCATCTGGTTATTGCTGGGAAATTAGGTCCAGAACCAGAAATTCTTATGAATATGTATAAACTCCTCATCGAGGAAAATACGGATATGACTGTTACGGTCAAACCAAACTTTGGTAAAACCGACTTCCTTTATCAGGCTTTAAAGAAAGGCGATATTGATATCTATCCTGAGTTTACCGGTACGATTACTGGAACCCTCTTGCAGCCTGCTCCAAAGGTCAGCAATGATGCTGAAGAAGTTTTTGAAGCAGCACGTGATGGAATCAAAAAACAGGACAATCTAGTCTTGCTCAATCACATGGCTTATCAAAATACCTATGCTATTGCTGTACCTAAGAGTGTCGCCAAAGAATACAATCTTAAAACCATCTCTGATCTTAAAGCAGTCCAAGACAAGCTCAAGGCTGGGTTTACCTTGGAATTTAACGACCGTGAAGATGGAAACAAGGGACTTCAATCTGTCTATGGACTGAATCTCAATGTGTCAACCATGGAACCAGCCCTTCGCTACCAAGCTATCCAGTCGGGTGATATTCAAATCACGGATGCCTATTCGACTGACGCAGAACTTGCGCGTTATGATTTACAAGTTTTAGAAGACGATAAGCACCTTTTCCCTCCTTATCAAGGGGCACCTCTCCTGAAGGCTGAATTGTTAGAAAAACACCCTGAATTGGAAGGTGTTCTCAATAAGCTGGCTGGTAAAATTACGGAAAGCCAGATGAGTCAGATGAATTATCAAGTTGGCATTGAAGGCAAAAAAGCGGAAGCTGTTGCGCGTGATTATCTGGTTAAGGAAGGACTTCTAAAAAAATAAGAAGTAAAAGAGTTAGACTTATAAGGTCTAGCTTTTTTGCTTACTTGTGGATAGACAGAATACGGATTGAAGGAGATGTGTCTATCTCTTAGTCAGGAAATCTTCATTCATTTTTGGTATAATAAAGTATCAATGCGTGGAGGTGTTTCGATGGCATCTAGTCAAGAATATTTGGATTTTATCCTGAAGCAGCTGGAGGGCTTAGGCCAAGAAATCAGCTTTCGCAAGATGATGGGGGAATATCTGCTCTATTATCGAGGTCGCTTATTCGGCGGGATTTATGACAATCGCTTGCTGCTCAAGCCGGTCCAGCCAGCCCTGGATTTTTTTGAAAATCCAGTTTATGAGTCCCCTTATCCAGGCGCAAAGTCAATGCTTCATATAAAAGAAGTAGAAGATGCTGCCTTTCTCTGTAATTTGATTGAAGCTTCCTATCCTGCCTTACCAGCACCAAAAAAGAAAAAATAGTCTTTCCTTTTCAATGGATATTCTAAAAAGTTGCCGTTTAAATAGACATTTTTTGAATTTTCCTTTATAATGGACTTAAAGGAGGTTTGGTATGCTTTATATTGCTCTTATTGGAGATTTAATAGAATCCAAACAGCTGAAAAATCGCAAACAGGCGCAGAAGGACCTGCAGGACATGATGGCGGTGCTAAATCAGGATTATCGGGATTATCTGGTGTCACCTTTCACGGTGACGACTGGAGATGAGTTTCAGGCTTTGCTGCGGCCTAATCCAGAGATTATGCAGCTCCTTGATCAGATTGCCTTGGGCTTTCCTCACCCAATTCGCTTCGGGCTTGGCCTGGGGGAGATTGTGACGGATATCAATCGGGAGCAGAGTATTGGTGCCGACGGTCCGGCCTACTGGAGGGCGCGCGCAGCTATTGAGGCTATTCATGAGAAGAACGACTACGGCAGCAGCCGTATAGCTGTATCCTTAGGAGATGAAGAGCTCAGTCAGGCGGTCAATACGGTGCTGGCAGCTACTTCATTTATTCAAAGCAAGTGGAATAACAGTCAGAGAGAGGTTCTGGAGCGGATGCTTATGGAATATATCTATGACGAGAATTTTTCTCATGGGGAAATAGCAGAGCTGTTGCAGATTAGTCCCAGTGCGCTTAGTAAGCGGCTCAAGTCGTCTGGACTGAAGATTTATCTGAGAAATCGCCGTTTAGCTATGAAAATGATTCTACAGGCAGCAGAGGAGGCTGAACAATGACAAATTTTATGGGATTTTCAGAATTTTTCATGCAGAATCCGATTCTTGTGTTGACTTTGCTGGCTCATGTACTAGCTGATTTTCAGCTTCAAAGTCAGAAATTGGCCGACCTTAAAAGCCAGCGGTTGAATTTTTTGATTCTCCACTTGGGAATTGTTCTGCTGCCCTTATTGCTCTTGGGGCTAGTCCTACCTAAGTATCTGCTATATTTCGGCTTGGTCTGGCTCAGTCATGCACTTATTGACTTCTTGAAGAATAGGTTGAATTCATCGATTGTCCGGCATCATGCTCAAAAGTTTGCCTTTATACTGGATCAGGTCTTGCATCTGATTAGCATTTTTGCTCTTTATTTTCTCTTAGGTCAACAGCAAATTCCAGCTCCTAATTGGCTGTCTGAGCGTTATCTCATGCTGCAGGCTCTCTTTTTCTTCGCACTTACTGGTAAGCCGGTCAATATCCTTTTTAAACTCTTCTTCAGCAAGTATCAGGCGGGGGAAGACAGCGGAGAGACTATTGCGGGGGCTGGTGCCATGATTGGGATTTTGGAGCGCTTGATTATGGGACTTTCCCTTATTTTCGGGCAGTTTACTGCGATTGGGCTAGTTTTTACAGCTAAGTCTATCGCCCGCTATAATAAGATTTCAGAAAGCCAGTCCTTTGCTGAATACTACCTGATTGGCTCGCTTTTCAGTATGATTGCAGTCTTGTTGGTTTACGGCTGTCTGTATTGGTAAAAATAAATAAAAAAACAGATCATCACAGCAAGGATGTTCTGTTTTTATGTTCTT
This sequence comes from Streptococcus sanguinis, assembly GCF_019929145.1. GTDB lineage: Bacteria > Bacillota > Bacilli > Lactobacillales > Streptococcaceae > Streptococcus > Streptococcus sanguinis_U. The sequence continues at coordinate 813,086 of NZ_JAHZOW010000001.1, read as the reverse complement.
ATCTGTAACTCTACTCAATCATAGTATTGACAGCAGTGCCTGTTTGGTAGTCAATCTCTGCATTTGGAGAGACATTGTCCAAGAGGACATGAGACATTCCGTCCTCGTCTATTGTTTCCTTGCCACCTAGCTGAATGCTGACAACATTTCCTTCTGCGTCAAGCCCGACATACTGGAGCTCAATCTTGCGAGGAAGAAGCTCATTGTCCGTGTAAATCGGAGTAACCTTGTAATCCAGCCAGTAATCTGGATTTTCCTCTAACCAGCGCTCCAAGCGAAGTTCATAATAGAGCATGCTATCTGGATTATTGTCGTCCAGTCCTTGGAAACTGCCGGAGTTGAGCCAAGCGGTCATCGGAACGAGGTTTTTCCCTTCGTTATTGAGGCCGCTGAAAGTGAATCCAATCAGGTGAGCGCGATTCATGAGCCAAGCCCGATCATCTCCATTACCGTAGTAAAATTTGTAATTGTGCCAACCGATGGGATTGTAAGTGACCTTGGTCTCCTTTTTCTTTTTGGCTTTGTGTTGCTCCTGCATTTGGACATGAGCAGCAGTAGCCCGACCGTATTTGTCCTTTTTCCCAAGCTTTAGCTGATACTCTCCATTCAACTCCAGAGTGCCGATAGCTGTTTCATCGCTATGGTTAAGCAGCTGGACCTTAATCTGGTTCTTCTGATTGGCAGCAACATTTTCTGCAGGAAGAGCCTGTGAAAGTAACAACAAAGAGCCGGCTGACAGGACAAGCCAAGTGCCAAACCTAAACTTTTTCATAAAGAACTCCTTTTAAATAATATATCTCCGACATCATTCTACTAAAAAATAGATTGTTTGACAACTGAAACTTTTCAAAAATATTACAAAAATAAATATCTGTTCAATAAGTGCAGGGTTTGACTAGGATGTGTATTTTTCCTATAATCATAACTAGAGAAAACGCTTGTATAAATTACCTAAGGAGGTGCTTATGAGTCCATCTTTAGAGGAAATGTCACTCGAGGAGCTGTGGCAGCTTTTTCCGATTTTTTTAAGAGAGCATCAGGATGAGTGGAAAGACTGGTATGCGGAGGAACGGCTTCGGCTTTTGAGTTTTTTGCCTGCAAATCAGCTGGTTCGGATTAGTCATATTGGGTCGACATCGGTAGAGACCATCTGGGCCAAGCCAATAGTGGATATTTTACTGGAAATTCCCAAAGAAACAGATATGGCGGTAATGAAAGACTTGCTACTGCAAAATGGTTATCTGCTCATGTCAGAAAGCCAAGGGCGGATGTCATTCAATAAAGGATACACACCGAGTGGTTTTGCCGAGCGGGTTTTCCATCTGCATCTGCGCTATGAGTGTGATCATGATGAACTTTACTTTAGAGACTATTTACAGGAGCACCCTGCTGTAGCTAAAGACTATGAAAAGCTTAAGCTGTCCTTGTGGAAAAAATACGAACACAACCGTGATGCCTATACAGAGGCGAAAACAGATTTTATCAAGAACTATACAGACGAAGCTAAAAAGCTTTATGGCAGACGATACGAGAGGGAAAACAGATGATTTATCTAGCAATAGTTGGCCTTCTGATTATTCTTGCTTTTCTTTACTTAATGTACCAATCAAAGAATTTGATTTGATTACAGCATTTTAAACTCATTTTTATTAATCGAATCTAACTCAGGCGTTCCTAGAACTTAAGCGGATACTTAAGCCAGATGGAATCATCTTACTGGCATGTGAATGGAGCAAATTAGCTTATTACCAACCAGACTTTAGAAAGCAAGAAAAAGTTGAAAACTATTTGACAGACTTGGATTTATATCTCATTGATAGTCAAAAAAAGGTCCAATGGATTCTTTATAAAATCATGAAAAAATAAGGAGGTATCCTATGAAACAATTATTTTTATGTTCATATTTTGCAGGAGTCAAGGACTTGTTCAGACAATATGCGTCCGAAAAGCAATTGGGCAATAAGGTACTTTTTATCCCGACGGCTGGAAATGTAGAAGACTACAGGGGTTATATTGACGAAGCCCTGCAGACCTTTGCGGATTTGGGATTTCAGGTAGAAATTTTAGATATTTCAGCTTGTGATAGAGAGACAGCTCAGGCCAAAATTTTCCAAATCAAACTCCTCTATGTCTCTGGCGGCAATACTTTTTACCTTCTGCAAGAACTAAAGAAAAAGCAGCTTCTGTCCTTGATAAAAGAACAGATTGCGGATGGCATGGTTTATGTGGGCGAATCCGCTGGTGCTATCATCACAGCCAAGGACATTGACTATAATAAGATTATGGACGATAAGGCGGTCGCTAAGGAACTGAATGATACAGAGGCACTAAACGAGGTGGATTTTTATGTTCTTCCTCATGTTGGCGAAGAACCTTTTGTTGAAAGTGCCCAGGACACTCTGGATACATACAGCGACCAGCTGAATCTGCTTCCCCTCAATAATCACCAAGCTGTGCTTGTGAAGGGTAAAGAAGTGAGGGTTTTGGAGGAGGATAAGTAAGCAGAATATATGTTCTAGTTGACCTACTTGAGAAACTCTAATAAGAGGACTGAGTGCAATTGAGATAAACTAGATTAAACAAATTAGAATGCGAGTGTTGAACTTTGATTGAAAAAATATATGAAACACCAAGTGGAATAATTCATTATTGGACAAATGATGCTGTTGAATCATCCCAAAGTGCTCTTATCTTTTTACCTGGGCTAACTGCTGACCATAGGTTATTTGAAAAACAAATAGAATATTTTAAAGATACATATAGAGTCTTGGTTTGGGACGCACCTGGACACGCTTCATCTTATCCATTTCGTCTCGATTTTACTTTATTTGATTTTGCAACTTGGCTGGATGAAATATTTATCAAAGAGAGAATAGAAAATCCAATAGTAATTGGTCAGTCAATGGGAGGATATGTAGGACAGGTTTATGCTCAACTTTTTCCTGAGAAATTAAAAGGTCTTGTTACGATTGATTCACCATCCCTTCAAAGGAAGTATTATACAGCTATGGAATTGTGGCTCTTAAAAAATATGGAGACAATTTATAGAATCTATCCATGGAAATTTCTTTTGAAATCAGGCCCTAAAAGCGTATCAACAACAGACTATGGAAGAAAACTGATGTATGATATGATGATGATTTATGATGGCGATCAAGAAAGGTATGCTCGTCTTGCGGGATACGGATATAAGATATTTTCAGAAGCAGTGGAGAAGAAACTTTCCTATGAAGTAAAATGTCCACAATTGGTTATATGTGGAAAAGAAGATCGTGCAGGGTCTTGTATACGATATTTGAAGGCCTATGAAAGAAATACTGGGAAGTCTGTTCAATGGATTGATAAGGCGGGGCACAATTCTAATACCGACCAACCCGATATTGTAAATAGACTGATTGATGAATTTTTGGATAACAAAATTAAAGAAAGGCTTGGTTGAAAGACCAGCTTTTTGATATAATAGACTCTATGAACACAAAAGAAAAAATTTCAAATTATCAACTTTTACTGGCACAGCTGGAAGCTTTGTTGGAGGGTGAGACCAATGCTTTGGCTAATCTTTCCAATGCTAGCGCTCTGCTCAATCAAGCTTTGCCTTAATAATCACCAAGCTTTGCTTGTGGAGGGTGAAGAAGTGAAAGTTTTGGTGGAGTAATAAAATATTTTTGCCACTAATTTTAACAAAAGGTCTATAAAAAGTAAGAAAAGCTTGGTTGAAGCAACCAGCTTTTTTGCTATACTAACAGTGTAATCATAAAAAGGATATTAAAAAATGATTTCTAAAAATATTGCTATTTTAAGAAAAAGAGAGAATATTTCTCAGGAAAAACTGGCCGAGGAAATAGGTGTATCAAGGCAGACTATAGCAAAATGGGAAGCAGGAGAAAGCGTTCCAGATGTGATTTATTCCTCTCAATTAGCTGATTTTTTTGATGTGAGTTTGGATGAACTAGTACATTTAGAAAGCAATTTATTGACAACTCCTAGTTTCAAAGGGAAATATATTTTTGGAACAGTAACGGTGGGAGAGCGTGGTGAAATCCACTTACCCCCTCGGGCACGAAATATTTTTCAAATAAAAGCGGGAGATCAGCTTCTTTTGCTAGGAGATGAAAATCAAGGATTGGCGTTATTAGATCCGAATTTTTTTCTAGAAACTCCTAAGTATTTTTCAGAAAAGTAGGAGGCAATGAATGAAAAGGAAAATGATGTTAGTTATTTTGATATTGATAGCTGTTATATTGGTAAGTGCAGGGTGGTTTGCTTATCGTAATCTTCACTATGATAAGGCTAATCTTGAATATATCCGACAAGCTGGGATGATAGAAAAGCAAGTGACTTTACCAGATGGATCTCTTATAAATTATGGCGAAGGTCCCAAAAATGGTCCCCCTTTACTCCTGATCCATGGCCAGCAAGTATCTTGGGAGGACTACGCCAAGGTTTTTGGAGAATTGTCTAAGCGATATCATGTATATGCAGTAGATTGTTATGGACATGGTGGGTCTAGTAAAAATCCTGCTAAATATTCAGCACTGGAAAATAGTCAGGATTTCATTTGGTTTATTCATAATATTATAAAAGCTCCTGTGTTCATTTCAGGACATTCATCAGGAGGGCTTCTGGCAACAATGGTAGCTGCACTAGCTCCTGATACTGTTAGAGGACTATTGATAGAAGATGCACCGTTCTTTTCAACAGAGCCTAGTCGAGCACTTTCTACTTTTTCTTGGTTAGGATTTAAAGATATGTATGATTTCTTAAAAAGCGGTAAAAAAAATTATACTGCCTATTTTTTAGAACATACTTATTTAAAAAAACTTTTTGGTGAGGAAAATTTTAATAAAATTGTCAAAAAACCAGCTCTGAACTATATGAAAAATCATCCAGGAAAGATTCCTAGAATTTGGTACTATCCGCCAGAATTACAAGTGAATCTAATCTATGACTTAACAGCTAATTTACAGGATGGAACAGGAGATTACGATCTTCGTTTTGGCACAACATTTTATGATTTTTCTTGGTTCAAGGGATTTGAACAGGAAGAAATCTTGAAAAAAGTTCAATGTCCATCTATATTGCTTCATGTGGCTCGGCCTTTGAATCAGAAAAATTACTATGATAAAAATGGAATTCTATTGAGTGCTATGGATGACAAAGATGCTAAGCGAGTAGACAAACTTTTGTTGAACAATCATCTAATAGATAATATCAAGAGTGGGCATGATATTCATGCTGAAAAACCTGAGATTTTTATTCGGGCGATTGATGATTTACAAAAAAGGTGTAAATAGAATCTTAAAGGTGAGAGATGTTTTTACTTGATCTATTGGGATTTTCACTTGACGAAAAGTTTAAAGTTTATTTTAGTTGTACTTCTTATTTTTATTTCAAAAACAGTCATCAGACTGTTTTTTTGATATAATAGACTCTATGAACACAAAAGAAAAAATTTCAAATTATCAACTTTTACTGGCTCAGTTGGATGCCTTGCTGTATGGAGAGACCAATGCTTTAGCAAATTTATCGAACGCTAGCGCCCTGCTTAATCAAGCTTTGCCTCATTCGGTTTTTACTGGTTTCTATCTTTTTGATGGGAACGAGCTGATTTTGGGGCCTTTTCAGGGCGGTGTTTCCTGTATCCATATTACCTTAGGTAAGGGTGTCTGTGGGGAATCTGCGGGAAAAGAGCAGACGATTATCGTAGATGATGTGACCCAGCATGCCAACTATATCTCCTGTGACAGCAGAGCGAAAAGCGAAATTGTGGTGCCCATGGTAAAAGACGGTCGACTGCTTGGAGTATTGGATTTAGACTCGGCCTTGACGGGTGATTATGATAAGGTAGACCAGGAATATCTGGAAAAGTTCGTCCAGATTTTGCTTGAAAAGACGACTTGGAATTTTGAAATGTTTGGAGAAAAAGCCTAATGTATCAAGCTTTATATCGGAAGTACCGCAGTCAGACCTTTGGTCAGCTGGTGGGACAGCAGGTAGTAGCCACCACCCTGCGTCAGGCTGTTGAGCAAGGGAAAATCAGTCATGCTTATCTCTTTTCTGGTCCTCGTGGAACAGGGAAGACCAGCGTTGCCAAGATTTTTGCCAAGGCTATGAATTGTCCGAATCAAAAGGACGGTGAGCCCTGCAATGACTGCTATATCTGCCAGGCTATTACTGAGGGAAGCCTTGAAGACGTCATCGAAATTGACGCGGCTTCTAATAATGGGGTGGATGAGATTCGTGATATTCGGGACAAGTCCACCTATGCGCCCAGCCTAGCCAAGCACAAGGTCTATATCATTGACGAGGTTCACATGCTCTCGACTGGGGCTTTTAACGCCTTGCTCAAGACCTTGGAAGAGCCGACGGAAAATGTGGTTTTTATCCTAGCAACGACAGAGCTGCATAAGATTCCAGCGACCATTCTTTCCCGTGTCCAACGTTTTGAGTTTAAGTCTATCAAGACGCAGGACATTATTGGTCATATTGAGTGGATTTTAGAGCAGGAAGGCATTGATTTTGAGCAGGAAGGTGTGCAGATTATTGCCCGTCGAGCTGAGGGCGGTATGCGGGATGCCCTATCTATCCTCGATCAGGCTCTTAGCTTAACTCAGGAAAATCGTTTGACTACTGATATTGCTGAAGAAATCACTGGCTCTATCAGCTTGGGAGCCTTGGATGCCTATGTAGCAGCCTTGATTGCTCATGATGCTGGTGCAGCCTTGGATAATCTCAATCTGATTTTTGACAACGGTAAAAACATGGCTCGTTTTGTGACGGACCTCCTGCAATATCTGCGTGACCTGATCATTGTCAAAACTGGTGGAGAGAATCATCATGCCAGTGAGCTCTTTCTGGAAAATCTCAAGACACCGCAGGACACTCTCTTTGCCATGATAGATATGGCGACCAAGAGTTTGGCGGATATCAAGAGCAGTCTGCAACCTAAGATTTATACAGAAATGATGACCATTCGACTGGCAGAGACTGGTAGTCATCCTGCAGCGGCAGCGATTCCGGATAATCTAGCTGATGAGCTCAAGGGCCTGAGGCAAGAGATTGATAGTCTTAAGCAGCAAGTGGCTAATGGCAATGGGAAACCCGCAGTAGCTATCAAAACTTCAGATATTCGGCCGCAGAAATCTAAGGGCTACCGAGCAGACCGCAATAAGGTCAATGCCATCCTAGAAGAGGCTGTTGACAATCCAAGCCTTGCTCGCAGCAATCTGACTAAGCTGCAGAATGCTTGGGGTGAGATTATCGAAAGTCTGGCTGGAGCTGATAGGGCCTTGTTGGCAGGCTCGCAGCCGGTGGCGGCCAACGAAAGCCACGCTATCTTAGCTTTTGAGTCTAATTTCAACGCTGAGCAGACCATGAAGCGGGACAATCTCAATACTATGTTTGGTAATATCCTCAGCAATGCGGCAGGATTTTCACCAGAGATTTTGGCTATTTCCTTGGAAGAGTGGACCAAGATTCGGGCGGATTTTTCGGCTCGCAGCCGCAATGGCAAGGCAGAGGCTGAAGAGAAGCAAGAGGAAAGCTTGATTCCAGAGGGATTTGACTTTTTAGCAGAAAAAATTACCATTCAAGAGGATTAAAAAAGATTTTTCTAGGCTTTCGTGTTATAATAAAACTATGAACAGACGACAATTTATTGTGATGGCTGTTTTCACAGCCTTAGAAACCTATTTTTTCAATGAATCCATCATGGCGGGGCGCTATTTTATGGCTGCTTTCTGGGCAGTTTTGGTGCTGCGCAATCTGCAGATTTCCTATGTCATGGGGCGGATTGTGGATGAAATCGATAAACATTTAGGACCGAAATAATGAAAACAGGACTGAGCTATGAGACTCAGTCCTTTTGAAATGAAATTTTTGATTACCAACTAGTCAGTGAGACTTCGCCACTGTTGAGCCAGATTTCCTGACCATCAGTCAGCTGGACTAAGAGTTGTCCGCTGTCTGAGATGTCTTTGGCTAAACCTTGGTAGTCCACGCCTTTTTGGCTAAAGGTCACTTGTCGTCCCAGCACCAAGGAACGCTGCTTGTAGAGGTAGATGAGCTCTTCTGGGTCACTTTCGTAGAAGCATTTCCAAATCTCGGCAATGAGCTCATTGCGACTGATGGCTGGTTTCTCTTCAAAGAGGGAGCCAGCTTTTTCCTTAATGTCAGCTGGAAAGTCTTTAATGAAAAAATTGAAGCCAACACCGATGATAACATCAGTGACGAGCCCTGTCTCAATAGAAGTTGTAGCCTCGGTCAGGATGCCGGAAATTTTCTTGTTTCGATAGTAAATGTCATTGACCCACTTGATATCAACCTCCATAAGGGTTAGATTTTTTACTGCCTTGTAGATAGCTCCTGCGGTCAAGATAGTATAGGAGGGGAGCTGGTCAAAGGGGAGGTTGGGTTTGAGGTGGAGAGACATGTAAAAGCCGCCCTGGTTGGGGCAGAAGAAGGCACGACCGAAGCGGCCTCGGCCAGCAGATTGGGCAGCGGCCAGATAGAGAGTATCGGCGGGATATCCGGCCTCCATACCAGCCTTAGCATCCATCTGAGTGGACTGGCAGTCAGGATTAAAGGAGACCTGAACAGGTGAGTGTGTCTCAATCCAATCAGGAATCAGCAAGTCACCAGTTGTCAATCGATAGCCCCGGTTCTTGACGGATTCGATTTGAATACCTTCTTTTTCCAGTTTTTGGATGGCTTTCCAAATGGAAGTTCGTGAAATGCCCAATTCTTGGGCTATTTTTTCACCGTTGACATAGTCGTCAGTCTGACTGAGGATATCAAAGATTTTTTCGTAGGTTTTCATAGGCGGTCTTTCTAACTTAATGGCTGCTTTCTCTTAGTGTCAGCTTGGTTGAGAGCTTGATCATGTAAGGGATGGGACTTTCATCGGTTTTAATCACCTGATCCAGCATCTGCAGAGCTTGCTTGCCCATTTCCTCTGTAAAGACTGTCACAGTGCTGAGAGGCGGATAGACGTATTTGGCAATAGATGTATCATTAAAGGAAATAATTTGGACATCTTGGGGAACAGCTATTCCTGCTTCCTGAAGAGCACGGAGGGCACCGACTGCCAGAGCATCGCTAGCTATGAAGAATGCTTTGGGCATCTGTTCTTTTTGGTGGTCAATCAATTCTTTCATCAGCTGGTAGCCAGACTCTGAGGAGAACTTGCCGACCTTGACATAGGCCGGCTGATAAAGACCTTTTTCACTAAGGTAATGGCAGAAGCAGGCCAAGCGCGGGTCATCAAGACTTATCGTTCCGTCTGCAGTCTCTTCACGTCCAGCAATCATCCCGATTTCTCGAATGCCCTGCTGAAGAAAATGGTCGAGAACATGAGTAACGGCATGCTCAAAGTCCGTTGTCACACAGCTGTGGCCTTGGTCGAGCGTATCGCTATCCACGAAAAGCAGTGCAGGACTGTATTGCTCCAGCTCCTTGACTTGCTTGCTGCTGAATTTTCCGATGGCAATGACGCCGTCAATCTGTTCTAGCTGGCTCAGAGAGTCGTTGTTGAAAATACGCACGATATCATAGCCCAGTTCCTGGGCTTTCTTTTCGATGCCTAAGCGGATGGAGTAGTAGTAAAGATCATCCAGCTCTTCCAGCTCTGTGTACCATTCAACGATAGCGATGCGATGGGTTTGAGATGCAGTCTTTTTCTGCCTGTTGCTTTTTTTGTAGTTGAGCTGTTCAGCGATATCGAAAATCTTTTTGCGCGTCTCATCGCTGACAGACATGGACTTGTCATAGTTCAAAACCCGCGAAACAGTTGCGGGAGAAACACCAGCAGTCTGGGCGATATCTTTGATAGTAGCCATTTGATTTGGTCCTTTTTAATTTACTGTCTTCATAAATTATAACTCAAAAATTAGTAAATAACAAAGATATGTTTAGTAAAACTTAACTTTGTTCTCGAAAGGAACTGGGTGAAAAGCCAAAATATTTTTTAAAAGCCTTTGAAAAGTAAAGGGGATCTGAGAAACCTACAGAATAGGCGATAAATTGGACAGGCTCACGGGTGCTTTTGAGGAGTTGTTTAGCTCGATGCATTCGGACATATTCCAGATATTCTTTAGGTGAGCTTTGGTGCTCCTCCTTGAAAATGGTTGTTAGATAGCTGCGATGAACGGACAACTTAATTGCCATATCCTGAATGCTGAGGTTAGGATTGGGATATTGAGTGTCAATTATCTGCTTGCAGGCTAGATAGAGTTGCTGGCTTGCAGATAGGGTATTTGCTTGGGGCTTATAGGCAACACTGCCCAAGTGAAAGATGAGTTCATAAAGTTGGCCCATAATGTGGAGTTGAGCTAGTTGGTTAGATTTGGTCTGCTCGGCGAAGTAAACCAAGTTCTCAACAATTTTCCCAATCCTATCTGTTTTTCGTTCATGGTTAGCAAGTAGGTAGCAGTCTTCGGAAATCTGTGAGTGATTGAAGTAGTCATAAACCCTACCGCCAGTCATTCCCAGCCAGTAGTAAGACCAAGGTTCTTCTTTGTCAGCCTGATAAAAGGTAAGTTCATTTGGCTTGAGCAGAAAGAGATCTCCAGCTCTTAAATCGACAATGTTTCCTTTGTAATGAAATTGACCTTTCCCTTTAGTAATGTAGTGAAGAACGTAGGTATCTCTAATAGCTGGTCCAAAAGAGTAGCTAGGTGTGCACTCTTCATAACCGTAGAAGCTAAGTGAGAGATCAATTGTTCCTGTTTGGTATTCTGAAAAAACAAGCATATTTTGCCTCCTACCTAACATTTTACCATATTTCCCTAACATAATTCTATTTTGGGAAGCGATTTCATAAGGTAAAATATTAGTAAATATGGAGGTTCAGAAATGGCTATCAAAATAGACAAACATCTATTCTACATCAATACAAAAAATTCCAGTCTTATCATTGAGGAAAGGGATGGCTACCTTTTGCTTAAACACTTAGGCAGAAAAATCGAATCCTATCATTTTTCCAATACAGTATTTGAGCGAGATCATGCTTTTTCTGGTAATCCGAGATCGAATGAGAGAAGTTTTAGCTTAGATACCCAGCGGCAGGTTTTGGGTCAGCATGGTTTAGGGGACTTTCGGCAACCTTCTCTGCAAGTCCAACATGCTAATAATGAAGTAACAGATTTTCGGTTTGTTGAGAGTCAGCTGATTAAGGGAGGTTTGGAAGTTCCGGGACTGCCTAGCCCTCACAGTACAGAAGATGCTGAAACACTGGCCTTTATTTTAGAGGATACAGTAGCTCACTTACGCCTCACTCTCTATTACACAGCTTTTGAAGATAGTAATACTATTGCAACCTTTACTAAGCTGGAAAATATAGGTAGAGAGACAGCAATCATACATAAGAACTTGAGCTTAATGGCAGATTTGCCAGCAGGGACTTATGATGTGATTAGTTTACAGGGAGCTTATGCTAGGGAGAAAACAGTTCGTCGTCACAAGTTAGAACAGGGAATTTTCAAAATAGCTTCCAACCGAGGAGCTTCTGGTCACGCGCAGACTCCAAGCCTTATCCTTTGTGATAGTGAAACGACGGAAGAGGCTGGTCAAGTTTGGGCAATTCAGCTCCTTTATAGCGGAAACTTTGAAGCTTGGATTCAGCAAAATCAGTTGAATGAAGTTCGGCTAGGTATCGGTATCAATGAAGATAACTTTGCTTGGAAACTGGAAGCGGGGCAGACTTTCTATAGTCCTGTTGCTCTGTTGAATTATTCGGCTCAGGGTTTGACTGGTCTTAGTCATGAGAGCCAAGCTTTTGTTCAAGAGCATATCATTCCTAAAGCATTTGCGAAGCGAGAGCGGCCAATTTTAATCAATAACTGGGAAGCAACTTACTTTGATTTCAAAAAAGAGAAGTTGCTAGAGTTAGCAGATGAGGCACAGAAAGTTGGTATTGAGCTCTTTGTTCTCGATGATGGCTGGTTTGGCAACCGTTTTGATGACAATCGGGCTCTGGGCGACTGGTTTGTCAATGAAGATAAGCTAGGTGGCAGTTTGACGGAGCTCATAGCAGAAGTTCATAGCAGAGGATTGCAATTTGGTTTATGGGTTGAGCCAGAAATGATTTCCGTAGACAGTCAGCTGTATCGGACACATCCAGATTGGGCTATTCAAGTGCCTGATCGGGATCATACCTACTCTCGCAATCAACTCGTATTGGATTATGCTAATCCAGATGTGGTAGCCTATATCAAAGAAACACTGGATCAGCTGTTAAGTCAGCACGATATTGACTACATAAAATGGGATATGAATCGTAATATTACCAATCTTGGGAATGGCAGTAACTATCTGGCAACCAAAATGCAGTCGCATAAGCATATCTTGGGGCTTTATGAAATTGTAAAATATTTGACAGAGAAATATGAGAATATTTTATTTGAGTCCTGCTCAGGTGGTGGTGGACGAAATGATCTTGGTATGATGCGGTATTTCCCTCAAGTCTGGGCTAGTGACAATACCGATGCCATAGCTCGTTTGCCAATCCAATATGGGTCTTCTTATCTTTATCCGACTATTTCAATGGGTGCCCATGTGTCGGCAGTGCCTAATCATCAGATGGGACGAATTACTCCGCTGGCAACCCGTGGTCATGTAGCTATGATGGGAAATCTGGGTTATGAGCTTGATTTGACTAGTCTATCAGATGAAGAGAAAGCTGCGATTGCTGACCAGGTGAAGTTGTATAAAGAATTACGGCCAGTGATCCAGCTAGGGCGTCAGTATAGGCTAATCAATCCAGATGTTGGCTCCAATGAAGCAGCAGTTCAATTTAACTATGGAAATCAAACGATTGTAACCTATGTCCGAGTCTTATCAGTTGTGGAAACGATGGAAACAACCTTGAAACTAAAAGGCTTAGAGGAAGAAGAGCTTTATGAGCTACAGGGAAATGGCGCAGTTTACTCAGGTGCAGAACTCATGTATGCTGGTATCACTATGAATCTTCCGCAAGGAGATTATCTTAGCAGACAGCTGCATTTTATTAAAAAATAAGGAGGCTAGATCATGAAATGGTATAAAAAGATGAGCTTAGCTGCTATTACAGGACTGTCCCTTTTGGGGCTGTCAGCTTGCAGTAGCCAAGGGGAGTCAACAGATGGTAAGGTAACGATTGAGTATTTCAACCAGAAGGGTGAAATGGTTGATACCCTTCGTGAGATTGCAAAAGACTTTGAAAAAGAAAATCCGAATGTGCATGTGAAAGTGGTGAATGTTCCTAACGCTGGGGAAGTACTCAAAACTCGAGTTCTGGCTGGAGATGTTCCTGATGTTGTCAATATCTATCCCCAATCTATTGAATTGCAAGAATGGGCTAAAGCTGGGTACTTTGAAGATTTATCTAATAAAGATTATCTCAAGCGAGTTAAGAATCATTACGCAGATAAATATGCGATAGATGGAAAGATTTACAATATCCCTTATACTGCTAATGCTTATGGTATCTATTACAACAAGGATAAATTTAAAGAATTGGGATTGAAAGTTCCAGAGACTTGGGAAGAATTTGAGGAATTGGTTGATACGATTATAGCAAAAGGGGAAACGCCTTTTGCCATTGCAGGAGCAGATACTTGGACCTTGAATGGTTATCATCAGTTAGCTCTTGCCACTGCAACAGGTGGCGGTAAGGAAGCGAATGATTACCTACGTTTTTCCAAGCCAAATGCCATCAAGTCTTCAGATTCAGTGCTTAAAGATGATTTCAGGCTGTTAGATTTATTCCGCAAAAAAGGAGCCATGCAGACCAACTGGCAGGGAGCAGGCTATACTGATGTTGTCGGTGCCTTTGCTAGAGGCGATGCCCTGATGACTCCAAATGGCTCTTGGGCTATCACAGCAATCAATGCGCAAGATCCTAAGTTTAATGTTGGAACTTTCCCTTTCCCTGGAAAGCAAAAAGGACAAAGCTTGACCATTGGAGCAGGAGACCTAGCTTGGTCTATCTCGTCAAGTAGTAAGCACAAGAAAGAAGCCAATGCTTTTGTTGAATATATGTCACGTCCAGAAGTTATGCAGAAATATTATGATGTGGACGGCTCACCAACAGCTATTGAAGGTGTCAAGGAAGCTGGGTCAGATGCACCGCTAGCCGGTCTTGCTGAACTAGCATTTACAGACCGACACCTCGTTTGGCTAGCCCAAGACTGGACCAGTGAAAGTGATTTTTATACCTTGACTGGGAATTATATTACAACTGGAAACAAAGAGGATATGGCGAAAGCACTAAATGCCTTCTTCAATCCGATGAAAGCAGACGTAGAGTAGGAGTAGATCTACTATGAAAAAATTGATTGAGAAATATTGGGGTTGGTTCTTTGTCCTAGTTCCCCTTGTACTACAGGCTGTATTCTTTTATGTGCCCATGTTTCAGGGTGCCTTCTACAGCCTGACAAACTGGACTGGCTTGACCTATAATTATAAGTTTGTCGGACTCAATAACTTTATGCTCCTCATGAGCGATCCTAAGTTTATGAACGCGATAGGATTTACATTGATCATTACTATTTGTATGGTTGTTGGTGAGATTATGCTGGGGATCTGGATAGCACGAGCTCTCAACTCGAAGATAAAGGGGAAAACTTTCTTCCGAGCTTGGTTTTTCTTCCCCGCTGTCCTATCTGGATTGACTGTGGCTCTTATCTTTAAGCAACTTTTTAACTACGGGTTGCCAGCTATAGGGAATGCCTTAGGAATTGAATTTCTTAAAACCAGCCTTCTAGGAACGAATGGCGGTGCAATCTTTGCAGCAATCTTCGTCTTGCTTTGGCAAGGGGTAGCCATGCCTATTATCATCTTCTTAGCTGGTCTTCAGTCTATCCCGACTGAGATTACAGAAGCAGCTCGAATTGATGGAGCTAGCAGCAAACAAATCTTTTGGAAGGTGGAACTTCCTTATCTCCTACCAAGCGTTTCCATGGTCTTTATCTTGGCTCTAAAAGGTGGTTTGACAGCATTTGACCAGGTCTTTGCCATGACAGGCGGCGGTCCGAATAATGCGACCACCTCTCTAGGACTTCTGGTATACAACTATGCTTTTAAGAGCAATCAATTTGGTTATGCCAATGCCATTGCTGTTATCTTGTTTCTCTTGATTGCGGTTATTTCTATTATCCAGTTGAGAGTATCTAAGAAATTTGAAATCTAAGAGGAGAAGCCCGATGAAAAATGCAGAAAGAAAAGCTAATTTTAGTAAATATATCTTGCTAACACTGGGATCTATTATCATTTTAATTCCACTCTTAGCAACAATATTTAGTTCCTTTAAGTCTACCAAAGACATCGTTAATAATTTTTTCGGATTTCCGACTCAACCGACTTTAGAAAATTTTCAACGCCTTTTGGCTGATGGTATCGGAGGCTACTATTGGAATTCAATTGTAATCACGGTTCTATCTTTGGTTGTTGTCATGATTTTTATTCCCATGGCTGCTTACTCTATCGCTCGTAATATGTCTAAGAAAAAAGCTTTTGGTATTATGTATACGCTCTTGATTTTAGGAATTTTCGTTCCTTTTCAAGTTATCATGATTCCTATTACAGTTATGATGAGTAAGCTAGGACTAGCCAACACTTGGGGATTAATTATTCTCTATCTGGCTTACGCTGTTCCACAGACTCTCTTTCTCTATGTAGGCTACATTAAGATTTCCATTCCAGACAGTCTGGATGAGGCAGCAGAAATTGATGGTGCTGGAAAGTTTACAACCTATTTCAAGATTATCTTTCCTATGATGAAACCCATGCATGCTACAACCATGATTATCAATGCCCTCTGGTTCTGGAATGACTTCATGCTTCCTCTCTTGGTACTCAATAAAGACTCCAAGATGTGGACTCTGCCACTCTTCCAATATAACTACACAGGTCAATACTTTAATGATTATGGACCGAGCTTTGCTTCTTATGTTGTTGGGATTATCACCATTACTATCGTCTATCTCATCTTCCAGCGCAACATTATTGCTGGAATGAGCAACGGGGCAGTGAAGTAAGCTCAAGATACAGAGCCCGTAAACTACTGAATTTGTAACGCCTGTGGAAAAATAGGGAATTGGAAAAAGAAGCTTCAGCTTTTTCATACAGAGCTTAGGGCGTTTTCCATTCAGCGCACGGGAAAGAGTATATAAGACAAGATTTTAGAGGAGAAGACTATGGCTATTCAAAATAAGACCATGCTGATTACTTACTCAGACAGCCTGGGGGAGAATTTAAAAGATTTATATGACAATTTAGAAAAGCATTTTGGCGATGCTGTTGGAGGAGTGCATTTGCTCCCTTTCTTCCCATCAACTGGTGACCGGGGATTCGCTCCAGTAGACTATGAAGAGGTTGATTCAGCCTTTGGTGACTGGGAGGATGTAGAAAAGCTGGGCGAGAAATATTATCTCATGTTTGACTTTATGATCAACCACATCTCACGCCAGTCCAAGTATTATAAGGATTTTCAGGAAAAGAAGGATCAGAGTGAGTATCGTGACCTCTTTCTCAGCTGGGATAAGTTTTGGCCAGAAAATCGTCCGACGCAAGCTGATGTTGATTTGATTTATAAGCGTAAGGATCGGGCACCTAAGCAGGAAATCGTCTTTGCAGATGGAAGCACTGAGTATCTGTGGAACACCTTTGGTGAAGAGCAGATTGATCTAGATGTGAGCAGCCAGGTAACTAATGATTTCATCAAGAAAACATTGCGTCAACTGTCAGAGCATGGCTGTGATCTGATTCGTTTAGATGCATTTGCCTATGCAGTCAAAAAGTTAGATACTAATGATTTCTTTGTTGAGCCAGAAATCTGGGATCTCTTAGAAAAAGTCCAGCAGCAAGCGGCTGAGTTTGGGACGGATATTTTACCAGAAATTCATGAGCATTATTCTATCCAGTTCAAGATTGCAGAGCATGGCTACTTTGTCTATGATTTTGCGCTGCCGATGGTAACTCTTTATTCTCTATACAGTGGTAAAGCTGAGCGTCTAGTCAAGTGGCTTGAAATGAGTCCTATGAAGCAATTCACAACACTGGACACCCACGATGGTATTGGGGTTGTTGATGTTAAGGATATTTTGACTGATGAAGAAATTGATTTTGCAACCAATGAACTATATAAGGTTGGGGCCAATGTCAAGCGTAAGTATTCCTCAGCTGAGTACAATAATCTGGACATTTACCAGATTAACTCGACTTACTACTCAGCCTTGGGCGATGACGACAAGAAATACTTCATTAGTCGTCTGATTCAGGCTTTTGCTCCAGGGATTCCACAGGTCTATTATGTTGGTTTCTTAGCTGGGAAAAATGATCTTGAACTGCTAGAAAACACCAAGGAAGGTCGCAATATCAACCGTCATTATTACAGTAATGAGGAGATTGCTGAAGAAGTCAAGCGTCCAGTTGTGCAAGCCTTGCTCAAGCTTTTCCGTTACCGCAACCAGTCTGCTGCCTTTGACCTAGATGGCACTATTGAAGTGAATCTATTGGATGAAAATAGCCTCCGTATTGTCCGTAGCAATGCAGAAAAGTCGGTCACTGCTCAAGTAGTTATCAACCTCAAAGAATTGACATATAGCGCTAGTGAAAATGGCCAAGCTATCACTTTTGAATAGAGATAAGAAAAGAGAAGAAGAATGGTAGAATTAAATCTGAAAAATATCTATAAAAAATATCCCAACAGCGACCACTACTCAGTGGAAGACTTCAATCTTGATATCAAGGACAAAGAGTTTATCGTCTTTGTCGGTCCGTCCGGCTGCGGAAAATCAACTACGCTGCGTATGATTGCAGGTTTGGAGGATATTACAGAAGGAACTGCCTCTATTGACGGTACAGTGGTCAATGATGTGGCACCAAAAGACCGTGACATCGCTATGGTCTTCCAGAACTATGCCCTCTATCCCCACATGACGGTCTACGACAACATGGCCTTTGGTCTCAAGCTGCGCAAGTACAGCAAGGAAGATATTGATAAACGGGTCAATGAAGCAGCAGAAATCCTAGGCTTGAAGGAATTCTTGCAGCGTAAGCCAGCTGATTTGTCTGGCGGTCAGCGTCAGCGGGTAGCTATGGGACGCGCTATTGTTCGGGATGCAAAGGTTTTCCTTATGGATGAGCCTTTGTCTAACTTGGATGCTAAGCTGCGTGTTTCTATGCGGGCGGAGATTGCCAAAATTCACCGCCGTATCGGGGCAACAACTATTTACGTTACCCACGACCAGACTGAAGCTATGACCTTGGCGGATCGTATCGTTATCATGTCAGCGACCAAGAATCCTGCTGGAACTGGTACGATTGGTCGAGTGGAGCAGATTGGTACGCCGCAGGAAGTCTATAAACATCCGGCAAATAAGTTTGTGGCCGGCTTCATTGGCAGCCCAGCTATGAACTTCTTTGAAGTGACACTGGAAGATGGCCGTCTTGTCGGACCAAACAGAGACTTCAGTCTCCAAGTCCCAGAGGGCAATCTTAAGAGGTTGCGGGAGAAGGGCTATGAAGGCAATAAGTTGATTTTTGGTATTCGTCCTGAAGATATCAACATGGAACCAGCTTTTCTGGAAACCTTCCCTGAGTCGGTTCTAACTGCGAAGATTTCTGTTTCTGAGTTGCTTGGAGCGGAGTCTCACCTCTACTGTACGGTTGGTGGCAGTGAGTTTGTTGCCAAAGTTGATGCACGTGATCATATGAATACCGGAAGCAGTATTAAACTTGGCTTCGACCTAAACAAGGCGCATTACTTTGATGCTGAGACGGAAGACAATATTTTCTAATCTATTGCTCCTTATAAAATAATCCAGACAGATTACTGTTTGGATTTTTACAAAAAATCTATCTATAAAATTAGTAAAATTTTACTAAATTTATTGAAGTTTTACTCGGAAACAGTTATAATAAATATAAGAAAACGATTACAATGTCGATCATTCATTTTAAAGGAGTTTAGCTTATGTCAAACCTAATTTCAGCGGAGCAAGTCCGCGCAGATTTTGCTAAAGTTTTTGGAGTAGAAGCGGACCACACTTTCTTTTCACCCGGTCGGATCAATCTGATTGGTGAGCATACGGACTATAACGGCGGCCATGTTTTTCCTGCTGCGATTTCTCTAGGAACTTATGGAGCGGCTCGCAAGAGAGATGACCAGCTCTTGCGATTCTTCTCAGGGAATTTTGAAGAAAAAGGGATTATTGAAGTGCCACTGGAAAACCTGCACTTTGAGCCTGAGCATAACTGGACCAACTATCCAAAAGGAGTTCTGCATTTTCTGCAGGAGGCAGGCCATATAATTGACCGAGGCATGGATGTCTATGTTTATGGAAATATTCCAAATGGTTCTGGCTTATCATCTTCTGCATCGCTAGAGCTTTTGACGGGTGTCATTGCTGAGAAATTCTTTGATTTGCAGTTGGAACGTTTGGACCTAGTGAAAATCGGTAAATTAACTGAGAATGAATTTATCGGGGTTAATTCTGGCATCATGGATCAGTTTGCTATCGGGATGGGTGCTGACCAGCGGGCTATTTACTTAGACACCGATACTCTCGAATATGACTTGGTGCCGCTTGATCTCCAGGACAATGTCGTAGTGATTATGAATACCAACAAGCGTCGTGAGTTGGCGGATTCTAAGTACAATGAGCGTCGGGCGGAGTGCGAAAAAGCTGTTGAAGAACTGAACCGTAAACTGTCTATCGCAACCTTGGGCGAGTTGGATGAGTGGGCCTTTGACGAGTATAGCTATCTGATAGAGGACGAAAATCGTCTCAAACGGGCTCGCCATGCTGTTTTGGAAAATCAACGTACTTTGCAAGCACGGGCAGCTTTGCAGGCGGGCAATCTTGAAAAGTTTGGCCGTCTCATGAATGCTTCCCACGTTTCTTTGGAACATGACTATGAAGTGACAGGTCTAGAGCTGGACACCTTGGTTCACACGGCCTGGAAGCAAGAAGGTGTTCTGGGGGCTCGTATGACCGGAGCAGGCTTCGGTGGCTGCGCCATTGCTTTAGTTGCTAAGGATGCGGTGGAATTTTTCAAAGAAAATGTCGGCCGCAAGTATCAAGAAGTTGTCGGCTATGCCCCTAGCTTTTACATTGCAGAAGTAGCTGGCGGAAGCCGATTGCTGGACTAATTCACAGAAAAGGAACTTGGGTCTGGGACAAAAGTCCTAGCCTCTCAATTGTCTTTGGATTGTCGAGCAAGACGCAGTGGTTGAGTGGGCTCTATTACGCTGATTTCATCAGCTTTTACAGCCCTACTCAACTGTGCGGAGGTGGGACGACGAAATCGAATTCTAACGAATTACCGATTTCTGTCCCACTCTCTTTACTAGCAAAAGAAAGGAAGACCTATGTCCAAGAAGTTACTGGATGCTTTTGTATCTGCAGTGATTGACAATAGCACTTTTGAGGAAATGGACACCATTTATCTGAGCAATCGTGTCATGGCTTTAGTCGGAGAGGCAGTGACAGAGCAGGAGACAGAGGCTGAGCAGCTAATTGACCTGAAGGATGACTTGGTAGCTTTGGCTGTCAAGAATGGTACGATTGGTGATACCCTAGCTGAGCAGGATATACTGGGAGCTGAGCTCATGGACTTGATTACACCAGCTCCTAGCCAGCTCAATCGGGACTTCTGGACGACTTATGCCTCCAATCCCGAGCAAGCTGTGGCTGATTTTTACCAGCTTAGTCAAAAGAACGACTATATCAAGGTCAAGGCTATTGCTAAAAACATTGCTTTCAAAGCGCCGACTGAATATGGAGATTTGGAAATCACCATCAATCTCTCTAAGCCAGAAAAGGATCCCAAGGAAATTGCGGCAGCTA
This sequence comes from Streptococcus sanguinis, assembly GCF_019929145.1. GTDB lineage: Bacteria > Bacillota > Bacilli > Lactobacillales > Streptococcaceae > Streptococcus > Streptococcus sanguinis_U. The sequence goes on along the minus strand of NZ_JAHZOW010000001.1, from coordinate 792,258 downwards.
AAAAGGCTAAGAATAGCCATTATCCAGCCTGTCAGCTCTGCATGGAAAATGAAGGCTACCAAGGCCGCTTGGACCACCCAGCTCGCGCCAATCATCGGATTATCCGCTTTGACTTGGCTGGACAGGAGTGGGGTTTTCAGTATTCGCCCTATGCCTATTTTAATGAGCATTGCATCTTTCTGCACAGCCAGCACCTTCCCATGGCTATCAGTCGGCTGACCTTTGAGCGCCTGCTGGACATCGTCGAGACCTTTCCAGGCTATTTCGCAGGATCCAACGCCGACCTGCCTATTGTCGGCGGCTCTATCCTGAGTCACGACCACTATCAGGGCGGCCGACACATTTTCCCTATGGAAATGGCAGAGCTGGATTACAGCTTTACTTTTAGCGGATTTGAAGAGGTGGAGGCAGGCATTGTCAAGTGGCCGATGTCCGTCATTCGTCTGAGGTCTGAGAAAAAGGAGCTGTTGATTGAGTTGGCTGACAAGATCTTGAAAATTTGGCGGACTTATTCTGACCCAAGTGTGCAGGTGTTGGCAGAGTCTGAGGGTGAGCCTCACCATACCATCACGCCGATTGCCCGCAGGAAAAATGGATCTTTTGAGCTGGACTTGGTCTTGCGGGACAATCAAACTTCCTCAGAACATCCAGACGGCATTTACCACCCTCATAAGGATGTGCAGCATATTAAGAAAGAAAATATCGGTCTGATTGAGGTTATGGGACTGGCTATTCTGCCGCCTCGGCTCAAGGAAGAACTCAAGCAGGTGGAACTTTTCTTGCTGGGAGAAGACTGTCAGGTTGCTGCCTATCATCAGGATTGGGCCAATCGGCTCAAAGACCAAAATCCAAATATTTCCGCTGAAACGGTGGAAGGAGTAGTTCAGGCTTCGGTTGGACAAATTTTCAGCCGTGTGCTGGAAGATGCTGGAGTTTACAAGCGAACAGAGGAGGGGCAGGAAGCTTTCATGCGCTTCGTCCAATCCGTCGGCATCCAGCCTTAGGAAATGTGTTATAATGAATCTAGCGTAACAGGGAAAGGAAGTTTTATGGCAATTTTAGTATTAGGTGGTGCTGGCTATATCGGCTCGCACATGGTTGATCGCCTGGTAGCAGCAGGCAAGGAAGAGGTAGTCGTTGTTGATAATTTGGTGACTGGCCATCGCGCAGCCGTCCATCCGCAAGCTGTCTTTTATGAGGGAGATTTAGCTGATAAGGATTTTATGCGTAGTGTATTTGCCAAACATCCATCCATCGATGCAGTCATTCACTTTGCTGCCTTTTCACTGGTCGCAGAGTCCATGGCGGACCCGCTCAAGTATTTTGATAATAACACGGCCGGCATGGTTTCTCTCTTGGAGGTCATGCAGGAATGCGGCGTTAAAAACATTGTCTTTTCTTCAACTGCTGCGACTTATGGCATTCCTGAGGAAGTGCCGATTCTGGAAACGACTCCGCAAAAGCCGATCAATCCTTATGGTGAGAGCAAACTCATGATGGAGACCATTATGCGCTGGGCAGACCAGGCTTATGGCATCAAGTTTGTAGCCCTGCGTTATTTCAATGTAGCCGGTGCCAAACCCGACGGCTCAATCGGCGAGGACCACGGACCTGAAACTCATCTCCTGCCCATTGTGCTTCAAGTGGCTCAGGGCAAACGTGAGAAGATTGCTGTCTTTGGCGATGATTACGATACTCCGGACGGGACTAATGTCCGCGATTATGTCCATCCTTTCGACTTGGCTGACGCCCATATTTTGGCTGTTGAGCATCTGCGTGCTGGACAGCCTTCAGATGCCTTTAACCTTGGCTCTTCGACTGGTTTTTCCAACCTTCAGATTGTAGAAGCAGCACGAAAGGTGACCGGACATCCTATTCCTTTGGAAATAGCAGAGCGGCGCCCAGGGGATCCGGATACGCTGATTGCTTCCTCTGAGAAAGCAAGAAATGTTCTGGGCTGGCAGCCGAAATTTGACAATATCGAAATCATTATCGAAACTGCTTGGAAATGGCATTCCAGTCATCCAAATGGCTATGATGATAGAGGATAAACTGACAAACCAGCTAGAAAGGCTGGTTTTTTACTTTGAATCATAAAGCGCTTCTTTACAAATTTTTAAAAGCCTTTTATAATAAAAGGAAGATTGATTGACATATTATCTGCAATCTTGCTTAGTTGCTACTAACTCTTAGTATGTCTTAAAAAATCAGGTAGTTACAGATGCGACGGGAAGCAACATTTTAGAATAACGAATTTTTGTACTACGATCAGATGTGACAGTTGTTGACAGTTTGTTGTGTAAGGGCTTTAGAGACTTATGATATAATGAAGCCATAAAAGTTTGAGAAGTCTCTTAATCTTTTCAAGCAGATTTTCATAAAAAGAATAGGAAATAAGTATGCGTTCGATTCTTGCCTTATATATCACCCTGATGCCGGTCATTCTGGCTGGAGTTCTGAATATGATCTTTTGCAAGTCTTCACTGCTAGAGGCGGCTTATCGACCAATGGATGCTGGGCTGATTTTAAAGGATGGGAAGAGGCTTTTTGGGGCTAACAAGACCTGGAAAGGTTTCTTTGGCATGATTGTCTGGGGAGCTTTGGCGCAGATCCTTTGGGGATTGTTCTTGAAGAGCATTCCTAGCCTAGAGAAGCTACACTTGGTCTATGCCTTCTACGAAAATGCCGTGCTCTTTAATCTGGTGCTAGGGGCTCTTTTGGGGCTGGCTTATGTTTTGTTTGAGCTGCCCAATAGCTTTATCAAGCGCCGTTTGGAAATCAGAGAGGGCAAGACGGCGGAAAATGGCTGGAAATGGACCTTTATCTGGATAGACCAGATTGATTCCTTGATTGGCTGTATTATTTTCTTACTTTTCTATATCCCTCTGTCCTGGCAGCAGATGCTGGGCATTCTAATCCTAGGGGCGGGTACGCATCTGGGAGTCAATCGTCTGCTCTACTGGGCTAAGCTTAGAAAAAATCGTATGTGAGATGGGAGTTTTTGATGAAAGAACTATGGCTGGAAAAAGAGCCTTCGGTCGTCTATGGCGGTAAAATCAATCAGTTAATCAACCTTTGTCAGCTGGGGCTTTCGGTTCCTAAGGCTTTGATTTTGCCGGCGGACCAAGTAATGGCTTGGCTAAGAGCGGCTCTGCCAGAATACTCAAAAGAGGGACTTAAAGAGTTAATCAAACTGGGCAAGGAGGAAATCGCGGAGCGTTTGCAGCAGTATCCCTTGGATCCAGCTTGGCTACAGCAGTTAGCAGACTTTTGTCAGGAAAATCAAGCTTATATTGTTCGCAGTAGTGCCATCTTAGAAGACGGACAGGCCATGTCATTCGCTGGCCAATATGACTCGATTGGCAATTGCCGGACACTGTCAGAAATTGAGCAGGGCATTCGTTCTTGTCTGCTTTCCCTCTTTAATCCAGAAGCTTTGGCCTACTGGCAGCGCCAGGGTTTGCCTGAGCAGGATTTTGCTATGGCAGTGCTGATTCAGGAGCAGATAGAGCCTGACTTCAGCGGTGTCTGCTTTTCTCTAGATGTGGCGACTAATCAGGACCAGTCTATGCTGCTTGAGTATGTAAAAGGCTCGGCTGAGAGCTTGGTTAACGGTCAAATTAATCCTGAGCAGCTGACTCTTGCTTGGTACAAGCCGGACTGGAGCCAGTTTGAAAAAGTTGAAATGCCTCTGGCAGTCTTGCAGAAGCTGCATGAACTGGTATTGGAGATTGTAGCGTATTTTGGTCGGCCGATGGATATTGAGTGGTGTGCTGTCCAAGAGCAAGTCTATTTGCTGCAGGCTCGGCCCATCACGACAGTACCAACTAAAATCGACAGTGGCCGCTGGACGACGGCGAATTTTCGGGATGGTGGCGTGGCGGCCCAGCCCTGTCCAAATCTGATGTGGAGCCTTTACCGCCATTCTTGGCAAGAGGCACTCTCCAGTTTTTTGCTGGCAATTGGCTTAGAGCCTGAAGGAGTGATGCCGCCGCTGATGCGCCTGCATTATGCCCGACCTTTCTGGAACTTAGGCGTGGTCAAGCAAGGTATGGAGCAGATTCCGGGTTATATTGAGCGAGACTTTGATGATGAGCTGGGAGTCAATAAAGACTACCAAGGTCAAGGTTTTACCAGCAAATTAAGTCCAGCCTTGCTCTTGAATTTCCTGCGGGTAGCCTTGAAAACGCAAAAGGTAACTAAGACTTTTCTGCATCAGGCGCCAGACAAGCTGCAAGAGCTGCGTCAGCAATTTACCCGCCTGAATCAAGAAATCCAAGAACTAAACGACCAAAGCCCGCTCCAGCAAGTCGAGAGTCTTTGGCAGTTAGTGCTAAATCAGGCTTATTTAGACAGTGAGGGAACTTATTTCTGGCAGGCCTACATCAATACGGTCCAGCTGTCTATGAAAAAGACCAGTCTCCTCAAATGGCTGACGGTCGATGAATTTTTCCAACTGATTGCCAAGTTAGGAAATGTTTCTCATACCAAGCCTTTGACTCGAATGCTGGAAGCTGCTAATTTTGTTTTGGCAGATGAGAAACTGACAGACGATTGGTTGAAGCTATCGGTGGAAGAATTGCAGGAACTGGCTGCACAATATCCTGAGCGAACTGATTTTATCAAGATTCAGAATTTTCAAAAGGACTTTGGCTATCACTCGGCACGGGAGCTGGACTTGCGAGTAGCTAGTTATGAAGAAGATGCTCATCAGGTCCTGAGAGCGGTTCAGCAGTTGGTTGCTGATTCAACGTATTACCAAGCGGCCAAAGCTTCGCTCAGTCCTGTCTCAGAGTCTGAGCTAGATCTTGCTCATCTATCTCGAGCCAAGCAGAAAAAGATAGAAAAAATCAATCAAGACCTTCGGAACTTGCTCTGGTGGCGAGAGGAGTTCAAGGATATTTCCACGCGCTATTACCACCTCATTCGTCAAATTAGCCTCAAACTCGGCCGAGCCTATGAAAAGCGAGGCTTTCTGAAAGATTCTCAAGATGTTTTTTACATTAAGAAAGAAAGTCTGACTTCCTTTATAGAAGGGCAAAAGACTGCAGACCAGCTTCAAGAAGAAGCAGCTGATAATCGGCATTATTGCCAGGCCTATCGGAATTTTGAGCCAGTGGGTGATTTGACCGACAAAGAGATGAGTCTGGAAGCGGTGTCCCGTGATAGCCAAGCGCTTCTTACGGGAATGCCAGCCAGCAGTGGTCAGGTGACCGGTCGGGTTCGAGTCCTCTTGGATTTGGCTGATATTGAGACGATTGAGCCGGGAGAAATTCTTGTCACTCGCTATACAGATACGGGTTGGAGCTATGTTTTCGGTATTCTGGGCGGTCTTGTGACAGAGTATGGCGGTGTTCTCTGCCATGCCTCTATTGTCGCTCGGGAATGCGGGATTCCAGCTCTGGTCTGCGCCAAGAATGCAACTCAGCTGCTAGAAACTGGCATGCTGGTAACCTTAGATGGAAGAAGAGGAGAAATAAGAATTCATGAAGAAGAATGAACCTTTGTTTATCGGTGAATACGACAAATCTGTTATCCTGACCTATATGGGCGCTGCTTTTGCACTTTTGGCAATCTATGCCGTCATTCAGTCCCAGCTGCGACTGGCCATGATGGCCTTTATCGTTAGCGGTATCTGTGACCTCTTTGATGGTGTGGTGGCGCGGCGGATGAAGCGGACTGAAAGTCAGAAGCGCTTCGGCATTGAGATTGATTCGCTCTGTGACATGATTAGCTTTGCGGCTCTTCCGGCTGTGCTTCTCATGACCCAGCTGCCCTTGGGAGCGGCCAATATCATCTTGGCTGTCCTCTATGTCTTAGCTTCAGTTACGCGCTTGGCGCATTTTAACCGCTTGGCCAAGCATGATGAAGGATCTGGCTCTTATTTTATCGGCTTGCCCGTGACTTACAGCGCCCTATTTTTCCCTCTGACCTATCTGGTCTGTCAATGGCTGGCGCCTGATCTCTTTGCTTGGGTGTGGCTGGGCTTGTCTCTTTTGCTGACCTTCCTATTTGTCTACAACTGCCGGATTCCCAAGCCAAATAAGCTGGCCTATCTGGTCTTTGCGATTTTAGCTGTTGCAAGTCTGATTGGTCTGGGAGTTCTCCCGCATGGTTAAGGTCTATCAGAGAAAGACTAGCCAAGTAGTGGAACCGACAGAATATAAGGCGGGGCTGTTAGATAAGCTTTATGGTACTGGTTGGGGCCGCATCTTGTTGCGTTTCTTGACCCGACCTAGCCTGTCTTATCTTCTAACTTTGAAAGACTACACTCCTTGTTCTCGCAAGAAAATAGCAGCTTTTGTGAAAAATTATCAGCTGAATCTGGCTGACTATGAAGATGGCCCCTATCCTAGCTTCGCGGCTTTTTTCCAACGGAGAATCAATCCCGCTCTGCGTCCAGTCTGTCCTGACAGTCAAGTACTGGCAGTGGCGGATGCCAAGCTAGAGGTTTTTACCATCAGTCAGGATTTGCAACTGAAGATTAAGGGGCAGACATACAGGCTAGCTGACTTACTGTTGGATGAAGAGTTAGCTCAGCTGTTCAGTGGTGGAACAGCGCTAGTTTATCGTTTGGGAGTGGAAGACCTGCACCGCTATCTGGCAGCTGAATCCGGCAGAATTACCCAAAAACGAAAAATCAAGGGACGCCTGCATACGGTCAGACAGGTAGCCCAGAAGCGGTGCTTGATTTACAAGGAAAATAAAAGAGAATACTGTCTTTTAGATACCGACCTAGGACCTGTCCTGCAGATGGAAGTAGGGGCACTTCTGGTCGGAAGAATATATAATCACAGTCAGGATTATTTGGTCAGGGGACAGGAGAAGGGCTGCTTTGGTCTGGGTGGCTCAACCATTCTTGTCCTCTATCCAGCAGACACGATTCGCTTGGATCAGGATATCCTGACTTACTCAGACCTAGGAATAGAAACCCAGATTCAAATGGGGGAAAAGATTGGAGAAAAGCTATGTTTAAACGATTAGCTGTTTATTATAAGGAAATGTTTCCTTTGCTGCCACGCTTTTTTGTGGCTGCCATCATGTTTTTTGAGATTTATTTTGTCCTTCTGCTCAATGACGGAGTGACTACCTTTCACTTTGATCATCAGGAGTTGATTGGTATTTTTACCATTTTCGTCTTTCTGATGATTTTGCGGATTGCGGATGATTTCAAAGACTACGAGACCGACAGGCGGCTCTTTCCTCATCGGTCTCTGCCATCTGGACGAGTGAAAAAGAAGGACCTGGCTATTGCCCTCAGCTTTATCGTAACTGTATCTGTACTTCTCAATGTTCTCTTTATGAACAATATTGGCTGGTTTCTCTTTCTCTATATCTACGGAACTCTCATGTCCTTCTGGTTCTTCAAGCGTGACAAGATTCAAAATTCTCTGCCACTGGCTCTAGTAACCCATAATCCAGTCATGATGATTTTGAATCTCTATACCATTTCTTTTGTCTGCTACAAGTACAATCTGCCTCTCTTGTCCTTGCCGACCGTTTTGCTGGCCTTTACCATGTATTTCCCAAGTCTGATCTGGGAAGTCTGCCGCAAGATTCGGGCGCCAAAAGATGAGACAGAGTATGTGACCTATTCTAAGCTTTTTGGCTACAAAAGAGCCACTCGCTTTATCGAGGTGGTGACTCTGCTGGATATCTTGACCAATTTCGCCCTTCTCTGGAATATTTCCCATGTCGGAGTAGTGGTCTTGGTGCTGAATGTCATCTGGATGACCGTCCAGTTTGAGCAGTTTATCAAGGATCCAACTCGCTTTAATATACGGGAGCGGGTGGAGCGCTATACCTATATCACGGAGACGACCATGGTTCTGTCCGTCGCTGTTTATCTCTTGATGGGGGTGCTTTGATGAAAAAAATCAAGCAGACAGGGCTTGACCAGGTCGGAGGCAAGGCCTATCATTTGCTGAAAATGCAGGCTGCTGGTTTGCCGATTCCTGACTTTGCAGTGTTTGCTTTTGACTTTTTTCAAGAATCTACCAGCTCTGCTGACTTGGAGCGGATGGAAGAAGCTTATCGGTCTGGAGAGTTGGACTTGTCCCAACTCAGTCAGCAATTGCAGGATTGGGCTAAAGAGCAGTTTGCGCAGGAAGATCTGACAGCAGCAGAAAACTGGATTCGGCAGGAGCTTTCTCAGACAGACTGTCGCTTCGCAGTCCGCTCATCTGCTACCATTGAGGATGGGAAGACCTCATCCTTTGCCGGTCAGTTTAAGAGCCAGCTCAATGTGAAGCCAGAGCAGCTTAAAGAAGCCATCCAAGCAATCTTGCTCTCTCTTTATCAGGAGTCAGCACTTAGCTATCTATTTGAGCAGGGACTATCGTTGAAGCAAGCGCAGATGATTTGCCTTGTGCAGGTCATGCAGGAGGGAGACTTGTCTGGGATTTACTTCACAGCTAATCCCAAGGGCATTCTGAACGAGCATATCATTGTCATCGGTCGAGGCTTGGGCAACAAGGTTGTTGAGGATAAGATTCCTACGACAATGGTGACCCTCCATCCCAAGGACCAGCTCTTTTATACAGAGCAGACGGAGGACTCACCAGACGTATCACAGGAACAACTAGAGGAGCTGCAAGACTTGGCAAGTCAGGTAAGTAAACTTTTCGGCCCCTTTATGGATATGGAGTTTACCTTCGCAAATAGCCAGCTCTATCTCTTGCAGGCACGACCTATTACTACCTTGTCAGAAGGCCAGCAGATTATTCTGGATAACAGCAACATTGTCGAGAGCTATCCGGGCGTTTCCAGTCCTCTGACCATTAGCTTTATCCAGGAGGCTTATGCCAGCATTTTCCGAAGCCTGGCTCAACGCTTGGTTGGCAAGGATGCCCCTGAGTTGGCTGCCTATGAAGCCACCTTTCAAAATATGCTGCAGCCGGTCAACAGTCGAGTATATTACCAGATTCAGAGCTGGTATCAGCTTCTGCAGATTTTGCCTTTTTCTAAGAAAATCATTCCTATCTGGCAGGATATGCTGGGAGTGAGAGAAACAGAGGTGCCTCAGATGCCGGTGCACTTGTCTGCTTTCAAACGCCTGCAAATCATGCTCCGTATCATCCGAGAGTTTTGGACAGCACCCAAGCAAATGAGGCAATTGGAAGAGCAGTTTGCCCAGATTCAGCCAGAATACGAAGCAAGCTTTTCTCCCGATGCAGATGCAGAGACCTTGATTGCCTTGGCCAGCAAGCTAAAGGAGGATATTCTGGCTCACTGGGACATTACGCTGGTCAATGACCTCTATGCTTTTGTCTATACTGGACTCCTGAAGAAGTCGCGTCGCGGCGGGGCTGTTCAGGCTGAGATTGCAGGAATTGAGCAGATTGAAAGTATGAGGCCGGCTTTGGCTCTGCAGGCTTTAACAGCTCAGCTGAAAGCAGAAGAAAATGCAGAGATTAGACAGGCTATGGCAAGTGAAAGTCCAGCAGTTTTTCTAAGTCGCCATCATCCTTTGGTCCAAAAAATAGTCCATTTTATCCATGAATTTGGTGATCGGGCTCCAGAAGAGTTGAAGTTAGAAACTCCAACCTTCCGAACGCACCCAGAGCGTCTGCTCAAGCTCCTGCTGCAAATGTGCCAGCAAGAGGAGAAGAAGTTGGCACCTCAGAAACTTGAAGAAGAGGTGCAAAAATCAGACTGGTGGACGAATTTTCTTCGCAAGCGAGCCATGACTGGTGTTAAATATCGGGAGAGCTCCCGCTTAAACCGCACACGAATCTACGGCATGATGCGACAGATTTTCCGAAGGCTTGGGCAGCAATTAGCCGAGCAAGGGCTGCTGGCTTCGCCTGACGATGTTTTTTACCTGACAAAGGAAGAATTGTTTGAGCTTACCAGAAAGTCCAGAGATGTTAGTGGCTTGATAGCTGAGCGTCGGGAGAAGTTGGAGGCTGACAAGGAGCTGCCAAGCTTTAGTCGCTATGTTTTTGCTGGACAAGTCTTTGAGAAATACCTGAAACCGCAAAACCGCACTAGCAGTCATAATACGGGCAATCAAGCCTTACAAGGGATTGGCTGCTCACCTGGCTGCGTTAAGGCACAGGTTTTGGTCGTGGAAGATGTGCAGGAGATTGAGTCTGCTCAGGACCGGATTATTGTGACCAAGATGACCGATCCGGGCTGGGTTTATCTTCTGACCCAAGCCAAGGGTGTCATTGCCGAGCAGGGGTCTTTGCTCTCGCACACGGCCATTATTTCCCGCGAGTTAGGTATTCCTTCCATTGTCAATGTCAGAGGTGTCTGCAGCCAGCTGCAAAACGGTGACTGGATTGAGATGGATGGCCTTACTGGCAAGATTCGACTAATCAAGGAGGAAGACCATGCTGGAAATTAAACCAGTCAAACCTAATGCTGTAGAGCTGGACGATTTTCTAGCCCTGCCCAAACAGATTTACCAGCCAGACCACCTCATGCAGTCAGAAGAGGAAGAACTGGCTTTGATTGAGGGCAGTCACCCGCTGAGTTCTGACTTAGAAACCTATGCCTTTGTTGGCTATGAGGAGAGTCAGTCTTGTATTCGAGGCCTCCTGACCTTCTATCCAGATGATGAGGCTGCTTACTTGGGATTTTTCGAGTCGATCAATGACCAGCAGATTGCATCTGCTTTTATCGAGCATTTAGCAGGTTTTGCTCGCAGTCTCGGAGCGATTAAGATAATCGGCCCCGTACAAGCAAGTTTTTGGCTGGGCTATCGAATGCAGCTGACTGGAACAGAGGAGCTTCCTTTTACTGGAGAACCTCATAATCCAGCCTATTATCCTCAGCTATGGCAGGCTACTGGTTTTGAGCTCAAGGAGCGCTATCTATCCAATTTTTATCCCAAGGTCAGCAATCAAATTCATCAGGACAAGCTGGCTCATCGCTTTGAGTCTTTTGAAGAAGCGGGTTTCACCATTTGCTCTCCCAAAAAGAAGGACTGGGAAGAAGCCTCGCTGCAGGTTTTTGAGCTTCTCAATCGTCTCTATCAAGATTTTCCGATTTATCGGTCTATTTCCAGTCAGCAGTTCAGTCAGATTTTTCAAAAATACCAGTATATTCTTGATTTTTCAATGGTTAAGCTGGCCTATAAGGAGGGCAAGCTGGCTGGTTTTCTGATTGCCATGCCGGACTACGGTTCTCTGGTTTATCAAAAACTGACTTCTCTTAACCTAGCCAAGCTTTTTTGGACCAAGCGTTTTCCAAAACGTTATACGATTATGTATCTAGGAGTAGATGAGCAATTCTTGGGGTTGGGCTCTGCCTTGGCCTATCCGATTTTTAAAGAAGCGCAGAAGCGACAAGCTTCAGCTATTGGGGCCTTGATTCATCAAAAAACTGTCACGCGCCACTATGCGGCAGAATTGCAAGGAGACAAGCATGAGTATGGTCTCTTTGAGTTGAATTTGAGCTCTTGATTAACAAATTAAAACATAGATTAAAAAGCAAATTTTCTAACCGAAGATTTGTTTTTTTAGTTAAAAATGAACACTATTTTCAGGTTGTTCAAAAATCAAAAGATTTCAGCCTTCAAAGATATATTTTTAAGCAAAAGCATTGAATTTTTGTAGGAAATTCTGTAAAATTTTAAGAGATTATTATATGAAGAAAAGGGAATTATTATGGAAAAAAGAATCACTGGCGATACGCTCCAGCGTTATTCTTTTAGAAAGTTATCAGTAGGATTGGTTTCCGCCACTATCGGAAGCTTCTTTTTGAGTACCGCCATAGGGGGAAATATAAGCACGGTTGAGGCCGCAGAAGTCTCAGCCGGCAAAACCGTTCCAGTCCAGTATCACTACGTAGTAGAGTCTGAGCTGACTGAAGCTGAGAAGAATGCAGTTGTTAAGGAGCTTCCAAAGTTTGTGGAAGAAAACTCTGATGCTTATTATCTGGTTTACCGTCCTAAGACCCAGGGGCTTTCGGCAAAAAGTTTGCCAAAGACGGGATACTCAAGTCTGTGGGAAGCAACTTTTGCAGCTGCTGGACTGACTTTAGCAGTCTTAGTAATTGCACGAGGTAGAAATGGCAAGCGATACCTGTCTTCTATTTTGCTAGTGACAGGTCTAGGGTCTATTCTCCTAGCTCCTTCTGTATTTGCAGTGACCAATATTGAATTAGCCGCCTACAATCAAAGACTAAATTTGACAGTAGGAGAAAAGCTGCCGGAGCCTTTAGAGATTGCTGGTTTCGAATATGTTGGCTATCTGAAAAGCGGTGAACAGGGCAAGGAGAACGCAGCAGGAAGTCATCAGCTTCCTACGGCACAAAAGGACTTGTCAGCTGTTGAAGTCGATCCGCAGGCGGGCAAATCTGCTAGTCTTTCTGGGAATCCGAGTGCTGCCAACAAGCCAGTATCTACTGAGACAGAGAAACTAACCGAGCAAGAAAAAGAGATTATTGCTGCCAAAGAACGTGAATTCGCTCGGCTTTCTCCAGTAACTGAAGTACCAGAGCTGGAATTCAAGAGCCAGGAAAGCAGCCAAACCCAAGTCCTGCCTTATCAAACAGAATACCAATATTCAAATGAACTCGCAGAGGGGCAATCTCAGGTCATTCGCGCAGGTGTCGCTGGTACACGTACTGTCGTCACTCGCAATTATATTGCAGGTAAAGAAATTGTAAAAAGCGAAGTGGTTTCGGACCAGGTAACTGCAGAGCCAGTTTCGGAAATTGTGTTGGTTGGAACTGCTGCAGTAAAATCTGTGCCAAAAGAGGCGCCAGTGCATCAAGTCCCAGAGCTTACCAGCTATGGCACTGCACCAGATACCGCACCCGTAAATGAAGTTCCCGAATTGACGACCTATGGAACGACGCCCGATACAGCGCCAGTGCAAGAAGTTCCAGAGCTAACCACTTATGGTACCTCACCAGATGAAGCACCCGTGCAAGAAGTTCCCGAATTGACGACTTATGGCACAACGCTAGATACAGCACCGGTTCAAGAAGTCCCAGAGCTAACCACTTATGGTACCTCACCAGATGAAGCACCCGTGCAAGAAGTTCCCGAATTGACAACGTATGGCACTGCGCCAGATACCGCACCTGTGAATGAAGTTCCAGAATTGACAATGTATGGCACTGCACCAGATACAGCGCCAGTACAAGAAGTTCCGGAACTAACCACTTATGGTACCGCACCAGATGAAGCACCCGTGCATCAAGCCCCAGAATTAGAGCTGACTGCGACGGATGAAACAAGAAGAGAAAAGATAGATTTTTCCGTTGAAGAACAGTATACTGATGAGATTCCAGAAGGCAGTCGCCAAATTGTCACACCAGGTGTCCAGGGTGAGCGGGCTATTACCACTCGTATCTATACCTCTAATGGCCAAGAGGTTGACCGCCAAGTTTTATCAGATGAAGAAATACTTGCAGCAGTCACTCAGATTATTAAGGTCGGTACAAGTAAGTCAAGCCTGATTCCGGCTGACGCACCAAAGGTTGAAGAACTACCAGAATACCTGCTAACTTACACCGACGAAACGCGCGTAGAGAAAATCAACTATACTATTCGTGAAGAAGAAACGGACGAGCTAGTCCAAGGCGCCCGTCAAATAGCGACTCCAGGTGTTGAGGGTGAGAGCACGATTAAGACTCGTGTCTACAGTTCCAACGGTCAAGAAATTGATCGCCAAGAGCTATCTAATGAGGAAACCCTAGCTCCAGTGACGCAAGTAGTCAAAGTTGGTACAACTAAACCATATTTGGTTCCAACCGATTCACCAAAAACAGACGCCTTGCCAGAATACCCGCTGACTTATACGGATGAGACTCGTATTGAGAAAATAGCCTTCAACATCGAGGAGCAATATACCGATGAATTGCCTCAGGACGCCCGTCAAATTGCCACTCCAGGTGTGCAGGGCGAGCGAACTATCAAGACCCGTGTCTACAGTTCCAACGGTCAAGAAGTTGACCGTCAAGAACTTTCAAATGAGGAAACTCTCGCTCCAGTAATGCAAGTCGTCAAAGTCGGAACAGCTAAGCCGCATATGATACCGAACGATGCACCAAAAGAAGAGGCTTTGCCAGAGTATCCACTGACCTACACGGACGAAACCCGTGTTGAAAAAGTAGCCTTCAATATTTTGGAACAATATACTGATGAGTTGCCACAGGACGCCCGTCAAATTGCAACTCCAGGTGTCCAAGGAGAGCGCACTATTAAGACTCGTGTCTATAGTTCCAACGGTCAAGAAGTTGACAGCCAAGAGCTTTCTAATGAAGAAACTCTGGCTCCAGTAACGCAAGTCGTCAAGGTTGGTACGGCTAAACCAAATATGGTACCGAATGATGCACCAAAAGCAGACGCTTTGCCAGAGTATCCGTTGACTTATACAGATGAAACTCGTGTAGAAAAAATTAATTTCAGCATTCGTGAAGAAGAGTCGGACGAATTGGTTCGTGACGCCCGTCAAATTGCGACTCCAGGTGTGCAAGGCGAGCGTACGATTAAGACCCGTGTTTACAGCTCCAATGGTCAGGAGATCGACCGCCAAGAGTTGTCTAATGAAGAAACTCTGGCTCCAGTAACGCAGGTTGTTAAAGTCGGAACGGCTAAGCCAAGCATGGTACCAAACGATGCGCCAAAAGTAGATACTTTGCCAGAGTACCCTCTGACTTATACGGACGAAACTAGAGTTGAAAAAATCAACTTCACAATTCGTGAAGAAGAGACGGACGAGCTTGTCCGAGATGCTCGCCAAATTGCGACTCCGGGTGTCCAAGGCGAGCGTACGATTAAGACTCGTATTTACAGCTCCAATGGTCAAGAAATTGATCGTCAAGAACTGTCCAACGAGGAGACTCTAGCTCCAGTAACACAAATTGTTAAGGTTGGCACAGCTAAGCCAATCATGGTTCCAAACGATGCGCCAAAAGCAGACGCTTTGCCAGAGTACCAGTTGACTTATGCCGACGAAACGCGTGTTGAGAAAATTGCTTTCAATATTGAAGAACAATACACTGATGAATTGCCACAGGACGCTCGTCAAATTGCGACTCCAGGTGTGCAAGGTGAGCGAACTATCAAGACCCGCGTTTATAGTTCCAACGGTCAAGAAATTGATCGTCAAGAGCTTTCAAATGAAGAAACTTTAGCTCCAGTAGCACAAATTGTTAAGGTTGGTACCGCTAAGCCAACCATGGTTCCAAGTGATGCACCAAAAGCCGATGCTCTTCCAGAGTACCCATTAACTTACATGGACGAAACGCGTGTTGAAAAAGTAGCCTTCAATATTTTGGAACAATACACTGATGAGTTGCCACAGGATACCCGTCAAATTGCGACTCCAGGTTTTGAGGGTGAACGAACAATCAAGACTCGTGTCTACAGTTCCAACGGTCAAGAAGTTGACCGCCAAGAAATTTCAAATGAGGAAACTCTAGCGCCAGTAACGCAAGTTGTCAAAATCGGAACAGCTAAGCCGCATATGGTACCGAATGATGCACCAAAAGCAGACGCTTTGCCAGAATACCCGTTGACTTATACGGATGAGACGCGTGTAGAGAAAATCGCCTTCAATATTGAAGAGCAATATACTGATGAATTGCCTCAAGACGCTCGTCAAATCGCGACTCCTGGCGTTCAGGGCGAGCGCACCATCAAGACTCGTGTCTACAGCTCCAACGGTCAAGAAATCGACCGCCAAGAGCTTTCTAACGAGGAAACTCTAGCCCCAGTGACGCAAGTTGTCAAAGTTGGTACGGCTAAACCAAATATGGTACCGAACGATGCACCAAAAGCCGATGCTTTACCAGAATATCCACTGACTTACACAGACGAAATCCGAGTAGAAAAAATCAACTTCACCATTCGTGAAGAAGAAACGGACGAATTGGTTCGTGATGCCCGTCAAATAGCGACTTCTGGCGTTGAGGGTGAGCGAACAATTAAGACTCGTGTCTACAGCTCTAATGGTCAGGAGATTGATCGTCAAGAGTTGTCCAACGAGGAAACTCTAGCTCCAGTAACGCAAGTTGTCAAAGTTGGTACAGCTAAGCCGAACATGGTACCGAACGATGCACCAAAAGCAGACGCCTTGCCAGAGTATCCACTGACTTATACAGATGAAACGCGTGTAGAAAAAATCAACTTCACCATTCGTGAAGAAGAGACGGACGAGCTTGTACGAGATGCTCGTCAAATCGCCATTCCAGGTGTTCAAGGTGAGCGAACAATCAAGACTCGTGTTTACAGCTCCAATGGTCAAGAAGTTGACCGCCAGGAGTTATCGAATGAGGAGACTCTAGTTCCAGTAACGCAAGTTGTCAAAGTTGGCACAGCTAAGCCAAACATGGTACCGAACGATGCGCCAAAAGCAGAAGCTTTAGAAGAATTCGATTTAATTCCACTGCACAATCTATTAGCGGAAGCGGATCAGATTAAAGCTCAGGCACGTTATTTCAACGATAGTCAGAGCCATCAAACTAGCTATGATACTGCTTTGACAGCAGGTCAAGCGATTCTGAGCCAATCAAACGCCAGCCAAGCAGAAGTCAACCAACTGGTGGAACAAATCAATCAAGCCAAGACTCAGTTAAGCGGTCTTGAGGTTGTCAAAACGGCTCTTCAAAACGAGTACGATTTAAATCAAACTATTAAAACAAGTGCTAAATATAAGAATGCTGATTCAGATAAGCAGACAGCTTATACTGACGAATTGGATAAGGCCGAAAGAGTTCTGAGCAATCAAACTGCTACACAAGTGCAGGTTAACCAAGCTTTTGCTAGTCTGATAGCAGCCAAAGAAGCTCTAAATGGAGTGCCTAAAGTCAAGCCGACAGTTTCAATTCTAAGTCTGACAGAAAATGCAGACGACAAGTCGGTTACAGTCCAATATAGATTAGAAGACCAGACTCAGTCCTTCCGTTCAGCGACTGCTGAATTGTACCAGGGAGATCAGCTTGTTCGCACTCTTCCGATTACCAATTTCACAGGAAGTCTGAAGATTGGCGACTTAGACTACTACACAGGCTATACCCTGAAAACCAAGCTGACTTATGAACTGGATAATGGCAGCTTCACAGACCTTGAAACGGACAGCCGCAATTTTGAATTGGAATACAAGAAGATTGCCTTCCGAGATATTGATTCGGCCGAGTTTTACAGAAAAGAAAACGACCAGTTTAAGCGCATCGTGTCCATGAGCTCTATGCCTACGGATTTGTCTACCTACTTCGTCAAAGTCAAATCAAGTGAATCTAAGGAAATGCTTCTGCCGGTTCACAGCATAGCGGAAAGTCATAAGGATGGCAGGGACGTCTATAAGGTGACAGTATCTCTGCCTGAGCTGGTCCAAGAAGGTGAGACAGGCTATAAGTCTGGCTATGACTTCTATATCAGTAAGGCAGTCCCTAGTCAACAAAATGTCTACACTAGCTTTGCTGGTTTGATAGATGCCATGAAGAAAAATATGGCCGGCAACTATGTTCTGGGGGCTGATTTGGATGCTAGCGAAGTTAGTCTGGCACCTGCAGACTATGTCTACCTCAAAGGGAACTTCACAGGCAGTCTGACAGGTAACCATAATGGCAAGCAGTACGCTATTTATAATCTAGCCAAGCCTTTATTTGAAAACCTCAAGAGTGGTTCTTCTATTTCTAATCTGGATTTGAAAGAGGTCAATATTGTCGGTACTTACGACTCAGCTGCCCTAGCCCGCAATGCAGAAAATGCTCGAATCACAGATGTTTCAGTTCAAGGTAGAGTAGAAGTAAAAGAAAATGCTTCACAGGTTGCAGGTTTGGTAGTTATTGCTAACAATACCCAAATTACCAATAGCTCCTTTACTGGAACTATCGTGTCAAATGATAAACAGGGCAAAGAATACAATGTCGGTGGTTTGGTTGCCAATCTTAAGGGAGGAAACTCCTTGATTAGCCAAAGCAGGGCAGATGTGACCATTCTGGCAGGCGCTAGAGCAAATAATCAACGCTTCGGCGGCCTGGTTGGTCGTTTAGAAAACAATGCCCGCATCAGTCGTTCTTATGTAGCTGGAAAGATTCAAAACTCTACTAAGAACGGTCAGATTGGTGGTGTGGTTGGTTCCAATTACTTCAATGGCTTGATTGATAATGTCATCAGCAACGTCAGCGGTACAAATGTTTACAGTATTTCTGGCGATCAGGGATATGAGAACAACCGTATCACAGAAGCTTATGCCGTTGAAGGAAATAAAACACTGGAAAATGACAAGTTTGTCACTTCAACACTGACTCTGAACGAGGCAGAAGAGAAGCTAGCTAGTTTAGACATTACGACCACGCTGGAAGACACAAATCTCAACCTTTATTCTGTCAACTATGCTCAGGAAAAGAATGCCCGAGAAGATCGTCTGATAGCTTATGCTAACATGGAAAAGCTCCTTCCATTCTACAATAAGGAGACCATTGTTGCTTATGGAAATAAACTTCCAGATAATCACAAGCTCAATACAGAGTACTTGCTGGATGTTGTTCCGATGAAGGGTGACCAGATTATCACTGATATCAATAGCAACAAGACTGGGATTAACCGTCTGATGCTACACTTTGAGGATAATACGGTTGAATATCTGGATCTGACCTATAAGGGAGATTTCAAATATAAGGCAATTGCAGAGTACAGTGTAAACGGCTTAGACCTCCTTTATACTCCAGAGGCTTTCCTATCAGACTACAGCAGGGTTCTCAATCAAGTGCTGCCAGAGTTGAACAAGGTTGTCCTTGACTCACCGGCTATGCGAACTGTTTTAGGCGTGAATGCTGACACTTCTCTGGATGATCTCTATCTGGATACAGCCTTTGACCAAGTCAAGACTAAGCTGTCAGAAGAGTTGCGCAAAGTTCTGGCTATGGACAAGTCCATTAATACTGAAGGCGATGTCGTGACTGACTATGTAGCTCAGAAGATTACAGCCAATAAGGAAGCCTTTCTTCTTGGTCTGACCTATCTCAACCGCTGGTATAATATCAACTATGACAATATCAATGTCAAGGATTTGTCTGCCTATAAGTTTGATTTCTTTGGAAATCATAATGCTTCAACGCTGGATACCATTATTTCACTTGGTAAGTCAGGCTTTAATAATCTTAAAGCCAAGAACAACTATATGGCTTATGATACCTCTCTCTCTGAAGCGACTGGCAAGCGAGGACTCTTTAACTACCTGGAAGGCTATCGTCAGCTCTTCCTTCCGGACAAGAGCAACAATGAATGGCTCAAGACCAATACAAAAGCCTATATCGTTGAGGCCAAGTCGGATGTGCCAGAAGCGAGACAGCTTCAGGATGCTGCAGAGGGCAAGAGCAAGTATTCTGTCGGCGTTTATGACAAGATTACTGCAGATAACTGGGAACACAAGGGCATGCTTCTGCCGCTCTTGACCATGACTGAGAAGGGCGTCTATGCTATCTCCAATATGTCCACCATCTCCATGGGAGCTTATGATCGCTATCGCCTTGATGCCAATGGCAGGGTGCGAACAGATGCTGAACTAGCTGAATATGTCGAAGACCGAGTGAGAAAAACAGCTGAATACCAGCGCGATCACTATGACTTCTGGTATAAGATTCTAAGCGATGAAAGCAAGGACAAGCTCTTCCGTTCTGTTCTGGTTTACGATGGATTCTCATTGGTTGACAAGGATGGTAAAAGATATTGGGCTCCAGCTAATGACAAAAAATCACAGGCTATGCAGGAGTTCTTCGGACCAGCTGGCAAGTGGTACCCAAGCAAGGGCTACAATGCCTATGCTACAGGAAGTGTAACCCACTTTGATGCTGCTCGCTTGTTAGAAGACTATGGTAACTCTGTCTACACGCATGAGATGACCCATAACTCTGACGGTGGCATCTACTTTGAGGGCAATGGCCGCCGCGAAGGTCTGGGAGCTGAGCTTTATGCTCGTGGTCTCTTGCAGTCCACTCCAAGTGCAGACGAAGCTACCATTACTCTCAATACCCTCTTCAAGGTGGACAAGGACTCTAAGACGCGCCTACACACATATAACTTCAAGGAACGCGTTCAAAATGCAGAAGACCTGCAACACTATGTCCATGGTATGTTTGACATGATCTACACCCTAGATTATCTAGAAGGTACCTCTATGCTGAAGCAGAGTGATGATGCCAAGCTTCAGTGGTTCAGAAAGATGGAGAATTACTATGTTACAGATAAGTATGGTAAGGAGACTCATGCTGGTAACCAGACGCGAAGCTTTACTGCTGAGGAAATCAAGCAGCTGAAAACCTTTAACTCCCTGATTGAAAATGATGTTATCACTCGTCGGGAGAACAAGGATAGTGGGAAATACGGCCGAAATGGCTACCTCAGTCTCAGCCTTTTCTCACCAATCTACTCAGCCTTGAGCAATCCAAATGGAGCACCGGGTGATGTCATGTTCCGCCGCACGGCCTACGAGTTACTGGCAGCTAAGGGTTACCATGAAGGATTTATCCCGTATGTTTCTGGTAAGTACTCTAAGGAAGCCTTTGATGAAGGTAAGAAAACGTGGGATGGATGGTCCGGAAGAGATGTTGGTCTCGTAACTGACCAGAAAGTCTTGGAAAATGTATTCAAGGGTGAATATGACTCTTGGCTAGCCTTCAAGAAAGCTATGTATAAAGAGCGGATTGATCAGCTGACCAAGCTCAAGCCAATCACCATTGAGTACGAGCTCAGAAACCCAAGCAGTACCAAGAAAGTAACCATTCGCTCTTATGAAGAGATGCAGAAGCTGATGGACGAAGCAGTAGCAGAGGATGTACGCAACATTACCAATGCTACCAGCCGTGTTGATGCTAGCTGGGTCAACCTGCTCAAGAAGAAGATATATAATGCTTATCTTCGCGAGACAGATGACTTCAGACAGTCAATCTTTAATAAGTGATCTTTTTAATACTAGCTAAGGAAACTTAGCTAGTATTTTTTTACTTGATTTTTGAATTAGGATATGGTTAAATATTTTAAAGAAACAACTGTTGCGCAACGAATGTGTCAGAAAGGAATGTCTATGCCTCCAAAAAATAAATTTACCAAAGAAGAAATCATTGAAGCTTGTCTAGATCTTGTTCGAGAAGAGGGGAAGTCAGCTGTCAAGGCACGAGCTGTTGCTGCTAGATTGAAGTCTTCACCTAAGGTCATTTTTGGTCTTTTCGATAATATGGATGAGCTGAGCAAGGCTATCGTCGTTGCTGCCGAGAGGATCTTTGTCAGACAAGTTGAAATTGCCTTGCAGGAAGAAAAAGCCTTTCGGGCTGTTGGGATCGCTTATATCCGATTTGCAGCAGAGGAGTCCCAGCTTTTTCAATTGATTTTTATGAATGAGTCCGAACGTGCTATTCATCAATTTTCTGAGTTCTTACCAATCAAAGATTACAGTTATGAAAAAATGATTTTGTCCATTCAAGAGGAATATGGACTTTCAAGACAGTTATCAGAGCAACTTTATCAACATCTATTTATTTATTCACATGGAATTGCCAGTATGACTGCCGCAGGAATCTATCGCTTTTCACCCGCAGAACTAACTACCATGCTGACACAAGTTTTCACAGCTCTTATAAAGGAATTATTAGGAGGAAATCATGATTGAACTAAAGGGAGTAAGAAAGTCCTACGGAGCCAATGAGGTTTTAAAAGGTATCGATTTACGGATTGAAGAGCAAGATTATTTAGTGATTTTGGGTGCTTCTGGATCGGGTAAGTCGACTTTGCTAAATATTCTTTCAGGCTTGGAAAAACCTGATCAGGGTGAAGTATTATATGATGGGGAAAATATTGCGTCTTTAAGTGAAAGTCAACTGACTAAGTTCCGTAAGAATCAGGTCGCTTTTATATTCCAGCAATATTATTTATTACAAGAGTTGACGGTAGTGCAGAATGTTAAAATGGGAGCCCATCTTGCAAAGAATCAAGATTACCTCCCAATTATTGAAGCCATGGGTTTAAAAGAAAAACTCCATCAATATCCTAGTGGACTATCGGGTGGAGAGCAACAACGCGTAGCGATTGCCAGAGCCTTGGCCAAGAAGCCCAAAGTACTTTTCCTTGATGAGCCTACAGGAGCCCTTGATGAGGCGACAGGCCGCCAGATTCTCTCCTACATTGCTCAAATGAAAAAAGAGTTTGGATTTACCTTAGTGATGGTCACCCATAATGAACATATTGCCCAGCTGGCAAATACTGTGGTGAGGGTAAATAGCGGGCAAATTCAGGACATCGTGGTTAATGAAGAGCCAAAGAGCGTAGAAGAGATTGGGTGGTAGACTATGGTAATCAGTATCAAAGATTTACGGAAATTATCTGTTGTCTCCATTATCAGCTTTTGTGCAGTTTTGGTCTCGACTTTATTTGTCAATTTTTACCTAGATATTCAATCTATTGAGGTTGAGAAATTATCTCTACCAGCCAAGGCTTATTACGATGCACAAGTTCTCATTGCTAAATTTGTTTCCTTAGTAAGTGGTGGAGTGCTTTCTCTCCTAGCTGTTCTTCTCTTATTCTTTTATATCAAGCAGTTTATTGATGATCATAAGGAAGAATTAGGGATTCTCAAAGCTCTGGGCTACCACAATGTTGAATTAGCCAAGCATTTCTGGATATTTAGTTGCTCTGTTTTTCTAGGAGCCTTGCTTGGCTTTGCTTCTTCATTCTTCTTTATGAAGGACTTTTATGATTTGCGCAATCAAAAAGATCTCTTGCCCAATATTGAAATTCATTTTCATTGGCAATTATTTATTGCGATGGTCATCTTACCGACTCTTCTATTTGCCTTATTAGGATTTGTCTATGCTTTGGTTAAATTGAAGCAGCCTAGTCTTTATTTGCTGAAAAGATTAGAATTAGCACAAGTAAAGCAAAAGCATCGCAAAACTAAAGCAAATAAACCTTTTTTGAAAGAGTTGGGGGCTGTTTATTTTTATAAAAGGAAATTATTGATTTTCTTTGTCGTCTTTGCGGCATTTTCTTTTGCTGCTATGATGCAGCTTTCCCTAGGAATGAAAGACTTTATAGATGGTACGATTCAGGTCATGATGATGGGAATAGGGGTTCTTTTGTCTCTTTCTATTTTGCTCCTTTGTCTAGGTACTGTCGTCCAAGAAAACAAAGCCGGACTGGCACTTATGAAGGCCTTTGGCTATAGCCAAAAAGAATGTAGTCAAGTTATTCTCACTCGTTATCGAATGGTGGCTTATCTAGGTTTTGTCTTAGGGACGGCATATCAGTATGGCCTGATGAAGATACTACTTAAAGTTATTGTGAAAGATGCTCAGGATGTGCCTGACTACTCATTTGATGTTCATCTTTGCTTAATCACCTTCTTAGCCTTTGTGATTTTATATGAACTTTTAGTCACAAACTATTTCAAAGCAATTAGGCGAATGACACTCAAAGAGATTATGTTAGCTGAATAATACATAATTTCCTTTTATAAGCGAAATCCCCTTAGAGCTAAAAATTCTGGAAAAATATCTAGACTAAAAAAGTCTAGGTATTTTTTCTGCCATTTATTTCTAATATATCAATAATAATCCATCCAAGTCTGAATAAATCAATTTTTTGTGACTTTTTTGTAACGATAGTAGACAAAGAATAGAAAAATGATAATAAAAATTATAGTTTACAGGTCGTAAATTATAATTTTTATGTTATAATTGATATGTATATGTCATATTTGCTTATCATATACGAGTACTATCATTTTTAGTTTGGTAATAAATCTTGATTTAAAATCGGCTGAAAATGAGGGGGTAGACAGGTGATGGTGTGCCTGCCAGCATTTGTCTAAAATAAAATATAAAAAGAAGGAGGACCGCATTCAAGGTGAAACAAACTTATCATAAAGTGTCTCATGCTCTGATGACTTTGCTGCTTTTGGTATCAACCTTTCTTCCCTTGTTAAGCTCAAGTCCTAGGGTTTCTGCTGCAGAGTTAGGTGAAAGTGATTATCAGCTAACTACAGATGTCACCATTAATACTAATCCTTTAAAGGATACAGGCTACGGTGAAGGTAAATTTTACATTGCTCCGACCTATACATTTGAGGATAGCAAAGTATTAAATAATGGTGATATCATGGTTTATCGTGTTCCATCACAGTTCAAAATTGAGCGAACTTTGGAGGAAAACATAAGTGCACCGGATGGTACTGTTGTTGCCAAGTTGGTGACAGATCCTGTTACCAATACAGCGACCATTACAGTCACAAATGCTGAGTATTTTGCGAAAATGCCAGATACCAAGCGTATTCAATCTTCTTTCACAGTGGTTTGGGCTGATAATATGCCTTATGACCAAGAGCAAGAAGTTAATTTCCCAGGTGCTAGAACCTATAGGCTGAAGCGTATCAAGGTTGATGAAGAACCTCAGGGGTATTCCAAGTGGGGTGTTCAGGATTCTAAGGATCCTAACTATGTCAACTGGCGTATCCGTGTCAATCGTGATGTCCAAAATCTTGGTCAAGTTGTCATTGAGGACGCTATTCCAGAAGGCCAAGAGCTGGATGAAGATTCAGGGATTACAGGTTACTACTTTACTGAGTGGGAAGGTGCTTCTGGCACCCGTCAATCCTTTAATCCGAGCCAGATTGTGACAATCACTGACTCCAATCATTTCACAGTTAATGCTGGGGATTTGAGTGGAAGAGGTATTTATGTTATCTATCGGACACGTTTGACAGAGCCAGTTGATAAGGTGACCAAAAAAGCCTTTAACGATGTAACAGTTACGGCTAATGGACAAAAGATGCCAGATTTAGTATCACGTCCATTTGCACCTTTGACAACTCTTGATGGTGTCGGGGAAGGTACCCGTTCGGATGAAGTTATCTTCAAAGTCAAAAAGGAATTGACTGGCCGCAATTTGGCAGATGGTGAATTTACTTTTGATTTGATCAACAAGGATGACAACGACAAAGTTGTTCAAACGGTAACAAACAAAGACGGTGCCGTAACCTTTAAGAAACTTCGTTTCAAAAATGAGGGAACCTTTAACTATGTCATTCGTGAGCGAGCGAGCAATCTGCCAGGTGTGACAAACGATGCCAATTCAGACATCAATGTCACTGTTACTGTAACAGACAACAATGGCGTTAAGACAGCAGCGGTTACCTATGACCGTGAGGCTTTCACAAATACATACAAGTTAGAGCCAGCGACGGCAGCAATTACCGCTAAGAAAGTTCTGGATGGTAAAGCACTTGAAGCTGGTAAGTACACTTTCAAGCTGACTGAGGTTGGCGGAAATAACGTGGAACTTCAAGCAACAAATGACGCCAATGGTAATATCAAGTTTCCTGAAATCAACTATGATAAAGAAGGGACTTATACCTACAAGCTGAAAGAAGTGGCTGGAAATGAAGCTGGAGTAACGTATGACAGTAAAGAACATACTGTGACTGTCACAGTGACTGAAAACAATGCTAAATTGGAAGCTGCTGTCGCAGGTAACAATCCAACATTCACCAACAGTTATAAAGACTATGGTGTCAGCTATGAGTTTCTCAGCTCTAACCCAGCCTATCCAAACCTGCCAAAAGAAGTAACGGATTTGCTTCCAGCAGATACTAATCGCTACACTAGTGGTACTAATGTAGACGCTAAGCAGCCTGCTAAAACAAGTGTGACAGTTACTGAAGGCACATGGACTTTCGAAGGCTATGCAGAAACGAATGCACAGACTGTTGCGGATAGGGACCTTAAATTTACTGGTAAATGGAATTTCACTCCAGCACCGAAATATAAGGTAACGTATGAATTTGTAAGCGAAGACCCGAATCGCGCCTTGCCAGCAGAGGTAACAGAATTGTTGCCGACCGATGCCAATGAATACACAGATGGTACTGCAGTTCAAGCGGTTCAGCCAGCTAAGGATTCTATTGAAGTAACTGGAGGTACTTGGAAATTCCTTAAATATGACGCGGATAGTAAAACTATTGCAGGCTCAGATGTCAAATTTACAGGCACATGGACATTTGAAGCTAGACGTCCACAAGGACCAACACCACCACCATCTTCTTCAGATTCGACACCACCACCGTCATCATCTGGTGATAAACCAAGCGGTTCGACTGATGGAACCCCAGGTAATTCGTCAGATAAAGATGGAAAAGATGTTCGTGGATCAGCAACTGGCAAAAAAGTTTTGCCGAAAACTGGCAGTGAAACATCTATCTTTGCGATAGCAGCAGGATTTGCACTGATTCTTTTATCAGCTCTTGTCTATCGTTTCAAAAAAGCTAATTAATATTAGCCAGACGAATCATCTCAGCTCGCTGAGATGATTTTTTCTTGTGTTTGTGCCTTTTTAGCTTTTCTATGAAGAAGTGTAGAAGTACAGCGATAGTAATTGAGGAGTTTTTATTGCATTTAATCCTTAAAAGCCTGCTGAAAATCTATTTGATCAGGCTTTCTTTATGCTATAATAAAGAAAAACGATGAGGAGACATTCATGAATCAAACTATTCAATATTTACAGGAATTAACGGCTATTCCTTCGCCAACAGGCTTTACGGCTGAGGTGGCAGACTATTTGGTACACACTCTGGAAAGATTGGGCTATGAGCCTGTCCGGACTAATAAAGGCGGCGTTCATGTTGTGGTTAAGGGTGAAAATGATGCCCAGCATCGGGTAGTGACTGCCCATGTGGATACACTGGGGGCTATTGTGCGTGCAATCAAGCCAGACGGTCGTCTTAAACTGGATCGGATTGGCGGTTTCCCTTGGAACATGATTGAAGGAGAAAACTGCCTAGTCCATGTGGCCAGCAGTGGCAAGACTATCAGTGGGACTATTTTGGTTCACCAGACATCTTGCCATGTCTATAAGGATGCTGGGACGGTTGAACGTACTCAGGACAATATGGAAGTCCGTTTGGATGAAAAGGTGACTAGTGAGAAAGAAACTCGCGATTTAGGAATCGAAGTGGGGGATTTTATTTCCTTTGACCCGCGTACCACAGTTACAGAGTCAGGCTTTATCAAGTCTCGCTTTCTGGATGATAAGGTCAGCGCAGCTATTTTGCTCAATCTTTTGCGCGTTTATAAAGAGGAAAATATTCAGCTACCGGTGACGACTCATTTTGCTTTCAGTGTCTTTGAAGAGGTTGGGCACGGTGCTAACTCCAGCCTGCCGGCTCAAGCGGTAGAGTATTTGGCGGTTGATATGGGGGCTATGGGTGACGACCAGCAGACAGATGAGTATACGGTTTCAATCTGTGTTAAGGATGCATCAGGACCTTATCACTATGGCTTCCGCCAGCATTTGGTAAATTTAGCCAAGGAGCAAGACATTCCTTATAAACTGGACATCTATCCATTTTACGGATCAGATGCCTCTGCAGCCATGAGTGCAGGAGCAGAAGTCAAGCATGCTCTGCTAGGCGCTGGCATCGAATCCAGCCACTCTTATGAGCGTACCCATATTGATTCAGTTGTTGCGACAGAGCGCATGGTGGATGCATATCTAAGGAGTGGTTTAGTTGAGTAGGTGAACTTCATTCTATCTTATTGGCGGGGATTTTTATGTAATGTCAGTTCTATAGAAAACAGGAGTTCTTCCTCGTCTATCTAAAATGCTAGAGATTTAAAAACCGATTCGTCAGTGCATTGCGAATCGGTTTTTAGTTTGCTATATGTAAGTAAATTGATTACCTAGCACTCCAGGCACTAACTGATTTTTCCTCAACAGGAAATTCTCCCCAGCCTTGGTCGTCAATAGTTACGATTTGAGAGCTGTTACCCAGATAGTCGCTGAATTCTCTGCCAGCCCATTCTGGACCGACAAACATAGATTTGCTAGTTGCTTGGTCATTACTGATAAGGACAGCGATTGGCTGACCATTGTCCTTGCCTTGGCGGGTCCAGCCTATACAGTTGGCTTCGTCTAAGTAGTCGGTCTGCTCGCCATAGGCCAGATTGAGGCGGATGTCTAGGAGTTTATCCAGTATCTCTTGAAAGCTCTCTTGTGCAAATTCTCCGCTAATGCCATAGTAGTCTCCATAAAAGACGCAGGGCAATCCAGCTTCTCTTAGAAGTATAAGAGCATAGGCAGCTGGTTTGAACCATTCTTCGACAGTAGATTCCAGAGCCTGACCTCTCTGAGTATCATGGTTGTCCACAAAGGTTACAGCCGATTCAGGATGATTTTTTGCAAGTGTCTGATCAAAAATAGTTCGCAGGTCATAGTCTGCTCCAGATTTGCTGGCATCAAATAAATTCTGATGGAGCTTGACATCGACTAGGTCAAAGCGGTAGTCAATATTTTCTAGATAATCATTATTAGCCTTCTCATCGCTATTCCAAAATTCCCCAAAGACATAGAAATCTTCACCGTATTTTTCAGTAATATCGCGGATGAAATTTTTCATAAAAAATGAATCAATGTGCTTAACAGCATCTAAGCGAAAGCCATGAACACCAGTGCTTTCAATGAACCAATGAGCCCAGTCGTATAGATTTTGGATGACTTCAGGGTGCTTGAAATCAATATCAGCATACATGAGATAATCGTAGTTGCCGTTCTCATTGTCTACTAGCTCATCATCTGCCCAACCTTTATTGTCGCCTTGAATGAGGAAAATTCCTGACCTATTGTTTTTAGCATCGTAGTCAGTGCCAGTGAAGTGGTACCAGTGCCATTCGAAGTCATTGTAGGTTTTATTGCGGCCGGGGAATGCAAAATGCATCCACGCTTCTATTTCAAATGGTTCTGAGATTTCTACATTTCGGTCATTTGGATCAACTTCAACGACAGTAAAACGCTCTTTGTAGTCAGCTGCGGCCTTGTGATTGAGGACTACATCTGCAATAGCTTCGATACCGTTCTGGCTAAGTGCTTCAATCGCTCGGAGGTATTCTTCTTTCAATCCATACTTTGTGCGGACGGTCCCTTTTTGATCAAATTCACCCAAATCAAAAAGGTCGTATACACCATAGCCGACGTCATTAGAGCCTGTTCCTTTGAATGCTGGTGGCATCCAGACCTTGCGAATTCCTTTCGCTGCTAAGTTTGATGCATCTTCCGCCAAGCGATTCCAATGCTGACCATCATCTGGCAGATACCATTCAAAATACTGCATTAAGGTTTGGTTTTCCATATAAATTTTCCTCTTCATTCTCACTGATTGGCTTTATTGTACCAAAAGAAGCAGAAAGGCGCAATCGTTTGCGTCTTTCTGCTTCTATAGATATTTTGACATCTTTCATAGATAAAAGATAGAATAGATTGAAACAAAAGCGCTTACATAGTATAATGGACTTGTTATAAAAGATTCTATCTAAAGAAAGGTGTCTTTATGAGAAAGAAAAGACTAGTTACATTACTCCTGCCAAGTTTGTTACTTGCACCTTTGGTATTGGCACAAGCTGTTCAGGCGGATGAGGCGACTCAAGCTAGCAGCGAGCGCACGGACAATCTCAAGACAGAAACAGTTGCAAAGGCTTCTGAAACTGGCTCCAAGGACCAAGAGTCAACGACAGTAGAAACTTCAAATCAGACTTCTTCAGAAGATTCGGTGCAGGAAAAGCAAGACAAGGCACCGCTTGCGGCTGAGGGAACGGTACCTAGCCTTAGCCCAGCGCAGGAGCAGGAGCTTCTTGCTTTGGCTAAAGATGTCAGCTCAGCACCTTCCGCTGCCTCAACTGCTGTGAAAGGTCAAGATTTATCTGCCTATACCGGCGGTCTTTCAAATCCTTCACTCTCAGATAAGGAACTAACCCTGCAGGAGGCTGTAGATGAATTGCTCAAGTGGGCAGCAGTCAGTGAATCTCAGTTGGGTAGCAGTGCCGAGGATAGAGCAAATCTAGCAAAGAGTCTGGGGATGATTGAAAAAGAGGCTGATTTGACAGCCAGTGTCCAGGGTGCTAATCTGCAATCTATGTATTCGGTTGCCAAGCGACTGCATGATGCCTATCGCTCCGAAAAGAAAGAGCCCCTCTTTTTGAATGGTCGTTCACAGCCAATTTTTCCATATAGTAGTGGTGAAGACAGATATGAGGAGTATACTTATGAAGGCAGTGAGATTGTTCGTTTCCCAGTCTATGTAGAGACTGACTACGATACGGATGGTGACGGTAAGCTTGATTTAGTCAAGGCTATTGTGCAGCTTCCTAAAGCAGCTGCTAAGGGTGATTATAAGGCTGCGACAATCTTGGAAGCTCGTCCCTATGTCGCTGGAACCTTGGACGAAGACCATGTGACGCTAGAAAGTCTCAATCTGCCGACAAACGGTTCCTATGACATGAAGAGCCTGCGCAATCAGCCAGCTAAGCGCCAGCCAGTTTCTAGCATGAGCAGTATTGATGCAGCAAAAAGAGCAATGTCATCGGCTTGGTATTATTACAGTCCATATGAGGGGATTTATGACTATGAAAACTTGAACTGGTATGATTATTTCCTCGTCCGGGGCTATGCCTTTGTTTCTAGCGCTGGTCTAGGAACAAAAGGTTCTGAAGGTTTTAATACAACTGGCTCTGATTTAGAAATTGAAGCATTTAAAAATATTGTCGAATGGATCAATGGTAAACGAACGGCCTACACAGACAGGACTAATAATATCGAAATCAAGGCCGACTGGGCTAATGGAAAAGTCGGTATGACTGGTCTGTCTTGGGCTGGTACGACAACTTTCGGTGTGGCCACGACTGGTGTTGAAGGCTTGAAAACCATTGTTCCAGCAGCTGGAATTGCCAGCTGGTATGATTATTTCAATAGTCAAGGGTCGGCTTACACCAATCCACCCTACAGTGATTTATCTTGGCTTTCTCTCTATGTCGCTACACGGTTGCTAGATCAAAAAGACTGGGCTGCTATTAGTAACAAGTATGCTGACTACATTAATCAGTTAAATAAGGACCAGAATGCCCACGGCCGTAACTATAGTCCGGTATGGCAGGAACGAGATTATACACTGCATCCAGAAAAGATAAAAACCAGTGCCCTGCTTGTGCATGGTTTGAATGATGATAATGTCAAAACCAAACACTTTGAGCTTATGTATGATGCGCTAAAAAAAGCCGGTCAAGATGTGAAACTTTATCTTCACCAAGGGAATCATATTAATCCTGCTGCCGTATCTAGAGGCTTTGGTATTACAGCTAACAAGCAAGATTTTTATGACTTACTCAATACCTGGTTCTCTCATTACCTCTATGATGTAGAAAATGATGTCAGCAAACTTCCTGCTGTTTTAGCGCAAAATAACTATGATCCAAATAAATGGACCATTTATGATAGCTGGAAAAGCAGTAATCGTTTGATTCTGACAGCTCAGTCCAAGCGCTTAGAAGAAACGATTTCCAGTAACTACGCGGGAGCGGGAATTGATACCAGCAAGCGTGATGAAGCAGTTAGCAAAGCTTCTTCTAAAGCTAATTTGACCTTTATGACAGATGTCCAAGAGGATATGACCATTAAAGGACATATCCCAGTCCATTTCAAGGCGGCTCTGGCAAAGGGTGGAGGCAGTAATCTGCAGGTCAATGCCCTCCTAGTAGATGTATCAGACCAAGAGTTTGATGTGGTTGGAAACGGCGCAGCCAGTGATGAAAATCAGAAAGATGGCTTCTGGATGGGCAGTAATCTCAGCAATATGGATATCAAAAATTTTGCGACTGTCAAAACCAAATACAAAGTCATTGCCAAAGGATGGGTCAATCTGGCTAATCCAGAATCGGGCTATACACCGTCTAGCTCGCAAAATAGTATCGATCCTCAAATTGGTCAATTCCATGACTATACAGTCTATTTGCAGCCTAATCTCTATACGGTGAAAAAAGGTCATAAGCTGGCTCTGGTTTTCAACACGTACGACCCAAGCGACCTCACGATTGATCGTCAATATGAAGTAACTTTCAAGACGGACTCCATCAGTGCCCTAATACCTACTTTGGAAGCTAGTCGCCTGCAAAAGGCGAACTATATACCACATGCTCTTGATACTGCTTATGCAGCTCTACCAGAAATTATTGGTGCGAAATTAGTTGCACCAGCAATTTTAGAAGTTCCTGAGTATATCTTTGACAGCGAAGAAGGAAAAGAAGTTCCGTCAGTTCAGTTGGCGGTTCACTATGCAGAACATTATGATCAGGCAGTAGGAAAAGTTCAGAAGATCAGCAAGCAGCAAGCTCCAGCTACCTTACCTGAAACCGGCAGTAATTCAGATAAGGGAATTCTGCATCTTGGCCTGGCTCTGCTGGTCAGCACACTAGGTTTATCTAGTTTAGCAAAGAAATACTCACAACGTTAGAGGTTCTGTTTAAAAAAGCAGCTAGAATTTCATAGTTAGATGAAGTTCAGCTGCTTTTAGCTTTATCTTGTATCTGACCTTAGGCAGAGACGAGACAAAAAGCCGTAAAAAGAGTATACTAATCTGTATAGAAATCGGTAAAGGAGCTCTCTTATGATTGAATTTAAAGATGTCACTAAAGTTTATGAAGGAACGGTAGCTCTCAATCAGCTGAATCTGACCTTGCAGAGCGGAGAAATCGTCGGTCTGATTGGTCACAATGGCGCCGGCAAATCTACTACCATTAAGTCATTGGTCAGCGTTATCAATCCAAGCAGTGGACAGATTTTTGTGGATGGGAAAGAATTGTCCGCTAATCGTTTGGAAATCAAGAAAAAAATTGGCTATGTAGCTGATTCACCTGATTTATTTTTGCGCCTAACTGCCAATGAGTTCTGGGAGCTGGTAGCGACTTCTTACGATATGACAAATGCTGAAGTAGAAGAGCGGTTGGGAAATCTGCTCCATATTTTCGACTTTGGCTCTCATCGGTATGAGGTCATTGATTCATTTTCTCATGGGATGAGGCAAAAAGTCTTCGTCATAGCGGCACTTTTGTCTGATCCGGATATTTGGGTTCTGGATGAGCCGCTGACAGGTCTTGATCCGCAGGCAGCTTTTGACCTCAAGCAGATGATGCGGGAGCATGCAGATAAAGGAAATACAGTTCTCTTTTCAACCCACGTCTTAGAAGTTGCAGAGCAGCTCTGTGATAAGGTGGCCATTCTCAAAAAAGGAAAATTGATTTTCTACGGAACAATTGAAGAACTAAAAGGCCAACATCCAGAAAAGTCTCTTGAAACCATTTATCTTGGTCTAGCAGGCCGCAGAGAAGAGGTGAGTCCTGATGCGCATTAAAGCTATAAAAAAACTCGTTGATATCAACATCCTCTACGCCATTCAGCTGTCTCAGCTGCAGCAGTACCGCAAGATGCAAGCTAAGAATCCTGAGCGCAAGGTCAATGTATCGCTGAAGGCCATCCGCATGTATCTGATCTTAGGACTGGTCTATCTCTTTCTTTTCGGCTTGATGGGCTCCCTGAACCAACTGGTTGGCAATCCGGGCCTCTTTGCCAATTTGGTTTCCGCTTTTGCTCTCTTTTCTATGTCTCAGGGCTTTCTGGTTTTTTACAATGTCTTTTATGAAAGCAAGGACTTGCAGTCTTATCGTCCCTACGCTTTTAGCGAAGCAGAAATCATCGTCGGCAAAAGCATTTCGGTTATTCTGACCTTGCTGATTGCCATTCTGCCTATGTTCAGTTATTTCTTGGTTTTGGCTTTTCAAGGTGGCAATCCTTTCTTGGGCCTGCCTTTGGCTCTGCTTGCTATTCTGATTTTAAGTTCGGTCATCACCTTTCTGATTTTGATTGCTGTCCATTTCATTACCAAGACAGCCTTTTTCAGGAAGTACAAGACCATCCTGTCCAATGTCATTCTGGCTCTTGTTTCTGTCGGATCCTTTTTCCTCTATTTTATGATTAATCAAATGAACAGCAGAAGCGTTGTAAATCGTACAGAGGTTAAAGCTTTCTTCCCGCCAGTTCAAGCCTTTTATGATTTTATCCTTCATCCTTTTCATGCAGCTTCCTTGCTGGGATTTTTGGGATGGGTGGCAGTTGCGGCTCTTCTATTTTTTATCGTAAAGACCAAGGTGATTCCAGAGTTTTATGAGGCGGCTCTCATGACGGGTTCTTCAGTAGGAAAGCGGGAGCGCGTGCATGACATCAATATTGCGGAAGCAAAAAATCTCAAAAAGTTTGTCTGGCGCTACAATATCAGGCTCTTGAGCGAGGGTTCTGTCATTATGCAGGCCATCTTTATGTCGGCCTTTCTCCCTTACATTGTTATTTTCAGTATGGGAATGGGGATGATACAAGGCGGCCTGTCTTTGACTTCTTATCTGGGACCGCGCTTTCTCTTGCCAATGATTGCCCTGGCTGTTTTGATTGCAACACTAAACTCAGGCGGTAGCAACCTTACTGCTATTGGGATTTCTCTGGAAAGGGAAAATTTTGATTATCTCAAGGTTCTCCCCTTTGATTTGAAGCAATATATTCGTCTGAAGTTTTGGCAGCTCTTTGCCGTCCAGTCTATCCTGCCTTTGACCTTGCTTTTGATAACTAGCCTTGTTTCCGGTATGCATCCAGTGACTTTCTTGGGCATGGTGATTGTTTGGGCCTTGATTAGTCTAATGTGGAGTTCTTGGGGGTACTACCGAGACTACAAGCATCTCGTGACCAATTGGTCCAATGTCACAGAATTGATGAGCCGAGATAACAGTATGGTGAAAACTCTTCTAGCTATCGCCCTGATTTTAGGAATGTTGATTGTCATTACTCTTCTCTTCTTTATATCCAATGTTCTTGCGCCTCTGGTAATTTATATGATAGTCGCTCTAGTTTTAGCAGGCTTAGCTGTGTTGTCTTACATAGTCCACAAACACTACATGAAGAAGCTGAATGAAGAATTAGCAGTATTTTATTAAACAAGCATCAGGAAGTCGAAAGACTTTCTGATTTTTTGACTGAAAATCATCAAAATAACAGCTCTGTACATTTGCAGAACTGTTATTTGTTTTTCTTTATTTTTTCTACATTCAGTGGCATGAAAGTCGCCATAACTCGACCGATTAGTTTAGGTTCTTCCTCATGCGGGATAAACTTATCACTGTATTTTTTATTAAGGGAAATTAGACGGATACCAGATGGATCGTTGAAGACCCTTTTTATAATGGTTTGGCCGTCATAATCGATAGCATAGATAGCGCCAGCAAGTTCGAAATGAGTCTGCTTGATTAGCGCTACGGAATCTCTCGGATACTTGGGCTCTAACGAGTCAGTTCGTACCCAAAGGGCAATATCGTAGTCGATTTCTCTGTCCAGCCAGACTAAATCAGCTTGTTCTGGCTTATGCTGAGAGAGATAGTAATTTTCATAGACCAAGTAGGGGAAGTAGTCGTCCTTTAAGCTAGCTTGTGTTTCTTGCTCAGTCAGGCTAGCTTCTAGTAGCTTTAATCCTTTCTCCTGTCTGTCTTGGCCAAGTTGTTGATATATACGATTTAAATCGGGAAATTGTTGAGGGATATCTGCAATTAGTCGGTAACGAGGGTCAATTTCTTTGACCTCTACCTCAAAAAATCTTGCAATCTTTTCTAGATTGGCTGCGATAGGCAGAGATGTTCCTTTAATATAGCCAGTCAGTGTACTAGCAGGAATGCCTGTTTCACGAGATAGCTCAACTTGTTTTTTCCCTGTTTCCTTGAGAAGTTCTTTGAGTTTTTTAGAAATGAGAAGACTTGCTTCCTTGTCTTGGGGGCTTGCGGCGCCTCTTCCTCTGGCCATAATATCAACTCCTTTACTTGGTTTTATTATAGCGAATTAAATCGAAAAAGTAAAGGATTAGGTCAATTATCTTAGCCTAATCCTTTACTTTTTCGATATTTTATTAAATTTCGTAGCCCATTAAGATTCCGCCTTCTTCAGCATAGAAGCTGCAGAGACCTGAAGTCGGCACCGTTTCGATTTGAGCTTGAGGATACTTTTCTTGTACCAGTTGACTAAATTGCTGGCAGAATTTTTCGTTATTGCGGTGAGCGATGATGAGTCGGCCACCCTTGTAACCAGCTTTGAGTAGCTCTTCAATTGCAGAAGCAAGGGCTTTTTTCGGACCTCGTGCCTTTTGCAGAAGCTCTAGCGTGCCAGTCTGGCTAGCTTCACCGACCATACGGATATTGAGCAAGCCGACCACGGTTCCCAGAAGCTTGCTCAGTCGGCCGTTTTTGACCAAGTTATCTACCTTTGCCAGAACGAAGAGAAGCTTGGTTTTCTCCTGATAGCGACTAATGACTTCAACAACCTCATCAAAGCTGAGTTCTTGCTGAATGAGTTCATTGAGTTTAGTCACAAGTAAGTCCACCTCGCCGCCGGCAGAAAGACTATCAATGACATGAATTTGGGCATCAGGATGTTCTTCCAAAAAGATTTTCTTAGCAACCTGTGCACTATTATTGCTGCCAGATAGAGTTCCAGTGATAGTCACCACAAAGATTTTGTCAGCCCCCTCAAAGCTTTTGAGATAGTCATCTGGACTAGGGCAGGCAGACTTTGAAGCAGCAGAAGAAGCATACATCTTTTCCATCATTAGGTCGATATCAAGCTTCTTATCATCTATAAAAATCTCATTTTCCACTTGAATGGTCAAGGGAACACTTTCAAATTGGGTGTCTTTGGCCAAGTTTGCCATTTCACGAAAGTCACAGCCAGAGTCAGCTATAATTTTCCAAGTCATATTTTTCTCCTTTTTTGTCAAGTATGTACAATAAAAAAATTGACAAAAAATCTGTCTTTTTTTAAAATTATAACATGAAGAATGCTTACTAGAAAGCGGAAACTGTCAGCTGATACAAGAGGGAAGAAATTGTTATGTCGGAAAAGAAAATATCGGAAAAATCACTCGCGAATTTAAAGAAATACAATCAGGAATCCAATCAAATCACGAGAGAGTCTCTGGAAATTTCTCTCATGCAGCTGCTGGAGAAGAAAGAACTCAAAAAAATTACGATTTCAGAGCTGGTTGAGCGGGCAGGGGTTTCCCGTGCGGCATTTTACCGCAATTATAGCTCTAAAGAGCAGATTCTGGAAGAGATTTTTAAAAACACTGTTCAAGGTATTACGGATAAATTGGAAGAGTTTAACTTTAAAACTGAGATGTACCAGATCTGGCTTTTTCTTTTTAAAGAAGCCAAGAAAGAAGCTCGGGTAATCAGTCTAGCCATTGACTATAATTTTGAAAAGCTGCTTACTCAGGCCGTATTCGACTTTTTGGAAAAGCGCAATCGCAATGCTAAGAAATCGACTAACTCTTACATGAATTCCTTCTGGAGTTCGGCAGTTGTTTCCGTTCTTTCCAAGTGGATTAAGGACGGCATGAAGGTTCCAGCTGAAAAAATAGCTTCTTTAGGCCTACCTCTTTTCCCACAGAAAAAGAAATCAAATAAAAACAAGTGAGTCATTAGGGCTCGCTTGTTTTTAGGTTCTGTAAGAAGTTGGTTAGTTCTTTTTGATTTTTTAATTCGTAGAATTTCTGAGGAAAAGTTTGTCGGATTCTCTTATATCTTGCCAGTGCAGTCTGACGCCGTCCGTTCCAAAGAACCCAGCAGATAAACTCCCAGTCAAACTTTTCAGGGCAACCGGGAGCCATGCTTTCTCTGGTTCGATTGCGGTATTTTAGATAGCGTTTGAAAGCTCGATAGAGGCAGTTCCAGCGAGAGAAGTTCAGAAAGATGATTTGGTCGGCTTCTGCCATCCGACGTTCATAAAAACACCAAGAGTAGTTGCCATCAATAATCCAGTCGGTATTTTTTGACAAAAAATCATCCATCTGTTCACTCATCCAATTACGGTCGCTATCCTTCCAGCCAGATTGGAACTGCAATCTATCCATGTGAAGTTTGGGAATGGAGTAGTGGTTGAACAGTTGTGCTGCTAGAGTGGATTTGCCAGAGCCGGAATAACCAATAATTGCTATTTTCATCCCTACCTCCTTTATGTGAGAAACAAAAAAAGCTCCTGAGAGCTCCCTTTGTATGCATTATTTAGCAAGTTTAGCTGAAAGGCGTGCTTTATCGCGGCTTGCTTTGTTTTTGTGGATCAAACCTTTTGTTTCTGCTTTATCGATAGCTGAGCTAGCAGCACGGAAAAGTTCTTCAGATGGGTTTGCTTCAAATGCTTTGATTGCAGTACGCATAGCTGACTTTTGAGCTGAGTTTTTTTCGTTATGTTTCACGTTCAATTCAGCGCGTTTGATAGCTGATTTAATGTTTGCCAAGTTGTTTCACCTCCATTGAAAATACTAACTATCTAATTATATATGAAAAGTTAGGATTTGACAAGCTTTTTTATTTTTTTAAGTAAATTTCATCAATTTCATGATTTCCAGCTTTGTGCAGAATAATTTCTGCCCGATTGCGGGTTGGCTCAATGTAGTCTAGCAGGTTGACAAGGTTAATGCTTTTCCAGACATTATGGGCGAAAGCCACCACTTCCTCTTCTGATTGCGTGGTGAAGCGGTGGTAGTAGTTTTTGGGGTCGTTTTCAGCCAACGTCAGCATTTTTTTAAAGCGATCCAGATACCAGTTTTCAATATTTTCGACTTCTGCATCGACATAAATTGAAAAGTCAAAAAAGTCTGTCATATATAGGCGCTCGTTCTGAGGATTCTGGAAAACGTTAATCCCTTCGACGATAACAAAGTCAGCGGCCTTTACCTCTTGCATTTCCTGAGGGACGATATCATAAGTTTCATGCGAGTAGACAGGGATTTGGAAATCCTGACCGTTTTTTATGCTATCCAGAAAGGAAAGAAGCAGTTCCATATTATAGCTTTCTGGGAAACCCTTGCGGTTTAAAATGCCGTTAGCTTCTAAAATTTGATTAGGAAACAAAAAACCATCTGTGGTAACTAGCTCGACTGTCGCATTTGAAAAAGTCCGAGAAAGCAGAATCTGCAGCAACCGGCTGGTGGTGGATTTCCCAACGGCCACACTGCCAGAAACTCCGATGATAAAGGGCTGTTTCCGGCTCTCTTTTTGTAGAAAAATCCCCTTGGAAAAAGCCAAGTCTTCCTTAGAACGTTTATAAATCTGAATGAGATTGGTCAAGGGTAAATAAATGTCCGTCACGTCCTGCAGGCTAATCTTGTCATTGAAACTCTTGATAGAGTTAAGTTCGGCCTGGGTCAGAGGCGGAGTTGTTTTGCGGTGCAGGTTTTGCCAAGTATGGCGGCTGATTTTTTCAAAATGAAGAAATTCGTTAGTCATAAGTTACTCCTGTATGATGGACTTTAGTATAACATACTTTTTGGAGAAATGAAAACGATTTACAAATCTAGGAAAATTATGATAAAATGGTTGTATGACTAAAATGTATTTTGCAGAAAATCCTGATGCCAAACATGATATTCATGAATTAAATGTAGAACTGTTAGGACAGCGGCTGACTTTTTTGACTGATGCTGGTGTTTTCAGTAAAAAAATGATTGATTATGGCAGTCGGGTTCTTTTGTCTGTCTTGGACTTTGAAGCTGGAGAACGAGTGCTGGATGTTGGCTGTGGCTATGGGCCTCTAGGTTTGACCTTAGCCAAAGCGCAAGGAGTGACTGCGACCATGGTGGATATCAACCAGCGAGCCTTGGACTTGGCTCAGAAGAATGCTGAGAGAAACCAGATTTCAGCTGAGATCTTCCAGTCTAATGTTTATGAAAAGGTCAGTGGCATTTTCGACCATATTATCAGTAATCCACCTATCCGTGCTGGTAAGCAGGTTGTACATGAAGTTATCAGCGGAAGCTATAGGCATTTGACAGAAGGCGGTGATTTGACCCTTGTGATTCAGAAGAAGCAAGGAGCGCCCAGTGCCAAGTCGAAGATGGAAGCTGTTTTTGGAAACTGTGAGATTGTTAAGAAAGACAAAGGCTACTATATACTAAGGAGCGAAAAATAGGATGCGTGCTGTAGATATTATCCAAAAGAAAAGAGATGGTCTTGAACTGACCAGTCAGGAAATCCAGTGGCTGATTGAGGGCTATGTGGATGGGACTGTGCCAGACTATCAGATGGCAGCCTTTGCGATGGCTGTCTATTTTAAGGGCATGATGACTCGGGAAATTTCGGATTTAACCATGACCATGGTTGGAACTGGAGAGCAGTTTGACTTGTCAGAAATCGCAGGTATAAAAGTAGACAAACATTCCACCGGAGGAGTGGGTGATAAAGTAACTCTGGTCTTGGTACCTTTGGTGGCTAGCTTTGGTGTGCCTGTTGCTAAAATGAGCGGCCGCGGTCTGGGTCATACTGGTGGAACCATTGATAAATTAGAATCCATTAAAGGATTTCAGGTAGAGCGCAGTCAGGAAGACTTTATCAAGCAGGTGCAGGAAATCGGCTTGTCAGTAATTGGTCAGTCTGATCAGTTGGTGCTAGCGGATAAGTTGCTCTATGCCTTGCGAGATGTAACCGCAACTGTTGATACAATTCCGCTGATAGCGAGCTCTGTCATGAGTAAGAAAATTGCTGCTGGTGCAGACAGTATCCTTCTGGATGTGACGGTCGGTGAAGGCGCCTTTATGAAAAATATTGATGACGCTCGTGTACTAGCACGTACTATGGTAGATTTGGGCAAGGCGGTCGGAAGAAAAACAGTAGCTGTTCTGACAGATATGAGTCAGCCTTTGGGAACCAGCATTGGCAATCGTCTGGAAATCTTAGAAGCTTTGGATATCTTGCAGGGCAGGGGTCGTGAAGACATCACAACTTTCATTTGTGAGTTGGCTCAGATTATGCTCGGACTGGCAGATGTTGAGAAAACAGCAGAAGAAGTGAGAGAACAGTTGACTAATGGAGCTGCTTTGAAGAAATTTGAAGCTATGATTGCTGCTCAAGGCGGTGACTTGGAAGACCTCTATCGTCCATCAAGTGCAGCTCATATTATAGAAGTGAAAGTAGAACAGGCAGGTTATATCACTGAGCTGCCTGCTATGGAATTCGGACTCTTTGCTATGAGACTTGGAGCAGGACGTGCAGTTAAATCTGACGACTTGGATTATGAAACTGGAATTGTTTTCGAAAAGAAAGTCGGAGACAAGGTCGAAATTGGAGAAGTTTTCGCAAAAATTTATTCAAATGAAAAAATTTCTCAAGAACTAGTTACAGAATTTCAAAAAAATGTTAAAATAGGTGATGAAAGCGTTGCAGTAAGCGAGATTATCGAGGTTATTGCTTAATTCTAGGAGAAGCCAACATGAAATTAAACAAATACATAGACCATACGCTTTTAAAACCAGAAGCGTCAGAAGAGCAGATTCTGAAGTTAATTGAAGAAGCAAAAGTTTATGATTTTGCCAGTATCTGTGTCAATCCAACCTGGATAGAGTTTGCTGCGGAGCAGCTGAAAGGCTCAGATGTCAAGGTTTGTGTGCCAATTGGTTTTCCTTTAGGAGCCAATACTTCCGATGTAAAGGCTTTTGAAACGAAGGACGCAATCCAAAAGGGTGCGGGCGAAGTGGATATGGTCATCAATGTCGGCGCTCTGAAGTCTAAAAATTATGATTTGGTAGAGCGAGACATCCGTGCGGTTGTAGAAGCTGCAAACGGTACCTTGGTCAAGGTGATTCTGGAAACTTGCCTGCTGACAGATGAGGAGAAGGTTAAGGCCTGCCAATTAGCTCAGAAAGCTGGAGCTGATTTTGTTAAGACTTCTACAGGATTTTCAACTGGCGGTGCAACAGTCGAAGATGTTGCCCTTATGAGAAAAATAGTTGGTCCTGACATGGGCGTCAAGGCTTCTGGCGGTGCTCGTTCTTATGAAGATGCGCTGGCCTTTATTGAAGCAGGTGCGACTCGGATTGGAACTTCGGCCGGTGTGGCGATTATGAAGGGAGAAGAAGTCAGTGGCGACTACTGAGTTGATTGACTTGGCTGTCCAAGCAAGCAAAAATGCTTATGTTCCCTATTCTCATTTCCCTATCGGAGCAGTTTTAGTCGCTAAAGACGGACGGGTATTTACCGGCGTTAATGTTGAAAATGCCAGTTTTGGTTTGACCAACTGCGGAGAGCGGACAGCTATATTTAAGGCAGTTTCAGAAGGGGCTTTAGACTTCGAGGAGCTGATTGTCTATGGTGAGACGGAAAAACCCATATCACCCTGTGGTGCCTGCCGCCAAGTAATGGCAGAATTTTTTGCTGAGGATCTAAAAGTGACTTTGGTTGCTAAAGATAAATCGACGGTCGTGATGACGGTCAAGGAATTACTTCCATATTCTTTTACAGATTTAACATAAGTCTGTTATCGGTCATCTGACCAAACTCAAACTTGCAACTGTGTTGCACATCTTATTTAGGAGGTTCAGAAATGAACAAAAAACAATGGCTAGGTCTTGGTCTAGTAACTGTTGCAGCATTCGGACTTGCTGCATGTGGAAACCGTGCTTCTCGCTCAGATTCTTCAAACGCGAAAACGGATTTGAAGGCTGCTATCGTAACTGATACTGGCGGTGTTGATGATAAGTCATTTAACCAGTCTGCATGGGAAGGTCTGCAAGCTTGGGGTAAAGAAAGCGGTCTTTCTAAAGATAACGGCTTTACTTACTATCAGTCTACAAGTGAAGCGGATTTTGCGAATAACTTCAGTCAAGCAGCTACAAATGGCTATAAATTAGTTTATGGCGTTGGTTATAAATTAGCACCTGCTGTTACAGCTGCTGCTGATGAAAATGCTGATATTAATTATGTTATTATTGATTCTGTTATCAAAGACAAGAAGAATGTAGCATCTGCTGTTTTTGCTGATAATGAAGCTGCTTATCTTGCAGGTGTTGCTGCTGCAAAAACTACTAAGACTAACAAAGTTGGTTTTATTGGAGGGGCACGTGGCGAAGTTATCACTCGTTTTGAAAAAGGCTTTGAAGCAGGAGTGAAGTCTGTTAACAAAGATATTTCGGTTGATATTCAATATGCCGAAGACTTTAATAATCCTGAAAAAGGAAGAACTATTGCTGCAACCCAATATGCCGCAGGAGCTGACGTGGTTTATCAAGCTGCAGGTGGTACAGGAGCAGGTGTCTTTAAAGAAGCAAAAGACTTGAATGAGAAGAAAAATGAAGACGAAAAAGTTTGGGTAATCGGTGTCGATCGTGATCAAGCTGAAGAAGGTAAATATAAGTCTAAAGATGGCAAGGAATCTAACTTTGTACTTGCTTCCAGCTTAAAACAAGTTGGCAAAACTGTTCAAGAGATTGCTACTCAAACAGCTGATGGTAAATTCCCGGGTGGGAAAGTAATTACATTTGGTTTGAAAGATGGTGGAGTTGAATTGACAACTTCCAACCTATCTGAAGATGCTAAAAAAGCCGTAGAAGATGCTAAGAAACAGATTATTGATGGTAGTGTAAAAGCACCTGAAAAATAATAAAGATCCAGAAGCGACCCAACCTTCTTGGGTTGCTTTTTTAGGGTATTGAGACATTTTGTCTCAATAGAACTTACTAACTTGATTAGTAGGCTCTACTGAAATAAAATATAATTTTCTAGAAAGGAATACTCTAATGGCACATGAAAATGTCATTGAGATGCGTGAGATAACCAAAGTTTTTGGTGAATTTGTCGCAAATGACAAAATCAACCTACAACTGCGTAAAGGTGAGATTCATGCACTTCTTGGTGAAAATGGAGCTGGGAAATCTACCTTGATGAATATGTTGGCTGGTCTTTTAGAGCCAACTAGTGGAGAAATTTTTGTCAACGGAAAATCGGAAAAATTGGATTCTCCTTCTAGGGCTGCAGCTCTCGGAATAGGAATGGTTCATCAGCACTTTATGTTGGTTGAAGCATTTACTGTTGCTGAAAACATTATTCTTGGTAGCGAAATAACGAATAAAGGTGTATTAGATTTGAAAAAAGCTAATGCAGATATCCTTGAATTATCAGAACGCTATGGCTTAGCTGTTGACCCAACAGCTAAGGTTGAAGATATTTCTGTTGGTGCCCAACAACGTGTAGAAATCCTGAAGACCCTCTATCGTGGTGCCGAAATTTTGATCTTTGATGAGCCAACGGCAGTATTGACCCCTGCTGAAATTTTGGAATTAATGGATATTATGAAAACTCTTGTTAAAGAAGGGAAATCTATTATCCTGATTACTCATAAACTAGATGAAATTCGAGCAGTAGCGGATCGTGTCACAGTTATTCGCCGTGGAAAATCAATTGAAACTGTTAGCATTGAGGGCGTTTCAAATAAAGATTTGGCTGAAATGATGGTTGGACGTTCGGTTTCTTTTGTTACTGAAAAGGAAGAAGCTAAACCGAAAGACGTTGTACTTCAAATTTCTGATTTGATAGTGAATGAGAATCGTGGTGTACCAGCTGTTAAAGAGCTTTCTCTTGATGTTCATGCAGGTGAAATCGTAGGAGTTGCTGGGATTGACGGTAACGGTCAGAGTGAGTTGATTCAGGCTATTACAGGACTTCGAAAAGTAAAATCAGGAAGTATTAAAATCAAAGGAAGGGAAGTTGTAGGACTTTCTCCACGAAAGATTACAGAAATGCAAGTAAGTCATGTACCTGAGGATCGTCATCGTGATGGTTTGGTACTTGAAATGATGCTTTCTGAAAATATTGCTCTCCAGACTTACTATAAAGAACCGCTCAGTAACAAAGGTGTTTTGAATTATAATCAAATTAATTCATATGCCCGTAAATTG
Source organism: Streptococcus sanguinis (assembly GCF_019929145.1). Classification (GTDB taxonomy): domain Bacteria; phylum Bacillota; class Bacilli; order Lactobacillales; family Streptococcaceae; genus Streptococcus; species Streptococcus sanguinis_U. Next base: position 747,739 of record NZ_JAHZOW010000001.1, on the reverse strand, counting down.
ATGGAAGAATTTGACGTTAGAGCAGCTAGTGAACTTGTTCCAGCAGGTGCTTTGTCAGGGGGGAATCAACAAAAAGCTATTATTGCTCGAGAAGTTGATCGTAATCCAGATCTATTAATTGTCAGTCAACCTACTCGCGGATTGGATGTTGGTGCGATTGAGTATATTCATAAGCGCTTAATTTCTGAACGTGATAAAGGGAAAGCCGTTCTTGTAGTCAGCTTTGAATTAGATGAAATTCTTAATTTATCAGACCGTATTGCTGTTATTCACGATGGAAAGATTCAAGGAATTGTAAAGCCATCTGAAACTAATAAGCAAGAACTTGGTATTCTCATGGCTGGTGGAAAAATCAAGGAGGGTTCTAATGGATAAAAAAACACAGCAAATTGCTATTCCTTTTATTTCAGTTCTTTTAGGAATCTTACTTGGCGCCATCATCATGTGGATTTTTGGTTATGATGCCTTGTGGGGTTATGAAGAGTTGTTCAAAACAGCTTTTGGTTCCATTAAAAATATTGGAGAAATTTTCCGAACCATGGGGCCTCTAATTTTGATTGCTCTTGGGTTTGCAGTGGCTAGTCGTGCTGGTTTTTTCAATGTTGGTTTACCTGGTCAAGCTTTGGCAGGTTGGATTGCAGCTGTTTGGTTTGCCCTATCTTTTCCAACCATTCCTCGTTTTGCAATGTTACCGCTGACTGTCCTTGTAGCAGCAGTTGCCGGTGGTTTAATCGGTTTAATTCCGGGTTTGTTGAGAGCATTTTTAGGTACAAGCGAAGTTATTGTTACCATTATGATGAACTATATTGTTCTTTTTGCTGGAAATGAAATTATTCGGAATTTTCCTAAAAAACTAATGGTTGATTCCGAATCAAGTATTCCTGTTTCAGCAAACGCTAGCTATCGTCTAGACTTTCTTACAGAGCTTACTAAGTCACGTATGAATATTGGAATTTTCATTGCTTTTATTGCTGTCGCTGTAATTTGGTTTATCATAAAGAAAACCACACTTGGATTCGAAATTCGCTCAGTAGGTCTTAATCCAAATGCTTCAGATTATGCAGGGATGTCGGCGAAACGAACTATTATTCTTTCAATGGTGATTTCTGGAGCTCTTTGTGGTATTGGAGGAGCAGTTGAGGGTATAGGTACTTTCCAGAACGTTTATGTTCAAGCAGGATCTCTGGCTGTTGGATTTAATGGTATGGCAGTTGCTCTTCTTGCTAGCAACTCTCCTATCGGAATCATTTTTGCTGCGTTTCTACTTGGAACATTGCAAACTGGTGCGCCTGGTATGACAACAGCTACTATTCCTCCAGAACTTGTCAATATTGTAACAGCTTCCATTATCTTCTTTGTAAGTGCTCACTACATTATTGAAAAATATATCAAACCTAAAAAACGAATGAAAGGAGTAGAGTAAAGATGAATATTGTTGCTATTCTAACAATACTTGTATCAAATATGCTGGTCTATGCTGCTCCTCTCATTTTCACCAGTATTGGAGGTGCTTACTCTGAGCATGCTGGTGTTGTTAATGTTGGTTTGGAAGGCATCATGGTCATGGGAGCTTTTACAGGAGTTGTTTTTAACCTGACTTTCGCTGAAAGCTTAGGAGGAATGACTATTTGGCTTTCTCTTCTCGCAGGTGGTTTAGTTGGTCTCATTTTTTCTGCGATTCATGCAGTAGCAACCATTAATTTTCGTGCTGATCATGTTGTCAGCGGTACTGTACTGAACTTGCTGGCGCCAGCTTTAGCTGTCTTTCTTGTCAAGGCTATTTATGGAAAAGGACAAACTAATAATATTGATTTATCTTTTGGTAAATTTGATTTTCCGATTTTGTCTAACATTCCTGTTATTGGAGATATTTTCTTTAAGAATACTAGCTTGATGGGTTACATAGCTGTTGGATTCTCATTTTTAGCTTGGTTCATCATGTTTAAGACGAAATTTGGGCTTCGCTTACGCTCAGTAGGTGAACATCCTCAAGCTGCTGATACATTAGGGATTAACGTTTATCTCATGCGTTACTACGGAGTGTTGATTTCAGGATTTTTGGGAGGAGTAGGTGGAGCTTTATATGCTCAATCTGCTTCGGTTAATTTCTCTGCTACGACGATTGTCGGCCCTGGATTTATCGCTTTAGCTGCTATGATTTTTGGCAAATGGAATCCAATAGGTGCTATGCTTTCAAGTCTTTTCTTTGGACTTTCCCAAGCTCTAGCTGTTGTTTCTACTCAGATTCCTTTCCTTGCTCATATACCTGCGGTTTATCTTCGTATCGCGCCTTATGCGTTGACAATCATTGTTTTAGCCGCTTTCTTTGGTAAATCAGTTGCTCCCAAAGCGGATGGTATCAACTATATCAAGTCTAAATAAAACTTTACACCAGTTCTTTGGAGCTGGTGTTTTTTTTCTGTTTGAAAAAAGTTATAATCATAGGAATAGAAAAAGCCTACTTCAAGTGAAGCGGGCTTTTTAAGATTAGTTGGTTGCAATTTCATTTAGTAGGTCTTCTGCAGTAGTGGTCGGGTTAACTCGTACTCGGTTGAGTGAGAGCAAGCCATTGGATAGGGAAGCTAGTCCGTTATTGGTTGTCAGTCCCATCTTGTAGCCAAGACTTTCAGCAATCTGCAAGGTTGCATCACTGTATCGTCCAGATGGATAGGCAACGGTTGTTGTAGTTTGAGACAATTCTTTATCTAAGTAAGACTTGGAGTCTTTTAACTCAATTTTTTGTTGGTCTTCTGCAGTCGCTGAAAGGTCGGGATGGTTGACGGTATGGTCTTCAAAAGACATGCCTTTGTCCTTCATTTCCTTTATCTCATCTAGCGTCAGCATATCTTCACGACCCGCTTGAACAAATCCAGTAATGACATTATTGGTTGCTTTCATGTCATATTTCTGGAGAAGTGGAAAGGCATTAGTATAGAAATCCCTTAAACTATCATCGAAGGTCAGCCAGACGACTTTTTTATTTTCTGGCAAGACATTCTCCGTCAGTACCTTGTATACTTCTGCCGGTGTTAGTGAATAGTAGCCTGCGTCTTTCAAGGCTTTCAGATGGCTTTCAAATGTAGCTGGATCTACAATCAAACCAGCATTAGCTGCTTCTGATGGTTCCATGACATGAATGGCATGATACATCAAGATAGGAACTTGAACTGGCTGGTCTTGCTTGACCCATTTGACCTTGTCTTTACTGTTGTCATCCGAAGTTGTCTTTTTTTCCCGAGTTGGTGCTGACGAAGTTTTAGATGAAGTATTGACTTGGTTCGTTGACACGTTATTAGCTTCTTTTTGGTTGTGAGAGTTTTGCAGCTTGGCTAGTAAAGATAAGCCACCTACAATCAGGACGAGAAAAAGTAATAAACTTGTCAGAGAAAGTAAAATAGCCCGTTTTCTAGCTTTGCGTTGCTGCATGCGATTTCCTCGGTGTTTTCCTGTCATAATATCTCCTTTTTTAAAAAAATTACAATTCCTTGCGGAAATTTACATCTATTATAACAAATAAAGAAGTAGTTTTGTAGGCATTTTTTTATAATTTTGTTATAATATTTTTTATACAAGAAATTTTCAAGGAGTGCTTCATGTCTATTAAAATAGCTTTACTTGGTTTTGGAACAGTGGCCAGCGGTGTGCCTTTTTTGCTGGAAGAAAACGGAGAAAAAATCGTTCAAGCAGCTCATTCAGAGATTGAGGTTGCTAAAGTCTTGGTCAAAGATGATGACGAAAAAGATCGTCTTTTAGCAGCTGGAAATGACTTTAACTTTGTCACAAATGTTGAAGAAATTCTGAAGGATCCTGAGATTACTATCGTTGTAGAATTGATGGGACGAATCGAGCCAGCGAAAACGTTCATCACTCGTGCTCTTGAAGCTGGCAAACATGTAGTAACGGCCAATAAGGACTTGTTGGCTGTTCACGGATCAGAGTTGCTGGAAATTGCTCAAAAGCAAAATGTTGCTCTCTATTATGAAGCAGCTGTTGCCGGTGGAATTCCAATCCTCCGTACCTTGGTTAATTCATTGGCTTCTGACAAAATCACTCGTATCTTGGGTGTGGTCAATGGAACCTCTAACTTTATGATGACCAAGATGGTGGAAGAGGGTTGGTCTTATGAAGACGCTCTTGCTGAAGCTCAGAAACTTGGATATGCTGAAAGTGATCCAACCAATGACGTAGATGGTATTGATGCGGCTTACAAGATGGTGATTCTCAGCCAGTTTGCCTTTGGTATGAATGTTAAATTTGAAGATGTAGGGCATCAGGGAATTCGTCATATCACACCAGAAGATGTGACTGTTGCTCAAGATTTGGGATATGTAGTCAAGCTGGTTGGTTCTATCGAAGAAACGCCGTCAGGAATCGCAGCAGAAGTAGCTCCAACATTTCTGCCTAAAGCGCATCCGCTGGCTAGTGTCAATGGAGTGATGAATGCTGTCTTTGTTGAGTCCATCGGCATCGGAGAATCCATGTATTACGGACCGGGAGCTGGTCAAAAACCAACTGCAACTAGTGTCGTGGCGGATATTGTTCGTATTAGTCGACGTTTGAATGAAGGAACAGTTGGCAAGGCTTTTAATGAATTTAGTCGTGAGCTTGTGCTGGCTAAGCCAGAAGATGTGAAGAGCAGCTATTACTTCTCTATCTTGGCACCTGACTCTAAAGGTCAAGTTCTGCACTTGGCTGAGATTTTCAATGCTGAGGATATTTCCTTTAAGCAGATTCTGCAGGAAGGTACTGACGGCGAGAAGGCTCGCGTGGTGATTATTACCCATGCTGTCAGCAAGACACAGCTGGAAAATGTCACTGCTAAGCTCAAAGAAGTTGCTGAGTTTGACTTGCTCAATACCTTCAAAGTATTAGGAGATTAAGATGAAAATTATTGTACCGGCGACCAGTGCCAATATCGGTCCTGGCTTTGACTCTGTTGGGGTAGCCCTGTCAAAATATCTGGAAATTGAAGTCTTGGAAGAAAGTCAGGAGTGGGTGATTGAGCACGACCTCAATCCGAGAATTCCTAAGGACCGGCGCAATTTGCTGGTTAAGATTGCCCTGCAGTTGGCTCCAGATATTCAGCCACGCCGTTTGAAAATGACCAGTGATATTCCATTGGCTCGTGGGCTTGGGTCTTCTAGTTCGGTCATTGTGGCTGGGATTGAATTGGCCAACCAGCTGGCTCATCTTAATTTGTCGGATTATCAGAAACTGAAAATCGCTACCAAGATTGAAGGCCATCCTGACAATGTTGCGCCGGCTATTTATGGTAATTTGGTCGTATCTAGCTCGTCTAGGAATCAGGTATCTGCTGTGGTAGCGGACTTTCCGGACGCAGACTTCATCGCCTATATCCCAGACTATGAGCTTCGGACGGTTGAGAGCCGCCAAGTCTTACCAAATCGGCTTTCTTACAAGGAAGCTGTTGCAGCTAGCTCCATTGCCAATGTTGCGATTGCAGCCCTTTTAAAAGGTGATATGAAAATCGCTGGTCGGGCTATCGAGTCTGATTTGTTCCACGAAAAATACCGTCAGCCTTTGATCAAGGAATTTTCAGATATTAAGTTCTTGGCCAGAAAAAACGGTTCTTATGCAACCTATATCTCAGGAGCGGGACCGACCGTGATGGTCCTTTCGCCTAAGTACAAGACGGAAAAGATATACCAGCTTTTGCAAAAACAGAATTTCAAGGGGCAAATCTTCCGACTTCAGGTGGATACTGAGGGTGTCCGAGTAGAAAAATAAATCATCAAGAGGTTTTCTATGAACCTCTTTTTTCTTTTTGTAAAATAAGGATTTGATATCCCTATCTTTTTATACCTAACTGTGCTATAATGGGTCTAGCTTAAAGGAGGATAATTCACTTTATGGATCATTTAGAATTACAGGCCCTAGCGACTGAGCTAGCTTTCGGTGCCATCAGAAATGCTCTTTCTAGTCAAACACAGCGTTTTACTACTAGACAATTATAAGCATTAAAAAGCTGACCTTTCTCAGCTTTTTCTTTGTAATCTATCGTAAATGCCATAGATTTTTGATATAATAGAGTGTATTTTGTTTACATAAAAGAGAGAAAATCATGCAAAAACTAGAGAAATTAAAATCTGAATTAGAGGGAATCGACATTCGCTTCAATGAGCCTTTAAGTCAATACACCTACACAAAGGTCGGGGGCGCAGCCGATTTCTTAGTTTTTCCCCGCAATCGTTATGAGCTGGCTCGCATTGTCAATTTTGCTAATCAAGAAGACATTCCTTGGATGGTGCTGGGAAATGCCAGTAATATCATTGTGAGAGATGGTGGTATTCGAGGTTTCGTGATTATGTTTGACAAGCTCAACAATGTAGCGGTGGATGGCTATATGATTGAGGCAGAGGCTGGAGCTAATCTGATTCAGACAACCCATATCGCCTTGCAGAATAGTCTGACTGGCTTTGAGTTTGCCTGTGGTATTCCAGGTAGCGTTGGCGGAGCTGTCTTTATGAACGCTGGGGCTTATGGCGGCGAGATTGCTCATGTTTTGGTATCTTGCAAGGTACTGACTCCTCAGGGGCAAGTCAAAACGCTGGACGTTCGGGATATGAAGTTCGGCTATCGTCACTCACTGGTACAGGAAACGGGCGACATCGTTATTTCTGCTAAGTTTGCTCTTTCTCCTGGTGTTCACAGAACGATTCGTCAGGAAATGGAACGCTTAACCCATCTGCGGGAGCTCAAGCAGCCTTTGGAATATCCATCCTGCGGCTCTGTTTTCAAGCGTCCTTTGGGTCACTTTGCTGGTCAGCTCATTAGTGAAGCAGGCCTCAAGGGGCATCGTATCGGTGGTGTAGAGGTATCTGAGAAACATGCCGGCTTTATGATTAATGTCGATAAAGGAACGGCTCAAGATTATGAAAATCTTATCGCTCATGTGATTGAAAGGGTGCGGGAAAATTCAGGTATTACTCTGGAGCGCGAAGTCCGCATCATTGGTGAATCTCTGTAAGACAGATATGATTTCCAGTAGAAGTATGCTGGATAAGGAACTGCAGCTGGCTGCAACTTAGTAAGGGGGTGAAAGCCTATCGACACGGAATTTATAAAGGGCCTTTACAGCCCTCACGAGGTAGCAGCGGTCTGACAGAACCCTTAATCTGTTAATACGAGAAAGAAGGAATTTATGACAATTGAAAAAACCAATCATCGAGTTTAAAAACGTTTCAAAAGTTTTTGAAGATAATAATACTGTCGTTCTGAAAGATATTAATTTCGAGCTGGAAGAAGGAAAGTTCTATACTTTGCTGGGCTCTTCCGGCTCTGGCAAATCAACGATTCTGAACATCATTGCAGGCCTTTTGGATGCGACAGACGGGGATATTTTTCTTGATGGCGTCCGCATCAATGATATTCCGACTAATAAACGAGACGTCCACACGGTTTTTCAGTCCTATGCACTGTTTCCGCATATGAATGTTTTTGAAAATGTTGCCTTTCCGCTGCGTCTGCGCAAGGTTGATAAAAAAGAAATTCAAGAGCGGGTTGCTGAAGTACTGAAAATGGTCCAACTGGAAGGTTTTGAGCGCCGTTCTATTCGCAAACTGTCGGGCGGCCAGCGCCAGCGTGTAGCCATTGCGCGGGCAATCATTAATCAGCCACGGGTCGTTTTGCTGGATGAGCCGCTGTCTGCTCTGGATTTGAAGCTGCGTACGGACATGCAGTATGAGCTGCGGGAATTGCAGCAGCGTCTGGGCATTACCTTTGTCTTTGTCACGCACGACCAAGAGGAAGCCCTGGCCATGAGTGACTGGATTTTCGTTATGAATGACGGTGAGATTGTTCAGTCGGGAACACCTGTCGATATTTATGACGAGCCCATCAACCACTTTGTTGCAACCTTCATTGGCGAGTCCAATATTCTGCCAGGTAAGATGATTGAGGACTATCTGGTTGAGTTTAACGGCAAGCGCTTTGAAGCAGTGGATGGTGGGATGCGCCCAAATGAATCTGTTGAAGTGGTGATTCGGCCAGAGGACTTACGGATTACTCTGCCAGAAGAAGGCAAGCTGCAGGTTAAAGTTGATACCCAGCTTTTCCGTGGTGTTCACTATGAGATTATCGCTTATGATGAACTGGGCAATGAATGGATGATTCACTCGACTCGCAAGGCCATTGTCGGTGAAGAAATTGGTCTGCATTTCGAGCCTGAGGATATCCACATCATGCGTCTCAATGAAACCGAAGAAGAATTCGATGCCCGTATCGAAGAATATGTAGAAGTAGAAGAGCAGGAAGCGGGTCTGATCAATGCCATTGAGGAGGAACGCGATGAAGAAAACAACCTCTAATCTTTTTCTCTTGCCCTACCTGCTCTGGATTTTCCTCTTTGTTTTGGCACCTGTTGTCATGATTATCTGGAAGTCCTTCTTCAACATTGAAGGCCAGTTTACGCTGGAAAATTACCAGACCTACTTCACATCGCAGAACTGGACCTATCTCAAGATGAGTCTGAATTCGGTTCTTTATGCAGGGATTATTACTGTTGTAACCCTGCTGATTTCCTATCCGACCGCATTCTTTTTGACTCAGCTCAAGCACAAGCAGCTCTGGCTCATGCTGATTGTCCTGCCGACCTGGATCAATCTCCTTCTCAAAGCTTATGCTTTCATTGGTATTTTTGGTCAGAATGGTTCAATTAATCAATTTTTGACTTTTATCGGAGTAGGACCGCAGCAGATTCTCTTTACGGACTTTTCATTTATCTTTGTAGCTAGCTACATTGAGCTACCCTTTATGATTCTGCCCATTTTCAACGTTCTGGATGATTTAGATCCTAATCTTATCAATGCCAGCTACGACTTGGGAGCTAATCGCTGGGAGACTTTCCGTCGGGTTGTTTTTCCTTTGTCCTTGAATGGTGTCAGAAGTGGGGTGCAGTCAGTCTTTATACCTAGTCTCAGCCTTTTCATGCTGACTCGCTTAATCGGGGGTAATCGGGTAATTACTCTGGGAACTGCCATTGAGCAGCACTTCCTAACCACTCAAAACTGGGGCATGGGCTCCACTATCGGTGTGGTACTGATTGTTGCCATGCTCTTTACCATGTGGGCAACCAAGGAAAGGAGAGGGCGATGAAAAAAATTGCAAATCTCTATCTGGCCTTTGTCTTTTTGGTGCTCTACATTCCCATCTTTTACCTGATTGCTTATGCTTTTAATGCTGGGGAAGACATGAATCGTTTTACAGGATTCAGTCTCAGCCATTTTCAAAATCTCTTTGAGGATTCGCGTCTGATTTTGATTTTGGTTCAGACTTTCTTTCTGGCTTTCCTGTCTTCGCTAATTGCGACGCTGATTGGGACTTTTGGAGCCATCTATATCTATCAAGCCCGCAAGAAATATCAGGATGCTTTTCTGTCTATCAACAATATCCTCATGGTGGCACCGGATGTCATGATTGGCGCCAGTTTCCTGATTCTCTTTACCACTGCAAAATTCCAGCTGGGCTTCCTGTCTGTGCTGGCTAGCCATGTGGCCTTTTCCATTCCGATTGTGGTGCTGATGATTCTTCCGCGTCTGAAGGAAATGAATGATGATATGATTAAGGCTGCCTATGACTTAGGCGCCAGCCAATTGCAAATGCTGAAAGAAATCATGCTGCCTTATCTGACTCCAGCCATCATCGCTGGCTACTTCATGGCCTTTACCTACTCACTAGATGACTTTGCAGTGACCTTCTTCGTTACAGGCAATGGCTTCTCGACTCTGTCTGTTGAGATATACTCCCGCGCTCGTCAGGGAATTTCTCTGGAAATCAATGCCCTGTCAGCCTTGGTCTTTCTCTTCAGCATTGCTTTGGTAATTGGGTATTACTTTATCACCCGTGAGAAGGAGGAGACTGTATGAGAAAGCTCTATTCATTTTTAGCGGGGATTCTGCTGATTATCTTAGTCTTGTGGGGTGTTAGCTACCAGATCGAAAGTCGGACGCAGAGCAAGGAGAGCGATAAGCTGGTCATTTACAACTGGGGTGACTATATTGATCCTGAGCTGCTGACTGAGTTTACTAAGGAAACTGGTGTCCAAATCCAGTACGATACCTTTGACTCCAATGAAGCCATGTATACAAAAGTGAAGCAGGGCGGCACAACCTACGACATTGCCATTCCTAGTGAATATATGATTGCCAAGATGATGAAGGAAGGCTTGGTGGAGAAGCTAGATCATAGCCAGATTAAAGGTTTGGAAAATATCGGATCTGACTTTTTAGACCAGCCTTTCGATCCAGGAAATCAGTACTCGATTCCTTATTTTTGGGGAACGCTGGGTATTGTCTATAATGAAAAAATGGTTGATAAAGCTCCAGAGCATTGGAATGACCTCTGGCGTCCTGAATACAAAAACTCCATCATGATAATTGATGGAGCTCGTGAAGTCATGGGAATTGGTCTGAACTCAGACGGTCATAGTCTCAACTCCAAAGATGCTAATCAGCTGCAGGAAGCTGTCGACAAGCTCTATACTCTGACGCCAAATATCAAGGCTATTGTAGCTGATGAGATGAAGGGATACATGATTCAGAACAATGCAGCTATCGGTGTGACCTTTTCTGGCGAGGCTCGTCAGATGCTGGAGGCTAATGAAGACCTACGCTATGTCGTGCCTACAGAAGCCAGCAACCTTTGGTTTGACAATATTGTCATTCCTAAAACGGTCAAAAATAAAAAAGCAGCCTATCAGTTTATTAACTTTATGCTGAGACCGGAAAATGCTTATAAAAATGCCCTTTATGTTGGTTATGCGACACCAAATCTTCCTGCCAAGGCCATGTTGCCTAAGGAAACTCAGGAAGATGAGGCTTTTTATCCGACTGAGGAAACGATGAAACATCTGGAAGTTTATGAGCAGTTGGGCCCTAAATGGTTGGGAACCTACAATGACCTCTATCTTCAAGTCAAGATGTATCGGAAATGATAGTCAAATAATTACTTGATGAATACAAAAAACGCCTGGCTCAATGAGCTGGGCGTTTGCTGCTTGCTTAGTTTGAAGCTTCAGTCTGAGTGTTGGTTGCTGTATCTGCAGCAGAGCTAGAGGCAGTAGTGTCGCCTGCTGCTGTATCAGCCGTAGAGCTAGACGCACTAGTCTCAACTGCTGTTGCATCACTGCTGGAAGCAGCTGTATCAGTTGCAGTTGTTGAAGCAGGGCTGCTTGTTTCTTTTTCGATTTCCTTGATAATAGTAGTCGTTGCAGTAGAGCTACTGGTATCAGTTTTTGATTTTTCATCCTTATGGCCAGTCAGATTCATGATCGTGATGCTGGCAATGATGATAGATAAGATACTGGCAACCGTTGCAATAGTCTTTTGGAAAGCTGAAAGACCTGTTTTAATATGCTGTTTAGTAGGTTTTTTAGATGATTTTGTCTTGTTTTTATTACTGCGAGAATAGTTTTCCATGCTTGCAAGAATCTCCTTTTAAAATTTCAATGATTTCTTATCTCTCATTATACGTTTTTTATCTGAAAATGTCTTTAAAAAATCAAATTTTTATTTATGAAAACGCACACAGAAGATTGCTCTTAAGAAAAGAAGCTGCCCAAATTTAGGTTGAGCAGCTTCTTGAGCTAGAATAGCAAAGTAATTAAGCTTTCTCATCTTGGAGTGCGGCTTGAGCGACAGCCAGTCTTGCTGCTGGAACCCGATAAGGAGAGCAGGAAACGTAGGTGACACCAATTTCCTGGAAGAAGGGGATGGAAGCCGGATCGCCACCAACCTCGCCACAAATGCCGATAGGAAGGTCAGGCTTGACTTGACGGCCCTTGCTGATAGCTATCCGCATCAATTCACCAACACCGGCTTGGTCGACACTTTGGAAAGGATCAAAAGGAAGGATTTCTTTCTCCTTATAATGGCCGATGAATTTTCCAATATCGTCCCGTGAGAAACCATAGGTCATCTGGGTCAGGTCGTTAGTACCAAAGCTGAAGAAGTCTGCTTCCTGAGCCAGCTGATCTGCAACCAAACAGGCACGCGGAAGTTCAATCATGGTGCCAATTTCATAAGGGAAAGGCTCCAGACCTTGATGCCTAAAGAGTTTGTTGATATGTTGGGTGAGAAAAGCTTTGACAGAGTCCAGCTCAGCCTTGTCCGCAATCAGCGGAATCATGATTTCTGGCTTGACGGTCAATCCTTCCTGACTCAGCTTGATAGCACTCTTGAAGACGGCTTCGACCTGCATCTTGTAAATTTCTGGTTGCGTGATACCCAGACGGCAGCCGCGGTGGCCTAGCATTGGATTGCTTTCTTGCAGCTGTTCAATGCGGCGAGTCAGCTTTTCTGGTGACTTGTGCAGCTTGTCAGCCAAAGCCTTGATTTCCTGTGAATCTTTAGGTAGAAATTCATGCATTGGTGGATCCAAAAGGCGGATAATCATAGGTTTGTCCTGAACTGCTTGGAACATTTGATAGAAGTCTTCTTCTTGGAACTCCAGCAGTTTTTTGAGGGCGGATCTGGTTTCCAATTCGTTGTCGGCTAGAATCAGGTGCCGCATTTCCAAAATCCGCTCCTGACCAAAGAACATGTGTTCGGTACGAGCCAGACCAATGCCCTTTGCCCCAAACTTAATAGCTGTTTTTAGATCTTGAACGGTCTCTGCGTTGGCACGGACTTTGAGCTGTGCGACTTGATCTGCCCATGAAAGCAGTCGTTGGAGTTCTTGGTCATTTTCGACTAGGACGGTCGGAATCTCACCGCTATAAATGCGTCCCGAGCTGCCATCAACTGAAATGACGTCACCTTCAGTCAAGACAAGATTTCCGCAGGAAACGGTCTTGCTTTCCTCGCTGATGTTCAACTCTCCACAGCCAGCCACACAGCAGGTTCCCATTCCTCGGGCTACGACAGCTGCGTGAGAGGTCATACCGCCCTGACTGGTCACGATAGCCTGGCTGACGACCATCCCCTCAATGTCTTCGGGTGAAGTTTCCTGCCGTACTAAAATGACCTTTTTGCCCAAGGAGTGGTAGTCTTTGGCACGCTCAGCTGTAAAGACAATCTCGCCAGTTGCTGCACCAGGGCTGGCTGGCAGTCCTTGAGCCAAGAAAGGAGCATCTTGCAGAGCTTTTTCTTCAAATACAGGATGGATAAGCTGGCTAATCGTAGTAGGAGATATGCGCTGGAGAGCTTCTTTTTTGCTGATAATGCCCTCGTCTACAAGATCTAAGGCGATTTTCAAAGATGCCTTAGCAGTCCGTTTACCGTTTCTAGTTTGGAGAATATAGAGTTTACCCTTTTCGATGGTAAATTCGATATCTTGCATGTCCTTGTAGTGGTTTTCGAGAATCTTAGCATAGTCTTGGAAAGCTGCATAGGCCTGAGGGAGAGCTGTCTCAAGTGCAGCGATAGGCTCAGGTGTTCGAATGCCGGCTACGACATCCTCTCCTTGAGCATTGAGCAAAAATTCACCAAATAGCTGATGCTCACCGCTGGCGGGGTTTCTCGTGAAGACAACTCCTGTACCACTGGCTTGGTCGCTATTTCCGAAAACCATGGCTTGGACATTCACTGCTGTTCCTAAGTCATGAGGAATATCATTCAAGTTGCGGTAGACCTGAGCTCGGGGGTTATTCCAAGACTTGAAGACTGCCTTGATAGCAGCATAGAGCTGCTCTTTCGAGCTTTGGGGGAAGGTTTGATGATGCTCACGATAAAGCTGCTTGTACTGGTCGATTAATGCTTGATGTTCATCCAATGTGAAATCCTTGGCCTGTTTGCCAGCATTCCTTTCAAAATAGCCCAAGAGGTCATCGAACTCGTCCTTGGAAATACCATAAACCACATCAGCAAACATTTGCAGCAGACGTCGGTAGCAGTTGTAGGCAAAGTCAGCATTGGTCTGCTCAGCCAGAGTCTGGGTTCTTAAATCGTTCAGACCTAGATTGAGAATAGTGTCCATCATGCCCGGCATGGAAAACTTGGCTCCGCTTCGAACAGACACTAAGAGCAAGGCAGAGTCGTTGCCGCTGAAATATTTACCGGTTTTCTCTTCTAAATCGGTAACCGCTTTCAAAACATCTTCTTTTAAAGAAGATTCAAAGAAATAAGGACTTTCTAAATATTCGATACAGCTTTCTGTGGTAATAGTAAAACCTGGAGGGACAGGCAGTCCCAAATTGGTCATTTCAGCTAGGTTGGCTCCTTTTCCGCCAAGCAGGGCCTTGTCATCTGCACATCCTTCCTCGAAGGAGTAAATCCATTTCGCCATATTTACCTCCAAAATTATGAAATATGTGTCATATTGTAGGACAACTACATTGTAATATACATCACATATATTTGTCAACAGAAAAAAGCATCCTATTTTATTGACAATTTTTCTTTTTTTGTTATAATGTGTTACAAAATGATGATTATTTCAACGTTTGAAATTGAAATATGATCAATAATTCCTAAATTTTAAGCGAAATCAGGCTAATCATCTATTATAAAGAACGAAGGAGTCAGACCTATTTGAAATTAAGTGAACGGCAAAAGAAAATTGTAGAAATTGTAAAAGAACACCAGCCACTCAGCGGTGAGAAAATCTCTGAATTACTCGATATTTCTCGGGCGACCCTGCGCTCGGATCTGTCTTTTCTGACCTTGGTTGGGATTTTGAAGGCTACGCCTAAAGTTGGTTACACATATTCGGGCTCAGATTTAGAGACGCTTTTCTTTTTCGATACCTTTCGAAAGGAAGTGGCGGAAATTATGACATCTCCTGTTTTGGTATCTCATGATTCCTTTATTCAAGATGCCATTATCACCTTATTTATGTATGATGCGGATGTTCTCTATGTCATTGATGAGCATAAGCTGCTCTTGGGGATTTTGTCGCGTAAGGACTTGCTGCGGGCTTCGCTCAATACTAACATTGACAGCACGCCTGTAGCGGTCTGCATGACCCGAATGCCCCATATTAAAACTTGCTACAAGGATATGAATATTTTGGAAGTGGCAGCAGTTTTGCAGGATTTTGCGATTGATTCACTGCCGGTAGTGGATAAGGATAATGAACGTAAGCTTTTAGGAACTGTGACCAAGTCAGCTCTGCTGGATTATATTATTCAAGAGGCCAGAAGCGCTGAGGTTAATAGGTAAGAGGAATGAACATGAAGAAAGAAATTATTGTTTACAGCATTTCAGATTCTTTGGGGGGGACTTCGCAGAAGCTATTGTCTGCGGTGACAGCCCAGTACCCAGATATTATTTTTAATAACAGCTATCGTTTTCCATTTATCAACAAAGAAGAAGAATTGCTGGATATTCTGCGCGATGCCATCAAGGACGATGCCCTTGTCATCAGTACACTGGTCGATGGTGGGCTAGCTGCTGCAGCTAGAGAGTTCAGCAAGGCCAATGGCCTTGCTTATCTGGATTTGATGCATCCATTTTTTGAGATTATCAGAGAAAAGACGGGCACCAGTCCTATAGAGGTGCCGGGTACTCTGCACCGGCTGGACACTGAGTATTTTAATAAAATTTCCGCTATTGAGTTTGCTGTCAAATACGACGACGGCAAGGCGCCACAAGGTTTTTTAGATTCAGATTTAGTGCTCCTAGGCGTCTCCCGTACATCCAAAACGCCACTCAGTATTTATCTGGCTAATAAAGGCTATAAGGTTTCCAACCTGCCTTTGATTCCAGAAGTCCCTCTGCCTCAGGTCTTGGATAAGGTTGATCCGGAGCGGATTATCGGCCTCTTATGTGAGCCAGAAAAACTGTCTAAGATACGCAGTAATCGCTTGAATTCTCTGGGATTGACCCAGTCAACCAGCTATACAGATCTGGAAAAGATATATGAAGAACTAGACTACTCAAAAGAAGTCTTTAAAAAGTATCGGGCTCATGTCATCAATATCACGGATAAATCAATCGAGGAAACGGCTTTCTTGATTGAAGACCATTTAAAGAAATTGAGATAAGAGAGAAGATTGCAAAAAGCGGTTATAGAGTGAGGGTTGATGATGGAGCAATATAAGCGGATTTTACTGAAAGAATTTGACAGTCGGCAGAAGGTCATTACAGAGCTGACCAATCTAGAGGCAATTTTGAATCTGCCCAAAGGGACGGAGCTGTATATCAGTGACATTCACGGGGAGTTTGCTGCTTTTGACTATATTTTGAGAAGCTGTGCTGGTATCCTCAATGAGAAGATCAAGGACTGTTTTGGAGATAGCTTGTCAGAAGCTCATAAAGACCGCTTGTCAGCGCTGGTTTCCTATCCTGAGCTAGTGCTGGGGGAAGAAACTAAAGGCCAAGACTGGTATCAGGAAACCATTCCCCAGCTCTTGAACTTGCTGGCTTTTGCAGGTGCAAAATATAGTCGGTCCAAGGTTAGAAAGGCTTTGCCGCCACAGTATGCCTATATTATCGAGGAGCTGCTCTATAGTGACAGGGCTTTGGCTGATAAAAAGTCTTATTTTGAGAATATCCTGACTTATGTGATTGAGCTGAGAGAAGCGGTGCCCTTTATTTTGGGCTTGGCCCGAAGTATTCGGCAGTTGTTGATTGACCATCTACATGTGGTTGGAGATATTTTTGACAGAGGAGCTGGCAGCGCTCAGGTCATGGATGAACTGCAGCATTTTCACTCGCTTGATATTCAGTGGGGCAATCACGACATTATCTGGATGGGAGCCTTTTTTGGCTCCAAGGCTTGCTTGCTCAATGTGCTGCGCATAGCAGCTCGCTACGGTTATCTCTGGGATATCGAGAAAGATTATGGTTTAAACCTGCGCTCCTTGACTCTTTTTGCGGACAAGACTTACCAGTCTAATCCTAAGTTTAGACCCATTCTAGGCGGTAGAGAGCAGGAGTTTTCTGAAGAGGAAATTCTGCAGCTGGAAAAGGTTCACCAAGCATTAGCGATTATCCAGTTCAAGCTGGAAAATCAGCTCATCAAACGACGACCTGAATTCCAGATGCAGGATCATGTTATGCTGGACAAGATTGACTATTGGGAAGAAAGTGTTACGATTGACGATACTAAACATGCCCTGGTTAATACCTGCTTCCAAACTATCAATCCGGAAAATCCGTCAGCCTTGACACCTGAAGAAAATCAAGCAGTAGAGAGTATGCTGGCCTCATTCCAAAGTTCGCTTAAGATGGCGGAGCATATGAGCCTTCTGATGAACAAGGGCTCTATGTATAAGATTTACAACCAGCACTTGCTTTTTCACGGCTGCATCCCGCTGGAGCCGTCAGGAGAATTCCAGCCTTTCATTCTCAATCAAGTCCATTATGCGGGCAAGGAATTGCTGGATTTTTTTGAGTATCATATTCGACAGTCGGCCAAGAACAAGGAGGTGGGTGATGATTTGTCGACTGATTTGATTTGGTATTGCTGGAAAGGTAAGCTTTCTCCTCTGTTTGGCAAAGAAAAGATGACTACCTTGGAGCGCTATTTCATTGAAGATAAGGAGACCCACAAGGAAGTGGAAAATTCTTATTTTTCTTATCGTAATTCTGAGAAAATCTGCCAGCTGATTTTGGAAGAATTTGGTCTCTTTTCTCAAGAGTCTAGGATGGTCAACGGTCATACTCCGGTTAAGACAGGCAAGGGAGAGTCGCCTATCCGTGGGGGCGGTCTGCTCTTTGTCATTGATGGTGGTCTCTGCAAGGCTTATCAGAAGAAGACTGGAACGGCTGGATATTCACTGCTCAATAATTCCTATGGCTTCCAGCTAGTGACCCATCAGCCTTTCCAAAACGCTCAAAAGGTTGTGGAATCGCCGTTTGCTCAGACCTCCCTGAAAAAGGTGATTGAAAATGTAGAGGAACGAACCCTCATCAAATCTACTACCATCGGTCAGAGCTTGTTCGCTCAACAACAGGAACTCTTTGGCTTATTGCATGAGTTTTATGACCGGTGAAGTTTAGCCCTAAGTTTTAA
The DNA here is from genome assembly GCF_019929145.1 of Streptococcus sanguinis. Lineage (GTDB taxonomy): Bacteria > Bacillota > Bacilli > Lactobacillales > Streptococcaceae > Streptococcus > Streptococcus sanguinis_U. The sequence goes on along the minus strand of NZ_JAHZOW010000001.1, from coordinate 729,826 downwards.
CAGAATTTAGGGCTTTTTCTTTCTTGTTCCAGTTTCTCTTTCGTGTTACAATAGGAGTATTGAAATTTAGAGGAAAGAACATGATTTATTTAGATAATTCAGCGACAACCAAGCCTTATCCTGAGGCTTTGGCTGCTTACACAGAGGTGGCTTCTAAAATATGGGGAAATCCATCCAGTCTGCACAGTTTAGGCAGTCAGGCAACCCGTCTCTTAGAAGCTTCACGCAGGCAAATAGCAGAGCTTTTAGGCAAGTCTTCGTCGGAGATTTTTTTTACGTCTGGAGGAACAGAAGGGGACAACTGGGTGCTTAAAGGAGTTGCTTTTGAAAAAGCTCCTTTTGGCAAACACATCATCATATCTAACATTGAGCATCCCGCGGTTAAAGAATCAGCCCTCTGGTTGCAGAGTCAAGGATTTGAAGTTGATTTTGCGCCAGTAGATAAGGCGGGTTTTATTGAGGTAGACAAGCTAGCGGAGCTGATTCGACCAGACACCACTCTGATCTCTATCATGGCTGTCAATAATGAAATCGGCAGTATTCAGCCCATTCAGAAAATATCTGAACTGCTAGCAGACAAGCCGACTATTTCCTTTCATGTGGATGCAGTACAAGCTGTTACGAAGATTCCTACAGGGGCTTATCTGACAGAACGTGTGGATTTTGCGACATTTTCCAGTCATAAATTTCACGGTGTCCGGGGAGTAGGATTTGTCTATATCAAGTCTGGCAAGAAAATCAGCCCGCTCTTGACTGGTGGCGGTCAGGAGTCGGATAAGCGCTCCACAACAGAAAATTTAGCTGGTATTGCAGCGACGGCCAAGGCACTGCGTTTGTCCATGGAAAAGCAAGAATCATTTGCCCAGCGGACGACTCAGATGAAGAAGATTCTTCTTGAAGAACTGCAGAAGTATCCAGATGTGATGATTTTCTCAGGGCTGGAAGACTTTGCGCCTCATATACTGACCTTTGGTATCAAGGGAGTGCGGGGTGAAGTCGTCGTCCATGCATTTGAAGACTACGAGATCTATATCTCGACTACCAGCGCATGTTCTTCTAAGGCTGGAAAGCCAGCGGGGACTTTAATCGCTATGGGCGTCGAAAAGTCTCTCGCTCAAACTGCTGTTCGTATCAGTTTGGATCTTGACAACAATATGAGCCAGATGGAGCAGTTTTTGACGACTTTTAAAATTATTTACGAAAAAACCAGAAAAGTAAGGTAAACAATGCAATATTCAGAAATTATGGTGCGCTACGGCGAGCTCTCAACCAAAGGGAAGAACCGCATGCGCTTTATCAACAAACTTAAACGCAATATCCAGGCTGTCTTGTCAGTCTATCCGCAGGTCCATATCAAGGCTGACCGTGACCGGACCCATGTTTATCTGCACGGTACAGACTATCAGCCAGTCGCTGAGTCACTCAAGCAGATCTTCGGGATTCAGAATTTCTCGCCGTCTTACAAAATTGAAAAATCTGTACCAGCCCTAATCGAAGCTGTCCAAACCATCATGAAGGAAGTCTATCAAGAAGGTATGACCTTTAAGATTTCCAGCAAACGCAGTGACCACAGCTTTGAATTGGATAGTCGCGAGCTTAACCAGACACTTGGTAATGCTGTTTTTGAGGCCATTCCCAATGTTCAGGTCAAGATGAAAGCGCCGGATATTGAGCTACGTGTCGAAATTCGTGAAGAAGCGGCCTATATCTCTTATGAGACGATTCGTGGTGCTGGAGGGCTGCCAGTCGGTACTTCAGGAAAAGGCATGCTCATGCTGTCGGGTGGAATTGACTCACCGGTGGCGGGCTATTTGGCTCTCAAGCGGGGTGTAGATATCGAGGCGGTTCACTTTGCAAGTCCGCCTTACACCAGTCCAGGTGCGTTGAAAAAAGCTCAGGATCTGACTCGGAAATTAACCAAGTTTGGTGGCAACATCCAGTTTATCGAAGTACCTTTTACAGAGATACAAGAGGAAATCAAGGCCAAGGCGCCAGAAGCTTACCTGATGACACTGACTCGTCGCTTTATGATGCGCATTACAGACCGGATTCGAGAGGAGCGGGGCGCTCAAGTTATCATCAACGGAGAAAGTCTAGGTCAGGTGGCAAGTCAAACCATCGAGAGTATGCAGGCTATCAACGCTGTGACCAATACACCGGTTATTCGTCCTGTCGTGACTATGGACAAGCTGGAAATCATTGAGATTGCAGAGAAAATTGATACTTTCCAAATTTCTATCCAGCCATTTGAAGACTGCTGTACCATTTTTGCTCCAGACCGGCCTAAAACTAATCCAAAAATCAAGAATGCTGAGAAGTATGAAACTTACTTAGATGTTGAAGACTTGGTTGAGCGCGCTGTCGCAGGCATCATGATTACAGAAATCACACCACAAGCAGAGACTGATGAAGTTGATGAGCTGATTGAGGGGTTGTTGTAAAAGCGAGAGAAGGTGACGTCTATGCTTGCTGTTTTTCTCTTGATTCCTTTTTTACTGATTCGTTTTCCTTTATTGAGTCATTTCAGCAAAAATGCTTTATCACGCGCAGCTTATTTTGCACCAGTCCAAGGAAAGGAAAATATAGCTTATATAATTTATCAATTGAGCAATCTAGCCGTGTTCATAACTCCTTTTTTGCTTGAAATTAAGTTTGATTGGTCTGTTTTCTTTTATGTTGGTATGACTATCTACCTGCTTGGTTTGGCTTTGTGTGCTATCAGTATGAGAGATTTCGCTAGACCAGATGCAAACGGCATGAATACAAAGGGTCTTTATCGCTATTCCCGTAATCCCATGTATGTAGCTTACTTTGTTTGTTTTTTAGGAATAGCTTTTTTGACTAAGTCAATGATTTTCTTTCTGGTTTTATTCATTTTTCAGACTTCGGCCCACTGGATTATCCTCTCCGAGGAGCGCTGGTGTCTTGAAAAATTCGGAAAGTCTTACCAAGACTATCAAGATAGGGTGCGGCGTTATATTTAGAAATTTTTTATCTAATCATTATTTAACAAGGAGGTTAGCGGATAACTGAGATTGTCTTTGTTCATTAGCAGACAAAATCTAAAGATAATCCTTGAAAATCCGTTTTCATGAGATGAAAAAGCTTGCTAAAGAGCGGTAGAAGTGCTATACTTATAGAGTTGACTATGCACATTCCTGTGCAACCGCACGATCATCGTTGCTCACTCTGTGAGACAGAAGTGGTTCGTCCCACGATGCTAGGCGAGTCTTCACAAAATCCGGGGAAACCCTAAAAATCATAGGAGGTGCATAATGAGCACATACGCAATCATTAAAACTGGCGGAAAACAAGTTAAAGTTGAAGTTGGTCAAGCAATCTACGTTGAAAAGTTGAACGCTGAAGCTGGTCAAGATGTTACTTTTGACGAAGTTGTTCTTGTTGGTGGTGAAAACACTGTTGTCGGAACTCCGCTTGTTACTGGAGCTTCTGTTGTCGGAACTGTTGAAAAACAAGGCAAGCAAAAGAAGGTTGTTACTTACAAGTATAAACCTAAAAAAGGCAGCCATCGTAAACAAGGTCACCGTCAACCATATACAAAAGTTGTCATCAACGCTATCAACGCTTAATTTTAAGGAGATTAAATGATACAAGCAGTCTTTGAAAGAGCCGAAGATGGCGAACTGAGGCGTGCAGAAATCACAGGTCACGCCGCGAGTGGTGAATACGGCTTTGATGTCGTGTGTGCGTCCGTTTCGACGCTCGCCATTAATTTTGTCAATTCAGTTGAGAAATTCGCAGGCTACGAACCAAACTTAGAATTAAACGAAATAGAAGGCGGTTATCTGAAGGTTGAAATTCCTCAGGATATACCGTCGCACCAAAGAGAAATGACTCAGCTTTTCTTTGAATCATTTTTCCTAGGAATGGCAAACTTATCGGAGGACTCTTCTGAGTTCGTCCAAACCAGAGTTATCACAGAAAACTAACACGGAGGAAAAACATTATGTTAAAAATGAATCTTGCTAACTTGCAACTATTCGCCCACAAAAAAGGTGGAGGTTCCACATCTAACGGACGTGATTCACAAGCGAAACGTCTGGGAGCTAAAGCAGCTGACGGTCAAACTGTAACAGGTGGCTCTATCCTTTACCGTCAACGCGGCACTCATATCCATGCAGGTGTCAACGTTGGACGCGGCGGAGATGATACTTTGTTTGCAAAAGTTGAAGGCGTAGTACGCTTTGAACGCAAAGGTCGCGATAAGAAACAAGTTTCTGTTTACCCAATCGCTAAATAATTAATAAGAAATCCCCATGCTCGGATAATTGAGCATGGGGATTTCTTATTAGAGACGGCACGATAAAGCATTTGTTTAATGATTCATGATGATGCTCATCAATTTTAGCATACAAACTCTGATAATATTCTAAAATTTTAATTTTTAGACTAATAAATATCTGAAATCGCTTGCAGTTCCTATTTTTTTATGTTATTCTATATAAAATAGATGCAATCATGTTTCTAAATCTAAAAAGATAAGGAGAAATTATGGAAAAAGAATCATTTAAACTTCCAGGCTTTTCATTGTACAAATTGAAAGTTGGATTAGCATCAGCAACTCTTCTATTTGCCTTTTCACAAGCTTCGCATGTTTTTGCAGACCAGATTGGTACACCACCTTCATCAAGCGGTATAGCAAAAACTGAAGCAGTAAGTTCTCCGATTGAAGCTGCTGGTGCTGAAATTGCTGCTGATACGACGAAACCTGTTGTTGAAGAATCTGCAGCGAAACCAGGGGATTTGATCGATGTCTCAAAAAACGTATCGCCTGTTGATGTCAAAGAAAGTCAAGAAGGCAATCAAACAGTCCGTGTAGAAACGTCGACTGTTGATGTTACAAAGACAGAAGTGGCTCCGGCAAAGGTTGATAAGGCGCCAGAGCCAATAACTAGACGTACTGAAAATACTTTATCTGGCACAGATGAAAATGGGAATCCCTATACGCAGTATGAGCGAGTAGATAAGACTACAACTATTACCTACACCTCAACGCCACCAACTGTGACAAAATCTGGTTCAGCTGATATTGTATTTGTTGTCGACCGTTCAGGATCTATGGGTGGCACAATTGATATTGTTCGTGCAAATATTAATGAATTTGTGCGAAATATTACTAAAGAGGGGATTACAGCACGTTTTGGCTTGGCGACATTTAGTGATGAAGTCTACGGTCGTAATTCTGGCAGCAAAGATGAAGATACGGTTCTAACACGGTTTGGGTCATCTTATTTTACAACTGATCCGGCTGAGCTCGAAAAAGCGTTGGCTGCAATTCGTATAGCGAGTGGAGGAGATACTCCAGAAACACCAACTCCTGCCCTGAACCAGATTATTTCAACCTATGATTGGTCTAAGTCATCTAAAAATAAGAAATTCGTCGTTTTATTGACAGATGCTGAAATGAAAGAAGACCCTTCAATTCCAACGGTTGCTGATACACTTGCTGCTCTAAAAGCTGCTGGTATAGAAAGAACCGTAGCGACGGTAAAAGCGATTGAGGGAATTTACAAAAATTTTGCAACAGAAGGCAGAGTGCTTGATATCGAAAATAACTTAGCTGATGCTCTAACAAAAGGAACCACTTCATGGATTGTTGAAAGTGTCAATGAAGCTCGTTACTATAAAATCATAAAAGATAGTTATCAATTCTATCTTGAGCGTCGTACTACAATGCCTATATCTACCGTCTACCATGTTCAGGCACCAACACTTTTGGCCAAATCAGAACAGTCTCTTCCTAAAACAGGAAGTAGCGAAAAGGCAGTCTATAGTGTTGTGGGGCTTGGTTTGCTTCTGGCTGGATTGGGGCTAGATATTAGTGTAAGAAAATCAAAAGAACAATAACCATCTGCTTATAAAAAATGAATTTTCTATTTGAGTGATTTTGAATAAAATAAATACCAGAAACGAAGACATACGTCCTCATTTCTGGTATTTTTCGTTATGGTGTAACTTCTTCGTCTTTTATATTGACAACGCCGTGCCAATTTGCATAATAGGTCTTTCCGTTGTAGTTGACAATGCTTTCCCTATAAAGATTGCCATACTCACCAAAGTAATAATAGTACTTGCCGATCTTATAAAGTCCGTTTTTATAAGGTGTTCCATCTTCTCCAAAGTAATAAGTGTATTCAGAGTAACTAACAAATCTGTTTTTAACCATTTCTCCGTAAGAATCAAAGAAGTATTGCTTGCCGTCAACACTGTAAAGATTGATGACCCTTCGTCCTTTTTCGTCAAAATAATAGACCTTACCTGTTGGGCTAGTATAGAAAGAGTTTTTTAGATTCGTCGGAATTTGTTCTCCTGGATCATCCCGAACTTCGTATATAGATCTATTAGGATCAAGTGCATAGTATTTACCCTTGTAAAGAACGATTCTATTTCTAATCCTTTCACCAGTTTCTTCATCAATAGAGCTAGGAAGGTCACGCTTAGGAGCTTCCGGAACCTTGATAGGTCCTGGATCATCAAAGATAGTAGGGTCGTCCTCAATATCTGGTACACTAGGATCGTAAATACCAACTTCACGTCTAGAAACCCAGTCAGGGATTGACTTGTTCTCCGCTCGAACTGTTCCAGTGGAAATCAAAGCAGCGGCTAAAGTCGCAGCAGAAGCGAGAGAGAGGCCCAACCAATAGCGGCGGTTGAACATTGCTTTGGTGTTCTTTTCTTGTCTCATAGCAAATCCTTTCTATGCAACTGTTACTATAAGATTAAAGAATCTCATTTTTAACAGTTAGGTTATGTTATTTCTATAAAATTATACCTCTGTAACATTTCTATAATATTGTAATATTATTTCATTTTTATAGAGATTATATTACTAATTGGTGATAAAAACAAACAATCATTAGATAATATGTAAACGTTTACAAACATCGTTTTTTATGCTATTATTATAGGGATGAAAGGAGAATGCCTATGATGAAAAGGTATAAATTGCTATTGGCGCTTGCCTTATCATTACTAGTTTTTTGGCCATTGGGAGCCATAAAAGCAGATTCGGTTAATCAGCCGCCAGAATCTGCTAACCAGTCTGAACAAGCAAGTGCAGCAGTTGTAACGGACTCTTCTGATAGTGGTGTAGGAGCTAGTGGCACGCCAAGTCAGGATAGTCAGATTGCTGCAAAAGCTCTGACGGTCTCTGATACTTCGGCAGTTGCAGGTACTGAAACGGCTGCTTCAACCCAAGAAGCCAATACTGGTAATTTAGTAGAAGATTCTGCCAAACCAACGACCGCCCAGTCTGCAGAAGTTTCCTCTACTGCCAATCAAGATCAAGGTCAGGCTGAGACTGATGCGCCGCTGGCTTCTAAGAGAGTCCAGCAGCTTGTGGCGGATATGACGCTTCGTCAGAAGATTACCCAGATGCTGATGCCAGATTTCAGAAAATGGCAGCAAGAGGGCCAGGCCTCTCAGTCTGATATGACGGAGCTGAATAAAGAGGTTGCAGAAGCGGTTGATAAATACGACTTTGGCGGAGTTATTCTTTTTGCTGAGAATGTGAAAGGAACTGCTCAAACCTTAGCCTTGACGCAGGCCCTGCAGCAAGCAGCTATCAGTAACCAAGCTAATAATGGCAAGTTGCCGCTCTTGCTCGCTATTGACCAAGAAGGTGGTATTGTCTATCGTTTGGGCAGCGGGACTGCTCTTCCAGGCAATATGGCAGTTGGCGCGACGCGAGATCCAGAGTTAGCCAATCAAGCAGGTCAAATTATCGGACGGGAGCTGTCGGCTCTAGGTTTGAATGTCAACTTTGCCCCAGTTTTTGACACAAATAACAATCCGCAGAATCCAGTTATTGGTTTGCGTTCCTTCTCTTCAGATCCTAAGGTGGTTGCCCGTTTGGGAACGGCTATGATGGAGGGGATTCAGAAATACAATGTTGCAGTAGCGGCTAAGCATTTCCCTGGGCATGGTGATACGGCGGTAGATTCTCATACTGGTCTGCCTCTGGTAGATAAGTCCTATGCAGAGTTAGAAGCACTGGAGTTGCTTCCTTTCAAGGCTGCCATTGACAAAAACGCTGATATGCTGATGACAGCCCATATTCAGTATCCTCAGATTGAAAAAGACACGGTTATATCTAAACAAACTGGGGAAACCATCTATATCCCTGCTACCTTGTCTGATGACATTATTACCGGCATTGTTCGCAAGAAATTTGGCTACAAGGGAGTGGTGGTATCTGATGCTATGGGGATGGATGCGATTGCCAAAAACTTCGGAGAATCTGAAGCGGCTATCATGGCAATCAAGTCTGGTGTAGATGTGGTGCTGATGCCAACCGTCTTACGTAGCAAGAGTGATTTAGCCAAGATTGATAAGATTATCAGTGATATTGAGCAGGCAGTTCAGAGGGGAGATATTCCAGTCAGCAGATTGGATGAGTCAGTGACCCGAATCTTGAATCTAAAAGAAAAACGGGGTGTTTTAGACTTTGACCCATCTGAGCGTACCCAAGCCAAGGCTGAAGCAATTGTTGGCTCAGAGTTAAACAGAGATACTGAACGAAAAATCGCTGCTAGTGCAGTAACGGTAGTTAAAAACGATGATACTGTTCTGCCCTTTAAGGTCAAATCTGGTGACAGGATTTTGCTGCTAGCGGCTTATGACGATGAAGTGCCAGGACTAGAGCTGGGTGTCAAGCGTCTGATAGCGGACGGAGTGATTCCAGCAGGTGTCACATATGAAGCGCTAAACTACAGCAAAACAACCAAGTTAGAAGATTTGAAAGGGAAGATTGACCAAGCAACTCACCTAGTCTTGATTTCTGAAATTGGACGTCAATCTCAACTAGCCAGCGATTTCTGGCTGACAAGAGTTCCGACAGAAGTCGTGGACTATGCAAATGCAACTGGAAAACAAGCAGCTGTCATGAGCATTTCCAAACCTTATGATGTAGCGAATTATCCTAATGCCAAGGCTATTGTAGCAGTTTATGGAAACAAGGGTATGGATCCAACTGAGTCCCTGAAGCCGGACAATGCCTTCGGTCCTAATATCCCAGCAGGTGTGGAAGTCATTTTCAATGGTCAAAATCATGTTGGGAAGTTACCGGTAAATGTGCCGAGTATCAAGGATGGTATCATGTCTGAGACAGAGGTTGCCTATCCTATCGGGCATGGTCTCTTTTATACAGATCCGGTTAAGGATATCAAAGTCAATATCCCTGCATCTGCTCAGCTAGATCAGCCTTTTACAGCTACGGTTACCCTGAGTGAATTAAACGGTCTAGAGAAAAATGACTACCGTCTTGCCCTTAAGATGGATAGTCAGCATTTCAACATCCTGCCAAGTCCTGACTATACCATCTCTGGCGATACTGTTCTGATTTCTAAAAAAGCCAATGATACCAATCCGGTTGAGATCAGCTTGAAAGGATTAGGAGAGGGTCAGTTCAGTCCAGTGCTTTCCCTGACCTTGATTGACAGTCAAGACAGAGAATTCAGCATGGGAGAAGGTTATTACAAGGAGCTTGTTCAGATTACTGCAGCTAGGCAGAGCATGGTTCCAGGTCAACAAAATCCTCCGCAGTTGAGTTCGCGTTCTGCTGATTCTGTAAGTCCTCGTCGGCAACTAAGTCTGCAGGTTACACAGGTTAGCCAGCTTCCTGAAACAGGAGACAGCAGTAGTTTGTTTTTGGCCTTGCTGGGTGCCTTGTTCTTGCTTGGATTTGTCTGCTTGTACGGCTTATCATTCCGAAGACTATAAGAAATAAAAGAATGAGCAAGCAGTGTTGAAGAGCTCACGGTTCTAATCATTCTTGATAGAATAACAAAAAGGAAGAATCCGCAGCAACTTTGCAGTAAAAGCGGATTCTTCTTTTTTACTTGGAAATTTGTAGGAATCCAGTAACGGAAAGCTTTTTGATCTTGCTAAAAGCACGCAGCCTTAAATATTTTACTCAACTGCCATCGGTTTACTATTTACTTTTTATACGTTTTTTGGTATAATAGTTCATGTTATAAAATGTGACATCAAAGGAGGTTCTATCCATGAAAGCATCTAAATGGCTGATTGCGACTGGAGTTGCACTGAGTGCCGGGCTATTGCTGACGGCTTGTAGCCAGTCTTCATCTAGCACAAATAATTATACTTACGTTTATAGTTCAGATCCTGACAGCTTGAACTATCTTGCTACAAACCGTGCAACGACAGGTGATGTCATTTCCAACCTGGTCGATGGACTTTTTGAAAATGACAAGTATGGGAACTTGATTCCCTCTATCGCGAAGTCATGGACAGTTTCTAAGGACGGTCTGACCTATACTTATAAGCTGCGTGATGATGCTAAATGGTACACATCCGATGGTGAAGAATATGCAGAAGTAAAAGCTCAGGACTTTGTGACTGGCTTGAAGTATGCAGCAGATGAAAATTCTGAAGCTATTTATCTAGTCCAGGACTCTGTGAAAGGCTTGGATGCTTATATCAAGGGTGAAGATAAGAATTTTGACAATGTTGGTGTCAAGGCTATTGACGACCATACTCTCCAATACACTCTGGCGCGCCCTGAGCCATACTGGAACTCTAAAACGACCAGCACGATTCTCTTCCCAGTCAATGAAGAGTTTCTGAAAGCAGAAGGAAGCAATTTTGGTTCAGTCAAGCCATCTAGCATCCTCTACAATGGTCCTTACTTGCTCAAGTCGCTGACTTCCAAGTCTGTGATGGAATTTGTCAAGAACCAAAACTACTATGACAAAGACAATGTCACTCTGGATAGCATCAAGCTGACCTACTATGATGGAAATGATCAGGAAGCGCTGATTCGTAACTTCAGCGATGGCGTTTACAGCACGGCTCGTCTCTATCCGAATAGCTCTGGCTTTGCTTCAGTCAAGAAGAAATATGCGGACAATATCGTATACAGCCCGCAGGATTCTACTTCTTATTACTATAATTTCAACTACAACCGTCAGTCTTACAATCATACTTCTAAAACAACAGACGCTCAAAAATCTGCTACTAACGAAGCAATCATGAACAAGGACTTCCGTCAGGCTATTAACTTTGCCTTTGACCGTACATCTTATGGTGCGCAAGGAAATGGTGAAGACGGAGCGACTAAGGTCTTGAGAAACACCTTAGTGCCGCCTACTTTTGTTCAAATTGGCGACAAGGACTTTGGAACCGTTGTTGGGGAAAAATTAGTCAACTATGGCAGCCAATGGCAAGGAATTGATCTTTCTGACGCTCAAGATCCTTACTACAATCCTGAAAAGGCTAAGGCGAAATTTGCAGAAGCGAAGCAAGCCTTGCAGGCTAAGGGAGTTGAATTCCCAATTCACTTAGATATGCCAGTGGATCAGTCTAGCACGATTGGAGTTCAATGGGCTAGCTCAACCAAGCAGTCTATCGAATCAGCTCTTGGAGCAGAAAATGTCGTCATTGACCTGCAAAAGATGAGCACAGACGATCTTAATAATATCACCTATTTTGCTAACTCTGCTGCTCAGAAAGACTATGATATGTCTACTGGTGGCTGGACTGGGGACTACCAAGACCCATCTACTTACCTTGATACTCTCAATATCAAGAACGGTGGAAGCTTGCAAAACTTTGGTTTTGAGCCAGGTCAGGATAATGATAAAATTAAAGAGCTAGGCTTGGATACATATACTAAGATGCTGGAAGAAGCTAATGCTGAAACCAACGATGTGCAGTTGCGTTACGAAAAGTATGCAGAAGCGGAAGCTTGGTTGCTAGATAGTGGCTTGATTATCCCGACTGTTTCACAAGGAGCAACACCGTCTGTTACTAAATCAGTACCATTTACAAAGGCCTACTCACCAGTTGGTGTCAAAGGTTCAGCTTACAACTTCAAGCTGACCCAGCTTCAGAAGGATGTTGTAACGACCAAGGAATACGAAGCGGCTAAGAAAAAATGGAAAGAAGAAGCTACTGCGGCAAATAAAAAAGCCCAGGAAGAACTTGCTGACCACGTTGAAAAATAAAAAACGATTCACTTATCGACATTGGGGCTGGATTTTTCCAGCCTCTTTTTGAATGGCTTGGTCTGGCTATTCGTGGTAGATTCGTGGTAGAATAGAAAGAAATACTGGAAGGAAGTGAGACGGATGCAAATAAGAATTTATAGTGCATTGCCTGAGAAAGAAAAGCAGGTATTGTTTGAATTAGTTCAAGAGTGTAATAAGGTAGACAGAGGCTATCGACTGCCCTATCTGGATAATAATTATAATACAGATCCTGAAATGCCAGCCTTTTTCGTGGCTGAGATGGGTGGCCGAACCATCGGTTTTTTATCAGTCTACGCAGATGAACCTGGCCAAGCTGAGGTTTCTCTCTATGTTCTGCCATCGTATCGCCGTCAGGGTGTGGCTAATCAGCTTCTGGCTGCTTTTGCAAAAGTAGCGGATAAGTATGAATTGACCGAGATTGAGTATGTAGCGGAGCTAGCTTTTTTGAACGATCAACCTGACTTTGCTAGGAGATTTGATTACCAAGAGGATGAAGCGGAAATCTGGCTGGCACAGCCTGCTCAAGCTTTTCCTCTAGAAGAAAGAGAAGGGATTGAGGTTTTGCAGGGGAGTTTGGACTTGGCTGAAGAGATTGCAGCCTTTCAGTCCCAAGTCTTTGAGACACCGCTAGATGTTGCCTTGAAATACGCCAGAGAAGCCGTTAGCAGTGGTTCCAGTCTGCTTTACATCTTGAAGAAAGATGGTAGAGTTGTAGCTTCTGTGTCGGTTGATACGGATTTTGGCACTAATTATTTCTTTGGCTTGGCAGTTAATCAAGATTTTCAGGGGCAGGGGCTAGGAAGCTATCTCTTGCTTGCAAGTATGCAGGATTTGAACGAGCGCAATGGACAGGAGTTTCAGATTGTCGTAGAAAAGCAGAATACCCGAGCTTTGAAACTCTATAAAAAGCTAGGCTTCAAAAAGATGACTGAGGTTGTCTATCTAAAAGAAAAATAGCAAATTTGTCTCAGATTACTCATTAACTTAAAAGGAGAAACCGGCTTCTTACAGCTGGTTTCTTTTGTTCTGCCTTGGTTTATGGTATAATGAGACGATATGTAAAGAAGGAAAATGTTATGAATATTCAACAATTGCGTTATGTGGTCGCCATTGCTAATAGTGGGACTTTTCGAGAAGCAGCGGAAAAAATGTATGTCAGCCAGCCTAGTCTGTCTATCTCTGTTCGTGATTTGGAAAAAGAGCTAGGCTTCAAGATTTTTCGTCGGACCAGCAGCGGTACTTTTCTGACTCGCCGAGGAATGGAGTTTTATGAGAAGGCTCAAGACTTGGTCAAAGGTTTTGATGTCTTTCAAAACCAATATGCCAATCCTGAGGAAGAGCGGGATGAGTTTTCTATTGCCAGCCAGCACTATGATTTTTTGCCACCTTTGATTACACAATTTTCTCAGACCTATCCAGAATATAAGAACTTCCGGATTTTTGAGTCAACAACCGTGCAGATTCTAGATGAAGTAGCGCAAGGCCATAGTGAAATCGGCATTATCTACCTCAATAATCAAAATACCAAGGGCATTATGCAGCGGGTGGAAAAGCTAGGTTTGGAAGTAATAGAGCTGATTCCTTTTCAGACTCACATTTACCTGCGGGAAGATCATCCTCTGACACAAAAGGAGGAGCTGGTCATGGAAGATTTGGCTGCTTTGCCGACTGTTCGCTTCACCCAGGAAAAGGACGAGTATCTCTATTATTCAGAGAACTTTGTCGATACCAGTGCCAGCTCACAGATGTTTAATGTGACGGACCGTGCGACTTTGAATGGAATTTTGGAGCGAACCGATGCTTATGCGACTGGATCTGGCTTTTTGGACAGCAACAGTGTGAATGGTATCACTGTCATCAAGCTTCGTGACAACTTGGACAACCATATGGTCTATGTCAAGCGTGAAGATGTGGAGCTGACTCAGGTCGGGGAAGACTTTGTATCAGTTATGAAAGAGTATTTTGCACAGAAAAAATAAAGTATGAAAAAAAAAATTATTATTCCTTTTGCAGTCTTGGTTCTTATTGTTCTGGATCAGCTGGTTAAGTTATATATTGTCAGCGGTTTTAAGCTGGGGCAGGTCAAGAGTTTCATTCCGCATCTGGTGAGTCTGACCTATCTTCAGAATACCGGAGCAGCCTTCTCCATGCTGGAAAATCAGCAATGGCTCTTTACTTTGGTGACTTTTCTGGTCATCGGTGGAGCTGTTTACTACCTCATCAAGCACCTCCATGCCTCAAAGTGGATGCTGGCTGGGCTGACCTTGGTGATTGCTGGCGGTTTGGGGAACTTTATTGACCGGATACGCCAAGGTTTTGTCGTGGACATGTTTCAGTTAGATTTTATTAATTTTGCTATTTTCAATGTAGCGGATATGTATCTGACCTTTGGTGTAGCTATTTTACTGCTGATGATTTTGAAGGAAGAAAAAGATGGAAGTAAGGATTGAGGCTTCAGTAGCTGGTCAGCGATTGGACAAGGCGGTTGCTGAGCTGACAGACCTATCGCGGAGTTTGGCTAATGAGCAGATTAAGGATGGCAGGATTTTGGTCAATGGACAAGTCAAAAAAGCCAAATACGCTGTCAAAGAAGGCGATGTCATCTCCTATGAGCTGCCTGAGCCAGAAGTGGTTGAGTATGTGGCAGAGGATATTCCGCTAGAAATCGTCTATCAAGATGAGGACGTGGCAGTTGTCAATAAACCGCAGGGAATGGTGGTTCATCCTTCTGCAGGCCATACAAGCGGTACGCTAGTCAACGCCCTTATGTACCACATCAAGGACCTGTCTGGCATCAACGGAGTCCTAAGACCGGGGATTGTCCATCGGATTGACAAGGATACTTCAGGACTTCTCATGATTGCTAAGAATGACCAAGCCCATGTGGCTCTGGCTGATGAGCTCAAGGATAAGAAATCCTTACGCAAGTATTGGGCTATTGTTCATGGAAATTTACCTAATGACCGTGGAGTTATTGAAGCACCGATTGGGCGCAGTGAAAAAGATCGCAAGAAGCAGGCTGTGACGGCTAAAGGTAAGTCAGCTCTGACGCGTTTCCAAGTCTTGGAACGTTTTGGTGACTATAGCTTGGTTGAGCTTCAACTGGAAACAGGACGGACTCATCAAATCCGCGTTCACATGGCCTACATAGGACATCCTGTGGCTGGAGATGAGGTCTATGGACCGCGCAAGACTTTAAAAGGACATGGCCAATTTCTGCATGCGCGAACTTTGGGCTTTACTCACCCTCGAACTGGTGAAGTGCTGGAATTTACAGCTGAAGTGCCAGATATTTTCCAAGAAACCTTGGAAAAGCTACGGCAAGATTAGTCAGGTTCATTCATTTTTAAAATACAAATTTTCCTCTGACCGCTTCAATCGCGGTCGTTTTTATTTTCCGTAAATCGTGGTATAATAAGACAATCTAGCAGTGAAGGAAAAGGAAATGAAAGCAAAGCGAATCGTATTTAAGGTGGGGACTTCGTCATTGACAAACGCAGATGGCAGTCTGTCACGCGCCAAGGTAAAGGAAATTACTCGGCAGTTGGCTTTCTTGCATGAGGCGGGACATGAGTTGATCTTGGTTTCATCAGGAGCTATCGCGGCAGGTTTTTCTTCTCTGGGCTTTAAAAAGCGACCGACCAAGGTGGCGGATAAACAGGCTTCAGCAGCTGTTGGACAGGGTTTGCTTTTGGAGGAATATACAACCAATCTTCTTTTGAAGCAAATTATTTCTGCTCAGATTCTTTTGACACAGGATGATTTTGCAGATAAGCGGCGTTACAAGAATGCCCATCAAGCCTTATCTGTCTTGCTGAATCGCGGCGCTATTCCTATCATCAATGAAAATGACTCGGTGGCCATCGAGGAGCTCAAGGTCGGGGATAATGATACACTGAGTGCTCAGGTAGCAGCCATGGTTCAGGCGAACCTCTTGGTGCTTTTGACTGATGTAGATGGACTCTACACGGCCAATCCCTCTAACAATCCAGATGCCCGCCGGCTTGAAAAGATTGAGAAGATCAGCTCTGAGCTGATTGATATAGCAGGAGGTGCAGGAACGAGCAATGGAACTGGCGGCATGCTGACAAAGATTAAGGCTGCAACACTTGCAACCATGTCTGGTGTTCCGGTCTATATCTGCTCCTCACTCAAGACTGATGCTCTGCTGGAAGCTACGGAGAAAACCAAGGATGGCAGTCTCTTTTTGGCCCAGGAAAAAGGTCTAAAAACGCAGAAGCAATGGCTTGCTTTCTATGCTAAAAGCCAAGGGGAAATCTATGTAGACCAAGGAGCAGCTGATGCTCTCAGAAATAAGGGAAAAAGTTTGTTGGTATCCGGTCTTGTGTCTGTATCGGGTAGCTTTGCCTATCAAGATACGGTGACGGTTTATGAAGAAGGCAGCGGAGCTATTCTTGGTAAAGGGCGCGTGCGTTTTGGCAAGTCAACTCTTAAAGATATGCTCAAGTCAAATAAACCTAAAGGTGTTGTTATTCATCGGGATGACTGGATTTCTTTGACACCGGAGTTGAATGATTTATTTGCAGAATTTTAGAAGACGAGGAAAGGAGAAGCGATGACCTCGACACAAGCAATTTTTGAAAAGGTTCAGAAAGTCAAGAAGACAATCAATACGGCTACAACGGCTGAGAAAAACCATGCTTTAGAAGAAATGTCAAAGCAGCTCTGGCTTTCTCGTGCGGACATTTTAGCAGCCAATGAATTGGATATGACCGCAGCAAAAGGTAGGATTTCAGATGTGATGCTGGATCGCCTCTATCTGGATGAGGAGCGGATTGCTGCCATGGCTGAGGGCATTCGCCAGTTGATTGACTTGGAGGATCCTGTAGGGCAAGTCTTGGAAAGGACCGAGCTTGATAACGGCCTTGTCATCAGTAAAAAGCGGGTGGCTATGGGCGTGATTGGGATTATCTACGAAAGCCGGCCTAACGTCACCTCTGACGCAGCAGCTCTGGCTCTAAAGAGTGGTAGCGCAGTCGTCCTCAGAAGCGGCAAGGATGCCTATCAGACAGCGCTAGCCATTGTCACAGCTTTGAAAGAAGGTTTGGCTCAGACGAAGATTTCGCCGGATTGTATCCAGTTGGTTTCTGATACCAGTCGGGCTTCCGCCCAGACTATGATGAAAGCCAAGGGCTATCTGGATTTGCTCATTCCTCGTGGTGGCGCGGGCTTGATTCAGGCGGTCGTGGAAAATGCGACAGTGCCAGTTATTGAGACAGGTACCGGAATTGTCCATGTCTATGTAGATAAGGATGCTGATCAGGATAAGGCTTTGGCGATTATTGAGAATGCCAAGACCAGTCGCCCTTCTGTCTGCAATGCCATGGAAGTACTACTGGTTCATGAAGAGATTGCAGCTGCATTTTTACCACGTGTGCAGAAGATGCTGGTGACAGAACGAGATGCTGCGCAAGAAAACCTTGTTGAATTACGTTTGGATGAGAAAGCGGCATATTTTATCTCGGGCTCGCAAGCTAGACCAGAAGATTTTGATACCGAATTTTTGGACTATATCTTGGCGGTCAAGCTGGTTTCTTCGCTGGAAGAAGCGGTGGAGCACATTGAAGCTCACAGCACCCATCACTCGGATGCCATTGTGACGGAGAACGATGCAACGGCAGCATACTTCACAGAGCAGGTGGATAGTGCGGCAGTTTATGTCAATGCCTCAACCCGCTTTACAGATGGCGGTCAATTTGGCCTTGGCTGCGAAATGGGGATTTCTACTCAAAAACTGCATGCCAGAGGTCCTATGGGGCTGAAAGAGTTGACCAGTTATAAATACGTCATCCAAGGGACCGGTCAAGTGAGGAAATAAAGATGAAAATTGGATTTATCGGTTTGGGAAATATGGGCGGCAGTTTGGCTCGCCTAGTTGCCCGAGATGAAAGATACAGAAGCGAATTACTCCTGGCCAATCGCAGTCGTGACAAGGCTGAAAAGATTGCTACGGAACTTGGTGGACAACCGGTCAGTAATGCAGAAGTTTTTGCTCAGGCAGAGGTGATTTTTCTGGGTATCAAACCAGCTCAATTTGCTGACTTACTGACTGAATATCAGGAAATTCTAAACAAACGGGATTCTCTTTTGCTGATTTCGATGGCTGCTGGTTTGCCTTTTGAGTTATTAGAAAAATTAACACCTAGCCACCATCGCTGGATTCGGATCATGCCTAATACGCCAGTAGCTGTTGGCGAGGGTGTTATTAGCTATGCCTTATCCCAGCAAGTGAATCAAGCAGACGAAGATTTGTTGCGTGAGCTACTGTCTTCTGCTGGTCTTTTGGTCAGACTAGAGGAAAAACAGTTGGATGCAGCGACTGCTCTTGCTGGCTGTGGACCAGCCTTCGTCTATCTCTTTATAGAGGCTTTAGCGGATGCGGGTGTCCGAGCAGGACTCAGTTGCGATATATCGCTTGAACTAGCCAATCAAACTCTCTTAGGCGCTGCCAAGCTAAGTCAGCACAGTGGGCAACATCCTGCCCAACTCAAAGACCAGGTCTGCAGTCCTGCTGGTTCGACCATCGCTGGTGTAGCTAGTCTGGAAGAAAATGCCTTTCGAGGAACGGTCATGGATGCCGTTCAAGCTGCCTACAAGAGGACGCAGGAGTTGGGGAAATAAAGAAATCTACCAGTTTTAAGCTGGTAGATTTTGTATAGGTTGGTAGTCAAATCAGAGGGGGAATTATGTTCTTTCAACAATTTGCAGATGAAAATTTTATCTTGAATAATCTTCATAAATGGTACGGTCATGATTGTCAGATTTCTCAACTCTCAAAAGGTAGTGAAAATCTAAATTATTTGATTGATGACCAGTTGGTGGTTCGTGTGCTTTATTTGGCCAAAAGTTTGCCAATTTTTTCGCAAGCCTTTGCGTATCTAGAAAGAGAAGTGTATTTTGTCAATACTTTATACGAGAACAAGTTAAATCCGCTTCGGTATCTGTCTTTTCCAGATGGGAAGTTCATTCATCGGCTGGATGTGAAGGATGGAAGTCTCTTTTTTCTGAAATATCCTTATTTAAGAGGTGAACGAATGACTTTCTCTTCCTATAATTTGACAAAACTTGCTCGAAAATTAGCAAATATACATAATTTTTCTCAGAGATATTTGATGACATTTGAAAGAGTCTCCTTTTATGACGACTTGATTTCTTCTTTGCATTTCAGAGCTTTTTCTTACAATCCTCAGCTTGAAAGAATCATTCCAGGCTATCAGGCATTGTGGAAAATATTTCAAGAGAACACAGAAATTTTGAAGTCAATGAAATCTGAGAGGGGGAATATTTTTATTCATAACGACTTACATAATGAAAATTTGCTGCTTTGCGAAAAGGAAGTAGTCATATTGGATTTTGGAGATTGCAGATATTCATTGCCTGAAGAGGATATTGGAACCTTGTTTTGGGGAATCCTGCAGAAAGTTGAAAGGTCAAAATATGAAGAAATGCTAGATCGTTTTTTTAAATATTATTCCAGACCAATCGATAAAACAGTTTGTTTTCGTTATGCCTTGCAGAGATTTTTAGATATTCATTTGTATTATCTGAATGAAAATCTAAAAGAAGCTGGCTTAATCAAGTATCAAAAAGAAAAATTCAACAAAGAAGAAGAAATGATTGATTTTCTCATATCGAAAATTACTGAATAATACTTGCTTAATAAAAATGTTTAAAGCTTGAAGCAGGGATTTGGCAATTATGATTTTAACCTTATTAATCCAATATTTATCCCGCTTGTCTTTGTGATTTATGTTATAATCTTACTATGCAAACCAAACCTACTTCTGCTTATGTGCACATTCCTTTTTGTACTCAGATTTGTTATTACTGCGATTTTTCCAAGGTTTTTATCAAAAATCAGCCGGTAGATAGTTATCTGGAGCATTTGATTGAGGAGTATAATTCTTACGACATCAAAAAGCTCCGTACCCTCTATATCGGTGGTGGGACTCCGACCGCTCTATCGGCGTGTCAGTTGGCTTTTTTGCTGGAAAAGCTGACAGACAAGCTGGACTTGTCTTATCTAGAAGAGCTGACTATTGAAGCCAATCCTGGGGATTTGGATCAGGGGAAGATTGCTGTACTCAAAGACTCACCTGTCAATCGGGTTTCGCTGGGAGTACAGACCTTCAACGACCGCATGCTCAAGCAGATTGGCCGCAGTCACTCGGAAAAGGACATCTATGAGAATATTGCCAATCTCAAAAAAGCGGGTTTTGACAATATTTCGATTGATCTGATTTATGCCCTGCCCAAGCAGACCATGGAAGATGTGAAAACCAATGTAGCCAAGGCCATTGCTCTGGACATTCCCCACATGAGTTTGTATAGCTTGATTTTGGAAAATCATACGGTCTTCATGAATCGGATGCGGCGGGGGAAGTTGCCTCTACCCAAGGAAGATTTGGAAGCGGAGATGTTTGATTACATTATTGCTGAGCTAGAAAAAGCAGGTTTTGAGCATTATGAGATTTCAAACTTTTCCAAGCCAGGCTTTGAGAGCCGCCACAACCTCATGTACTGGGACAATGCGGAATATTATGGTATTGGAGCAGGAGCGTCTGGCTATGTCGATGGTGTTCGCTATAAAAACCACGGGCCTATTCGTCATTATCTGCAGGCGGTGGAAGCGGGCAATCCCCGTGTGCAGGAAGAAGTGCTGACGCTGAATGAAAAGATGGAAGAAGAGATGTTTCTCGGACTGCGCAAGAAATCAGGTGTTTCTAAAAAGCGCTTCGAGGAAAAATTTGGTCTTTCCTTTGAAGACCAGTACGGAGCTGTTGTGTCTGAGCTGACTGAACAGGGCTTGCTAGTG
This sequence comes from Streptococcus sanguinis, assembly GCF_019929145.1. GTDB lineage: Bacteria > Bacillota > Bacilli > Lactobacillales > Streptococcaceae > Streptococcus > Streptococcus sanguinis_U. The sequence continues at coordinate 708,979 of NZ_JAHZOW010000001.1, read as the reverse complement.
CCGGACAGAGATATCGTGCGCATGACCAAACAAGGTCTCTTTTTGGGCGATACGGTTGCTGAAAAATTTATATTGGAGTAAATCATGGGCTTAACTTATCAAATGAAAATGAAAATTCCTTTTGATATGGCAGATATGAATGGCCATATCAAGCTGCCGGATGTCATCTTGCTGTCCTTGCAGGTATCGGGGATGCAGTCAATTGAGCTTGGTGTCAGTGACAAGGATATGCTGGAGCAGTATAACCTAGTCTGGATTATCACTGACTATGATATTGATGTGACACGACTGCCTCGCTTTGCAGAGGAGATTACCATTGAGACAGAAGCCTTGACCTATAATCGGCTCTTTTGCTACCGTCGTTTCACGATTTTTGATGAAGCGGGTGAAGCCATTATACAGATGATGGCAACCTTTGTCCTTATGGATCGTGATAGCCGCAAGGTTCATGCTGTTGATCCTGAGATTGTAGCGCCATATCAATCTGAGTTTTCCAAGAAATTACTGCGCGGTCCTAAGTATCCAGACTTGGAAAATCCTGTCAGCAAGGACTACCATGTGCGCTTTTACGACTTGGATATGAATGGCCATGTCAATAATAGCAAGTATCTGGACTGGATCTTTGAGGTCATGGGTGCAGACTTCCTCACGAAACATATTCCTAAGAAGGTCCATCTCAAGTATGTCAAGGAAGTTCGACCAGGCGGCATGATTGCTTCTAGCTACGACCTAGAAGGTCTGCAGAGCAATCACCAAATTTCCAGTGACGGCGAAGTCAATGCCCAGGCTTTGGTTACCTGGCAAGAGTTTAAACATGAGAATGAGGAAGAGTAGAAATGGCTTATAAAGGATATTTGATTGATTTAGACGGGACGATTTATAAGGGCAAGAGCCGGATTCCGGCTGGTGAAGCTTTTGTGCATGAGCTGCAGAAGCGCAAGATTCCCTATCTTTTCGTGACCAATAATACCACGCGAACGCCAGAAGCAGTGCAGACCATGCTGGCTGCAAACTTCAATATTGAGACACCGCTTGAAACTATTTACACAGCTACTTTAGCTACCATCGATTATATGCAGGAGAAAAATCTGGGCAAGAAAGCTTACGTTATTGGTGATGTTGGTCTTAAACATGCTATTGAAGAAGCTGGATATATAGAAGACACAGAAAATCCAGACTATGTAGTAGTGGGCCTGGACTGGGAAGTGGACTATGAGAAGCTGACAATAGCGACTCTGGCTATTCAAAAGGGTGCTCACTTTATCGGGACCAATCCTGATCTCAATATTCCGACGGAGCGCGGTCTGCAGCCGGGAGCAGGTGCTATCATCGCCCTCTTGGAAGCAGCCACTCGGGTTGAACCGACCTTTATCGGCAAGCCCAATGCCATCATCATGGAAAAAGCAATAGAGCATCTAGGGTTGGCGCGTGAAGAAGTGGTTATGGTGGGTGATAACTATCTGACAGATATTCGAGCGGGAATTGACAACGGCATTCCGACCCTCTTGGTTACAACAGGTTTTACTCTGCCAGAAGAGGTGCCCAATCTGCCTATCCAACCGACGCATGTCTTGTCCAGTCTAGCGGAGTGGGACTTTGATGCGTGATAAATTGAGATTTTTAACTAGCGTTTTGTGCTTGTTGGCAGCAGCGATATTGCTAACCATTTATCTGGCTTGGTTCTTATACCCAATGGAGATTTCTTATTTCAACTTGCCGGATAAGGTGTATTTGAAAGCAGAGACCATTCAGTATAATTTTAATATTTTGATGGATTACCTGACCAATCCTTTTAGTCAGAAATTAGCGATGCCGGATTTTCGCTCGTCGGCAGCTGGATTGCATCATTTTCAGGTGGTCAAGTATCTTTTTCACTTGGCGCAAGTTATTTTTCTAATAACTTTGCCGGCCTTTATCTTCTTTATCAAAAAAGTGGTTAAAAAGGGATTTTTAGGTCTCTACAGACGGGCTTTTCTGGCTATTAGTCTTTTGCCACTTGTCTTTGTTGGATTGGCTTTTATGATTGGCTTTAACAATTTTTTCACACTCTTTCATCAAGTTCTCTTTGCAGGAGACAATACCTGGATGTTTGACCCGGCCAAGGATCCAGTCATTTGGATTCTGCCAGAAGAATTTTTCATGCACGCCTTTATTCTTTTTGCTTTGCTTTATGAGGGCATCTTTTTGACCTTGTATTTCCTAAGCAGAAAGGATAAAGAGCAAACTTAAAACAGGAGATTTTATGTATTATATACCCGAACCTTTAAATCCTAAAAAAGATCTAGGACGATTTTCAGCGACTTGCTTTACTTATTTATGGGTTATGCTTGCTGCTGTCTTCATTTACGTATTTGTTGCTTTTTTTGTCATCATGCCAGGACAAGGTATGGACATTCAAAAGACGCAAGACATTGTCACCAAATTTATGGAAAAGGACGGCGGAGCCTATATTCTAGCTTCCTGTCTCGGTGTTCTTACTTTCACGGTGTCTCGAGGAAAGCAGCTCTTTAAATACGACCTTCGTCGCAAGGGGCGGAAGATGACTCCTAAAGTTTTCTTTTATATGATTTGCTTCCTTTTATTCGCCCAAATGTTTACAGCTGTTGTCAATCAGATAATGCAGGCTATCATGCAACTCTTCAATCTAGATCTTTCTAGTATGGAATCAGGAGGCGGCGGTTCTGAAACACTAACCATGTTGATTTATTCATCCTTGATGGCTCCGGTTACGGAGGAAATTATTTTCAGAGGTGCTGGATTAAGAGCGTTAGAGAAGCATGGAAAGATTTTTGCCATTCTTCTGACTGCGATTTTGTTTGGTCTCTTTCATGAAAATCTTTATCAGTTTTATTTTGCTAGTTTGATTGGTTTAGGTTTTGGCTATATCGCTTTTGAGTATTCGATTATCTGGTCTATCATTTTTCATGCTCTCAATAACTTTGTCATAGCAGAAGGTATAGCTTTTCTTTCAAAAAAAGCTCCAGATCCTATTGTTAACATCGTTTTTTACGGCCTATTAATCGCTGGCAGTACAGTATTTCTTTTGCTCTTAATCTTGAAATGGCCAAAATTTAAGGAATACATTGACACAAATCGTTCGCTCCCAGGGACCTACCGACAGGCTTTTAAGTCAGTCTGGTTCTGGGTTCTGGTTGTGTTTACTTTTCTTGGAACTTTTCTGCCTGTCATGGCAGCCTATCTTGTATCCTTGATCAATAATAGCTAATTGCCTTTTATTTGGCAGTTATGCAACGATATGTAAGGAGTTGGATATAGTCCAGCTCTTTTTTGTTCGATAAAAAGATAGAAAATGAAAGATTTTGACAGAAAGTGCTTGACATTGAAAATTAAAGAGGTATAATAATAATCGTAAACGATTCCAAAGGAGGTGCTTTATGCTGAAGTCGGAAAGAAAGCAAGTTATTCTAGAGACAGTCATAAGAGAAAAATTTGTTTCCTTAGACTATCTAGTACATGCTTTAAACACTTCAGAATCAACTATCAGAAGAGATTTGGATGAACTGGAGAGCGAGCATAAACTGCGACGAGTTCATGGTGGAGCCGAAAGTTTTCATTTTCTGCAGGAAGAGGAGAGTAATCAGGAAAAATCTATCAAAAGCATTCAAGAAAAGACAGCTATTGCCAAGATGGCCGCAAGCTTGATTCAAGAGCATGATGTGATTTTTATTGATGCGGGGACAACCAATGAGCTTTTAGTCAATGAGCTGCATGACCCTAGAGTGACAGTTGTCACCAACTCCATTCACCATGCGACAAAGTTGGTAGAGCGTAATATTCCGACGGTCATTATCGGCGGAAAGGTCAAGCGTTCAACGGATGCCAGCATTGGCGGTGTGGCTCTGAATCAAATCGGTCAGTTGAATTTCGATAAAGCCTTTATTGGAATGAATGGCATTGACGATGGCTTCTTTACCACTCCAGATATGGAAGAAGGAGCTGTCAAAAGAGCGATTTTGGAGAATGCTAAGAAAACTTATATCTTGGCTGATCTTTCTAAACTAGGACAGACGTCCTTTGTCAAGGTTGCTCCTCTTGCCAAAGCAAGCATTATTACTAATCAAAATGAATCAGAAGTGATTCAAGCGCTCAAAGAAAAAACGGAGGTGATTGAAGTATGATTTATACTGTCACACTAAACCCTTCCATCGACTATATTGTCCGTCTGGACAAGGTCTTTATAGGAAGCGTCAATCGGATGGACAGTGACGATAAATTCGCTGGCGGGAAGGGAATCAACGTTAGCCGAGTTCTCAAACGTCTAGGCATCGAGAATACAGCGACTGGCTTTATCGGTGGTTTTACTGGCAAGTTCATCACAGATACTCTGGAAGAGGAAGGAATCTCAAGCCATTTTGTAGAAGTTGAGCAGGATACTCGTATCAATGTCAAAATTAAAGCAGATGCTGAGACAGAAATTAACGGACCTGGTCCAGAAATTTCCAGTCAGAAACTAGAAGAACTTGAGAAGTTCCTTTCTTCTCTGACTTCAGAAGATACGGTAGTCTTCGCAGGCAGCAGTCCTAAAAATCTAGGAAATGTTGTTTACAAGGATCTAATTGGCTTAACCAGAAAGACGGGAGCTCAAGTCGTCTGTGACTTTGAAGGTCAGACACTGCTGGATTCTTTAGAGTTTGAGCCGCTCTTGGTCAAACCTAACAACCACGAACTAGGTGATATTTTCGGAGTCAAGCTCGAAAGCTTGGATGAGATTGAGAGCTATGCCCGTCAAATCTTAGACAAGGGTGCCCAGCATGTGATTATTTCCATGGCTGGTGATGGTGCCTTGCTGGTAACTAGTGATGGTGCCTATTTCGCTAAACCTATCAAGGGCAATGTGAAAAATTCTGTTGGTGCTGGCGACTCTATGGTGGCTGGATTTACCGGAGAGTTTGTCCGCTCTGGCGATGTTATTCAAGCTTTCAAATGGGGAGTGGCCTGCGGAACGGCAACCACCTTCTCAGATGATTTAGCGACAGCTGATTATATAAAAGAAATCTATGAAAAAGTAGAGGTAGAAAAAATATGAAAATTCAAGACTTACTAAGAAAAGATGTGATGTTGCTAGACTTGCAGGCAACAGAGAAAAATGCTGTTATCGAAGAAATGATTCAGAGCCTAGTGGATCATGGCTATGTAACAGACTTCGATACTTTCAAAGAAGGGATTTTGGCTCGTGAAGCCTTGACTTCTACAGGCTTGGGTGATGGAATCGCTATGCCTCACAGCAAAAATACTGCAGTGAAAGAAGCGACTGTACTTTTTGCCAAATCAAATAAAGGCGTAGATTATGAAAGTTTGGATGGCCAACCAACTGATCTTTTCTTCATGATTGCAGCTCCAGAAGGTGCTAACGATACTCACTTGGCTGCCTTGGCTGAATTGTCCCAATACCTGATGAAGGATGGTTTTGCGGATAAACTGCGTCAAGTGACTTCGCCTGATCAGGTGATTGAGCTCTTTGACCAAGCTTCGGAAAAAGCGGAAGAACCTGCTGTTGTCGAACCTGCCAATGAGGGGGGAGACTTCCTTGTAGCTGTAACAGCTTGTACGACAGGGATTGCACACACCTACATGGCTCAAGAGGCTTTACAGAAGGTTGCAGCTGAAATGGGTGTCGGCATCAAGGTTGAAACCAACGGTGCTAGTGGTGTTGGGAATAAGCTGACAGCAGAAGATATCAAAAATGCCAAAGCTGTTATCATCGCTGCTGATAAAGCGGTAGAGATGAATCGTTTTGATGGCAAGCCGTTAATTAAACGACCTGTTGCGGATGGTATTCGTAAGACGGAAGAACTAATCAATCAGGCTCTTTCAGGAAATGCTGAAATTTACAAGGCAGCCAATGGTGGCGGTACGGCAGAATCCGGCGATGAGAAACTTAGCCTGGGAGCTGCTTTCTACAAGCACTTGATGAGCGGTGTTTCCCAAATGTTGCCATTCGTTATCGGTGGCGGGATTATGATTGCTATCTCATTCTTGCTCGATCAAGGGGTTCCTAAAGATCAGTTGAGTCACTTGGGGAATTATAATGGTTTGTCAGCTCTCTTCAATCAGATTGGTGGAGCAGCCTTTGGCTTCATGGTTCCTGTATTAGCTGCTTATATTGCATATTCCATTGCTGAAAAACCTGGATTGGTGGCTGGTTTTGTGGCAGGTGCAATTGCTAAAGCAGGTATTGCTTATGGAAATATTCCAGTATACAAAGAACTTGCAAATAAAACTCCGGAACAAGCTGAAGCAATTTTGAAATCGCTAGCTGAATCCCAAGTTTCATCTGGTTTCCTAGGAGCTTTGGTAGGCGGTTTCTTAGCTGGTGGTATCGTACTATTGCTTAGAAAATACATCAAAGTTCCTCGTTCACTTGAAGGTGTTAAATCTATTCTTCTTCTCCCTTTGTTAGGTGTTGCTCTTACCGGATTTGCTATGTTGGCAGTAAACATTCCTATGTCAGCGATTAATACAGCTCTTAATGACTTCCTTATGAGCTTGAGTGGTACATCAGCAGTTATTCTTGGACTTCTGGTAGGAGGAATGATGGCTGTCGATATGGGGGGGCCTGTTAATAAGGCTGCTTATACTGTGGGTACTCTTTCTTTGGCTGAATCATTGACAAGTGGTGGTTCAACTGTTATGGCGGCTGTTATGGCAGCTGGTATGGTTCCGCCTTTAGCAGTGTTTGTAGCAACAGTTCTTTTCAAAAATAAATTTACAGAAGAAGAGCGTGACTCTGGAATTACCAACATCGTTATGGGACTATCTTTCATCACAGAAGGAGCGATTCCTTTTGGAGCTGCTGACCCAGCCCGTGCTATTCCAAGCTTTATCGTAGGTTCAGCTCTAACAGGTGCTCTTGTAGGATTGTCAGGTATCAAACTCATGGCTCCTCACGGAGGAATCTTCGTTATCGGTTTGACAAACAATCCAATCCTTTACTTGGTATATGTATTGATTGGTGCAGTAGTCAGCGGTATTATCTTTGGTTACCTGCGCAAACCACTTAAAAAATAATATTTAAAGAATCTCGCTTGTCAGTGAGATTCTTTTTTGTGTATTCTGGCCTGCAAATTTTAGCATGGAAACTTCGCTCGATATATGGTATAATGGCCCTATCGCATATTTTTAGGAGAATAAAAATGAACATACAGCGCGAAAAAGAATTTGTTAGTCAATACCATTTTGACGCCCGAAATTTTGAGTGGGAAAAAGAAAATGGAACACCTGAAACCAAGGTTGATGTGAATTTTCAATTGGTCAAAAGAGATGTCGAAGCCCACACAACTTCATTGATTGTGATTTTGACCTTTATGATTGTTTTTGAGAATTTTGTTATCAGCGGAACTATTTCGCAAGCCAACCACATTCACGGTCGTCTTATTGAGGAACCGAGTGAATTTGACCACGATGAAGTAGAAGAGCTGGCTCGGCCTTGCTTAACCATGCTCAATCGCTTGACTTATGAAGTGACAGAAATTGCTCTAGATTTGCCGGGCATTAATTTGGAGTTTTAATCATGAAGTTAGCGGTTATCACAGATTCATCGGCCTATCTGCCGGATTCCCTGCTAGAGAACGAAAATCTTTTTGTTTTGGACATCCCGGTCGTGATTGACGGTGAGTCTTATGTCGAAGGCAGAAACTTAACAGCTAGTGAATTTTATGAAAAAATGGCTCAGTCAGATGAACTACCCAAGACCAGTCAGCCTAGCATTGCTGACCTAGAAGAGATTCTCACCATTCTAGACGGAAAAGACTATACCCATGTTCTGGGACTCTTTCTATCTAGCGGAATTTCTGGTTTTTATCAAAACATTCAGTATCTGAAAGATGAATTTCATGGTTTGCAAATTGCCTTTCCAGATTCTAAGATTACCAGTGCACCGCTCGGTATTATGGTTCAATCTGCTCTAGAATGGGCAGAAGAAGGACTAGATTTTGAAACAATTTTAGCTAATGTTCAAAAGCAGATTGATGGCACCAGCGCCTTTATCATGGTGGATGACTTGAACCACTTGGTCAAAGGAGGACGCCTGTCTAACGGTGCAGCTATTCTGGGAAATCTGCTCAGCATCAAGCCTATTCTGCATTTTAACGATCATGGTGTGATAGAGGTTTTTGAAAAGATTCGGACGGAGAAGAAGGCTACCAAGCGTATGCTGGAACTTGTCCAAGAAAGAACAGCAGGCGGTGCTTATCAGGTTATGGTTATCCATGGCAATGCGCCAGAAAAAGCAGCTGAGCTTCAGCAGAATCTGCTAGACGTTGGTATTGCTGGTGAAGTCCCTATCGCAACCTTTGGCAGCGTCATCGGGACGCACCTAGGCAGGGGTAGTGTTGCACTTGCTTATATTCCTGTGATTTGATTGTCTGAATATCTGTGCTTGTCTCTGTAAGGAGGAGAAACATGAGTATCAAAGTTATTATTGCTGGTTTTAAAGGAAAAATGGGTCAAGCAGCCTATAAAATGGTGACAGAAGATCCTGAATTAGAGTTAGTTGGACTGTTGGATCCTTTTACGGATGAAAAAGAGGTGGCTGGTGTTCCCGTCTTTAATGCCAAGGAAGAATTGGCTGGACTGGAAGCCCATGTCTGGGTTGATTTTACAACCCCTAAAGTAGCTTATGAAAATACTCGCTTCGCCCTAGAACAGGGATTTTGCCCAGTGGTCGGAACTACAGGTTTTACTCCTGAGCAGTTGGAAGAGTTAATCACGCTGTCTAGAGAAAAGAAGCTAGGTGGATTGATTGCTCCAAACTTTGCTTTGGGGGCTGTTTTACTAATGCAGTTTGCAGCTCAGGCAGCTAAGTATTTTGCAAATGTAGAAATTATCGAGTTGCATCATGATCAGAAAAAGGATGCTCCGAGTGGGACGGCTATCAAGACAGCCGAGCTCATCAGTCAAGTCAGACCAAGCAAGCAGCAGGGAGCTGCTGATGAGGAAGAGTCTATAGTTGGCGCCCGCGGAGCTGATTTCGATGGCATGCGTATTCATTCGGTCCGCTTGCCAGGTTTGGTTGCCCATCAAGAAGTAATCTTCGGCAGCCAGGGAGAGGGATTGACCATGCGACATGATTCCTATGACCGTGCTTCCTTTATGACAGGGGTTAATCTTGCCATTAAAGAAGTTGTCAAACGCTCAGAATTAGTCTATGGATTGGAACATTTACTATGAGATTAGAAACTCTGCCTTCTGAATTTCAGGAGGCTTTGCCAGTATTAGAGAAGATAAAAGCGGCTGGCTTTGAAGCTTATTTTGTTGGGGGCTCTGTTCGAGATGCCCTTTTGAAGCGACCTATTCACGATGTGGATATTGCTAGCTCCAGCTATCCTGAGGAAACCAAGCGTATCTTTGATCGTACAGTTGATGTGGGGATTGAGCATGGAACCGTCTTGGTCTTGGAAAATAACCGCGAATACGAAGTGACGACTTTCCGGACCGAGGATGTCTATGTGGACTACCGCAGGCCTAGTAAGGTTTCTTTTGTGCGTTCTTTGGAGGAAGACCTCAAGCGACGCGATTTTACCATCAATGCTCTAGCTTTGGATGAAAACGGCCAAGTCATCGATCTTTTCCAAGGCTTGGATGACTTGGAAAATCAGATTTTGCGGGCAGTTGGAACTGCTGCAGAGCGTTTTAATGAAGATGCTCTCCGTATCATGCGGGGCTTTCGTTTTCAGGCTGCCTTGGATTTTGACTTGGAGCAAGATACTTTTGTGGCTATGAAGGATTGTGCTCCTTTGCTTGAAAAGATTTCGGTTGAACGAATTTTTATCGAGTTTGACAAGCTCTTGCTGGCTCCGTTTTGGCGCAAGGGTTTAGAGGCACTCTTGACAAGCGGTGCCATAGAATTTTTGCCTGATTTGAAGGGAAGCAGAGCTAAGTTAGAAAGGCTCTTTGACTTGGCTTCAGATTTTCGATTTTCAGCGTCGGAGCAGGCTTGGGCAGCTCTTTTACTGGCCTTGGATGTGCAAAATGTCAAAGGTTTTCTAAAAAAATGGAAGACGTCTCGTGAATTTGCCAAGAAAGTAGAAGATTTAGTTGAGATTGCGGCCATTCGTTCAGAACGAGACTTGACCAAGCGAGACTGTTATGACTATGATATTGACTTATTGTTACAAGCAGAGGAGCTTCGACAGGCGCAAGGTCTACCAGTTGATTTCTCTGCCATTCAAAATCTTGATGCCAATCTAACTATTCATAACAAACAGGAAATGGTGGTCAATGGCGGCATGCTGATGCGGGAGTTTGACTTTGAGCCAGGACCAAAACTGGGTCAAATTCTGAAAGAGTTGGAATACGCTATTGTAGATGGCCATTTACCTAATGACTTAGAGACCATTTATGCTTATATCGAGGAGAAGAAATGAGCGATTTTATCGTTGACAAGCTAACTAAATCAGTAGGAGATAAGACTGTTTTTCGGGATATTTCCTTTATCATTCATGATCTAGACCGGATTGGTCTGATTGGTGTCAATGGAACAGGAAAGACAACGCTGCTGGATGTCTTGTCGGGCAAGTCGGGCTTTGACGGAGATGTCAGCCCTTTTTCTGCTAAGACAGGCTATAAGATTGCATATCTGACTCAGGAGCCTGATTTTGATGAGGAGCAGACGGTGCTTGACACGGTCTTGTCCAGTGATTTACGTGAAATGCAGTTGATTCGAGAGTACGAGCTGCTCCTGACAGCTTATGATGAAAGTCAGCAGTCCAGACTAGAAGCAGTTATGGCAGAGATGGACTCGCTCCATGCTTGGGAAATCGAAAGCCAGGTCAAGACGGTTCTGACCAAACTTGGTCTGACTAATCTGTCACTTAAGGTTGGTCAGTTATCAGGAGGACTTCGTCGCCGAGTGCAGCTGGCACAGGTTCTCTTAGGCGATGCCGATTTGCTCTTGCTGGATGAGCCGACCAACCACCTAGATATCGATACCATTGAATGGCTGACCCATTTCTTGAAAAATTCAAAGAAGACCGTGCTTTTCATCACCCATGATCGCTATTTCTTGGATAATATTTCAACTCGGATTTTTGAGCTGGATGGCGGTCGCTTGATTGAATACCAGGGAAATTATCAAGACTATGTCCGTCTCAAGGCGGAGCAGGATGAACGGGATGCGGCCTTGCTTCATAAGAAACAGCAGCTATACAAGCAGGAGCTTTCCTGGATGCGGAGGCAGCCTCAGGCTCGGGCAACCAAGCAACAGGCCCGTATCAATCGTTTCCATGACCTCAAGAAAGATTTGGTCGGTCAGACGACGGACAGCAATCTGGAAATGAACTTTGAAACCAGCCGTATCGGTAAGAAAGTCATCGAATTTCAAAATGTAGACTTTGCTTATGAGCAGAAGCCTATTCTCTCTCAGTTCAGTCTTTTGATCCAGAACAAGGACCGCATTGGGATTGTCGGAGATAACGGTGTCGGCAAGTCAACCTTGCTCAATCTGATTGCCGGTAAACTTCAGCCTCAGGCTGGTCAGCTCATTATCGGAGAGACAGTTCGAGTGGCTTATTTCTCTCAACAGATTGAGGGCTTGGATGAGTCTAAGCGAGTCATCAATTATCTGCAAGAAGTGGCTGAGGAGGTCAAGATTGGCAGTGGAACGACTTCCATTGCAGAGCTCTTAGAGCAATTTCTCTTCCCTCGTTCTACTCATGGGACTTTGATTGAAAAGCTATCTGGTGGAGAGAAAAAGCGCCTTTATCTGCTCAAGCTTCTCTTGGAAAAGCCCAATGTCTTGCTTCTTGACGAGCCAACCAACGATTTGGACATTGCGACTCTGACGGTACTGGAGAACTTTCTGCAAGGGTTTTCCGGGCCAGTTATTACAGTCAGCCACGATCGATATTTCCTGGACAAGGTAGCCAGCAAGATTTTGGCTTTTGAGGATGGAGTGATCAGAGAATTTTTCGGAAATTACACCGATTACCTGGATGAAAAAGCCTTTCTGGCAGAAAGCTCTGCTATTTCCCAAAAGGTGGAAAAGGAAAAATCGGCCAAAGTGCGCGAGGAGAAAAAGCGTATGAGCTACTTTGAAAAGCAGGAGTGGGAGTCCATTGAGGCCGATATCGAGGCGCTTGAGGAGCGGATTTCTGAGATTGAAGCGGCTATGCAGGAGAATGGATCTGACTTTACTCGCCTATCTCAACTTCAGCAAGAACTGGATGAGCAGAACGAGAAATTGCTGGAAAAATACGAGCGCTATGAATACCTAAGTGGGTTAGATGGATGAAAGAAGTAGTGTTTAGACAGAAATCTAAACGGAGGCATCTATGAAACTAAGATTGGAAAATACCGACTCGAAGAAGACACAGGAACTGGGAAATTTGATCAAGGCCTACAATCAATCTAAGAGGGAGCCCTCCAAAAGCGAACCTCTTAACATCTATGTGGAAGATGAACATGGAAATTTGCTGGCCGGTATGGCGGCCGAAACTTTTGGAAATTGGCTGGAGATTGAGTATTTGTATGTGAACGAGGATTTGCGAGGGCAAGGCATAGGTTCAGAAATACTGTGCAAGGCTGAACAAGAAGCCAGAGAAAGGAAATGCAAATATTCATTTGTAGACACGTATCAGTTTCAAGCCCCAGATTTTTATAAAAAGCACGGCTATACAGAAGTGTTTGCGTTGAAAGAATACCCCTATACTGGTGAAAGATATTATTATACAAAAGACTTGTGAGTTTACTTTGGGAATAAAGAAGAATTCGATTTTCACTTTTCTTTATGCAAACCTTTTCCTTACTGAAAAAATCTGATATAATGATGATAAATAAAACACAGAGGAGAACATCATGTCGAAAAAAATAATCGGAATTGACCTTGGTGGAACATCTATTAAGTTTGCTATTTTGACTTCAGAGGGCGAAATTCAGGAAAAATGGTCCATTAAAACCAATGTTTTGGACGAAGGTAGCCACATCGTAGAGGATATGATTGAGTCAATCCTGCATCGTTTGGACTTGCTTCAGCTTTCAGCAGAGGATTTTATCGGAATTGGTATGGGATCGCCAGGAGTTGTTGACCGAGAAAAGGGCACTGTTATTGGTGCTTACAACCTCAATTGGAAGACGCTGCAGCCGGTCAAGGATAAGATTGAAAAAGCGACTGGGATTCCTTTCTATATTGACAATGATGCTAATGTTGCTGCTTTGGGTGAACGCTGGATGGGAGCTGGAGAAAACCAGCCTGATGTAGTCTTTATGACACTGGGTACAGGTGTTGGTGGAGGAATCGTTGCAGAAGGTAAGCTCTTGCATGGACTTGCTGGAGCAGCAGGAGAGTTGGGCCACATCACTGTTGACTTCGATCAGCCGATTCAATGTACCTGTGGCAAGAAAGGCTGCCTAGAGACTGTTGCATCTGCGACTGGTATTGTTAATTTGACTCGTCGCTATGCTGATGAGTATGCTGGTGATGCTGAGCTGAAAAAACTGATTGACAATGGTGAAGATGTCAATGCAAAGGTTGTCTTCGACTTGGCGAAAGAGGGCGATGAGCTGGCTCTGATTGTCTATCGCAATTTCGCGCGCTATCTAGGTATTGCCTGTGCCAATATCGGCTCTATCCTAAATCCATCTACAATTGTTATCGGAGGTGGCGTATCAGCTGCGGGTGATTTCTTACTTGATGGCGTGCGCAAGGTTTATGAAGAAAATAGCTTCCCGCAGGTTCGTACTTCAACCAAGTTGGCCTTGGCTACTCTTGGAAATGATGCCGGTGTTATCGGGGCAGCTTCATTGGTCTTACAATAATTCTACAAGTATGCTTCATTTGTTCTCCTGCAGAAAGGTCTGTAGGAGAATTTTTATGGAAAATTTGCTATACTAGAAAAAGCTCACTGAACGAAGGAGAAATCATGACGCTAGCAGATACGATTTTCAAAGAGAATATTAAAAAAATTATGGAGCAGGGTGTTTTTTCTGAAAATGCCCGTCCGCGCTACAAGGATGGAAATGTAGCCAACTCTAAATATATCACTGGCTCTTTTGCGGAATATGATTTGAGCAAAGGAGAGTTCCCAATCACGACTCTGCGCCCTATTGCCATCAAGTCTGCCATCAAGGAAGTCCTTTGGATCTATCAAGACCAGTCTAATAGCCTGGAATTGCTCAACGACAAGTATAATGTTCACTACTGGAATGACTGGGAAGTTGGCGATACAGGTACCATTGGCCAGCGCTACGGAGCTGTTGTCAAGAAGCACAATATTATCAATAAAATTCTCCAACAGCTGGAAGCCAATCCTTGGAATCGTCGCAATATCATCTCTCTCTGGGATTATGAAGCTTTTGAAGAAACAGATGGCTTGCTCCCATGCGCTTTTCAAACCATGTTTGACGTTCGGCGTGTAGATGGAGACATTTATCTGGATGCAACTCTGACTCAGCGCTCAAATGATATGTTGGTTGCTCACCATATCAATGCTATGCAGTATGTGGCTCTGCAGATGATGATTGCCAAGCATTTCGGCTGGAAGGTCGGCAAGTTCTTTTACTTTATCAATAACTTGCACATCTATGACAATCAGTTCGAGCAGGCGGAGGAGCTATTGCGTCGGGAACCTAGCGACTGTCACCCTAGGCTCGTGTTAAATGTGCCGGATGGAACCAATTTCTTTGATATCAAAGCAGAAGATTTTGAGTTGCTGGACTATAATCCTGTTAAACCTCAGCTGAAGTTTGATTTGGCTATTTAATGTTTTTGATGAGTGTATGCGAAAACCGCCAACCTCTGCAAAAGTTCTGCTTGAATCATACTTTAAACATGCCTTTTTACAGCAAATTTGATAGAATAGAGTTAATAATACAAAGGATAAAAGGATGACAAAGAAGATTATTGCCATTTGGGCTCAGGCAGAGGATGGTCTGATTGGAAAAGACAAAGTCATGCCCTGGCATCTCCCGGCAGAATTGCAGCATTTTAAAGCAACAACCACTGGACATGCTATTTTGATGGGTCGAGTGACCTTCGATGGTCTGCAGCGTCGCGTTTTGCCAAATCGAATCAGCCTGATTTTGAGCAAGGACAAGAACTATCAAGTTGACAATGAGAATGTCTTGCTGTTCAGCAATGTGGAAGATGTCTTGGATTGGTACCACAAGCAAGATAGAAACTTGTATATTATTGGCGGAGCGCAGATTATCAGGGCTTTTGAGCCGTATTTGGAAGAATTGATTCAGACTCGGATTGCTGCTAAGTTGGAAGGAGATACCTATTTCCCTGAGACATTTGACTGGGCTCCTTATCAGGAAGTTAGCAGTGAATTTCATGCCAAAGATGAAAAGAATCCTTATGATTTTACAATAAAAAGATACCAAAGGAAGGACTCGTAAGAATGGAACGTAGTATTTTTGGTTTTTTTACGGCCTTTTTATGTGTCATTTGCCTTATTTGTGCCGTTCAAACCTTTCGGAAAAAGCGGTTTGGACTGGCAGCTTTATTTTTGCTGAATGCTTTTACAAATCTGGTAAATTCCATTCATGCTTTTTATATGACACTTTTTTAACATGTACGAAAGAAAATAAATAGATTTAGAATTTTAGAATTGGAGTAAACAATGCCTACAAGTCGTAATGATGATATGATGGTTTTTTGTTCTTTCTGTGGGAAGAACCAAGATGAGGTTCAGAAGATTATTGCTGGAAATAATGCCTTCATCTGTAATGAATGTGTAGAGTTAGCACAGGAAATCATCCGTGAAGAGTTAGCTGAGGAAGTGCTAGCAGATCTGTCTGAGGTGCCAAAACCTCAGGAGCTGCTGAATATCTTGAACCACTATGTTATCGGGCAAGACCGAGCTAAGCGTGCCTTGGCAGTAGCGGTCTATAATCACTACAAGCGTATTAACTACCACGACAGCCGAGAAGAAGAAGATGTGGAACTGCAAAAGTCAAATATTTTGATGATTGGTCCGACCGGATCAGGTAAGACCTTCCTGGCGCAGACTCTGGCTCGCAGCCTTAATGTGCCTTTCGCCATTGCGGACGCAACAGCTCTGACTGAAGCTGGTTATGTCGGAGAAGATGTGGAAAATATCCTCCTCAAGCTTTTGCAGGCAGCTGACTTTAATATCGAGCGTGCTGAGCGCGGGATTATCTATGTCGATGAGATTGACAAGATTGCTAAGAAAGGCGAAAACGTCTCTATCACTCGTGATGTTTCGGGTGAAGGAGTTCAGCAAGCTCTGCTGAAGATTATCGAAGGTACCGTAGCTAGTGTACCGCCACAAGGTGGACGCAAGCATCCGCAGCAGGAAATGATTCAAGTTGATACTAAGAACATTCTCTTCATTGTTGGCGGTGCTTTTGACGGTATCGAAGAAATCGTAAAACAGCGTTTGGGTGAGAAAATCATTGGTTTCGGTCAGAATAACCGAGCAATTGACGAAGATAGTTCCTACATGCAGGAAATTATCTCAGAAGACGTTCAAAAGTTTGGGATTATTCCTGAGTTGATTGGTCGTTTGCCTGTTTTTGCTGCTCTGGAGCAACTAACAGTTGATGATTTGGTTCGGATTTTGAAAGAGCCTAGAAACGCCCTTATTAAGCAGTATCAGGCACTTCTGTCTTATGATGATGTTAAGCTTGAATTTGACGAAGATGCTCTGCAGGAGATTGCAAATAAAGCGATTGAACGTAAAACAGGTGCACGCGGTCTTCGATCAATCATCGAAGAAACTATGATGGATGTCATGTTTGAAGTTCCAAGTCAGGAAAATGTCAAACTTGTCCGCATTACCAAAGAAGCAGTAGATGGAACAGATAAGCCTATTCTAGAAACTGCCTAACGAGGTGCTTATGGAAATCAATACACACAATGCTGAGATTTTGCTGAGTGCAGCCAATAAATCGCATTACCCTCAAGATGATATTCCAGAAATTGCCTTGGCTGGCCGCTCCAACGTTGGAAAGTCCAGCTTCATCAATACACTGCTTAATCGTAAGAATTTAGCGCGAACTTCAGGAAAACCTGGAAAAACTCAGCTGCTAAACTTTTTCAACATTGATGACAAGTTGCGTTTTGTTGATGTGCCAGGTTATGGCTATGCCCGTGTTTCCAAAAAAGAGCGTGAAAAATGGGGCCGGATGATTGAGGAGTATCTGACCAGTCGTGAAAATCTCAGAGCGGTTGTCAGCCTTGTTGATCTTCGTCATGATCCGAGCGCAGATGATGTGCAAATGTATGAATTTCTGAAATATTATGACATTCCAGTTATTCTAGTAGCGACCAAAGCTGATAAAATCCCTCGCGGAAAATGGAATAAGCACGAGTCAGCTATTAAGAAAAAACTGGACTTTGACAAAAATGATGATTTCATTCTTTTTTCCTCTGTCACCAAGGATGGCTTAGATGCCGCTTGGGATGCGATTTTGAGTAAGATTTAAACTTTAGTACTTGATCTTGAAAGTTAGATAATTGAAGTTTAAAATTATGATAAAAAAACAACTTACTTCTGAAAATATCGGAAGTAAGTTGTTTTTTTATCAACTATTTGACAATATAATCTATTATCTATGTTGCATAGAAAAAAGAAATCCTCTCAAGATTGAATGATAGATTTTATTTAAATTAATAATAAATATAAGTTTGTTGAGTTTTGATATTTCTAAATATCTTGCTTATAATTTTTTCGGATAAAAGGGAGATGGGTGCTATTTTTATAGAATGATACTATATTTTTTAGCAAAAAATATATAGTTGTGATAAAATAGTATAAAATACAACTTGGAGAATAGAAAATGAGCGGTACACTTTTGAGTAATAGTGAAATTTCAGCTACCCACAGTAGAGAAATTAAGGTTGTGGCAGCTGAGAAGGAAATCAAGACCAATAAAGATACAGTCAGTCGTTATAGTGGTAATTCTTTAGCTCATAATCACTTAGATAAAGAAGAACAGATGGTCAGCCAAATGTTGGAGTCTGTTAGTCAGTTTGCAGATTGTATTCAGGAAATAGGCATCAACTTTGATTTGATGGACTCAGATATTGCTTCTAAGATTGGATAAGTAAGGTAAAATAGGAGGAAATGCAATGGGTGTGAAAGTTGAAATTGGAACGATGAGTGTTCAGTCTACCTCAGCCAAGAGTGTTTTGGATGAACAGGTTAAGACTTGTCAGCTACTTATTGAACGCTTCAATCAATTTTGTGAAGACGATTCTTTAAAGGGTAAAGGCTATACTAGTGCCAAACAATATTCTCAGTCTGTCTATCTTCCTCTTTTGAATGGAATGCTTATTTATCTTGAAACACTTAGTCAAGCTATTTTTAGCTTGCATCCTAAGTATACTAGCGAGGTCGGTAATGAAAGTTTAGATCAAGATATTCTTGAAAAGCAGATTTCTGCCTATGAGATTATTAAACAGGTTCAGGAAGCTGTTCTTTCTCTTCCTGGTGCCAGTAAAATTATGTCAAGTCAAACCAGACAAAGTATTTCAGATAGCATTAATAATCTTTCTGATCAAATCTCAGTTATTCAGGAGAAATTAGATAAACTCTTAGCTTTTGATAGTAGCTCTAGTTCATTGTTTAATCAACTGTCAGATCTTAACCAAGCTATCAAAGAAGGTTTGGCTTCAATTCAGCTCAACAAGCAATTTCAAGGAGGTGTTTTTCTTCTTCCGACTAATATGAGTTGGAAGAAGAAATTAGAGGCTGATAGAAAAACATCTTCTTTAAAAACTCCTCAACAACACGATCATTATAAAGGGAAAAGTAATGGAATCTATGGTGGTAATCAAAGTTCTCCTTTAAAAACTTTTCAAAAAGGAAGCAAGGAAGAAAAAAAACAGCTAATTGCTATTATTCAAAAATATCATCCTGAACTTGATACTAACGATGAAATTGAGGATTTTCTTGCTAAACTGCAGGACGAAGGATGCGCTTATGTAGCAATGACTAATTCTATATTTAGTCGGTTTAAGGGTACTGAAGAAGAGTTTCAAAAAAAGTTTGGCTTTTCAATGTATATAGAGAAGGATGGTAAAAAAATTCCAAATTATGATGCAGCTATTGTTGATTTTTACGCTAGTAAGGATAATAAGGAAAGATTTTTATGGTTTGAATGGACTGATGATAGTAAAGATAAAAATACTGAAAAAGACTATGAAATGGAAAACCCTAATGGAGACTATAAAAATAGAGTTGGTTATGGTATGACTAATGAGGATGTTGAGAAAAGATTCGAAAGTTATATGGAAGAACATAATATTAAAGTGGACTTTATTTACGAGCAAGAAGTTGACTCGAATGCATTTTTTAAAGAAACTAAGCCGATAGCTCCAACTGTTGAGAATTATGATAAACTAAAAAAAGAAGGAGAAGTATACCTTTCAGCGAAAAGTGGATCTGTCTTTTATCCTGTAGATAATAAAGAAAATATTCAAGAGCTAGAAGGCGGCCATATAGTGACGATAACTGGAGTTACAAACGATGGTCGTTTTATTGTAAGTACATGGGGCGATCAATATACTATAGCTCCCGAAGATATCGAAGGTGGGTCAATTCAGGTAGTAAAGTATTATGAATAAAATTAAATTATTGTTTATTATTTCTTTTATATTAGCATTTATTTTAGGGGTGGTATTTATGTATATCCAAAATGATAATTATTCTCGACCGACAAATATTGACGTGTTTTATCGATTTATGCGAAAGACTGATATTAATCAGATTGATTTTGAAAAAGCTTATACTTTGGGTCTATCAGATAATAAGAAAGAAATTAATAAAGAGTATTTGAAGCAGCAAGACGCCTACCGTGAAATACTTTTCGATTATATCAACCGACAAATTGATTTTACTGAATTTGATAAGGAGATTTCAAATCTAGAAATTTCACAGTTTTTCCGCTTGGTTAAAAAGCCTTTAAAAGATATTAGTAATCGAGAGATGTACTATTCTAGTTTATCTCACTTAGACTCAAGTTATCTTTATATCCACAATGATATTCATATAGAAAGATTAAGTGAAGAAGAATTCCAAACTTTAGAAGATATAAAAAGTGGTAAAATTGTAGATGTAGTAGAGAAAGAAGAGTTTTTGAAAAAAACGCTTGTTAGAGTAATTTCATATTATGGGGAAGGAAAAGATAATTTTGCTGTCCAATATCGCGTACACGGAGGAGGGGCAATAAAATCTGATATACTTCATTCTTCCCTTCTTTTTTCTATTGAATATCGCAAACCTAAAAATGCAGGAACTTTAGATTATTATTCTGATGAGAATACTGCTAAGCGAGAATCTGAGCGTCAAAAATATGAAGACCTCGTTCCTAAATACGAACATATCTTTTCAGAAAAACTAGGCATTAAGGTTCAGATTGAGAATTCGCTCTATTCAAACATAAGACTCACATAATTATACTTTTTCTGTTTTTAATTGTTATCAATTTGTAATTTATCAGCACTATTATTCTGCTTTTTAGTATGTTACAATGGTATCATTAACATCTTATTCAGGAGAAGTGCTGTGAAAAAGAGAATTTCAAAAAAAGGTAAGAGAATCCTTTCAGCTTTATTCATCATGACGACGACGATTGCTGTTGGTTTCGTCTTGGCAAAGCATATTAATCCTGCTAGTGCCAATAATAGCGACCAGCAGCCTATGAATCAAACAGACTACTTCATCTCACAAATCGGTGAGCCAGCGCGTCAGTTGGGACAGGACAACGATCTTTATGCTTCTGTTATGATTGCACAGGCTATTTTGGAAAGTGGTTCAGGACAGTCTGGTCTGTCTGGTGAGCCTCATTATAACCTTTTCGGTATCAAAGGTCACTATGATGGCCAATCTGCTAATATGGAGACTTGGGAAGATGATGGAGCGGGAAATGCTTACACCATTAACGACAGTTTCCGTTCATATCCTAGCTATGTAGAGTCTCTGCAAGACTATGTTGCGGTTCTCAAACAGGGGCATTTTGCAGGCGCATGGAAGAGTAATGCGCCAACCTATCAGGAGGCAACAGCTGCCCTGACTGGTGTCTATGCGACAGATACTAGCTATAATACTAAATTGAATTATATTATTGAAAAATATGATTTGACTCGCTTTGATTCACCACTCTATGAGTCTGGTGCTGGCTATATCGTTTACAATCCTTATCGTCAGCAATACACTACTCAAGATATCTTGGATGTCGATACTGCCTGGGCAAATAGATTTTAACGAAAACTACAAAAAAGAGGGAGACCTCTTTTTTAGTATATAGGTTTTCTTTATGACCCAAATAAAAAATATATATGATTCCTTACTTTCCTTTATGATACAATAGGTAAATAGCAAAAAAATAAAGGAAGTATCATGGCTGAAAAAGATTCAAAACATGAACATTCTCAAAACCACAACTTTGAGAATGAAGGTGAATTTCAGCGTAAAATGACGAGCAGGCATCTCTTTATGCTGTCGCTTGGCGGTGTTATTGGGACAGGTCTTTTTATCAGTTCTGGTTATACGATTGCTCAGGCAGGACCTTTGGGGGCCGTCTTGTCTTATCTAATTGGTGCAGTGGTGGTTTATTTGGTTATGCTTTCTTTAGGAGAGCTTGCTGTTGCCATGCCAGTGACGGGTTCCTTCCATACTTATGCAACAAAGTTTATTAGTCCGGGAACAGGTTTTGCGGTTGCTTGGCTCTATTGGCTTTGTTGGACGGTGGCTTTAGGAACAGAATTCTTGGGTGCAGGTATGCTGATGCAACGATGGTTTCCTAGTGTTCCAGCTTGGTTTTTTGCGGCTTTTTTTGCAGCTGTAATTTTTGGGATGAACGCTCTTAGTGTTAGATTGTTTGCAGAAGCAGAATTCTACTTTTCAAGTATCAAGGTAATTACGATTATTGTCTTTATTATCTTGGGAATTGGTGCGATATTTGGTCTGATTCCTATGAGTCACCATCAAAACGCGCCTTTCTTCAGCAATTTGACAGCTCATGGAGCTTTTCCTAAAAGCTGGACAGCGCTTTTGTCTATTATGCTGGCAGTGAACTACGCCTTTTCAGGTACAGAACTCATTGGTATTGCAGCAGGAGAAACGGATAATCCGACAGAAGCGGTGCCTAAAGCTATTAAAACAACGATTGGTCGTTTGGTAATTTTCTTTGTTTTGACAATCATTGTTCTAGCTGCTCTGTTACCAGTCAAGGAAGCAGGAGTGACACAGGCTCCTTTCGTAACAGTATTTGATAAGATTGGTCTACCTTATGCAGCGGATATCATGAATTTTGTTATCTTAACAGCTATTCTATCAGCGGGAAATTCTGGGCTATATGCTTCCAGTCGTATGCTATGGTCTTTGGCAAATGAAGGAATGATTAGCCGAAAGGTTGTAAAAATTAATCGTCATGGCGTACCAATGAGAGCTCTCTTATTATCTATGTTAGGTGCTGCTTTATCACTTTTTGCAAGTTTTTACGCAGCAGACACAGTTTTCCTAGCTTTGGTTTCGATTGCTGGTTTTGCGGTGGTAGTTGTTTGGTTGTCTATTCCCATTGCTCAAATTCGTTTCCGCCAAGAATGGCTGAAAGAACACCAAGAAGAGGAACTAGCTTTCAAAACTCCCTTTAGTCCTTTCTTGCCTTACATTACGATAGTTCTTTTGGTTCTATCTGTCGTTGGGATTGCTTGGGATAAGTCCCAAAGAGCAGGACTTTATTTTGGTCTACCTTTTGTTGGTCTTTGCTATCTATATTATTTCCTTCGTCATCGTAGATTTTAGGAGTATTTCATGGGAAAATTTAAAGATTTGCTTGACAAGCAAGAAATTATTATTTTAGATGGAGCCTTAGGTACAGAGTTGGAAAGCCTGGGTTATGATGTATCTGGTAAGCTTTGGTCCGCTCAATACCTATTAGACCAGCCTCAGATTATTCAAGATATGCATGAAAGCTATGTAAGAGCTGGCAGTGACATCATTACTACATCCAGTTATCAGGCCAGTATTCCAGCATTTATAGAGGCAGGACTAACTTCTGAAAAGGGTTCTGATCTTTTAAAAGAGACAGTCTTCTTAGCACAAAAGGCAATCGAAAATGTCTGGACAGGATTATCTCCTGAAGAGCAGAAACAGAGACCTTGTCCTCTAGTTGCAGGCTCGGTAGGGCCTTATGCCGCCTATTTAGCTGATGGTTCGGAATATACGGGAAACTACCAGCTGAGTGAAGAAGAATATCGAGATTTTCACCGTCCGCGTATCCAAGCTTTACTAGAAGCTGGGAGTGACTTGCTGGCTATTGAAACGATTCCAAATGGAGCAGAAGCGGCAGCGCTCCTCCGACTTTTAGCTGAGGAATTTCCGCAGGCTGAGGCTTATTTGTCCTTTGTCGCTCAGTCGGAGAATGCCATATCAGATGGCACTAAGATTGAGGAATTAGGGAATTTGGCTCAAGAAAGCCCACAAGTCCTGGCAGTTGGTTTTAACTGTACAGCCCCGCATTTAATTGCTCTTTTATTAGATGCTCTTGGACAAGTGTGCAACAAACCTTTTCTGACCTATCCAAACTCTGGCGAAACTTATAATGGCTTGACCAAGACTTGGCATGACGATCCAGGGCATGAGCGGAGCTTGCTGGAAAATAGTAAACTTTGGCAAGAGCAAGGAGTGCAGCTTTTTGGTGGTTGCTGTCGAACACGGCCAGAAGATATTGCTCAGTTAGCAAAAGGATTTAAGGGTTGAAAATGGATTTTCAATCCTTTTTTAGAAAATTTAAAAAGGTTCTCGAAAACGCTATCAAAAGAAAGAACTTTGTGATATACTATACATAGTTTAAATTAATAGGAGAATTTTTTATGCCTGAATCGACATTTATCCCGAAAATTGAAGCAGCTTGCCGCAAGAAAGAAGCATTGTTTGATACAAGCAAGGCCAAGTACGCTGTTCGTTCCATCTTTGCTGGAGCTTTCCTAACCTTTAGTACTGGTGCTGGAGCTATTGCAGCAGATTTGACGAATAAGATCGTTCCAGGAACTGGGCGCTTTCTCTTTCCTTTCATCTTTGCTTGGGGATTGGCTTACATTGTCTTTCTAAATGCAGAATTGGTGACTTCCAACATGATGTTTCTGACTGCTGGTACCTTTTTGAAGAAGATTGACTGGAAAAAAGCCTTGATGATTTTGCTTTATTGTACCTTTTTCAATCTGATTGGCGCCTTGATTGCCGGCTGGCTCTTTGCTAACTCGGCTGCTTATGCAGGGCTTAGCAAAGATAGTTTCATTTCTGGTGTTGTGCAGATGAAGCTTGCTCGATCAAATGAGCTGATTCTTCTTGAGGGAGTCTTGGCAAATATCTTTGTTAATATTGCTATTCTTTCCTTCGTTTTGGTCAAGGATAGTACTGCAAAGCTCTTCTTAGTTATATCAGCCATTTATATGTTTGTATTCCTGACCAACGAACACTTGGCAGCCAACTTTGCTTCCTTCGCTATCGTGAAATTCAGCTCAGCAGCAGCGGAAGTACAAAATTTTGGTATTGGAAATATCCTGCGCCACTGGGGTGTAACCTTTATCGGTAATCTTATCGGTGGTGGTCTACTCATAGGTTTGCCATACGCTTGGTTTAATAAAAAGGAAGAAAATTACGTAGATTAAAATGCAGCCTTAGGGCTGTATTTTTTTGAAAAAATATTTGGATTTTACACTTCAAAGGTCTAATTAAAACAAAAATGTCAATTCCTTTCAGTTCTCTAATACTGGCTTTGACTAACTTTCTAGTCTCTTTTTTTATGTTCGTTGGCTATCAATCTCTAATATCTAAGCAAAAAAATTGACAGATATATCAAAGTTTGTTAAATTAATTTGGTATATTATGTCATCAAAAGGAGATGTTATGAATAAGATCACTATTCAGTCACCAGATGGAAGCAAAGTCAAAACCTTGTCACCATCTTACTCTATTACAACTTTTCTATTTAGTTTTTTTGTACCACTTTTTCGAAAAGACTGGAAATACTTTGGTATTATTTTAGGTTCTTTCTGCGCTTTGCTTGTTATTGCTGTGCTTTTCATTCCAGAAGATTTGTTAAAGCCAACTGGAATAGCCTTTAATTTCTTTTGGACTTTTTTCTATAATCGTTTTTGGATAAAAGATCGTGTTTTCAATGATGGATGGTTACCTGCCGATGAAGAAAGCAGAAGTCTGCTTAAGAAGACTTTTCCTAATATGCCATAAAACTACTGAAATAAATTTTTACTACGAAAAACAAAGTTACATACACAAGAGGGGGAATGCGATATAAAAGGCGATAAAGAATTGAGTTTAGGAGGAGCTGGGGGAAGTGGGGAAAGGATTAAGTTTTCGCCGCTAAAAGCTAGAATTTTGATGATGATTAGTCCAGTAATGAGTGCTATCTTCTTTGGTTTTTTTTCGTGCGGTTTTATTTATTATGCATTGGAGTTAGGTATTTCATTTTGGCTAGATTTGATTCGTGAAAATTTTATGTTGATCATTTTCTTTATTTGGTTCCATATGAGTTTAGTCGAATCTATCTATAGAATGATAAAAAATAATCTTCTGTTAAACAGCAATATTCAGGAATTGAGAGATTGTTACCCTGAGCTTGAGGAGGACTGGCAAAATCTTAATGATGCGGACTACTTTGACGAAGATTTGCAAGTTTTGGTTTATGGCAATCATCTCATTTGTTACAGGACATTTGATATTGCCTACCTACCAGAATGTTCTAAGATAGATGCATTTATGAAGGTGTATGTTTTTCGTGTTTCCAGTGGTCATGAGTTGAGACGAGTTCATTTTTCTGCATGGTATCTTGATGGCAGTGAATCTGAACTCCGTACAAATGAGTTGCGAAGTTTTGCCGGAATTAATCAGAAAGCTCGTAAAGATGCCTTATTTGATTATATAAGAGAGAACTTTGATTATATTGAACTCGAAACTTTCGACTTTCGACTAAGGGAAAGAAGTAGATATTAGTCAAGTAAGCGATTTGCAGAAAATAATGACTAAATTTAAAAAGATTGTATAAAAAGCTTGCAATCTTTTTTTTCTTTTGCTATAATTATCAATGGTTTGAAAAAACTGCCTAAGACAGTAGGGGAGCTCGACTCATAAAGATCCTACCGAGGACAAAACGTATCATGTAAAAAGAAGCGTATTGTACTTTCGTGTCTAGGTTTGGGCGCGTTTTTCTTTTGGAAAATTCCCAAGCAAAATAATTACGGAGGTGAAACACTAAATGAGTGAAGCTATTATTGCTAAAAAAGCGGAACTGGTTGACGCAGTTGCTGAGAAAATGAAAGCTGCTGCATCTATCGTCGTTGTTGACGCTCGTGGTTTGACTGTTGAGCAAGATACCGTTCTTCGTCGTGAGCTTCGTGGAAGCGAAGTTGAGTACAAAGTTATCAAAAACTCAATCTTGCGTCGTGCAGCTGAAAAAGCTGGACTTGAAGACTTGGCATCTGTTTTTGTTGGGCCATCTGCAGTTGCATTTTCTAACGAAGATGTTGTTGCTCCAGCGAAAATCTTGAACGACTTTGCTAAGAACGCTGATGCACTTGAAATCAAAGGTGGTGCAATTGAAGGCGCTGTCGCATCAAAAGAAGAGATTCTTGCACTTGCAACTCTTCCAAACCGCGAAGGACTTCTTTCTATGCTCCTTTCTGTACTTCAAGCGCCAGTTCGCAACGTTGCACTTGCTGTCAAAGCAGTTGCAGACAACAAAGAAGACGCAGCTTAATCTTAAGCTACGCAGCGTAGCCTAGCTACGAAAAAAATATTATAAATTTAAAAATTATTTGGAGGAAATAACAATGGCATTGAACATTGAAAACATTATTGCTGAAATTAAAGAAGCTTCAATCCTTGAATTGAACGACCTTGTAAAAGCTATCGAAGAAGAATTTGGTGTAACTGCAGCTGCTCCTGTAGCTGTAGCTGCTGCTGGTGCTGGTGAAGCTGCCGCTGCTAAAGATTCATTCGATATCGAATTGACTGCTGCTGGCGACAAGAAAGTCGGCGTTATCAAAGTTGTACGTGAAATCACTGGTCTTGGCCTGAAAGAAGCTAAAGAACTTGTTGATGGTGCACCAAACGTTATCAAAGAAGGTGTTGCTGCAGCAGAAGCTGAAGAACTTAAAGCTAAATTGGAAGAAGCTGGAGCTTCAGTTACTCTTAAATAATAGAGTTTCCAATCATAGAAATCAACCAAGTCGAAAGACTTGGTTTTTTGTATCCAAAAATCATTTTTATGTTAAAACGCTAACAAAAAATAGGATTGTATGATATAATTTAGACAGATTATTGCGATTTAGGAGATATTATGAATAAGATAAAAGTTATATGAGATTGTTGATTAGGAGATTTTTGTTAGGGGGATTCAGATGAATGGATGCAATGGCTTACTGTTGCTCATTCTCTGGTTAAAGGATAAAGGATTTGTTATTCTTTTTAGAATAATTTGAAAGGGATTTTAATGAAAAAGTTTTTGGGGGAGAAGCAAACTCGGTTTGCTTTTAGGAAATTAGCTGTCGGGCTTGTTTCGGCTGCTATTTCTAGTTTGTTTTTTGTGTCTATCGTTGGGGTTGACTCTGTTCAAGCGCAGGAAAAGTTGAATGTACACTATAAATACGTGACAGATACTGAAATAACTCCGCAAGAAAAGGAGTTGATTGTAAGTGGATTTCCTAAAATGCCTGAAGGCGATGGGGAGACCTACTATCTTGTCTACGGGTTGAACTCAAATACTGGAGCAAAAACCTTACCGAATACAGGCGACAACAATTCCAATACTATGATGACGGCTGGTCTGTTAACGACGATAGGATTGGTTGTTTTTGCTGTGTCAAAAAGAAAGGTTCAAAGCAAGTTCCTATTGACTGTTTTGGTGGGAGCTAGTGTCGGAGGAGGCTTGATACTATCTGTCGATGCGCTGGAAAATGGGATCTTGCTACAGTATAATGCTGAATATCAAGTGTCGGCTGGGGATAGTCTGCCGTCACCAAGTGAAATCTCGGGCTACACCTATGTTGGCTACATAAAAGATGAATCGATTCAGAAATTATTAGACAATAAGATTCTTGATTATCAGCAAAATGCTAATCTAGATAAAGAAGCTTTAAACCAAAATAAGAAGCTAGATTATTCTGTTTCTTTCGATAAGAATGGGCTGAAAAATCAAACTCTTGGAGTTAATACAATTGAGCCTCAAGATGAAGTCTTGTCTGGCCGAGTAGCTAAGCCGGAATTATTATACAAAGAAGATACCGTTGAAACTGAGATAGCATTTGGAGAACAAATACAAGAGAATCCGGATTTAGCTGAAGGTACTGTAAGAGTAAAACAAGAAGGCAAACCAGGCCGTAAAATTGAAGTCGTTCGAATTTTTACAGTAGATAATAAGGAAGTTTCAAGAGAGGTTCTTTCGACTAAAATAGAGGAAGCGATTCCTCAAATAGTGGAGAAAGGCGCTAAAAAGCTTGAAACGCCTAGCGAGAAACCAGTAGCTTCTAACTTGGTTCAACCTGAGCAAGTCGCACCATTACCAGAGTACACAGGCGTCCAATCCGGTGCAATCGTTGAGCCTGAGCAGGTCGCTTCCTTACCTGAGTATACGGGTACATTATCTGGAGCCATCGTTGAGCCTGAACAAATTGAACCGGAGATTGGAGGCATCCAATCCGGGGCAATAGTAGAACCTGCGCAAGTTACTCCATTACCTGAATACACTGGTGTTCAAGCAGGAGCAATAGTAGAACCCGAACAAGTGACACCATTACCAGAATACACAGGAACTCAATCCGGTGCAATAGTCGAATCTGAGCAAATGACGCCTTTACCTGAATACACAGGAACGCAATCCGGTGCAGTAGTAGCACCCGAGCAAGTTACGCCATTGCCTGAATATACAGGCATTCAAGCAGGAGCAATCGTTGAACCTGAACAAGTGGCTTCATTACCTGAATACACAGGAGTCCAAGCAGGAGCAATCGTTGAACCTGAACAAGTATCTTCATTACCTGAATACACAGGAACTCAAGCTGGTGCGGTAGTTGAGCCTGAGCAGGTAGAACCTCCGCAAGAATATACTGGAAACATCGATCCAGCAGCGTCAGAAGCGGAAAATCCTACTGAAAAAGTTCAAGAGCCGAAAGAGCCGAAGCAAGAACCAGAAAAGAATTTCGAGCTAAGAAATGTATCTGATGTAGAGCTGTATAGTCTAACTGATGGAAAATACAAGCAACAAGTTTCTCTGGATGCCATTCCAACCAATCAAGAGAATTATTTTGTGAAAGTGAAATCATCTAAATTTAAAGATGTCTTCTTGCCGATTTCTTCAATAGTCGATAGCACGAAAGATGGTCAGCCGGTTTATAAAATTACAGCAAGTGCTGAAAAATTAAAACAGGATATCAATAATAAGTACGAGGACAATTTTACTTTCTATCTAGCTAAAAAGGCTGAGAGAGAAGTCACAAACTTCACTTCCTTTAGTAACTTAGTTCAAGCTATAAATAATGATCTCGGTGGAACCTATTATTTAGGTGCTAGTTTGAATGCCAACGAGGTCGAACTAGAAAATGGAGCTAGCAGTTATATAAATGGCAGATTTACTGGTAAATTATTCGGCAGCAAAGACGGAAAAAATTATGCTATTTATAATTTAAAGAAGCCTTTATTTGATACTTTAAGCGCTGCTACTGTAGAAAATCTGGCTCTTAAAGATGTAAATATCTCAGGGAAAACTGATATTGGTGCCCTTGCAAATGAAGCGAATAATGCAACAAGGATTAACAATGTCCATGTAGAGGGTGTTCTGGCTGGCGAACGTGGCATTGGTGGCTTGGTGTGGAAGGCTGATAATTCTAAGATTACGAACAGTAGTTTCAAGGGAAGAATTGTCAACTCCTATGAAACGAGGGCGCCATACAATATCGGTGGATTAGTTGGTCAACTGACTGGCATCAACGCAGTAGTTGATAAGTCAAAAGCTACAATTACCATCTCATCCAATGCGGATAGTACAAACCAAACTGTCGGCGGCCTTGCAGGTCTTGTCGAGAAGAATGCGCTTATCAGCAATAGTTATGCCGAGGGCAACATTAATAATGTGAAACGCTTTGGAAGCGTTGCTGGTGTGGCTGGCTATTTGTGGGATAGAGACTCTAACGAAGAGAGACATGCTGGAAGATTGCATAACGTTCTTAGCGATGTCAACGTTATGAACGGGAATGCGATTAGTGGTTATCACTATCGAGGAATGAGAATAACTGACTCATATAGTAACAAAGATAACAGAGTCTACAAAGTGACTCTTGAAAAGGATGAGGTTGTCACAAAGGAATCGCTCGAAGAGAGAGGAACAATCCTCAATGCTTCTCAAATCGCAAGTAAGAAATCTGAAATTAACTCTCTTTCTGTACCGACAGTCGAAACCTTGCTAACTAGCACTAATAAAGAAAGTGATTTTTCTAAGGTTAAAGACTATCAAGCCAGTCGAGCTTTAGCATATAAGAATATCGAAAAATTACTGCCGTTTTATAATAAGGCAACCATTGTCAAATACGGTAATCTGGTAAAAGAAGATAGCGCTTTGTTTGAAAAAGAAATCTTATCTGCAGTCATGATGAAGGATAATGAAGTGATTACAGATATTGCTTCGCATAAAGAAACGGCTAATAAGCTCTTGATTCATTATAAAGATCATTCATCTGAAAAGCTAGATCTCACCTACCAATCTGAATTTAGTAAGTTAGCAGAATACCGTGTGGGCGATACAGGTCTCATCTATACGCCAAATCAACTCTTGCATAGTAATAGTTCGATCATCAATGAAGTTTTGCCTGATTTGAAAGCAGTCGATTATCAGTCAGAGTCTATCAGAAACACCCTAGGTATTTCTTCAGGCGTTTCACTGACGGAATTATACTTAGAAGAGCAGTTTGCAAAAACCAAGGAAAATCTAGCAAATACACTGGAAAAACTTTTGTCTGCAGATGCAGTCATTGCCAGCGAAAATCAAACGATTAATGGTTATGTCGTTGATAAAATCAAACGTAACAAGGAAGCCTTGCTTCTAGGTTTGACCTATTTAGAGCGCTGGTACAACTTTAACTATGGTGACGTGAATATCAAAGACTTAGTCATGTACCACATGGATTTCTTTGGTAAGGGCAACGTATCACCGCTAGACACGATCATTGAATTAGGTAAGTCTGGCTTTAACAATCTTCTGGCCAAGAACAACGTAGATGCTTATAGTATCAGCCTTGCAAACAATAATGCAACAAAAGATTTGTTCAGCACGCTTGCCAATTACCGAGAGGTATTTTTACCAAACAAAACAAATAATCAATGGTTTAAAGAGCAAACCAAGGCTTATATCGTTGAAGAAAAATCAGCTATTGATGAGGTGAGGGTCAAACAAGAGCAGGCTGGCAGCAAATACTCTATCGGGGTTTATGATCGAATTACCAGCGACACTTGGAAATACCGAAATATGGTCTTGCCATTGCTGACAATGCCTGAAAGATCAGTCTTTGTCATCTCGACTATATCCAGTCTTGGTTTTGGTGCCTATGACAGATATAGAAATAATGAGCACAGAGCAGGAGCAGAACTCAATAAGTTTGTTGAGGATAATGCTAAGGAAACCGCAAAACGTCAACGCGACCATTATGATTATTGGTATAGAATATTAGACGAGCAGGAGCGTGAAAAGCTCTATCGAAATATCTTGGTCTATGATGCCTATAAGTTTGGAGATGATACTACTGTTGGCAAGGCTACAGCGGAGGCACAATTTGACAGTTCAAATTCAGCTATGAAGTATTTCTTTGGGCCGGTTGGAAACAAGGTCGTACACAATAAGCACGGAGCTTATGCTACTGGGGACGGCGTTTACTACATGGGCTATCGGATGCTGGACAAGGACGGAGCAATTACCTATACCCATGAAATGACGCATGATTCTGATAATGAGATCTATTTAGGCGGATATGGAAGAAGAAGCGGACTTGGTCCAGAATTCTTTGCCAAGGGCTTGTTGCAAGCACCGGATCATCCAGATGATGCGACAATCACGGTCAACTCAATTCTCAAATATGACAAGAATGATGCGACTGAAAAATCTCGTTTGCAAGTCTTGGATCCAACTAAACGTTTCCAAAACGCGGATGATCTGAAAAACTATGTTCATAACATGTTTGATGTCATTTATATGTTGGAGTACCTAGAAGGGATGTCAATCGTGAACCGTCTGTCCGATGTGCAGAAAGTGAACGCGCTGAGAAAAGTTGAGAATAAATATGCCCGAGATGCTGATGGAAATGATGTTTACGCAACGAATGTGATAAAAAATATTACAATGGCGGATGCGCAAAAATTAAACTCATTCGACAGTCTCATTGAAAATGATATTCTTTCAGCGCGTGAGTACAAAAATGGTGATGTAGAAAGAAATGGCTACCATACGATTAAACTCTTCTCTCCGATTTATTCGGCTTTAAGCAGTGAAAAAGGAACGCCTGGTGATCTTATGGGACGGCGTATGGCTTATGAACTTCTGGCAGCCAAAGGCTTCAAAGATGGTATGGTCCCTTATATCTCTAATCAGTATGAAGATGATGCTAAGCAAAACGGGAAAATAATTAGTATCTATGGTAAAACCAGAGGTCTGGTAACAGATGACTTGGTTTTACGCAAGGTCTTCAACGGTCAATTTAATAGTTGGACTGAGTTTAAGAAGGCTATGTATGAAGAACGTAAAAACAAGTTCGACAGCCTGAACAAGGTCACATTTGATGATACAAGACAACCATGGACAAGTTATGCTACTAAGACTATAAGTACTGTAGAAGAGTTGCAAACCTTGATGGATGAAGCAGTTCTCAAAGATGCCAATGATAATTGGTATTCTTGGAGCGGCTATAAACCAGAATATAACAGTGCTGTCCACAAGCTTAAAAAAGCAGTCTTCAAAGCTTACCTCGATCAAACCAATGATTTCAGAAAATCAATCTTCGAAAACCAGAAGTGATTGGTTTGAGTATGTCAAATGGACTGCAAAGTTGCAAGTCTGACAAGTTGGGAGAAGAGATTTGATTTTTCTTAGAGTCCAGCTTTCTTACAGATAAAAAATGACGAACCTAGTGAAAACTAGGTTTGTTTTTCTATATAAGTCATGCAATTAAAACTGTAGGTAGTTTGCTTTCGGGTAATTTGCTGCTGACAGTCATTTATGAGGCTGGTAATAAGCAGAAAAAAGTCTGAGATGACCTTTACGCTCTTTCATATTTTTGATATAATATTTGTATTAAGGCGTGCATTTGCGCGCTCTTTTCTGTGTTTTAAAGGTACTGAGTACTTTAGAGTGAGTTATTTTTGAATAGATGGTGAAGGAGGAGTTATGTTATACATTTGGTCTTATTTGAAGAGATATCCTAAGTGGCTAGTCTTGGACTTTGTTGCGGCAATCTTTTTTGTGATTGTTAATCTGGGGTTGCCAACGGTGCTGGCTCGGATGATTGATGAGGGAATCAATCCTAAGCAGACAGACCGGCTCTTTTTCTGGGCTTGGGTGATGTTTGGCGTTATTATCTTAGGAGTTCTGGGACGAATCGTTCTGGCTTATGCGGCTGGGAAGGTAACGACGACCATGGTGCAGGACATGCGCAATGATCTCTATGCTAAGCTGCAAGAGTATTCTCATCATGAGTATGAGCAAATCGGTGTGTCTTCATTGGTCACGCGCTTGACTTCGGATGCTTTTGTGCTTATGCAGTTTGCAGAGCAAACCCTGAAAATGGGT
Organism: Streptococcus sanguinis; assembly: GCF_019929145.1. Classification (GTDB taxonomy): domain Bacteria; phylum Bacillota; class Bacilli; order Lactobacillales; family Streptococcaceae; genus Streptococcus; species Streptococcus sanguinis_U. Next base: position 675,208 of record NZ_JAHZOW010000001.1, on the reverse strand, counting down.
GTCATTACTCCCATGATGATGCTGTCCAGTATTCTAATGATTTTTCTGACCAGCCCATCTCTAGCCTGGATTGTAGCTGTTTCAGTACCTTTCTTGGCTGTCGTGGTTATTTATGTGGCGGTTAAAACCAAGCCCTTGTCTGAAAAGCAGCAGAAGACCCTTGATAAAATTAATCAGTACGTGAGGGAAAATCTGACCGGTCTGCGTGTTATACGAGCTTTTGCAAGAGAGGAATTTCAAGAGAAGAGTTTTGCTGACGAAAATGAGGTCTATGCGCAAAACTCCAATAAGCTCTTTAAGCTGACTGGTCTGACAGAGCCACTCTTTGTGCAGATTATTATTGCGATGATTGTGGCCATTGTCTGGTTTGCCCTAGACCCTTTGCGGGACGGCAGTCTTGAAATCGGAAATCTCGTTGCCTTTATCGAATACAGCTTTCACGCCTTGCTGTCCTTCCTCTTCTTGGCTAATCTCTTTACTATGTATCCGCGGACTGCGGTATCGAGCCAGCGGCTTAAGGAAGTCATGGATATGCCCATCTCAATCAATCCTAACGAAGATGGTGTAACCGAGACAGAGACACAGGGTTATCTGGAGTTCGACAATGTAACCTTCGCTTATCCGGGTGAGACGGAGAGTCCTGTACTGCATAATATTTCCTTCAAGGCTAAGCCGGGTGAGACTATTGCCTTTATCGGTTCAACTGGTTCTGGTAAGTCTACACTGGTGCAGCTGATTCCGCGCTTTTACGACGTAACACTAGGTAAGATTTTAGTGGACGGTGTGGACGTCCGTGAATACAATCTGAAGGCACTGCGTCAGAAGATTGGCTTTATTCCGCAGAAGGCTCTGCTATTTACCGGAACCATCGCAGCGAACCTACGTTACGGAAAGGAAGAAGCTAGTCAGGAAGAGCTTAGTCAGGCGGCTGATGTTGCTCAAGCCAAGGACTTTATCGAGAGCCGGGAAGAGCGTTTTGAGACTCATCTGGCTGAGGGAGGCAGCAATCTATCCGGTGGACAGAAGCAGCGGCTCTCTATCGCCCGCGCGGTGGTCAAAAAGCCGGAAATTTATATCTTCGACGACTCTTTTTCTGCCCTGGATTATAAGACGGATGCGGTGCTGCGTCGTCGTCTCAAGGAAGTGACAGGTCAAGCAACGGTGCTGATTGTGGCCCAACGGGTGGGAACTATCATGGATGCTGACCAGATTATCGTCTTGGATCAGGGCGAAATCGTCGGACGCGGGAAGCATGAAGAGCTGATGGAAACTAATGATATCTATCGTGAAATTGCGGATTCGCAGCTGAAGAATCAAGCTTTGACAGAGGAATAGAAAGGAGACTGACATGAAAAACACATCAAGTTTTGCTCGTCTATGGAGCTACCTAAAAGTTTATAAATTTGCAGTCGCCTTTGCCATCTTCCTCAAAATCCTCAGCGTCGTTATGAGCGTCGTCGAGCCCTTTGTATTAGGCTTAGCCATTACAGAGTTGACAAATAATCTGCTGGATATGGCTAAAGGTGTGGCTGGCGCCCAGATTAATGTGTCCTATGTTGGCTGGGTCATGGTCTTGTATTTTGTGCGGGCGATTATTTATGAAATCGGTTCTTACTATTCTAATTACTTTATGACCAATGCAGTGCAGGCTACCATTCGTGACTTGCGCAATGAACTTAGCCATAAGATTAATCGCATCCCCGTTTCTTACTTTGACAAGCATCAATTTGGTGACTTGCTGGGGCGTTTTACCAGCGATGTCGAAGCTGTTTCAAATGCCTTGCAGCAGTCCTTTCTGCAGGTTATCAATGCAGTCTTCACTCTGATCTTGGTTATCGTCATGGTATTGGTGCTTAATCTGCAGTTGGGTATAATTGTGGTAATCTCGATTCCGATTACCTACCTTAGTGCCCGCTTTATCGTGAAGAAATCGCAACCTTACTTTAAACAGCAGGCAGATGTACTGGGGGCTATGAATGGCTTTGTTCAGGAAAATTTGACAGGCTTTAATATTTTGAAGCTCTATGTCAGAGAAGAAAGCTCGCAGGAGGATTTTCGACAAATTACGCAAAAACTGCAGAAAGTAGGTTTTAAAGCTAGCTTTATTTCTGGTTTGATGATGCCTGTTTTGAATGTTATTTCAGATCTGACCTACCTCTTGTTAGCTCTGCTGGGCGGTCTTCAGGTTATTGCAGGGCGCTTGACAGTCGGGAATATGCAGGCTTTTGTTCAATATGTCTGGCAGATTAACCAGCCTATTCAAAACCTGACTCAGCTGGCAGGTCAGCTTCAGAGTGCCAAGTCTTCTTTGGATCGAATTTTCCAAGTGCTGGACGAAGCGGACGAAGTCAATGATGAGACAGAAAAGCTGGATCAAGATCTGACAGGTCAGGTTAGCTTCAAGGATGTGGACTTCCAGTATGTAGCAGACAAGCCGCTCATTCGGAATTTCAATCTGGAGGTCAAACCTGGAGAAATGGTTGCCATTGTAGGTCCGACTGGTGCTGGTAAGACCACGCTGATTAATCTTCTTATGCGTTTCTACGATGTGACCAAAGGCGCGATTACAGTGGATGGGCATGATATACGACATCTGTCCCGTCAGGACTACCGTAAACAGTTCGGTATGGTGCTGCAGGATGCCTGGCTTTACGAAGGGACTATCAAGGAAAACCTTCGTTTTGGCAATCTGCAAGCCACTGATGAAGAAATTGTAGAGGCGGCCAAGGCAGCTAATGTGGACCATTTTATCCGGACCTTGCCAGGCGGCTACAACATGGAAATGAACCAAGAATCCAGCAATATCTCGCTGGGGCAGAAGCAGTTGCTTACGATTGCGAGGGCTCTTTTGGCCAATCCTAAGATTTTGATTTTGGATGAGGCGACCTCATCTGTCGATACACGACTGGAGCTCTTGATTCAGAAGGCTATGAAAACACTCATGCAGGGTCGGACCAGTTTTGTCATTGCTCACCGACTGTCGACCATTCAAGAAGCAGATAAGATTTTGGTACTCAAGGATGGTCAGATTATCGAGCAAGGCAATCACAAGAGTCTCTTGGCTGATAAAGGATTTTATTATGACCTCTATCAGAGCCAATTTTCTAAAAAAGCGGAAGAAGTTTGATAATGCTTGCTAATTTTTTTGACAACTGCTAGAATATTAAGCAAAGTGAGGTAGCGATGTCTTTAACTAGTCAAATTATTACAGCAGAATTTCCCGATTTGGATAAGGTAGAAGCTCTTAATCGAGAAGCCTTTCCTGAAGAAGAGAGGGTTCCTATTAATGAATTTCTCCGCTATACCAATGATGAACGGTCTCATTTCTTTGCCTTCTACAATGAGGAAGAATTTGTTGGTTTTGCTTTTGCAGTTTATAACGAAAAAATGTTCTATGTCAGCTTCTTTGCGATTATGCCGCACCTTCGCAGCCATGGCTATGGGGGAGAAATCATTCATAAACTGACAGAGTTTTATCAAAAAACTATGGTTCTAGAGGTGGAACGTGTCGATGAAGAATGTGACAATTTAGAGCAACGTCAAGCACGTATGGACTTCTATAAGCGTAATGGCTTTCGAACGACCAATGCCTTTCTGGAATATGAAGGGTTAAGCTTTGAAATCTTGTATTTGGGACATCATTTTGATGAGGAAGCTTATCGAGATATTTTCCATATGCTGCAAGAGAAGAACTTCTTTGAATTCGAAATTAAGTACAGAAGATTTAGCGATGTGTAAAGATTGCTAAATGTTTTATAGCCATTTTTAAAAGGTTGAGATAGGATGTCTCAACCTTTTTACTATGAAAAATCTCTTTTATTTTGTTTTGGATCTGGAAGGACAATATTGTATTTTTCTCGCATTCAGAAACAGTAGAGCATGTCTGTTTAAAGAAAGTAAACCATCAAAAAAGATAGAGATAGGTTGGTAAATTATACGATCTAAAACAAACTTATTTATATCACTTTAAAATAAGCCTTAAATCTGTGGATAAGTCAGGAATTTGCTAAAACCTATTGATATATGATTTGATTTAAATCATATTTTCTCTTTTGATTCGAATCAATATTATGAAAAAGTTAAAAATCTTGCGGAGGTGGCTATTTACGTATATAATGATAAAGCATGAAAAAATTTAAAGGAGATTCCCGTGATTAAAAAAGGTGCCTTGACAGGTTTGCTCTTATTTGGAATATTTTTTGGTGCTGGGAACTTGATTTTCCCACCTTCGCTTGGAACATTATCTGGTCAGCATTTTTGGCCGGCTATTGCAGGATTTGTCCTGTCAGGGGTTGGGCTTGCAGTTTTGACTTTGATTATTGGAACACTCAATCCTAAGGGCTATATCCACGAGATTTCTCAGAAGCTTGCGCCTTGGTTTGCTATTGTCTATCTTGTAGCCTTGTATCTGTCAATAGGGCCCTTCTTTGCTATCCCGCGGACAGCGACGGTAGCCTATGAAGTTGGTACCGCTCCTATGTTGTCTAAAAATATGACCGGTATCGGATTGATTGTTTTCACGACACTTTACTTTGCGGCTGCTTACCTGATTTCTTTGAATCCATCTAAGATTTTGGATCGGATTGGACGTATTCTGACGCCAGTCTTTGCAGTTTTGATCATCATCTTAGTCATTCTAGGAGCTTTGAAATACGGAACAACGACACCTCAGCAGGCTTCAGAAACTTATGTTGCGTCAGCTTTTGGGCAAGGGTTCTTGGAAGGTTATAATACTTTGGACGCCTTGGCTTCAGTGGCTTTCAGCGTCATTGCAGTAACAACTCTAAATCAGCTAGGCCTCAAGAATAAAAAGGAATATGTTTCAACCATCTGGGTTGTTGGTTTGATGGTAGCCTTGGGTTTTAGCGCCATGTATATCGGTTTGGCTTTTCTGGGTAATCATTTCCCAGTTCCAGCCGAGATTATTGCCAAAGGCAATTCTGGCGTTTATGTCCTTTCACAGGCGACACAGGTTATCTTTGGACCTACAGCACAGATTTTCCTTGCAGCTATGGTAACTGTGACTTGCTTTACGACAACAGCTGGACTTATTGTATCGACTGGGGAATTCTTCCATAAAACTTTTCCTAAGCTATCTTACAAAGTGTACGCAACAGTCTTTACTTTGATTGGTTTTGCGATTGCTAATCTTGGCCTCAATGCTATCATTCAATATTCCGGTCCGGTTCTGCAAATTCTCTATCCAATTACCATTGTTATCGTGCTGATTGTCATTGTCAATAAATTCTTGCCACTGTCCAAAGTCGGTATGCAATTGACTGTGGCAGCAGTGACTCTGATTTCCTTTGCTGGTGTTCTTGGGGAGCAATTCCATATTACAAAGGTAAGTGATATGGTAAATGCCCTTCCGTTTGCTCAGGCTTCTTTGCCTTGGTTAGTGCCAGCTCTAGTTGGAATCCTACTTTCTCTCTTTTTGCCCAACAAGCAGAAGAGTGAGCGTTTTGAGATGGAGAGCTAATAGATAACATCCGCCACAATGTGGTGGATGTTTTTGCCCAATCCAGAAATCTCAAGCAATATAACATCAAATTCAAGTTTTTTCAAATCTATCTCCCTATTTTTAGGGAGATTTTTATTTTATACTAGAGTCAGAAATTGATAGAGAGGTTTTTGAAATGGCAACAAGTTTTTTGTTCTTTATTTCTGTTTTTCTGGCGGGGATTCTATCTTTTTTCTCGCCCTGTATTTTACCACTTATGCCAGTCTATGTGGGGATTTTGCTGGATTCGGATCAGCCGAAAACGGTTCGGTTTATGGGAAAAGATATTTCCTGGTATGGTCTAGCTAAGACGCTCTGCTTTATAGCTGGCTTATCAACTGTATTCTTGGTTTTAGGCTACGGAGCTGGCGCTCTAGGTCAAGTCCTCTATGCCCCTTGGTTTCGCTACGTTCTGGGCGGGATTGTCATTCTACTGGGAATCCACCAGATGGGGATCATTAATATCCAGCAGCTGCAAAAGCAAAAGAGCATCCAACTTAAAAAGAATAGTAAAAGAAGTGATTTTCTTAACGCTTTTCTCTTGGGTATCACCTTTAGCTTTGGTTGGACGCCCTGTGTGGGACCTGTTCTGAGCTCTGTCTTAGCAATTGCAGCTTCTGGAGGTAACGGCGCTCTTCAGGGAGGCTTGCTTATGTTGGTTTATACACTTGGATTAGCGCTTCCATTTCTAGCAATGGCTTTAGCTTCCGGCTGGGTAGTACAGCGCTTTGCAAAACTCAAACCTTATATGGGAACGCTTAAGAAAATCGGCGGTGCACTCATCATTCTCATGGGAATTTTGCTAATGCTTGGAAATCTAAACGTTTTAGCATCATTATTTGGATAAAAATTATATAATTAAAGGAGACACATCATGAAAAAAATCACTACACTTACAATCGCTGCACTTAGTATCTTTGTCCTAGCTGCCTGCTCTAATCAAAAATCCGATTCTGATATGAAGAAAATGGATGACAGCAGCATGATGAAGAAGGATGATATGAAAAAAGACGACATGAAGAAAGAGGATATGAAAGACTCTAGCATGTCTGATGATAAAATGAAAAAGGATGATATGAAGGACTCTTCTATGATGTCCGACAGCAAGTCTGATATGAAAGATGATATGAAATCAAGCGATTCAAGCATGAAGGATGACATGAAAGATTCATCCGAAATGTCATCTGACAAATAAGAATTCCACCATAAGAAAGAAAGTCGTCAGTTTTGCCGGCTTTCTCCTTATTTTGAAAGGAAAGAAAACGATGAAGAAGTTATCGATATTGACTGTCAGTCTGCTTTGTGTCGGCTTTTTGGGAGCCTGTTCAAATCAGAAAATGAACTCGGAAGTTTCTAAAAGTGATAAAAGCAATATGCAAACAAAAGCGGATTCTGGGCAATCTACCAAGATGGCAAAAGACTTTAGCCTGCAAGGTGTGGACGGCAAGACCTACAAACTGTCTGATTTTAAAGGCAAGAAAGTATATTTAAAGTTTTGGGCTTCTTGGTGCTCTATCTGTCTATCCACACTTGGAGATACCAATGATTTGGCTAAGGAGCAGTCAGGAAAAGATTATGTTGTCCTGTCGGTGGTGTCTCCGACTTTTAATGGAGAAAAGTCTGCTGATGATTTCAAGGAATGGTACAAGTCTTTGGATTACAAAGACTTCCCGGTTCTCATGGATACTAAGGGAGAATTGCTGAAAGAATACGGGATTCGCTCTTATCCATCTGCACTTTTCGTAGGCAGCGACGGTTCTCTTGCCAAGACGCATATTGGCTACATGAGCAAGGAAGATATTGAGAAAACACTAAAAGAAATCAAGTAAAAAGGAGCAATAAACATGGAAGGAAAATGGAAGATTCTTCTGGTTCTGCTTGGCTTGTTTGTCTGCTTTGGACTGGTCTATGTGATTGCAGGGAATGGTAAGCAATCTTCTCCTGAGCAAATTAAGAAAGCCTCTATGAGCAAGACAGAAGCTGTATCCCAACAAAAGCAAGAAGATGTCAAGGAAGAAGATAAGCGGGAGATTTATCTGGCTGGCGGCTGTTTCTGGGGAGTGGAAGAGTACTTTTCTCGCGTGCCAGGTGTCATTGATGCTGAGTCCGGCTATGCAAATGGTAAGGGCGACACGACCAAGTATGAATTGGTCTCTCAAACTGGTCACGCAGAGACTGTTCACATTACTTACAATGCCAAGAAAATTTCGCTAAAAGAAATTCTGCTTCATTATTTCCGCATCATTGATCCAACTTCTAAAAATAAACAAGGTAATGATCAAGGTACCCAGTATCGGACAGGCGTCTACTATACGGACGAAGCTGATCTTGATACCATTAACCAAGTCTTTGATGAGGTTGCTAAGAAATATGATAAGCCTTTAGCTGTCGAAAAAGAACCTCTGAAAAACTTTATCAAAGCAGAAGATTACCATCAGGATTACCTAAAAAAGAATCCTAATGGATATTGCCATATCGATGTCAATCAAGCTGCTTACCCTGTTATTGAAGCTAGTCGCTATCCTAAGCCTAGCGATGAAGAGATTAAGGCTAAGCTTTCGCCAGAAGAATACGCAGTTACACAAAAGAATGACACAGAGCAGGCTTTTTCTAACCGCTATTGGGATAAGTTTGATGCTGGTATCTATGTGGATGTGGTGACAGGAGAGCCTCTCTTTTCATCAAAGGATAAGTTTGACTCAGGCTGCGGTTGGCCTAGTTTCACACGTCCTATCAGTCCAGATGTTGCGACTTACAAGGAAGACAAGAGTTTCAATATGACTCGAACGGAAGTTCGCAGTCGAGTTGGAAATTCCCATCTGGGCCATGTTTTCACTGACGGTCCTAAGGACAAGGGTGGCTTGCGCTATTGCATCAATAGTCTGTCAATCAAGTTCATTCCAAAAGCTGAAATGGAGGAGAAGGGCTACGGTTATCTTTTGGATTATGTTTAAGAGCATTTTGATTGAAAATTTGCTATAATAAATCCAGTATAAATAAGGAGTTGAATCTTGTGTATTCAATTATGATTGTAGAGGATGAGTATCTGGTAAGACAGGGGATTGCGTCCTTGGTAGACTATGAACAGTTTGGCATGCAAGTTATTGCCCAGGCTGAAAATGGAAGAGAAGCTTGGCAGAAATTTCAGGAAAATCCTGCTGACATCCTGCTAACCGATATCAATATGCCACAGATGAACGGCCTCGAACTGGCCAAGCTAGTCAGAGATCAGGTTCCTACTTGCCATATCGTTTTTCTGACTGGATATGATGATTTTGACTATGCTCGGACGGCCATTAAGCTAGGTGCAGATGACTATCTGCTAAAGCCATTTTCCAAGGATGATGTTGAGGAAATGTTGGCCAAGCTGCGGACCAAGCTCGATAAAGAACGTAAAAAAGCACAGATTCAAAACTTGGTCGATCAAGGGCAACGCTCTGAGTTGGAAGAGGCTATTCACGCGCGTCTAGCAGATTCAGAATTAAGTCTGAAAAGTTTGGCTTTCCAATTGGGGTTTAGTCCGTCCTATCTTAGCGTTCTTATCAAAAAAGAATTAGGTCAGCCCTTTCAGGATTATTTGATACAAGAGCGGATGAAAAAAGCCAAACTCTTACTCTTAACTACAGATTTGAAGATTTATGAAATAGCAGAGCAGGTAGGTTTTGAAGATATGAACTATTTTTCTCAGCGCTTCAAGCAGGTGGTCGGGCTGACACCTCGGCAGTTTAAAAAAGGAGAGGAGAAATGAAACGATATCCGCTTCTTATCCAGTTGATTGTCTATATTTTTCTGCTGGTTCTTTTCCTCTTGGGATTTGTTGGGAGTCTTTACTATCAGACTAGCTCGGGGACTATTCGGCAGCTGACAGAAAGTACAACACGTAATAGCATGGAGCAAAGCAGTCAGTTTATTGCTTCCTATTTGCAAAAATTAAAGCAAACCACCTCTACACTGAGTAAGGAAGAAACGATTCGTAAGTTTGCTCAGAATCAAGAAAGCAGCGAAACGTCAGTGCAAGCTTTGATGAAAACCATCATTGAGACTGATCCAGATTTGGTGTCGGCAGTATTGGTTACCAAGGATGGGCGCGTGGTCTCGACAGATTCTCAAATCAGTATGCAGACTTCCTCTGATATGATGAATGAAAAATGGTATCAGGAAGCTGTTCATACCAAAGCCATGCCTGTCTTGACCCCTGCTCGCAAGGAATCTCTATCATCAGAGAAGGAGAAGTGGGTTATTTCAGTCACTCAGGAAGTAGTGGATGAAGCAGGGCAGAATCTCGGTGTTTTACGTCTGGATATCGGCTATAAGAGTCTCAAAGCCTATCTGGATCGGCTTCAGCTAGGGAAGAAGGGTTTTAGCTTTATTGTCAACAGCCAGCATGAATTTGTCTATCATCCTAAGAAGAGTGTTTATTCCTCTAGTCAGGAAATGAAAGCTATGCAGCCCTATATCTCGGTCAAGGATGGTTATGCAGACCAGAAGCAGGCTTTTGTCTACCAGATTGATATCGCAGACAGCGACTGGACTTTAATTGGCGTCGCCTCATTAGAGCAATTACAGATGCTTCAGTCACAGATGCTTTATTCATTTGTGGGAATGGGCGTTTTAGCACTCCTGCTGTGCTTGACTGGTATTTGGTTTGTTCTGCGTTTGTGGATTAAGCCTCTTCAGAATCTGCAGGCTGTCATTCTGAAGATTGGGGCAGGTGACTCAAATCTGCGAGCGGAAGCTAAAGGTTCTCCAGAGTTGGTTGACTTGGCTCAGCAGTTCAATAAAATGCTGGACCAAATTGAGCAGCTGATGGAAGCTGTCAAGACTGAAGAACAAAATGTTCGTCGCTATGAGCTCCGAGCTCTCTCAGCTCAAATCAACCCCCATTTCCTTTATAATACCTTAGATACGATTGTCTGGATGGCTGAGTTTAATGACAGCAAGCGTGTTGTTGAGGTAACAAAGTCACTTGCTCAGTATTTCCGCTTGGCGCTCAATCAAGGACATGAACAGATTTCTCTCAAAGATGAGATTGACCACGTTCGTCAGTATCTTTTTATCCAGAAGCAGCGCTATGGCGACAAGCTCCAATATGAGATTGAAGAGGATGAATCTATAGCTGATTATAAATTGCCCAAGCTGGTACTTCAGCCTTTGGTTGAAAATGCCATCTACCACGGAATCAAGGAAATTGACCGACAAGGCATGATTCGGGTGACATCGGCAGCAGAAGATGGGCGGCTGATACTGTCTATCTCTGATAACGGCCGAGGCTTTGATGTCAACGCCTCTATGGATGCGACTCTCCTTCGATTAGGTGGGGTTGGTCTGAAAAATGTCGATCAACGCTTAAGATTGCAGTTCGGAGACGACTACCATATGGAAATCGATTCTGAACCAGATAAATTCACCAAGATTAGTTTTTATTTACCGCTAGTTACAGATGATTAAATTTATTAAGTTTTAAAATATTTAAGCCGGTAGAATTTTCTCCGGCTTTTTACTGTTTGAAAAAACTGTACTGGTTTTGCTTTTCATCAAGCGAAATTTTCTCTTTTCCTAGTCTCATGAATTTGCAAGAAAATTACCGTAGCGGATTTGTGAAAAATCTATAAGATTCATTTATAATGATAAATGAATGTATATTCTAGGTAAGGAGTTAGAGGAGAGTAAATGGAGTCGCCTTTATTTTTTGTTTCAGTTTTTTTAGCAGGTATTTTATCTTTCTTTTCCCCTTGTATTTTCCCATTATTGCCGGTTTATATTGGTATTTTGCTGGATGACAAGGAGGTCAAGACCCTGAAAGTATTCGGACGGGAGCTTGCTTGGCAAGGTATGGTTAGGACACTCTTTTTCATTGCAGGTATCTCAACAGTCTTCTTTTTGCTAGGCTTTGGAGCCGGATTTTTAGGAACGATTATTTACAGTCCGACCTTTCGTTATGTGATGGGTGGCCTCATCATTCTGCTGGGTCTGCATCAGATGGAGCTTATTAACATTCGCCAATTACAGATTCAAAAGAGTTTGACTTTCAAAAAGAACGGTCAGAAACATCATTTTTGGTCTGCTTTCTTACTAGGGATTACCTTTAGCTTTGGTTGGACTCCTTGCATTGGACCAATCCTCAGCTCAGTTTTAGCCTTAGCAGCTTCAGGTGGGAATGGTGCATTTCAGGGAGCAATTTTGACCTTGATTTACACCTTAGGAATGGCCCTACCTTTCCTAATCTTAGCTTTGGCGTCTAGCTTTGTTATGCAGTATTTTAATAAAATCAAGCCTTATATGGGCCTGATGAAGAAAATCGGCGGAGCCCTAATTATTCTGATGGGAATTCTGCTGATGCTAGGACAGCTCAACGCCCTGTCTGGACTTTTTGGATAAAAAGGAGAAAGAAATATGAAAAAAATCGTTACTTTATTAGCAACTGTTTCAGCAGTGGTCTTTTTGGCAGCCTGCTCGGAACAGGAAGAGAAGCCTATGACTATGCCCACAACCAGCAGTTCATCTAGTGAAACCACCCAGACAAGTACAATCGTCCAAGCAGCTGTCGGTCAAGAGGCACCTGACTTTACTCTGCAGTCTATGGATGGAAAAACAGTCAAACTTTCTGACTACAAAGGCAAGAAAGTTTATCTAAAATTCTGGGCTTCTTGGTGTGGACCTTGTAAGAAGAGTATGCCAGAATTGGTAGAATTGGCTGGTAAAACAGATCGTGATTTTGAAATCTTGACAGTTGTAGCACCAGGTCTCCAAGGAGAGAAGTCTGCTGAGGAATTCCCAAAATGGTTTCAAGAACAAGGTTATAAAGATGTACCGGTTCTATTTGACACTTCGGGAGAAATTTTCCAAGCCTATCAGATCCGCAGTATCCCGACTGAAATCCTCATTGACAGTCAAGGGAAAATCGGGAAAATCCAGTTTGGCGCTATCAGTAATGCTGATGCAGAAGCAGCTTTCAAGGAAATGAAATAAAGCGAAAAAAGAATGGACTTATCATCCATTCTTTTTAGTTTGAAAGGTAATTAAGCGCTAGCACCTGATGTCGCATCGGCTCCTCCGTCTCCATGACCTCCATCGCCTCCAGCATCAGAAGCACCAGAAGTAGCGTCTGCGTCTCCATGACCTCCGGCAGGAGCAAATTGTCCGCTGCCTCCAACCAAACGTTGACCAGTTTCTTTTAAGTACCAGTCAAGCCATGGTTGGAAATTAAAGACGATTTCATTGATTCCTGCGTATGATCCGTCAGGATAGTACATAGCTTGGTAGTTGTGGGTATTGATAACGCCTGCAGGTGAACCTGGGACGATTGTACGTACGTATTCTTGGTTTCCGTTGCGAAGTGTTCCGATAACCCACTCTACATTCTTCATCCGAGCTGGTGGAAGAGAGCCGTGAACAGTTGACATGCGGCTACCTGATTGAGGTGGCACACGTTTGGCAAACATGGTGTCTGGGTCTTGGTGGGCGTTGTTGTAGTAAAGGAATTGGTTGTTATCGTCAGCGTATGTCAATTCAAACGGCATAGCCTTCAAGAACATGTCAATCTGGTTAACTGTCAAGATACCATGGTCAAGTTTGACATAAGTATCGCCTGAAACAGCGCCAGTGATTTCAGCGACCTTTTCTACCCATTCTGGATCATCTGGATCAACTTCTGTAATTGTCGTAGCGATTGGTTTTCCGCAGTCTAAATCTTCAGGTTCAATTGGTTTTGGTTTTTTCAATTTTGAAACGACCTCTACATATTTGATAAAGTTATCTAAGCATGTTTCAAGGAAATTCACAGTTCCTTCGTTGGTGATATTGCCATCATTGTCAAAAGCTTCCTTGGCTTTGCCCAGCAAGAACTCGTTGCCTGGAAGGGTGTAAGCATTGACACCAGGAGCGTCTAGGATTTTACGCAGGTGAACTTGAGCACGAGAAGTTCCTTGATCGTAGTATGATGCACCGACAATCATGACAGGCTTGTTTTCGAAAGGATGAACCTCATAAGAGAGCCATTCTAAGACACTCTTCAAAGGAGCACTGATAGTATGATTGTGCTCAGGGGTTGCGATAATGACACCGTCTGCACGTGTGATTTTGTTATACAAATAACGCAATTGGAAGCTTTCATCCCATTTTTCATCTTGGTTAAACATTGGGACTTCATCGATTTCTAAGACTTCCAATTCAAATTTAATTTTGAATTGACGGCGGATGAATTCCAATAATTTTCGGTTGTATGACTGTTTGTAGTTTGATCCTACAATTCCAACAAATTTCATTCTTTCGGTCTCCTATCTTACAATTTTTCCCAGTTAAATTCTTCAGCATCTTTGCGAAGCAATTCTTGTGCGTTGCGCAATTTTTCAGTGATTTTGACAAAGATACGGAAGTCATCAAAGATAGCATCTAACTTTTTGACAACGTCAAGATCTACCAAGTCTCCGCTTTGGTCAAAAGCTTGAAGAGAATGCGAAAGCAAGAACTCATCTGGAAGAACAGTTGCCTTGATTTCTGGAGCGTTCAAAATTTGACGGAGCTGCAACTGGGCACGAGAGGAGCCAAGTGTACCATAAGAAGCACCAGTGATCATGACTGGCTTGTTCAGCAGTGGATAGATACCATAAGAAAGCCAAGCCAGAGCGTTCATGAGCACAGCTGGGATTGAATGGTCGTATTCAGGTGTGCCGATAAGTACTCCGTCTGCTGCATCGATTTTTTGGGCAATTTCTGATACCAACTCAGGCACGTTTCTGTCAGCAGGTTTATTAAACATTGGGATATCTTTAATCTCTACCAGCTCGATTTCAGCCTTATCAGCAAAGTGCTTAGACATATATTGAAGAAGTTGCCGGTTTGTAGAACGTTTAGAATTTGTTCCAACAATTGCAATAAGTTTTAACATAAAATTTCCTTTCTGAAATTAAGATACAGAGCCCTCATGTGTACATTTATTTTTCTTGAGGCAGGTAAAAACCAGAAGAAAGAGAGGGCGTTTTTAAATGGGCATTAGTTATAAAAGCTAGAGCGACAGAGTTACCGCATAGTGAGGTAGCAAATAATTAAGAAGCAGGAATTATCTGCTCTAAAAGTCCTGAGCTACAGAAGATCTGATCGTCTTGGGTGATAATCAATGCTTCGATCCCTGTCTGCTGTTCAATCTGGGACAGAATTGATGTCGGACTTTCACCAAATAGGCGAGTTGTCCAAATTTCGCCATCTACCGACTTGTCTGAAACAATGGTCAGACTAGCCAATTGATTTTCGATAGGATAACCTGTTTTGCGATCCAGAATGTGATGGTAGTTCTGCCCTTCAACTGTAAGGGTTCGCTCGTAGATTCCTGATGTGACCACTGACTGATTGGTGACCGCTAGTATAGCTGAGTGATTGCCGCGAGGCTGCTTGGGATTTTGGATACCAATTCGCCAGGCACGCTGGCTGACTGCATTATGCCCAATTGTCAGGACATTGCCACCAAGATTGATAAGAGCAGAGGTCACTCCCTGACTCAGCAAATAGTCTTTAATCTTATCAGCGATATAGCCTTTAGCCAAGGCACCTAAATCCAGCTTCATGCCTTTCTTAGTCAAAAAGACACTACAATCTTCTGGATTCAACTCAAGCAAGTTTGGGTCGGTCAGACTTAGAGCTTGCTGAATCTCCTCCCTACTTGGGAGACGGGCGTCTGAAAATCCTATCCGCCAGGTCTGGACGAGAGAGCCAATCGTGATATTTAAGTGGCTGCCTTCTGCTTGGCTGTGATATTTCCCCAGCTCAATCAGCTCAAAAAGCTCTGGATGAACTGAGATGCTTTCAATTCCTGCCAGATGATTGATACTCATAAGTTCAGAGTCTTCATCATTGGCACTGAAGCGATTTTTATAGAGATGAAGCAGTTGGACCGCCTCATCTAAGAGTATTTCCGCTCGCTCATGACAGAGAGATATGCAAATCGAACTCCCCATCAAATGAAGTGAGCAAGAAGCAAAGTCCACATTATCACAACCTTTCTAAAATTAACCTCTCTAACCTTATTATATCAAAAAGATACCGGTTTCACAATCTTAAAATTGTTATATTTTCAGAAAATTAACTTTTATAAAAAGCAGTATTTTCGAAGCGATTAGGCAGCAGTAGTACAGCTTTTTAGGCGGTATAAGAATTTTTGAAAATCTCGAGCAAACTTCTTGTAAACGCTCACAGGAGATGATATACTGTTCTAGTAAATTATAAATTAAGGTAGGACTATTCTTATGAGTAAAATCGTTGTAGTTGGTGCAAACCACGCAGGTACAGCGTGTATTAATACAATGTTGGACAATTATGGTGCAGAAAACGAAGTAGTTATTTTTGACCAAAACTCAAACATTTCATTCTTGGCATGCGGAATGGCCCTTTGGATTGGACAGCAAATCAGCAAGCCAGATGGACTTTTTTATGCAGATAAAGAAACTTTTGAAGCAAAAGGCGCAAAAGTTTATATGAATTCACCAGTTGAGTCAATTGATTATGATGCAAAAAAAGTTACAGCTATTGTAGACGGTAAAGAGCATGTAGAGTCTTATGACAAATTGATTTTGGCAACAGGTTCTCAGCCAATTCTGCCTCCGATTAAAGGTGCTGAGATGGATTCTAACAGTCGCGAATTTAAGTCAACCTTGGAAAATCTGCAGTTTGTTAAATTGTATCAAAATGCTGCAGATGTTATTGAAAAATTGCAAGACAAGAGCAAACATATCGAACGTGTGGCAGTAGTAGGTGCTGGCTACATTGGGGTTGAGTTGGCAGAAGCCTTCAAACGCCTTGGTAAAGAAGTGATTCTGATCGACGTTGTGGATACTTGCTTGGCGGGTTACTATGACCACGACTTGTCTGAAATGATGCGTCAAAATCTTGAAGATAATGGTGTTCAATTAGCCTTTGGTCAAACTGTTCAGGCTATTGAAGGTGAAAGCAAGGTAGAACGCATTGTAACAGATAAGGCTAGCTATGATGTAGATATGGTTGTTCTGGCGGTTGGTTTCCGACCAAACACTGGTCTTGGCGCTGGCAAGTTGGAAACATTCCGCAATGGTGCTTTCTTGGTGGATAAGAAACAAGAAACTAGCATCAAAGATGTTTATGCAATCGGTGACTGTGCGACTGTCTACGATAATTCTATCAACGATACAAACTACATCGCCTTGGCTTCTAATGCCCTACGCTCTGGTATCGTAGCAGCTCATAATGCTTGCGGTCATGAATTGGAGTCTAACGGTGTTCAAGGTTCTAACGGTATCGAAATCTTTGGTTTGAAGATGGTTTCAACTGGTCTGACAGAAGAAAAAGCTAAACGCTTTGGTTACAGCCCAGCTGTGGTTGAGTTTAAAGATACTCAAAAACCAACCTTCCTTGAAAAGGTTGAGCACCATGATGTTACAATTAAGATTGTCTATGATAAGGATACACGTGTAGTTCTTGGAGCTCAGATGGTTTCTAGAGAAGATATGTCTATGGGTATTCACATGTTCTCATTGGCTATTCAGGAAAAGGTTACAATTGATAAATTGGCCTTGCTGGACCTCTTCTTCTTGCCACACTTCAACAAACCGTACAACTACATTACTCAAGCAGCTTTGAAAGCAAAATAAGAAAATGAGTCTGGAATAAATTTCCAGACTTTTTTGTAGAGCCTGTAAGAAGAAAACTGAAAGAAGAAATTTATATTTCATCTGTTTATCAGTCCTGCTTTGTGCTAGAATATTGGTAAAGTAACTATTTAGAGGAGATTGGGAATGGCAAAAGATGCTAGCTCACGTGAGGACGACATCAAGAGAGAATTTAATTTCACAACTCATTCGATTATTTCCCAGGTTTTGCGAGGTGTCTTAGTTGGGATTTTTGCTGGACTGGTAGTCGGGATTTTCCGCTTTCTGATTGAAAAAATCTTTCATTTAGTGCAGGATGTCTACCAAAAGAGTCAGCAGTCTTTGCTTTGGTTACTGGCCTTGGTGTTCCTTTATGTTTTCATCGTCTTTCTCAACGCTCGCTGGGTAAAGTCGGAGAAAAATATCAAGGGGTCAGGGATTCCGCAGGTTGAAGCAGAGCTGAAAGGCCTGATGTCGCTTTCTTGGTGGAGTGTTCTCTGGAAGAAGTTTGTGTTGGGGATTTTAGCCATTGCTAGCGGTCTGATGTTGGGTCGAGAAGGGCCAAGTATTCAGCTAGGCGCTATGAGCGGCAAAGGCGTCTCTAAATTTCTGAATTTGAGTGCCGCTGAGGAGAGAGCGCTCATTGCCAGCGGTGCAGCAGCAGGCTTAGCAGCAGCTTTTAATGCACCAATCGCAGGTCTCCTATTCGTAGTAGAAGAAGTTTACCGTCATTTTTCACGCTTTTTCTGGGTTTCTACTCTGGCGGCCAGTCTAGTCGCTAACTTTGTCTCGCTCTCCATGTTTGGCTTAACACCAGTGCTGGACATGCCGGATAATATTCCAGTTATGAGACTGGAGCAGTATTGGATTTACCTAGTCATGGGGGTGCTGCTGGGCTTGTCAGGCTTTATTTATGAGAAAGTCATTTTGAATATTCAGCTTGTTTACCAGTTTTTTGGGCGAATGTTTAGGATTTCAGAAGCCTACTATCCTACTTTGGCCTTCGCCTTGATTCTTCCGATTGGTTATTTCCTACCTCACTTGCTGGGCGGGGGCAATCAGTTGATTTTATCTTTGACCGCTAGTCATTATACTGTGGGAACCTTGCTCTTGTTTTTTGTTCTGCGTTTTGTTTGGAGCATGCTGAGTTACGGAAGCGGGCTGCCAGGTGGTATTTTCCTGCCTATTCTAGCTCTGGGTTCACTTCTGGGCGGAGCAATGGGGGCGGTCTGTCTGCAGCTAGGTTTGATTTCTCAGGAGCAATTTCCGATTTTCATTATTCTGGGTATGAGTGGCTATTTTGGCGCCATTTCCAAGGCTCCTCTGACAGCTATGATTCTGGTCACAGAGATGGTCGGCGACATCCGTAATCTCATGCCGTTGGGACTGGTCACTCTGACTGCTTACATTATCATGGATTTGCTTAAAGGAGCGCCAGTCTATGAAGCCATGCTGGAAAAAATGTTACCAGACAGTATCGAGGACCAGGGAGATACAACTTTAATTGAAATCCCTGTTTCTGAAAAGATTGCTGGTCGGCAGGTGCATGAGCTAAACTTGCCTGATGGGGTCTTGATTACCATGAATGTCCACAAGGGCAAGACTCAAACGGTCAATGGTAGCACGCGCCTCTATCTGGGAGATACGATTTACTTGGTGCTGAAAAAGACGGAAATCGGGAAAGTTAAAGAAGAGCTGCTTTAATGGTCTTAATATAGAGTTTTTGATTAAATTGTCAGACAATTTCTTGAAATATAAGAGAAAAACTGGTATAATTTACAGGAAATAATCTCTATCTAGGAGAGAAAACAAAGGAGTCACCATGAAAAAACTTGGCATCGTCCTATTTTCAACGGCAATTTTACTGACTGGCTGTGCAGCCAACAACTCTTCAAACAAGACTGGCTCAAGCAGTCAAGCATCCAGCAGCCAAACGGCTGTCAATCAGAAAGAATTGGACAAGGCGACAGCGGATTACAAAACGTTTGTCCAAGGACAAATCGATCAGCTCCTGACAGATACGGAGAAGTTTCGTGACACCCTTAAAGAAGGCAAACTAGATGAGGCTAAAAAGCAATATCCACTTATCCGTATGGCCTATGAGCGCTCGGAGCCGATTGCTGAGAGCTTTGGTGAATCAGATGTTAAAATTGACTTCCGCTTAGTCGACTATGTGGACGAAAACAAGACCGAAGAAGGCTGGTCTGGTTTCCACCGCATCGAAAAAATCATGTGGGAACAAAATACGACCGAAGGAACTGAAAGCTATGCTGATCAGCTGGTCAATGATATCAAGGAGCTAAAAGCTAAAATCGCAACAGTTGAAGTGACTCCAGATATGATGCTGACAGGCGCTGTTGACTTGCTCAATGAAGTGGCGACCAGCAAGATTACAGGTGAGGAAGAAGTATTCTCTCATACAGATCTCTATGATTTCCGTGCGAATATTGAAGGAGCAGAAAAGATTTTTGAGCTCTTTAAGCCATTGATTAAGGATAAGGACGAGAAACTCGTCAAGACCTTGGAACTTGAGTTTAAAAACGTCAACGGTCTTTTAGACAAGCACATGACCGACTCGGAAAACTACAAACTCTATACAGAATTGACAAAAGAAGACACCAAGGAGCTAGCAGAAGCAGTTACCAAACTGGGTGAGCCTCTTTCACAAATGGGAGTCATTCTAAACGGGGAGTAATCATATGACAAACGACGAAAAATGGTTTAATAAAAAGATGGATCGTCGTGAATTTCTTAAAAAAGCAGGGATTGGAGGCGCTGGTCTTGCACTGGGTGTCTCTGGTGCATCTGCTTTTTTCGCTAATCAGGCGAAAAATGATAAGAAATTCGCTGACGGTGAGGAAGAAATCAGCTTTTACGGGGAGCATCAGGCGGGTATCACAACTCCGATGCAGAAGAATATCTACTTTGTTGTGTTGGATTTGCATACGACAGATAGGGAGACCATTATCCAGCTCTTCAAGGACTGGACAGCCTACAGTGAGAAGCTGGTAGATGGAGAATTGGTCAAAAAAGATAATTCCAATGCTCTTTTGCCGCCAACAGACACTGGAGAAACTGTCGGTCTCAACCCTTATCGACTGACTTTGACCTTTGGGGTCTCAGCCTCTTTTCTGAAAAAAATGGGCTTGTCAGACAAACGACCTAAGGCTTTTCGGGATTTGCCGCCTTTTCCAAAGGAGCAGCTCAAAGAAAAATATTCGGGTGGCGATATTGTCATTCAGGCCTGTGCAGATGATGAGCAGGTAGCCTTTCATGCGGTCCGAAACCTGGTCCGCAAGGGGAGAAATGCCATCACTATGAAGTGGAGTCAGTCAGGCTTTGCTGCTATCGGAGACCGGATGTCAACGCCTCGTAATCTCTTTGGATTTAAGGACGGTACAGCCAATGTAACCAAAGAAAAAGAGTTCGATAAGGTCGTTTGGTGCGATAGCAAGGATTGGATGCAGGGCGGCTCTTACATGGCTGTCCGCCGGATTCAGATGTTCCTTGAGACCTGGGACCGAACCAATCTGCAGGAGCAGGAAAACACTTTCGGCCGCTATAAGGAGAGTGGAGCGCCTTTTGGCAAGAAAGACGAGTTTGACGAGGTTGACTTGGACCTGCTGCCAGAGGATTCACATGTCCGCCTGGCCAAGGAGGTTGATAAGCCCATATACCGTCGGTCTTATTCTTACTCGGATGGGATTGATGAAACTACTGGTCAGTTCGACACAGGCTTACTCTTTCTTTCCTTCCAGAAAGATCCTGATAGCTTTGTCAAAGTTCTAACTAATCTAGGCGCTCAAGATAAGATGAATGAATATGTCACGCATATCGGCAGTGGTTTGTTTGCCTGCTTTGGTGGAGTGAAAAAAGGAGAATACCTTGGTCAAAAATTATTTGAATAAAAGCCTGGTGATTTTGGGGCTTTTGCTTGTCTTTTTAGCTAAGCCGGTTTTAGCGGATGATAGCTACAGCAGTTTATTCGTCAAAATCACTGATGCTAGCACTGCAGTCAAGCAGAAGGACCAGGAAAAAGCCAAGCAGCTAGTCGGAGAAATCAAGACTGACTTTGAAAAGGTGACTAATCATGACTCAGCAGCGGGACAAGAGGTAAGTAAGGCACTAGACTTATCGGGTCAGGTGACGGAGGAGAAGCTGACACAGATTTCTTCTGCCCTTTTGAAATTTGAGAAAGAGCAGAATCCAGTCGACTTAGAGGCTGAGAAAAAGAAGCTTCTCAGTAAGCTAGAGCCCAAATTTGAAAATCTACAAAAAGCTATTAGCGCTAAGGATTTAGAAGCGACAAGAGAAGCATACAAGAAGATGAATAGCACCTGGACCACCAATGAAAGCGTGGTGCGAGACAACAGCACAGCTCATTATGGCAAGGTAGAAACAGCTATTTCATTCCTGCGCAGCGCCATTGAGACGGAGCCTACTGACTTTGACATGATTCAGTCTTCTTTTGATGATTTGAAAATCGCCATTGATAATTTTGTCAAAGGCGAGAAAGTCCAAGAAGCTGCTGGTAATCTGACGCTGAAAGATGGGATTAAGTTGCTAGAGGAGGCCTTAAGTCTCTTCCAAAGCGGAGATGATAAAAGGGCTGCTGCCAAGATGAAAGAGTTCATCACCATTTGGCCAACGATTGAAGGAGATGTCAGTGTCAATAATCCTTCGCTTTATACCAAGGTTGAGAGTCAGACACCTGTTATTATGGTCAAGGGGAGCGAAGAGAAGTATCAAAAGCAGCTAGAATCCTTGATTAGTGAGCTGTCCCAGATTGACACGACAGCTTCCTATCATTTCTTTGATGCTATGCTGATTTTGCTGCGTGAGGGTGTAGAAGCGCTCTTGATCGTCATGGCTTTGATAACGACTCTGAAAGCCTCCAAGATGAAAAAAGGACTCAAATGGGTTTATGCCGGCGCAGCGAGTGGAGTTCTAGCCAGTGCTGTGATTGCAGCTTTATTGCAGTTTCTTTTCCCGGCAGTTGCTTCTGGATCCAATCGTGAAATTATTGAAGGTGCAGTGGGAATTTTCGCTGTCGCCATGATGATATTGGTTGGTATCTGGCTGCACAGCAAGGCATCTATCGAGAAATGGAATGACTTTATGGAAAGCCAAATGAAGGCTGTAACAGCCACAGGCAGTTTTCTTTCCATGTTTGCACTTAGCTTTCTGGCAGTTTTCCGTGAAGGGGCTGAGACTATCCTCTTTTATGCGGGAATTTTACCGCGCATCACTATGACTGATTTCCTTTTGGGAATCGGCTTGGCTGTTCTGGTCTTGGTTTTGCTGGCCTTTATCATGAGCAAGGCTTCAGGTCTTCTCAAGCCACACAGCATTTTCTTCTGGCTGACTTGGCTCATCTATGCTCTGGCCTTTAAAATGCTGGGTGTCAGCATCCATGCTCTTCAGCTAACCAATATTCTACCGACTCACTTAATCAATGGCTTTGTGACTGTAGACTGGATAGGGATTTATCCAAGCCTAGAAGTAGTAGTTAGTCAGGTATTCTTTATCCTGCTAGTCGTTTATGTTAGCTTTAAAAATCAGAAAAGCGAGCAGCAGCATGGATAAAAAGGAGCAGACTATTATTGAGCATTTGACAGAGTTCAGACGGCGTTTTCTAGCGGTATTAGCTTGCTTCTTCGTGGTTTTTCTGGTTGGCTTGCTCTTTTCAGCCGATATTTATCGATGGCTGACCAGTAATTTTGAGCAGAAGCTGCTGGTGCTGGGGCCGGATGATATCCTTTGGATTTATATCAGTCTGGCTAGTCTGGTCGCTTTTTCCCTGACCTTGCCATTTCTTGTTTATCAAGTCTGGGAGTTTGTCCGACCGGCTTTGCGAGCCAATGAAGCACGGGCTGTTTTCGCTTATATCCCAGCTACCTTTCTCTGTTTTGTTCTGGGGCTGGCTTTTGGCTTTTATTTTGTGACTCCGGCTATTTTGCAGGTCTTGCTGTCGCTGGGTGAGGGCCTCTTTGAGACACGACTGACAGCGCAGAATTATCTTAGTTTCGTCTTTCATACCACTATTCCGATTGCCTGCCTTTTTGAGTTGCCGGTTCTGGTGTTCTTTCTGACTTCAATTGGTTTGCTCAATCCGAAATTTTTGGTAAAATATAGACGATACGCTTACTTCATTTTGCTGGTTTTAGCAGTTGTCCTGACACCGGCTGACTTTATCAGCGACTTGTCTATGACAGTACCTTTGATTTTGCTCTATGAAGTCAGCATCCTGCTTAGCCGCATCATTTATCAAAGAAAATCAACGAGGAGAAATTAATGGGACTTTTAAAAGACATCGGAGTACCTGGGGTAATCATTATTGTTCTGGGAGCCCTGCTTATTTTCGGACCAAAACGCCTGCCTGAACTGGGGCAATCTATCGGTAAAATGTTTTCAGAATTCAAAAAAGCAGTCAATCATGCTGGAGAAGAAGACAAGACCGAGAATAAAAACGAAAAAGAGTAAAGGAAAAGCACGGATATCTGTGCTTTTTTGCTAGAGCCAAGATGGCTTATGAAATGGAGTACAAATGAAAACATTAGAAGAACGGATTCTCAGAGATGGACAAGTCTTAGGTGAAAATATCTTGAAAGTTGACTCTTTTCTGACCCATCAGGTTGATTTTTCTCTGATGAAAGAGATTGGCCAGGTCTTTGCGGAGGCGGTAAAGGATGCAGGAATTACCAAGGTAGTGACCATCGAGGCTTCTGGTATTGCTCCGGCTGTCTACGTAGCAGAGGCACTGGGTCTACCAATGATTTTCGCTAAGAAGGCCAAAAACATCACGATGACAGAAGGGATCTTGACGGCTGAAGTTTATTCTTTTACCAAGCAAGTGACTTCGACCGTTTCGATTGCTGGGAAATTTCTCAACTCTGATGATAAAGTGCTGATTATTGACGATTTTTTGGCGAATGGTCAGGCAGCCAAGGGATTGATCACCATTATTGAGCAAGCAGGAGCCCAGGTTGAGGCAGTTGGCATTGTCATTGAAAAATCGTTTCAGGGTGGCCGTCAACTTTTGGAAACTGCCGGTTATCGTGTCCTTTCTTTGGCGCGAATCGCAGGATTTGATAAAGGGCAGATTGTCTTCACCGAGGCAGATATATAATTTCCTTTTCCTTTTGACTATCTGTCTGGCTTATAGTATAGTAAAGATAGTTGATATTCTAAAATCTAAGCTCATTGATTTTACTTGGGTAGAAAAAGTTTTTGAGGGATTTCTATGCACCAAACTCATAATTTAAATCAGCGGATGCGGCTCTTTATTTCTATTTTTTTGCCAATTTTGATCTACCAACTGGCCAATTTTTCTGCTTCATTTGTTGATACGACCATGACTGGTCAGTATGACACCTTGCATCTGGCTGGTGTTTCTATGGCAACTAGTCTTTGGATTCCATTTTTCGACCTGTTGATAGGGATTGTGTCGGCCTTGGTACCCATAATCGGGCATCATTTAGGACAGGGAAAAAAAGAAAAGATTGCTTCTGATTTTTATCAGTTTATTTATCTTTCTTTAGGGCTATCTCTAATTTTATTTGCCTTGGTATTTGTGGGCGCTCCTCTGGTTTTGGCCCACCTTGGCTTAGAGCCCTTGGTAGAAGGAGTAGCTAAGAACTATCTCTGGTATCTGGCGCTTGGTATTATTCCTCTTTTACTCTTTAGCACCATTCGTTCTCTGTTTGATGCTCTGGGGTTGACCAAGCTTTCCATGTATCTCATGCTCTTACTTTTACCTTTGAATGGCACTTTTAATTATGCCCTAATTTACGGAGCATTTGGTTTTCCAGAAATGGGCGGAGCTGGAGCTGGAGCTGGACTTGGGACTTCTTTGGCTTATTGGGGTTTGCTCCTCATATCCTTGTTAGTAGCAGCCAAACATCCAAAAGTTCGAGCCTATGAGCTATGGAAGATTCGACCGCTAGACAAAAAAGGCTTAATCGAAGGCATTCGACTTGGACTGCCTATTGGCGGAACGTTTTTTGCTGAAGTCGTGATTTTCTCGGTTGTTGGCCTGGTCATGGCTAAGTTTTCGTCTCTAATCATTGCCAGCCATCAGGCGGCCATGAATTTTTCAAACTTAATGTATGCCTTTCCTATGAGTATTTCAACTTCAATGTCCATCATTGTTTCTTATGAAATTGGAGCCAATCGTCCTGACGATGTTAAGAAATTCTGTAAACTTGGGCGGCTGACGGCCTTGGGAATTGCTGGATTTACCTTCCTCTTTCTCTATATCTTACGTGACCGTGTGGCTGCTCTCTATGGTTCGGATACCGAGTTTATCCGTATGACATCTGTTTTTCTGACCTACAGCCTCTTTTTCCAATTAGCAGATACTTTTGCGGCTCCTTTGCAGGGCATTCTTCGGGGCTACAAGGATACTCAGGTGCCATTTTACTTAGGTTTGATTGCTTATTGGGGAGTTTCGCTGCCTCTGGGACTCTTCTTGGATCATTTTACCAGCTTGGGCCCTTATGGATATTGGATTGGCCTCATTGCCAGCTTGGTGACGAGCGGCATTCTCTTTCAGTGGCGGCTTAATCGTTTGGCTAAAAATATTACAAATTAAAGAGTATTGGTTTGTCCCTTTAGGATAAGTCAGTTCTCTTTTTTTCACAATCTTTTGTTAAAATTAGATTAAAACACGAAAAACGCTTACATTTTTTCTAGTATATTGATTGTGAAAATGATATAATAAACATAAGGTTATCAAGTTAAGTTTTTGTTAAAATAGGTTAATTTTTAAAATATTGTTTGCAGTTGACTTTGGTTTTCAGTAGAAAAGCGAGGAAACTATATGACCGAACACTATACCAATCTTTTGCAAGAAGTATTAAATGCTGCAAAGGAATTAGCTATTCAAAAACACAATTATCAAGTGGACATTCCGCATGTCTGGACAGTGCTGACCCAGCCTCAGGCTTTTGCTTTGGAATTCTATGCCGGTCTGGACCTTGATATTAATGAATTTATCAGTGTCATCAATCAGGAACTAGCCAAGATTCCTGTATTTTCACATACGGATACGAACCGCTACGGACGTCAGTATAGTCAACGCCTCAAGAATCTTTTGGATGATGCAGAGGCTGAAAGGGCGGAACTGAGGGACGAGGTGGTAACAGTAGAGCACCTGATTCTCAGTCTATTTCATCAGCAGCGAAATCCGATAACTGTCTTTTTGAAACAGGCAGGAATTGATAAGGAGCTAGTTGCGGCAAAGTTGAATAAGGTTCGCCAAGGCAAACGAGCAATCTCTCCAAGTCAGGAGAGTCGCTATCAAGCCCTGAGCAAATATGCGGCTAACTTTAATCAGTGGCTGGCTGACCAGACCGATAGACAGGTAATTGGTCGAAAAGACGAAATTGACGATATTATCCGTGTGCTGTGTAGGAAAGAGAAAAGCAATGCTATTCTCCTAGGTTTTCCAGGTGTTGGAAAATCCAAAGTGATAGAGGGGTTTGTTGGCAGATTGCTTGCTGATGATGTTCCAGAAAAATTGCAGGGCAAAAAAGTTTTTAAGTTAAATCTAGGCGGATTGATTGCTGGAACTAAATATAGAGGAGAGTTTGAAGAGCGCTTCAAGGCTGTTTTGGATGAGGTGCTGGCTGCTAAGGGGAAGATTATTCTTTACATTGAGGATATTCACCAAATCGTGACAGCAGGGCGGACGGAGGGCTCTCTTGATGCAGGCAATCTTTTAAAGCCACTCTTGGCTCAGGGACAGATTAATATCATTGGTACAACGACTTTTGCTGCTTATCGGGAAAGCTTCGAGCTAGATCAAGCTTTGGAGGGGCGTTTCCAGCGGATTCGCATTGAGGAGCCTGACCAAGATAAGGCATTGACAATTCTGCAAGGACTGCGGGAGAATTATCAGGACTTTCACGGAGTTAGGCTGACGGACGAAGCCTTGCAGGCAGCAATCAGTCTTTCAATTCGTTATCTGTCAGATCGTTATTTGCCCGATAAGGCACTGGACTTGATTGATGAGGCGTGTGCTGTTAAGAAAATCCACTTAGGCCAAGCGCAAACTGAGCAGCCAGATGTCAGTCGTGAGGATATAGCTAGTATCGTAGAGCGTATAACGGGAATCAAAGTGCAGGGAATCATGGACAATGAGCGCGAACACTTGCTAAAACTAGACAAGCTCCTGCGCCAGAGAATTGTAGGGCAAGACCAAGCTGTTCAAAAGGTTTCGGAGGCGATTTTGCGCTCGAGAGCAGGAATTCAAAATCCAAAGCGTCCTATTGGGTCCTTTCTCTTTCTGGGGCCGACTGGAGTCGGGAAGACTGCTCTGGCAAAATCCCTTGCTGAGCGGCTATTTGGTAATGAGCTGGAAATGGTTCGGCTGGATATGTCTGAGTACATGGAAAAACATGCCGTAGCTCGTTTAGTTGGTCCGCCACCAGGTTACGTAGGATTTGAAGAGGGAGGACAGCTGACAGAAGCTGTTCGTAGGAGGCTTTATTCGATTGTCTTGCTGGATGAGATTGAAAAAGCCCATCCGGATGTATTCAATACACTGCTGCAAGTCTTGGACGAAGGACGCTTGACAGACTCTAAAGGCCGTACTATTGACTTTAAAAATACTATTTTGATTATGACAAGCAATATTGGCTCTCAGCAGATTTTGGAAAGTCTCAAAAGTAAAAAGGGACTGACTGCTGAAACGCAAGATGAAGTTCTATCTTTGCTTCAACATAGCTTTAGACCA
The DNA here is from genome assembly GCF_019929145.1 of Streptococcus sanguinis. Classification (GTDB taxonomy): domain Bacteria; phylum Bacillota; class Bacilli; order Lactobacillales; family Streptococcaceae; genus Streptococcus; species Streptococcus sanguinis_U. The sequence continues at coordinate 647,358 of NZ_JAHZOW010000001.1, read as the reverse complement.
GAGTTTTTAAATCGTATTGACGAGACGATTATTTTCAACCCTCTAAGAGCAGAAGATATGATCAATATTGTAAAAATTATGGTTCGGCAACTTCAGGAAAGGTTGGAACTTCAGAAGATTCAGCTTCATCTGAGCGAAGAAGTCTATGCTTTTTTAGCCCAGAAAGGCTACCAACCAGAATTTGGTGCTCGCCCTATTCAAAGAAGCATTATGCGCTATCTAGAAACGCCTTTTGCTCGTTATTTGGTCGAAAATAAGGAAACAACTGAAATGACAGTCCATGTCAGTTTGAAAGATGGGCAACTGGATTTTAATTATTTGGTATAAGCTTCTTTCGAAAAGAAAGCGCTTACTATATAGACAAAGAAAAATGAAGAAAGGAGGTTTATCTTTTTCAGAGCAGACTGTATCTTAAGATTTCGAGATGAGTCTTAGGTATATGAATAAATAATGAGATACTTTTTGTATCTATAGCCGACAGCAATCATTTTGATTGTTGGAGCACTCTTTGCATTTTATGAAAGGAGGCCTGTTTTGTCTGTTTATGATGTTTTGATTATCGGTGCTGGACCAGGTGGTTATGTGGCGGCTGAAGAAGCAGCTCGTTTGGGCAAGAAAGTGGCTGTGGTAGAAAAGAATTCTATCGGCGGAACCTGCCTGAATGTAGGATGTATACCGTCTAAGGCCTATCTCCAGCATGGTCATTGGTTACTGACAATGGAGGAAGCCAGACGTTATGGGATTGAGAGCAATCTTGAAAGGATTGATTTTGAGAAATTGGTAGACCGAAAGAATCAGGTTGTTGCCAGTTTACAATCTGGAATTCATGCTAGCTTTAAGTCTTTAGGTATTGAGTATATAGAAGGCCAGGCCAAGTTTGTCAAAGACCAAACTTTCTCCGTCAATGGTAAAGAAATCAGTGGCAAAGATGTGATTTTGGCTACTGGCAGTTATCCTTTTGTGCCACCTATCAAGGGGTTAGAACAGATTGACTATCTAACGACGGATACGTTTTTTGACTTGAGGGAGCTTCCTGAGAAGTTGGTCATTATAGGAGGTGGCGTTATCGCAATTGAGCTAGCTTTCGCTATGGCTCCTCTGGGTGTTGCTGTTACTGTTATCGAGGTTGCGCCGGAAATTCTTTTGACCGAAGAAGCTGAAGCTCGGCATGTGATTCAAAAGAAACTAAAAAAAATGGGGGTGATGATTTATCAGGGAGCGCAGATAAAGGAAGTAACTGCTAATTCTGTCTTACTTGAGAACGAACAAGTTGCTTTTGACCATCTTTTGGTCGCTACTGGCCGCAAACCAAATCTAGAGCTAGCACAGGATATGGGTTTAGCCTTGACAGATCGTAATTTTGTCAAGGTAGATCAATACTACGAAACATCCAAAGAGCATGTTTATGCTATTGGTGATCTCTTAGAATCTTATATGCTTGCCCACGTTGCTAGTGCAGAAGGGATAAAGGCTGTAAGAGCTATCTGCCGGAGAGCTGAAGAAGCAGTTGATCCGCTGGGTGTTCCCCGTTCGCTCTACACCAGTCCTGAAGTAGCTTCTTTTGGCCTCAGCAAGGATGAGGCTGAGAAGGCGGGATACGATGTTCAGGTCCAACAGCTACCTTTCTCTTATAATGGGCGTGCTATTGCTATAGGTGAGACAGAGGGCTATGTCAAGCTAATCTCAGAAAAAAAATACCATCTTCTACTAGGTGCAGTCATCGTTGGTCCGAACGGTACAGATCTTCTGCAGAATTTGATTTTGCTGAGACAGGCTGAAGCAACGCTGGATCAAGTTCTTGAAACAGTTTTTGCCCATCCTACCACATCAGAACTAATACAAGAGGTCGCTAAAAGATTCGTTCAGGACGATTAATGAGGAGGTAAAAATATGTCAAATTATAAAGATTTACCACAACAATTGAGCAAAACAAGAAACCAAAGTGCTGTATCAGAGCTAGTAGATTTAAAAGTCTATGATGCTACTGAAGTTGAAGTAGAGCAGGTTTCCAAAGAAAAAGCCAAGACCATGTATAAAACCATGTGGGATATCCGTAATTTTGAGGAAAATACTCGGCGTTTCTTTGCGGCAGGACAGATTCCTGGTTTTGTTCACCTTTATGCTGGAGAGGAAGCGATTGCTACTGGCGTCTGTGCCAATCTGACAGACAAGGACTATATTACCAGTACTCACCGGGGACACGGTCACTGTGTTGCTAAGGGCGGAGATTTAAAGGGAATGATGGCAGAAATTTTTGGCAAGGAGACTGGACTTGGAAAAGGAAAAGGCGGATCTATGCACATCGCCGATTTGGACAAGGGAATTCTCGGTGCCAATGGTATGGTTGGTGGAGGCTTTGGTCTAGCTACCGGTGCTGCTATGCGAAACAAGTACTTGAAAACCGATAGTGTGGCTGTCTGCTTCTTCGGTGACGGCGCAGCCAATGAAGGGAATTTCCACGAATGTCTCAATATGGCGTCAATTTGGAAACTGCCAGTTATCTTTGTCAATGAAAACAACCTCTTTGCAGAATCGACACCGCAATGGTATTCTTCAGCGTCTGGCACCATTGCTGAGAGAGCGGCTGCTTATAATATGCCCGGCGTTCGTGTTAATGGCAAGGATTTATTTGCTGTCTACCAAGTAGCCAAGGAAGCTGTAGAGCGGGCTCGTAGAGGGGAAGGACCTACCTTGATTGAAGCTGTAACATATCGCGATCATGGTCACTTTGAAGGGGATGAGCAGAAGTATAAGGCTTTGGAAGGTGAAGAAAAAGACTGGGCTGATGTGGATGCTCTAGATGTCTTCCGTGACTACGCTATCGAGCATGGTCTCTTGACTGAAGAGGAACTTGATGCCATATTAGAGGAGTCTCGAAAGGATGTGGAAGAAGCTATTAAATTTGCTCAAGACAGTCCGATTCCTCGTTCCGAGTCTCTGCTGGAAGATGTATTTGCTGATTGATAGAAGGAGGTTGATCAAATGGCTAGACAACTGTTATTTATGAAAGCAATCAATGAAGCGCTGGATCAGGCAATGGCAAAAGATGATACCGTAATCCTTCTGGGAGAAGATATTGCTGGCGGTGTAACAGTCAAGCACTTGGAAGAAGAAAACGAAGATGCTTGGGGTGGCGTAATGGGTGTGACCAAGGGGCTCATGCCAAAATACGGCCGAGAGCGGGTGATTGATACTCCGATTTCTGAGCACGGATACGTGTCAGCTTCTGTTGGAATGGCTCTGACTGGCTTGCGGCCAGTACCGGAGCTGATGTTCAATGACTTTATCGGTTTCTGCTTTGACGCCATTCTGGGGCAAGGCTCGAAAATGCGCTATATGTTTGGCGGTAAGGCCAAGGTTCCGATGACAATGCGGACCATGCATGGAGCAGGAGCTTCAGCTGCAGCTCAGCACTCGGGCTCATATTACGGTCTCTTTGGTTCCATTCCTGGTATTAAGGTAGTTGTTCCAGCAACTCCCTATGATGCTAAAGGGTTACTGCTGGCTTCCATTGAAGACGACAATATCGTGATTTATTCAGAAGATAAGACTCTCTATGGTATCAAGGGAGAGGTGCCAGAAGAATATTATACAGTTCCAATTGGAAAGGCTGCTGTCCGCCGTGAAGGAACAGACCTCACTATCGTTACTATCGGTAAAATGCTTTATGTTGCTTATGAGGTAGCGGATCGCTTGGAAAAAGATGGTATTTCGGTCGAAGTAATTGACCTGAGAACAGTAGCTCCTTGGGATGAGGAGACTGTCTTTGAATCAGTCAAGAAAACTGGACGACTGATTATCATTGATGAATCCAACCCTCACAATAACACAGCGACGGATATAGCAGCTGTAGTGACTGATAAATGCTTTGATTATCTTGATGGTCCAGTAAAATGCGTCTGCGCGCCAAATGTGCCAGTGCCATTTGCTGTGAATCTGGAGCAGCTCTATATCCCTAATGCTGATAAGGTTCTGACTGTTGCTGCAGAATTGATTGACGATCTGAAGAGATAGAAGGGAGGCAAGTATGGCTACAGAAATTGTAATGCCTAAGCTAGGCTTAACAATGACCGAAGGTTTGATAAATAACTGGCTGGTCAAGGAAGGAGACACCGTAGCTGCTGGTCAGCCTGTCTTGGAAATCAGTTCTGAAAAATTGACCAGCGATGTAGAAGCACCAAGCGCAGGAGTGATTTTAAAAATTATCAGTCAGGCGGGCGATACTGTCCCGTGCAAGAAAGTAATTGCATGGATTGGCGAAGAAGGAGAATCTATTCCAGGTATGGAAGCAGAAGGAGCCTCTGCGAACCAGTCAGAAGGTGAGCAAGAGGCCGCTGATGCAGAACCTGAACTAGCAGAAAAAACTGCGACAGCAAGTTCCAACTCTGTCGGAAACAGTGAACATGGACGTATTTTCATCACTCCTCTTGCCCGCAAGATTGCTAAGGAAAAAGGATATGATATTTCCTTGATTTCAGGAACGGGAGGCAATGGCCGTATTACCCGACGGGATGTGGAAAACTATAAACCAGAGGCGCTTCCAAACCAAACACCTGAAAGTAGCTCAGCAGTCCTTCAGCATGCTGGTCAAGTTGACTATGGTGCAGGATTGACAGGTATGCGCAAGACTATTGCAGAGCGGATGATGACTAGTCTCCAGACATCTGCTCAGGTGACCTTGCATCGTAAGGTGGATATCAGTCGGCTGATGGCCTTTAGACAGGATATGAAGGATAAGGTCGCTTCTCCACTAGAAAATGGCGAAATCAGCATCACGACCCTGCTTACAAAGGCTGTTGCCAAGGCGTTGAAAGATCACCCTCAGCTCAATGCTTGGTATTTCAATGGTCAATATCAGGAAGTAGAAGATATTCACATCGGTATTGCGACGGCACTCAGTGATGGTTTGGTGGTGCCAGTCATTCGTCACGTGGATAAGCTAACGCTGGCTGACTTGGGCTTAGCTATCAAAACAGAGGCTAATCAAGCTCGTAAAGGCACTTTAGATCCAGCTCTTTACTCAGGTTCAACCTTCAGTATTACCAATCTCGGGGGAGCAGGAATTGAGTATTTCACTCCTATCCTAAATACACCAGAAGTAGGCATTTTAGGAGTTGGTGCCTTGCAAACGGCGCTGGCTCTTGACAGCCAAGGACAGGTCTACGAGCAAAAATTCTTGCCGCTCAGCTTGACTTTTGACCATCAAGTCGTAGATGGTCAGCCCGCAGCGGAGTTTCTAGCCAGTCTAGCGGACAAATTGGAGTCTCCTTACGACTTGGTTTTCTGATAAAAGAATGAATGGTGAATTTCATTCCTGAATGATAAAGAAAAAGGCCAGCTGTTTATATCATTCATTAACAGTTGGTCTTTATGTATTCTGTTATCCTCTTGCTTCAAATTTATAAAGGTTTGATAAGGAAATGACAGGATGATAGGGAGTAAGCTCTAAGGCTCTAAGTGGGTGGATAAAGCTGCAGTATAAGATAAAATGAATGACGATAGTGGGAGAAAAATATCAGTGAGGTAGAATATGAAGGTTGCCAAAACACTAGTCTTAGAATATCTAGAGCGAGAACTACTAAAGAATAATAAGCAAGGACTTGAAACGAAAGTAATTGCTGCTGCTTTAGGAATGCAACGCTCAAATGTGAGCACTATTTTGAATCAATTGGTAAAAGAGGGGATACTCGTTAAAGGAAATACACGGCCAGTTCAATACCAATTAAAAGAGGTATTTGTAGAAAATCCTTTGGATTTTCCAAGCATTATAGGTGAAAATGGCAGCCTGCGAACAGCCATCCAGTTAGCACAGGCAGCTATTTTATACCCCAATTATGCCCTTCCTGTACTTATTTTATCCGAGGTCGGTGCTGGTAGAACTCACTTCGTTAATAAAATGATGGAGTTTGCCATTCACAATCAAGCGATTAGTAAGCCTCAGTTGTTTGAAAAAATTAACTGCTTAGACTATATTGATGTTCTGGATGATTTGCTGAAGTTGTTATTTGGCTCAGAAGCGACGAAGTCTGTATTTGAGAAAGTGGCAGAAGGAATTTTATTTATAGATAACATACAAGTTCTATCTTCGGCGGATCAAAATAGATTGATTTCCTGGCTGAATCACAGAGAAGGAGAACAAAAGAGACGTCAGAAGAAAGGTTTGGTAATTATCGGAAGTAATGCTAAGCTATCTGAACATTTATCCAATAAACTTCCTGTTGTAATCCAGCTGCCTTCTTATCCGAATAGACCGATTAGTGAAAAGCTAGAGTTACTAAATTACTTTTTAGCTATCGAATCAAAGAATTCTGCGCATGATATTCAAGTACCGCGTGATGTCACTCATTCCTTCATCCTATCAGCGAATATTAGCAATATAAAAGAATTAGAATATGCAGTTCGAACTGCTTGTGCCAATGCTTTTGTAAGAAGTCTGAGGTCAGAGCTAAAAGATTTAACGCTCAGTAATGACGATTTGCCCATTCCTTATCAAGGAATTCGGCATTTAGGTAGTCATAATGTAGTTAAAATCGATGAATTGATTGGCAAACGTAAGGTGCTGATTTATGATAAGGAGTTGGGATTGCTGGATTTTCCAGAGCAAGAGTCGGATGATTTATATAACAAAATTAAATCAGAATATTCTCAGTTATCAGAAAGAGGCATTGAGCAGGATGATGTTTTTGAGGCAGTGAGAAACTATATTCAAAGCTATATTGAATACAAACCTTTTGTTAAGAAAGAAGATGAGTTGGAAAATCTTAATCAGCTTGAGACGATTGTTTCTGCTGAAGTAATCCAGTTGGTACAAGCCTTTGTTTTATCTGTTCAAAAAGAACTCAATATAGAGCTTAATTCGACGGCATATTACGGCATCAGCCTTCATGTCAATGCGATGCTTAAGCAGAAAGGGTCTTTAAATCGGCAGTTGGATAATGATGCTATTGTGAAAGTGATTCGGGATTATCCAATAGAGTATGCACAATGTTCTAAATTTGCTAGGCAGCTAGAAACAAGATTTCAACTAGCTGTTCCGATAGATGAAATCGTCATCCTCACTATGTTTATTATTGAATCCGAAAAGAAACAAGATAGTCTACGACCTATCTTGCTCTACGTTCTGCATGGTAAAGGAGTTGCCAAGTCCTTGGCTGAGTCAACCAAGATGCTGACTAAAAATAGCCAAGTGTATGGCTTTGATATTCTATTAGAAGAATCTCTAGAGGAAAGCTATCGTAAATTAAAAGAGCAAATTGAGGAGCTAGACCAAGGTTTAGGGCTCATTGTCCTCTATGATATGGGATCGATTAAAGAAATGCTGGATAAAATTCGAGAAGAAACTCTGATTAAAATCAGAGAATTTGAAATTCCCATTACTATGATTGGCATGGGGATTGCACGGCGTTGTTTGATAGAAAATGATATTGACAGTGTCTTTCACGCTTTTCATATGGAAATGAATCAGCTGTATAAAAATAGGGACCAGGAAAAAATCATCATTACACTCTGTTATACTAGCGAGGGCGGTTCTCTTCAGCTAAAGCACTATCTTGATCAGTATTCAAAGTTGGGTTACCGTGTCATTGCTTTGTCAGTTGCCAATAAGGAGATGTTGATTGAGGAAGTGATGGCTTTAAGAAAGACCTATCAAGTCCATGCTTTTGTTGGAACTTTCGACCCCCAAATTATGGGTATCCCTTTCATTTCCATTAAAGATGTTTTTGAGCAGCCCAAGGAGCACCTAGATAAGTTATTGATGTTTTTACCGACCTCTGTCAATAGCTACGATTATGAGAAAGTTTACCAATTTTTAGAAGAGCAATTTGTCTATACTTCCTTAGCTAAGATTAAAAAGATTCTTCCTGCTATTTTAGATGAATTTGATTTTTATTATCAGCTGACAGAGGAACAAACAATAGGTTTGTTTGTCCATATTGCGTGTCTGGTGGAGCGAACCCTTTCAGGAGAATGCCTGAAGAAGGGCAGTAAAGAAATTGCTGGTGTTATCGAAAAATTCCCTGATGACTATAAGCATGTTAGGAAAATCATCCGAACAGTGGAGCGAAGCTTTAAGATTCTTATAGATGACGCAGAGATTAGTGTTTTAATTCAGATGCTGCGCAAGTTATAAAATTGTATGTTAGAGTAGCAAACCAATAAAAAAGCACCTAACTCTCATTACCCTTTTTAGTCGGGATTTACACTTCCGATTTCTGTGGTAATGTTGTGATTTAGATGCTTTTTTACATGCGCTCGTGCACAAGATTATGCAGCCATTTTCCTGAGAAAACACGAGGGATTCCCCAGATTGGTTTGAGAATATCTTCGCCATTTATCACAAGAAAGATTAGCCAAATGGGAGCCTGCAAGCTAACCAGGACATAGCCAAGTGGAATGCTGAAGAGCCAGACAGGTAAAATATCTAGCAGGCAGGCATAGTTGGTATCGCCTCCGCTACGTAAAATCCCGACGATTAAAACAACACTAAAAGCTTTCGGGATAAACAACAGGGCATTTAATTGAATCATCAAGATGGTTAGCTGCTCTGTCTGATTGCTTAAGTTGTAGAGTTTCAGGGCTAAAGGCATGGCCCAGATGAGTAGGATGCTGACGATGAGCCCGATGAGAGGTAATAGAAGTAAGAAGCGCTTGGCATCTTGTAAGGCTTTTTCTACTTGATTCTCTCCAATGGTATTGCCTAGCATAACAGCTACGGCATTTCCCGCACCGCGTACAAAGACAAAGCCAATTTGGGCAATGGCGCTAGCAATCTGGGTAGAGGCCACCACTTCAGTACCTAATAATCCGATAATAGCCAAGCCAATTGATGTTCCAAGAGACCAGGCTCCTTCATTGAAGACGACTGGCAAGGTTTTTTTCAAAAATTGATAAACGAAGTCTTTGTGGAAAGCAAAGAGTTCAGCTATGCTAGCGGCTCCAGCCATCCTTGTTCGATAGACACCAAAGACTAACCAGCAAAGCTCTAGCAATCGAGCCATAAAGGTAGCAATAGCGGCACCAACCAGTCCAAGTTTAGGAAACCCAATCAATCCAAAAATAAGGACGGCATTGCCAATGATATTGGTCGCCATGGATAGGAGGCTAGCAAGAGTTGGTAAGAAAACTTCATTACTGCACCGACACATAGTAGCCAGAGAAGTTGTAATAGCTGTCATCAGGTAGGTCCAGGAGACGATAGATAAGTACTGGGCGCCCAACTGAATAGCTTCGGTATCATGAATATAAAAACCAATCAGTTGCTTGGGAAAAAGTAAAGCGACTAAAGTAAAGGAAGCGGAGATGAGCCCGCTCAGCATATAGACTAATCCCAAGGTTTTTCTCATATCAGCAATTCGCTGGGCTCCCCAGTATTGGGCCATGAAGACAGAAGCTCCGCTACCAATACCAAACTGTACAATAGTCAAGAGAAAGAAAATCTGGTTGGCAGCACCAGCAGCTGCGATTTGTTTTTCCCCTAGCTGTCCAATCATGACAACATCAGCTAGATTGACAGCGCTAGCCAGTAGAAATTGAAGAGAAAACGGTAGACTGAGACGTAAGAATTGTTTCAGAAATGTTTTCTTTTCACTCACTCTCCCACCTCCTTTCGTTTCAAATAGGATAAGCAATCAGTATGTCTAGTAACCTGATATCTAGAAAGTTTCTGCTTTTTTTGAATTGGATGATTCTGATTCCTCATAAATTTCGCTATTTCTATCTGATAGCTTGAAATAAGCCTCAAGTTTAGTGATAATAGGCAATTTGATCAACAAAAATTTGACAATCTTTGTCAGCTTCTGTTTGAACCTCTACATTCTTCAATTCCTTTTCAGGATAAGGGTTTTGAATAGGAAATGCAAAGAAAGTTTGTTGCTCTTTTTGATAAGGTTTGGTGCTAAGCGAGACTTCAAATAATTGCTCATCTACCTTATAGATGGGTTCGCCAGGTAGAGGGTTGGTATTGGTAGACCGATCCCATTCAACACTTGTTTTGCCAATGTTTTCTCCAAAGATAATTGGAACAGTGAACTCGGTTTGATCAGTATAGGTTAGTAGGATATTTCCGATTTGATAGGTTTCCATTTCGGGGAAGACACCGTCCACAAACCATTGGTATTCCACAAAATAGTCAGTAGCATAGCCAATTTCAATCCAGCTAGGATGCGCTAGTGTTTCAAGGCTGCGCGAGTGGTTTTGCAGGTCAGGATAGTGGTAATGGAAGAGATATGATAAGGTTTTATCACGGATAGTCGCATAGTCTTCATCACGATAGTCATGATTCCAAAACATCTCGTAAGCATAGGCCAAGCCGAAGAAAATGACATTTCTCTGCAGGATTACCTCATTTAAAGTGCTCCAGTTGGAGATGATAGCTCCCTTGCTCCCCTTCTTCAAATGCTCAGCCCAATGCGGAAAGAGGTAGCCTTCAAAATTACCATAACGGATGCTAAAGCCTTCTTCTAAAACTTCATCTTCCAGTTTTTCATCCAAACTCCAGAGCCAATGGAGAATTTCGACATCTTTGGGAATCTGGTGAATGGCCTGCCAGGTTGCCGGCATAATGCCAACTTTTGTGCCTGTATCTTTTTTGAACTGGGGAGTGTACATGATGATTTCTGCTCCACCAAAAGGCCCTGCATCAGGAACGATAGCGTTTTTTAGTAACTTGTCTCCCCAAATCATGGTTCGGATATTTTTCTGCTTGAGGTGGTCATAAATCTTGATAATGTCCTCTGCAAAGATATCAGCTCCAGCCTTCCCTTTGCAGCGCTCACACATGGCAATTGAATAGTATTCATCATGCCCGATATTGATGACTTCAGGTTCAAAGACCTCAATGATTTCATCCAGAACATCAAAGAGGAGTTCATAAGAGGCAGGATTTGATGGGCAGTAAGTGTCCGGATAAGGATCCTCAGGGATTTCTGCGATTTCAGGGTGGCCAAGCATCAAATAATCGCAGTGACCGAGGGATGGCACTTCAGGAATCACCTCAAAAAATCGTTCCTTACAGTAGAGGATTAGATCTTTCACATCATTTTGACTTAGAAACTCCCCATCACCATTCTCCATGTGAATGGCATTCTTGTACCAAGGGAAGGTATAGTCTTGGATTTCTTTGGTCTTGCCAGAGTATTCAGCCATATCAGCACAATATTTAATCCACTCTTGATTAATTTCAGGGTGTTTTTTATATTCCATAGCACCGCCGATTTCAATCATAATCGTATTGTACTTGAAAAAAGCAAGCATATCCACAAATTGCTTGAAGAAATCCATATTCTTACGAGACGGTAAAAAGACCTTGAGACCACGCTCGGAACAAACAGGTTCGTCGTAGGCCAAGCCATAAGGCAAGTAGCCATCCTGCAACATTTGAATAATTGAAATTGCCCCATAAAATAAGCCGCGTTGGGACAAGGCATAAACGAAAATGCCGTCTTGAGCAATCTTTACGATGTGCGCTTCAGGGTTGGATGGATAGGGAAGTGAAAAGGACTGCATGACCTCTTGTCCGACTTCTCGGGAAATCCCTTCTATGAAATGAATAGCAGGGAAAGCCAGCTGGCCATCATTTCTTGCTTTTGGATGAGCCAGTAAAGTGTCGGTTAAAATAGGCAGAGGGCTGAATATTTGAGTTTCTTTAGTGAAATAGCGACCGCTGTTTTCTTGTTTCCAATATTGAGGTGTGATGCCTTGTTTCATAATCTACTCCTTGAACTATCTGAATATCTGCAAGTCATAAATCTGGGCGCAAAAAGAAGGTATGAATCGGATTTGCCTGTTACTGAGTTTTCTCTTTTCTAGTCTTCTCGATTTCGCCTTGAATCTTATAAAGATTTTCCGAAAGACGACCAAAGTAGAGTAGCTCTCCCATCCACTTGATGAGCTTGCTTTTTGAATTTTTTGTCAATTTATTTTGTTCTTGTTCTAGTGTAACTTCTAGCCCTTTTGCGCAAGGCTTGGTCTTGTAGGAAGTAATCGTTTTTTCACTGTGGGACGAGATTTGAATGACGTAGGTTTCATGGCGATGATAGTCCAGAATCTCATAATCAGTCTTAGTATAGACATTGTCTGACAATTTTGAGTAACGAAGTCCTTTCTTTAACCTATCTATCTTTTTTGTTTGATTGTCAGCTTGATTGATTTGATTCAGAAACTCGCTTTCCAAGAAGTCATAAAATTCGTCTGAAGTGACTTGGAGTTCTCTAATAATCTTCATAAATTAAGTATATAATAAGCCCTTGTGGAAAGTAACCCCTTTAGGGAAATGAGACGGTTTTTAGCGCTTTTTTATACTCTTTAGCTTCGTGTTATACATTATCATAAAAAACGATTATTTTTTATACACTAATTTTACGATAGGTTCTAAAATATATTAAGGGAACTATTTAAAAATAGCGAGTGCCAGTGGTAAAGCACGCAAGAAACTATCGCTGTAAATTTTTAATAACAAATTGAGTATGAATGGCATTTGAAAATGGATACACTAAGATAGAAAACTGTATATCAAGAAAATGTAAACGTTTTTGACAGTGGAATAGAGCTATAGTAAACTGTGGGTAAGAAGTCAACTGGAAAGGAGGAGCTTGTATGGAAGAATGGAATAGTTCAGCGGAGATTATTGCCATGTCCTTAATTGCCAATTCTGGTGCAGCCCGATCCTTAGCTTTTGAAGCACTTAAAAAAGCAAAACTAGCAGAATTTGATGCAGCTAAGGAATTAATGGATGAGGCAAATAGTGTTATTTTAAAGGCCCATCATTCCCAAACAGATTTATTGCAGGAAGAAGCACAAGGAAACGGTCATCAGTTGAGTATACTGCTTGTTCATGCGCAAGACCATTTTATGACCAGTCTTTTGGCCATTGACCTTATCACTGAGATGATTGAGCTGTATTCCAATCGAGAAGGAGAAAGACAATGAAAATCTTATTAATATGTGCGGCTGGTATGTCCACGAGCATCCTGATGAAAAAAATGGAGCAATATGCAAATGACCAAGGTATTGACCTCGATATCAAAGCGGTCGGATTGATGGACTATCAAGATTATGCTCAGGATTATGATGTGATTTTATTAGGCCCTCAGGTCTCTTATAAACTTGATTCGGTCAAAGAGACAGTATCAAAACCTGTTGCCACCATTCCAGCCATGGATTATGCAATGGGAGATTGTAAGAATATCTTTCAATTAATTAAAGCAATATCTTAAGGAGGTTTTTCTAATGGAAAAATTCTTTAACAGTAAATTTATGACCAAACTTCAGGAAATTGGTTATAAACTGGCCAACAATGTGTTTATACAGTCTTTACAAGCTGGATTAGGATCTCTCTTGGGATTGATTACCGTGGGTTCCTTATTTCAAGTCTTGGCTGCAATTGGAAATGAAACAGCTTTAGGCTGGTTCAAAACTGGGGATGCAGTGTATAATACATTGACCTTGCCTTTCCGCTATTCGATGGATTTTATTTCTATCTGGGTTGCTATCTTCTTTGCTTATCATTATGCTAAGAATTTGAAATTGAAATCTCCTATTATGGCCGCGGTTGATACAGCAGTTACTTTCATGCTGGTAGCAGGAGCTTTTGTTGATACTGAAAAATTCTCCGGACTACAATTAGACTATCTTGGGTCACAAGGTATGTTCATCAGCTTCTTTATCGTCTTTGTAGTCGTACAGATTGAAAAATTCTGCTATGAAAAAGATATTAAAATTAAGATGCCAGATGTAGTGCCGCAATTTCTTCAAGATAGTTTTGGTTCTATTTTGCCAGTATTTTTCTCCATTACTCTCTTTCTCTTACTGAATGTTGGTATTGGTGCTTTGACAGCAGGAGCTTACAACGTTCCGTCTGGTTTTATGGCTCTCTTACGGGCACCGCTTGGCGCTGTATCATCTGTTCCAGGTATTGTCATGCTTTGTATGTTAGCGCTGGTTCTTTGGTGCTTCGGTATTCATGGTACCCTCATCATTATTCCAATCATTTCTCCACTTGGGATTCAAGCGGCAACGACCAATGCTGCTCTTCATGCGAACGGTCAGCCAATGCAATTCTTCCCAGTCTTACTCTACACTTCCATGGCTTTAGTTGGTGGTACAGGAAATACCTGGGCCCTGGTCCTGATGGGCTTGCGCTCAAAATCCAAACAAATTAGTGCCGTTTCTAAGATTTCGCTCATTCCTGGGTGGTTTGGTATCAATGAGCCGGTAACATTTGGTATGCCAATTATGTTCAACCCAATTCTTTGCATCCCTTATGTACTCAATGTGCCAATTATGATGATCTTGACTTATTTTGCTTACCAAACAGGCTTTATTATTCCTGCTTGGATAGTGGTTAGTGCACAGTTGCCAATGGGATTCAGCAACTACTTGACAACCCTTCGTTGGCAAAACTTCGTTTGGGACTATATCTTGATTTTACCAGCTATGTTAATCTACTATCCATTCTTCAAGAAATACGAAGAGCAATTGGTTAAGCAAGAAGCTGAAGCGGAAGCAATAGAAGCCAAAGGAGGTGCAGCAGCTTGATTGATGTAACAAAATTTTCCAGAGACTTTCTCTGGGGATCGGCTTCAGCTGCCTATCAAGTTGAAGGAGCTTGGGATGAAGATGGTAAGAGTCTGTCTATCTGGGACGTCTTTGTTCGCCAGCCTAATAGGACTTTTAAAAACACAACTGGCGACGTGGCAGTGGATCATTATCATCACTATAAAGAAGATGTTAAACTGATGGCAGAAATGGGGCTGAAAGCTTATCGTTTTTCTATTGCTTGGACCCGTATTTTGCCTGAGGGACGAGGAGAGGTCAATCAGAAAGGGATTGAATTTTATTCAAATCTGATTGATGAACTTCTCAAATATAATATTGAACCCATTATCACAATCTATCACTGGGATTTACCTCAAGTACTGCAAGATGAGTACGGCGGTTGGGAATCCAGAAAGATAATCGACGATTTCCTGTATTATGCAGAGGTTCTCTTCAAAAACTTTGGAGATAGAGTGAAATATTGGATTGGACTTAACGAGCAAAATGTCTTTGTTGGACTAGGCTATCGGGATGGTCATTTTCCACCAGGAATCAAAAATATTCAGTTAATGCATCAGGTAAATCACATTGTCAACTTGGCTAATGCAACGATTATCAAACGATTCCATGATTTGAAAATAAAAGGTCAAATCGGTCCAAGCTTTGCTTTTCCTGTCCTCTATGCTCTGGATAATAGGCCAGAAAATGTTCTAGCCATGGAGAAATCTTTGGATGTCAATGTTTGGTATTGGATGGATGCTTATTTATTGGGACGTTATCCAAAGACAGCTATAGCTTATTTGAAAAATCAATTCGGTATAGAATTAGATATCCGAGAAGGTGATTTAGATATTTTAAAAGCAGGCCGTCCAGATTTCGTAGGCGTCAACTATTACCAATCCCATACTTTTGCTGCTAATGTACCGAATGCTGAAGTTGGAGAACCGGACCAGTTTAAGCATGTGCCAAACGAACACTTAGAGCGTACTAGCTGGGAGTGGGAAATAGATCCAATTGGTTTGCGAATTGCTTTACGGCGGATTACCAGTAGATATGACATTCCGATTATGATAACTGAAAATGGACTAGGAGAGTATGATACCTTAACTGAAGATAGAAAGATTCATGACCCATATCGGATTGAATATCTTGATAAGCATATTACAGCAGTACAAGACGCCATAGAAGATGGTTGCCAAGTCATCGGCTATTGTACATGGTCTTTCACAGATTTACTTTCATGGCTCAACGGCTATGGCAAGCGTTATGGATTTGTTTATGTAGACCGTGATGAGGAAGAAGGAGGTAGTCTAGAGCGGATTCGAAAAGATAGTTTTTATTGGTATCAAAAATTAATTAAAGAATTTGAGAATATAAGAGATAACAGTAGGAATCATTCATAGAAAAAAGCCAGCAGTTTATATCTCCATAAACCGCTGGCTTGTCTTTTTTATTTTTCCCGCATTTGACCTTGTGGGAAGTAGGTTCCTTCTGGCATGTCGTTAATGATGACATGGACAGCAGACTGAGGTGCGCCAGTATTTCTGACAACAGCTTCAGTTACTTCCTTAGCAAGAGCTTTTTTCTGCTCCAGAGTACGACCTTCAAATAAATCAATTCTAACAAATGGCATATTTTCTGCCTCCTTTATTTCGTTATTATTATTTTATCACAAATGAGGTTTTAAAGAGTAGTGAATTATGGTAAAATAATGTGAAGTAAAAATGGAGATAGTGAATTAGCAAAGATTTAAATTATGGCTCAGTTATACTACAAATATGGCACGATGAATTCGGGCAAGACTATTGAAATTTTAAAAGTGGCCCACAATTATGAAGAACAAGGCAAGAGCGTGGTTATCATGACCTCGGCTGTTGACACCCGCGACGGCTTTGGTGTTGTTTCTAGTCGCATCGGCATGAAGCGGAATGCTATAGCTATTGAAGACCAGACGGATATTTTTGGCTATATCCAGCAGCTGCCTGAAAAGCCTTATTGCGTTTTGATCGATGAGGCTCAGTTCTTGAAACGCCATCATGTCTATGATTTGGCTAGAGTGGTGGATGAGCTGGATGTTCCCGTTATGGCTTTTGGTCTGAAAAATGATTTTCGCAATGAACTTTTTGAAGGCTCCAAGCACCTCTTGCTCTTGGCTGACAAGATTGAGGAGATTAAAACGATTTGCCAATACTGCTCTCGCAAGGCTACCATGGTTTTACGAACTGATAACGGAAAACCAGTTTATGATGGTGAGCAGATTAAAATTGGCGGCCACGAGACCTATATTTCAGTTTGCCGCAAGCACTATTTTAACCCCGATATTAAGTAATCCAATGATAGAAATAAAGGAGATGATGAAAAATCTATGAACATCTATGAACAGTTACAGGCAGTTGAAGATCGCTACGAAGAACTTGGTGAACTCTTAAGCGACCCGGATGTGGTCAGCGATACCAAGCGTTTTATGGAGCTTTCTAAGGAAGAAGCCAGCACCCGCTATACAGTGACAGCTTACCGTGAGTATAAAAAAGTCCTGCAAAACATCACAGACGCTGAAGAAATGATAAAAGACGCCTCTGGTGATGCTGACTTGGAAGAAATGGCTAAGCAAGAGCTTAAAGATGCCAAGGCTGAAAAAGAGGAATACGAGGAAAAACTAAAAATCCTCCTTTTACCGAAGGATCCAAACGATGATAAGAATATTATCCTTGAAATCCGCGGGGCTGCGGGAGGAGACGAAGCGCAGTTGTTTGCTGGTGACCTCTTGCAGATGTATCAAAAATATGCTGAAAGCCAAGGCTGGCGCTTCGAAGTCATGGAGGCTTCTTATAATGGTGTAGGCGGGATCAAGGAAGTAGTCGCTATGGTTTCGGGTCAGTCGGTCTACTCAAAGCTTAAGTATGAATCAGGTGCTCACCGCGTACAGCGGGTTCCTGTAACAGAAAGCCAAGGTCGCGTTCATACTTCCACAGCAACTGTCTTGGTTATGCCAGAAATCGAAGAAGTAGAATACGACATTGATCCTAAAGATCTGCGCGTTGACATCTACCATGCATCTGGTGCTGGCGGACAGAACGTCAATAAGGTTGCAACTGCTGTTCGTATCGTCCATCTGCCTACCAATATCAAGGTTGAAATGCAGGAAGAGCGTACTCAGCAGAAGAACCGGGATAAGGCTATGAAAATCATCCGAGCTCGTGTAGCAGACCACTTTGCTCAAATCGCTCAAGATGAGCAGGATGCAGAGCGCAAGTCCACAATTGGTACAGGTGATCGCTCAGAGCGGATTCGCACCTATAATTTTCCGCAAAATCGAGTGACAGATCACCGTATCGGCTTGACCTTGCAAAAGCTGGACACGATTTTAGCTGGCAAACTGGATGAAGTCGTTGACGCTCTGGTTCTCTATGACCAAACGCAAAAACTAGAAGAGCTGAATAAATAATGATGCTAGCTCAATATTTGGCGGAGCTAGAGCAGGAGCTAGTAGCAGCAGGAGAAGAAGCAGAAAGCCTGTCTTTCGTTTATCGGGCTCTCAAGGGGCTCTCCTTTACCGACTTTGTTCTCAAACTTCGCACAGAAGTCAGACAGGAAGACCATAAACAGCTAAAAGCAATTCAAGAGCAGCTGCTTGCCCATAAGCCGGCTCAGTATATCATTGGCAGCAGTGACTTTCACGGCCTGACTCTCAAGGTGGACGAGCGAGTTCTGATTCCAAGACCTGAGACGGAGGAGCTGGTGGAGCTGATTTTGTCAGAAAATCCTGAAAGTTCTCTGTCTGTCTTGGATATCGGAACGGGTAGCGGAGCCATTGCTTTGGCACTGGCAAACAGCCGTTTGGACTGGCAGATTACTGCTTCTGATCTCTCGGGCGATGCTCTTGCCTTGGCAGAAGAAAACGCTCAGTCCTGCGGACTTAACCTTACTTTTGTCCAATCTGATTGCTTGGATGCTATTAGTGGGAAATTTGACATTATCGTCTCTAACCCGCCCTATATTTCAGAAGCGGATAAGAATGAAGTTGGACTTAACGTTCTGACCTCAGAACCTCACATGGCCCTCTTTGCTGAGGAAGATGGCTATGCCGTCTATCGGAAAATAGCCGAGCAGGCAGGAGACTATCTGACAAAAAAAGGAAAAATCTATCTGGAAATTGGTCACAAGCAAGGAGACGGTGTCAGGGAGTTGCTGGAAAAAAACTTCCCTCAAAAACGAATCCGAGTCCTGAAAGATCAATTTGGCAAAGATAGAATGGTGGCGGTTGACAATGGATAAGATAGAAAAGACTCTGGCAGCAGGCGGAGCAGTTGTCCTGCCCACCGAAACTGTTTATGGCCTCTTTGCCCAGGCTTTGAATGAAGAGGCGGTTGAGCGAGTCTATGAATTAAAACGAAGACCCCGTGACAAGGCTCTTAATCTCAATGTGGCTAGCTTGGAAGAGATTTATGCTTTTTCTAAGAATCAGCCCAGTTATCTGAATCAACTCTATCAAACCTTTCTGCCTGGACCGCTGACTATTATCCTTCAAGCCAATGACCGAGTGCCAGCTTGGATAAACTCAGGTATGGAAACCGTGGGTTTTCGGATTCCTAAGCATCCAGTTACGCTGGACTTGATTCGGAAGTATGGTCCCTTGATTGGTCCATCCGCCAATCTTTCTGGAAAAGCCAGTGGAACTTCTTTCCAGCAGATTATGATGGATTTTCAAGAGGAGGTCTCGGGAGTAGAAGATGATGCTGCTTTGACAGGTCAGGATTCAACTATTCTAGACTTGTCTGGAGAAAAGGCACTTATTTTACGCCAAGGGGCAATCACGCGCGAGGATATTCTCGTCCAAGTAAATGATATAAATTTTTAACTTTAGGACCTAAGGTCCTATTTTCGCAAAAGAAGGGAGACACCTTATGATTTTTGACCAAGAAGACTACAAAGCATTTGACCCAGAGATTTGGGAAGCAGTTGCTAAAGAAGAAGAACGTCAGCAGCATAATATTGAGCTGATTGCTTCAGAAAATGTCGTTTCTAAAGCTGTCATGGCAGCTCAAGGTTCTATTTTGACCAATAAGTACGCTGAAGGCTACCCAGGTCGCCGTTACTATGGTGGGACAGATGTAGTGGATGTGATTGAGAGTCTTGCAATTGAGCGTGCCAAGGAAATTTTTGGTGCCAAGTTTGCTAATGTTCAGCCTCACTCAGGTAGCCAGGCTAATTGCGCTGCTTATATGGCTTTGATTGAGCCAGGCGATACAGTTATGGGCATGGATCTGTCTGCTGGCGGCCACTTGACTCATGGTGCATCAGTCAGCTTTTCTGGTCAAACCTATAATTTTGTATCCTATAGTGTTGATCCCGAAACAGAATTGTTGGACTTTGATGCCATCCTCCAGCAAGCCAAAGAGGTTCAGCCTAAGCTGATTGTGGCAGGTGCTTCAGCCTATTCTCATATCATCGACTTTTCAAAATTCCGTGAAATCGCTGACGCTGTAGGTGCCAAGCTTATGGTTGACATGGCTCACATCGCTGGTTTGGTTGCTGCAGGTCTCCATCCTAGCCCTGTGCCTTACGCGGATATCACAACCACGACGACCCACAAGACCTTGCGCGGGCCTCGCGGTGGCTTGATTTTGACAAACGATGAAGAATTAGCTAAGAAAATCAACTCAGCTATCTTCCCAGGCATTCAAGGCGGACCATTAGAGCACGTTATTGCAGCCAAAGCGGTTGCCTTTAAAGAAGTACTTGATCCAGCTTTCAAGCTTTATGCCCAGCAGATTTTGGATAATGCCCAAGCTATGGCTCATGTCTTTCGTCAACATGACAAGTTCCGTGTGATTTCTGACGGTACTGAAAATCATCTTTTCTTGGTGGATGTCACTAAGGTTGTAGAAAATGGGAAAGTAGCGCAAAATCTCTTGGATGAGGTTAATATTACCCTTAATAAAAACTCCATCCCTTACGAGACTTTGTCACCATTTAAGACTAGCGGAATTCGTATCGGTACAGCAGCTATTGCAGCTCGAGGCTTTGGTGTAACGGAAAGCATCAAGGTAGCCGAGCTCATTATCAAGGCTCTGGAAAACGCTGAAAACGAAGCGGTGCTGAATCAAGTGCGGGCGGAAGTTCGCAAATTGACGGACGCTTTTCCACTCTATGAGGGCTTGAACTAAGATGGATATTTACGTAAAAAAAGCGATTATTCATCAATTCAGCCCAGCTGATACCGAACTGCTGCTGGCGGATAAGTTTCTCAACATTACTCCCAAGATTGAAGAATACCTGCGCAAGAAGATTGAGCGGGTCTACTCTGACGATGCTAAAACAGGTGTTTTCGATCCCGAAAACGTCTTTTTAGCCCAGCTTTCAGACGACCTACTGGAAACATCAGTGACAGTTGCCAAGCTCTGGCAGGAGGAGTTTTCTGTCAGTGAAAACCAGAAAACCAACGATCTGATTTTTGTCCAGTTTGACAAAGAAGGTGTGGAGCACTTCGCTTTTCTGCGGATTGCTCTGCGGGAAACCCTAACCCACTTGGGTGGTGAGGTGGACAATCCTATCAAACTGACGCAGAACAATCTGCCTGGCTTTGGTACGGGTGCGGACGAGGCTTTGGTCATCAATCTCAAGTCTCGCAAGTACCATCTGATTGAAAAACGCATCAAGTATAACGGCGCCTTTCTCAATTATATGTCAGACAATCTCTTGCAGGTCAATCCGACAATCTCAGCTAAGAAATCAATCAAAGCACTTGAAAAGACTGCTCAAAAAGTTGCTGAAAGTTTTAACAAAGACGATTTTCAGTTCCAATCCAAGGTCAAATCCAGTATTTTCAAAAATCTGGAAGAAAATGACGAACTGTCGCCTGAGAAACTGGCCGATGATCTTTTTGACAGCAATCTGACTGCCCGACTTACCTTTATTGACCAAGTCAAGGAAGCCATTCCTGAGCCAGTCAAGTTTGATGAGATTGACAGCAGCCGCCAGAAGAAAAAGTTCGAAAATCAGAAACTCTCCCTTTCAAATGGAATTGAGCTCATCGTTCCTAATAATGTCTATCAGGACGCAGAGTCTGTAGAGTTTATCCAGAACGACAATGGGACCTATTCTATTTTGATTAAGAACATCGAGGATATCCAAAATAAATAATGTTTAAATTTCTAAGAAGACTGATTTTAGTCCTTTTCGTGCTCTTTGCCGGCTACAAGATTTATCAGGTTCATCATGATGTCAAGCAGGTCATGAAGTATCAGAGCTTAGTCAGAGAAGTGCTGGACGAGCAGGATACAGCGGCCAATGAAGAATTGGTACTGGCCATGATTTATACAGAGACCAAGGGAAAAGACACTGATGTCATGCAGTCCAGTGAAAGCGCGACTGGTCAGACCAATGCCATCACGGACAACAAAGAAAGTATTCGCCAGGGCGTCCAGACCTTATCTGATAACCTAGAGTTGGCCAGCGAGAAAAAGGTGGATGTTTGGACAGCAGTACAAGCCTATAATTTCGGTCAAGCTTATATCGACTATGTCGCTAAAAATGGTGGTGAAAATACGCTGGAGCTGGCTAAGAAATATTCAAAAGATGTAGTAGCGCCAAGCTTAGGAAATGTAACTGGCAAGACCTACGGCTACTATAATCTGATCTCTATTTTCCATGGTCCAGAGCTCTATATAAACGGCGGTAATTATTATTATTCCCGTCAGGTCAAGATGAACATGCACATCATGCGCCTCTTAAAATGGTTTTAGAAAGAAGTAGTTAAGCTTCTTTCTTTTTTTGATGGTAAAGTAATAATCCGGATATTTGTAACCACGATGGATACATGATATAATTTTGTACATCTATCATTAAAAGGAATGAAAAATGAATAAGAAACTTGCTTTTAAGCTCCTGATTCTGGTCTTGGTGACAATTGCCGGTCTAACAGCTTTTTACAACCATAAAGAAGCCACTAGCCTCAATACAAAACAATTTGTGCAGTCAACAACGCCGACCTTGTTTTTCCACGGTTTTGGATCCAGCTCTAATGCTGAAAATCATATGACAGAGGCAGCCAAAAAGACTGGAGTCACTCAGACAATTATCACAGCAAATGTCAGTAAAAACGGTCAAGTAAGCTTATTAGGCGAGATACCAAAAGGTGCTATCAATCCCATTATCAAGGTAAACTATGAAGATAACCGCAATGCCGACTACGCGCAAGACGGCAAATATGCAGCAGCTGTGATTCGCAAGCTACAAGAAACTTATGGTTTTAAGAAGATGAATCTGGTAGGCCATTCGATGGGAAATATGTCCATCCTCTTTTATATGCTGGAGAACGGTCAGGATGAAAAGCTGCCCGAGCTGCAAAAGCAGGTCAATATTGCCAACCATGTTAATGGTCTGCAAGGAAGGGACTTGCCTGAAGATTTGAGAATCCTAGACGACCAAACTGGCCAGCCTAGTGCTATGAGCCAGACTTATCAAAAACTACTGGGATTACGAGAAGTATATCCACAAGAGCAGGTAGATGTCCTTAATATCTACGGCGATTTCAAAAATGAATCCGACGGTTCTGTACTCAATATTTCTTCTCGCAGCCTTAAATATCTCCTGGTTGAGAATGCCAAATCTTACCAGGAAAAGAAAATCACAGGTCAGTTAGCTCAGCACAGCCAATTGCATGAGAATCCAGAAGTAGACGAATTACTGATTGACTTCCTTTGGAAAAAGTAGAAAAGAGCAGTTACTGGCACATAAATCCAGTGACTGTTTTTTCTTTGAACTTCTTTGAGAAATGTTGTAAAATGTATCTATTATCTCAAGCCCTCAATGGATGAGATAATAATAACTCCATCATTGCAGCAACTTACCTGAAGCACTCTGAATATCAAAAGGAGCGGGAATCACAAGCTCAAGAAACAGAAATTCGAAGCACTCAGAAAGAAGTTTGCTCTATAAAAAAGCTATAGAATTTGGGAAACTATAGCGGGAGGAAAAGAGGAAAAAAATATGAAATTCAAAAAAACTTTAATGACAGCAGGAGCCTTGCTGGCTACTCTGTTTACTGTATCGACCGCAACGGCCGATTCAAATGTTCAGAAAGTCATTGATGAGACTTACGTGCAGCCTGAGTATGTCCTGGGTTACTCCTTAGATGAGAGCCAAAAACAGCAGACCTTGCAAATGCTAGGCTACAATTCATCTAGTGACAGCAAGCCACTTAAGACCATGACGCCAGAAGTTTACTCTAAAATCATGGATGTTGCCAACGACCCTAGTCTGCAGCTTTATTCTTCTGTAAAAATCCAGAAGTTAGGCGGCAACAAGCCATTAGAGGTCAAAATTGTCACTCCGCAAAATATCACTAAGGTTACAGAAGATATGTATCGCAATGCAGCTGTTACTCTGGGTGTTCAGCACGCGCAGATTACCGTTGCGGCACCAATTCCAGTAACTGGCGAGAGCGCCTTGGCTGGGATTTACTACTCTCTGGAAGATAATGGCGCGACCATTCCTCAAGAAAATAAAAACCTAGCGCAGGAAGAACTTGCTGCCCTTTCTGGTATCAATGCTGAAAATACAGGTAAGGAAGGCTATGACGCAGATAAGCTCAATGTAGCTCTGGCTGATATCAAAGCGGCTATTGCCAATGCTAAGAAGAACAACAGCAATCTGACAGCAGATGATGTCCGTAAGATTGTTGAAGAAACCTTGAAAAACTACGGTCTGACTCAGTCAGTGACCAGTGACCAAATCAACCTCATCGTGAATTTCGCTGTTAATCTTTCAAACAGTGGAGTCATTACAGATTCTGACTTTACGAAGACGCTTAGTGACTTGAAAGACAGCATTGTTTCAAAGGCAGGGGATACTTTTAACAATATTAACCTCAACTTTGATGCAAACGGACTCCTTCAAGAAGGCGGTAATTTCTTTTCTAATATCTGGAATGCCATTGTCAACTTCTTTAAAGGATTGTTCGGCGGTTAATTTCAAGACTATATCAAACAAGGCTAGGACTAAAATGTCCTAGCCTTGTTTGTTTTTTATACGTTAAATCCTCCATCAGAAGTCTTCCGGTGGAGGATTTTTAAAATATGATTTACTTGTTACTCCCACTCTACAGTTGCAGGTGGTTTGCTAGTGATATCGTAGACGATGCGGTTGACGTGGTCTACCTCGTTGACGATGCGAACGGAGATTTTTTGCAGAACATCCCAAGGAATCTTGGCAAAGTCAGCTGTCATGCCATCAATAGAAGTGATAGCGCGAATCGCAATTGTGTAGTCGTAAGTCCGGCCGTCACCCATGACACCAACAGAACGGACTCCAGTATTAACAGTAAAGTATTGCCAGATGTCGCGGTCAAGACCAGCTTTGGCGATTTCTTCGCGGAGAATAGCATCAGATTCGCGAACTGTTTCCAATTTTTCCTCAGTGATTTCTCCCATAACGCGAATAGCAAGTCCTGGTCCTGGGAATGGCTGGCGCCAGACAATTTCATCAGGCATACCAAGCTCTGTACCCAAAGCACGAACTTCATCTTTATAAAGTGTGTTCAACGGCTCAATCAGCTCAAACTGCATGTCTTCCGGCAGTCCGCCAACATTATGGTGAGACTTGATAGTCTGAGCAGTGTCGGTACCAGATTCGATAACGTCTGTATAGAGCGTTCCTTGAGCCAAGAATTTTACATCTTTTAGTTTGCTGGCTTCGTCGTCAAAGACATAGACAAACTCGTTTCCGATGATTTTACGTTTTTGTTCTGGATCTGAGACACCAGCTAGTTTATCAAGGAAACGTTTAGCTGCGTCAGCCTTAATGATATTCAAGCCAAATTTACCGCCCAGCATATCCATGACCTGATCTGCTTCGCCTTTACGCAAAAGACCATGATCCACAAAAATACAGATTAGTTGATCGCCGATTGCTTTCTGTAAGAGAACACCGACAACAGAAGAGTCTACACCGCCAGAAAGTCCCAACAGCACCTTCTTGTCACCAACAGTTTGGCGGATTTTTTGAATTTCCATGTCAATGAAGTTATCCATGGACCAGTCGCCTTTGGCTCCACAAATAGTAAGTGCAAAGTTTCGCAGGATATCATAGCCAAATTCTGAATGACGAACCTCAGGGTGGAACTGAATGCCATAGATTTTCTTAGTTGGATTTTCAATGGCTGCAAAAGGACAGTCAGCAGAAGTACCAGTACGGACAAAGTCTGCAGGAATTTCTGTTACTGCATCTCCATGGCTCATAAGAACTAGCTGGCTTTCAGGTGTTCCGTTGAAAAGACTGGAGTTAGCAGTATGTGACAGAGTTGACTGACCATATTCACGATTTCCAGCATGACCAGCAGGGACAACCTTGCCGCCCAGCTTGTGAGTCAAAAGCTGCATACCATAGCAGATTCCTAAAATCGGGATTCCCAACTCAAAAATTTCCGGGTCAATATCAAAAGAGCCGTCTTCATATACAGAATTCGGACCGCCGGAAAGGATAATCCCGACAGGCTGGATAGCACGGACTTCGTCAGCAGTAATCTTGTGGCTCTTGAGCTCAGAAAAAACACCGATTTCACGAATGCGACGTGAAATCAGCTGGTTGTACTGGCTTCCGTAATCAAGCACGATGATCTTTTCGACATCTTGCAATTCAGTTCTAGTTGTCATCTGTTCCCTTTCTTAAAAGAAGTTATCTTTTCCCCTCATTTTATCACAAAAAAGGAATTTTTCCAAGGTAATAAGGAGTAAGAGTGATGAAAAAACGAATATGAGTCTTTATTTGACAAAACTGCTAGAATCGTTAGAAAAGCAAGCATTTGAGAGCTAATACTTATCATTTAGTTTGACATTTGAAGTATTTGGTACTAAAATAAAGGAAGGTATCAAATAAGAAAGAAGAGTCAACATGTTGCCCGCATATATCAAAATTCATGATCAGATTAAGAAAGACATTGACGATGCCGTTTGGGAGATTGGGGAGCGTCTACCCAGCGAGCGAGATTTAGCCGAAACCTTTAAGGTCAGCCGTATGACCCTGCGTCAAGCTATCACACTCTTGGTTGATGAGGGAGTGCTAGAGCGTCGAGTCGGTAGTGGTACCTTCGTTGCCAGTACACGTGTTCAGGAGAAAATGCGTGGCACGACCAGCTTCACGGAAATCATGAAGGCGCAAGGCAAAACGCCATCCAGTCAGCTCATTTCTTATCGACGTACCCTGCCGAGTGAGCAGGAAGTGGAGAAACTAGGTATCCACAAGACGGAAAATGTCATTCGGATGGAGCGGGTTCGCTACGCTGATGATTTGCCGGTGGTCTACGAAGTGGCTTCAATTCCAGAGAAGTTCATTAAGAATTTCAAAAAAGAAGAGGTGACCAGTCATTTCTTTCAGACCTTGCAGAAACATGGCTATAAGATTGGCAAGTCCCAGCAGACGATTTATGCTCGACTAGCTAAGGAAAAAATTGCAAATTACCTTGATATTCCCCGCGGTCATGCCATCTTAGGACTGACTCAGATTTCTTACTTTGATGATGGAACAGCTTTTGAATATGTAAAAAGCCAGTATGTCGGCGATCGTTTTGAATTTTATTTGGAAAACAATTAATTATTGCAAAACTCTTGGTTATCACCAAGGGTTTTTAACTTGTCTTTTACTCGGAAGAAAAAGCTGATTGTAGTTTTGCAATCTCATATTTCGAGTGTTTATTTCCCTTGTCAGACTAGAGTTTATCATGCTTTTCTGGTATAATGTTTCTTATGGAAATTGAAAAAACAAACCGAATGAATGCTCTCTTTGAGTTTTATGCGGCGCTTTTGACTGACAAGCAGATGAACTATATCGAGCTCTACTATGCAGACGACTACAGCCTGGCTGAGATTGCTGAGGAGTTTGGTGTTAGCCGTCAGGCTGTTTACGATAATATCAAGCGGACAGAGAAGATTCTGGAAGACTATGAGAAAAAGCTGCACATGTACTCGGACTACATTGTCAGAAGTCAGATATTTGACCAGATTACAGAGAAATACCCTGGCGACAGCTATCTGCAGGAGCAGATTGGGATTCTGTCTGGTATTGACAATAGGGAGTGACCATGGCTAAACAAGTTATCTACAAGGGAATGTCTTGCTGGTTGTTAGAGTCGGAAGAATCTTTTCCTGCCAGGGTACAAATCATCTCCCCTGACGATCTTTCTAAGGCAATGCAAGAAGGCTTCGGTTGCTGGGGCTACCCAAATGAGATTATGAAAGAAGTCTCTGCTGAAGAATACGCTTGTTTAACACGTTTTGGAAAATTTCCACTGAATTGATTGAAATAGAAACTAGGAGAAATAAAAAATGGCATTTGAAAGTTTAACAGAACGTTTGCAGAACGTCTTTAAAAATCTACGCAGAAAAGGGAAAATCTCAGAGAGCGATGTCCAGGAAGCAACCAAAGAGATTCGTCTGGCCCTTTTAGAAGCCGATGTTGCTCTGCCGGTTGTCAAAGACTTTATCAAGAAAGTCCGTGAGCGCGCTGTCGGTCATGAGGTTATCGACACCCTCAATCCAGCGCAACAAATCATCAAGATCGTTGACGAAGAACTGACAACTATCCTGGGTTCTGATACTGCTGAGATTATCAAATCACCAAAGATTCCGACTATTATCATGATGGTTGGTCTGCAAGGTGCTGGTAAGACCACCTTTGCCGGAAAGCTTGCTAATAAGCTCAAGAAAGAAGAAAATGCTCGCCCGCTCATGATTGCGGCAGATATTTACCGTCCAGCAGCTATTGAACAGTTGAAAACACTTGGACAGCAAATTGATGTACCTGTCTTTGCTCTGGGGACTGAAGTTCCAGCTGTTGAGATTGTCCGTCAAGGTTTGGAGCAAGCCAAGGCTAACCACAACGACTATGTCCTGATTGATACGGCTGGGCGCCTTCAGATTGATGAAAAACTCATGCAGGAGCTGTCAGATGTCAAAGCGCTGGCTAATCCGAATGAAATCCTCTTGGTTGTCGATGCCATGATTGGTCAGGAAGCGGCTAATGTCGCTCGTGAATTTAACAGTCAACTGGAAGTGACCGGGGTTATCCTGACTAAGATTGATGGTGATACCCGTGGCGGTGCAGCACTGTCTGTCCGTCAGATTACTGGTAAGCCTATTAAATTTACTGGTACCGGTGAAAAAATCACTGATATTGAAACCTTCCACCCAGACCGTATGTCCAGCCGGATTTTGGGCATGGGGGACATGCTGACTCTGATTGAAAAAGCCTCTCAAGAATACGATGAGAAAAAATCGCTTGAAATGGCTGAAAAGATGCGGGAAAACACCTTTGATTTCAACGACTTCATTGATCAGTTGGATCAGGTGCAAGGCATGGGACCTATGGAAGACTTGCTCAAGCTGATTCCAGGTATGGCCAATAATCCTGCCCTCAAGAATATCAAAGTGGACGAGAAAGAAATTGCCCGCAAGCGCGCTATCGTATCCTCTATGACACCGGCTGAGCGGGAAAATCCAGACTTGCTGAGTCCTAGCCGTCGCCGTCGGATTGCCAATGGTTCAGGTAACAGCTTCGTTGATGTCAATAAATTTATCAAAGACTTCAATCAAGCTAAGCAGATGATGCAGGGCGTTCTGTCAGGCGATATGAGCAAGATGATGAAGCAAATGGGGCTCAATCCAAACAATATGCCTAAGAACATGCCTAGTGGCGGAGGAATGCCCGACATGTCAGCTCTTGAAGGCATGATGGGCCAAGGCGGTATGCCAGATATGTCAGGCTTGGGAGGAGCAGGCATGCCGGATATGAGCCAAATGTTCGGCGGCGGACTCAAGGGCAAAGCTGGAGAGTTCCTGATGCGCCGCAGCATGAACAAAATGGCCAAGCAAATGAAAAAGAATAAGAAGAAGCGGAAGTAATAAGGGAGAACTTCATCAAACAAATCGCTTATAAATATATAATTAGGAAAAGTTTAAAGGGAGGATTATGGAAAGAAAAAATAGGAGTCAAACCAAGTCAAAAAATCTTATCTCAAGGTTTATATCTCAATTTGCTGAATTAGGAATAAATCAAATAAAAACTGCAATTGCAAATTTTATTTCTCTATTTATATTTGTTATAGTTTTAATTTTTGCTGTTATTTATATAGGGATTCCATCTTTGGGAAGTTTATTTAATTCATTATCTCCTTGGAATCAACAAAAACAAGAAATAAGTGCAAAAAATAATGTGAGAGATGCCTATTCTTCAATTATAGGGAGTAACGTAGGTGTTATCTCTCAAAATGGTTTTATTAGTTGGTTTAGTAGCAAAGAAGCGAAAGAAATTGATATTTCGATACCAAAGCTAATTAATTATTCTCCTCTGTTTGATGATGATTCAAATAGAAGTCAGTTAAAAACTGCTTTTGAATCATCGTTTAACAAAGATACAAGTTTCCAATCTGCTGGCACTTATAAAATATTCTATGACGGAGAATTAGTTGTTGGCTGGAAAGATGGGGAAAAGATTAGCGGTTTCAAAGATTTATCCAAGGTTCAAAAGAAAGAGATACTAGCCGATTTACAAAAGAAAATTTGGAATAAATCAAACGTAAAATTTAATGAATGGGAAAAAATTGGGGATCAAGATAATGTTGATTTTGATTTCAAACCTTCTTCCAACCGAGTTAAGATTATAGGAAAATTTCTGGATGAAGGTGGTTGGTTCTTTGGCGTTGGTAAGAAAAAATATAAATTATATGTTGAGTATGATTTGAAAGACGATGATACACCTGTTTTAGTAGATAAAAGTTTGAAAGTGGAGGAAGTAAAATGATATTAGTTAAGAAATTTTGCTTTCCTCTGATTGTTACTGCTTTATTTATTTCAATTTTTCTGGGTTATAATAAATATTCAGAAAGACAATTGTTGAAGCAAGACTTAAATCTAGATGGTATTTTTATTAATGTAAAAGGTGTAGAAATATCTACTGAAGAAACAAATTATTTTGAAAGTAAGCCTTATAAAAAAATTAAAATAGAAATTCCCTCACTATCTTCTCAACTTGATGATCAAACATCTAGTAATTCTAATAATAAAGGAACACCAAATCAAATTATTAATAGAGAAAAATTTGATAAAAATTTTGTAGATTGGTTGAAATCGATTTACGATGAAAAAATTGCAAAAAGATATACAAAAAAAATTGAAATTTGGTATAGAGATATCAAGGTTGTAGATAAAGAATATAAATGATAATCAACAAGCTACATAAATCCGTTATGTGGCTTGTTTTTGGAAAGATCAGATACAGATATGGAGACTAGAATGAGGCCTTTTTTGACTCAATTGATTCATCGACTTGCTAAAACCTTTCAAAAATTATTGAATAAGCTGCCTTCCCACCCTATTTCTCATCTACCTGCCAGCAAGGTCAAAATGAGTCCTATTATCATGATTCCTGGTAGTTCTGCCACGGAAAATCGCTTTAATCGAATGGTTAAAAAGCTAAACCGCAATCAGCATCCACATCATAGTCTAGTCCGTATTAAAATCTGGAATGACGGACACATGACTTACCGAGGGCATTTGAAGCGCAAGGACAGAAATCCTATTTTTGTGGTTGGTTTTCAGAATAATCGTGATGGATATGAAAACATCAAGCAGCAGGCGGCAATGTTTGACGCTGCCTTGACTGTTTTGCGAGAGAAGTACTCTTTTAACAGTTTTAAAGCGCTTGGGCATTCTAACGGTGGTCTAGTTTATACAGTATTCCTACAGCAATACCTGGCAAACCATTCTGGATTGGAGATGGAAAAGCTCCTGACTATTGGCAGCCCTTATAATCTAAACAAGAAAAATCTTAATCATCGAGTCCCGATGCTAGATGACTTTGTAGCCAACCAGGGAAAACTTCCTAAGAAGCTGCAGCATTTGTCAATTTTGGGAATTTTTTTCCGAGACGGTGACGGAATTGTCCATAAAAGCAGTGTAGAGGCTGGGAGCTTGATTTACAAAGGAAAAATAGCTTCACACAGAGAGGTTGTCATCGTAGGTAAGGATGCCCATCATTCCTCTCTTCCCCAAAATGAACAGGTAATTGATTTGATTAGGGATTTTTTGTTATAATAAAGATAAACTTAAACCGATAAATATTTACATAATTTAATTTTGGTAAAAAATTAGAAAGGCGATAAAACAATGAAAATGACAGACATTCTTCATAGGTATTATGGTGACTTTGATCTGATAAATGAAAAATGGAATGAAGACTATGAAAGCATTTTGATTAAGCCAAAGGATGATCAAGAATATAAAAGATGCCGTTTGGCAAAGAAGACACCTAAAAAAGAAGGCTACTTTACAGTCTTTTGGAAAAAAGACCAAGACAATAAGAACATTCCATATACTGATAAAGACTTAGGTGATGAATTGGTAATTGTCGTTATCGACGACCGTCATTGCGGTATATTTATCATTCCCAAAGAGAAGGCTATCAGTAAAAAAATTCTTTCTACAAAAGATTGTAAAGGAAAGATGGCTATGCGGTTTTATCCGTCCTGGTGCACAAATTTAAATAAAACAGCTCAGGCAACACAAAAATGGCAACTGGATTATTTTCAAAAAATTGAATTAGAAGAATAAGTTTTAGTGAAACAAGACAGAGTCTAATTCCTCAATACTGTCTTGTTTTTATTATCCGTTTTTGTAATAAGGTTGGACTATATATGCTCTCTTACATCTTTCCGAAAAACTATAATTTTCTTGAAAAATATATCTAGATATGCTATACTACTGTTATAGAAAAAACGGAGAAATGTGATGAGACGTGAACTGTTATTAGAAAGAATTGATAAACTCAAAGCCACTATGCCCTGGTACATTTTGGAATATTACCAGTCTAAGCTGGCGGTGCCTTATAGTTTTACAACCCTATACGAATATCTCAAAGAATATGATCGCTTTTTTAACTGGGTGCTAGAATCTGGTATAACGGATGCTTCCCATATTGCTGAGATTCCTCTTTCAGTCTTGGAAAATATGACCAAGAAAGACATGGAGACCTTCATTCTGTATCTGCGAGAGCGGCCGCTTCTCAATGCCAATACAACCCAAAACGGTGTTTCCCAGACAACTATCAACCGAACTCTTTCAGCTTTGTCCAGCCTCTACAAATATTTGACTGAGGAAGTTGAAAACGAGCAGGGCGAGCCCTACTTCTATAGAAATGTGATGAAAAAGGTTGCTACTAAGAAGAAAAAGGAAACTCTGGCTGCTCGTGCAGAGAATATTAAGCAGAAGCTCTTTTTAGGGGATGAGACGGAAGAATTCCTCCAGTATATTGATACGGAGTACCCTAAGAAGCTGTCTAATCGCGCTCTGTCTTCTTTTAACAAGAACAAAGAACGTGATTTAGCCATCATTGCCTTGCTGCTAGCCTCTGGTGTTCGTCTGTCTGAAGCTGTTAATCTAGACCTGAAAGACATCAATCTAAAGATGATGGTCATTGAAGTGACAAGAAAAGGCGGTAAAAGGGACTCTGTCAATGTTGCTGCTTTTGCCAAGCCTTATTTAGAAGAGTATCTAAACATTCGGAGCAAACGATACAAGGCCGAAAAGACTGATACAGCCTTCTTTTTGACTGAATACCGTGGCAGTCCTAATCGAATCGATGCTTCCAGTGTCGAAAAAATGGTGGCCAAGTATTCCGAGGACTTCAAGGTGCGAGTGACTCCTCACAAACTCCGCCACACGCTTGCTACACGTTTATACGATGCGACCAAATCTCAAGTTCTCGTCAGTCATCAGCTAGGGCATGCTAGCACTCAGGTAACAGACCTCTACACCCACATTGTCAATGATGAGCAAAAGAACGCTTTGGATAAATTATAATATTACATAATTTAAAATATGTGAATTTAATATTAACAATAACAACAAAAGAGCGAAAAATCTATTTTAGATGCTTCGCTCTTTCTTTTATAAAAACTCAATCCAATAATTACGATGGGGTTCAACAATCAGCGGTTTGCCCCAGAAGTGCTTGAGATGCTCCAGATTCGCTGCTGTGACTGGTCGATTTTTGGTGTTGTACTTTTCAGCACTTTCTCTAGTTAGGAAGCATTTGACCGCTTCGTAGGAGCCTTCTGCTGTCTCTCTATTTAGCCCTTCAAAGCTAACTTCATCGCCTGGCTGAGGATTATCCGTAAAGAGTTTTCCTATAAAGTAAACTGTCTTACTCTTCATCAGATCGTAAGCCTTGATATTTTCTATTCGATTATTAGCTGCTGCAAACATGATGCAAAAGCTGTCAACAAGATCCTTTAAGGGCAGCAGATCTTCCTTGGGAACGAAGATATCTACCATGTAGAGCCCACCAATGACTAGGTTTTGGAAAGAAGGTTGCTGAATAACATTATCCAACGCCATGCCAAGCGGTAATTTCACAGCTTGATAGCCTGATTTTTCAAATTCTTCTTTCTTTTTCTCATAATCTTCTGCAGATATGCTAACATAAAAATTGTCTGGATTAGGAGATGGTTTTTTCTTCAGAAAAGCTACAACTGTGCGGTCCAACTGCTCAAACAGACCAAGGCTTTCTACTGGGACTTTCTGCATCAAGGCACCCCTTTCTCTAATTCCCTATCATTTTATCATATCTGGTAGATAAAGCCTAGAGAAAACTAGCTGGTTAAGGAAACGTAAGAATGTTGTTGATTTGAAATATACTGTTTACATGAAAAACCAAACTCTTTGAGAGTTTAGCTTTTCTTTATATCAGATTTTAACCTACGATAGCTTCGGCAATATCTTCTCTGCTGATTCCAGCAAAGTAGCGGCTAATATCAATCGTTTCAAGAGCTTTCAGGACATCTTCGCGTTCGTATTTAACACCGCGAAGCACATCTTCTACTGCTGCTACATCCTCAATACCAAAGAAATCTCCATAGATTTTGATATCCTGAATCTTAGATTCAACAACATTGGCAAAGATTTCTACCTTACCGCTGGTAAACTTAGTGCCACGACGCACATTGTATTCAGGTGATTTACCGTAGTTCCAGTCCCAAGTTCCAAACTTGCTATCTCTGATTTGCTTGATTTCTTCCAGTTCTTTCTCGGAGAAGACATATTCTGTCATTTCTGGATATTCTTTCTTCATGTAGTCCAGAAGCAGGTCGCGGAATTCTTCAACAGTAATCTTTTCCGGCAATTCATTGATAATATTTGTCACGCGAGCACGGACGGATTTAACCCCTTTCGATTCGAACTTGTCTTTAGAAACCTTAAGCGCATCGGCCAAGACTGACAAGTCAACATCAAAGAGAAGGCAGCCATGGTGCATGATACGGCCGTTGATATAGGCCTGCGCATTGCCACAGAACTTCTTGCCATCAATCTCCAGGTCATTACGGCCGGTGAATTCAGCCTTTACCCCAAGCTCTGCCAGAGTGTTGATAACCGGCGTAGAAAAACTCTTGAAGTCAAAGGCACGATCTTCACTTTCTTTAGAGATAATGGTGTAGTTGAGGTTGTTCAGATCATGATAAACAGCTCCTCCACCACTGATACGACGCACAACTTCAATGCCATGCTCACGAACGTAGTCACGGTTGATTTCTTCGATGGTATTTTGGTGACGTCCCACGATGATAGAAGGTTTGTTAATCCAGAGCAGGAAAATCTCATCCTCATCTAAGAGGTGTTTGAAAGCATATTCTTCCAGAGCAATATTAAAAGCTGTATCATTTGAGTAATTAACAATGTATTTCATAAGCTACCTCTTTATACGATAGAGACTGGAACAATGATTTATGTCCAGTCTAATCTATCTTTTAAATTATTTTTTCTTAGGTGAGTGAACTGCTAATCCCAGTACATCTGCAAATGCTTCGTACATAACTTCTGAGAAGGTTGGATGACCGTGAATAGTCTTAAGCATTTCTTCTACAGTGATTTCCATTTCGATGATGGTGGATGCTTCGTTAATCAATTCTGCCGCCGCAGGACCGATGATATGAACACCGAGCACTTCACCATACTTCTTGTCGGCAATGACTTTCACGAAGCCTTGAGCTACATCTGAAGCAATGGCGCGACCGTTAGCAGCGAAGTTGAACTTACCAATCGCTACATCGTATTTCTCACGAGCTTGCTCTTCTGTCAAACCAACTGCTGCTACTTCTGGCAGGGTGTAGATAGCTGCAGGTGTCAGGTTGAGTTTAGCAACATGATGGTTACCTTTCAGAGCATTTTCAGCAGCAACTTCACCCATACGGAAGGCAGCATGAGCCAGCATCTTAGTACCATTGATATCACCTGGTGCGTAAATACCTGGAACAGAGGTTTCCATGTACTCATTGACTTTGATACGGCCGCGATCCAGTTCGAATTCAACCTCACCGATACCTTCTAGGTCTGGCACGCGTCCGATAGAAAGCAGGGCCTTATCTGCTAGAATATCTTCTTTTCCTTCAACCTTGATACGGAGTTTTCCGTTTTCTTCGATGATTTCTTCCAACTTAGTTTCAGTTAGAATTGTCATACCCTTGCGCTCCAAAATGAGGCGAAGGTTTTTAGAAACTTCCGCATCCATTGCAGGTACGATACGATCCATCATTTCAATGACCGTTACCTTGCTGCCGAAGGTCATGAAGGCTTGTCCAAGCTCAATACCGACAACACCACCGCCGATAATTACCAGATTTTCAGGCACTTCGTTCATTTCTAGTATATCATCACTGGTCATAACAAGAGATGATTCCATACCAGGAACATTGATCTTGCTGACTTTTGAACCACCAGCCAAAATAATCTTCTTCGTTTCTAGCAGCTCGCTGCTGTTTACAAGAACATTCTTGTCTTTAGTAATGGTACCAATTCCCTTATGAACATCTACGCCATAGCTGCGAAGAAGGCCAGCAACACCGCCAACGAGTGTATTGACAACCTTGTTTTTGGTTTCCAAAACCTTGTCCATGTCCACTGAGAAGCTTGGATTTTCGATGATGATACCGCGGTTAGCAGCGTGGCCAAGGCTTTCAATGATTTCAGCATTGTGCAGGTAAGTCTTAGTAGGGATACAGCCACGGTTCAGGCAGGTTCCGCCGAGCTCAGACTTCTCAACCAAGGCAATCTTGCCACCCAGCTGGGCTGCTTTGATAGCCGCTACATAACCTGCAGGTCCGCCACCGATAACAACGATATCGTAAGCATCATCACTCTTATCATCATCTGTACTTACTGCCGCTGTTGTAGGAGCTGGTGCTTCCGCAGGAGCAGAGCCGCCAGCGGTTGGGATGTTTTCTCCTTCTTCTCCCAAGTAACCGATGACTTCCGTTACTGGAACAGTTTCTCCGTCACCTTTGAGAATAGCAATCAGATAGCCATCTTCTTCGGCTTCTAATTCCATGCTGACCTTGTCAGTCATGATTTCCAGAAGGATTTCCCCTTCTTTGACAAATTCGCCGACTTTCTTATTCCATTGGACAATTTGCCCTTCGGTCATATCCACGCCGGCTTTTGGCATAATTACTTCTAAAGCCATTTTTCTTTCCTTTTCTAATTTAATTTTTCACTTGCTGAGTCTTTCGTTTCTTTACTTTTTAAACTAGCAAAGAAAATCTTATACCAACATTGAAATTGGGTCTTCAATCAAAGCCTTCAAGTCCTTCATAAACTTAGCTCCAGCCATTCCGTCAACTACACGGTGGTCAATGGTCAAGCCAAGACTCATAATTGGACGGATAACAATTTCGCCATTAACAACGACAGGTTTTTCTACTGTTGAGCTCACACCCAAGATAGCAGAGTTTGGCTGATTGATGATTGGCCCAAAGGACTGAACTCCAAACATACCCAAGTTACTGATTGTGAAGGTTGAGTTTTGCAACTCGCTTGGAGCTAACTTGCCTTCCAAAGTACGTCCGATTACATCTTTAAAGGCTACCACAAGCTCTGATAGGCTCATTTTTTCTGCATTGTAGACAACTGGTGTCATCAGGCCATTATCCATACCGACTGCCATTGAAAGGTTGACATAGTTGTGAGTGATAATGGTCTTGCCGTCCTCTGTCAAAGTTGAGTTGAGGTAAGGATGCTTCATCAGTGTCTTCACAACAGCCAGCGAAAGCAGGTCTGTGACAGTTACTTTTTTGCCAGTTGCTTCCATGATTGGTTCCAGCACTTTTTTACGCAAGGCCAGCATTTCTGTCATATCAACATCATAGTTAAGGGTGAATGTTGGCGCCGTCAGGTAAGATTCTACCATCCGCTGAGCAATGACCTTTCGCATCGGCGTCATTGGGATACGCTCAATCTCACCATAAGGAGTGACATTATCAGGCACTTCTTCCGCTTTTTCAATTTGAGCAGGAGATTTGATTGTATCGCTCTCAACATTCTCAGGCAAGAAAGCAAGAACATCTTTCTTCATAATCTTGCCACGATGGCCAGTTCCTTGAATCTCTTGCCAAGCAATATTGTGTTCTTGGGCAATTCGTTTTGCCAGTGGTGAAATGCGCACCACGTTTGTATCTTTATAAGTTTCCACGTCTTCTTTGTGGACACGACCGTTTGCGCCTGAGCCAGAAACATCATAGAGGTTGATTCCCAAATCATCCGCTAACTTTCTAGCTGCAGGAGTCGCTCTTAGCTTATCATCAGCCATGACCTCTCCAATTCTATTATAAGATATTAAGGACGCAGAGGACAATGAAAAGATAGGAGATTGACGCTGTGTTCGATGAACACAAGGCAATCTATCTTTTTTTCGCAGTCCTCCGTCCGAATTCAGTTCCAGTCATACTAAGGGTGTTAACAATCAAAGTGAAAATAGAAAACTTAACAAAGAAATTTTAGTTTCGAGAAAAGTTTATTTTTCACAAAGACTTTAGCCCGTGTTCAACTCTACAAGTAACTTGGATACGAAACGTATCTCAAGTTGTTACGGTTACCGCTATCGGCGACCAACCTAGTAGACTTACTAATTCGCTCATCGGATAAAACCGGTCCGAATAACGATTGTCTGTAATTAGTAAAATTTTAGCTACTTTGACTCTCTACACAAGATTAGATTACATAAAATAATTTATGTAATCTAATTCGTGAGAAAGCCTTTTCTTTATTATACCTTATTCTTTATGATATGTCTTCCGAATAGCGTCTTTGATGCTTTCAACGGTCGGAATCATCGCATTTTCCAAGTTTTGTGCATAAGGCATTGGCACATCTTCACCTGCACAGCGGCGGATTGGCGCATCTAGATAGTCAAATGCTTCAGACTCAGAAATAATCGCCGAAATTTCACCAATGAAACCGCTAGTTTTGTGGGCATCATTAACCAAAACAACCTTTCCAGTCTTCTTAACAGAATTGATGATAATATCCTTATCGAGCGGCACCAATGTACGTGGGTCAACCACTTCTACAGAGATACCTTCTTCTGCTAATTCTTCAGCTGCCTGCATGACACGGCGAAGCATTTTTCCGTAGGTAACAACTGTTACATCGGTACCTTCTTTTTTGATTTCACCAACACCAAGTGGGATTACATACTCAGGATCCAGTGGCACTTCGCCTTTTTGGTTAAATTCAGACTTGTATTCCAGGATAATGACCGGGTTGTTGTCTCGGATAGAAGCCTTGAGAAGCCCCTTCATATCAGCCGGAGTTCCTGGAGCAACTACCTTAAGCCCTGGAATGTGGGTAAACCAAGATTCCAAAGACTGAGAGTGCTGAGCCGCTGACCCAACTCCATTACCTGCCGCACAACGGACAGTCATTGGGACTTGTCCTTTTCCGCCAAACATATAGCGAGTTTTAGCAGCTTGGTTAACAATAGCATCCATGGCAATTACAGAGAAGTCCATAAAGGTCATGTCTACGATTGGACGCAGCCCTGTCATAGCTGCTCCAGCTGCTGCGCCAGAGATAGCTGCTTCCGAAATCGGACAGTCACGTACACGCTCTGGTCCAAACTCTTCCAGCATACCAACAGATGTTCCGAAATCTCCACCAAAGACTCCGACATCTTCTCCCATCAAGAGTACATTTTCATCGCGACGCATTTCCTCAGACATAGCGAGGATAATGGTGTCACGAAAAGACATAGTTTTAGTTTCCATTTTCTTTTTCTCCTCTCTTTAGTCTGCGTAAATATCTTCAAAGGCAGATTCAAGCGGCGGGAATGGACTTTCTTCTGCAAACTTTACAGACGCTTCTACTGCTTCTTTGACTCCAGCTTGGATAGCTTCCAGCTCTTCCTCGCTTGCAATCTTGTTTTCCAGCAAGTATTTACGAAGATTTTCGATTGGATCCTTCTTCTTCCATTCTTCTACTTCTTCACGAGTACGGTATTTACCTGGGTCAGAAGAAGAGTGTCCCAACCAACGATAAGTTACGCTCTCAATCAAGACAGGACCATTACCGCTTCGAACATGCTCTACAGCCTTTTGGAAACCTTCATAAACATCTAGGACATTATTGCCATCCTCAATGAACATACCTGGAATACCATAAGCTGCGCTGCGCTCGTGAATGTGCTCTACATTGGTCATTTTCTTGATATCAGCAGAAATGCCATAGCCGTTATTAATACAATAGAAAATAACTGGTAGATTCCAGATAGAAGCCATGTTGACTGCTTCGTGGAAGACGCCCTCATTGGTAGCACCATCACCAAAGAAGCAGACAACAATCTTACCTGTCTTCTGCATTTGCTGGGTCAGAGCTGCTCCGACAGCAATTCCCATGCCACCGCCGACAATACCATTGGCACCAAGGTTTCCGGCATCTAGGTCAGCAATGTGCATAGAACCGCCTTTTCCTTTACAGGTCCCAGTGTATTTTCCTAGGATTTCCGCCATCATTTCATTGAGGTTGATTCCTTTGGCGATAGCTTGACCATGTCCCCGGTGGTTAGAAGTCAGCAAATCATCCTCATTCAAGGCCAGCATAGCACCGACATTGGCTGCTTCCTCACCTACTGAGAAGTGAGTCATTCCAGGAACCTTTCCTTTTTTTACAAGTTGAGCAATTTTTAAGTCCATGCGACGGATTTCTTCCATCTTACGGAACATCTCTAACAAAAGATTTTTATCTAAAGTTGCCATTTTTTTGCCTTTCTAAGCATAATTCTTCTATTTAATTCTATCTAAAGCTGTAAGCACTGTCAAAACTTTTGCTCACTTATATTTCACAAAGAAAAACCAGTCAATCCATTGGATAAACTGGTTTTCGACATCAAAATAGAAATTTCACAAACTTTTTGTGCTAGAGTAGTTTTTACTATTTTGAAACTGTTATACGAAAATAATAGCAGAGCATGCTTCTGATTAATCTGCCTGTTTAGCAAAATCTGCAATCATCTGCTCCATTTGCTCACGGCTTGGTGTTGTCAGCATATAGAGGTAATCACCTTGCAGCTCTGCAAAAGCGGCTGGCATGTCTTTTTTAACCTTGAAATTATCTCTGTATTTCTCCAGCAAGTCAGCCTCAGGGTAAGCATAGTTCGTTGATGCACGGCGTGATGTTGCCAGACAATACAGCGGCTCCATGTGGGCAGCTGGGAAAGGCTCTCCTGCTACAATCGCTGCATAGCCTCTGTAAAGATCGATTGAGTGGGCGAAATTATAGACATCAATGGTAAAGCCACCTGCTGGACGGTTATTGTACTCAATGGCTACATAATCATCACCCTCGCGGAAGAACTCAATATGGAAAAAGCGTTCTTTCATGCCGAAAATTTTAACAATCGCTTCTCCATAAGCACGCAGTTTTGGATCCATATCCTTGAGAACGTAATAGGAATTGTCCATCTTATAGATCATCAAATCCAGTGGTGTATGGGCATAGTCAAAGGTGGTTGAAAAGACGATCTGACCGTCCTTATCTACCAAACCATCAAAGGTACAAATCTCGCCAGACTGGACAAACTTTTCAAAGAAATAAGCTGTCTGGTGATCCCATTCTTGCTTGAATCGTTCGACATCTTCTGCTGTTTCCAATTTAAAGGTTGCAGCTGCTCCTACTCCATTATCAGGCTTGGCAATCAAGGGTAGACCAAGTTTCTTGACAGCCAAATCAGCACCAGCTTCTGTGTTAACAATCTGACCTGGAACGACTGGAACACCTGCTTTTTTAAAGAGCTTCTTCATCTCTGATTTGAACTTGGTCTTTTTCAAGTCTTTTGGCTTCGCTCCAAAGACATTGAATTGCTCGCGCAACTCTGCGTCCAGTTCTAGCCAGTATTCATTATGTGACTCAATCCGATCAATAGGTCCATGCTTGTAGAAGAGAAAGGCAACTGCTCTTTTTACTTCGTCAAGATTTTCAAGATTTTCTACTCTGAAATATTCAGTCAATGAATCCTTTAAAGGCTGGTCTAGCTGGTCATAAGGCTCCTGACCGATTCCCAGAACAGTGATTCCTTTGTTAGCCAGTTCCACGGTAAACTGCTGAAAATTTTGCGGATAGTAGGGAGAAATAACAATATAATTCATAGGAAACCTCCTTTAAAGATTGAGTTCATTGAGGAAATATGGCATTTGCTTACGCCACCAAATCCAGTCATGGGAAACATCATGGCCCCATTCAGCAAACCAAGCTGGAATATTCTTATGCTCAAAAGCTTCTTTCAGCGTGTAGAAGGAAGGCAGACCGTCCTGCTCCCAATCGCCCAAGCCAGTACAAACGATAATATCAGCCTGTCGATAGCGGTCAATAAACCAGCCATCATTTTGATTCCAGATATAGTCAGCTGGAGAGTTTTGATAAATGACTTCGTCGTTCAAATTGTCACCAACAAAGAAACGCGCATCATAGACACCACTTAGGGCAACCACTTTATTGAAAACATCTGGATGCTGCAGGAAGAAATTAACAGCATGATAAGCGCCCATAGAGCAGCCTGTCGTCATCATAGGGTCAAACCAGCCTGTCTTATGCTTGACGAAAGGAATAGCTTCCTCGATGACATAACGCTCATAGGCACGATGCATTTCCGCTCGGTCGTGAGGATGCTTCCAGTCAGCCAGCCAACTCTCGCTATCAACGCTGCTGAGAGTGAAAAATTGGATCTTGCCGGCCTCGATAAAGCCAGCGCATGCCTCGATCATACCGAAGTCAGCATACTCATTGTGGCTGCCGCCTGATGATGCGAAGACTATAATTGGGAGCCCGGCATGACCATAGCGATTGACATACATTTCACGACCTAGATTGCCGCTCCAATGACTTAAAAATTCTACATGCATAGTTTCTACCTCTTTCTCACTGTTTGACTAGATTACCATTTCTCGCTGATAAAACGGAAACAGTCCGGCAAGTGCTCTGCCCAAGCGATTTCGTTGTGAATAGCTCCAGACTGGATCTTAATCTGAATATTTGCCAAATCGACCCCAGATACAAGTAACTGTCGGAAATAGCTGAGCGATGAATCAATATAGGCCTGCTTGATGTTGCCAGCCATCAATGTCTTATCTGTATCATCAGCCTCCTCCGTCCCAACATAAATGAAAACTCGCTGGTCAGTTTGAAGTGTCTTTCTCTCAATATAACGGTCAAAGGCTTCCTGATGCAACCAATTAGCTGATGAAAAGATGCCCAGACAGCCAATCTGATCTTGGTATTCAACGCCGATAAACTGGCTGATATTTCCCCCAAGAGAAGAGCCAATCATAGCCGTATGCAGCCGATCCGACTTGGTCCGATAATGCTGGTCAATGAAAGGCTTGACGACTTCCATGACAAACTCCGCATACTCCGTTCCCTTGCCGCCAAACTGAATACCAGGAATATTGGACTCTTGGGATTTCCAAGCTGAATACTCATTCATGCGCCGTTGGCCATCGTTATCAATAGCCACGACAATCATTTTTTCAATATCTGGATTACGCTTGATTGTCGGAATCACCTTCCACGAATGGCCGCTGAAAGACTCCTTGCTATAGAGAACGTTTTGGCCGTCATGAAAATAAACGACCGGATATGTCTTCTCTGTATCCTGGCTATAGTTCTTTGGAAGCAAGACGCGGACACGGCGCTTTTGCTTGGTATAAGGAACGACTAACTCATGTGTTTTCATTTCAAGGTAAAAATAGGATTTATTCATTTTCAGAAAACTTTCTATTTTCAAAATTTTTATTTATTATATCACAAAATAAGCAAAAAAGTTAGGAATTTCCTAACTTTTTGATGATTTTATTAGATAATGATAGAAAATAGATTATTTATCCAAATAAGGTTGTAAATCCTGAAGGGCGCGCTCAGCAATTTTCTCATAACGTTCTTTCTTGTCACGAATCCGAGGGCCGTCCAGTTCTTTGATAATGCCAAAATTGACATTCATAGGTTGGAAATGCTTGCTGTCAGCATGAGTAACATAATGTGGCAGGCTTCCGATAGCTGTTGTTTCTGGAAAAACAAGTGCTTCTTCTCCTTTGAAGAGTCGAGCGGCATTGATACCAGCAACTAGGCCAGAAGCTGCTGACTCGACATAGCCTTCAACTCCAGTCATTTGACCTGCAAAGAAAAGATTTGGCTGTTTTTTAGAACGGAAAGTCTGTTCAAGCAGATTTGGAGAGTCCATATAAGAGTTTCGGTGCATGACCCCATAGCGGACAAATTCTGCATTCTCCAGACCAGGAATCATCTGAAAAACTCGTTTTTGCTCGCCCCACTTGAGATGAGTTTGAAATCCGACAATATTGTAAAGACTACCAGCTGCATTATCTTGACGAAGCTGCACCACAGCGTATGGCGTCTTATATTCACCATCTCGAGGTCCTTGGTAGTCGTCTGGATATTCTAAACCAACCGGCTTCATCGGACCATAAAGCATGGTTTTAATGCCACGTTTGGCCATAACTTCAATAGGCATGCAGCCTTCAAAGTATTTTTCTTTTTCAAAGGAATTGAGCGGCGCTTCCTCAGCGTTGACCAAAGCATCATGGAAATCCATAAATTCTTGCTTGGTCATGGGAGCATTAAGGTAGGCTGCTTCCCCCTTATCATAGCGGGATTTGAGATAGACCTTGGTCATATCAATGGTATTGACATCAATGATTGGCGCTGCTGCGTCATAGAAATAAAAACCATCTCCTCCATTGAGCGCGTGAATTTTTTCTGCTAAAGCATCACTGGTCAAGGGTCCTGTCGCAATGACTGTGATGGCATCCTCTGGAATTTCTGTGATTTCTTCACGAATGACCTCAATCAATGGATGATTGGTTACTAGTTCCGTCACCAGCTGCGAAAAGCCTTCTCTATCAACAGCTAGAGCACCACCAGCGGGCACTCGAGTCGCTTCTGCTGACTTTAAGATAACCGAGTCCAACCGCCGCATTTCTTCCTTTAGCAGACCAACTGCATTGGTCAGCGCATCTCCTCGCAGAGAGTTCGAACAGACCAGTTCTGCAAAGTCTGCAGTCTTGTGTTGAGGCGTTGACTTAACACCCCGCATTTCATAGAGTTTGACTGGGATTCCACGCTTGGCAAT
Source organism: Streptococcus sanguinis (assembly GCF_019929145.1). Lineage (GTDB taxonomy): Bacteria > Bacillota > Bacilli > Lactobacillales > Streptococcaceae > Streptococcus > Streptococcus sanguinis_U. Next base: position 602,367 of record NZ_JAHZOW010000001.1, on the reverse strand, counting down.
CTGGTAAGCTGCTTCACTACCAGCCAGACCAGCACCGATAACATTGATATAGGATGATGACATGATACTCTCCCTTGGATATTTCTAGATTTTCACTCTGACCATTATAACAAAAAGATAGTAAAAAAGACAGACAGGAGGATTCCTGAATGTCCGTCATTTTGTCATTTTTTCCAAATAAGCAATCTTAGCAAAATCCTTATGATTGTTATTTTCATTTCGGTAAGAATCTTGGGAAGAAGCACGGTAGATAGCTAAAAATTGCTCTGCAGTTGGCAGTAGAAATTCAACTCCTTCAACTTCTTTTCGAGACAGCTCCGCTATTGGCACACCTGAAAATGGCTCCAAGGTTTCCATGACTCCAAATTCAATAGATAAGTCTTCTTTTTGAAATTCATGCTCGTGCAGATCGACTAAGCGATAGCCCAAGCGCTCCATCATGGGCTCAATCTTATCCATATCATAAATGCGCTCTTCATCTGGTGCTTCCCAGCCACGTTCATCACCATGAACATGAATATCAATATCCCGCGCCTGCCAGTCCTGACCAGTAACCTGCTCCAGCCCCAAGGAGCCCATCAGCAGTGGAACAATTCCCATCTTGTTCAGTTGAGACGCGATTTTTAGAAATTCTGCAAATTTATCTGTCATAAAACTGCACCTCTTCTTCAGAAAATGTTTTACATAATATAAATTATGTAAAGTTTTCTACTTCACTTTTTCTTCTTCGTAATCGCCATTGCTGCAGACCACTTGCTTGCCGCCACCGCGTACTTTCTTTTCAATCAGATAATGGTCACATTTTGGACAGTTACGTCCAACTGGCTTGTCCCAAGATGTGAAATCACAGTCTGGATAACGATCACAGCCATAGAAAATGCGATTTCGCTTAGTCTTACGCTCGATAACTTGACCTTTCTGGCACTGTGGACAGGTCACGCCGATCTCCTTGACAATAGCCTGAGTGTGACGACAGTCTGGGAAGTTACTGCAGGCGTAGAACTTGCCAAATCTACCCAACTTGATGACCATGGGACTGCCACAGACCTCACAATCAAAACCAGCCGGCTCATCCTTGATTTGGATTTTCTCCATTTCAGTCTCGGCTTTAGCGACTTCCTTTTCAAAAGGTCGATAAAACTCGTCAATAACTTTCTGCCACTGCTCTTTCCCAACTTCTACATCATCCAGTTTTGCTTCCATCTCTGCTGTAAATTTCACATTTACGATGCCTGGGAAGAATTCGACAATCAATGAATTGACAATCTCACCTAATTCCGTCGGCTCAAAGCGCTTGGAAACCAGCTTAACGTAATATCGTTTCTGAATGGTTTCAATGGTCGGTGCATAGGTAGACGGACGACCAACACCATTTTCTTCTAAAGTCTTGATGAGAGTCGCTTCAGAATAACGTGCAGGTGGCTGTGTAAAGTGCTGTTCTGGATTGGTATTAACACGTTTGACGGTATCACTCTTTTCCATGTCCGGCAGCATTTTATTCTTGTCAGAGTCGTTGTAAATAGCCAGATAGCCATCAAACTTGACCTGACTGCCATTGGCAGCAAATTGGACACCATTTTGCCCCAACTTGACATTCATAGTATCAAAGACTGCTGCTGTCATTTGGCTGGCTACAAAGCGGTTCCAAATCAGCGTATAGAGCTTAAGCTGATCCTTATCCAGATACTTTGCGATGCTTTCTGGAGTATTGAAAACGCTGGAAGGACGAATGGCTTCGTGAGCATCTTGAGCGCCAGAGGCGTTCTTGGCCTTGCTGCCATGTTTAGAATATTTAGCGCCAAATTTATCCGTGATAAAGCTTGCTGCTTCATTCTGCGCTACTGGACTGATACGAGTCGAGTCAGTACGCATATACGTAATCAGACCTTGTACGCCAGAACCGATATTAATCCCCTCATAGAGCTGCTGAGCAACCATCATGGTCTTACGTGTCCGGAAATTAATCTTATTAGCGGCATCCTGCTGCATAGAGGAAGTCGTGTAGGGCAGTGGAGCATTGCGTCGACGCTCTTTCTTTTCGACACTGTCGATAGTAAAGTCATCACCCTTGAGGTGAGACAGGACTTCTTTGACCTCGTCGTTGTTGGTCAGCTTCATCTTTTTACCGTTCATACCGTAAAAGCTGGCCTGAAACTGACGGCTTCCTTTCTTGAAGGTTCCGTCAATAGTCCAGTATTCTTCTGGTTTGAAGGCGTTGATTTCATTTTCCCGGTCGATAATCAGCTTGAGGGCGACAGACTGCACCCGACCAGCTGAAAGGCCTTTTTTGACTTTCTTCCAGAGAATCGGAGAAATGGAATAACCAACCAAGCGGTCCAAAACTCGACGAGCCTGCTGGGCATCGACCAGATCCATATCAATCTGGCGCGGCTCTTTAAAAGCATTCTTGACTGCATCTTTGGTGATTTCATTAAAGACAACGCGGTTTTTCTCTTTCTCATCCAGATTCAGAATGTGAGCCAGATGCCAAGAAATAGCTTCTCCTTCGCGGTCCGGGTCACTTGCCAGAAAGACTTGCTTAGCTTTCTTCGCTTCTTTTTTCAAGTCATTAATTAAGGGACCTTTACCACGAATATTGATATATTGCGGCTCATAGTTGTTCTCAAAATCAATGGACATAGTAGACTTTTTCAGGTCACGAATATGCCCAACACTGGCCAGAACCTTGTAGTTTCGTCCCAGATATTTTTCTATTGTTTTTGCCTTGGCAGGCGACTCTACGATGACAAGATTTTTCTTGGTCGTAGACTTTTTCTTTGTTTTTGTTACCAATTTAGACACCTTCTATAAGAAATAAATCTCATAGAGTTTAAACTATTTTTTGATAGATGTCAACTGCTAACTTTTCTTATAGGAAAACTTGTTTTAAAAATCAAACTCAGAAAGAATGTCAGAGCCTGATGTGATGCACTTTGCGCCCTCTTGAATCAAATGATGGCAACCGTCAGATTTTCCATCTAAAATTGACCCCGGAATAGCAAAGACATCTCGCCCTTCTTCCATGGCTCGCTCACAGGTAATCAGACTGCCTGAACGCATCTTAGCTTCTGCCACGATGACGCCTCGACAGAGACCAGCGATGATACGATTTCGCTCTGGAAAATGAAATTTCAAAGGCTGTTCACCTGGACCATACTCTGTCAGCAATAAATGATTTTTGCCAATGTAAGCTTGTAATTTTTTGTTAGCCTTGGGATAGAAGACATCTAATCCCGTCCCAATGACAGCAATGGTCTGACCTCCGTTTTGTAGAGCAGCCATGTGAGCTGCTGTATCAATCCCTCGAGCCAGCCCGCTGACGATAACCAATTCATTATTTAGCTCTTTGATAATCTTTTGTACTGAGGCATTTCCTTGCTTGCTGCTGTCTCTACTGCCAACGACCGCAGCTTTGGGCAATTCTAGTAGATTTAGATTTCCCTGATAAAATAACAAAGTCGGGGCATCGTAAATTTCACATAAATCCCAAGGATAAATATCATCCAAGATAGAAAAGGACGGAAAAAGTTCAAATTCTTCCTTCAAAGCTGGTAAATCAAGCCTCTTGTATTTCTCTATAAAGAGTGCAGGATTGCGGCACTCAGATACGACAGCCTTATCTCGCAGAGAAAGCTTGCCATCTTTACTCTCGGCGTATCTCAAAACATTTAAAACCTGATGATTAGTCAAACCAGCTTTTTTCATTTTATAAATCTCAAAATTATTCATTTTTTCACCTCACTTTCTTATTCGTAAAAAAGTTCAAAAAAAGAACTGCAATACAGTTCCTTCTTTACGATTCTATTAAATTTGATGTTGTCAATAGCTGGTTTCTATGCCTATCACCTTTAACACATCTTTTATTCTTTATGAACAGGGATTTCCTTAATAATCTTAGCAGGATTGCCAGCCAAGACTACATTGTCACCAAAAGACTTGGTCACAACCGCTCCTGCTCCGACTACCACATTATCTCCTAGTGTCACGCCTGGCAGAATCGTCACACCGCCGCCAGCCCAGAAATTATCACCAATAGTGATTGGTGCTCCGTACTCAATACCGGAATTTCTTTCCACTGGATCAAGCGGATGAAGAGGTGTCAGAAGCTGGCAATTTGGACCAAGCAAAGCATTATCTCCGATGCGAATCGGGCAAACGTCCAACATAGTCAGATTCCAGTTAGAATAAAAATTCTCCCCTAGATGAATATTGATTCCATAATCACAGACCAAGTCAGGCTTCATAGCAAGATTCTCCCCTGTGCTGCCAAACCATTCTTTGATAATAGCCGTGCGCTTGACACTGTCTTGTTCTTGGTTAAAACGATATTGAAATTCCTTTGACCTTGCTGCCAATTCTCTTAATTCACTGTCTTGTGGTCGGTAAATCTCTCCAGCAATCATTTTTTCGTATTCGCTTTGCATATCATCCTCCTTTTCATGCGTGACAAATGGATAGTCAGGTACAGTTGTTCATCCTCTGATGTTTGGTAATTTCTGGTTTGCTTTAAAAATTCAGCAATCTTCCTAGTTGTCTCATAAGCCAAGGGATACTTACATTTAAGTAAGTCAAACATCTCATTGTCCTCTAAATCACGGTGGCCTCTATCAGTCAGAACTCGCTCACAGAAAAATTTTAGATGGGTCATGAAGCGCTCTAGGTAGATATCTTCTTCATCTAAAGAAATTTCCAAACTGTACTTGACAATGGTCATGATTTCCTCCATCATCATAGTCAAATCACGCGCAGTTCCGTCGCCATTTTCCAGCTCTGCATTGACCAGGGTCAGCGCCATAAAAGCTGCTTCATCATCTGGAAGTTCCCTGCTGACATAAGCGCTCAAAAGCTGTTTGGCATACTGACCAACCTCAAACTCGATAGGAAAAAAGCGTTTAATATCCCACATGAGGAAATTTTTGAGATAAATATCATCTTCCAAGCGCAGCAAGACTCCGTGGATATGATCTGCCATCGCCAGAAAAGCAGTGTCTTTGAGCTTCTTCTGCAGTTTCTCCCTTGCGAAAGAAACAATCTTATCCGACATTTCCATGACCTCTGCTGGCAACTCCATCAGAAGCTGTCGTCTATTTTCTGACAAGACATACTTTTTATCAATCAGCTCATCTGGAATCTCCTGGCCAACTTTTCTACCAAAGGCCAGTCCTCGTCCCATGAGAATAACTTCTTCTTGGTTTTCTTCAGAAATCACCACATTATTGTTTAAGATTTTACTGATAAGCATGCCTCACCTCTTCGTGCCTATTCACACATGGATTTTACTGGTTCAAATGTCTTGCGATGAATAGGAGTTACGCCATTTCGTTCCAGTCCTTGCAAATGACTTTTGGTCCCATAACCAGCATTTTGCGCAAAATCATAGCCAGGAAATTCCTTGTCATAGTCTGCCATCAGCTTATCTCGAGTAACCTTAGCCACAATACTGGCTGCTGCGATAGATAGCGAATTAGCATCGCCTTTGATGATGGACTCTTGTAGGATATCAATATCTAACTTCATAGCATCAATCAGCAGATAATCTGGCTTGAGACAAAGCTTAGACAAAGCCTCTTTCATAACAAGCTTGGTCGCTTCGTATATATTGACTCGGTCAATAATCTCATTGTCTATCAGGCCAATACCGACCGCCAAAGCTTTATCTAGAACTGCCTGATAGATTTCTTGATGTTTTTTCTTGGGAATTTTTTTACTATCGTTGAGCCCTTTAATTTTACATCCTGGAGGTAAGATAACAGCTGCAGCGACAACTGGTCCAGCTAGAGGACCGCGGCCGACTTCATCAATTCCAGCTATTGCTTGGTAACCGGCTTTATAAAGCTCTTTTTCATACCGTAACATCTGCTCCAGACGCAGTTCCTCGTTTAACTCCGCCTGAATGGCTCTTTTACGCTTTTCAATCGCCTTTTGAACTCCGCTGCGCTGGTCATTAGCCGCTTCTGCCAGAAAAGGATCAGCCAAATCAGTCACTAACTCTAAACGTTGCTGGATTTCTTTAATCGTTGCCATCTAGTTCTCCAACCATGTCCAAGCAATATCGACCTAACTTGCCATCGCGGACATCTTTGACAAAAAGACTGTAAAAACGGTCATAGTCATCGCGGAAGCCAAGTTTTTGGGTCATATCCATAATCATGTCTGGCGCTTCTTGGCTTAGATCCAGCTGCTTGAAGCGTTCTGTCAGCTCCTCAGGATAATGCTCCTTAAAATAATTAAGGCCGAAAATCGTCACCTCATCCATAGGCAGCAGATTATCCTTAATAGCACCAGTCAGTGCAAGCTTGAGAGCAACCGTCTCATCTTCAAACTTAGGCCAGAGTATTCCTGGTGTATCTAAGATTTCCAAATCTTTATTTGACTTGAGCCATTGCTGACCCTTGGTCACACCTGGCTTATTCCCTACAACGGCAATTTTCTTACCAGCCAAGCGATTCATGAGGGTTGATTTACCAGCATTGGGAATGCCGATTATCATGGTACGCAGGGTTTCGATGCGAATTCCTCTTTCTTTCTGTCGCGTCAGTTTATCAGACATAAGTTTCTTAGCTGCATCCGTTACTTTTTTAACAGCAGATTGCTCTTTGGAATTAATAGATAAGGTCGGAATCCCTTGGCTTTCAAAATAGCTCTGCCATTCTTTAATACGAACAGGGTCAGCCAAATCAGCCTTGTTTAAAATCAAAAGCTTGGGTTTGTCACCCACAATCTTAGTCAGCATAGGATTTTGACTGGATAAAGGAAGCCTGGCATCAACCAATATCGTCACAAAATCAACAAACTTAATATTTTCCTGTACCTGTCTCCGTGCCTTAGACATATGACCCGGAAACCATTGAATCGTTGCCATAATTTATCCTTTCAACGAATATCATTGTTAAAATTTTATATCTTTAACTATTTTAACATATTTCTAGAATTTAAGCGGGTGAATGCTAAAGTGATACTCTCTACCGCAAGAGCAAAAAAAGCCCTAGCAGGCTTTCTAACTTTATCTTACTTGCTCAAAATGCAGATGCACAGCGATATGATCTCCATAGCCATTGCGCTCTAAATCGCGCTGCAAACGATAAGAAATATAATGCTCTGCAATAGTAATATAACCTGCACCCAAGAGGCGGCTTTCAACCATGGACTGAATCATGCTAATCGTCGCACGCTCAACCTTAGCTTCTTCCAAATCCAGAACCACTTTCTTTGTAACCTGCGCTAAATTCTGACGCAAATCATCTGTCAACACATAGACAGTCTGTGCTGCCTTTAAAACTGCTTGATAGATTTTATCTGGGTCAAATTCTACAACCTCACCGCTCCGTTTAATAACTTGCATAAAAAACTCCTTTTATATTATATATTTCTAATCTAATGTAAAACTCTAACATGACTGCTGCCAGTCCAGTTGTCTATAGTCTGCTCAAAAAGAATTCTGGAAGCTAGACTACACCTTAACATTATATAATTTTTTCCAATATTTTTCAAAGGAAGCTTCCTTTTTTCTTTAGCCTAAAAAGTCCATATAAAAAGGACTGCTCTGGGCAATCCTTTCTAGAAATATTTCTTTCAATTTTATCAATCAATAATCCGGTCTCAGGACGCCTTTAACCGTCTCTTTGGTTGCTTGGTAATCACCATCAACCACAACCTTGATAATGCGTTTAGCATCTTCTTCAGGCGCTGGCACAAGAGGTAAGCGGGTTGGGCCAGCTGCAAATCCTAAGTAATTAAGGACTGCCTTGACTGGAGCTGGACTTGGGTAAGAGAAAAGGGCATTGACTTTAGGGATGAATTTCCGTTGGATGGCTGCTGCTTTTTTGATGTCATTGTGCTCAATAGCATCCAGCATTTCAAACATTTCATCACCGTTTGTGTGAGAAGCAACTGAGATAACTCCATCAGCCCCTAAATTCATAGCATGAAAGGCATCGCCATCCTCACCAGTATAAATCAGAAACTCCTCTGGACGATGCTCAATCAGATAGGCCATATTCGCCAGACTGGTACATTCTTTAACGCCGATAATATTTGGATGTTCTGCCAACCTCAGCATAGTCTCAGGTGTCATCTCAACTACTACCCGTCCAGGTATATTGTAGATAATGATAGGCAGGTTTGAAGCATCCGCAATGGCTTTAAAGTGCTGATACATGCCTTCTTGAGAAGGTTTGTTATAATAGGGAACGATAGCAAGACCAGCTGCAAAACCACCAAATTCATCTACTTCTTTGACGAATTCGATAGAGTCGCGCGTTTCGTTGGTACCGACACCGGCAATCAAAGGAACACGCCCCTTGACAACCTTTTGAACTGCCGCAAATAGCTCCAACTCTTCATCGTGTGTCAGGGTTGGACTTTCAGCAGTCGTTCCAGCCAGCAAAATCCCATCCGTATGATGCGCCAAAAGGTGCTCAATCAAGTCTGGAATAGCTTCAAAATTGATGGAACCATCTTCATGAAAAGGAGTAATAAAAGCTGTGATGATTTTACAGTTTTTCAGATCCGCATACGCCATAAACTTACCTCTCTTTATACGAAAAGAGGGTTGAAAGAACGATTATTCAACCCTGTGCCGTCAAGTTTCCTTGGTCACTTTATTTTAATTCAAAAACAACTTCTGCTGTTGGACGAACTAAACCACGCTCATGCAGTGTCTCTGCGATTTGAACAGAATTCCAAGCCGCCCCCTTAAGAAGATTGTCTGAAACAACCCACATGTGGATTCCTTTTTCAGCATCAAGATCCTTACGAATTCGGCCAACAAAGGTTTCTTTCTTACCAACAGCATTGATTGCTTGCGGATAAACCTGATGAGCTACATCATCTTCCAGAATAGCACCAGGAAAGGCTGAAATTGCTGCCTTTACCTGGTCAATAGGTGCAACTTCCTTAGTCTCTATGTAGACAGACTCTGAGTGAGCAGACAAGATAGGAAGACGGACACATGTCGCAGAAACAGCAATAGAATTATCTTCCATGATTTTTTTCGTTTCCTTAGTCATCTTCATCTCTTCGTAAGTATAGTCGTTATCTGTAAAGACATCAATCTGAGGTAAGGCATTAAAGGCAATAGGATAATGCTTTTTATCACCGCCACACGGCAGGATATTGGCTTCCGCATCCTTAGGATTTACACCATCATTTAGAACAGAGCGTAATTGAGCTTGAGTTTCAAGAATGGCTCCCATACCTGCACCAGAAACAGCTTGATAAGTTGAAACGATGATACGTTCCAACCCCCATTGCTGACGAACAGGCTCTAAAGCCACCATCATCTGAATTGTCGAGCAGTTAGGACAAGCGATAATTCCCTTGTGCTGATCTAAAGCATGGGCGTTGACTTCTGGAACAACCAGAGGAACATCGGGATTTTGACGGAAATAAGAGGTGTTATCGACCACTACTGCTCCAGCTTTGACTGCGTAAGGAGCGAATTTTGCTGAAGTAGAACCGCCAGCTGAGAAGAGAGCAATATCTACACCTTCAAAAGCCGTCTCAGTCGTCTCTTCGATAGTAATATCTTGTCCCTTGAACTGGAGAACTTTACCAGCTGAACGAGCAGACGCCAGATAGCGTATTTTATCAATTGGAAGGCTAGATTCTTCCAGCATTTTAATCATTTGAGATCCAACGGCACCAGTGGCACCTACTACAGCAACTGTATATCCCATGCGATAACCTCTCTGAATTTTCAAAAAATTTTGTATTGTTAGTATTATACTATTTTTAGGAAAAAATGCAAATATTTCTGAAGAATAGAAGAATATAAGTGCGATCTTTTGATAAAACACACCAACTCAACTTCCTCCTGCGGACTCGTTTCATCAAGAGCAATAGCACTCACGACTTCGACCGTCTCAGTATCAATGTCTCTAAGCTCGGCTTCAACTAACCTTCTTTCCTCTCTAAGAGAAGTTTCAAGGTTTACAGATTTTGTTCTCACGAACAAAACTGCATCCATTGCTCTACGACTCAACTGCCTTCTGCGAAGTTGTTTCATCAAGAGTAATAGAAAAATCCCCAATCCGTAGACTGGGGATAAGGGCACTTTCGTGTGATCAGCAGGTTCACACAACTGATCAAGGTCCGCTCCTGCGTTATGACCTCCCATGCTTCAATTTGCAGAAAATCTGCATATCGACTCATCGCACGAAATATAGTTTACCTTATCTTTTTCCGTTTTGTCAAGGTATTTAATCTAAAATATAAACAAAAACTTGTCTATCTTTCCATTCTTGACCTTCTTTTTGGAATTGTTTCCGTACTCCTTCACGATAGAAATCAGCTTGCTCTAGTAATTTTTGCGAAGGGATATTCTGTAGATCAACATGTGCTTCTAAACGATGAAATCCTAGTTCGCGACTGACTTTCTTGAGTTCTTCTAACATAGCTCTGGCGTAACCCTGACGCCAAAATTGATTATGTATCGTATAGCCTATTTCCGCCCATTGGAAATCGTCTCTAGCTAGCACAAATAAATTAACCATACCTACATGTTTTCCGCTTTTTGCATCATAAATTCCCCAAATATACTGTTGGTCTTTCTCTCGAAAATCACGGTGCTTAGCCACCAAATCCGCAAACCAACTTTCTGTACAAATTGTCATATCTAAAAGTCCATCATCAAATGGTGATTGAGAAGACAGTCTATTGGAAAATCCTTCCAGCCAAACAGAGTAATCCTTCTCTTCTAGATATTTTAAATAAATCTGTTTCATAAATACTTACTTCCCTCTCGAATACTAAGGGCAACCATTTCTGCTCGATACCGTTCTATAAAATCTCTGACCCAGTCTGGATTGGTTTTGGAATAATCTCTCAGCGCCCAGCCGATGGCCTTGTTAATAAAGAATTCTGTTTGGCCTAGATTATTGACTAAAATGTTCTCTAGCAACTCTGTGTCTGTTTCCTCTTTTCGCAGCAGCTGATGATTGATAGCCAAGCGCCTCAGCCAGATATCCTCATCACAACTCCAAGCTAAAATAATCTCTTTGGTTTCTGGAAATCGAGCAATGATTGATCCAACCAAGCGGTCCAAAAAGTCAAAGGTATCCCACCAAGATTTTGTTTGGGCCAGCTTTTTCAAACGTGAAAAGTCAGATGGTGTCAATAGTTTCTTGCGAATCTCCAGATAATCTAGCGCAGTGTACTGCAGTTCTCGATAGGGATTATTCCAAGCTTCATTTATAAAATTCCAGTCAATGACGGAATCAGTATGCTGTTTGAAAAAAGCCTTTGCGAGTTTCCGCCTGGCCGGAGTCTTGACTCCTAGAAACTCAAATTTATTTTTCATATAGGCTTTCATAGCAACTGCATCATCAGGGTTAGCCACAGCTTTTAACTCTTTTACCAATTCCTCTACATCCATATCTTACTCCAGCAATTCACGGTCATAAATAGTGTAGTCGCAGCGGTAAATCACGAGGCGCTTGCCGTCAATCAGCAATTCAGAGGTTTTGGGAGCATCAGATTTATCAAGAGAAACACGGTCTCCAGCATAGGCAGCCAACGGAGTGCCGTTTTGAGAGCGAATCAGAACAACCTTTTTCTTTCCGGTAAAGTCGTTTTTAAAGGCTGAAATCATGCGATTTAAAACAGGGACAGAATGGCTATTCTCCTCAACATCTGCAGTCTTTTGATATTGAGCAAAGACATCTTTCAAGCCTTTTTCTTCTGCAATCAAGGAAGAGCCTACATGGTCAATCTCATACTTACCCAAGGTTATTTTGAGAACTGATGAATCTTCTTTAGAATTTCCTTCCTCATCAACTGAGTCAAACTCCTCGTTACGCGAGATGGATAGTGACTTGCCCGACATCTGGTCAATGAGTTGGGAATTCTCATCATAGGTGCGAACCGTCATCTCCAACCCCAACCATTCCTCCTTGGCATTTTTGAACCAATTTTCAACTGCCTGACAGCCGCTCAAAGTCAAAAGGGTAACGCTTAGAAGAGTTATTAATAAATGTTTCTTTTTCATCATTTTTACTCCATTTCTTTTAAAAGTTTGATGGGGCCAGCTTGCTTGTCTAAGGACTTTTGCAGCCAAACAATGTCATGCCAACGCTCGAATTTATAGCCCATTTTAGGGAAATACGCCACCTGCTGATAGCCTCTTTTTCGATGCAAAGCCAGGCTAGCTTCGTTAGGCAGAGAAATACAGGCTAGAAAATGCATATATCCCATCTGATCTAACAGGTCTTCAAGCTCATCATAAAGCTTGCTGCCGACTCCTTTTCCTCTAGCATCTTGCCTGACATAGACGGACAATTCTACCGCCCAATCATAGGCGGCACGCACATAATAGGTCAAAGCATAGGCGTAACCTAAAATTAAACCATCTTCTTCCGCTACCAGATAAGGATATTTTTCCAATATTTTCTCAATCCTAGTTGCAAAATCCTCAATGGTCGGTACTTCATATTCAAAAGTGATGGCTGTATTCTCTACAAAAGGCGCGTAAATATCAAGCAAGGTCGCAGCATCTGATGGTCTTGCAAATCTAATGTTCATGTTGTCTCCATATTCTATTCTCATTATTTTCACTATTATACCAAAAAAGGCTCGTAAAGAGCCTTTTAAACCAAGATCAAAATAGTCCAATCGCTGTGCCGTCTGCTGCCACATCCATATTGAGTGCTGCAGGACGTTTTGGCAATCCTGGCATGGTCATGACATCTCCTGTCAAAGCCACGATAAAACCTGCTCCAAGTTTTGGTACCAGTTCACGAATGGTAATTTCAAAGTTTTCTGGTGCACCAAGAGCTGCAGGATTGTCAGAGAAGCTATACTGTGTTTTGGCCATACAGATTGGCAGCTTGTCCCAGCCGTTTTTGACAATTTCGCGAATCTGAGTCTGCGCTTTTTTCTCAAAGTTCACTTTGGAACCTCGATAGATTTCTCTGACAATTTTCTCGATTTTTTCTTCAATAGATAAATCATTGTCATAGAGGCGAGTGTAATGAGCTGGTTCTTCATCAATGGTTTTGACTACAGCCTCAGCCAAAGATACACCACCTTCAGCGCCATCAGCCCAGACGCTAGCTAACTCAACGGGCACCTTAATTTCTGCACAAAGTTCCTTAAGCGTAGCAATTTCAGCCTCTGTATCTGAAACAAATTCATTGATGGCTACTACCGCTGGAATACCGAACTTGCGGATATTTTCAACGTGACGTTTGAGATTAGCAAATCCAGCTCTGACCGCCTCGACATTTTCTTCTGTAAGTTCATCCTTAGCCACACCGCCATTCATCTTGAGGGCTCGCAAGGTTGCGACAATTACGACTGAATCTGGAGAAGTTGGTAAGTTTGGAGTTTTAATATCTAAGAATTTTTCAGCTCCAAGGTCCGCACCAAACCCTGCTTCAGTCACCGTATAATCAGCCAAGCGCAGCGCAGTGCTAGTCGCTAAAACAGAGTTACAGCCATGAGCAATATTGGCAAACGGTCCACCATGAACAAAGGCTGGTGTACCATGAATAGTCTGAACCAGATTTGGTTTAATCGCATCTTTCAAGACTAAAGCTAAGGCACCTTCTACCTCAAGGTCACGAACATAGACTGGTGTGCGGTCATAGCGATAACCAATAACAATATTAGCTAGGCGCTTTTTCAAATCTTCAATATCCGTAGCTAGGCAAAGAATCGCCATAATTTCAGAAGCGACCGTGATATCAAAACCATCTTCGCGTGGAATACCGTTCACCGGACTTCCTAAGCCAACAGTCACATGTCGAAGAGCCCGGTCATTTAGGTCAACTACCCGCTTCCAGATAATGCGGCGTTGATCGATTCCCAGAGCATTTCCCTGATGAAGATGATTGTCAATGAGGGCAGACAGGGCGTTGTTAACTGTCGTAATTGCGTGCATGTCTCCAGTAAAATGCAAGTTGATATCTTCCATCGGTAAAACCTGCGCGTGACCGCCGCCAGCAGCTCCTCCTTTAATCCCCATCACCGGTCCCAAAGACGGTTCGCGGATGGCAATCATAGTTTTTTTGCCAATTTTGTTGAGCGCATCTGCTAGTCCAATGGTAATAGTTGACTTACCTTCTCCAGCAGGGGTCGGATTGATTGCCGTTACCAAAATCAGTTTGCCGACAGGATTTTTTTCAACCTCACGAATCTTATCAAAGCTGAGCTTGGCCTTATACTTACCATATAGTTCCAAGTCATCATAGTCGATACCAACTTTTTTCACCACATCAACAATAGGCTGCAATTCAACACTTTGAGCAATTTCAATATCTGTTTTCATCAAGAACTCCTCTATCAATTAATATAAAGATTATAACAAAAAAGAGCAAAATCTACACAATTAAACTCTAAATAGATTTTAATGTTCGGTTTTTAAATATCAGCTTGGCAATCAATGGCATGATGTTCCTCTAAGTTGATTTAGAAATAATCCATCTACTTATCACTACGAAAAACTTATTTTGTTTTTATTCTAGAAGTCTATCAAAGAAATTTCTGGATGATATTTGTGCAAAACTTGCTGGATATCACTGTAATTCTCATCTAATTTTGAAATGGAGATCTCAAACACTTCTCCTTTCTTAGTTTTAGGACAAATATAATGGGAAGTACTACTACCACCATCCTCATCAACGTCAACGACTTTCTTGTGAGAAATACTGTCAATTATTTCCCATTCCAAAAAATGAACGTTCCCATTGCTTAATCGAAAAACCATTTCTTCAGCTGTCCCCGCTAAAATAGGGTATTTACTATCTTTTTCTGCATTCATACTTCTTACAATTAGTGTGATAATAATCACAGACGCAATAATTGCAAAGAATATTAAAAAACCTTCAACGCTCCCTTTTTCTGCAGAAGCGCTCGAATAGCTATAGCTTGACGAAGACCCCAAGTCGTGTTCACTGTCATGACCTTGTATACTTGCTATTAAAAACAAAGGGAAAATTATCGACATTATAATTCCAACAACTGATGATATATAATATTTTTCACCAGCAAAAAATGCAAATTCATAATCATCTTTATTCATTATTTTTCTCCATATCTAAATTTTAGTTTCAATAAACACTGCAGTTCACTTTTGGATTAGTCACTTTTCCGCTGTGACACTCTGCAATTAGAATTATTTTACTAAATTTCTTTTTTCTTGTAAAATAGTGCTATGAACATATTGATTACTTCTGGCGGGACCAGCGAGAAAATCGACCGTGTCCGCTCTATTACCAATCATTCGACAGGCCGGCTTGGGAAAATCATAGCTGAAACTTTCCTAGACAAGGGCGATCAGGTGACTCTGGTGACGACTCCCAAGGCTGTTCGACCGGCAGCTCATCCCAATCTTACCATTGTCCAGATTGAAAATGTTGCAGAACTGCTTGAAAGCTTGAAGCCGCTCGTTCACACACATGATGTACTGATTCATGCAATGGCTGTTTCTGACTATACTCCCGTCTACATGACTGGTTTGGAAGATGTAGCGGCTAGCCCTGACATGACTGAATTTTTGAATAAGACTAACTCAGAAAGCAAAATTTCTTCTCAGGATGATGTTCAAGTCCTTTTTCTCAAAAAGACTCCAAAAGTCATCAGCCTGGTAAAAAAATGGAATCCAGCCATTCGCTTGATTGGATTCAAACTCTTGGTCAATGTTACTAAGGAAGAGTTACTCAAGACCGCACGAGACAGTCTCATAAAAAATCAAGCAGAAATTATCGTCGCCAATGATTTGACAGAGATTTCTAACCATGGGCACAGAGCCTATCTCGTCGGAAAAGATACTGTAACTCAAGCTCAATCCAAAGAAGAAATTGCTCAGCTCCTCTGCCTGCATATACACAATACATAAGGAGGATTAAGATGACTCAGATTACCTTAGCTGTCAGCGGAAGTATATCAGCCTATAAGGCTGCTGACATCACTAGCCGTCTAAAGAAAGAGAACTTTGAAGTAGCTGTCCTCATGACCAATGCTGCGACAGAATTTATCACACCGCTGACCCTGCAAGTCTTGTCACAAAGGCCAGTTGCAATTGATATTATGCAAGAACCTGACCCTAGCAAGGTCAATCACATTGATATCGCTAAAAAGTCTGACCTCTTTTTACTGGCTCCCGCTACAGCCAATACCATCGCTAAACTAGCCAACGGTTTAGCTGACAATATGGTGACAGCTACTGCACTGGCTCTGCAGCCTCATACGAAGAAAGTTTTAGCTCCAGCTATGAACACTAAGATGTTTGAAAATCCACTAACTCAGCACAATTTGGAGCGTCTGCAGCGTTTTGGATGGAAAATTATCCAACCACGCGAAGCTGTTCTAGCCTGTGGTGATCAGGGGACAGGTGCTCTAGCCGAAGTTGATACAATTATTGATACAGTAAAGGAACTTATTTATGAAAAAACAGTCTAAAATTGCTCAAATTGCTATTTTCTTTGCCATTATGTTGGTACTGCACCTGCTCAGCTCGGTTATTTTCAACTTACTTCCAGTACCGATTAAACCGACGATTATTCACATCCCAGTGATTATCGCCAGTATCCTCTATGGCCCTAAAGTCGGAGCTGTTCTAGGCGGGCTCATGGGATGTATCAGCGTTGTTACCAATACCTTGGTTTTATTACCAACCAGCTATCTCTTTAGCCCTTTTGTGCCAAACGGAAGCTTTTCTTCGCTTCTTGTTGCCATGGTGCCTCGAATTCTCATTGGTATCACTCCTTATTTCGTATACAAAGCAATGAAAAATAAGGTCGGCTTGATTGTAGCAGGTTCCGTCGGTTCTGCCACCAATACCATTTTTGTCTTGGGCGGTATCTTCTTTCTCTTTGCAAATGTATACCAAGGTGATATCAAAGCACTTCTGGCTGTGATTCTATCAGCAAATTCCATTGCCGAGTTAATCATTTCTGCGGTTTTGACAGCAACTATCATTCCTGCGCTTGAAAAAGCGCAAAAATGATGATGATTTAGTTTTCTGGACCAAGCAATGCTTTGGTCTTTTTTAATCCAGCATTTCCGCTATACCATTCTGAAATTCTTGAAACAATACCTTGAAAAGTATTTCATCGTTTTCTAGGTAACCTCTTTCAAAATTAATGAAAATGTGCTACAATGTAAGCGATTAAGAAAATTTAAGAGCAGGATTTTTTACTAAAATTTCCATCTCTTCATTTCAAAAATAAAGGAGACTCCACCTATGACTTATCAAGATAACTTCAAAAAATGGCTTGATTATGCTGAACTTCCTGACTATCTTCGTGAAGACTTGAATAGTATGGACGAAAAAACTAAGGAAGATGCCTTTTACACCAATCTTGAGTTTGGTACTGCTGGTATGCGTGGTCTGATTGGCGCTGGTACCAATCGTATTAATATTTATGTTGTCCGTCAGGCAACCGAAGGTTTGGCTCGCTTGATTGAAGAAAAAGGTGATGAGTTCAAAAAACGCGGTGTCGCGATTGCTTACGACTCCCGTCATTTCTCACCAGAATTTGCCTTTGAATCTGCTGCTGTTTTAGCAAAACACGGCATCAAGTCCTATGTCTTTGAAAGTCTGCGCCCAACTCCAGAACTTTCATTTGCGGTACGTCATTTAGGAACTTTTGCTGGTATCATGATTACGGCCAGCCACAACCCTGCTCCATTTAACGGCTACAAGGTATATGGTGAAGACGGCGGACAAATGCCTCCGCATGATGCAGATGCATTGACTGACTACATCCGTGCGATTGAAAATCCTTTTGCTATTGAGGTCGCTGATGTTGAAGCTGAAAAAGCTTCTGGCTTGATTGAAGTGATTGGCGATGCTATTGATGCTGAATACCTCAAGGAAGTTAAAGATGTCAATATCAACCAAAAACTGATTGATGAATACGGCAAAGACATGAAGATTGTCTATACTCCGTTGCACGGTACTGGTGAAATGCTGGCTCGTCGCGCTTTGGCTCAAGCTGGATTTGATTCTGTAGAAGTTGTTGAAGCTCAAGCTGTAGCTGATCCTGACTTCTCTACTGTTAAGTCTCCAAACCCTGAAAGCCAAGCAGCCTTTGCCTTGGCTGAAGAATTAGGACGTAAAGTTGGTGCAGATGTCTTGGTCGCAACTGACCCAGATGCTGACCGTGTCGGTGTAGAAGTTCTGCAAAAAGACGGCAGCTATCTCAATCTTTCAGGTAACCAAATCGGAGCCATCATGGCTAAGTACATCTTGGAAGCTCATAAGAGCGCTGGAACTCTGCCAGCTAACGCAGCTCTCTGCAAGTCTATCGTTTCCACTGACTTGGTGACTAAGATTGCTGAAAGCTATGGCGCAACCATGTTCAATGTCTTGACTGGTTTCAAATTTATCGCTGAAAAGATTCAAGAATTCGAAGAAAAGCACAACCACACCTACATGATGGGATTTGAAGAAAGCTTCGGCTATCTGATTAAGCCATTTGTACGTGATAAAGATGCTATCCAAGCTGTTTTGGTTGTGGCTGAGCTTGCTGCCTACTACCGTTCACGCGGCTTGACTCTGGCTGACGGTATTGAAGAAATCTACAAAGAGTATGGTTACTTTGCTGAAAAGACTATTTCTGTAACCCTGTCTGGTGTTGATGGAGCTGAGCAAATCAAGTCTATCATGGCTAAGTTCCGTGACAATGGTCCGAAAGATTTCAACGCTACTGCTATTTCTGTCACAGAAGACTTTAAGGCTCAGACTTCTACCGCTATAGATGGTACAGTTACAGCTCTGACAACTCCTCCAAGCGATGTGCTGAAATACACCTTGGCTGACGGTTCATGGATTGCCGTTCGCCCATCCGGAACAGAACCAAAAATCAAGTTCTACATTGCCGTTGTCGGTGACAGCAATGAAGACGCTCAAGCAAAAATTGCTGCTATTGAAGCAGAGATTAATGCTTTTATCAAGTAAAATAACACTATCAACCAATCAACCAGAGAATGAATTTCACATTCTCTGGTTTTTCGTTTCCAAATCAAGCATTTTTCTGTTTTTTATGGCATACTAGTTTTATCAAAAGAAATGAGGATTATTTATGGAACAATTTGCTCAAAATATTAAAGACCTTGAAGTCACAACTGTTGACCGCGCTCGTCAAGCGATTGCTGACAAAGAGACAGCAACTTTCTTCGTTGGTCGCAAAACTTGCCCTTACTGCCGTAAATTCGCTGCTACTCTTGCTGGCGTTGTCGCTGATACCAAGGCGCATATTTTCTTTATCAATAGCGAAGAAGCTAGCGAATTAGAGAAATTGCAAGCCTTCCGCTCTGAATACAGCATTCCGACGGTTCCTGGTTTTGTTCATGTTCAAGACGGCCAAGTCTCTGTTCGTTGTGATTCTTCTATGACTGCAGATGAGATTAAAGCTTTTGCCGGGATTTAAGCACGAATATCCATCTAAAGGCTAGTTTATTAGCCTCTCTCCTTACAGAGCGAGAAGGACTATAAGTTATTTTAAAAGCGAAAAAGACAAACTATATTGTTTGTCTTTTATTTTTCTTTAAAAGTATATATCGGAAAGCCGTGTTCTACTATTCTATCATCTAGTTTAAAATAATTTTTAAACCAATGTTTATATTTTTTAAATAAAGCTTCAATACAGATATACAGGATGATTATTAAAAAGATAAATAGAAAAGCGTGCCAATCTTGAAATTTCGAGGAACTCTCAATGAACATATCCCAGTATGCACATGAGAAGAGCAAAAGAACTACTAAAATTAAATTCACATATAAAATATAGCTCACAAAGAAAAGAAATTGATGTTTCTTTGATCTTTTACTGTAATAGACTTTATAGTTTTCGGTATGTCTTTCGAAGACAGGCAAGTGAAAGGAATAGCGTCCGCTCCCGAACTTAGCTAACTCAGGTAAGGCATGATAGCCACACCAATGGAAGCATTTATAGATGAACTCGCGAGTCAAAAAATAAATATTTAAACCTATAAAAATTAGAATAATGATGAAGTCAGTTCTCGCAGTTGGGGAAAATATCCACTGAAAATAAAGAAGGCAATGTAAGAAATTCAAAGCGCCTAATATAAAATAAATGACACCAGCAAGTCTGCTACGACGTCCAATAAAAGTTTTATCTGGAGGACTAGGGGTATGGGACATATTTTAATGATTTCCTATTCTTCGTAAATTTAATCAAGTTCAACAGACTATTTAACTTTAGTTTCCATCTTTTACGTTCCTAAAAGCCTCCCACATCTTCTGCTGGGGTTTGGCAAAGGGGTAATTGCCAAAATCTTCTGGATGAAGCCACAAGACCTCTCCATCAGCTGCGATCTGGCTATCCTTAACTCGGCCATAAGCCAGCTGGATATGCCACTTGCGATGACTGAAAACATGCTGTACTTTTGAAAAGGACTGCTGCTGCCAATCAACAATCAAATCATAATCCTGCTCAAAGCTTTCTTGAGGAGACAAGTCCAGACTTGGCTGATTTTCTGCCACTTCAAAAAGGGACATCTGATTTTCAGTTTGAAATTCCTCGATTTCAATCAAGGGAAAATGCCAAAAACCTGATAACAAGCCAGCAGCCTCATTCTTTTCAAGCAAGAACTGTCCCTGTTCGTTTTCGATAATCAAGCCCTGCAAATAGACCGGAACCGGCTTCTTTTTAGGGGCTTTGATTGGGTATTTATCCATTGTTCCATGCAAATAAGCTGCGCTGAACTCCTTTACAGGACTGTCTTCTGGATGAGGATTAACAGGAGCTTCGATATCTGACCCCAGATCCATCAGCGCTTGATTAAAATCTCCAGGTCTGCCTGGATCAATCAGAATCTCCATCATAGCCTGAAATACCTTCCGATTGCTAGGTTGGCCAATATCTAAATCAACTTCAAATAATCGACTCAGCACCCGCATGACATTGCCGTCTACCGCAGGCTCGGCTAGGCCAAAGGCAATACTAGCAATAGCACCAGCCGTATAAGGACCAATCCCTTTGAGACTAGCAATTCCTTCATAGCTATCAGGAAATTTTCCAGCGAAATCCGTCATTATCTGCTGGGCTGCTTTTTGCATATTTCGCACCCGCGAATAATAACCCAATCCTTCCCAAGCTTTGAGCAGTCTATCCTCTGGCGCCTGAGCTAAATCAGCTACAGTCGGAAACCAGTCAAGAAAGCGCTCATAGTAAGGAATCACCGTATCCACCCGAGTCTGCTGCAGCATAATCTCAGAAACCCAGATATGATAAGGATCATTTGTTCTGCGCCAAGGCAAGTCACGTTTGTTTTCATCATACCAAGTTAATAATTTCTCTCTAAAAGAGGCAATTTTATCTGCCTCCCACATCTCAATTCCGTATTCTTTCAAATCTAACATAAATCTAGTATAGCATAAGGCAAGAAAAATAGGAGAGCTTATGCCCTCCAATTGTTTCCTATCGTTTAATAATGACCAACAGCCTGACTGGCTGTAATCAAAGTCAGTTTGTATACGTCATCCGCATTACAGCCTCGAGAAAGGTCGTTAACTGGATGGTTAAGGCCCTGCAAGATAGGACCTACTGCTGAAAATCCGCCCAAACGCTCTGCCATTTTGTAGCTGATATTCCCAGCTTCGATACTTGGGAAGACAAAGACAGTCGCTTGACCGGCCACAGGGCTGCCAGGTGCTTTCAGCTCCGCTGTTGCAGGGACAAAAGCTGCATCAAACTGCAATTCACCATCAATAGCCAAGTCTGGACGCATTTCCTGAGCCAACTTAGTCGCTTCTACAACCTTATCAACCTTTTCTCCGAAACCAGAGCCTTTGGTCGAATAGCTGAGCATTGCAACTTTAGGATCAATACCAAAAATCTGCGCTGTTAGGGCTGAGTTAACAGCAATCTCCGCCAAAACATTGGCATCTGGATCGATATTGATGGCACAGTCACTGAAAATGTAGCGTTCGTCATCACGCACCATGAGGAAGGCTCCTGAAGTACGAGAAACCCAAGGCAGGGTCTTGATGATTTGGAGAGCCGGCCGAACAGTCGCTGCTGTGGAGTGAATCGCGCCAGACACCATCCCTTGAACCTTGCCAAGATAAACCAACATAACCCCAAAGTAGTTGACATCTTCCTTGAGCAACTGACGTGCTTCGTCTGCAGTGATTTTCCCTTTACGACGCTCGACGAATGCTTCTACCAGTTCTTCAAAGCAGGAACAGTTTGAAGGATCAATAACCTGATACCCTTCTTTTACTCCCTCAATTTCCAGATAAATACGTATTTTATCAGGATTTCCCAAAAGAACTGGTGTAATATCGGTTTCTTTCACCAAGCGTTTAGTTGCTTGCAAAATCCGTGGCTCCTCACCCTCTGGCAAGACAATCTTTACTTCCTTATCCTTCAAGGCTTCACGAATTGAATCAAAAATTTTCATGTTTCTTAAAACTCCTTTATCTCTTATTCTTTTAATTTCTCAATAACTTGTTTAAAATCTTCTGGCAAAGGACTGGCCCGCTCAACTTCCTGTCCGCTAAAAGGATTATAAAATTTCAAAGAATGACAATGCAAAGCTTGTCGCTCTATTCCGTGTTCCAAACTCCCTCCATAAAGGTCGTCACCCAAAAGCGGAAAGCCAATGTGTGAAAAATGAACGCGGATTTGATGAGTCCGCCCAGTATGCAGATGAATATCCACCAGATAGACATCTCCAAATCGCTCTATGACTTTGTAACTGGTATGGGCGTACTTACCATTCTCTGTCACGCGCCTCGTAATGATACTCTCAGGATTCCGCCCAATCGGAGCAATAATCTCGCCTTGCTCCTCTAAGTCACCAGTCCCCCGAACTAGAGCGTAATAGCGCTTTTCTATCAGCTTCTTCTGTAGCTGCTTATCCAATCTGGCATGAGCATAGCCATGCTTAGCAAAAAGCATGAGCCCACTTGTATCCTTATCCAGACGCGTCACGATATGCACCTGCTGGTTTTCATAGGCCTGACGAATATAGTAAGCCTTGACGAAATTAGCCATAGTGTTGGAATGATTAACACTGGGAATGCTAGCCACCTCTGCCGGCTTATCTAGAACCAAGAAATGCTCATCTTCATAGATGACAGACAAGTCCTTATCAACAGCCTTCAGGCTCTCAAATCCCTTTTCAGACGGGATGTCAATCGTCACTTTATCACCAATATCCAAGAGATAAATAGCATTCTGAGGTTGATGGTTGACAAGAATGTTTCCGCCGGAAAATTTTATCTTAGCCAAGAGGCCTTTGGAAATTTCGTGTCGCTTCAAAAAAGTCTTTACCTTGACATGCTCATCAGCAATAAACTCAAACCTCATTCCCGGCACTCTCCAATAAAGGAGTCTCTGACACGATTCCAAAAGCTGGTATGGCTTGGTGAAGCCACAAAATGTATCTTATGATTGTCAATCTGATACTCAATACGGACAATGTTTTTGAAAGAGAAAGTCTGATTATCAACCGCGATAGTATGATAGTCACTGCGGGTCGGTACTAACTCAATCTTATCCTTTTTGGGAACAATGACAGACGAACCCAATGTCCGATAAACCCGATTGTTGAGACTGGCAATTTCTGTCACTTGCAAGGCTTCAATCGTCGGATGTAATACTGCTCCGCCCAGAGATTTGTTATAGGCTGTGCTGCCCGTTGGAGTAGAAACGGAAATCCCATCTCCTCGGAAACGCTCGAAATGAACCCGATTGATAATGACATCAGCTACCATAGTCCGATCCGAACGCTTGATTGTTGCTTCGTTCAAAGCACGAATAGTGCGTGTGTCACCATTTTCAAAAGTGATTTTCACATTTAAAATTGGATAAGAAACCTGAGCACCAGTATCTAGTTTAAGATTTTCGACAAGTTTATCTAGTTCAAAATCACGGTAGTCTGTATAAAAGCCGAGATGGCCTGTATGCACACCGACAAAGCGGACCCGATCCAGCTGTTCTTCATACATATGAAAAGCCGACAGCAACATGCCGTCACCACCCACCGAAATCACGATGTCGGGACTCTTAGGAGTTAAAATAAAGCCATTCTGTTTAAGCTTCTGCTTCAAATCCTGATAGACTTGTTCACTCTGTCTTTTCCGATTGCGGATAATCGCTATTTTTTTATCTGTATTCTTCATCTGTATCATCACTATTTCCCACACCGTCATTTAACTTGCGGTGAAGAGGATCAAAGAGAGCCTGCGCCTCCTGGATAGCATCACGGATTTCTCCCATCTCCTCATCCAGCTGATAGGCAAGATTAGCTGTCGTTTCCAAGCGGCATTTGATTTCCTCGGGAAATTCTCCTTTATACTTGTAATTCAAAGAATGCTCAATCGTAGCCCAAAAATTCATCGAAAGGGTGCGAATCTGAATCTCAGCCAGAATAAGCCTATGACCATTAATTGTATCAACTGGATATTCTACAATCACATGGTAACTCCGATAGCCACTGGCTTTTTTGTTTTTGATGTAATCCCTTTCCTGGACAATACGCATATCAGTCCGATTTCGCAGGACTTCTAAAACTTCATCAACATCATCGACAAACTGGACCATGACCCGTAAGCCAGCGATATCCTGCATCTCCTGCTCGATATTTTCCTCTCGAATGCCTCGCAGAACCATCTTTTCTTTAATGCTCTCAATCGGCTTGACGCGTCCGGTCACAAACTCAATCGGAGAATGGCGTTGCTGCTTGCGGTATTGCTTTCGCACCCCACGCAACTTAATTTTCAGCTCTCCAACAGCTTGAATATAGGGGTCTAAAAACTCTTCCCATTCTATTGTCATACACTTACCTTGTCATATCATTATTTTTTGTATAAAATAAACACAACTGTTATTATAACATAAATCGCTTTCAAAAAAAAGAAAAGGATATGAAAATGAATCACTTAGAAATTGAATTCAAAACCATGCTGACCAAAGAAGAGCACGACCGTCTGCTCCAGTTTTTTTCTGATATTTCGCCTATTAGCCAAACCAACCACTACATCGATTCAGATCAGCAAAGTATCCGTCACGCCCACATGGCTTTTCGAGTACGAACTTTTAACCATTGCGAAGCAGAGCTGACGCTCAAGATTCCTCAAGAAGTCGGATCCTTGGAACTCAATCAGAACTTGACACCAGAAGAAACCGAAAATATTTTGCAGAACAATGAATTTCCTACGGGAGAGATTTTAGAGACGCTGCTTCAGAAAGAAATTCCCATCCAAGACTTGAAGATTCTGGGTTCTCTAGAGACTATCCGCTATGAAGAAGAAAATGAAATCGGTCTATTTGCTCTGGATGAGAGCCACTACTTGGGCAAAAAAGACTTCGAACTCGAAGTCGAAGTTGAAGATTTCGAAAAAGGAAAAGAAAATTTCTTGAACTTCCTAAAACAGCACAGCATCGACTACAAACCTGGTAAGAGCAAGATAGCAAGATTTTCTGAAAACTTGTAAATCAACGACCACAAAATAGCTGAAATAATCTAATTTTTTTGGTAAAATAAAAGGTAGCAATCTAAAGACTATTGAAATATAAATTTCATGGAGCATTAGATTATAGAAATGACACAAAAAGAGGACGGTCCAACTCATGTCAGATAAAAAAAATATGAAGCTTTTTTCCCTCAACTCCAATCATTCCATAGCTGAAAAAATCGCTGAGGCTGCTGGGGTTCCTTTGGGAAAACTTTCCTCCCGCCAATTCTCGGACGGCGAGATTCAGATTAACATTGAAGAAAGCGTTCGTGGCTATGATATTTACATCATTCAGTCTACTAGCTTCCCTGTCAATAATCACTTGATGGAGCTCTTGATTATGGTGGATGCCTGCAAGCGTGCAAGTGCTAATACGATTAATGTTGTCATGCCTTATTTTGGTTATGCCCGTCAGGATCGGACTGCTGCTCCTCGCGAGCCAATCACAGCTAAACTGGTTGCCAATATGCTTGTCGGTGCTGGAGTGGATCGCGTGATTTCTCTGGATCTTCATGCCGTACAGGTCCAAGGATTCTTTGATATTCCAGTAGATAACCTCTTCACTATCCCACTCTTTGCCAAACATTATTGCAATATGGGGTTAACGGGAGATGATGTCGTTGTCGTCAGCCCTAAAAACTCTGGTGTAAAACGCGCCCGCAATTTGGCTGAATATCTGGATGCCCCTATCGCTATCATTGATTATGGCGAAGATGAGGCGGGTCGCTCTGAGGGATATATCATTGGAGATGTTGAGGGTAAGAAAGCTATTCTGATTGACGACATTTTAAATACCGGTCGGACTTTCTCTGAAGCAGCTAAAATTGTCTGTCGCGAAGGTGCAGTCGAAATCTATGCTGTATCCAGTCACGGTCTCTTTGCGGATAAAGCTTCGGAATTACTAGATAATTCTCCTATCAGGGAAATTCTTGTGACAGACTCTGTTGATACCAAAGAAAAAACACCTAAGAATCTCCACTACATTACAGCTAGTGAACTGATTGGTGATGCCATTGTCCGCATCCAAGAGAGAAAACCAGTCAGCCCACTCTTTGCCTATCAAAAGAAATAAGGTAACCAGAGTGATTTATTTAGATAATGCCGCTACAACTGCTTTGTCGCTCGCTGCAATTCAAGCAATGACCAAAACTATGACTGTCTTCGGAAATCCTTCCAGTACGCATAGCCATGGTCGAGAAGCTAGTAAACTCCTTAGGCAGGCGCGTGAAGATATTGCTCAAGCCCTGCATACTCAAAGCAATAAGATTCTTTTTACTTCAGGCGGCACTGAAAGCAATAATACTGCTATCAAAGGCTATGCCCTTCGTCACCAGAACCGAGGGAAGCATATTGTCACCACTGCTATTGAACACCATGCTGTCTTAGAAGTGGTGGAGTACCTAGTAGATAAATTCGGCTTCGAAGCTACTTTTGTTCAGCCGGTAGATGGTCAGATTCGAGCGGAGGATATTAAGAAGTCTCTTAGACCTGACACTATTCTTGTGTCCGTCATGGCAGTTAATAACGAGACGGGTGCCATGCTCCCCATTAAGGAAATTGGTGAATTACTGCAAGAACATCCTGCTGCTTTTCACGTTGATGCTGTCCAAGCAATTGGTAAACTTCCCATCTATCCTGACGAGCTAAGGATTGACTTCCTCTCTGCTTCAGCGCATAAGTTTCATGGTCCCAAAGGCGTTGGCTTCCTTTATGCCAAGAAGATGGATTTTGACAATTTCATGCATGGTGGTGACCAGGAAGAAAAACACCGGGCCGGAACTGAAAATCTAATCTCTATCACAGGCATGGCGGCAGCACTATTGGAAAGCATGGAACATCTAGAGGAAAATCTAGAGCATGCGCAAGACTTAAAAAACAGCTTACTTGCTGACTTATCAGACATTGACTTTTACTTAAATGAAAGTCAACCAAGCTTGCCATATGTCATCAATTTGGGATTTCCCAATCAAAAAAATGATCTGCTTCTGCTTCAAATGGATTTAAACGGCTTTTCCATTTCAACAGGATCAGCCTGCACAGCCGGAGCTATACAACCCAGTCATGTCTTGCAGGCTATGTATGGCAAGGATTCCAACCGCTTGTATGAGTCCATTCGGATCAGCACTTCGGACCAAACGACTCTGCAAGAGATTCAATCATTTACAAAGAAATTAAAAGAAATTTTAGGAGGATAAGATGGCCTTTCAAACATCTGTTAGCTTAGCAAACTGTGAATATACCTATTCACTTCACCCAAATGTCAAGAAATTTACCTTGCGCGACAATACTTTCGCGGAAAGCAAGGTCGGAAACTATGAACTTTCTCGTCTGCTGGAAACTGTTCCCAACAGCGGAAATGGTTTTCTGCTGAAAATCATCGTCAATAAAGATTTGAATGGTTTCAAAATCAACATCACTGATAAATCAGGCCTGCGCTTGGTCAATATTTTCAAATCAGAAGACCATCACATTATCCAGCAAAAATTTTATTTCTTGATGGATAGCCTGGTTGAAAGAAATATTTTTGAAAAGACACCACAATAAGCAAGATTCTCGCAATTTTGCTTTTTTGATTTAGACTCTTAAAAAAACGAGCTTGACTTCTACTTAGAACACTTGAAGAATATCAAAATGAACATTTAAACAAATGAAAGGATTAACGATGGTTGAACTGACCTATTTGGACTCATATAAGGTGCAACGAACACTCACCTACGACGACTTTGACGAATTTCTTCTAGCCTTCTCTGGCTGCGTCACGGTTCCTGACTCGCTCAAAGTACTTTCTATCACTTATAACGGACACCAGCTGCCTTTTACAGGGCTAATTGGAGACTTGTACCGCCAGATGTACCAGTTAGACCTAAGTCCTTACCAGGACTAATCCTTCGCAGTTACAACATAACATAAACTTTCACTCTTTTCTTTTTTAGTGAATCAAACACTCTTAATTAGTTGATTTTTTCACAAACTTCCTATAAAATAGAATTAGAAAGGTTGTGATTTTGTGAAAACTGAAAAAAATACTACAATTCCCCGAGCTACTGCTAAAAGGCTATCGCTCTACTATCGTATTTTTAAACGTTTTAATGCTGAGAAGATTGAAAAAGCAAACTCCAAGCAAATTGCAGAAGCCATTGGTATTGACTCTGCTACTGTAAGACGAGATTTTTCTTATTTCGGTGAACTTGGCCGCAGAGGATTTGGTTATGATGTCAAGAAATTGATGAACTTTTTTGCTGACCTCTTGAACGATAATGCTATTACCAATGTCATGATTGTTGGTGTTGGTAATATGGGACGTGCTCTGCTACACTATCGTTTTCATGAGCGCAATAAAATGAAGGTTGTAATGGCTTTTGACGTAGATGACCATCCAGAAGTTGGCAGCACAACCAGCGATGGGATTCCTATCTATGGAATTTCCCAAATCAAAGAAAAAATACAGTCAGGAAATGTGCAAACTGCCATCCTAACTGTACCTAGCGTAAAAGCTCAAGAAGTCGCATCTATCTTAGTTCAGGCTGGTGTCAAGGGCATTCTCTGTTTCTCACCTGTAAACCTATCCCTGCCTAAGGATGTGGTCGTCCAGTATGTTGACCTGACTAGCGAACTGCAGACTCTGCTCTACTTCATGAGAAAAAATGATTATTAATTTGAAAGAGGTATTAAACACTCTATGAGTAAACCTATTATTGGAATAACCGGAAATGAAAGAGAAATCCCAGACGATCACTTCATCCATATGAGCTATACGGCGACAGGATTCGTTGAGGGTGTCAAAGAAGTTGGCGGAATTCCAATGATTTTGCCAATCGGTGATGAAGAAATGGCTAAACAGTATGTTTCCATTGTCGATAAATTAATCATCACAGGCGGTCAGAATGTATGCCCTCAATTCTATGGTGAAGAGAAAACCATTGACAGCGATGATTATCTACTCAAACGGGATATTTTTGAATTAGCTTTAATCAAAGAAGCTCGCCGTCAAAATAAACCAATTTTCACCGTCTGCCGCGGAACCCAACTTTATAATGTAGCCCTAGGAGGTACTCTTCATCAAGATATTGAAGATCATTGGCAAGATAGCTCTGCTGAGTACACGACTCAAAGCATGGTGACCAAGAACGGTTCTATTCTGCACGAAATCTATGGACCAGCATCTGAAATCAACTCCTTCCACCATCAGAGTATCAAGGATTTAGCGGCTGGCCTAGAAGTCATTGCCTATGATCCTAGAGATAAAATTATTGAAGCAATAACTTCTACTGACGGCAGTCCATTCCTTGGTGTCCAATGGCACCCAGAGTTCTTGTTTGGCTCCAGAGAAGGAGACCTAGCTCTGTTTGATTATGTTGTCAATACTCTTTAAAAAGCCTCTACTCCTAGATAAACTTCTGTTCTACACGAATAGAAGTTTTTTATATTCAAGTAAATCAAATTATATCATATCTGTCTCTTCTCGGTAGCTATAGTAGTTGGACTTAGACACAATCAAATGATCCAAAAGAACCAAGCCCATCATCTCACACGCTTCTTTCATATGCTGGGTCACCTCATCGTCATTTCTGCTGGGAACGACTGAGCCTGATGGATGATTGTGTACCAGTATGATAGATGTCGCTAGATGCTTGAGAGCGTAGTGGAGAATCTCTCTTGGCTCAGCAATGCTTCTGCTGACTGTCCCCATAAAAATAGTCTGCTGATGCAGAATTTGATTTTGACTATTAAGATAAATAGCAACCAAGCACTCCTGCCTCATATCTCCCAATTCCTGCTGCATCTTCTGGGCTAATTTTTGACTGCCCATAATCTGCTCTTTCTGCAGAACCTCTGCTCGGTTAATCCGACGTCCTAATTCGATAATGGCCTGCAGCTCCACAGCCTTAATCGGACCGATTCCAGAAATAGTCTGCAATTCCTGCAAAGTTAAATACTTAAGATCGTTCAAACTGGAAATCGATGATAAAATTCTTTGAGAAACTTGAAAAACAGTTTCTTTTTTGTTGCCTGTCCTGAGGAAAATTGATAGAAGCTCTTGGTTACTGAGTTTTTCAGCCCCTTCTCTCATCAGACGCTCCCGCGGCATCATGCTAATATCATCTTGAAATGAAATGCTATACATAGAAACCTCCTTACCTTATTATTCGGAAAAAGAGTCAAAATCAGCAAGAATAGATACAAAAAATCTTTCGTCCAGAACAAATTTTAGATAAAAAAACACTCCAAAAGTAGAGTTCTTCCTAACCTTTGGAGTGAAATTTTTTTAGTCTCTTGCCTTTAAATCTGCATTTGATTATAGGACTTACTGAAAGATTCAAGAACATCCTTAGGAGCCTTGTCATACTCGACAGAGCCTTCTAACGTTCCCTTGACAATCGTTCGATTGGTTGCTGCAGCATCCTCACAAGTAACCAAAGTAATCTCTGTAACGCCTTCGGTATCCTCAATCAAATCCGTTCGATCTGGAGTTACCGTTTCAACACTAGTGATTACATAAGTATAGACATGCTCTTTATCAGTGATATAGATCTTCATGCCAGCCTTAGCACGATCCAGTGGGGAAAAGAGCATGTTGCTAGCCCCTGTGATGCCAAAGACATGGTGGCTAGCCAAGGCATAATTCCCCTGCCCCATCTGCTGAGTCTCTTTCATCGTACCAGCACCATAATACAATCCAGCATTATCCAGTCCTTTGAAGATCGGCAAATTCATGGATACTTCTGGAATTGAGATGCCTCCGATAACAGGCAGTTGCTGAGCTTTCCACTGAGCATTGATAACTGCTTCTGTAGAAAGTGACTCTACCTTATTAAAATCAAAGCTAGTCTCAGCATTTTTATTTTTATTAATAGAGTCTTTGGAAACCTTGCTGACCTGATATTGGTTGGTATGCCAAACCATAATCATGTTTCGGATTTGCGCATTAAAGATTAAACCCAGAGCCACAATAATTAATAATGACGCAACAATATTGATAAAAATATTTCTTTTGCTTTTTTGTTTTCTTTTTCGACTTCTTTTTCCTTGTACCATATAGAGGTCCTCTTTTACGATTCGTTTTCTTCCTCTGCTACATCTTCTTTATCATCTGCTTCGACGCTTGTAAAGGTGACAATCTGTGCATTTTGGTCCAGACGCATGACCTTAACTCCCATGGTTGAGCGGCCAGTCTGAGAAATATTCGCCACACTTGTCCGAATGATGACACCAGTATTAGTGATAATCATCAAATCTTCCTCGCCAGTTACTGTCATCAGACCGGCAAGAGGTCCATTCTTATCAGTGATATTGGCTGTTTTAATCCCTTTACCACCACGGCCCTTGGTTGGATACTCACTAGCAAGAGTTCGCTTACCATAGCCTTTTTCGGTGATGACAAGCACTTCGTCTCCCTCAGCAATCACACCAGCTCCAACGACCTGGTCCCCCTCTCGAAGATTGACTCCGCGAACACCAGTCGCTATACGGCTCATGCTCCGGACAGCTGTCTCATTGAAGCGGACAGAATAACCAAACTTAGTACCAATGATAACGTCTGCAGCACCGTCCGTCAGAAAGACATTGATTAACTCGTCTTCATCCTTCAAATTCAAAGCTTTGAGACCATTCTGACGAATATTAGCAAATTCTGTCACACTGGTCCGTTTGACCACCCCATGACGGGTAGTAAAGAAGAGATAGGAATCATCACTTCGGTCTTGCTGAACATTTATGATAGTCTGAATAGTCTCTCCTTCATCAAGCTTCAAGAGATTGACTACTGGCAAGCCCTTGGCTGTCCGACCGTACTCAGGGATTTCATATCCTTTGAGACGATAGACTCGGCCTTTATTGGTAAAGAAGAGCAGTCTATCGTGGGTGCTTGTTGAAACCAGCTCTTTGACAAAGTCATCGTCTTTGACACCAGTTCCTTGAACACCGCGACCACCACGTTTCTGAGCAGTGAATTCAGCCTGATTCAGACGTTTGATATAACCTTTATTAGACAGGGTAATCAAAACATCCGCTTCCTCAATCAAATCTTCATCTTCAAGAGAAAGAACTTCTCCCACCATCAGCTCAGTTCGGCGATCATCCGCAAATTTACGTTTGACCTCGTCTAACTCTTCCTTGATAATAGCGATAACGCGCTCTGGCTTAGCCAAGATATCAGCTAAGTCTGCAATCAAGGCAATCAGTTCATCGTATTCTGACTGGATCTTATCACGTTCCAAACCAGTCAGACGGCGCAGACGCATATCGAGGATAGCCTGACTCTGGCGCTCAGATAGCTCAAACTTAGCCATCA
This sequence comes from Streptococcus sanguinis, assembly GCF_019929145.1. Classification (GTDB taxonomy): domain Bacteria; phylum Bacillota; class Bacilli; order Lactobacillales; family Streptococcaceae; genus Streptococcus; species Streptococcus sanguinis_U. The sequence goes on along the minus strand of NZ_JAHZOW010000001.1, from coordinate 569,644 downwards.
ATTCAGCCTGTGCTTCTGCGTCCGTTTCGCTATTACGGATAATCCGAATCACTTCATCAATATGATCCAACGCAATCAGCAAACCAGCTAAGATATGAGCTCGAGCTTCTGCCTTTTCTTTATCGAAGACAGTCCGTCGAGTCACCACTTCTTTTTGGTGCTCAATGTAGGCCAACAAAATCTCACGCAGAGACAGAATCTTCGGCACACCATTTTGAATAGCCAGCATATTGAAGCTGAAATTGGTCTGCATCTGAGTCAGCTTGAAAAGATTGTTTAGAATGACATGTGCAGAGGCATCACGACGAACCTCAATGACAAAACGGACCCCTTCACGGTTAGACTCATCACGAACAGCTGTGATACCATCAATTCGTTTTTCCTGCACCAGACGAACAATATGCTCATGGACCTTGGTCTTATTAACCATGTATGGAAACTCGGTTACGACAATTCGCTCACGGCCGTTTTTCATTTCTTCAATTTCAGTGCGAGAACGAAGAACAATCGAACCCTTCCCTGTTTCATAAGCCCGGTGAATACCGGACTTGCCCATAACCAGTGCTCCTGTCGGAAAATCTGGTCCAGGAAGGACTTCCATGATATCGCGAGTTGTTGCATCCGGATTGTCCATAACAAGCTTAACTGCATCAATAGACTCACCAAGATTATGCGGTGGGATATTGGTCGCCATCCCAACTGCAATCCCTGTCGCTCCATTTACGAGTAAGTTAGGGAAGCGAGCAGGAAGAACTACAGGCTCTCTCTCGCTGGCATCATAGTTGTCAATATAATCTACAGTGTTTTTATTAATATCGCGAAGCATCTCCAGAGCAATCTTGCTCATACGTGCTTCTGTATAACGCTGGGCAGCAGCCCCATCTCCGTCCATAGAACCGAAGTTCCCATGGCCGTCTACCAGCATATAACGATAGCTCCACCATTGAGCCATCCGCACCATCGCTTCATAAATAGAGGAGTCACCATGCGGGTGATACTTACCCATGACATCCCCTGTGATACGAGCTGATTTCTTGTGAGGCTTCTCAGGCGTCACGCCAAGCTCATTCATCCCATAGAGAATCCGACGGTGAACAGGCTTGAGACCATCACGAACATCTGGAAGTGCCCGAGCCACGATAACGCTCATTGCGTAATCGATGAAACTAGTCTTCATTTCGCTAGTCAGATTAACATTTACTAAGTTTCTGTCTTGCATTAAAAAATGCCTTTCTTTCATATTAAACTATCCTATATTATACCACATTTTCTTTAATTTTTCAGTATTTTGAACCGTTTGTAAAAACGTTTACATCGCTAGATATACAAGTTGACCGTGACAAAATATACCAAAAGTGGTAGAATGAATGTGTACGGGAAATATTCCCTAAAAAAATAAGGAGATGTTTAGAAATGACTGCTACTAAACAACATAAAAAAGTCATCCTTGTTGGTGACGGTGCTGTAGGTTCATCTTACGCATTTGCTCTTGTAAACCAAGGTATTGCTCAAGAACTTGGTATCATTGAAATCCCTCAATTATTTGAAAAGGCTGTCGGTGATGCTGAAGACCTTAGCCACGCCCTTGCTTTCACTTCACCTAAAAAAATCTATGCAGCTACTTATGCAGACTGTGCGGATGCTGACCTCGTTGTTATCACTGCAGGTGCACCTCAAAAACCAGGTGAAACTCGTCTTGACCTTGTTGGCAAAAACTTGGCTATCAACAAATCTATCGTTACTCAAGTCGTAGAATCAGGCTTTAACGGTATCTTCCTTGTTGCTGCTAACCCCGTTGACGTTTTGACTTACTCAACTTGGAAATTCTCTGGTTTCCCTAAAGAGCGCGTTATTGGTTCAGGTACTTCACTTGACTCAGCTCGCTTCCGTCAAGCTCTTGCTGAAAAGATTGGTATCGATGCTCGTTCTGTCCATGCCTACATCATGGGTGAGCACGGTGACTCTGAGTTTGCTGTTTGGTCACACGCTAACGTTGCAGGTGTGAAATTGGAGCAATGGTTGCAAGCTAACCGTGACTTGAACGAACAAGACTTGGTTGATCTTTTCATCTCCGTTCGTGACGCAGCATACTCAATCATCAACAAAAAAGGTGCTACTTACTATGGTATCGCGGTTGCCTTGGCTCGTATCACAAAAGCTATCCTTGACGATGAAAATGCTGTATTGCCATTGTCAGTCTTCCAAGAAGGCCAATATGGCGTTGAAAATGTCTTCATTGGTCAACCTGCTATCGTTGGTGCACATGGTATTGTACGCCCAGTAAACATCCCACTGAACGATGCTGAAACACAAAAAATGCAAGCTTCTGCTAAAGAATTGCAAGCAATTATTGATGAAGCATGGAAGAATCCTGAATTCCAAGAAGCATCTAAAAACTAATTATAAAAAAACATCTCCTGATAAAAGGGGATGTTTTTTAGTTGTTTTATATAGGTTTGTCGACAAAAATATCTATTAAATAAGGCACGATGAGCTCGCTCTCTATGTCTTTCAAAGAAGTAATCCAGACAAAGTCTGAATGCTCTTCTGGATCTAATATAATATCACGCTGCTCCGTAATCCTACCCGCATAAACCAAGCGTGTGAAAACAGTATCTTTGCTAGAATCAAACTGGCTATCTTCATGGATAATCCTATCAATCCGAATCTTTTGATTAACCTCCTCCATAGCCTCGCGTAGAGCCGCCTCTCTGGGAAGTTCATTCTCTTCTACACTTCCACCTGGAATATCCCAATAAGATGGATAGACATTAGGAAGGCCTCGCTTTATCTTAGACCGTTTGATAAGCAAATACTTCCCCTCTTTCTCGATTAAGGTATGAGAGATTAATTTTACTGTCATTGCATGTGTTCCTCCAAGAAAGAGCAAAAAAGACTCCGAAGAGTCCAATTTTAAGTCATCCACCCTGAGAGAATCGAACTCCCATCTCAAGAACCGGAATCTTGCGTGATATCCATTACACTAAGGGTGGCAACTAATTCATTATAACTGATTTTCTCTGAAAATACAAGTGAAAATCAGAAAAAGAAGTTGAGATTTCTCAACTTCTTTTAACTAATCACAATTCAATATCGCCAAACAAATCAGCCATTGAGAATCCAGTTTGAGTTTCTGGAAGTTCAAAGTCACGTTTTTCTTGACGTTTTGGACGACGAGGACGTGATTGGCGTTTCTCATCTTTTTGTCCTTCTTCTTGAGCTGGACGTTCTTCAAGAGCCTTGATAGAAAGTGATACACGCTCATCAGCAGCATTCACTTCAAGAACCTTAACAGTCACTTCTTGACCAACCTTAAGGGCATCTTTAGGGCTTTCAACACGTTTGTGTGAAATTTGTGAGATGTGAACCAATCCATCGATACCTGGCAATACTTCAACGAAAGCACCAAAATCGGTCAAACGTTTTACAGTTCCTTCGATCACATCGCCTGCAGCAAGTTTTTGCTCAACACCATCCCATGGTCCAGGCGTTGTTGCTTTAAGAGAGAGGGATACGCGACCTTCTTCTTCGTTCAAGTCAAGGACTTTCACTTCGATTTCATCGCCAACTGATACAACAGACTTAGGTGATACGTTACGCTCATGTGACAATTCAGTCAAGTGAACCAATCCATCAACTCCGCCAAGGTCAATGAAAGCACCGAAGCTAGTGATGCGAGCAACTTTACCAGTTACAATATCACCAACATTCAATTTACCAAAGACTTCAGCACGTGCTGCTGCAGCTTCAGCTTCTACAACCTCACGACGTGAAAGGATGAAGCGGTTTTCTTTTGGATCTACTTCTTTAATCTTAGCATCAAACTCTTGACCTACAAAACGCTCAGTGTTACGAACGAAACGAGTATCAAGCATTGAAGCAGGGATAAATCCACGAAGTCCTTCAAACTCAACTGAAAGTCCACCTTTAACAGCACGAGTGCCCTTAACAGTGACAACTTCTTCTTCACGACCAACCAATTTGTCCCAAGCTTTGCGAGCTTCCAAACGTTTTTTAGATACCAGGTAAGTTACGGTGTCTGTATCTTTACCTACTACTTGACGAAGAACAAGCAATTCAAGTGTTTCACCTGGTTTTACAAGGTCGTTGATATCAGCGTCGCGGTCGTTTGTCAACTCACGAAGAGTCAAAACACCTTCAACACCAGTTCCAGCGATTGCAACATTAGCTTGGTTAGCGTCAACAGTCAATACTTCAGCAGTAACGACGTCACCTGGCTCAACTTGGCTAACACTGTTTAGCAAATCTTCAAATTCATTCATCTAAAAAAATCCTCCAACAATCAAGCTTTCGCTTGACATACTACTTATTTATTTTCCTAAGCACCCGCAAATGACATTGATCTATCGTTAACGATTTCCATCCTATAAAGAAATAAAACACCTAAAGACATTTTATTATTTTATCAGATCTATTACCTAAGAACTGGGGTAGCTGGATTCGAACCAACGCATGAGGGAGTCAAAGTCCCTTGCCTTACCGCTTGGCTATACCCCATTAATATAAAGAATGGAGAGAGAGGGATTCGAACCCCCGAACCCGAAGGAGCGGATTTACAGTCCGCCGCGTTTAGCCTCTTCGCTATCTCTCCGACAATCAACGCTATCTATTATAACATTGATACAATGAAAATGCAAGCCCTATTTGCTTAAATTATAGGTTTCAATCAAAGTTTCCACGGCTCTTTCAAGTTTTTTATAAAAACTTTCAGCATTTCCATTTTTGATAATTGCAAACTGGCCATCTAGTTCAGCAATCTCGCCAATAACCTTCTTGCCAATAGCGAGACTATAACCGTCAAATTGGTCTGCTCCGACCTTCACTTTACTATCTGTGATTTGAATTTCAATTTTTTTATCTTTTTTACTCATAACTTACCTCTTTCAAATTTCTATTGTACACGAAAAAGGCTGACTACGCAAGCTATCTTGGGCTAGAATTACAGAAAAACTGCCCCATCAAGGACAGTTTTTAGATTATACTTTTACAATCCAACCTTCTGGCGCTTCAACATCGCCGAATTGAATACCAGTTAATTCGTCATATAGCTTGCGAGTGACTGGCCCGACTTCTGTCTCGCTATAAAAGACATGGAAATCATCTCCATGCTGGATACCACCGATAGGAGAGATGACTGCAGCTGTTCCACAAGCGCCAGCTTCAGTAAATTTACCCAAGTCTGCCAGAGGAACGTCTCCTTCGATCGGTTTGAGCCCTAGTCTATGCTCGGCCAGGTATAGCAAAGAATACTTGGTGATAGATGGCAAGATAGACGGACTGAGCGGTGTTATAAACTCATTATCCTTGGTGATACCAAAGAAATTGGCAGAACCTACTTCTTCAATCTTGGTATGGGTTGCTGGATCCAGATAAATCACATCTGAAAAATGCTTATCCTTGGCAATCTTTCCTGGTAATAAGCTAGCAGCATAATTGCCTCCCACTTTTGCTGCACCTGTTCCGTGCGGTGCAGCGCGATCATAGTCATCTGACACAATGAAGTTAGTCGGAGTCAGACCGCCTTTGAAGTAATTGCCAACCGGCATTACAAAGATAGTGAAAATGTATTCTTCAGCTGGTTTCACGCCAATAATATCGCCGACTCCAATCAAGAGAGGTCGAATGTAAAGAGTTCCACCTGTTCCATAAGGTGGAACATATTCTTCATTAGCTCGGACAACCTGCTTGACTGCATCCACAAACATTTCTGTAGGAACTTGCGGCATAAGTAAGCGGTCGGCAGTTCGTTGCAGACGCTCCGCATTTTTATCCGGACGGAAGAGTTGAATACTGCCGTCCTTAGTTCGATAAGCCTTTAGACCCTCAAAAGCCTGTTGGCCGTAGTGAAGGCAGGGAGAGGACTCAGAAATATGGAGTGTAGCGTCCTCCGTTAATGTTCCTTCTTCCCACTGGCCATTGCGATAGTAAGCTATGTAGCGATAAGGCAGTTTCATATATGAGAATCCTAGATTTTCCCAGTCAAGATTTACAGTCATGATCTTTCTCCTCTTCTTCCAAACTTCATTTTTAGATACTCCCTATTTTACACCTTTTTGAGATATTTTCAAGTATTATTTTCAATTTTCAGAAAATTTTGTTATGCAATCTTCTGTGCCACTATCAAACTTTTAGAAATTGAAAAAAACCAGCTCCTGCGAACTGGTTTGATGATTATTTGATGTAAGCTGAGAAGACTTCTTCGTCTGAAATGGTATCAGAAATGAAGCTGCCGTTGCTGGTTCTCTCAGACAGGCTGAGATCAGCTAGATTGATCTCATAGGCAGTTCCTTTATTAGAAAGCACCTGCAAAATCTGCTCCTCACTAGCTTCTGCTTCTGTTGTGAAGAGATCAAAGTCCACTGCTTCGCCAAAGACTGGTCCAGCCACAAAGACGCGATGTGGCTTGGCCTTAAGCTCTCTCAGAACTTGAAGACCGCGATTTGCCCGACTGGTAACAGGAATATCTGCGACTGCCATACGCTTGAGCGAACCACGCTGAGTCAAGAGGTAAAGTGAGTCTGTATTGGCGATAAAGGCTGCCGCTAGGACATCGTCTTTCTTGAGATTGATGGCTTTAACCCCAGCTGCCTTAGCTCCGATGACTGGTACTTCCTCGATATTGAAGCGGAGAGCATAGCCATTCTTGGTCACGAGCATAACATCATCCAGCTTAATCGGCGCCAGAGCAATGACCTGGTCGTCTTCATTTTTTAGTTTAGCAAACTTAAGCGATTTGGACTTGTAGGTCCGCCAAGGACTGAACTCCTTGCGCTCTACACGCTTGATTTGTCCCAGTTTGGTCGCTGCAAAGTAAGTCCCCTCTTCAAAGCTATCAAGCAATTCTGTATAGATAACCTCTTCCTTGGTATCAAAGTTGCTAATGGTCTGGCTGAGGTGTTCTCCGATTTCTTTCCAGCGGATGTCTGACAGCTCATGAACAGGCCGGTAAATGACATTTCCAAGACTGGTGAAAATCAATAAATGCTGAGTTGTCTTGGCTGGGCTGACGAAAATCAGTCTGTCATCGTCACGCTTGCCCATCTCCTCTAGGGTTGAAGCAGAGAAAGAACGCGGACTGGTCCGTTTGATATAACCAGAACGTGTCACGCTGACATAGGTCTCTTCCTCAACAATCAGACTAGCTGTATCAATCTCGATGGCGTTCGCCGTATCCTGCAGCTCACTGAGCCGCGGATTGCCAAACTTCTTCTTGACATCGCGGAGCTCCCGCTTCATAAGATTATACATGGTGCGCTCATCGCCGATAATGGCAGCCAGCATCGCAATCTTCTCACGCAGCTCTGCTTCTTCCTCTTCCAGAACCACTACGTCTGTATTTGTCAAACGGTAGAGTTGGAGAGTGACGATAGCCTCAGCCTGCTCCTCGGTGAAATCATAGCTAACTTTAAGATTTTCCTTGGCGTCTGCTTTGTTTTCGGAAGCACGAATCAGGGCAATCACCTCGTCCAAGATGGAAAGCACCCGAATCAATCCTTCCACGATATGGAGCCGTTTCTCAGCCTTGGACTTGTCAAAACGGCTGCGAGCTAGAATAATCTCCTTGCGGTGGGCAATATAGCTGGTTAAGATTGGCACAATCCCCACCAAACGAGGTGTGAAATTGTCAATAGCCACCATGTTGAAGTTATAATTAACTTGCAAATCAGTGTATTTGAAAAGATAGTTGAGAATCAGCTCGGTATTGGCGTCTTTCTTGAGCTCAATGGCAATGCGAAGACCGTCCCGGTCGGATTCGTCCCGAACCTCAGCAATACCGGCCACCTTATTATTGACCCGTACATCGTCAATCTTCTTGACCAAGACCGCTTTATTAATCTCGTAAGGAATCTCAGTGATGACGATTTGCTCTTTTCCGCCCTTCAGCTTTTCAATCTCAGTTCTGGAGCGCACCACGACGCGACCTTTACCAGTCTCATAAGCTTTCTTAATCTCATCTCGTCCTTGGACAATAGCTCCTGTCGGGAAGTCTGGACCAGGCAGAAACTCCATGAGTTTCTCCACCTTGGCCGACGGATGGTCAATCATATAGATAACCGCGTCAATGACTTCCGCTAGATTATGAGGCGGAATATCCGTCGCATAACCAGCGGAAATCCCAGTTGCTCCATTGACCAAAAGATTAGGAAAGGCTGCTGGCAGAACAGTCGGCTCCTTCTCAGTATCGTCAAAGTTCCAAGCAAAAGGAACAGTATCTTTCTCGATATCCTGCAAAAGATAGCCAGCCATCTCAGACAGCCGCGCCTCAGTATAACGCATAGCCGCCGGCGGATCACCGTCCATAGAACCATTGTTCCCGTGCATCTCAACGAGAATCTCACGGTTTTTCCAGTCCTGAGACATGCGGACCATAGCATCGTAGATGGAGCTGTCACCGTGAGGGTGGAAATTTCCCATGATGTTCCCGACTGACTTAGCTGACTTGCGGTAGCCCTTGTCAAAGGTGTTGCCGTCCTTGTTCATCGAATAAAGAATACGGCGCTGAACAGGCTTCAAGCCATCTCGAATATCCGGCAAGGCCCGCTCTTGAATGATGTATTTGGAGTAGCGACCAAAGCGCTCTCCCATAATGTCCTCAAGGGACATGTTTTGAATGTTGGACATATTTTTCTCTTACTATTCTTCTTATTATCATACTTTCACTTTAGTAGGATGAATAATCCTACTAAAGTGAAAGTATTTTTCCTATATCACCACATCAAGAAATTCTTTAAATTTTTGAATATCTTCTTGAAAAGTATCTTCCTTTATATCGTTTAACATATCATGTGCTTCTTTAAGTGATTCATAAATTTCATTTAAGTAATAAATATCGTATTTTTCCTCACTAAAATACAATTCTTCAATTTGACCAACACACATTGATAAACTAGTGGCTATTTCTTCTTTATGAAAAGTAAACTCTTGATAATTTTCATGGTCTTTTAATTTTATAAGATTTTTGCCATAATCTTGAATATTTTTTATATATTTTCCCTCTATTATTTCTGAATAATGGATATTTAGATATTCGACAAAGTGAAGTGCATCAGTGTATTCAATACCTTCTGTATGTATATTACCATGGGCATAATCATGCCTAGCTTTAATTAATTTTATATATGCTTTCTTATAGGTATCTGTTATTTTAGGAAGATAAAGTTTAAAATTAGAATCAAAAATTTTCAACTCCGATTTTATCCTATCTAAATCAGGTGTAATAGGATGTGATTCAGGAGGAATCTGTTTTAAAATAAATTTATCCTTAAAACTTTGAGTCTCCTCTTTAAAATCAACTTCCAGTAATTTATATATCGTGTCTTTTAATAGTTGCTCAGATAAAGAATAGATCGCAACAACTAATGAACTTCCTAAATTATCTAATAAAGAATCTGATATAGTGATGAAGCCAGATGCCTGAGTAGAAAGTTGTTTTAACTGATTGTAGCTCGCAATAGAATTTTCTATATTCTCTATACGTTCTTGATACGAAAATTTATAATCCATCAACAATCTCCTTAGTCGCAGCAATTTTTTTGTCAGCCCATGTAACAAGATCCTTGATAACTAACTTCTCAACTACGCGAATAAAGTCTGACATAAATTTATAGTCGATTTGGTTATTTGTTTGAGGAACATCAAACTTAAAATTATGAGTTTGAGAGGCCCGCAACTTACTTCCAAAGTCGTATTTCCCTATTAGTGATTTTTCAATGATAGTCTTGAGATAAAGCAGAGCCTTACTATCTTTCATTTTATCATTCCAAAATACCCCTGTATCATCTCCAGCACCAAACTCATAACCTCTATAAAATGTATTACCAAAAATATCGATGGTTAGAGAATGTTTTGGAAAAACGCGAACATCATTTCCAATATTTTGAACAACACCTGTATTGGTCGTACCAGCCATCACAAAAGGCAAATCTCCGTTTATCTGGTCGTCTTTCTTTAAACGTCGCCCTTGATGAATATTCGGAAACAACGTTAGCATTGTAACTGGAGAAAGCCGAAATACCCCCGACTCCTCTACTCTACTCTACTCTTAGTATCGGAAAGTTTTTCAAACTTGTCAAGTACTTTTTCATCATTTTTTGTAAGGTGATAATCTCTGAGATTTGTTACAGTTAGGTAAGCCTCGAGCGTCTCGATGCGTTCAGCCTCGAGCGTCTCGATGCGTTCAGCCTCGAGCGCTTTGATGTAGTTTTCCATATATTTAAATGCCGGCTTATTGTTGTAGTAAGGTACAGTAACTAAAATCTCTTTTGCCTTATCTCTATTAAATTTGTTTCCATAGTCAAATTTCCCTTTTGTAGCAGTTCTAAAACATATTACAAAATACAGCAAACTGTACTTGTTCCACTCTTCATATGGAAACATTCCCTGTACATGCGAGTAACCTATAAAATCATTTGGTTGATAAAAAATACTATCCGATGTAGTTGTATCAGAAAAAGTAATTATATTTCCCTGCTCTGTAGGTTCTAAATCAACAAAACCCCCAATTCCATTATTTTGGCTAGAATTAACTACCACTGGTACTGAACCAGAATTAGCAAACAGTTTCTGATTTGTTAGACCATAATTTTTAGTAGGACGAATATGAAACAATTTTCCCACTTTGACTTCTCTCCATTCGCCCCCGCTAGCTTCAAATTCTTCATTTAATTTCTGAAGACGAGGGCTTAAGCTTTTTTTGAGTCATCATCTCCCTTGTTTTTTAGAAGTTGGTCAACTTCCCAAGCTAGGTAGTCGGCAACAGTCTTTTTAAAATCGTCCAAGGTTGGTTTGGTATCAATTACTTGATGCTGCTCAAAATTCCAGTCATTACCTTTATCAGTGATAAAATCTTCAAAATAGACTTGTTCTAAATTCCAGAGCTCTTGATCAACTTTTGCACGAGTTCCAGCTTTGTAAATCTTGATAATATCCTGGTAACGCTGAACAGGACTATCTATTTCTGAAATTCCTCGTTTTGCACGTTTATATCCATCATTTCTGAAATCAATAAATTTAACCATCTGCTCATAGTCATGTTTTTTATGAGCTTCAAAAATATAAATAGAGGTTTGTACTCCTGCCATGGGAACGAATAGATCAACTGGCATTTTGATTGAAGCTAACAATGTATGTTTCTTCAAGATAGCCTTAGCAGTCTCTGTCGCCTTACCTGACCCAGCACTGTCTTGGATAATGATAGCACCAAGTCCGCCTTTCTCCATTTTATCCAGGCCATAGGCAATGAATGGCAGGCCATTTTCTTTGTAAGAAAATGGAGGATTTAACAAGACACGATCTGCTTTAAAGTCTGCAAAAAGACTTTCAGGACGATTAAAAGCAGAACCTTTTTCAATACGACTAGAACCGTCTCCACGCAAAATCATATTAGTTGTCGCTAGGGTGTACATTTCTGCATTGAGTTCAATCCCTAAAAGATTATTTCGTTTAATGTTTCTAATTGTTTTTTCTGCTCTAGTTGTTCCTTTACCATACTTTTCATTAGCACTATCTGTCATTAATTCCATAGCAGAAATCAAAAATCCAGCAGAACCGGTTGCTAAGTCCATCACCTTGTTATTCATATCAATGTCAAGAATTTGAGACATCATTTTGGTCACATAAGGAGGAGTCAATACGATTCCGATTTCCTTCCCATCACCAAGAGCATACTTAAGGAACTCAGAGTACATCTCTCCCATAATATCAATATGGCCACCTAAACCATCAATTGATTTAAAGATATATTCAAAAATGAAAGTGAAAATTTGCTTTGTCACTGATGATGAGCCATCAATAAACTTAGCAACTTCTTTATCCGTCTCATGTAATTCATCTCGTTGACTGTCCTTGGAAATTTCAGCAAAAGATGCCATCATCAATTTCAATTTTTCAGGATTAATATTTCTTTCATCTAAAAAAGATTTAATTTGATCAACAACTTTTTTACCATCTCGTTTAGATGCCGATTGGATACCTTTAAGATCATCAGGAGTTAAACCATCATCTACATGTTTTCCATCGCTATCTACTACTTCCTGCATAGCCAAAAGCATACCAGACACATACAAAACTCGCTGTGGAGCAGTAATATTATGATTGTGCATAAGCTTATTTAACTTTTTAGCATAATTTTGCAAAGTTGCCTGGCTATCAATAAGGATTTGATGCTTGTCTTCTTCACTAAGTTTTGCTTCATTATAAAATTCAGCAAAAGTTTTTTCATTTTCGAGAAAGTCTAAAGTTGTGACAGTTGTAACTTCTTTATAGGCATTTTCTGCAGAACCAAAAACATAATAGACTTTAATAGCAACATTTTCGGCATTATCACCTGCAATTCCAATCGCAATAACTTCATTGTATTTCCCGCTGTCAATTACCTTTCGAGAATAATGAATAGCACCATTTACAGCAAAAGAATTAACTGAGTTATAGTCAAATTTCAATCCATCTTTTGTTTGAGCTACCAATTTATTCAGTTTAAGCTTGTCCTCAATGATAACAGGCACTTTGTATCTGTCAACATATTTTTCAACATGAAAGTCTGGCGTACCAGTCTTCGTCTTCATTTTAGTCTTAGCAGCTCCTTTCAGAGCTGATTTAAGCTTAGGACTCATTGCCGATTCTTCGTTAAAATCTACAAGTTTGACTAATCCTAAACCCTCTAACTGTCGTTTTACCCAATCGTTCACATCTGATTCTAATTTCCAATTTACTGTCATGTTTTATCTTTCTTATTAAAATGCTGTTACTTCCTCAAGCGTAAACTTGACGTTATCCTCAATCCACTTGCGGCGTGGTTCGACCTTGTCGCCCATGAGGACATTGACGCGGCGTTCGGCGCGGGCCAGGTCTTCGATGGTGACACGGATGAGGGTGCGAGTATCGGGATTCATGGTGGTCTCCCAGAGTTGGTCGGCGTTCATTTCACCGAGCCCCTTGTAGCGCTGAAGCATGGCACCCTTGCCAAACTTGCGGCGCAGGTCGTCCAGCTCACCGTCGGTCCAAGCATACTCGACAACTTCGCTCTTGCCCTTGCCCTTGGACATCTTGTAGAGAGGCGGCAGGGCAATATAGACGCGGCCAGCCTCGACCAGCGGGCGCATATAGCGATAGAAAAAGGTCAGCAGCAAGGTCTGGATATGGGCACCGTCAGTGTCCGCATCGGTCATGATGATAATCTTGTCATAGTTGGCATCCTCAAGGGTAAAGTCTGTACCAACACCCGCTCCAATCGTGTAGATCATGGTGTTGATTTCTTCGTTCTTGAGAATATCGGCCATCTTAGCCTTAGCAGTATTGATAACCTTACCGCGCAGGGGCAAGATGGCTTGGAACTTACGGTCACGGCCTTGCTTGGCAGAACCACCGGCAGAGTCTCCCTCGACCAGATAGAGTTCGTTCTTGGCTGGATTCTTGGACTGGGCCGGAGTCAGCTTACCAGAGAGCAAGCCCTTGTCTTTTTTATTCTTCTTGCCATTCCGACTTTCGTCACGCGCCTTGCGAGCCGCTTCTCTGGCATCTCTGGCCTTGATAGCCTTGCGGATAAGATTAGATGCCAGCTCACCATTTTCCAAGAGGAAGAAGGTCAGCTTGTCAGAGACGATGGAGTCCACGGCCGGACGAGCCAAAGGGCTACCCAGCTTGTCCTTGGTCTGGCCTTCAAACTGCAGGTGCGCCTCAGGGACCAGGATGGACAGGACAGCAGCCAGACCCTCGCGGTAGTCCGAGCCTTCCAGATTCTTGTCCTTTTCCTTGAGCAGGCCCGTCTTTCTGGCATAGTCGTTCATGGCTTTGGTGATAGCAGTCTTGAACCCCGTCTCGTGGGTACCGCCGTCCTTGGTGCGGACGTTATTGACAAAGGACAGGATATTATCGGCGTAGCCGTCGTTATACTGGAGGGCCACCTGAACTTGAAAGCCGCTTTCCTCACCCTCGAAATAGAGGACAGGAGTCAGGGTTTCTTTGTCTTCATTGAGATAGCTGACAAAGTCTTCAACCCCATTCTCATAGTGAAACTCTACTTCTTCGCCAGTCCGCGCATCGGTCAGCGACAGACGGACATTCTTAAGAAGAAAAGCTGATTCCTTAAGCCGCTCAGCAATAGTATTGTACTTGAAGTCCGTCGTTGAAAAAATCGTATCATCCGGCATGAAGGTCACTTTGGTCCCAGACTTAGACTTAGGTGCAGTGCCGATTTTCTTGAGCGTAGTGACTGGTTTCCCACCATTTTCAAAGCGCTGCTTGTAAACAGTACCATCCCGCGTGATTTCCACTTCCAGCCAGCTAGACAGGGCATTGACAACAGAGGACCCTACACCGTGGAGACCGCCCGAGGTCTTATAGCCGCCTTGGCCGAACTTACCGCCAGCGTGGAGAACGGTGAAGATGACCTCAACCGTAGGAATACCCATAGCGTGCTTGCCGACTGGCATCCCGCGTCCGTGGTCTGCGACAGTCAGACTTCCGTCTTTGTTTATCGTCACATCGATTCGGTCACCGAAGCCTGACAGGGCCTCATCGACAGCATTGTCCACAATCTCCCAGACCAGATGGTGGAGTCCCGCTCCGTCGGTCGATCCGATATACATTCCTGGACGTTTGCGGACCGCGTCCAACCCTTCTAATACCTGAATAGCATCGTCATTATAATTGTTAATATTAATTTCCTTTTTTGCCACAAGAACCTCCTAATGATTCATCTTTTCTATCTTACAAGTTTTTGGCAAATATTGCAAAGATTTTTTTGAAAATAATGCTGATAAGGACTGATTTTACACGAAGAACAATCCAATATCCGAGTAGACATTTCCTGCTATAAATTCTATCCTTTTCTATTGTAAGAAAGCGAAATAATGGTATAATAAAATCATGATGAACACGATAATTGGATTAATACTAGCATATTTACTGGGCTCTATTCCGACTGGGCTTTGGATTGGGCAAATTTTCTTTAAGAAGAACCTGCGGGAATACGGCAGCGGCAATACCGGAACGACCAATACTTTCCGAATTTTGGGAAAGACAGCGGGGACGGCTACTTTTGCTATTGACTTTCTCAAAGGAACTGCAGCGACCCTGCTGCCTTTCTTTTTGCATATTGAGGGTGTTTCGCCGCTTGTTTTTGGTCTCTTGGCTGTAATCGGCCATACCTTTCCTATCTTTGCTGGCTTTAAGGGCGGCAAGGCCGTGGCAACCAGTGCAGGGGTTGTTCTGGGCTTCTCACCTGCCTTCTTTGTCTATCTGATTGTCATCTTTGCCAGCATCCTCTATCTAGGAAGTATGATTTCTCTGGCAAGTGTGCTCTCAGCAGTCATAGCTATCCTGTCGGTTCTGCTCTTCCCTCTAGTTGGCTTTATACTGCCCAGCTACGACCTCTTCTTCACTCTGATTATCATTGCGCTGGCTTTGATTATTATCCTCCGGCACAAGGACAATATCCAACGTATCAAAAAGAAAAAAGAAAACTTAATCCCTTGGGGCTTGAATATCACACATCAAAATCCTGAGGCTAAGAAATAAAACGGAAGTGAACAACTTCCGTTTTATTGTGTCTTCTAACTAGTCTTCTTTATGACTTTTCTTAATTCCTGCCAATCCCAAGAATCCTAAAACCATACCAACTAAGCTCAGGGCAACGGCTGATTCGCTGCCTGTCTGTGGCAGTCCTTTAGCTGCAGGATCCTTAGTAAAGGTCTTGGCAACATGGACAGGTACTTGCTTGGTTTGTTTTGGAGTGTTGATCAGTGGTGCTGCCTGTTTTCCAGGATCAGCTGCTTTGGCACCAGCTGGGTAGGAAGCTGCATTGGCCGGATCTGTTCCTTGCTTGATTTCTTCAATATCTGTATAACCATCGCCATCTGTATCCTTAGTGGATGAAATAGAGATAGCACGGGAGTTTGGATTGATGACCGCATAGGCTGTCAAATCTGCTTTTGCCAGATAGTCAGCAAAGGCCACATCCATAGATGGTCCTTCTTCGCGAGGGCCGCTCAGCATAGTATAGCCGTCACCACCAGCAGCCAGGAAGTCGTTTGTCGTCAGATAGTAGGTCTTATTTGGATCAAGAGGCTCATAAACACCAGTTTCTTTGTTCTTAATCTCAATGTGGAGGACACGCTGATTAGCTGGCAGAGTGGTGTCGTAGTAAACTTTAGCTCCAGAGATTTGCAGGTAACCACCGCTTGGTTCCAGCAAGGGTTGTCCGTTCTCATCCAGCACAGGCTTGCCATCTTTTTCCTGAAGGATAGAGCCCAGAGATTTGGCAAACATATCTGCGATATTTTGACCAGTCACCTTGATTTGAGAAATAGTGTTCCCAAAAGGCAATACAGCGATAACATCTCCCTTGGTGATTGGCTTGTCTTTAGCAATAGTTTCACGCAGGCCGCCTCCGTTAGTAACAGCCAAGTCTGTTTTATTGGCAAAGCCAGTTTGACCATAATCGTAGAGAGCATCGGCTACGACATTACCCAGATTGGTTTCCCGAACGCGGACATTTTCACGATCGCCATTAAGCTCTACAGGACTGTTAGCCACGATAACCTTGGCATTATCTGCGTCGTATCTGGCTTTAATCTTGCTGACCATGTCTGCTACAACTGGGTCTGGAGCGACTTTTTTAGCTGTTTCGGCAGGGATTTGCTGAGGATTTCCCAGAAGTTGATTGGCCTTGAAAGTCACTTTACCGATATTGTGTAGGTAGCTACCAGTCTGGTTGTAGGTGACATTATCGCCATAAGTCGTAGACTCTACTGTGTGGGAGTGGCCGTCAATAACGGTTACGCGCTTGCCCTTGAGCTTAGGATTTTTAGAAAGAGCTTCAGCCAATGTTGAGCCACGCCACTCAGTCGGCGTGGTCGTGTCAACACCCAAGTGAGCTAGAACAACGTAGTTTTTGTAGTTCTTTCCTTCTGCCGCTGCGCGTGCTTCGATTTCGTCAATAACCCGATTAACCTCTGTGATTGGATCAGTGAAGGTCACACCTTGGATGTTTTTAGGGTGAGTTTTTGTAGCAGTTTCTGGTGTTGTCACACCGATTACTACGAATTCGTCTCCCTCAACCGCTGGATCCTTGTCTACAATGGTAGAGGCTTGGAAAACTCGAGCATTATTAGCGTAGGTATTGGAGCTGAGAAGTGGGAATTTAAGAATTTCCTTGTATTTCTTTGCCTCATCTAGACCAAAGTCAAACTCATGGTTCCCGACTGCCATAGCATCGTAGCCTATTTCATTGAGGATTTTAGCCCGTTCTTCCCCTTTTGAACTATTGGAAATTGGCAGACCCTGGAAAGCATCCCCCGCATCCACAACTAACGCTTTAGGGTTTTTAGCACGCTCTTCCTTGATAACAGTAGCTAGCTTAGCATCACCGATAACGCCTTTTTCCTCTACGATGCGGCCATGCACATCGTTAGTATGGAGAATCGTAGCCTCTGGCAGATTTTCGGACTGGGCTGGTGCTGCAGCGGCTTCTGTCGCTGCTGGAGCAGCCGGAGCCGCTGTATTCTGACTATCTGCTGCTGGCTTTTCTTCTGCTGAAGCTGCTGGAGCAGTTGGTTGCGCTTCAGAAGCTGTCTCAGCAGCTGGCTGATTGGTCAACTCAGTCGTTGCCGGCTCTGGACTAGCCTGTGCCTCTTCTGCAGAGACTTGATGAGCCAAAAAAGCAGGTGCCAAAAGCACTGTTGATAGAACAGGTAAGATGAAAAATTTCTTCTTCATATAACGAACACTCCTCTTTAGTATTTTGTTATATTATACATCTTTTTTGCTTAAAAAGGAACTAAATCAACACTATTTCAACAAACATTCGGTTTTTCAGAAAATTACTAGAAAATTTTCTGTGTTAAAAAAGGCTCTGAAATTCATCAGAGTCTGAACTATATTTATTATCCCTCAAAGACAACTTCCCCATCACAGATGGTAAACTTCACTTGGCCTTTAAGCTTTTCACCAACGAAAGGTGAATTGGTAGCCTTGGAAGCAAAATGGTCCGTCACAAGTCTATCTGCTTCTGGGTCAAATATTGTCAAATCGGCTGGACCATCCTGAGCAATAAAGCCAGCATCAAAACCATACAACTGAGCCGGATTAAAAGTCATTTTCTCCAAAAGTTCCATCAAGCTCAGATGACCAGCATCTACCAAGTAGGTCAGTCCCAGAGAAAGCGAAGTCTCAAGACCAGTCATGCCAGAAGGCGCCTGAGTGATGTCTGCTACATTTTTCTCGTCAGCATGATGTGGAGCGTGATCCGTCGCAATGACAGAAATGACACCAGACTTGAGCCCCTCAATAACCGCTAGCCGGTCCGATTCTAAGCGCAGAGGCGGATTCATCTTAGCATTGCTGCCCTTGGTCAATAGCAGAGCTTCTGTCTTAGAGAAGTGCTGAGGTGCTGCTTCAGCGGTGACTTGAGCGCCTAGCTTCTGAGCGAATTCCACCACTTTTACACTCTCAGCCTTGGACAAATGCTGGATATGCACATGAGCCTTTGCATCATAAGCAATCATGACATCGCGGGCAACCATGCTGTATTCTGCCACACCTGTCGCGCCACAGATATGAAAATGCTCTTTGGCAATATGCTCGTTAAAACCGAGTATGCCGTTGAGATTGGGATCTTCCTCATGCAAGCTGATAAAGGTGTTATTTTTACGCGCTTCTACGAGCGCTTGACGGACAATGCCAGCGTTGGTCAGTGGAATACCGTCATCAGAAAAACCTACTGCACCAGCTGCCAAGAGACCTTGGAAATCTGTCAGATGCTGTCCATCAAAATTCTCTGTGATTGTCGCGACCGACTTGATATGGATATTTTCACGACTAGCCGAGTCCAGCACTTCCTTCAGAGTTTCAACTGTAGAAATGGTCGGATTGGTATTGGCCATCATTACAACGGTCGTAAAACCACCTGCTGCTGCTGCCAAGGCCCCCGTGTGAATATCTTCCTTATGAGTCTGGCCCGGCTCCCGGAAATGCACATGTATATCCACCAAACCTGGAGCCACAACCAAACCACTGGCATCAATAACTTTTGCTCCTTCTGCCTGCAAATCTTGACCAATTTTAACAATCTTCTTCCCCTCAACCAAGAGGTCGGAAATTTGGTCAAAACCAGTCTTAGGATCCATAACTTGTCCGTTTTTGATTAATAGCATCGTCTCATCTCCTTATTCGTAAAAATCCACCTGAGTATCCAGCAGCTTATCTCCGTCATAAACAAACTTTGCAGAAAAGAAAGGCTTGTCTTCTAGAAGCCACTCAACAAAGGTATGATCGCCTTCCCAGGTTGGTTTAGACAAAACCTGATCATAGGGCACCCATTCCAAAGTCCCTTCGTTGCAGTCAATCAGTTCCCCCTCAAACTCAGTCACCTTGAAGACATAGGTGTACCAGTCCAAGTCGGGAGTAAACTCTGGAAAAGTAATAACGCCTTTGAGAACAGGTTTAGCCTTTAGTCCTGTTTCCTCTAGAATCTCGCGTGCTGCGCATTCCTGAGGGGTTTCTCCTCGCTCTAACTTACCGCCGACACCAATCCATTTCCCAGCGTGGACATCGTTAGGCTTTTTGTTGCGATGCAACATAAGAAACTCCCGGCCATTATCGATATAACAAATCGTTGCTAACTGAACCATACTACCTCCTAAGCCAACCAATCGATAGGTTCCAAGCCCTTATTCACTAAGAAATCATTGGTACGAGAAAAAGGTTTACTACCAAAGAAACCACGGTAAGCAGACAGCGGGCTTGGGTGAGCCGACTCGATTATCAAATGTTGAGGATTGCTTATCAAGGCTTTTTTCTTGCGGGCGTATGAACCCCATAGGATAAAGACGACTGGATCAGACTTTTCATTGACTACCTTGATAATAGCATCTGTAAATGGCTCCCAGATTAAACCTGCATGCGCATTGGCCTGACCAGCAGGCACAGTCAGCCCAGCATTGAGCAAGAGAACACCTTGCTGAGCCCAGGAAGTCAAATCATGCGACTCTTTCACTCCGATATCATCAGCCAGTTCTTTGAGAATATTTTGCAAAGAAGGCGGAGCTGGAATATCATCAGGTACTGAAAAACTCAAGCCCTGTGCCTGTCTTGGTCCATGGTAGGGATCCTGCCCCAAAATAACCACCTTAACATCTGCTAAATCTGTCGTCTGAATCGCATTAAAAACCTTTTCCCGAGGTGGGTAAATGGTCCCTGAAGCATACACTTCGTCTAAAAAATGATTGATTTTTGCAAAATAACCTTCCGGCAGCTGTTCCTTAATCAAAGCGTGCCAAGCTGAATGCTGCATACATGTCTCCTTACGTCTCAATTTCACGAACTTTTTCATCTAGCTCTATGGCCGGATAATGGTCAGCTAGATAAGCTCTAAAGCGACTCCAATTTTTCTCTTTGTACTTAAGTGGCATAAACTGTTCCCTATAGTCTTGATTTCTAACAATAAGGAAGAACTTCGGTGGCAAAAGAGACTTGCTTTTCTTGCCCTTGTATCGACTATATTTCTGATATTTATTCAAGAAAATCTGCCAAATTTGAGAATCCAACTTTCTAAAACAGAAATAGTTATGATAAGTAATGAGGCAATTCTTATAAATCAAAAGCTTTAATTCTTTGTCGTGAAAGTCGACCTCTTCTTCTATTGTTTCAAAATCAGGAGTTGGAGATAATTCCTCCGTCATTATTTTAAGATATTTTCTATGCCTGCTGATATGCTCAGTTAATTCAAGAAATCGAACAAAAGCGAAACCAGAAATAATAATTCCACCAGCGACCCCTACATAAGCACTTTTTCTTTCACTCTTACTCGCTTCTTCCCGAACATATCCACTTCCATTATGAACCAAATAAGAAAAAGCAAAAACGGTCAGCAAAATCAGAAGCATAAGAAAAACGATTTTGTATATAAAATTAAAAAACAAACTTCTCTGTATCATAAAATTTTAGGAATATCCTCCTTGGAACAAGGCAATAAGTATTTTCTTTTCCTATCTTATCCACCTAAGCGCTCTTCTGAGTTCTGCTGTGCCATTTTCCAGAAAACAACGACCATGAGCTAGTATGATTTTCTCCGGTTGCCAAGCCAGCATCTGATCTAGACATTCTTTGGCTTCTTTTTGATGACCGATAAAGGTCATGCGGTAGTCAATAGGTGTCTGGCCATCCGGAGCTGCAACTCGAACTAATTTATAAGCTTTGCCGCGAATCTGACTTGGAAAATACTCTGTTTCAAAATTCTCAATCAAATCTGTCAAAATCAAGGTCTGACTGTCCTTATGAAAAAAGACAACTTCCTCAATATAAGTACTTCCCTTGAAAATCAACTGATCTATCTGACCTGCCCAAGCTTCTGGAGCCTCATCTGTCAGCTTTTCATCAAAAGAGACTGGTATTTTCTGCTTGGCTGCTCTCTCTTCCACTCCTGGGCTAGACCAAGCAATTGCCTCAGGATAACGCTTCTTCCAGTCAGCTATATAAGCATAGTGAATCTTATTAGGCGACACAAGGTGTGCAACTGGTCCCAAAGCTTCCAACTGGTCAAACAAAGCTTGATTTGGCTGAATTGGTGAATGACACCAGAGCTGGCCATTTGCTAACTTAATGACAGTCATGCGGGTAGAAAAGGGCAGATTTGTCAGCACCGCATCCATCTCAATCAAATCACCATCAACAATCCAGATATTCTCGGCGATGGGCTTCAAGCTATAAAGCGGTTCATAGATAGGAACAGGTCTTTTCATTCTAAAGACTCCTTCTTTCTAGTCCAAAAGCGAAACTTCCCTAGAGCTTGTGGGTACTGGGCTAATCCTAGGGCGGATAGAATCAAAATCTGTGGCAAAAACTGAATCAGATAACGCGTCTTGCCTCCTTCGAAAATCTGCAGAAAAAGCAGGCCACCAAAAACAGCTAAGGTTAGAAAATTCAGTTCATCACTGGAGCGATATTTCCAAAGGCCAAAGACAAGTCCTGCCGCCATGACAATCCAAACCACCTGCTTGGACAGCGAGAAATAGACAAATTCTGACTTGTCAGTGTTCAGGAAGAAGTCACGGACAAACTGAGTTAAAGGATTATCTTTCGTATCTTGGTAAAAAGGCGATATATAAGGCGTCTTTTCATTTTCAACACTGCGGTAAAGCCAGCCCAAATCTCCTTCTGCTACAGTCAGAGACTGCTTGTGGAAGAGATGATGAGCTAAAGTCAAAGGATTATATTCACTTAAGCGCCGCTTGATTTCCTTGATAACATATTCCTTGGCAAACATGCCATTGTTATAGTCATACTGCTTGTCGGGCTCAATATACTGCAAGAGCCCTTCTTTCATATCTTCCTGATTGTGGCCATTGAAGGTCAGACCTAGATTGATAAAGAGCAGGGGACCTTTTGCTAGTCCCTCTCCCTTCATAATCGGCACTTCCGTCTGATGCTTGGACCAGTAATGCAGCGGGGCGTAGCTAATCACAAAACTGCAAGCAAAAACGACTAGTGTCAGAAAGAACTTCTTCCAGTTCTTTTTGAAAAAGAGGACTCCGAAGACAGCTATCAGTAGAATCATTACTGTTGGTCTAAAGAAGAAAGCTAGACTAGTCATCAGCCCAAGCAAAATACTGCGCCAAACCAGCTGTCGGCTGGTTTCCTCTCCCTTCAGCAATCCCAGAACTAGGAAAATCTGCAGACTAATGAAAGGCAGGGGCGGAATATCCGTATACATTGAAAAGAAATAAGGAGAAAATCCCAGTAAAAGCACATAAAGACTAAAGACAGCATCTGCAGTTTTTTGGGAAAAATACTTTTGGCAACCCTTATAGAGAATCAAGGCCGTTACGTTAGTATAAACAATATTCAAGGCCTGCATGACCCATAGACCAGATTCCCCAAATACATTAAAGAAAAAACGCTCGTAGAGAAAGAGTGAGACATTGTTAGGGTTGCGGGTCAGATAGCTGGAAATGGAGCTTTCTTTCAGAGTTTTGAAAGCCCCTGTAAAGACTACTGCTGCATCCCGCCTAATCAAAAGCTCAGCTGAAAAGAGCATTATCAGCTGAAAAATAAAGGCAGCTAGCATAATAAGAAATTTATGCTTCATCAACCAATGATAAGCTTTTTCTAGCAAATGCCGATAGCGATAGGCCAGATAAGCCAAGCCAACAAAGGCAATTATAGCTATACTATTCAGCTCTGCAACATGCCAGATGGCAATCAGAAACCAGTGAACAGCCGTAATTAGCATAACTTTCTGTAATATCGAAAAGGATAGATGATAAATCTTAGACATAGCTCTATTATACCAAATACCGAGACTTTAAGCCATTTTAAAAGGCAAGACAAGGACGTTTTACAGAAAAATGACCTGAATAAGAGTCAGATCATTTTATTTGTATTCGTCTAAACATGCCAATTTTCTTGGTCATGCTTAAATTTCTCAAGCAAGGCCAAGCCCTCAGGACTGACATAACCTTCTGCTTCAGCCAGAGTGATTAGCTCAGTGTAGTTAGAAAGGGTTACTAATTTCACACCCGCATCATTAAAGTTCTTTTCTGCTTTTGGTAGCTCATAGGTAAAGATAGCTGCTGCGCCAATCACATCCGCACCTTCACGTTTCGCTGCAGCAATCGCATCCAAGACCGAACCACCAGTAGAGATTAAGTCTTCAATGACAACCATCTTCTGCCCAGGCGCTACGCGACCTTCGATTTGATTGCCCGCTCCGTGATCTTTTGGTTTGCTGCGGATATAGGCAAATGGCAGGTTCATCTTATCTGCAATAATGGCTCCGTGAGGAATGCCCGCTGTCGCAGTTCCGGCAATGACTTCTACATCTGGAAATTCCGCCCGAATCTTTTCAACGAAACCATCTTCAATCAAGGTTCGAGTCTCTGGATAAGCCAAGGTCACACGGTTGTCCGTATAAATAGGTGACTTGATACCTGATGCCCATGTAAAAGGTTCTTCTGGCTTCAAATACACAGCTTTGATTTTCAATAAATCACGCGCAATCTCTTTTGCTAAAGTCATCTTTTGCTCCTTATAAATTTGAATGTTTATGATGCTGTCAATTTCGTATAACGATTTAATTCGAATCTCTTGTTATTGTCTAGCTATTCCACTGCTTCTTAATCTCGTGGTAGGCATCCCAAGGATTTTCAGCTTGGATAATCGGACGGCCGACTACAATATAATCACTGCCAATTTGATGAGCTTCTTGTGGAGTCATGACCCGCTTTTGGTCACCGATTTCTGATCCAGCTGGCCGAATACCCGGCGTTACACAGAGAAAGTCTTCAGCAGTTGCCGCCTTAATCAGTTCCACTTCTTGAGCTGAGCAAACTACGCCATCCAAGCCAGCTTCTTTAGCCTTCCGAGCATAATTTACAACAGACTCCTGAACCGTAGTTTGGATATTTTGGCAATCACGCATATCTTCCTCGCTGGTCGAGGTCAGCTGGGTCACCGCAACCAACTTAGCCTTATCCCCCAAGACCTTCTTAGCTTCGCTCATCATCTCTACACCGCCTGCTGCATGGACCGTCACCATGTCGATGCCAAAAGTACCTAAGACAGACATGGCTGAGCGGACTGTATTAGGAATGTCGTGCAGTTTCAGATCCAAGAAAATGCTGTGTCCAAGACCTTTCAGATAATGAACGATTTCTGGACCGATGGCATAGAAGAATTCCATGCCGATTTTGACATAGAGTTTTTCATCTTCCGGAAAATGCTCCAAGAAATCTTTGACATCATCAAAAGATGGAAAGTCGAGGGCGATAATAGGCCGTTCTTCACGCATGAGGGGAAAATCTCCTTTTTAATTTTTAACTTTAAAGAACTCTGCTAGGCACTCCTATATCCAAATTGACCTTCACGCTAGGCTCAGAGACATAGAAAAAACCTTGTCCGAGAGCAAGGTTACACGAAAATGTGGCAGTATCTGCCATTCAAACGTATGTACCTTAGTAGCCTCTCTGGACTTCTTTAAAGGTTATATTTAGTTCATTCTATAATTTCACAGCAGGATTGTCAAGTAAAAATGTAACTTTAAAGCAAATTCTCTCGAACTTCTTTTCGTAAGCTTTCAAGACTTTCGATGCCATATTTATCCATAACCTTTGGCAGGTCTTCAATAATGGTAGGACAAGCATAAGGATCCGTGAAATTAGCAGTTCCCACCCCAATAGCTGAAGCGCCCGCTATAAACATCTCCAGGGCAGCCTCCGCCGAATCAACTCCACCCATACCAATAATGGGAAGTTTGCTTGCTTGCGCCACTTGACGGATTAGCTTGAGAGCTACCGGAAAGACAGCTGGACCCGACATACCGCCTGTACCATTAGCGATAATAGGCTTGCGCGACTTCAAGTCAAATCGCATACCTACCAAGGTGTTAATCATAGTAAAACCAGCAGCACCAGCGTCTTCAACAGCCTTGGCTACCTGAGTAATGTTTGCTACGCTCGGAGTTAATTTGACATAGACTGGTACAGCAGAAGTCTCTACTGCTGCCTTGGTTGCTTCGTAAGCCAACTCCGGAACTTGGCCAATCAAAAGGCCAGCATTTCCATGGTCAACATTAGGGCAGGAGATATTGAGCTCAATAGCCTTTACATTAGAGGCTTGAGAAATTTTCCCAGCCACTGTGGCATACTCTTGATTAGAAAAGCCCGCTACATTGGCGATGATTGGTAGGTCGGGATAATGTTTTTCCAGCCAGGGCAGTTTTTCAGCTAGAACAACCTCAACACCTGGATTTTGTAGGCCAATGGCATTGAGCATACCAGCTGGCGTTTCTGCCACACGTGGAGTGGGATTGCCAAAGCGGGGGTTCAAAGTCGTAGCCTTTATCATGATAGAACCCAGTAAGTCCAAGTCATAGTATTTGGCATATTCTTGTCCAAAGCCAAAGCAGCCTGATGCTGGAATAATTGGATTTTTCAAGTCCAAGCCTGGCAAAGAAACTCTTAAACGTTTGTCACTCATTCTCTCCCCTCCTAGACAATAATCGTGCCCGTTTCAAAGACCGGACCGTCTTCACAAACGCGCTTATTGACTGACTCGTCCTGACCTGCCACATGAACGACGCAGGCATAGCAGGCGCCCATACCACAAGCCATACGAGACTCCATGGAGAGATAAGCATGCGGATGGTCCTGAAACTTACGATCGACATACTGGAGCATGGCTGGCGCTCCACAGGAATAGACAGCCGCATAGTCTTGAGTCATCTCATCTACCACCGCTGATACATAGCCCTTGCGACCGTAAGAACCGTTATCCGTCGTGACAATGACTTCGGCGTATTTTTTCATTTCTGCTTCTAAAATGACAGCAGATTTATCAGAGAATCCCAGTACAGCTGTCACTTGAGCTCCCTTGGCATGCAATTCTTTTGCAACCTCAAGCAGGGGAGGGATACCAATCCCACCACCGATAATCAAAGCGTGGTCACCTGCCCTTACAGGACTCAAACCAAAGCCATTGCCCTGAGGTCCCATAACATCAAGAAACGAGCCGACTGGCAGTTGAGAAAAAATAGCTGTCCCGCCGCCTTCTATCCGATAAATAATGCGACAAGTCAGATTGTCTCGGTCAATCTCTGCGATTGAGATAGGCCGGCGCAAAAGCTTGCTGTCATCTGGTACCCGAATATGTAAAAACTGCCCAGCCTGCATCTGCATGACCATTTGCCCCTTTAGAATCATGGAAAAAATATTAGGCGCAATCTCTACTTGCTCCAGCAGCTCCATCTGTTCCAGCATAATCTTGCCAAATCTCTTTTTACAACTGTCACTAACCATGACAACCTCACTTTCTACAAGAAAAAACCTCGCCGCAGCAAGGTTTCGCAAAAAACAAGACAGCCAATTGCCTCTTATACCGTTTTTCCCACCTTGCAGCCTCACTGGACTTGATTAAAGGTTAAATTGTAAACATTATATCGTTAGAGATGAGGAATGTCAAGGCATAAAAATATCAGAATTTTCATTTGTACGACTTACCTCAGCTTTACCAGCTCTTGTCAAATTCACTTCTTGCATCCGCAAGACGAAAGCTGCCATCCTCCTGCCTCTTGAAAATCAAAGACACCCTATCCAATTTTCGTTCAGCAGGTGGACGATGAATATTAAAATAATTCACCCGCAACGATAACGGGCTATAATCTGTATCGCTTCCAGAAAAATTACTATCTGAAGGCAGTCCAAATCGAGCAACAATCTCCTGATATGTCATTCCACCTTTTCCATATTGACTATCACCTACTGTCAATGTATCCATATCTTCTGGCTTCCACTTAAAAACAAACTCATTTTTGATAGCTGGTAGGTTATGAATGTCATCCAAGTAAACTGCCGTTTTAGTTATTAAATAGTACTTTTTTCCATTGGAATCGGGGTCATAAAAACCCAAACTGATTTCCTGAGGATGTCCTGATGAACCATATCTCGGAACATCTACAATTCTTGTCTTATAAGTTAGTGTCAATCCATTTTCGGTAAAACTCACATTTGAACCCTTACCGTATTTCGTAATAACCTCTTCCAAAGTCGGATTATTTTCCCACTCCCCGACTTTGGCTATTTTGAGTTCTACAAAATTGTCTAATGTCCAATTAAAAACAAACTTTTTTTCATCTTCCTCAACAATTTTCTTTTTCAGTTCCTTCTGTTTTTTGTCCATTTCTAACTCAGCTTCATCTTGCTGAGTAGTAGAGCTTTCTTTACTAACTGACGACACTGTCTTATTATATTTGTACTTAAGGTTGGCTCTAGGAATCTTTTGAGAAAAATAATAGAAGCCAAAGAATAAAGCAAATGACAAGGTTAAACAAAGAAGAATAAAGGCCGAATTAATCCTTTTTTTCTCCTCCTGTATGGCCATCATGCTAAGTTCTTCTCTTTTTATCTTTTGTTGTTGATAAAGTTCTTTTTTTATGGCTCTAAATGAATTAGCATCATGTTTTTTCTTGCTACTCCTTCTCAAGATTATCTCCTCTGTCTTTTTTATTTTAGTTTACTGGTTTTGTTTAGAAACCAAACGCCATGTTCCATCTTCTTGCTTATAGAATTCTAGATTGACAGACTTCAATTGTTCCGGATTTGTCAAAGAATGAGGATTATGATAAGTAACTCGCATTTGAAGTTGATTGTCCTCTCCCAAAATCGTCTGATACAGCGGCAAACCAACATTTGAAACAATCTCATCATACACCGTACCTTTGTCAGTACCTTCTCTAGCACCAATAACAAGACTATCTATATATTCTTGTGTCCATAAAAAGTTTCTATTAGGATTTTGATCCACCTTAATTTCATCACTTGCAAGGTTAGAATGGTACTTGGAAATGAGCTTATAGACACCATCAAATTCAGCAAAGGTTAAAGAAACATAACCAAGAGCACCATCCTTCTCTTTCCAAAAAAGACGAATATGCTTTTGAATTTCATTATTTGATGAAAAATCAATCCACGAACCAGCTTCAACAGGTCTTCCAAATTCTCTTAAAACATCTTCCAAGGCCGCTCCGCCTTTAGCTTTGTCCATGGGTAGAGAAACTGCCTTGTCAACCGTCCAAAGAAAGGAACCACTTTTTTCTGGAGGAACTGTAAGACTTTCAGCGAATTTTTTTACTTCAGTCTTCTTATCCTCTAATTTTTTTGATGGTGAAATAATCTGACTTGACTGGCTCACCGGTTGCTTAGATTTAGTCTTTTGCGATATAGAAAGCATCAAAAAAACTGCTCCAACGATAGAAAAGCCAATAATGGCTAATAGAACGAATGGTAAGAACTTAGACTTAGATGTCTCCTTCTCTAACTCAAGAGCAATATCTTCAAAAGAATCTTCTTTTCTCTTCATAACTACTCCTTTTACAGTCTAAAAATCATCATATCACGAATAACTTGAAATTGCAAAACCTGTTTCATTATAAAAGACTTGATAAAATCGCTCTATAATTCCGATAAGAATAAACTTTAAAAATGTCACTATATCCAATAGAATTGCTTTTACCATCTGTCCATTTTAATAAATTCAATTATAAAAACATGCTACCTTTCATTGATTTACCGGGAAAAAATCCCCAGTTTGTGATAAAATAGTCCTATGAGAATTCAACAGTTACACTATATTATCAAAATTGTCGAGACCGGTAGCATGAATGAGGCTGCCAAGCAGCTTTTCATTACTCAGCCTAGTTTGTCCAATGCTGTGCGGGATTTGGAAAATGAAATGGGCATCGAGATTTTCATTCGCAATCCCAAGGGAATTACCTTGACCAAGGACGGCATGGAGTTTCTTTCCTATGCCCGGCAGGTAGTTGAGCAGACTCAGCTTCTAGAGGAGCGATACAAAAACCCTGTCGCCCACCGTGAGCTTTTTAGCGTGTCTGCCCAGCACTATGCCTTTGTGGTCAATGCTTTTGTTTCCCTGCTTAAAAAAAGCGATATGGAGAAATACGAGCTCTTCCTGCGTGAAACTAGGACTTGGGAGATCATTGACGACGTAAAAAACTTCCGCAGCGAAATTGGCGTCCTCTTTCTCAATAGCTACAACCGCGATGTCCTATCCAAGATGCTGGATGACAATCACTTGATTGCCACTCATCTCTTCACAGCGCAGCCCCATATCTTTGTCAGCAAGTCCAATCCGCTAGCCAAGAAAAAGCTGGTCCAATTATCCGACTTAGAAAACTTCCCCTACCTCAGCTATGACCAAGGGACTCACAACTCCTTCTACTTTTCTGAGGAAATTCTCTCTCAGGAACACCATAAAAAATCTATCGTGGTCAGCGACCGTGCGACCCTCTTTAACCTTTTGATCGGTCTGGATGGCTACACGATTGCAACCGGTATCCTAAACAGCAACCTCAACGGAGATAATATCGTGTCAATCCCACTGGACATTGATGATCCGATTGAACTGGTTTACATCCAGCACGAAAAAGCTAGCCTATCCAAAATGGGAGAACGATTCATTGAGTATCTGATTGAGGAAGTACAGTTTGATAAATAAACTGCAAGAAACACCTGAAAAAGCTATCTCAGGTGTTTTTTCTATTGTTTCAACTTCCCCAACACTTCTCCTATCTTACCCTCAATGACTAGATCTGCATGGCTGTCTTGAGGGATACTGGTCTTATTGATGACGACTAAATGCTTACCTGCAAAATACTGGATGAGGCTGGCTGCGGGATAGACGACTAAGGAAGTCCCGCCGATTATCAGCAGGTCTGCTTGATGGATAGCTTGAGCTGCCTGCTGGAAAACTTCCATATCTAGCGGTTCTTCATAGAGGGTCACATCTGGCTTTATAATACCGCCACAGTCAAGGCAGCGAGGAATGGTACCGTGCAGAGCCAGAAAGTCGTCTAAATCATAGAACCGTTGACAATTCAAACAGTAATTTCTATCCGCACTCCCATGAAGTTTGAGAACCTTTTTCGAACCGGCCATTTCATGCAAGCTATCGATATTTTGAGTCACCACAGCCTTGAGCTTGCTCGTCTTCTCCAAGTCTGCCAAGTAGACATGAGCAGCATTGGGCTTAGCATCCGGATAGAGCAGGTACTTCTTGTAAAAGTCAAAAAACTCCTGCGGATAGCGCTCAAACATAGTGTGAGAAACCAGCTGCTCTGCTGTAAAATGCCGTCCCAGCTTGACACTGTATATCCCATCTGAGCTGCGGAAGTCCGGAATATTGGACTCCGTCGAAACACCCGCCCCACCAAAAAAGACGATATTCTGACTTTGGTCTATCAATTCTTGCAGCCTTGCAATCTTATCCATCCTGCTACTCCTTATAAGAGACTTTCTATGACCGCATTCGCTCGGTCAAAGTAAAAAGGTTCCCTCTGATAAACTATACCTGTCTCCTGCGCCAAATCAACCAGAAGCTCCATAAAGTGTTGAGACGAAAAACCTGTCGTCCTGTGCAATTCTTCCTCATCAAAAGGCTTAATAAGATGAGCCAGTGGATTTCGGACCGACTTTTCTAACTCTCTTAGCTGCTGTGCTGATTCTTTGACAGATTCAGGAAAATGTAACTGCAAAATCAGCTCCGTCAAACTAGAAGAATTGACCGTGCTTTCTGCATGAAAATTTTGCAGGTCAGGATTATCAGAATTTCGCATCTTTTCAAACTTCCAACGGTCGTAACTAGCCCCTCGTGAATTATGAATATAGCTGTCAATATCCGGTATTTGCATGCGAATCAGCCGCATAAAAATCCGATAAATAGCCGGACTAACAGCTCGGATAAAGTCAATCAGCTGCTCATTTCTAAGCTTGGCTTCAAGGTCATAAAGGTAATTAGCCAGCTGCTCATCCGATTCATTTTCATGGCAAAAAAGCTGAAAATCAGCTAGGTCAGACCCAGTGATTTCCAACTTTAGATTCATCATAGATTGGATGTTGAGCTCTCTTCGCTCCGCTAAAGCCCCAAGAAGACAGACCAAGTCAGACTGGACATTGCTTCCTGCTCGCTCAGACAGCTTATACGCATAAGCATAGTCATAGCGGGAAATAGCAAAGAGAATGGCTTCTTTGACATCTAGTTTCATGCTTCTGCAATCAAGGTTTCCAAACCAACCTTCATCATATCGGTAAAGGTATTTTGGCGTTCTTCTGCTGTCGTATCCTCTTCAGGATTGACCAAGCTGTCAGAAATAGTCATGATAGCAAGAGCGTCCACATGGTGTTGAGCTGCCAAGTAGTAAAGAGCAGCCGCTTCCATTTCCACTGCCTTAACGCCCCACCTACCAAGCTCGATGTTCTTTTCAAAGTAGTTTGAATAAAAGACATCAGACGACAAAACATTCCCAACATGGGTTGTCATACCAAGACCTTTGGCGATATGGTAAGCCTTATCTAACAAATCAAAGCTAGCGATTTGCGGAAAATCATACTGTGGCCAGTCATTACGAATAATGTTGGAATTGGTTGCAGCTGCCTGCGCCAAAACCAATTCACGGACATGGACATCAGCATTCAGCGATCCAGCAGTTCCCACACGGATCAGCTTTTTCACACCGTAGTCAACAATCAACTCACGCGCGTAGATAGAGATTGAGGGCATTCCCATCCCTGTCCCCATAACAGAAACACGCTGGCCTTTATAAGTTCCAGTGTAGCCGAACATATTGCGGACTTCATTGAAGCAAACAGCATCTTCTAGGAAATTCTCCGCAATAAATTTTGCGCGAAGCGGATCTCCCGGAAGAAGAATTTTATCAGCAATTTCACCTGCCTTAGCAGAAATATGAATAGACATAGTTAAGATACCAAACCCGTCAAAAGCAAAGGGAAAATAGGAGATGGTCGCAGTGAGCGATGCTCGCAAGACCAACTATCTTTTCCCCACCGCTTTTAGGGTGGGTTCAATTCCTTTCTTTCTTAATTTTAATATTCCATAGAAAGACTAGCCCGAGTTCAATTCAGACTCAGACGCCCTTCCTTTCTGTATTTATTTGAAAGATAGTTTTCCTCTCGTGTTCAAATCTGAACAACTCACCCTACCTTTCTTTAGTTTAATGATTTTATCAGCTAGATAGAAAGGCTGTTCCGGATTTAATTACCAACCCAGACACTACGCCTTTCAACATTTTTTACAATTCAGCAAGTGTTTCTTTAAGCAATCGTTTGAAATCACCCTTGACACGTTCTGTTACTTCCACCACTTCCTCATGATTAAGCTCTTCTTGGAACCCAGCAGCAAAGTTTGTAATGCATGAAATCCCAAGGACTTTCAAACCAGAATGTGCTGCTACAATCACTTCAGGAACAGTAGACATGCCGACTGCATCCGCTCCAAGCGTCTTATAAGCACGGATTTCTGCAGGTGTTTCATAAGTTGGTCCAGTTACACCGATATAGACACCCTCATCCAGCTTGATACCAAGCTTATCAGCAACTTTATGAGCGACGGCACGGTATTCTGGAGTGTAAGATTTAGACATATCAGGGAAACGTGGACCAAATTCATCCAGGTTTTCACCAATCAAAGGATTTTGACCCGTCATATTGATGTGGTCAGTGATCGCCATAAGCGTACCAGGGCCATAGCCGATACCACCGGCAGCATTGGTCACAATAACACCTGTCGCACCAAGGGCCTTCATCACACGCACTGGGAAGGTAACGATGTCTAAAGGATTTCCTTCATAGAAATGGAAACGGCCTTGCAGTGCCAAGACTTTCCGTCCTGCCAAGTCTCCATAAACTAATTTCCCAGCGTGACCAACAACAGTTGAGCGACCCCAGTTTGGAATATCCGCATAGTCTAGACTAACGGCATTTTCGATTTCAGAAGCCAATTCTCCCAAACCAGATCCCAAAATCAGACCAAACTCAGGCTCTGTCATACCTTTTTCTTTTAAGAAGGCTGCTGTTGCTTTGATTTTTTCTGATAAGCTTGTCATAAAACATTTTCCTCACTCTCTTATAATGCTTATACCAATTTGTCCAAGAAGCTTTCGCCAATCATCGCCTTGTCCACTCCGAAGTTTTCAGCAATAGTAGCTGAGATATCTGCAAAGTGTCCGACAGGAATATGTCCATGACCGCTCAGCGATTTTCCGAAGACCAAAAGCGGAATGTATTCACGAGTATGGTCGGTTCCAGCATAGGTTGGGTCATTACCATGGTCAGCAGTAATCATGAGCAAATCATCTTCACGCATGTTTTCAATGATTTCTGGGATGCGCGCATCAAACTCTTCCAAACAATCACGGTAGCCATGTGGATCACGGCGGTGACCATAAAGAGCATCAAAGTCTACTAGGTTAGTGAATGAGAAGCCTTCTTTGAAATTCTCGTCTTTCAGAGCTTTGACCAAAGTATCCACACCATGATTGTTAGACTTATTATGTCCCATATCATGGTTGATTCCAGCGCCGTTGAAGATGTCGTTAATCTTACCAACAGAATAGGTAGCAATTCCAGCTTCATTGAGCTTGTCAAGTACAGTTGGATTGAACGGAGAAACTGCATAGTCGTGACGGTTGGCTGTACGAGTGAAGTTGCCTGGCTCACCTACATAAGGACGAGCGATAATACGTCCCAGAAGCGCAGGGCGTTCCAAGGTAATAGAGCGGGCGAATTCACAAATACGATAAAGCTCTTCCAAAGGAATCACTTCTTCGTGTGCCGCAATTTGCAATACTGGGTCAGCTGAGGTGTAGATAATCAGCTCGCCTGTTTCCATCTGACGAGGGCCAAAGTCATCAATAACTGCTGTACCAGAGTATGGCTTGTTAGCCTCACGAATGACCTTGCGACCAGAAAACTCTTCAATCTGAGTCAGGATTTCTTCTGGGAAGCCATTCCAAAAAGTATCAAAAGGCTCAGTAATATTGAGACCCATGATTTCCCAGTGTCCTGTCATCGTGTCTTTTCCAAGAGATACTTCTTCCAGCTTGGTATAGTAGCCGCTAGGATTTTCTTCTTGAGGAACGGTCTTCAAAGGAACAGGACGCTCGATATTTCCCAGACCGATCTTAGCCATGTTTGGTACATTCAGCCCTACCGTTTTGGAAATATGTCCCAGAGTATCTGAAGCACCATCTGGTACCCCTGCATTGACAAAGTTATTAGCATCTGGTGCAGCCCCGATACCAACAGAGTCCATGACTACCAAGTGAATACGATTAAATTTTGGCATAAAACACCTCTTTCTATTTATTGGCCTCTAAAACTTGAAGACCCGATTTTCCAGCAACAATGACCTTGTCTACCATTTGATTAAACAGCCCATGCTCCACTACGCCCACTATATGATCTAATTCTTGAGCAAACTCAACTGGATTTTCAATCACACCTAAATCTAAGTCGATAATGAAATTCTGCATGTCCGTAACAAAACGCTGACCGTCCTTCTGACGAAAGGCTGGGTTATAGCCCGCACGCTCAAAGCGACGAAAGAGCTGCTCAGCACCGTACTGAACAACTTCTACTGGTAGCTTGAAGGCGCCTAACTTCTCTACCATCTTGCTCTCATCGACTACCCAGATATAGTGCTTGGTGGGCACCGCTACGACTTTCTCCATGAGAAGTGCGCCACCACCGCCCTTGATACCGTTAAAAGTGGCGTCAACCTCATCAGCTCCATCAACTGTCACATCAACAAAGTCAACTTCATCAATGGATTTGAGCGGAATACCTAAACCTTCCGCCTGTTTGCTAGTGACACTGGAAGTCGTAACAGCTGTAATCTTCAATCCTTCTTCCTTGATTCGCCGACCAATCTCTTCGACAAAATAATAAGCAGTCGAACCAGTCCCGAGACCGACAATCATCCCGTTTTGGACAAATTCAGCAGCCTTGATTCCTGCCAGTTTCTTTAGATTTTCCATAGCACCTCCTAGAATCACACTACTTTTATTATATCATGATTCTCACTAACATGAAAGTGTTTTCTTTACCAGACTTAAATTTCATTTATTCCGCTTGGTAATCGAAAGCCTTGCTCCTCCTTGATTTTTGCGTTACAATTAGAGTAATTGATTTTAAATACAAGGAAAATACAGTATGATTACCAGAGAATTTGATACAATCGCTGCGATTTCTACGCCTCTTGGCGAAGGAGCAATCGGTATCGTCAGACTAAGCGGAACTGACAGCTTTGCTATTGCCCAAAAAATCTTCAAAGGGAAAAATCTAAGCAAAGTAGAAAGTCACACACTCAACTATGGCCATATCGTTGATCCTCAAAATCAGGAAATTCTGGACGAGGTTATGCTTGGCGCTATGCGCTCTCCCAAGACCTTCACGCGCGAGGATATCATCGAGATTAACACTCACGGCGGAATTGCGGTCACGAATGAAATCCTGCAGCTTGCTATCCGAGAGGGCGCTAGAATGGCTGAGCCTGGTGAGTTTACCAAGCGTGCCTTTCTCAATGGGCGCGTAGATTTGACTCAGGCTGAGGCTGTCATGGACATCATCCGTGCCAAGACCGATAAAGCAATGAACAATGCTGTCAAGCAGCTGGATGGCTCCCTCTCCAATCTTATCAACAATACCCGTCAGGAAATTCTCAACACACTAGCTCAGGTCGAAGTCAATATTGACTATCCCGAGTACGACGATGTGGAAGAGATGACGACCCAGCTTATGCGAGAAAAAACAGCTGAGTTCGAGGCTCTGCTGAGCAATCTTCTCGATACTGCACGACGAGGTAAGATTTTACGCGAAGGCATTTCCACTGCTATCATCGGCCGGCCTAATGTTGGCAAGTCCAGCCTACTCAACAATCTCCTGCGCGAGGACAAGGCCATTGTGACTGATATCGAGGGTACGACTCGGGATGTGATTGAGGAGTATGTCAATATCAAGGGCGTGCCGCTCAAACTCATCGATACCGCAGGGATTCGAGAAACCGATGACCTTGTGGAGCAGATTGGAGTTGAGCGCTCTAAAAAAGCCCTGCAGGAAGCCGACTTGGTCCTCTTAGTTCTCAATGCCAGCGAACCTCTGACGGATCAGGACAGACAATTGCTCGAAATCAGCCAAGACAGCAATCGCATCGTCCTGCTTAACAAGACTGACCTTGAAGAAAAGATTGAGCTGGACCAGCTGCCAACTGATGTCATCAAGATTTCTGTCCTCCACAATCAAAATATCGATAAAATTGAAGAACGCATCAATCAGCTCTTCTTTGAAAATGCTGGTATCGTCGAGCAAGACGCCACCTACCTGTCAAATGCCCGCCATATCTCCTTGATTGAAAAAGCTCTGGAAAGCTTGCAAGCCGTCAACCAAGGCTTGGAAATGGGTATGCCGGTAGATCTTCTCCAAGTCGATATGACCCGCACCTGGGAAATCCTCGGCGAAATCACTGGTGACGCTGCACCAGACGAACTCATCACCCAACTCTTCAGCCAATTTTGCTTGGGGAAATAGAGAACAAAAGGACTGATTTACTCAGTCCTTTTTATAACAAAAAACGAAACAACACAGCTCTAAAACACTTTGACAGGTTTCACCCTCACAGACGGCGTTTTGGAACCATTCGAAACAACACAGCTCTAAAACACCAGTTTATTATATTTTCCAGACTTAAGAGTTTTGGAACCATTCGAAACAACACAGCTCTAAAACCGGTCTTTTGACCACTGCTGCACATTTTCGGTTTTGGAACCATTCGAAACAACACAGCTCTAAAACAGCACGAAAGATGCAAGAAATCGAGCAGATGTTTTGGAACCATTCGAAACAACACAGCTCTAAAACGAACGAGTGATCCCAATTCCTAACATGTTTGTTTTGGAACCATTCGAAACAACACAGCTCTAAAACCGTTCCTGTAACACGGGGTTTAAGCATAAAGTTTTGGAACCATTCGAAACAACACAGCTCTAAAACAAAAAGCAACGTAAGAATATGATTTCTATTGTTTTGGAACCATTCGAAACAACACAGCTCTAAAACATAGCACTGAAATAAATATCGCCATCTTTTGTTTTGGAACCATTCGAAACAACACAGCTCTAAAACACCTCTCACTATTATCCTGCTTACCGATAGGTTTTGGAACCATTCGAAACAACACAGCTCTAAAACAAGAGGTCTTTCATAGTAATGATACGCTTAGTTTTGGAACCATTCGAAACAACACAGCTCTAAAACACTAATTGGGTTCAGCCAATGCTTATTATTGTTTTGGAACCATTCGAAACAACACAGCTCTAAAACTTATGCTTGATTTCTCAGGCAAGAGAATATGTTTTGGAACCATTCGAAACAACACAGCTCTAAAACTGGCTTATTGCATATGTATTTGGATTTGTGGTTTTGGAACCATTCGAAACAACACAGCTCTAAAACCTTTATCCGTAGCTTTAAAATATTTCTTAAGTTTTGGAACCATTCGAAACAACACAGCTCTAAAACCCAGCTTGATAGTGTGTTTCGTAAGTTTGTGTTTTGGAACCATTCGAAACAACACAGCTCTAAAACACTATGAATAT
The DNA here is from genome assembly GCF_019929145.1 of Streptococcus sanguinis. Taxonomy (GTDB): domain Bacteria; phylum Bacillota; class Bacilli; order Lactobacillales; family Streptococcaceae; genus Streptococcus; species Streptococcus sanguinis_U. The sequence goes on along the minus strand of NZ_JAHZOW010000001.1, from coordinate 531,669 downwards.
GATAAATTAATAAAATCGAGTTTTGGAACCATTCGAAACAACACAGCTCTAAAACAAACTATTTAGGTTATCCTGTTTCTGTTAGGTTTTGGAACCATTCGAAACAACACAGCTCTAAAACTATGCCAACCTTTTGATACACTAATATTTAGTTTTGGAACCATTCGAAACAACACAGCTCTAAAACATTAGTAGACCATGGATATTTAGCATGACTGTTTTGGAACCATTCGAAACAACACAGCTCTAAAACATAGTTCCACTCTTTAAACTCAGGATTAAAGTTTTGGAACCATTCGAAACAACACAGCTCTAAAACCTCGCAGAAAAATTTTTCTTACGAAATTTCGTAATCGCGCTATTTATCTCAGCTAGACTTCAATTCGTTTGATTCCATTTATTACTCTTATTATACCATATTTTCAGGGTTTAAGAAATAGTCTTGATCCAATACATATTGCGGAAAATCGTAGACTTTTCTAGGTTCGACAAATAAAATATCTTGTTGAGTTAGTTGTATATACTCGATTAATCTATCCAACTCTTCTTTTGATAGATAAGCTACCACATTAATGAAGACTAGTAGTTTCTTTTTTGAGAGATATTTAAAGACTTGAATTATTTCTGAAATTTTTTCAAAAGGTGTGTCGCTCATGGTCTCGACTTTGACACCAAGGTCATCAATCAGTTCTTGGATAGTGATTTCATCATATTCTAGATCCAATTCGTTTTCCAAACACTCAAATCCCAGCAGTTCTGTAATCTCAGCTAACAACTGTTCGATTTTTGACTTTACTTCAGGTTTATCATTAAGTTGATTTTCCAGATCGGTATGTATCAGTTTGAGCGTTTGTGGAGAGTTGAGATTGTAACCCAAAATATCTGTAATCAGAAGCAGCTCTGATTCTTTTAAAGCTTTTAAATGAGTGTCAAATAATTTCAGCTCTCCTTCATCAGAATATTGGTAAAATTGCTTGACGGTATTTGAAAAGATAAACTGATCTTCAAGCACCAAAAAGGTTGCGTTTTCAATAGCTAATGGTTCATCCAATAGCGGGAAATTAATCTTCATCTCCAGGCCCCTCTCCTAGAAAGACCAAGCGTGTATCCGAGTTTGCTGCGCTGGTATTTCGCTCACCACTTAAGTAAATCATGCGAGAAAATTGCTTTTCCGTGACAGTTAAAAGAGTAATATTTCCCTTTTTAGGATTGTGCGTCTTAAGGCGTTCAATCATAGCACTGTTGGCAGAGTTGTTGAGCAAGAGCTTGCTATAGATGGAGAATTGGTGCATGATAAATCCTTCATCTATGAGGAACTTTCTAAATTTCCGATAAGCCTTGCGTTCCTCTGCAGTATCAACAGGCATATCAAACATTAAAATCATCCGCATATATCGATAACTCATATCCTAAACTCAGGAACTCCTTTCTCTGGTTGATTGAGTGCTTGAATGACTTTCTTAGTATAGTCACTGACGATATTGGTCAGATACATATCTTTGCCATTATAGTGAAAGGTATCCGAGAAAATAGTGAAAAGTTCTCGCTTGATTTTGACAAAGGAACTACTTCGATTTTCATAGACGATTCTGTCAATAATCGGACGGAAAGGCTCCATAATATCGCTAGCTAGGTTGAATTGATTAAACTGATTAGCATGCTTCAAGCCAAACTGAGTCATGCAGCCAGACAAAACAATCTCACGCGCAAACATACTTACAATCAAGGTGTAGCCATAGTCCAAGGCGGCATTGATATCATTATCCTGCTCACGACTAAAATCATTCCCAAACAAGGTGTTGAAATAAATCCGAGCTGCGTGCCCTTCGCGGTTACTAGGATCAAATAAATCCAAACCATGGTAGAGATCGATGACGGACTGAGATTTTTCCAGAAAACCACAACTCCCCAGATAAAAAGCCTGATTGAGAATCTTTTGTGCAATAATGGTTGTCCAAACTTGTGCTTTAGCCTCCTCGCTCCATGTGATTTGCCGAGAGAGTTGCAAACTGGAATCGTGTCGACCGTAGTAAGGCATTAAGCATGCAGTTGGCAAGCGTTTATCATCACAAAAGATGACCAGAATATTTTCATCCACCAAGCGTTTTATCAGCATAGTGGAGAGAATGATATCCGTCGTCTCCAAAAGTAAGATGTCCACCTCGGACAGGTGAATCAACTCTGTCCGAGAGGCATCTTTAAAAATCAAGTGATTGTTCTTGTAGGAAAGCTTAGAGTGCGTATTGACAACAACGGTTCTCCATCCCATTATTCTTCTCCCAGTTTGCTCAAGTCAATCCGAGTCTCGTAAAGACCAGTGATAGACTGGTGGATGAGGGTGGCGTTGAGGATTTCGGATACAGTTGTGTATCGTTTTCGATCAACATCTTTGCCAAAAAATTTAAAGGCAGCAGGAGCACCCAAAGCAGTAAAGGTCAACAAATTGATAAATGAATTTGCTAGAATTTCTATATCTGCTTGCTCATTGTCTGCATATAAGTCCTTGATTTTTTCCAGATTCGCTTCAGCGAGGATATATTTTTGAGAGAACTCAGATACAAGATTTAACAAATCTTTAAATTCATTTCGGTGTTTCTGAATGTATTCTAAATGTTCTGGTTCGTCTAGTTTATGGAGGTTTTTAGAATGGTAGAGCAAGGTTGTTAAGCATACTGGAAGCACTATTTCATTGCCTTTTTGAAGTTCTTTTGCACTTGCAAGTAATCGTCTGCGACCATTTTCCAGTTCAAATAAACTATACTTAGGTAGGCAGAGGATGTTTTCTTTACGGACATTATGATAGCCTTTATTTTCAAGGAAAGTTATTGGATTTTCCTCAAAAGCGGCTTTTTCCATGATTGTGATACCAACTAGAGTTTTGACAGTCTTCAGTTTTTTCGCTTTTCCTTTTTCGATATCGGCAATGAGCAAGATCGAATAGGCGATAACAGGGCTATCAAATCCCCCATATTTAGTAGTGTCCCAAAGAATATCCTTTGTTTTTCGAGGGATTAGCTTGTCAGAATTTCCTTTAGGAAGGATGGACTCTTTAGAGAAGCCTCCTGTTTGCACTTCTTGTTTCTTCACAATATTCACCTGTGGGTAGGAAAGTACTTTTTTGATTGTTGCGAAATCTTTTTCTTTATCCCAAGCTATTTCTCCTGTATCTTTCGAATACTCGATATTTTCTCTTTTTCTGATAGTTCCATCTGCGTAAAGCACCTCTTCTTTGAAGAAATTCAACAAGTTTGAGTAAAAGAAATACTTCTCAGTTGCTTTTTCAATTTCTTTAGAGGGTTTGAATCTTGAGATGTATTTCTTAAGGTCGTACTTTTGATAGTCACCATAGACGAATTCAGACTCTAGTTTAGGATATTTCTTAAGGATAGCCTTAGCCACCACCGCATTTAAGTAGGCATCATGCGCATGGTGGTAGTTATTGATTTCCCGCACCTTGTATAACCCAAATTCTTTACGGAAGTTGGAAACTAGATTGGATTTCAAAGTGATGATTTTGACGGTACGAATTTTCTGGTTCTTCTCATTCACTTCTGTATTGAAACGGGCATCCAAAATCTGTGCAACATTTTTTGTGATTTGCCGCGTTTCAACTAGTTGGCGTCTGATAAAGCCAACTTTATCACGCTCATCTAGTCCACCTCGTTCAGCTTTGGTTAAATTATTAAATTTACGTTCTGAAATCAATTTGGAATCCAACAATTGTTGCCAAAAAGCTTTTCTTTTTTGAACAACTTCTAAACTTGGAACATTATCAGATTTACCACGATTATCCTTTGAACTAGTCAAGACACGGTTATCGATCGAATCATCCTTTATAAAGGCCTGTGGAATGATGTGGTCAATGTCATAGCTGCTCAGTTGGTTGATATCAAGAGGTTTCCCAGTATACATATCCTTCCCATTTTGGAGATAGTAAAGGAAGAGACGGTCATTTTTAAGTTGAATATTATCTGTAGGATTTTCTTTTAATATATTTGAATCAAGCCCAGGTGCTAAATTTTTTAGTGCATCTTCAATGCGTTTATATCTTTGTTGGGAATTCTTTTTCCCTCGGGCAGTTGTCTGATTTTCTCGTGCCATTTCAATCACAATCGACTCAGGAGCATAGCCCATAACTTTGACAAGTTCATCAACAATCTTGATACTTTGTAAAATTCCTTTTTTGATAGCAGGACTGCCTGGAAGTTCTTGGACAACTTGCTTCACATCATCTGTTTTACCAACTACTTGTGCTTTTTGGATAATTTCTTTGAAGGATAGTCCGTCATCATTGATCAACTGCATAAAATTACGATTGTTATAACCATCATCAATCAAATAATCAAGAATCGTTTTGCCAGTTTTTTTATCACAGATACCGTTAATCAGCTTGGCAGAGAGTTTTCCCCAACCAGTATAATGTCGACGAGTCAGTGCTTTAATCACTTTTTCATCAAAGATGGAGTCATATTGAGCAAGGCGTTGCTTAATCATCTCACGATCTTCAAAGATTGTGAGAGTATGGACTATATTTTCAAGAATCTCTTCATTTTTAGGGTCATCCATAAACTCTTTATCCTTGAAAATCTTGAGCAAATCATGATAAGTAGAAAGATTTGCGTTAAATTGTTTTTCAATTCCTTTTAGTTCAATTCCATCGTAGCCATCAACATTATGTAGATAATGGATGATGTCTTTTTCAGTTACTTTTCTTTTTTCTTTGAATAATTGATTGACAATTTGCTTCTTCTGCCCACTATCAAGAAATTGATAATCTCTCAATCCTTCTGCAATAAATTTTACTTTTGTTAATTCATTATAGACAGCAAATGTTTCGTATAATAGGCTGTGCTTAGGTAGAACTTTTTCCTCTGGTAAATACAAGTCATAGTTGGTCATTCTGTGAATGAAGTCTTCGGCAGATCTTGCCTTATCAACAACTTCTTCAAAATTCCAAGGTCTGATTGGCTCGTCCGAGTTTCGAGTAAGCCAAGAAAAATCACGATTGTCACGAGCCAACGGGCCAACGTAGTAAGGAATACGGAAGGTCAAGATTTTCTCAATCTTTTCTCTGTTTTCCTTCAGAAATGGATAATGTTCTCCTTGACGACGGAGAATGGCATTCATCTCTTGGAGATGAATTTGGTGAGGAATAGAACCATTATCAAAGGTGCGTTGTTTTCTCAAAAAATCTTCACGTTCAATTTTATCAAGGAAATAATCTGCTCCTTCGAATTTAGAGAGAAGATTTTTGATATATTTGTAAAACGCTTCTTGAGTGGTCTTGCCATCGATATACCCAGCATACCCATCTTTAGATTGGTCAGAAAAAACTTCAACATATTTTTCTGGAAGATTGTTTTTGATGAATTGTTTTAAAGCTGCCAAGTCTTTTTGGTGATTTTCATAGCGCTCAATCATAGATGCTGACAGTGGAGCCTTGGTTGAAGGATCTGTGACAGTCAAAATTCCTGATAGAAGAATAGCATCATAGAGTTTTTTAGCAATTAGAAAAAGGTCTGCAAAGTCATCTCCAATTTGTCCGAGCAAGTTTTCCAATTCCTCATCATAGGTATCTTTAGAGAATTGTAGTGGGGCTTTTTCTTCTAAGTCAAAATGTTTTTTAAAATCAGCTTGATTCCCTACAATCAACTTGAGAAATTCTGAAAATAAACCAGTGGATTTTTCATCAGGAAAGAGTTTTAAAACGTGTTCTCTCTTTGCAGATTTACTAATTTTATCAGTAAAAATTACTTCGACTTGTGCGTTTTGTCCACTAAGTGTACTTCCTTCAAATGTGTTGTCGTAAATGCTTATAAATTCATTAAAGATTTTTTGGATATCATTGTTTTTAATATCGAAGGATTCCTCATATAAAAAATGTCCGCGATATTTAATCATATGAGCTAATGCTAGGTAAATTAAGCGCAAGTCAGCTTTTTCTTTCGAATCCGCAAGTTGCTTTCTCAAATGATAGATAGTTGGAAATTTCTTGTGATATTCTTTTTCTTCTGCTAAGGTAGCAAAAATAGGGTATTTACTTCGTCTCTTATCCTCAGGAACTAAAAAGGAGTCATCTAGTCGATGGAAGAAGCTTTCATCTATTTCATTCATTGATTCTGTAAAAATTTCTTGAAGATAAAGAATACGGTTGCGTCGGCGAGTATAGCGCCGACGAGCTGTTCGTTTTAGACGTCTACTCTCTGCAGTATTTCCATCGTCAAATAATAAGGCGCCTAATAAATTTTTCTTAATATGACTTCTATCTGTATCCCCGAAAACTCTCATTTTCTTAGCAGGAACTTTATAATCATCAGTTACTACAGCCCATCCAACGCTATTTGTTCCTATATCAAGTCCTATTGAATATGGTTTCTTCATAAAAATCCCCTTTTATAAATTTGTTTTTTTATTTCAATATTTTAACACAAAAACGTTTACATTTAAAGAAAAATATTATATAATTACTTTGTTGGAACTATTCGAAACAACACAGCAAGTTAAAATAAGGCAGTGGTTTTTAAGCCCAGTCCGTATTCAACTTGAAAAAGTGCGCACCGATTCGGTGCTTTTTTATTTACTATAATAACCCTATTGTGCTCCTATTTCTTAAAAACAATTTATTTTAAAGATTTTTTATTTAAACACAGAAAAAAACTACGTTTGTCAACGTAGTTTTTCAAATCCATGTCCCCTGCCGGAATCGAACCAGCAACTACTCCTTAGGAGGGAGTTGTTATATCCATTGAACTAAGGGGACTTAGAGAAAAACTCTGCCCAACGACAGAGTCTTTCTAAGATTAACGGCGAATTTCTTTGATACGCGCTGCCTTACCTTGCAATGCACGAAGGTAGTACAATTTAGCACGACGGACTTTACCGTAACGAACGACTTCAATCTTGTCAACACGTGGAGTGTGGATTGGGAAAGTACGTTCAACACCGATACCGTTAGAGATTTTACGAACGGTGTAAGTTTCTGAGATACCAGCACCTTTACGAGCGATAACTACACCTTCAAAGATCTGGATACGTTCGCGACTTCCTTCGACAACTTTCGCGTGAACGCGGACAGTGTCACCAGGACGGAATGCAGGGATGTCAGTACGAAGTTGACCTTCAGTCAAGCTTTGGATTAATGGATTCATTCTTTCTACTCCTATCTTACTAATCTTAAGGTTCAAGACCGCAGCGGATTAGCCGTTTTTTGTGCTTCCATTAGGCACAAACTATATTATATCAAAATTTCTAAAAATGTAAAGATGTTTAAATGAAAATTCCCAAAAGAATCGCTAAAAAACCGAGGATATAAGTCAAAGCCAAATAGAGAACAAATTTCTTTCGCTCTGAAAAGAGAACAGCCAGCTCAGCGTTCATGGTAGAAAAAGTCGTCAAGCCACCACAGAAGCCCGTTGCTAAAATGACATAAAGCTGCTTGTCTTCTATATGATTATAAAAATATCCAATGAAAAAAGCACCTAGAATGTTTGCTAATAAAGTCCCAATCGGCAGAGATGCTCTGCTATTGACCTTGGAGAAAACATAACGCACAAGAGAACCAGCGCCGCAGCAGATTAACATCGCCCACATCATGCCTTCACCTGCTTTCCAGCCCATAAGGCGATTGCAAGGCCACCACCTACACTTAAAACTAGATAGATAAGAAGCTCCGTATAACGCCCTGAATCTGCTAGTTTGATACTGTCTAGCAGAAGACCAGAAAAAGTCGTCAAACCTCCGCAAAAACCGGTCGAAAGCGCTAGAATTAGACGCTGGGACTTAACTTTACTGCTAAGATAGCCCTTGATAATATAGACTAGCAAAAAAGTTCCCAAATAATTGACCAGTAAGGTACCTAGCGGAAATGAATCAGCAACAACTAATAAAAGAGCTATCTGATAACGCAGCCATCCGCCTACCATCGCAGATAAAGCCACAGCTATCGAGTTCTGTACTTCTTTCATTAGATATTTTTATTCTGAAATTCACGCGAACGTTTTAAAATGTCAGAAAAGGTAGCAACAATAGTTTCTTTGTAGCTCTTGTTTTCTACCTTATCCGCAACTCTGGCGAAAATCGCATCTTCTCTCTTACTATCCAATACAGCCGTACCCGTTAATTTTTTTAAAGCCACGACTTGGTCGACCAGATTCATGCGTTGCTCCAGTAAGGTAACGATTGCATCATCTACTTGATCGATTTCCTGTCTGATTTCTTCTAACGTCATCTACTTCCTCCTTATATTTTATCTATCATATCAAAAAATAGTAAAATTTTCTAGTTTAATTCTAAATAAAAAAGTCCACTGGACCTTAGATTAAAGGGAACTCGCAAGGGCGAGTCTTTATCTGCAACCTAAAACAGTCCCCCGAACCTTGGATTAAGGAGAACTCGCAAAGGCGAGTTTTTATCCGCAGATTAAAAATGTCCACTGGACCTTAGATTAAAGGGAACTCGCAAAAGCGAGTTTTTATCTGCAACCTAAAACAGTCCTCTGGACTGTTTTAGCCAACTGAGCCTTCCATGCTCATATTAATGAGTTGGTTGAGTTCGACGGCGTATTCCATTGGAAGTTCTCTGGTAATGGGTTCCATAAATCCGTTGATAATCATAGCTGTGGCTTCTTCTTCGCTTATTCCTCGGCTCATTAGGTAGTAGAGCTGGTCCTCAGATACTTTGGAAACCTTGGCTTCATGCTCTAGCGCGACATTTGAATTATGGATTTCATTAAAAGGAATGGTGTCAGAACTGGATTCACCATCCATGAGAATGGTATCGCACTCGATATGAGATTTGGAACCAGCACTATTCTTACCAAAGCGGACCTGACCACGATAGTCTGTCTTTCCACCATCCTTGGCCACTGATTTAGAAATTAAGGTACTGGATGTCTTAGGAGCATTATGAAAGACCTTGCAGCCCGCGTCCAAGTGCTGACCATAGTTGGCAAAGGACATAGAGAGGACAGAAGTTCTTGCGTTGCGGCCATTAAGGATGCTACAAGGATATTTCATATTGACCTTGCTGCCTAAGTTCCCATCAATCCACTCTAAGGTGCCGCCTTCATCAACAATTCCCCGCTCCGTTACAAGATTATAGACATTGTCCGACCAGTTTTGAATGGTTGTATAGCGGAAAAAGGCATCCTTTTTGACAATGATTTCGACATTTGCCGCATGAAGACTATTGCTTGTGTAAGTCGGTGCTGTACAACCCTCGATATACTGGATAGAGCCGCCCTCCTCGATAATCATCAAGGAGCGCTCAAACTGGCCGGCATTTTCACCATTGATTCGAAAATAGGTCTGAACAGGAACTTGACACTGGACATTCTTGGGCACATAGATAAAGGTTCCGCCGGACCAAACTGCACTATTAAGCGCAGAAAATTTATGCTCAGCATTTGAAATCACAGTACCAAAATACTGCTTGACCAAGTCCGGATATTCCTGGACAGCCGTATCCGTATCGGTGAAAATAATCCCCAGCTTGGCAAACTCTTCCTTCATATTGTGGTAAACCACTTCAGATTCATACTGAGCCACAGCTCCAGATAGGAACTGCTTCTCAGCTTCTGGAATTCCCAAGCGGTCAAAGGTTTTCTTAATCTCCTCTGGAACCTCATCCCAACTGCGAGCCCGATCTCCGCTTAGCTTCTGATAATAGATAACATCATCAAAGCGAATCCCTGACAAATCTGGGCCAAAGTCGGGCATAGGCAGCTTATGAAAGAGTTCCAAGGAGCGCAGACGATAGTCCAACATCCACTGGGGCTCATTCTTGATTTCTGAGATTTCTCGAACAACTTCTTCGGTCAACCCTTTACCAGTCGAAAAGAGCGGCTTGACATCATCATGAAAACCAAAAGCGTAGTCACGTTCTTTCATAGGAAGTCCTCCTTTATCTGATGGATAGCGCTTACCTATATTATACTCCTAATCATGAGAATTGTCAGAAAATAACACTTTCGCAAAATAAAAACGGCCGCAGCCGTTTCCTCTATTTATCACTTTAAACTTTATTAACCAAGCCTTCCGCAAAAGCTTCCAAGCGTGCAATATCATCATCTTCCGCAGATAGATCCACTTTAACGCTTTCTGCACCCTTCACTGCTCCTGTAGCAGCAAAAGCAGCATCAAAGTCATCGACAGCCTTGCAGAATTCATCATAGAAAGTATCGCCCGAACCGACCACTCCGTAGACCTTGCCAGACAAATCCAGACCAGACAAGTCTTCGTAGAAGTCCATCATTTCATCCGGCAGCTCACCATCACCATAAGTATAGGTCGCTACAATCGCAATATCTGCTTCCAAGAAATCTTCTGCATCGACAGTGGTGCACTCGTCCACTTCGACTTCTACATCCAGGTCTCTTAGCTTATCCGCCACAATATCAGCAATTTCCTCAGTGTTTCCAGTCATGCTGGCAAATACAATTTTCGCTAAGGTCATATCTTCCTCCAAATTCTAATCTGCTCTCATTATATCATATCTTTTTTATTTTAAAAATAAAAACTCTTATGCTACAATGGGTAAAGAAAGTTGACGAGGTTATTTATGACTCTTTATCATGATATTTTAAGTAAGATCAAAGAATACGATACTATTATTATCCACCGCCATATGCGGCCAGATCCTGATGCTCTTGGTAGTCAGGTCGGACTGCAAAAGCTGCTTCAGTACCACTTCCCAGAAAAGACAATAAAAGTAACAGGCTACGATGAGCCCAATCTCATGTGGTTGGCACAAATGGACCAAGTCACAGATGAAGAATACCAAGAGGCCTTAGTCATCGTCTGTGACACTGCTAATACAGCCCGCATTGATGACCAACGCTATACGACAGGCGATTTCCTCATCAAAATTGATCATCATCCTGATGATGAGGTTTACGGAGATATTTCTCTAGTTGATACAAGCTCCAGCAGTGCCAGTGAGATGATTGCTCTCTTTGCCTTTGAAAATAACTTAGACTTGAGCAAGGAAGCTGCTGAACTCCTCTATGCTGGTATCATTGGCGACACCGGCCGCTTCCTTTATCCTTCTACTAGCGCCCGCACATTCGAAGTAGCTGCCAAGCTGCGCCAGTACGATTTCGACTTATCAACCTTGTCTCGCAAAATGGACTCTATCAGCCGCCAAGTCGCTAAACTGCAGGGCTATGTATATGAGCAATTGGAAATAGATGAAAATGGGACTGCGCGAGTCATTCTGCCTCAGGAAGTTTTACAAGCCTATCAACTGACCGATGCTGATACAGCAGCCATCGTCGGGGCACCTGGACGAATTGAAGATGTCGGTCTGTGGGCTATCTTTGTTGAGCAGCCAGATGGTCACTACCGTGTCCGCATGCGCAGCAAGGTTATTCCTATCAATGGTATTGCGAAAAATCATCACGGCGGAGGACACCCCTTAGCTAGCGGAGCCAATGCATTTTCAAAAGAAGAAATAGAGCAAATCTACACCGAGATGAAAGAATTGGCAAAAAAGTAAGAAATTAGTCTAAAAGTCTTGTCAAATCAATCAGAATTTGATAAACTATCAAAGTAACTAATCTATGGCTCGCAAAGAGACCATGGCAGAAAGGAAATTTTTGTAAAATGAGAAAAGATATTCATCCAGAATACCGCCCAGTTGTCTTCATGGACACTTCTACTGGCTACCAGTTTCTTAGTGGTTCAACTAAGCGTTCAAACGAAACAGTTGAATTTGAAGGGGAAACTTACCCATTGATCCGTGTAGAAATTTCATCAGACTCACACCCATTCTACACTGGACGTCAAAAGTTCACTCAAGCAGATGGACGTGTGGATCGTTTCAACAAAAAATACGGTCTCAAATAATCATAAGCACCAATCGGTGCTTTTTTTGTACTCAAAAGTTTCTTTTTGCCTTTTTAAACTTTAAAATCTGTCCACAACCGCCACTTTTGCTTCCTAGTTAATTCAACAAAAAAACTCCAAAAGTCAGACAATTAAAATCTAACTTTTGGAGTGTGGTTTATATGCAACCAAAGATTAAGAGCACAAATATTTAAGAATACAATTCCTTATTATTTATAGCTGTAAGCCCAGTAGTAAACACCATTTCCGTCTACAACTGTCGCTACTGCCCCTTCAGTTACGTTAGGATCAAGAAGCAATTCTCTCAGACCGCTGTTAGCCCATTTCTTAACGACAACAGATGGATCTTCATCACGACGTCCAACAAAGCCTGAGCTATCATATTGACGTGAGATTTCATTTACTTTTGGAAGTGCTTGATTTTGATAAATGTCTTCTGACCAAGTCAACTCTTTCAAGCCTTGCGCTTTACGCTCTTCATTGATTTTAGCGAAAGCTTCTTTAGCTTTTGAAACATAGTCATAGTTTGTATCGTTTGTTGCTTCAACACGGTAAACAAACTTAACATAACCAAATTCTACATCACTGTATTTCTTATCCTCAACACCACTCTTAAGGTTTGCAATCAAGACATAATCCTTAGCATATGGGTTTTCTTTGGTTTTTTCAAAGATTTCTGGATCTTCGATTTCCCATTCAACTTTGGCATCCCATCCTGCGTTATCAAGGAACTTAGGATTCATCTTTTCGATAACGTAGTTCTTGAACTCTTCAACGTTCTTGAATGGCAGCGGCTGACCAGCTTTAGCCGTTGTCACTAGGTTAGTTGAGTACAATTTCACGCTAGAGTCTTTATCACTGTACATGTATTCATCATCTGCAGTGTTTTCGTGAAGTTTTGGATCAAGAGCTGGATCGTTTGGATCAGTCATACCTTGAAGTTTCCATTTGTCACCAAACCATTTCCAATATGGAGAGTATCCATTTGCTTCTGAGTCAGATGGTATACGGTAATAATGGGTAGAACCATCGAAGTAATAGTTAGGATCTGACTCAAGAGCCTTGTCACCTGGTTTTCCAGTTGGGTAGATAATTTTTGGAGCTCGTCCATTCGGTGCCCATGTCAAATGTTCAAGACCTTCTGCTGGTTTTTCAACATATGGCGGGATTTGAGATTCACTTGGTTTATCAGTTGTTACCAAACCAGGAGTCTCTGGCACAGCAGGTCTTGTTGGAGTTTCAGGTTTTGGTTCTGCTGGTTGCTCTGGTTTCGGAGCAAATGGATTGAGATCACCTTCTGCACCGTTAATTGGAGGATTTTCTGGCAAATCAACACTTGGTACCTCTGGTTTTGGTTCTGCTGGTGTAGTAGGCTCATCTGGTTTATCAGTAGGAGCTGGCGTTGGTTGTTCTGGTTCCGCTGGAGTCGGAGTTGGAACTTCTGGTTTTGGTTCTTCCGGCTGACTTGGAGTTGTTGGATTAGTAGAGTTATCAGTAGAATCCTTAACAAATACCCACTTACCATTTTGATAGTAATAATAGTCGCCATTATCCAACACATAGTAATGATAACCATTTTCATAACGATAATGTGGATCGTTTTCCAGGTTGTTATTGGATGTGCTGTTATTGTTAGTATTTGTCAGTGGCTTCCACTCACCATCACGATAGATACGGTAAGAACCATCTGTCATACGGTAGTAATGGTTACCATTCCAGTAAATATAGTTCTCATCATTTGCCAGATTGTTGTAGTTATTCCAACCATTATATCCGTAGTTATTGCTATAGTTATAATTCCAGTTGTTATAGCCTGGATAATAGTTATTATAACCATAGTTGTAATTATAGCCATTGTAACCGTAGTTATATCCGTAGTTATAGTTGTTATAGCCATAATTATAGTTATTGTAACCATAGTTGTAATTGTTGTAACGGTAGTTGCGGTTGTTACGGTAATTATAGTTGTTATAACCATAGTTATAATTGTTGTAACCACCATTCCAGTAATTATAACCTGGTTGATAGTAGTTATAACCATAATCTTGAGCCTGAGCATTATTCGCAAGAGCAAATGCTGGAATAATAGCCGCAGCCGCTACAACAGATCTTGATAAGAGTCTGAAACGATTGTTCATATTAATTAAACCTCCAAAGTGACCAACATCACTTTATTTTTTTGTGGGGGGAATTTATTTTTTGTGCACAACTTCATAAAAAAGACTTTCACGAAAATACTGCCAGCTGACAGTTGACTGCTCCATCATTATCAAACGCAAAAAACGAATCACTAGTTAGTGAATCCACCTGATTAAAGGTTGCACATAAATGTTTTTATAACATTTGATTTAGAAACAAAGAAGTCAATATGCTTGAAAATACTTTTTTATGCATATCTCACCCTCAAGACGAATTATAGCACAAGAAATTTTTGAATGCAAGCATTTTAGTTAACAAGGTGTAAATTATTTTCATGGGTATTTTTTTATAGTTCGTCTTTTTGTTTATTTTTCTGTTTTTCAGCTTTAAAAATCTATAAAAACTTCTTTTTAACGAACTAAAATAATAGAAAAATGTTTATAATTTGGTTTACACAGTGTAAATTATTTTTATTGTTTATTTATAAAAACTTCTCACCCTCTCATTTCGATTTTTTATTTAAGTTTATTTTAAGCTTATCTTAAGCCTTTTTTAAGCTTATCTTAAGTTTGTTTTAAGAATCAAAGAATCTGTTTATGAATCCCTTTCTTATGGGTTTTTATTTACAGAAATGAATAAGTGTTCAAAAGTAGTAAAAAATACTAGAAGCATTTATTCCAGCTTCTAGTATTTTGAATTTATTAATATTTGAGTTGTTTGATAACCAAGAGGTGGCTATCTTCCTCCCCGACCAAGCTGTGTGGCTCATTGGGCTCCATCGTTAGAAAGGAACCTGCCACCAGCCGCACAGTTTGTTCTCCAGCAGAAAAGCTTACATTTCCTGATAAACAAACGACTGTTACTAGTGCATCAGCACTGTGCTCTGGCACTTCTTTTCCTTTAGCAAGATGCAGGTGATGGATGATTCTGCCTTCTTCTTGCACAGGTGTTTCTGCAAAATCATTATTGGGATTGGTAACAAAAAATTTCATTTTCTTCCTCCTTCTAATGGATGATGTGACTACTGATCTTCATAGCCTCCACCAGTAATGCCGAAATATTCTTCTAAAGATTTGCCTGATTGAGCAATTTCCTTAGCTTCTTGACCAATATAGCGCAGATGCCAACTTTCAGGCATATAGCCAGTTGAACCTTCCTTACCCTCTAGATAGCGAACGATAAAACCGTACTTATAGGCGTTATCTAGAAGCCACTGACTTGCTCCAGATTCCTGTACAAGATTGCCATTCTTGTCAATCAAGTCAAATGCCAAACCAGTCTGGTGCTCGCTGTAGCCTGGTCGAGCAGAGTAGCGATCCGCAGCGGCTTTGCCATCTTGATTGACATAGTTTTGATAGAGCTCGGTCTGAGTATCATAGCTGCGAAAACCACTGTATTGGTCGCTGATAGCATAGCCTTGTGCCTGCATGTCTGCAATCAGTTTGAGCAATTCTGCTTTAGCAGTCGCATTCTCACCTGGGTTATAGGAAGCAGACAAAGGGTAGTGTTTGTTGACAACGAGAATCTCATCATATTTCCCTTTGACACTGTAGTAGCTACCGTTATAAGAAACATTTTGATCAAGAGTTTTGGCCTCGTGATTTTGCTCCTTTTTAGTATCAGTGCTATCTGAAGATGTTGTCGTATCTTGGCTAGAGTTTTTATCTTTTTCCGCATCTTGTTTCTTAACTGTACTAGTTGAGCTAGCCGCTTGTTTATCAGAGCTATCTCCAGTAGTGTCTTTACCAGACGAACACGCGCCTAGAACAAGAACAGATGCCGCAAGAAAAATCAGTTTACTGTATTTCATTGTCATAATATCAACCTTCTGAAACTTCAAGATTATAGATTACAAAAGAATCCCCACTAGGTTTCAAGTAATATGTCTTATTTTTACGATTTACACTATTTGGAGTGTTATCAACATAGTGGACTGTATAGTCCTCATATGTTGTCACGATATAGGAACCATTTTCTTCCTTGATTTCACGGATATCCAAAGCTCCTGGCTCATAATAGTTAATTTTCGCTTTCTTAACACCACCACCAGTGGTCCACTCAACCATTTCTCGATATACTGCACTAGAGGTATCGTAGTATTGAGAATAGTTGTTACTCCTGTTAGAAACAGAGCTAAAAACAGCACTGCGGTAGTCATTAAGGAAAGTAGAGACTTTTGCTTTTTGAGCCTCAACCTTTTTCGCTTCTTCGTTCTTTTCTCTAATCTTAGAAAGCACTTCCTTAGGAAGAGATAATTTCACATTCGTGGTATCATCTTCCACAATCACTGTCTCTTTATTGGTAGTAAAGGTAGTATCAGAGATAGTAAACTTAGCATAAATTTCAAGTTCTTGATAAGGAACAAGCTGCAACTCAGGGGTCAAACTGCTACCACTTTCTTTACCATTAACAACGATTTTAATATCTGTTGCTTTTGAAGTTTCAGAAGGCATAGTAATTTTTAGCTGTTTCTTTTCAGACTTGAGATCCAGTTTGATTTCATTGTCCTTAGCTGTAGCTAAATCAAGCTGAACCTTACTCTCTACATCTCCAACATCCGTCTTACCTTTGAGTGTAAAGTCTTGTTTGATAAAGTGATATTCGCCCAATTCAGTGTCTGTATTTTTCTTAAGAGTAATAGTTTTCTTCTCACCAGGTTTAATGGTAGCATTATCCAAATTTGTATTGACTTTAACTTTGACTGGATAGGAAACCATCTGATATTCCTGGAAAATACCAAATTTCTTACTCTTTTCAGTAACACCTAAAATTTTATTATTGTTGTCATCAATATAAGCAGATTTGCCATTTGACTCAACAATGTTATCGAGCTCAGTTTCGAGATTAATCTCCTGGCTCTCTAGGTGCTCAACTAAAGCTCTTGCTTCCGCGCGTGTCCACTTATCGGATTGAGTAGAAAGAAGACTTGCCACTTCATCGAAGTCTTTACTAGAGACGGCTTTTGCAAAATGGTCTGTGACCACTTTAACTCCAGTTATAGAGTTTAAATAGAAGAAAACTCCAATCAAAGCGGCAACTAAAACGGTTGGAGCCCCAATCATGATTGCTTGCTTCTTTGATATTCTCTTTTTAGCCTTTTTTACCGGTTTCTGTGGTAATTGCGAGTCGAGCAGTTCAGACCGAATAGGCAAGTTAGAGAATCCTTGACTCTTAGCTTCTGCAAATTCTTCTTTGGTAGGTTTTCGACCAATATTATTTTCAAAAGCTTGCAGCCAATTCTTACGAAGTTCTTCATATTGGCTAGATTCAAACGCGCCTTGCTTCTCATGTTGGGAGGTTGGTTGAATCAATTCTTCTGTGACAGAATCTTCAGAAGGTGTCTCCTGAACAATATCTTGATTATCAGAAGCTTCATCAGTAGTATTTTCTACTGATGAAGTATCTGTGGTCGCTTCCTCTGCTTCGCCTGCAATCTCCTTAATCATTTTTGGATCAAAGTTAGATTGTTTGCCGGCTTGGAACTCACTTGCAGTTGGTTTTCGACCAATTACTTTTTCAAAGAGATCAACCCATTTTTCTTTTGTTGCCATAAATCTCCTCCAATATTACATCATTGCGATACTAGCTAGTAGAGAAAAAGCGATGAAAGAGAAGATAATTGTAATCACACCATTGATAATAATGGCCAATAGATATTTATAAAAAGGATCCATAGAGTTGTTTGTCTTGGAATAAATCAAAGCAAAGGTAGCTCCAACTCCAATCAACAAAAGCCCAATCCATGTGAAGAACAGGGATAAATGAATAACACCCAACAGAGCAAACAGAGCAGAAACAGCAATAAATGGAAGAACAATAGCATACAATCGGCCGTACCAATCAAAAGCCTTATTAAAGGTAAAACTTCTATCTTGGTAGACCAAACGCTTCACAACAAAACCACCTAAAATAATAGAAAAAAGGAAGAGAGCCGCTGCTATCAGAGAAACAAAGAAGACTTTGAAATTAAAAGTCGGTCCATTATACATACCAAAACTCATGATACCAATGGTACTGAAAATATTGTAGTTTGCAACAATAGCAAAAAAGAACGCTGTCAAACCTAGAGAAAGGTAACCATTCACCTTACTGCTCTCAACTTCAGATGTCGGTGATTTCCAAGCTGAAACGAGCCAAGCCCAGAAACCTTTCATTGTTTTAGAAAACTCGCTGGGTTGAGGAGGTTGCTGACTGTAATAAGCCTGTGGTCCTTGTTGAGGTATTTGTGAATTGAACTGTCCTTGCTGCTGGTTGTTCTGATAAGCTTGCGGACCAGAAGACTGAGGCTGTCCAGCAAAGGGACTTGCTTGCTGAAATCCTTGTTGCTGATAAGCTTGTCCCTGATTTGCAAATTGATTTGGATTTGCTTGTTGCTGAGGAACTTCTTGATATTGTTGAGAAGCCTGCTGAGCAAAAGGCTGTTGGAAGTTTTGCGGCTGTTCAAAGCTTGATGAAGCCGGGCTAGCTTCACTAGAGGCTTGCTCCGCACTTACCTGTTCAGCTTCAACAAATTCCCCGGCAGCCAATGCTTGGGCAATTTCTTCCTCTGTAGCCGAGCGTCCATTAACGGCCTCAAAATATTCAAGCCAATCTTGTTTTGACATAAAATATCTCCTATCTATAAATTATTATACTACTATAGTATACAAAAAAAGGGCCGGAAATTCAATCTATTCCGGCATTTGCTCTTCTTCATCGCTTGTCATATCGTCAATTTAGCAGGAAAAGCTTCTACTCCTCCTTCGACATTGGTTACTTGGTAACCCTTAGCTTCCAAAAATTCGCAGGCGCGCGCTGAGCGTCCGCCTTTTTGACAGATGATATGGTAAGGGATTTGTTTATCCAATTGTCCATAATTCTCCGCCAAGCTGCTGAGAGGCAGATTCTGAGCTCCAGAGACATGTCCAGCTGTAAATTCGTCCACCTCGCGAACATCAATCAACTGCAGTTCTTCTAGCTGCAATTTGTCATATAAATCTTTCGCACTAATTTTATGCATCATTTTTCTCCTATTCATTCATAATCACGATTTTTCCAAAACCTGCTGTTCCCTCTATAAAAGCATGAGCTTTGGGCACTTGCTCTAGGGAAAAGACACGCCTTGGTGTAACATTGACCTGATAGCGGTCAATGTAGTCAAATAATTCATCCATCAAATCTTGGCTCACATGAGCTGAGTGAAAACTTGTTAGAAAACTGTTATTTTTAATTTCCTCAATTGGGTTGAAACCATTCAGCTCCCACTGGCCACCCAAGAGGCCAGTCACACAGATAATCCCGCCCTCTGCGATATGGTTAAAAGAATCCTTGACAGTTGCCGGACCGACCAACTCCAGAATTTTATCAAACTTCTCCTCTGTTTCCAGTCGGCCATCCTGGTCTATAATGATATCGTCGTAGGCTTGGTGCTTGAGTAGAAACTGTTTGGAACCGCTATTGACCGAGCCCACGATATGTGTGTCTGGAAACTGTGCCTTGACCAGACGAGCAAAGGCCAAACCGACACCGCTAGTGGCAGCCCGAACCAAAATCTTGTCATTGGGCTCAATGCGCAGATTTTTCATAGAGCCTAAAGCAGTATAATAGGTCTCTGGTACTGCTGCCAACTCTGTCCAGGTCAGGTTGGTCTCGACCGTATAAATTTGGTCGTTAGGCAGGAGGACATACTCAGCATAAGAACCATCAAAAGATCGCCCCATTTCTCCCATGATGGAAACCACTTTCTGACCAATTTCTAAATCAGACCGAGTCGTCTCGGCCACTTGGCCAACGCACTCAATGCCTAAAATCCGAGGAAAGGCGACACTAGGCGATAAACCCTCACGAGTAAAAATCTCCGAACGGTTAATCCCAAACCCTCTGACCTTGACCAAGGTCCAGCCTTCTTGAAGTTCTGGAATCGGTCTTTCTTCCAGCAGAAGCTTTTCTGGCCCACCCGCTTCGTAAATGACTATAGCCTTCATCGTTTCCATAGAATCACCTCGCTTTCTACAAAGTTTAGCATTCTAAGCTTAGACTTTCCAAAAAATCAGTCAGCTACTCCAGCAAGATCTAATAGTTCTTTGACAAAATCATCAGCCGGCTGTTGGAGAATCTCCTGAGGGGAAGCACGTTGCTGGATATGTCCTTCATCCAAAATCAAGATAGAGGTACAAAGACGCTAGCAAACGAGTGATAGCAATCCGCTAGGTTTAATCACCCGAAAGAGAAGCTAGATAGCACTCCTCTAACTCAGCAAAACAGCTTACTAAAGCTCCAGAACTTGGTAAGAGTAGCCCAAATCTTGCAAGAATTTAAACAAATCTGTTGTAGAGATAAAGATAGTCTTTTCATTGGTATTAGGATGGAAAGTCATGCGTTCTTCGTCAATAATCTCTTTATCAAAATAAACTTGAATATCTCTTTCCTCATTGTTGAGCAGACCAAAAGGTGAAACCGTTCCTGCTGATAGGCTCATTTTTTCAGCCAAGGAGTCCAATGAAGCCATACGAATTCGGTTGGCTGAAACCAGCTCTTTAAACAAATTCATATCCAAACTCTTCTTGTCATCCATAATTAGAAGATAATACTGAGTTTTCTTCCTGTTGGTCAAAAACATGGACTTAGTCCGGACTCCTTCCATGCCTTCAATATAGCTATCTGCCTGCTCTGTCGTAAATGCAGGTGGGTGCTCTACCACATCAAAGGTGATCCCCAACTCTTGCAACTTATTAGCTACTTGTTGATAAGCATCCATAGTTTTTTCCTTTATTGATGAATAATCTTTTGTACCAATGCTTGCAGGTCTGGCACAACCTGCTCTGCAAACCAAGGATTTTTAGCCATCCAGATTTGGTTGCGGGGCGATGGGTGTACCAAAGGGAAAAAATCAGGCAGATAGTCTTGATAATGCTGAACTGTCTCGGTCAGCTTGATATTTCCTTTTTGATGCAGATAGTATTTCTGTGCATACTGACCAATCAAAATGGTCAGCTCAATATCTGGCAAAAGCTCTAAAATCGGCTGATGCCATTTGTCCGCAAAGTCCTTACGAGGTGGTAAATCTCCAGACTTCCCATGTCCCGGAAAATAAAAATCCATGGGTAAAACCGCAAAGTAGCCAGAATTATAAAACGTGTCTTCATCAACACCAAGCCATGTTCTCAGCCGGTCACCGCTCTTATCTTTCCAGTAAAGCCCTGCCTCTTGAGTTTTCAGCCCCGGCGCTTGACCAACAATGTTAATCCGAGCATTCTTTGGTGCCGCAAAGAGCGGCTTGATTCCCTGCTTTGTAAATTCTTGATTTTCTGGGTCGGCCATGATGGCCTTAGTAATATCTTCTAATGTATGCATGGCAGCTCCTTGCAAAGAAACTCATTTGGCAAGACCAAACGAGTTCTTCTTTTTTATTTGATTAATTCGTAGATAGCCTCCGCATAAATGGCCGCAGCACGGAATAGGTCTTCTACATCTGTAAATTCATTGGCTTGGTGCATAGTGTTGACATAATCTGGGAACATAGCCCCAAAAGCCACACCGCGCTTCAAAAGACGGCCAAAAGTTCCACCACCAATGACTTGCTCGTGTCCTTTGAGACCTGTTTGTTTTTCGTAAACACTCAAAAGAGTTGCTACCAACTCATCATCTGCTGGGACATAGTGCGGAGTATGTCCATGTTCAGACAAGCTCACTGATACAACACCAGTGACTTTTTCAAGACCGGCCTGAATTGTTTTCGGATCAGTACCTTGAGGGTAACGGATGTTCAGAGCAATGGTATTGTCAGCCTTGTCACTGTCAAAATGGAAAACACCAGCATTCATGCTGAGAGCACCCATTTTAGCATCTGTATAAGCAATTCCTAACTTCTCACCTGCAAAGTCCTCGTGCAGAACTTGAGCTGCAACTTCCAGATAAGCTTTGGCGTCACCACCAAAGTCAAATTGGTTAAGGAAGAGAGCTAGATAGGTTGCTCCGTTGATACCGTCCTCTGGTGTAGAACCATGAGCTGATTTCCCAATGACTGTCACTTCAAGAGCGTCGCCATTTTCTTTCAGACTAGCTGAAACCTTGTGGGCAGAAGCAAAGTCTTGTAATTTGACATCCAATTCCGCTGCATCAATTGGCGCTGTAAAAATGGCTGTCGCTGATTCTGGCACCATATTCTCACGAAGTCCACCAGTGAAGCTCTTGAGTTTAAAGCTGCCATCATTACTGTTACCAAAGTGGAGATATTCTGTGATATTCCCTTTTTCACCATTAATGATTGGAAATTCCGCATCTGGTGAGAAACCAAAGTCTGGCTCAGGCAAACCAACATGCTTGAAATAATAGTCCATGTCTTGCCAACCGGATTCCTCGTCTGTCCCCACCACAAAGCGCACACGCTTAGATACTGGCAAGCCCAAGTCTTTGATGATTTTCAAACCGTAGTAACAAGCCATGGTTGGCCCTTTATCATCAGACGAACCACGCGCATAAAGCTTACCATCAATAATTTCAGGTTTGTAAGGATCTGTATTCCAACCACTTCCAGCAGGAACCACATCCATGTGGGCAAAGATTCCCAATTCTTCCTCACCCTCACCAAAAGTAAAGTGGCCAGCATAATTGTCAACGTTCTTGGTTTCATAACCATCGCGTTCAGCGATTTCTAAAAACTTATGCAGAGCTTGAACAGGACCAGGTCCAAAAGGATGTTCCTTGTCTGCCTTGGAATCGTCCCGTTCTGAGTTGATTTCTAAAAGACTGAACAAGTCAGCTAAGAGAGCTTCTCTTCGTTTTTCAACTTCTGCTTTAAAATCAATTGCCATTATATTACCTCAATCTATAATTCGATTTAAATCGATATTG
This sequence comes from Streptococcus sanguinis, assembly GCF_019929145.1. Lineage (GTDB taxonomy): Bacteria > Bacillota > Bacilli > Lactobacillales > Streptococcaceae > Streptococcus > Streptococcus sanguinis_U. The sequence continues at coordinate 508,855 of NZ_JAHZOW010000001.1, read as the reverse complement.
TTACGAATTAAATCACAAATGCAATTATATCAACGTTTCTCAATGATTTCATCAACCGGCAAACGATAACTAGGTTCTAGTTTTTCATCAGTATAACCAACCGTAATCAAGAGTTCCGGACGGAAACGTTCATCAATTTCCAAAACCTCATTAACCTTAGATTTATCGAAACCTAAGATAAAGTTAGAGCCGATACCTTGGTCAGTCAGAGCCAGAACAAGATTCATGGCCACCAGACCAGCATTGAGAGATAAATAATCGCTCTTTTGCTGCTCACTATAGCGAGCAAACTCAGCAGGCAGATTCTGCATGTAGAATTGGAGCTGCTCGTCAGAGAAATTCTTAACTCCAGCTACACGCGCAATCTTGCGAGCCCGCTTGCTCAAATCTGTATCTGTAAAGAGGGCAATGGTCACTGGAGCTTCCTTAATCTGGTCCACATTTCCACCGAAAGCTGTCTCTGCTAGAGCCTGATTGCGCTATCGTACTACTACAAACTTCCACGGCTGACTATTGTGAGCACTTGGTGCCAAAGTTGCAATCTCAATCGCTGTGCGAACATCCTTTGGATCCACAGGTTTGTCATTGAAATGCTTGGTCGCATGACGCTTTTTATTGAGTTCTAGAAATTTCATAAGTCGCATCCTTTTCTAAATATACTAGCTTCATTTTATCATATTTTGTAAGAGTTTGCAGAAGTTTTTCACAGAGGAGTTTTTCATTCCTTCGCAAATAAGCTCAATTTTCAAAATATCAACCAATATTACCAGCCAATTGAGCAATCAATAGAATATGTTCATAAATCTTTACCCTATTTAAATGTTTTACATCTTTAAAGCCACCTAAAGCTAATAGAGGAACAAAACCAAAACATTGGGAATAATCAAGAGGACCATATTTCTCTATCGCTTCATGATAAAGCGGTAGATCAAAATGTTTTGTAATATGATTACTATCTATAAATTTCAAAAAATGAGTAAAGTTTTTTATCATGATATTAAAACTGCCATTTTTGTATTTAATAATTCCCACATATTTGTTTTCTTCCCAAGTTATGATGTCGCCAAAACCTGTCACAAAAATTGGAATGGAAATATCCCCTCTGAAATATGTCTCCCTAACCAGTTCAAGATACACATCTGGATTAATCACCTTTAGGAAACCGTCTAAAAAAGTCCCCAGACCATCTTCTCTCCATATTTGAACTAGTTCTGCTGGAACTTGATTCTTATACTTCTCAATGATTTCTTGGGGCATGACCGCCCCTTTAATAATATTTTTTAACATCTCTTCTAAAAAATTAATCTTCCGCAGCAATCTTCAAAAATGCTTGCTTAAAATCTTCATACATTTCAAAAGCGATTTTCATGACATCCCGAAAATCTACATAATCGGAAATAATGGGATCCATTATCTTATTTTCCGGTGAAGTTAGTAATCTTATAATTGTAAACAAATTAGTTCCTAGCAACACTTTTTGGTTTGAATCTTTTAAGTCCCAAATCAATTCAACCATTCCATATTCCAAAGAAAATTTAAAACCGAATTCATATTGACCATTTTTTTCCTTTTTTAACGAGAAAAAATACTCTTTCTTATTAAATTTCACTTCATAACCGAATGAATTGATTATTTCCATTAAAAAATCACCATCATAATAATCTAAAGCTTTCTCTTTAGGAGTTCTACCCCTACTAAATTTATTGGACAATGCTTCATATCTCTCTACAAAATTTATATTTTGCAAAGCTTGTTCAGCTCTAGTATCTAATTTCATCTATTTATTCCTCAGTAAATTGTAATTCTAGGGTGTACTTTGGACATATTATATCACAACCAGATAATTGTGTAATCAATAGAAATCTAGTATAACAAAAACTTTTGAAAAATGAGAAAACCATCCATTTGAATTGGATGGTTTCGTTTTATGTATATCAATTATATTCATCATGCTTTAAAAAAGCTATCTACCAACTCTAACTTAACAATCATTTGCTCACGACTTGCAAATTCAGCAATTTCTTCTTAACAAATTATTATCATTTCCAAAATATTTAAAAGACACATTACAATTCAATTAGTCCCAATTTCCCCAATTCGTTGAGAGCAGCAATTTTTGAAAACGAGTGATTATTCCCCACAAATTCTTTTATCTCTCCAACATATTTATATAAATTTGAGTTTATTTCTTCTAAATTTTCAATAAATATGTCTAATAAATTTGAATCTATATTTTCCAAGGCGGAAGGTAACTGTGTTTGTTGTTCAAATAAGTACGCCTCCTTAGCAGTTGCACCTATCGCATAGCTGATATTATCCCATAAAGGAATATTAGATTCATCATTATCTAACTGCATGTAGATAAAAATTCCATTAAAATCAGTTCCATCATCTAACAGAATATAAAGATCTTTACCTGACTTATTTTTGTTTTCTAAAAAACTCCAACATTCATCTAAAGCAGTTCGAATTTGAGTTTTATATTGTGTTTTTATTTGAGCAAAAATTGCCTCTGAATAAGTTAGCATAAAGCAAAGTTCAACTACTCTCATATCCTTATCTTTATCCTTCGAAAAGAAATTTAAAATAATGGGCAACAACTTTATCTTTTAAATACTTCTCATCCTGGAGTGAGTTGTTCAATTTTGATAATTCTTTATACGAATTGATTAGGTTTTTATAATTATCAAAATAATCTTCTAGTGTTTCTTCATCCACACTCTCAATGGTCTCAGGAAAATATTTTTCACCAGTAGTTTCATAAGAGTAGTAACTAACTAAAGCAAGGAAATTCGCGATGCAACTCCAAATAGCAGGATTGGTCTCTTTATCTAACTCAAAATAAGTTAAAATATCTTCCTCATCAATGTTTTCCAATCTACTATACAATAAGTCTGGATCAGACTCACTAATTCTATCAATAGATTTACTTGTGAGTTCTAATGTTTTATGTACATATTCCTTATAGTCTAGGTTTTTTATATACCTTTCTAGAGAATCCGTTAATTTTTGCATAAAATGTAAAAGATTAAGACTTAATTCCATTTCTATTTCCTTTCTAATCTACGACATACAGACCATTCTCAACTACAAATTGTAACCGTCCATTTACTTTGACTCCCTCAACTATTTCTGAAGTCACTTCAATTCTAAGCTTTGGAAACATTTCACTCAACTGTTTAATAACCCCAGAAGGTTTTGCAGGATTTCCTAGACCACTTAAACAAGTTGGGCATACACCTTTAGGGTTTGACTGGTGAATTTTAAGTGTCCCAGTTACATCTTCAGCATTTAACTCTGCTTCTTTTATAGCCTCAATAAAATTATTTGCAACATTCTCCTCAGCATGTCTAGTAGCTGAAGAAATCTTACCTGAGCTTCTCACCTCTCTATCTGGAAATGCATCATCTAAATCAGGTAAGCCAGCTTCTTTTCGAACTTTAGGAGATCCTCCCTCAAATACTCTATCCTCAAGTCCAGGTATATCTGTCTTCCCAACTGCAATTGTATCTGTCTCAGGCACATTCCATTTTTTACGTAAATCAGATAGTGCATCAGAACCCCAATTAGAGTTTTCTAAACTGCTAGCATCACTATGTGGTGTGCTAACTTTACTGCTTCCTCCAACACCCTCAAAATCCTGAATCTGTTGTCTGCGCTTGACAGAAAACTGCTGGATCTTTTGAGATAGGTTTTCCATACTTTCAGAGAAGTTAGGGTTGACTCCAATGCCAGGTGCACCTCCTGCCAACTGAAACTCAGGCGCAAGATTTCCTTGCATAGCTGCCAGATTCCTCTGGAAGTTTTGCTTTTGAGCTCCCCACGCTGCATTGAGATTATCAAGCTTTTCAGATACCTTCTCCGCTCCAGAAGCCAAGGCTCGATTTTTCGTATTATTCGCCTTCGTTTTGAAATCATCCCAACTCTGGCTAGCTTGGGCTCGGACATTTCCCGCCTTAGTCTTGACATCTGTCCAAGTATTGCTCAAGCGTTCCTGGATGCTACCTTTATAGGAAGCTGCCTTTCCACTTCCCAGATTAACATCCGCTGCTTTACTAGCTCGATAAGCCTGAAAGCGCTGGCCAAGATGCCCTACCGTTCTACCGATTAACTGACTGGTTGCTAAGTTGGTTAGAGCCATTTGCGGATCTTCGATAAAGTCATGGCCAAACTGGGCAACATCGTAGGCATTAGCTCCAAAACGGGCAACCTTATCCGCATTGAGCACACCTTGGGAGACTGTTCGCTCTGCAATACTGGCTCCCTTCAGGTAGGAACCAAGACCGCCCGATACAAGAGTAGTAACTGCTTCTGCACCAGCCCATATTCTCTGCTCATTCGTTAGGACATCGCCTGTAATGGTTTCTCCGGAGATAGCGCGATAAGCTGCTTCTCCACCTAGAAGTGTTGTCCCTAAAGCCAAAGCTACTGGAGCTAAAGTTCCACCAGATGCGAATGTTCCGACAACCAAGGCTGCTGTCCCAACGACCTTGACGCCTATATCCACCCAACCCAGCCACCATTCATTATCTTTTGACCAAGTAGATTTAAGACGTTTGTATTCACCTAGTTCTGTTGGGAAGAAGGTCTCCACTAGCTCTTTCTCAGACAGGTCTTTGATTTTATCATAGGTCTCCTTGTCTTCCGCTTCCAGCTTTGCAAGGTTTTCTTTGGCAACCTTGAGCTTATCCTGATATTTAGCTGCAGCAGATGAGATAGGGCTCTTATCGCTGTTCAAGATATCGGACAGGCTGTAATAGGCTTTACGTTTGCCCTTAGCTGTCTGTATGCCATAGCCTGTCTGATAAGTTGTCTGATAGGTGTATGTTTCCTCATAAGTTAAATGCTCAGACTTATATTTATTCTTCCCTTCATTGATCTTATTCAGAGCCTCCATTGCATCTTCCAAGCCACTTATGTACTTATTCTCAATGTTTTGGACAATCTCCCGATGCACCCGCTTCATCTCCTCCATTACATCCAAAACAGTGTGCTCGGAATCAACAAAGGTCTTCTCTGGCATGTCCTTGCCTAGGGTCGCACCTCCTTTGGCAATGTAAAGGTGGGACAGATCGTTACTCTTGACAATCTCAGCGGTCTCCGAAATATCCTTGAGCAAGTCCTTGACCTGACTGACATTATCCTCAAACCAGCCAAGACGTTTCCCCTGCTCAAAGTCGCTTTTATTAGTATAGTACTCTGTCATGAAGCACCTCCCTGAGATGTCTGACCGCTATAAAGTATGGCTTCCTCTGACTTAGGTCCCTTATAGTCTGGCGCCGCCTGATCTTTCTTCAAGCCATCACGAGTCAGCTCGAAAGCTTTCTGAGGATCTTGCTCTAAGGCCTGACGAGTTTCGGCATCTAAGTTGGGATCCACCAAGGCTGCATTTACAATATCAGCAGCTAAAAGTTTATCTGTATCAATAAAGCCTCGGTAGGTTGCCTGAATATGATAGAAAAGAAGCTCTGTTAATGCCTGAAAAGTCTGTGCTTTTGCGGTGAAATGATTGAGCGGAAGTTCACCCAGACGAGATTGGAGAGATCCTTCTTTACATACAGCAGGAATTTTATCAATCAGACCTTGCAATTGAGTTGTTAGCTGGCTAGAGCTTGTTGCTAGCTCACGGGATGCTAAGAGTAATTCCTCCTGTTCTGTTAAGGAAATACTAATTTTGGGCATGGTTGTATCCTCACTTTCAACTGGTCGATGATTTCTTTCTTCATGTTATCAGTGCTGATGGAGCGGATTCGCTGCTCCTGAATATCATACTGATAGAGAGCCGAAGGCGCATTTAGATATAGGTAGTCTTTAGACCTGCTTTGACCCGAATAGGAAGTAACTCTCAAAGCAGGGGCTTTCCCATAGTAGATGATTAGTCTCTCCTCAGAATAGGATTTCCAATCTGGCGCTGCTGGATTAATCTCTCGTTCTGGTATCTGACTCAAGAAAGGGTGGCTTTGAATCGTCATTCCAAGGAATTGGAAACTATGTATGCGATCTATCCTATAGGCATTTTCGTCTACTGTTTCAATGACGATATGGTACCAGCGATTAGAGTCTACTAGCTGAGCACAGTAATATTGATCGTCAACCTCGCAGTGAGAATAAGCTTCTTGGTACTTTTGAAGATAGGTACCTTTGGCCAAACAAGCCGTTGTCGGCTCATTATTTTCATCAATCAGACCCATAGCCTGGAGATCAGAAAATCCCTGCTCTATTATCTCCTTTAGTTGAGCAGTTTTCTCCTCACTTGCAACCTCTGGAAGAGGAAGCAGAAATAAATCTTCAGAATAACCATCGTAATTCAGCATATGCAGAGCATATAAAGATTCTAGTGTAAATATCATTTGCTTTCTATATCCTTCAGTACTTGCGCATCATTTATGTGGTAAAAAAGAGTTTCTAAACCATCTACGGCCTCATGGATCTTTCCTACTGCTTCAGAAAAGTCTGCCTGATATTGGTCAATGAAGTCCTTAAGCCCCAGATACTGCTCCTTAGTCTCACCAGACCAAAGCGAGTCTTTCTGAGCCAATGCCTTGACTTGAGAAGGGATGGTTGTATTAATTAAATCATGAACCTGCTTAAGATGGGAAATCAGATCTTTCAGTTCTCCATCGTCATAACGAATTGTATCGTGGGAAAATCGATCCTGAATGCTGTTGATATTTGTATCCATTTAAAAGATGCCTCCCCCAAAAAAATCAAGCGGATTCTCATCCAATCCAAGTCTATTGAAGTGCTTCTTGCCTTTATTGTACTCTGTTTTAATACTTTCTAGCTGAGATTCTAAAGCGCTAATCTTGGCCACCACATCACTATAAAGTTCCATAAAGGAAGAATTGGAATTTCGCACAAAGTCTACATAGTCCTGCAAGACCTGCTTATGTTTTTTTAATTTACTAGAAGCTGATTCCAAGTAGAAATACCCACTCTCTCCATCAATGATATCGACAATGCTCTCTACATAGTCGATATAATCTTCCATATCTGAAGTAGAACGTCTGTGGTCTAGCTGGTGCCTGGAAATTCCGTCCCGTACCTGACGGTAGCGTTTTAAATCCGCTTTGACACTATCATACTGACCTCTTAATTCTGCATCACTTGTCATTTCGCACCTCGCATTTCTTTTACTGCTTCTAGTTTACCATAATTATTATTCCTTTTACACTTTTAGCAGTTTTTTTATACCAGATATATTGTTTCATTTTCTAATCACTTAATGATTAACAAATCCCATCTACTCCAAACCTATTTGTGGTTCCGCAACTTCTGGCAATGATGCTTTCTGCTGGTCTGCTAGATTCAATTTAGTACGCACCGCTTCTGCCACAGCTCGTGGTACGCCGACTTCGACGATTTGGTCGACACTTGCTTCTTTAATCTTGGTTAGAGATTTGAAGTGTTTCATAAGATTTTGCTTGCGTTTTGGTCCTAAGCCTTCAATGCCATCTAGCTGCGATGAGAAGGAATTCTTAGACCGGAGCTGGCGGTGGAAGGTAATGGCGAAGCGGTGGACTTCATCTTGGATACGCTGGAGTAGGAAAAATTCCTGCGAATTGCGGGATAATTCTACAACCTGCAGAGGGTCGCCAAAAAGCAATTCATGAGTCTGGTGCTTGTCATTTTTTTGCAGTCCAGCGATGGGAATATCCAATCCCAACTGCTCCTGAATAACTTCTTTAGCGACATTGACCTGCCCCTGTCCACCATCAATGACAATCAGATCAGGCGGTGTCAGTCCATCGCGAATCACCCGGCTATAGCGCCGCTTGATGACCTCGCGCATACTGGCGTAGTCATCGGGTCCTACCACAGTCTTGATCTTATATTTGCGATAATCCTTCTTGCTAGGTTTACCATTGACAAAGACTACCATAGCTGATACAGGACTGGTCCCCATGATATTAGAGTTATCAAAAGACTCAATACGAACAGGCGTTGGAATGTTAAGGAGCTGCCCTAGATTCTCAATAGCACCTTGAGTCTTTTCAATAGATTTCTCCAAAAGGTCAAATTTCTGCTGGAGACTAACTCGGGCGTTTTTGATAGCCAGATTGACCAGCTGTTTCTTTTCGCCTCGCTGGGGCTTAAGCACCTTGGTATCCACCATGGCTCGGACAGCTTCTTCGTCAATATCTGCTGGAATCAAAATTTCATTGGGCTTGAGGTGGGATTTTTCCTGATAAAATTGTCCAATATAGGTCAAGAAATCCTCGTCCGGATCATTGTAATAGGGAAAAAGGTTGACGTCACGTTCGATTAGCTTGCCCTGGCGGACAAAAAAAACCTGTACGCACATCCAGCCCTTGTCCACATAGTAGCCAAAGACATCCCTATTCTGCAAATCCTTGGCCATGACCCGCTGCTTGGTGCGCAGCGTGCCAATGGACTGAATCAAGTCGCGGTACTCAGCTGCCTTTTCAAACTCCATAGCTTGCGCTGCGCCGGCCATTTTCCCCCGTAAATCCTCAATAATCTGGTCATCCTGACCCTTAAGAAAGGCTGCTACCTCCTGAGCTAAGTCCTTGAAATACTGGCTGTCTACCTGGCAAATAGTGTGGGCCTTGCACTGTCCCAGATGGTAGTAAAAGCAGACCTTTTCAGGCGGATTGGTACACTTACGAAAAGGAAAGAGCCGATCTAAAAGTCGCTTGATCTCATTGGCCGCACCAACATCGGGGTAGGGACCGAAATAAAGTCCGCCGTCCTTTTTGACCTGGCGCGTGATAATCAGGCGCGGATAGGTCTCATTGGTAATCTTGATAAAAGGATAGGACTTATCGTCTTTGAGCATGATATTGTACTTGGGCTGATTTTCCTTGATTAGATTAATCTCAAGAAGCAAAGCCTCAATATTAGACTCGGTGACAATAAACTCAAAATCCTCAATCTCAGAAACCAGAGCCTCCGTCTTGGTATCATGACTGCCACGGAAATAAGAACGAACCCGATTGCGAAGATTCTTGGCTTTGCCGACATAAATAATGGTACCGTTTTTGTCTTTGTGAATGTAACAGCCGGGACTGGTCGGCAACAGTTCCAGCTTTGATTGGATTAGCTTGTTCATAGGTCTATTATAGCAGAAAAGGGGAGCATTCAACAGGTAGACACTTGATTACTAGAAAATCATAAGTTTGATTCCTTTCATAGGTAATGCTGAACTAAAACCTGTTTTTAAATCTTCTTTCAAGTACCAAAAATCTATTTTAAAAGAAGCATGTTCCTCTTCATAATAAAGCGTTTTCCAAGTAAAAATCAAGCAAGCGATTGCACTGCTATTTTAATAGGCTTTTATTATATAAACAGAAATAAAATAGAAAAATTTTAGAAAGATTAATATATTTTTAAAAAAATTTCAAAAAAAGACTTGACAAAAACTGCAAACGGTTGCATAATAGAATTGTAAATAAAAATTCCGGGAGGAAATAGGAATGAAAACATGGAAAAAAGTAGTATTGGGCAGTGTCAGCTTGCTGGCTGCAGGAACGCTGTTAGCAGCTTGTAGCTCGAATAGCAGCAAGGAGAGCTCTTCTTCTAAAGCCGATAGCAAGACCTTGAAACTCTGGGTACCAACTGGTGCTAAAGATTCTTACTCTGATACAGTTAGCAAGTTCGAGAAAGAATCAGGCTACAAGGTTGACGTAGTCGAAATGGAAGATCCAAACGCTCAGGAAAACCTGACAAAAGATGCTAGTACTGCTGCCGATGTTTTCTCTCTGCCACATGACCAACTTGGTAAATTAGTTGAAGCTGGAGCTATCCAAGAAGTTCCTTCTAATATGGCCGAAGAAATCAAGAAGAACGATACAGAACAAGCAGCGATTGGTGCTCAGTACAAAGGTAAAACTTATGCTTTCCCATTCGGTATCGAGTCACAAGTAACCTACTATAACAAGTCAAAACTTTCTGCTGACGATGTTAAATCATACGAAACAATTACATCTAAAGCTAAATTCGGTGGAAACTTGAAAGAAGTTAATGCTTACGCTACTGCTCCACTCTTCCTTTCTGTTGGCGACACTCTCTTTGGTAAAGACGGTGAACAAGTTGACGGAACAAACTGGGGTAACGAAGCTGGTGTAAACGTTCTGAAGTTCATCGCAGCTCAAAAAGACAACAGCGGTTTTGTAAACGTAGATGCTTCTAACCTTCTTGCTAAATTTGAAGATGGTTCAGTTGACGCTTTCCAATCTGGTCCATGGGACTACGCAGCAGCTGAAAAAGCTGTCGGTAAAGATAACCTTGGTATCTCTGTTTATCCAACTGTTAATATCGGTGGACAAGACGTTCAACAAAAAGCTTTCCTCGGTGTAAAACTTTACGCAGTTAACCAAACACCTTCAAACGGCGACACTGACCGTATCGCAGCAAGCTACAAACTGGCTCAAGCGCTTACTAGCAAAGAAAGCCAAGAAAACCAATTCAAGTTTGAAGGACGCCACATCATCCCAGCTAACAAAGAAGTACAAGAGTCTGACGATGTGAAGAAAGATGCCTTGGCACAAGCTGTTATCACAATGGGATCTTCTGATACCTACACAACAGTTATGCCTAAACTTAGCCAAATGTCTGTCTTCTGGACTGAAAGTGCTGCAATCCTCAGCGATGCTTACAACGGTAAATTTGGTGAAGATCAATACCTCGCAAAATTACAACAGTTTGATAAAGACTTAGCAGCAGCTAAATAATCCTCAAACGAATAAAAATAAGCATTGAAGTGAGGAGGGCAGCCTCCTCGCTTCTTTCTTTGTAAATATAAGGAGAATACTATGACTCAGTCATCCTATGACAATGCATCCATGGTTCAGGTCTTTAAAGAAGGAACTTGGGATGTCAAACTCTCTTTTCTGGTAATGGGACTGAGCAACCTTGTAAACAAACAATTTATCAAGGGGCTGCTCTTCCTCTTCTCAGAAATTGCTTTCCTGATTGCTTTTGCAGTTCAAATCATACCAGCTATTGGTGGAATGATTACATTGGGGACTCAAGAGCAGGGAGAGGCCATCAAAAAAGTTAACGGTTTGGAAATCACCGTTCAAGTAGCTGGTGACAACTCTATGCTGATGCTGATTTTTGGACTTGCTTCTCTTATCTTCTGTGCAGTCTTCGCCTACATCTACTGGTGTAACCTGAAAAGTGCTCGTCACTTAATGGCTCTTAAGCAGTCTGGTCAGAAGATTCCTAACTTCGTTGAGGACTTCAAGACTCTGGCTGATGGCCGCTTCCACATGGGCCTAATGAGCATCCCTCTTATCGGAGTACTGCTCTTTACCATCCTGCCTCTGATCTATATGATCTGTTTGGCCTTTACTAACTTTGACCATAACCATCCAGCTCCTAAATCACTCTTTGACTGGGTTGGCTTCTCTAGCTTCGGTGATGTTTTCTCAGGTCGCATGGCTAGCACCTTCTTCCCACTTTTAGGCTGGACCTTGATTTGGGCGGTTGCTGCGACAGCTACTACTTTCATCTTCGGTATCGTTTTAGCTCTCTTGCTCAATACAAAAGGCCTCAAGTACAAGAAAGTTTGGCGCACACTCTTCGTTATCACTATTGCTGTGCCGCAATTCGTGTCCCTGCTCTTGATGCGTAATTTCCTGAATGACAATGGACCTTTGAACGGATTATTGCAAAGCCTCCATCTCATTCAGCATCCAATTCCATTCTTGAGTGACCCTGTTTGGGCTAAGTTCTCAATCATCCTTGTCAATATGTGGATTGGTATTCCATTTACCATGCTGGTAGCGACTGGGATTATCATGAACCTGCCTAGTGAGCAAATCGAAGCTGCTGAGATTGACGGAGCTAGCAAGCTTCAAATCTTCAAGAGCATTACTTTCCCTCAAATTCTCTTGATTATGGCGCCATCACTCATTCAGCAGTTTATTGGAAACATTAACAACTTCAACGTTATCTACTTCCTGACAGGCGGTGGACCTACTAACTCTTCCTACTATCAGGCGGGCTCAACTGACCTCTTGGTTACCTGGCTCTATAAACTGACCGTTTCAGCCAAGGACTACAATCTGGCATCTGTTATCGGTATCCTGATCTTTGCAATCTCTGCAGCCTTCAGTCTCTTAGCCTATACTAGATCCGCATCATTCAAGGAAGGAACTGCTAAATAATGAAAAATAGAAAAAAACTCAGTTTATTAGGGATTTATGTCTTGCTGGCTGTTTTAGCACTCATCTGGCTAACGCCGATTATCTGGATTTTTCTGACCAGCTTCCGTGGTGAAGGTTCTAATGCGGTCCCTTACTTCTTCCCTAAGACCTATACTCTTGACAACTATATCAGACTGTTTAATAACAACACATATCCTTTTGTTCAGTGGTTTATGAATACCCTGATTGTTGCAACAGCGACCTGCATCCTGTCTACTTTGATTACTGTGGGTATGGCTTACTCACTCAGCCGTATCAAATTCAAGCATAAAAATCGTTTCCTCAAGCTGGCTCTGGTACTTAACATGTTCCCAGGCTTCATGTCTATGATTGCGGTTTACTACATCTTGAAAGCACTCAATTTGACACAAACCCTGACTTCATTGATTCTGGTTTATTCGGCTGGAGCGGCTTTAGGCTTCTATATTGCTAAAGGTTTCTTTGATACTATCCCATATTCCTTGGACGAATCCGCTATGATCGACGGAGCGACCCGCTTCCAAATTTTCCGAACTATTACATTGCCGCTTTCAAAACCGATTATCGTTTATACAGCGCTTATGGCTTTCATGGGACCTTGGGTTGACTTCATCTTTGCCTCTGTCATCCTAGGCGATGTCAAGGAAAAATATACAGTGGCTTTAGGACTTTTCCAAATGCTTAATAAGGACGCCATCAATAAATGGTTCTTACCTTTCACATCTGGAGCGATTATCATCGCTATCCCAATCACTCTTCTCTTCATCTTCATGCAGAAATACTACGTAGAAGGTGTAACAGGCGGAGCAGTCAAATAAAATCTATTATGTATATCAAAAACTTCCGACAATTTAAATCGGAAGTTTTTATCTTTCTTAGAAAATATGGAACTTAACTCCTCATCCCTTTTATATGAGATTACTTATTAACTTGGACAAAAAATGAGTCTGGAAATTATTCCAGGCTCATTTTGTATTTCTTTAATTATAATCTTCGTCTCTACGACGGCGTTTGTTGGTTCCCAAAAAGGCAGCTGCACCAAGTGCCATACCAAAAATTGCAAGGCGTTCTGCTTCTGAACCAGTATTTGGCAGAATAGCAGGAACTGTTGGAGCCTTATCAGCAGTTGTAGCCACGCTAGCAAGTTGAGCTGCAGGATTTACAACAAAATCAGTGAATACGTCACTACCTGCCGCTTGAACAGCACCTGTAGTTGCTCCTTTGACTTCACGAGTGTTCGCATGAACTTCTGCAGTCTTAGCATCTGAATCTTTCTTAGATTCATCCTCTGCACCTGGACCAGCAGCTCCGCCTTTTACAGCAGTTAGAGTCTGTTTATCTTCACCTGAGCGATAGTTGCTATTCAGAGCATTTCCATACAGGAGAGATGCTTGATTCAAGATATTCAAGAGAGTTTCATAATTCGCTTGAAGACTGTTGTAGGATTCCTCAAGAACAGCTAAAGTTGCAGTCTCTTGATTTAAGATTGATTGTTTAGCTTCATAATCAAGCTGCGCTTCTGCCAACTCCCGCTCTGCTTCTGCAAGTAACTGAGGAGCATTCTGAAGGTCAATAACTTTCTTTTTAGCTGCTGCTAATGTCTTTTGAGCAGCCATGAAGTCCTCTTGAGCAGTTCCCAAATTAGCTTTTGCAGCTTCTTGAGCTGCCTGAAGTTCTACCAACTTATCTTTAGCTGCTGCTAGAACTGCCTGAGCATTGCTCAAGTTAGTCTGATAAGGTGCTAGGTTTGCTGCAATCTTAGCTGTCGCTCTGTCGAGAGCTTCCTGCTTAAGGGCAACATTTTGTTTGGTCAAGGCTAGATTATTTTCAGCAGTTGCTACCTTCTGACGAGCTGCTTCAACTGCTGCAATTTGAGCTGCCGCTGTCTTTTGAGCATCAGCTAATTGAGCATTTAGGATATTAATAGCTGATTCCTGACCTACTTTTTGAGCCTTGAGTTCAGCTAATTGATTCTTAAGTGCTGTAACATTTGCGTTAGAACCTGCAGAACGACCGCCACCAGCACGCAACAACTGCTCCATAGCCGCAACAGTCAGCAACGTACCGTTATTAACACGTTGGTCAAAGTTGCTAATGTGATGGAAACCAACCTCAGATGTACCATGAGGTGTGCCCCATTGGTTTGGATGTTTATCATAAGCCGCCGAGATAGCATTGGCTTTATTGTCCATCATCTGCACATAGTGGCCAATTTTAGCAAATACATCAGCACCAACTCTCATGTAGATTGCATTAGCATCAATCTGAGTTTCATCAGTAGGCAGTCCATATTGCGCCGCAATCCGTTGATAGAGTTCTTTTTCACTATGCCAGAAATTGACAGCTCCTTGTGGGTCAAAGCTAATCGCTACATTTTCGTTACCAATCAGCTTGCCCATATGCCAGTTATTACGCTCAAAGTAGATAGTCTGAATCTGGCTAGCCACATTCGCATACGGATCAACCAACAACTCTTGTAAGCCGGCATTACGACGGTAAGCATTAATCGCCTTGACCAACTCTAAAGCTTGCAGGTTATTTTCCAGATTAGCTGGACTAGTTGGGTCAGAATTAACTGAGATACCAAATTCATTCTGTCCACGTTGGTAAACAGCAAGTGCATTGTTAGCAGCATCACGAATTTCTTGATTAGCTGCATTGTTACGAACATTTTCTAAAAATTGGGAATAAGTCGTATTGCGAAGGTCAACAGGAGCTGTTGTTGCTGCTTTCTCTGCAGCAGGAATTTGTCCTTCAAGAGAGCTGATAGCTTGATTGGTTTGGCTCAAAGATGCCTTTGCCTGGTTGATTTTATTCTGGATTTCAGCCTGCACTTGTGGAGCAGAAGACGCTGCTTGTTCCGCCTTTGTCAACTCAGTCTTTGCATTGTCTAAAGCGGTCTGTGCTTGACTTTGCTGGCTCTTAGCAGTTGCTACAGCTTGCTCCTCTGAGTTAAGTGGTGTTTTAGCTTGTTTCAATTCAGTCTCGGCAACGTCTACCAGAGATTGGCTCGCCTTAACAGTATTCGCTTGATCTTTAACAGCTTGGTCTGCCTTGGCAGCTTTAGCCGCTGCTTCTCGAACAGCAGTGTCTTTTGCGCCAACCTCTTGCTCTGCTGTTTTTGCTTCCGTCTCCGCCTTAGCAACATTTTCTTCTGTTGCTTCTGCCTGCACTTCTTTAGCAGTCTCAACAGCGGCTTCAGCCACTTTCACGCTAGTTTTTGCATCTTCAGCTTCTGTTTTAGCAGTATCCACTATCGATCTTTGCTGATCAAGTTTAGCTTTGGCTGCTTCAGCATTTTCTTGGGCAACAGCTACATCTGCTGCTGTCACTGGTTTCTCTGTTACTTCAGTCGCTTTTGGAGCTGTTACAGTTGATTCAACCAACTCATCCGCGTGCACTTGATGGGTCAGTCCACCAGAAATAATAGTTGTAGCCGCGATACCAGTCGCTACAACAGACTTGCCTATTTTCTTTTCCATAATCAATCTCCTTTTTATAATCTCACATACTATAATTAACCTGGGTATAGCAGCCCGCATAGTAATATACTATCACAAAACGCTAGTATTAACTAGTAGCAAACGTATCCTTTTAATGGTTTTTTTATTACAATTTGGTTACAAAAATGTTTTATTAGAAAAATAAGCTGGTTTTTCCAACAAAAATGAGCATTTCTTTATCAAATAAAGCAAAAACTCCTAGATCCTTTCTAAGAGTTAACCTTGCTTGTCAGTCCGATTGAGCTTGTCGAATTTCTTCTAGCATCGCTTCTTCTTCAGCCGTCATCTTATAGTCTTCTAGTAAGTCAGGTCGTCTTAGATAAGTCTTTTTCAGACTTTCATAGAGACGCCATTTGCGGATGTTTTCATGATGGCCACTCATAAGGACTTCCGGAACTATCATACCTCGGTAGTCATATGGCCGAGTGTACTGAGGATACTCCAAGAGCCCAGACGAAAAACTGTCATCTGTATGACTGGCTTCCTTGCCAATAACCTCTGGAATCAGGCGAACTGTGGCATCAATCATGGTCATAGCCGCCAATTCTCCCCCAGTAAGGACATAGTCCCCAAGCGAGATCTCATCTGTCACTAGCGTCTTGATCCTCTCATCATAGCCTTCGTAATGGCCACAGATGAAAATGAGCTCTTCTTCTTTAGCCAGTTCCTCAGCATAGGCTTGGTCAAAAGTCCGACCAGCAGGATCTAGCAAAATCACGCGCGGCTGCTTCTTTTCAATGGCATCATAAGCATCAAAAATAGGCTGTGCCCGTAGCAACATTCCCTGACCTCCACCGTAAGGCTCGTCGTCTACATGCCGGGATTTTTCTGCATTTTCTCGGAAATTATGATAGTTGATTTCCAAGAGACCTTTTTCCCTTGCTTTACCTACAATCGAGTGCTCCAAGGGCGCAAACATCTCCGGAAAGAGGGTCAAAATATCAATTTTCATCGTCCAGTCCTTCCGGTATCTCTACATCAACCCGACCTTGCTCAATGTCAATCCCCAGCACCACTGGGGGAATATATGGAAGAAGTAAGTCGCGCTTGCCTTTACGTTTGACCACCCAGACATCATTAGCTCCTGGCTGCAGAATTTCCTTAATCCTACCAAGAAGAAGGTCATTTTCATAGACTTCAAGACCGATGATTTCATGGTAGTAAAATTCACCATCTTCCAAGTCCGTCAAATCTTCCTCTCGGACCTTCAGAGTGAAATCACGAAATTTTTCAATGTCATTGATGTGGTACATCCCCTTGAACTTAATAATATCAAAGTTTTTGACCTTGCGATGACTGGCAATCTCTACATCCATGACAAACTGATCTTTCTTGTCAAACAGGGCAAGGGTGTTGCCTTTTTTAAAACGCTCTTCTGCAAAATCCGTCACTGACAAAACCCGCATCTCACCTTGTAGACCTTGCGTATTGACGATTTTTCCAACATTAAAATAATTCATCTCGACTCCAACATATTATACTCTGCCTAGTATTTTATCATGATATAGGGGAATGTACAAGGGAGATAAAGGGGAATTTCCTTCCCTATATTTATTTGATTAAAATTGCTGTTTAACGTATAATTATACATATAGAGCTTTAACACTATAAAAACCCGAGTGTGTTTACGCAAAACTAGAAAGAAGTTGGTGACGACTATGGGAAAAAAGTTAAGTAAACTCCTGCTCTCTACTGCTATTCTAGCCACAACAGCCGCCAGTCTGACTGCTTTGACACAGGTCAAAAAAGGCCAAGCAATGGAAAATGAAACGAGGGAAACTAGAAATCTCTCAGCCCTTGATGAAAAAATTGCTCAAATTGACAATCCAACCATCAAGGCTTTTCTAGAATACTATGCTAGTCAGAACATGACCTCCGCATCGTCTCTTCCAATGATAGATGATCTCGAGTCCAATACTCGCATCATAGTTATTGATACTGATGATGCGGATAAAAGTTTGCCACCAGCCATCGGAACATCTGTGGACGGATCCGAAGGGCCTGTAGGTGGAACTGTTGATGCTGATGGCAAATACATTGAGTTTGATACCAGTGACCATAGCAAGTCCGCAACCGTTCAGGAAATTCGAGATGCTATTGCTGAAATACTAGGATAATACTCTCATAAATACGTACAAAATAGCTGAGATTAAAATCTCAGCTATTTTGCATGTATCATCACTCCCACATTCAATATACTATTTAAAGCTTGCATACATCTTGCTCATCCCATTTCTAAAAGAAGCTCAACTATCTTTTCTGACTGACTCCAATGTAAATAATGATGGCTGCCTCCTAAAATAATCTGAGTATTTTGTGAAGCAAATTCGGAATCTTTATATTCTTGTTCTCGATAGGCCTGACTAAGGATAAAAACCGAGAATTGAAAAGAGATATCTAAGTTCTGAAAATCATTTTCTGAGATACTACAGTAATGTTGAAATCCTTCTTGTACAGATTTTAATCTATATGAACTCTTTTCTGCCTTAGCCCATAAGATTTTAAAATCAGCTACTGAAAAACTCTCTTGCCCTAATTTTTTCAGATATTCATATCCTCCACTGAGCGTCTGAACTTTCTCCTGTAAGGATAAAAATTCGGGATAAGGATTCTGAGCTAATTCGCCATATAGAACAGAATAAGTGGTCGGTTCAATCAAGATTAGTCCCTGACAAAACGGCTCTGACTCAGCAATTTTAACTGCCACAAGGCCGCTAATACTGTGTGCGCAAACAGCATACTGAATGACTTTAAAATGCGATAAAACCTCTATAATAGATTGAACCAAATCGTCCAAAACAAAATTTTCTTGATTTTCCAGTGGGCTTTGCCCAGCATTAGGGTAATCTATTGTTAAATAGCCCCAATTTTTAGGTAACTTCCGAATAACTGGCAAAAAATTTTCATAGGTCGGTAGACTCCCAGAACCGCTTAAAAATACAGCAATCTTTTCCGCAGGTTGATAGGATACAAATAGTTGTCCTACTTTCGTTTTTATTATTCTTTCTTTCATAATGTTTCCAATCCATTCTTAAAAATATTATCTGGGCACACACTACGATTTGAGAGCTAGCTATTTTACCAATAGAATAAGGACGCCCCAATACCAGAAATTTTTCATATTCAACCAAGGACCGTGTCACAAGAGGCAGTTGCTAGTATTGCCTTAGAAGGTGTTAGGCATTCTCTTCGAAAACCTGTTTAGCAAATTCCTCTACCAGAGCATTAAACTTGGCTGGTTGGCATAGATTCGACGGATCAAACGAATCAGCAATGACAAGATCCTGAGCAAGCCTCAGATGTTCCTTAGTTGTTTTCATCATTTGGACTAATTTTCCTGAAAAATCCCCCGCCAGCAAAAGTGTAGGAATCTTGCACTTATCCAAGGCGGCACGATAATCAATAGCTTCAATTGCCCTGCGCTGCAAAACAGACTCCTCAGGTCGCATCCGGTCGAATAAATCAACAAAATAGGAGCGAGCTAAAGGCCATCGTTTATAAATCGGCAAGGTTGATAGCTTCATAAACCATGAGTATTTCACTAAAGGAGCCGTAAGTTGAGCCAGAGAGTTCATCATTGGCGACAAATCCGGCGCACAAAAAGTATCGCACAAGAAAGCTCCCTTAAAGATTTGAGGATTTTGAGTCATGAGGTGCATGGTTAAGATACCGCCATAGGAAGTCCCTCCGATAATGGCTTGGCTGATACCTTCTTTTTCCAAAATCGCCAGCACATCTGCTGCCTGTATATCTAGAACCTGATCCGCCTGACAAGTCAGTTGGCTTGATTGCCCATTTCCTCGTAAATCAGGCGTAATAACCTGATAGCGATCCTTAAAAAAATCTATCTGAGGCTGAAACATGCCCGAGTCAGCACTCAAACCATGCAGGAGCACGAGCGTTTCTTTGTGACCTCGTCCGTCCATCCGATAAAATACCTTGCCATCAGTTCTTTCGATATAATCCATCCTATCGCCTCCACTCTAGATTTCATTTATACTTTTCTGCGATTCTTTGGCCAGTTCTATCTGTTGCTTTCTTTCCCTGACAACTGCTTGCATATCATCTGGACTCTGCAGATTTAGAACTTTGACAGCATAATCCGCCGAGACAATGGCATGACCTCGCATATGGGCTGTTGCAACCGCTTGGGCAAAGACACGAGCGGCATACTTGCTGACTGGTGATTTGGCTTGCTGAGATAGCTTCTGAGCCAAGAAACCAGCCTTCCTCAGCTCATAGGCAGAAACATTTCCCACAAGTCGCGCCTCAAACACTTCCTGAACTTGAGTCAAGATTTGCTGTTTTTTTAGATCGTCACCAATATCTATCAGAGCTATAAAGCGAGTGGCATGCTGCATTGCCCATTGGGCAAGCTGCTTTTGAGGAAGCTGGACCAAGATTTGTTCCAGTTCCAATCTTTTCTGTCTGTCATCAAGAATCTTTAGCTTGTAAGGGCTGGGCAGACTCACTTGTCCATTCTCATAACACTCTCGTTCATGGACATTCCAAGCATAATCTTCTGACTTCATATTTCCTCCGTTTTCCACGCTTCTCGCTTTCCTCGTTGAAGAAGCAAATGTACGTAGTTCTCGCATACGATCGAACTGCATCAATTTCTCTAAGCTCACTTGAGAGCCGCGTACTCAGCTCGCTAAGAGAAATAGAAAAAAACGGGACACACCGGTCCCGTTCTTCTTATTTCTCATCAATAACGATGCGAACTTTTTTGTATTCAGTTGGGACAGAGTAAACAATCGTCCTTATAGCGGAGATAGTACGACCTTTACGACCGATTACACGTCCAACATCACTCTGATCAAGATCTAGGTGATATTCTAAAAATTCAGGTGTATCCTCAATCTTGATAGTTAAGGCATCTGGCTGTGAAATCAAAGGTTTCACTATCGCAATAATTAGATTTTCAATCGTGTCCATATGTCAACCTACGCTTCTATTATTTAGAGTATTTTGAATCGTGGAATTTCTTCAATACGCCTTCTTTTGAAAGGATATTGCGTACAGTATCAGAAGGTTGTGCACCATTACCCAACCACTCAAGGATACGGTCTTCTTTCAAAGTCACTTGGTTTTCAGCTACAAGCGGGTTGTAAGTACCAACTGTTTCGATGAAACGACCGTCACGAGGTGAACGTGAGTCTGCAACATTGATACGGTAGAAAGGTTTTTTCTTAGAACCCATACGAGTCAAACGGATTTTTACTGCCATTATTAAGGTCTCTTTTCTTTATTTTTTTCTTTTGGTGAAATAGCAGAGCTATTAAGCACATGTTCTATTATAACAGAATAAAAAAAGCTGTCAAGTTTTTTTCTTGACAGAGTTAAAAGTTTTTTAGATTAGTCTTTTTGGTTGTTTAAAACTATCTGTTCAGAAAGGTTTTCATATTTTTTAAAATACAATTTGACTGAAGCGTCTTTAGGAAAAGTACCTAAATCAATATACTTATTAATGGTCTCTGGTGCATAATATTCTGTGTCTCCACTACGACTACTATAGAACCTACTTTCTGCTTCATCTTCAGATATATTTTTCTCATCCAATACTTGGTCTGAATGAAATTCGAAAGACCATTTTAAAAGACCAGCTTTATCCATCTTTTGGACAATCTCTTTTAGCTTATCATGATTTTCTGGATTCTTCCTGAATTCGACTAAAAACTTACTATATAGCATAAGATATTTATTTAGGCTGTCTGAATCATCAACTTTTTTAGAGGACGAAACGCTTATAGTCTGAAATTGAGCTCTGTCAAATCCTGATTTTTGCTGGTATTCAGCTGTCATGTCATCTTCCATTTCGCCCTCAATCTCATCAATTAAGCTAGTTATTTCTTGGTCTACCAAACAATCCAGCAACTGATCTGCTGTTCTCTCTCCGTAAAATATCTCATAAAATTCTATTTTACTGCCCTTTCGATCTGGGTGGTATTTTAGAATAGGATATTTTTGGATATCTTCCTCGGTGAAATACAAATCAATTGTCGCCCCACCACCCTCGTAATGATAACTACCATCAGAACTAACCTTGACAGGCTGAAAAGGGAGCTTTTTAAAAAGGGCCTTCGTCGTTCGTATGCTTTCGTCGACTTCTTCTTTCTTAGCATAACAGGCTGTCAGTAGCAACAAACTTGCAAGAAGTGAAAATAAAGCAACTGTTTTTTTCATTTGCAGTCTCCATATGGAACCAAGAGTCTGATAATGTCGTCATAAGAATAGGCGGTATAGGTCGGTTGAAAAGGACTTTGATTTTCTAGCTGCTTGGGATTGTACCAGATAGAGTCCAATCCAGCATTATTAGCGCCAGCAATATCAGCTGTCAAGGAGTCTCCAATCATCAAAGTCTGAGACAGGTCAAAATCTGGTATCTGCTCTGCTATTTTTTCATAAAACAAAGCTTCGGGCTTCTGAGTTCCCATCTGCTCCGAGATGAAAATATGGTTAAAATAGGGCGCAATGTCGGAATGGGCCATGCGGCCAGTCTGAATAGCCGTGATACCATTGGTCGCTCCATAAATCTCATAATCAGCTGCAGTTAGACTATCCAACAACTCGCTAGCACCAGCGTATGTCTGGCCTTGCTGAGCAATATGCTGCTGATAGAGAAAGGCCAACTCGGCTCCATCCTTCTCTATGCCAAAATGATCAAAAAGGCGAGAAAAGCGAGTATTGACTAGCTCAGGCTTGGTGATTTCCCCCTGCTCCAGTTCCCGCCAAAGCCCCTTGTTCATAGGAATATAATAGTCTTTGTAAGTCTGAATCTCCGTTACGCCCTGCTCCTCCAAAAAATGAGTTAAGGCGATGTCTTCTGCCGTATCAAAATCCAGCAGCGTATGGTCAAGGTCGAAAAGTAGAAATTTGTATGACAAGGTAGAAATCCTTTCTGTAACTGTAGTAGCTTCATTATACCACAAGCTACAAAAACCAGCCCCTCAAAAATGAAGGGCTGGTTTCTGATCTATTTCACCACTGGTATCCAGACTCTCATTTGATAGTTTGGTGGCTCTTGTTTTGATTCAGCTGCATTTCCAAACAGCATCTTCATTTTTCCCACTTTTTCTACTCTTCTTTATAGTGAATACACAAATCTCTAAATTTATAATCTAGTGCTGCAATATCAAACAAGACTTCTGATAGTTTCTGGTAATCTTCCTTGATACAACATAGATGAGCTTGGCCGAACAATTTTGCTAAATTTTCTTTTAGTTCAGATCTGACCGTATCGTGGTCTTTTAAGAAGTTGCTCATGTATAGATTTCTGATAGAAGCTAATTTGAAACTAAAGTATTGATGAAGATGTTTTTGTTCTTCATTCAAGCCATTGTCCGCTACCGACTTAGCATATCTTTCGATCACATTCTCCTCGCCATCTTCATATTGTTGCTTCATCAACATAGATGTTTTCTGGTAAATCTCTTTGGAAGTAGGAGAGTAGATTTTTTTAAAGTTTCCCCACATGGAGAAAGAACCTCTTTTATAGTCAATGTTTTTAGCTTCCCAAGCATTCGCAAATTCTGACAAACTCATTTTCATACAAGCAAAGCCTGCTGGATCATGGAAATAGATAAACTCATCATCTAGATCATAAACTGAAACAAAATGGTCCACCCCATACAAATGGATATGATTGGGATTATAAGTGAGATAACCCATGTCCAAAGGGCCAAGAACAAGAGGCCCGCTGAGCAAGAACTTGCTTAAGATTTCTCTGATAGAGAGAAGATTCACCGCATTTGAATCCTTTATATAGTATTCATCATATGTAAAACCCAGAATGTTTAAAGAATGGCTGATAGAACTATCTGGCATCCCATTATCAAAGAAGACTAAGGGGTGTTTTTCATCTTCCTTTACAATACTAGCGCCATTTCCCATTAACATAATGGTTTCCAAAAACTCAGGGCGAACATCATAACCATACGAATGAAGCGCCATCGCAAGTGAATATGTATAACAAAGAGGAACGTCCCCAAAATACATCAGCATAGCATCATCCTCCTCTGTAATCAACGCCTAAAAAATGACTTGCAATTACCATTTTATTTCACCACTGGAATCCAGAGTTCCATTTGATAGCCTGGTGACGACATGTCGCCTTCGGTGTAGACTTCAAAATCTGGTGCTCCTGAGTGGCGATAACCTGTTTCTGGGAAAAAGACTTCTAAGACGTATTTCCAAGCATGGTGGATGCTGGCTGGTATAGCTCCCTTGACTGGCACGATGGCATATTCAGCTTCCGGGATTTCTTTGATGGACAGACCTAGTTCTTCTGCTTTAGCTTTATCCGTCACATCATAGGCAGCCATATAGTTGATGATTTCGCCTTCTTTGACATCCGAGCAGACACCAAAGGATTGGCCACTGCCCAGACTTTCTAGGCTTTCAATACTGTGATTAGCATAGAGCTGCTCCCAGGCAGACGGACACTGGCTATTGTCAATTGCTTCCAATAGGACGCCTACTACGGTAAAAGCAGGTTTCTTTTGAATCTTGATATCCATGTTCTTTCCTCCTGTAATCTTTAAGGATAATTGAAGTCTAGGAAAGACGCGATAAGGCTTTCCATTTCGAACTTCTGAGGGAGTCGCACCATGGAATTTCTTGAAGGCTGCGCTAAAGGCATCCGCAGACTCATAGCCGTATTTCATCGCTATGTCAATGACTTTCTCAGAGCTTTCCTGCAAGTCTGTCACAGCTTCTGACAGCCTGCGATTGCGCAAGTATTCCGCCAAAGTCATATCTGCTAGGATAGAAAAGAGTCTGCTAAAGAGAGAATAAGAATAACCTGATAGCTGCTGGAATTTCTGCAAATCCACTTCTGCGTCCAGCTTACTTTCCAGATATTCCATGGTTCGATTGAATTGATGCATCATATTCTTTTTCACCTCACAAAAGATACTAAGGCCGTTAAAAGCAAAGTGAAAATTGGAAAATTGATAGAGGGGCTCCTGCTCCGAGAAAATTTCATCTTTTTCACACAACTTTTAGGCCATGTTCAATTCTAACTATAGTCTAACAGATCTAAGATACTTCCACCCTAGAATTTTTGTACAAGATTTAGAGGGGGATTCTACAACCTATCCCGCAGCTTCTCCACAAAGAGATAAGCCGCAGGACAGGTCAGGGTATTTTTGATTGTTAGATGATTAATCTGATGAATCTTCTTGCGGTCTGTATGGGGAAATTCTCTGCAAGCCTTTGGACGGACATCGTAGATTGAGCAGAGATTGTCTCCACCTAAAAAAGGACAAGGCATAGCCTTGAAAACCTTGTCACCGTCTTCGTCTACCTGCAGAAATTCCTCTTCAAAAGCCGGCAGCTTCATCTTGAAATACTTAGCAATACGGACAATATCGGCTTCCTTAAAATCTGGTCCCAACGTCTTACAGCAATTGGCACAGGCTGTACAGTCAATCTCCTCAAAGACCTCATCATGGATTTGCTGGGCAATCTTATCAAGGTTCTTTGGTGGCTTTTTCTTCAAGTTAGCCAAAAACTTTCGGTGCTCTTTCTGCTTTTGCAGGGCTAGCTGATGGTACTTTTCAAGGTCGATTTCTTGAGTCATATATTTTTCTTTCTGTATTCAAATTGCTTTTATTATATCATAAAATGAGGATTCTTAAATCTTATCAAACTAAAAGAATATTAGCTTTTTCATCTCATAAAAAAATCTGAGAACGAGTCCCAGATTTGCTTTTTATAAACTTAGAGATCTATCATCAAATGCCATCGCTAAATACTTTTTCCACCGTCCTTGCTGACGCTCCATGTATCTTCGATATAGGGGATAAATTCATACAGAGTGTCTTCATCACCTTCAAAGGACATCATATAGACCTTATCGCCTTGTTTGAAGACCCAAACCGTTAGGTTTTGAGTGGATTTTAAAACAACATTAATCTGAAAGGCTTCATTTCCAGCTACGGTACTCTTTGCTCCCCAAAAATCATCAACTTCCTTATTATCCTTCCAATGGTAGGCAATACGTTGGGCAATGGTTTCAGCGTTGAATTCTTCACCTTCTCCAATGTTAGCTTTTTCTTTTGTATAAGCGTTCATCGTGACAATGTTATAGCCACTTCCATCCGTATACTGGACGCTGTCGCCACCATCTACGTCTGTGAACTTAATCCAATTATCAGGAATACTAATATAGCCATAATCATCAGAGCCAACCCGCTGCGTACCAGTAGTCTTTGACGAATCTTTTTCTCTACGACTGCTACTACTTGTATCGCTGTCATCTCTCAGGGAAACCCGACTGGAAGAATCAGATGGTTTCCGACTGCTATAGCTCTTGATAAGGCTGCAAGAGGACAGGGAGAGACCGGCTAAGATTGTCAGGGAGAGCAGAAAGTACTTCTTTTTCATGGTCATTCCTTCCTAAATCTAATAAATTTTACTAATACTAGTTTACCATATTTTTAGGACGAAAGGAAAGAGAGACATTGTCACATCTGATTGCTTTTCGTTTATAGGACTATGCTTTCTTAGCAGCCTTATTCCACTGGTACCATCCGACCAAGCTGTTGATTAAATAGATCAAATATTTCCCTTGAATCTGAAGACTTTCACCCCACCAAAGGTAGATAGAAAAAATATTGGTCGCTGCCCAGAAAATCCACTGTTCGCGATAAACAGCTGTCATCAGGATTTGCCCTACACCATTTGTCGCATCTGTGATTGAATCTCTATAAGGACGATTAGCCCCCACAGACTGATAAATCAAGCCAAAGACCAACCACCAAAGCACACTGAGTGATAGATATTTTGTCCATCCTTTGGCATCTAGCTTACGAGCAACAAACTCTTGCTTTTCTTTTTTAAACTGACCTTGATAAATCCACACCAAGAGTCCAATTGGCTGCATGATGGTAAAGTAAAGAGTCGTCAGGACCTCGCCATAGAAGCCTTTCTGCAAAGCCAAAATCAAGTAAATCACAGAATTGATCAAACCAAAGAGATAATTGCTAGCCCGCCCTTCTGAAACGAAGATCACACAGATAATCCCGGTTAGACTGCAAATCATCCCCGTCCAATCCACGATGCGATGTTCATATATCAGCTCCAGCCAGAGCGGAAAACTCCCTAGAATCAAGAGATAAACCCATTGACCTAGACTGCGATGAGCAAACAAATCGTCCCAAATAAGTTTCAAGGTACCAGAAAAGCCGAGCTTCTTCATGCTAGTCACCATTCGTTTGTAGCCACCAGACATTTCAGAAAGCGTCAGCTTCATGTTTGCGATTTTCTTTTGGATATAAGTATTCATTCTTTCTCCTTTTGTTTTTTAAGAGCCGTGTCAAATTGACTTACGGATGCAACGCTCTATTATTTTCGAACACGCACAAGATTTGTCTTATACAGTGTTCACATTTTATCATATTCCTATTTCAAAAAATGTCAAGTAAAATCCAAAAAATATTTCCTAACGTTCGGATTTCAAGAAAAGACCTACAAATTTTTGTAAGCCTTCTTACTTAGATTTGATATTAGTCGAACGTTTTTTGATTTGTTACTATCTTTTTGTGAAACATAATAAATGCATCATTAAAATTTGACGATTTATGATTGCTATAATTTTCATTAGACTATAAGTAACAAGAGATAAGTCGTTCAAGACCATCAGGAAGGTTAGAAAACATTTTTGAGATTAGGGCATTTCATAGCTGAAAATGTAGAATAATGAGCAAACTAGTCTCAAATAAGTATCAACTCAAATAGGAAATTCCTAGAACTATTGCGGTAAGAACAAAACCAATAATGGAAAAGATTATTATTAGCAACTTAAAGATTCTACCAAGGCCTACATAACGTTCTACGAAGGCTTTTTCAGGCTTCTCAGGATTATAATAAACCATCATGGCTGAACCTTTTGGGAATATTTCTCTCAACTGTAAATTCTTTCCAGCGCTAAGAATATATTTCCTGTCAAAGACATCTTTTTGCTCTTTATTCCTGGATGTTTCTATATAATAAGCATATTCAAATTTTTTTCTGTATGTTTCCCCATTCACGAGATATTCTACAATGGGCAAAGGGATAGCCATTTCATTACGGCTATCATAATCAACTACTAGACCTGAAATTTTAGAAGTACATTTTTTCTGAATATTCTTCTCCCGTCGATAGAATAGGTATAAAACTAAATTTGTAAGACCAATAAAGAAACTTATAGCTATTATCAAGATAATCGATTTATCCAAAATTTGCCTCTCTCTCCTATTTCCTCACTCGGGTAAATAATATCGACTGAAATTTCCTTCGCCTTTATAATCCAGGAATCAGGCGAATAAAGTCCAACGGACTTTATTCCTCATCCATACTCAGGACACTGAGGAAGGCTTCTTGGGGAACTTCGACAGAGCCGATAGCTTTCATCCGTTTTTTACCAGCTTTTTGTTTTTCAAGGAGTTTCCGCTTCCGAGAAACATCACCACCATAACACTTGGCCAAGACATTCTTACGCAGGGCCTTGATGTCTGTCCGAGCCACGATTTTCTGTCCGATGGCTGCCTGAATGGGTACTTCAAACTGCTGACGAGGAATGATTTTCTTGAGCTTGTCTACAATCAGCTTACCACGCTCATAGGCAAATTCCTTGTGAACGATAAAGCTGAGAGCATCAACCTTATCGCCATTGAGGAGAATATCCATCTTCACCAGCTTGGACGAGCGATACTCAGAAATTTCATAGTCAAAGCTAGCATAGCCACGAGTAGAGGACTTGAGCTTGTCAAAGAAGTCAAAGACGATTTCTGCAAGTGGGATTTGATAGATGACATTGACCCGATTATCATCGATATAGTCCATGGTCACAAAGTCACCGCGCTTACGCTGAGCCAACTCCATCACCGCTCCGACAAATTCCTGGGGTACCATAATCTGCGCCTTGACATAAGGCTCTTCAATGGAATCAATCTTGGTCGGGTCTGGAAACTCGCTTGGATTAGAGACATCAATAGCTTCACCATCTGTCAGATTAACCTTATAGATAACGGATGGCGCCGTCATGATCAGATCAATATTAAATTCACGCTCCAAGCGCTCCTGAATGACGTCCATGTGCAGCAAGCCTAAGAAACCACAGCGGAATCCAAATCCCAATGCCTGAGATGTTTCCGGCTCAAACTGCAGACTGGCATCGTTTAGCTGAAGCTTTTCTAGAGCCTCGCGCAGATCATTGTATTTATTGGACTCAATCGGATAGAGACCAGCGAAAACCATAGGATTCATCTGCTTGTAGCCAGCCAGTGGCTCTTCAGCTGGATTGTCCGCCAAGGTCACTGTATCCCCGACCCGAGTATCCTGTACCGTCTTGATAGAAGCTGCGATATAGCCAACATCCCCTGTCGCTAAGAAATCACGTCCAATAGCCTTGGGCGTAAAGATGCCAACCTCTGTTACATCAAAAGTCTTGCCATTACTCATGAGCTGAATGGTATCCCCCGGCTTGACCACGCCGTCCATCACCCGCACTTGCAGGATTACCCCACGATAGGCGTCATAGACCGAGTCAAAAATCAAGGCCTTGAGCGGTGCTTCTACATTTCCAGTCGGAGCTGGAACTTTTTCCACAATCTGCTCTAAAATTTCTTCAATTCCGATACCAGCCTTTGCAGAAGCCAGTACTGCTTCGCTAGCATCCAGACCAATCACGTCTTCAATCTCTGCCCGCACACGCTCTGGGTCCGCAGCTGGCAGGTCGATCTTATTAATGACTGGCAGAATTTCCAAGTCATTGTCCAGCGCTAGATAAACATTTGCCAAGGTCTGAGCCTCAATCCCCTGAGCCGCATCCACTACCAAAACAGCCCCTTCACAGGCCGCTAGCGACCGCGATACCTCATAGGTAAAGTCCACGTGTCCCGGCGTATCAATGAGGTGGAAGATATAGGTTACGCCGTCCTTGGCAGTATAATTGAGCTCGATAGCATTGAGCTTAATGGTGATACCGCGCTCCCGCTCCAAGTCCATGCTGTCTAAGAGTTGGGCCTGCATTTCCCGGCTGGAAACTGTCTCCGTCGCCTCCAAAATCCGGTCAGCTAAGGTTGATTTCCCATGGTCAATGTGGGCAATGATGGAGAAATTGCGAATCTTCTCCTGACGTTTTTTCAAATCTTCTAAATTCATTTTTCTCATCCTTTTAGGGTATTCTATTTATTATAACACAAGACCAGTAATTTTTCCTATAGACTCGGACTTTCTCTGTAAATTATGCTATACTTATCACAGAATAATTTTGGAGACACTTTATGATTAAAATTCTTGCACTTGATATGGACGGCACCTTGCTCAACAGCAAAAAAGAAATTCCCCAGGCTCACATCGAAGCTCTGCACCGAGCTATTGAAAAAGGAGT
Source organism: Streptococcus sanguinis (assembly GCF_019929145.1). Lineage (GTDB taxonomy): Bacteria > Bacillota > Bacilli > Lactobacillales > Streptococcaceae > Streptococcus > Streptococcus sanguinis_U. Next base: position 478,820 of record NZ_JAHZOW010000001.1, on the reverse strand, counting down.
CAAATTGGTTCTCTGCACAGGCCGTCCCTTGGTTGGCGTCAAGCCCTATTATGACAAGCTGGGCCTTACACAAGAAAATGAATATGTCATCGTGGACAATGGCTGCGCTACACATCAGACCAGCGACTGGAGTCTGGTGGACTGGCAAGAACTGAGCGGTCAGGATATTCGCTATCTCTATAGCCTGTCTGAAAATAGCCCTGTCCAGCTGACTCTCTTTGATGAAGAGCATTATTTCGTTGTCGGAGAAAAAGCCAGTTCCTATGTCGTGAATGATGCTAGCTTAGTATTCACCACTCCAACCGAGATTAGCCTAGAAGAGGCTTGCAGCGGTCAACACAGAATGTTTCAAGCCATGTTTTTAGGCAGCCAAGAGCAAGTAGATGCTTTTGAAGCCGACTTTGGCCAAGAAATCTGCCAGCGTTTCAGCGGTGTTCGCTCCCAGCCGGTCATTTACGAGGCCATGCCGTCCGGTGTGACAAAAGCCTTTGCCCTAGAGCGATTGGCTAAACAATTGGACGTCAATCCTCAGGAAATCATGGCAATCGGTGATGCCAACAACGACATCGAAATGCTGGAATATGCAGGTCTCGGTGTTGCCATGGGAAATGCTTCAGACCATGTCAAAAGCCTAGCCGATGCCGTCACAGACAGCTGCGAGGAAAATGGGGTCGCTACAGCTATCGAGAAGTTTATTTTGAACTCATAAAAGTATAAATCCCCAGAAGTGAAACTTCTGAGGATTTTGTTTTCAGTCTAAGAATTAGCCTGCTTTGAGGCTATTTTTTTCTTTATTTAATAACAGCAAAACCAGCTGTCCAGTTGATTTTCTCACGTACGGCAAGTGTTATTTGTAAGAAACCCATTGCCTCTAACTCACGGGCACGTTTGAGCTCGCCCGCATCAATCGTATCTAAGCCACCTTCTTGGATAAATCCAGCAAGAATTTTCTTTGCTTCTTGGTCATCCGATGCCAATTGAACAGTCGTTTTTTCTTTACCTGCTACTTGTTTCGAAGCAATTGTCGCCGCAAAATTTGTGTTAAAAGCTTTGACCACACGAGCTTCAGGAATTAACTTAGCAATTTCTTCTGCTGCCGAACTCCCAGCTGGTGTAAGCAATTCATCCATATTCTCAAAGTTTACAGGGTTAGAAATATCTACTAAGATTTTTCCAGCGAGCGCTGCTTTATTAGCTTCAATAATGCTTGCAATTGCGGCGTATGGAACAGCCAATACAACAATATCACCCGCACGTTTTGTAAGACCTTCTTTCCCTACAAAATCAACTTCATGTCCACCTGAAGTGAATACACTTGCGATTGCTTGTCCCATATTTCCTTGTCCAAAAATTGTAATGTTTGACATATTATATTCCTCCTTTTAAGTTACAAACTTTTGTTGTAATGTTATTTATTACATCTAAAATTATAACACATGATATTGTAATGTCAATAATTACAACTCGGAAATTTAAAAAAATTTCTAGTTCCTAAAAGTCACTGGTATTTTATCACAAAAAACATATAAAAAAGGAAGAGCACTATATCTTCCTTTTTGTTGTTCTATAACCTTAACACTATGCCGTCTTGGCACTTGGAAATCAGACAATATCTATCCCCTTCTCTTTGAGATTTTCCAGGCATTCTTGCAGATAGGCTGCATCATGCTCAGGATAAATGGGATGTTCGAGCTCCTCAGCTTGCAACTCCTGGTAAGGTGGACAGGTCTTGCCACGGTAGTCCTTGTCCAGCCAAAGGGTATCCGGCTGATAGCCCCGCTTTTGCATCTCCTCCATAATCAAGAGATGATAAGCATAGAGGCAATAAGGACTGTGCTCAAAAACATAGTTGACCGTCGCATGCGGCTTTCCCCACCCTCGTCCACGTAAGGCTGCGCACTCTCGGTGCTGGCCTAAAAGCTGCTGGCGCGGAAGTGTTTCAATCAAATCTTGGTGCCAAAGTCTCACGGTTTTCTCCTTTTAGAAAATCTTATAAAATCATCAACGAATATGAACAATCAACTCTTGGGCAGTTTTCCTGCTTTCTCCAGCATTTTCTTGACAAAATATGGCATCTTAACATTCTCGCGCCCTTTTTTCTCAATCAGCTTCTTGACGAAATCTGGCATTTTCAGCTCTTCATCCTCTGCAAGAATCTGGCTGCTCTCCTCCGACGGCTGTAATTCATCGAAGGTCTCTTCTTCTGGAAAACATTCTTTGAAGGGTTCATTCTCATGGCGGCGGATAGTTTGAATCAGGGCATCAATTAGACGGTCATCTGCATTGGGCATGGGCGGTCTATGATAAGCAACACCCAGTTCATCGCAAAGTTCCTTGCACTCCACGTCATTGTCAAAAAGGACCTCTATATGCTCACTGATAAAGCTAATCGGCACAAAAATATAATGCTGCGGATATGTTTCTTGCTGACGCATGTAGTCCAGCACGTCAGGTTTGATCCAAGGGAGTCCGATGTCACTCTCACTCTGCCAAACATTGAGATAATCCTCTTCTGTCAGATCTAACCTTTCAGCAATCAAACGGGCATTGTCATAGATCTGATCAATGTAAGGATCTCCGAAATCCAAGGCCAGAATAGGCACACTGTGGGCTGAAAAGAAAATCTTGAAGGTCTCTTCTCCAACCTCTTCTGTAAGAATCTTTCTCAGTTCCTCTGCCCAATAATCAAGAATAGCTTCTTCCTGATACCATTCCTTAATGATATTAAAGCGGATGGAATCACTCTGGATAAACTTCTCATAGCCCATGACAGAATAGTAAGAAAAATGCGGCTCTAGAATCAAACAGATACAATCCTCAATACCATCCTCTTCCATCTGCCCAATCACATCTGTGATAAAAGGACGTGAGAATTTATTGGCAAAATAAACTGCATACTCACCAGATAAACGCTGACGGACCTTTTCCACCTCTTCTAGACTGATACGCTGCAGAGGCGTTCCGCCAATGAGGACATAGTTATCATAGAGGGTCTGAATTTCATGGTCTTGCGGCCTGACACCGCGGCGAATGTTGGTAAAAAATTCAGCCACTCCCTCAAAGCTAATCTCCTCTGGCGAGCCAAAAGTCATCATTAGAATTGCTTTCTTCATCATCTTTCCTCTTCAGTCACTTCGAGAAAGCCAAGTTGACTTTCCAACGACTTTCTTGTAATCACTTTCATTTTAACATCTTAAAAAAGACTTGAATAGACCAAAAAACCTATTCCTTGAAAAGAATAGGAAAATTTAATAATTCAGACACTTTAATATTGGAAGTATGCTTTAATGATTTGTTGAGTTTTCCAGTTATAAATCAACCTTAAGCAGCCGCCCCAGCTCTTGATAGAGAATTTCTGTAGGCTGATATTCTTTGCTTTGCTGAGCAAGAGTTTTCAACTGAGACCAGTCCGGGCGATTTGTCAATTCCTTAAAAATGCGCAGCACTTCAGCATCGGTCTTTCTACGAGCTACCAGCCCTACTTGGGCTAGCTCAGCACGAACGGCATTGTCAAACTGATCATAATCCTGCGGCAAAATGAGACTGGGAATCTCATGCTCAATACAGGCCATCATGATACCCGTCCCCGCATGGTGAATGGCAAAATCTATCTTATCCAGAATATCTGTATAAGGCAGATAGTCAAAGAGCAGCAGGTTTTCCGCCAGTTTGCGAGGAACATTTCCCAAGCCACTAGCTTCTCCCAAGGTGACGTAAAAGAGGTAATCTGGGTAGAGTTGGCTCAGTTTTTTCGCCCGCTCCACCATGCGCTCCTTCTCCCATTTCAAATGCGTACCGCAAGTCACTAAAACCCGCTTCTTATCGGTCTCAAAATAAGACTCATGTGCTTCAGGCAGACGATCAAAGGACAGGCATTTGTAGCCAACCCAGCGAAGATGCTTAGGAAAATCATCTCGAAACTCCAGCTCTTTCATGCCCAAAGCCAAGATAGAGTAAGGCGAATAAATAGCTTCTGTGCCGTCTTCCCGATAGAGTTTAAAATCTTGATAGTCTCCCAAACTCTTCCGGACCAAGGCAAAGGCCATTTTCTTTCCACAGCGAATAACTTGCCTGCCCAAGGCATCTCTGAACTTGTATAAGGCACCCTGATGAGGTTTCCAGCCCCCCAAATAGGTCGGAGTTGTCGTCCGGCACTCAATCGCAACCGGACTCGGAATCGTGGTAATCCAGGGGATGTCAAAGCGATCAGAAATCAGACCTGCTGGTGAAGCAACAAAATCCGCTATGACCAAATCCGGTTTGCCGCCCTCCTGCCAAATTCGATTTAATTCGTCTATAACCTCGGGAATTAGTCTAGAATTGGCTCGAAACTGCTGATAAGCAATCAGAAGATTGCTTTGCTGCGGAGTATTGGCGATGTCTTCCATCACTGTCGGTCTTTCTGGAAAGAGGGCTAGACAGTCAAAACCGATTTCCTCTACTAAATCTTTCTTTTGGCAGCCAGTGATGACCCGAATCCGAAAACGCGGATCCGTCAGCAGAGGCTTGACTAAGGTCAAAGTAGGCAGCAGGTGTCCACTAAATGGCACACTAATCACATCAATCTTTATCACTTTTTCTAATCCAGTCATAAACTAATCCTTTCACATCTTCCCTGTATTCATAATCAAAATGGTTGCTATCCACTATCACATCAGCTAGATGGCCATCTAGACGTCTGCTGTAAATATCCTTCCTGCCCTTGATGACCAGCAAATCAATATCCTTACGATTTAGGAGTCTCCGTGAAACAGGCCCCAGCGCAATCACTCTCATTCTGGAGGGCAGATTTTCCTCAACCAAATCCTCCAGCCACTGGGTCAGCATATTGAGCCCCGAGCTCTTGCAGATAATGACAGCCTCCTCAGCATCTAGTAAAGGAGACAAATGTCGCTGCAAAGCCTCCTGAAAGCGAGAATTGTAGAGAGTATGCCAATAGTAACGGATATTGGAAATGGAAGCTGTCAACAAAGAAACTTGGGTTTGTCGCTCATGTTCAAATCTCTGGTTAAACGGAAAATTACTAGGCACTACTGAGAAATCCGATGGACAAATCTGTTCAAGAAACTTAAGTTGTCCTGCAGTCAGACTAGCACTCTCCAAATGACTGCTGCCACTGAGAAAAAGCAAGACCTTGCTAAATTTCAACATGGTTTGATCTGGCGACAGAGCATCCAACTTATCCAAGTACTGCTTCATCTTACTCATAGCGGATTTTCCCATCCGTCACTCGAATCTTCCTTCCCCGCCAGTTAATCACCCGCGGACTGAGCAAGACATAGAGGAAAAGCCAAGGCAAGAGTAAATCATTCAGGACTTCGTAGAACACTTCATCAGGATGCGGTTGAGTAGTTAGGATAAGGCGACGATAAGCCAGCATCCAAACCGCCTTGACTAAGAGCAAAAGCAAAGCCAGCAGCACAAAAGGCCAGCCAAGAAAGAAACTAATGAGCAAGGTAGGAAAGGGCAGAAAACTAGGCAGAACAATTAAAATAATAACCTTCCAGTCCAAGTGCTCCTTCAGATAGATAGAGCTAAAAAGCAGCCAACGCTTCATTTGCAGCAGATATTGCTTGGCATCCTTGATAGTGGTCCGAACATTACAGGTCACCCGCGTCTGGATAATCTCAACTCCCTTGCTGCGCAGAAAATCTGCTACAGCTAAATCATCACATAGATAGTCTTTAATAGCACTGAAGAGCTTCTGCTCCCTAACCAGTTCAAGTGGCAGGATGTAGAACATTCCATTAATCGAGTGATTTGCTTTGACTTCTGCCATGGTAAAATAGGTAATGAAAGAATTTCCATTGACAAAAGCTGCCACTAGCTTGGACCAGGAATTACTTCGCTCTTGATTATAGGGAATACCGGTCAAAATAACATTCTCACCTAGATGAGCTGTCAATTCTCCCATTTTTGAAAAATCAATGACGCTGTCGTCGTCGAGAACAATCAAATAAGGTCGAGTCAGCTCATCTATAATCTGCTCAATCTTATAACTCTTAGGATTAATCCCCTGGGGGACATCCTCCATGAGAAAAATGCGAATGCGCTGGGCATAAGAAGGATTTTGACAAATCTTGTCAGCCACTCGCTGCGCCTCTGGGTCAGACTGATCAATCAGCCAGTAAAACTCAACTGCTTCAGTCTGTTGGAGATTGGCTAATAAATCATTTTCCAAACGAGGATCACCAGATAGGATGGGCTGAACCACCGTATAAAGCTCCTCTTGAAAGTCTGATGAAGAGCTCTGCCCTTTTTTCAAATAAGCCAAAGACAAGAGCCAACGCAAGATAAAGAGAAGCAAATAGGCAGCAGCCAGCAAGAAAAAAATAAGTTTCATGATCAAAGCCCCTTTCGTAGATAAGCGCCAATCAAACGGATAATCCATCTTTGCGGAAGTAGCTTCATGAGCCAAGCCAGTAGTCGATATCTCTTGCCCACTATAGCATAGGAACGGCCTTGCTGGAGCAGTCCGATGATGCGTCGTGCTGCTATCTTCGGGCTCATTTGCAACTGACTTCCACCTAAAGCATTCTGTAACTCTGGAGGAAAGATGGCAGTCCGAACCGGTCCCAGTATATAAAGACAAACTCTCATTTCAGAGCCTTTGAGGCGCATCTCTTCTTGCAAGGCTAGACAGTAAGTCTGCAAAGCGGCCTTACTGGCGCTGTAAGCTGCCAGATAAGGATGGGGACAAAGTGCCGCTAGTGATGAAAGCTGGACAAGTCTTATCTTGCAATTGCGCTCCGCAACTTGCTTGATCAGCCGAATCGGTGCTTGGTAATTGACCTGCCAGAGGGCATTTTCAGCAGCTTCCGAAAGAGATAGCGCTGGACCAAAATTAGCCAGACCGCAGCAATTAATCAGTAGATCTGCCTCTAGCTGCTGAGCAAAATCGTCTACCGCAGCCGCATCCAGCAAATCCAAAACTCTGCAGGAAAGCTTAGCTCTAACTCCAGACAAGTCCTCTTGCAACTGAGTGAGCTTCGCTTCATCTCTGCCAACCAAGACCAGCTGGTCTGTCCTTTGAGCCAGTTCTCTAGCCAACTGACGACCTATACCTCCCGAAGCCCCCAAAATCACAGCTTTGCTGATTGTTTTTTCCATTTGCATAGATATAGTTTACCAGATTTTGACAAGATATAAAACTAATTGCTAGATTTTGCCTTTGTCTACAAGAGATGAAAAACATTTCTCACTCTCCCCTGAATATGCTAAAATAGACTTAAATGAAATGAAAAAGGAGCATTTATGAAATATCCTAATCTTTTAGAGCGTTTCCTGACGTATGTCAAGGTCAACACGCGCTCAGACGAGACATCTACTACTACACCCAGCACCCAGAGTCAGGTGGACTTTGCCAACAATGTCCTCATTCCTGAGATGAAGCGGGTCGGCTTGGAAAATGTCTACTACCTGCCCAACGGCTTTGCAATTGGAACTCTGCCAGCCAATGACCCTAGCTTTACCCGCAAGATTGGCTTTATTTCCCACATGGATACAGCAGACTTCAACGCAGAGAACATCCAGCCGCAGGTCATTGAGAATTATGATGGCGGTGTGATTCCGCTAGGACAATCTGGCTTTAACTTAGATCCTGCGGACTTCGCCAGTCTCCATAAATACAAGGGCCAAACTCTGATTACGACTGACGGAACCACTCTTTTGGGAGCAGATGATAAGTCAGGTATTGCTGAAATCATGACTGCTATCGAATACCTGTCTGCCCATCCAGAAATCAAGCATGGAGAAATCCGAGTGGGCTTTGGACCGGATGAGGAAATCGGTATCGGGGCTGATGAGTTTGATGCTGAGAACTTCGATGTGGACTTTGCCTACACAGTAGACGGCGGCCCTCTAGGAGAACTCCAGTACGAAACCTTTAGCGCTGCTGGAGCAGAACTGACCTTCCAAGGCCGCAATGTCCATCCGGGAACTGCTAAAGACCAGATGGTTAACGCTCTTCAGCTGGCTATTGACTTCCACAACCAACTGCCAGAAGCCGACCGACCAGAGAAAACTGAGGGCTACCAAGGCTTCTACCACCTGATGAACCTGACCGGTACTGTCGAAGAAGCTCAAGCTAGCTACATTGTCCGTGACTTTGAGACAGAGGCTTTTGAAAATCGCAAAGCTGCTATGCGGGCCATCGCTGATAAGATGAACCAAGAGCTGGGCAACGAACGCGTTATCTTGACCCTCAAAGACCAGTATTACAACATGAAACAGGTCATTGAAAAGGACATGACACCTATCCATATCGCCAAAGCAGTCATGGAAAGTCTGGACATCCAGCCTATTATCGAGCCTATCCGTGGTGGAACTGATGGCTCTAAAATTTCCTTTATGGGCATCCCGACCCCTAACCTCTTTGCCGGCGGCGAAAACATGCACGGCCGCTTCGAATATGTCAGCCTAGAAACCATGGAACGCGCTGTCGATACCATCATCGGCATTGTTACCTACCAAGAGTAAAAGAAAACCACAGAAATTTATGAGGAATTTCTGTGGTTTTTTCTCACTCTGGTAATTCTATCTTCAAACTCATATCTGTATTCTGTAATACCTTCTGAGCAGCAGCTAAGAAGGCTAGTCCATTATCCGATGGAGAATACTGGAATGTGATATGGATGACTTTTTTGTCAAAACTATCGCCATATCTCTCCACATACTGCTTGCTTTCGAGGAAGTAGATGTAGTTGTTGAGTTTTTCTTGCAAAATTTCCAGATGGACTGCTTCTATTTCTTCCTGCCAGTCAACTGGATCCACTAGAAGAAGCTCCAAATGATTATCAACTGTACCAATGGCGTCAAGTTCAGTTGGCTTGAGTTCTGAAGAGATGGCTTGAGTGACGATTTGGCTAAATTCTTCAGGAGAAAATATTTTTTTATTATCAGATAAATCATTAAAAATTAAATCGGGATTATTTCGTATAAAAATTTTGTCCGACTCTTCTTGTGTAAATTGCTTTTTAGATTTCCAAAAACCAAACTGCGCATAATTCATCAATACTTTACCAGTATGTTCTCCCGACATATAGCTCTCGGCAGCTTCTTTGGGGATTTCTTGGACTACTTCTGGCATGGTAATATTAAAAGTTGGATAACGCAAGAAATACTTATCCCCATCTTGACAGATTTCCAACATGTCTTTTTTGCTGAAATAAATTGTTTCCATTCTTATCTCCTTTGCCTTTTACCAAATATCCACTGATTATTTATTCCCTATTTTTTTGCTTTTCTTATGATGTAATCCACCTTACTATAAAGGCCAGTGCCCTGTTTCAGCATAAATCATAACTTTATATGCTCCTCTAGAAGATTCAAATGCTTTATCCATCAGTTCTTTAGAAATAGGATAGCGAACTTCTGGACCCATGGCTCCGCCAATTTCTTTAAAGAAGCTAATTTCGTAATAGCTGTCTCCCTCATATACAATAAATCCATTACCTCTATGTACAATCGTATCCGATTGATTATAATCTTCTAACTCATCTTTCTTTGGCCAACGATGATGTTCACAATAAAACATTACTTCTAAAGAATCTTTTTCTGATTTTGAAACACGTTCAGCTAATTCCTGACTAATGGGAAAGTTAAGCACTTCTTTCCCTCTACTCCACAGAATCTGATAATCATTATTGTTTTTTAATATCGTACAATTTTTGTATTGCTGAATTTCTGTTGTCATGCAAGCACCTACTCAAATACCTTTATTATTGGTTAAATTAAAATACTCTAAACTTCAGCCCTTTCCGCAATCAAATCATCAATGTTTTCAGGATCATTTTTGACATCTTTCTCTCGAACGAATTGTGGCAAATTCTTCAAGCATTCTAAACTCATAACTAGATGAAAACCCTGCTTACTGACTTTTTACCTTATGCTTGATATCCCTAAGGATATGGCAAATCTCTAGTATTAAAATATTGTAAATTTTATAAAGCTGAACTCGATAATCCTAGTTTAGATTTTAGTATGCTAAACCCAGTTTTGTCCATTTTCCTGTATCTAGATCTAATAGGAAATGAAAACGATCACGACCGTAGGAATCTCGATTCTCCTCAATAACTGCATCGCAAACAACTTTTATTTGGTTACTAAGAACATCTGTGACATAGACCATAGTATAACCCTCAGGAGATTTAACTTGATAAATGAGATTACCATATAAATCCAATATTTTCATTTCAGTAACCGAAGTCACTTCAGACGAGATTCTATAAATAACTAAAATCAGTTTTTGATTGGGGTAGAAAGAGACTGATTCTTTATTAGGAATCTCTATTTCATGTTTTTTATTATAGCCCCAGGAAATAATGTCAGTCGACCCATGATATTGGAGTATTAACACCCCATCTATAGAGTAATAATAAAAATCTGATGCAATAAAATTTTTTCCAACTCCAATAAAAATAACATTTTTATCTTTATCAAAGTCTGCAAATATTATATTTTCTATGTGAATTTCTATAGTTTCTCCATTATTCTCCCATTTAACACTTTGGTCAGTATATTTAAACCTCATATAAACTATCCTTTCACTATTCTATATTACGAATTCCAATTATCTCTAAATGTTTCATTTTTCCTCTCCCCATCAACATTTCAATCTGATTGAGACCACCTGGCAAATATACCTCTAAGTCTGGTGTACCACTGCGACCAAACTTTGCATTCATATAATCGCTCGCCTTGCCGAAACCAAAGCCCATATCTTGTCCAAACACTAAGTTCTAAAGCGCCGAGGTCGGATCTTGACCAGTTGCAGTTGCATAGACAACTTTAGATACATCGTTCACGTCATCTGCATATTTGCCTGTCGTTGCCAAATTCTTCAATAAGTTTGGACCCGATGTGCCAAACTTCGTCAGATAAGCTATTGAGCCCATTTATGTCAAAGTCGTAGCTGCATCTATCCCAGCCCAAACTCGATCCTCTGTTGAAAGACGATCGCCTGTTATCATGTCCTGACCTTGGAGATTATCATTTAATTTAAAAACAGGAACTTGCCTGCAACTAACAGTGTATAAACAAGTTCCTTACAATACATCATAAAGACTTAGTCGAGATACAAATGATACTCAATTAACGATCTCCTCGATTGTAGTCTCTCTATCTCTCACCAAATCATAAAATCCTACATGAACACCCTCCTCATATAGCCAGCATACCTACTTCTATTCTGTAGGCTGCTCTTCAGAATTTTGCTGTTTCAAGTCTTGCAAGGATTTATCAACTACTTTCCTAATCGTTTCGTCATCAGCTCCAGGGATATGGTAATGAGAGTTATTATTATCACTACTGGAGCTTTCCGTTTTAGCACTTTCTTCAATGGCCGTTGACGAATTAGACATAGAAGATGTTGATGAGCTAGATGTTCCCTCATTAACCTTAAGTGCATCGTTTAGTTCTTTATAATTAATCTTCGGCTGCTCAACAGGTCTATAGAACAACACAAAAGAGAAAAGCAAAACTAAAGTCTCACCGATACCTGCTAATGTTCTTTTACTAACCTCTGCTGCAGGTACCTTTACTCCTTTTGTACTAAGTTCTTTCCATTCAGGATGCTCTTCTTCCATCGCTTTTTTCTGTTGCCAAAAAGGAACAAGCAGAAAATGATTGACAGGTATGACAGATGCCATGGCTGTTGCCAAAAGCGGTATAAATCTGGAAGAACTAACTATTAGCATACAATCTAGTACGGCAAATAAAATGAAAAGGAAAATCACTAAAGCAAGACGAATTCTATACTCCTTTTTTATCTGTAAATATTTCTCTTGGGACATCTTATTACCTTTCTCGTTCTTCTGTTGTTTTTAATTTTGTTTGTTCGTTTTTATAAAGGGTACAGCCATTACTTCTGTAAGCCACTAATTCTATCACTTAAATATCTCTTAGCACACACTAGTCTTTCGCTCCTTCAGCAACCAAATCATACGGGAAATACGGAACACCTTCCAATTCCCTGTAATCCAAGCCCTTGATTTTGCAGAGAGCGCCAGATTCAAAGGACCAGTAACCATAATAATTATCAATATTCTCTTTATGCAGGTCATACCAACCTGTATCCCTATGTCCTGGATACCATTTCTTAGTCACATATTCTTTCAGCAGTTTGAGTGCCTGTTCATCATTCTCTTCTTCAATAATTTTCCGAGTAAAGCCATAAGGTCTTGGAAAATTATAGTTTATCCGAATCTTCCAATCTGGATGACGAGACTGAATCAAGTAATCAATCAAATAATCCTCTGGATCATCCTTTTTGACCAAATCAACTAGCTGATCAAAAATCTCATCATTAATCTCCAAAAGAATCCCAATAGAAAGGACCAGAACCATTTGAAGATAGCCAGAATTGCTCTGCCAAACTGGAAGAAGGTTATTGACAAAGTTAATATAATCCTCCTTAAAATCTTCAATAGGATAACCAGCTGTATAGGTAGCTACTAGCACTTTTTCAGTTAATACTTTAATTGTACTCTTTGTATTTGCAATAACTTTGTCATTTGTTAGCTTGTATCTTTGAACTCCTTCCTCCGTATCCTTAATTAAACTATTAATTTTTTGCCATTTTTCATTAATTGTTTTTCTATTAAAATCAATTAATTTTAGCACACGTTCTTTTGTTGTTATTTTATCTCTAAAAGTCATGTTTTATCCTCTTATAATCATATAGCGCTTTCTTTTAAGTTAATGAATTTTCAACTTATTCCCAGCCTTATTGATTATTATTCTGATTTTCTTCCTCACGTTGTTTTTGAAGATCCTCGAGAAATTCCTTCTGAACTTGCTTTATCATACTACTGTTCTCCGTTTATTTTAACACAATATCAATCAAATAAGTATAGGGTTGTGAAAATCAAAAACGAATGATGGTCTTAGACTTGGCTTGATCTTCATCATTCGTTTTATTATTTTAAATCAAAATGTAAGCTTAGCTAATCTGAACAATTTTCAGCTGGCCGTCAGCTCCTGTAAAGCTGATGCTTCTGGTTGCTGGATTGTAGCTGAAAGTCTCTGGGCTGACACCGTAGAGCTGAGAAAGCTCCTGCAATTTCTGGTTGAATGCTTCCTCTGACATGCCAAAACTCGCTGCTAAGCTTGATTGACCAGCTGGATTTGCAGTTGTCGAAGCTTCTGCTGGTTTGTCAGATTGGTTTTGAGCTGCTTCTCTAGTAGCAGATTCGGAAGGTAGATTGCTAGTTTGCGAGGTTTCTGGAGCACTGCTGCTGGATGACTGACTAGAAGCAGGCTGTTCAGCCTGTGCTTTTAGGAAGCCTTTTTGCACCGCATAGGCATCTGCTGCTTGACGATCAGCTTCTGACAAGTCTTTCTTGTAGATATAATGCTCGTGGTCCAGATGGGCTACTCGATAGCCTTGCTCGTCCGCTCCGACCATATCCTGCAGATTAAAGTGATAGACGTCATCGTCCCTATGCTGAGAATCAGAGTCGCTTGCCCCCTCAGGATGGACGAGTGACTGCTGGAAGGCTAGGATTTCCTTGAGCAGCTCTTTCTTGTCTGTAGCTCTCTGTCCAAGCTTATCAAAAAGCTGGTCCAGCTGCTGGTATTGCTGCTCACTACCTTGATTCTTTTCCAAATACTGATGGATCGACATGAGCAGATTATAAAGCTGTTGATAAACTTCCTGATTTTCCGTATTAGCTGGCTCTTCCTTTTGTCCGGCAATAGTTCGGCTCATCTGATCCAAAAGCTTCTGACTTGCTGCCAGCAGAGCTTGCTTATCCGAGCTGCTGCTTTTTAACTCCTTGCCTAATTCCAAGATTCTAGCTGCATAGTCTGCCCGGCTGTTTTGGTCCTTTACTTCTCCAAGCAGTTCCTGAGCTTTTCCAAGAAAGACAAGGGCTTGAGCGCTCTTCTCGCTCTCATCCGAGGTGCCAAAATCATCATAAATCCCCTTCAAAAAGTCATAAATCATGGCTTTGTAGGTTGGCTGATTTGGCTCTCCCTGATCCAGATCGGTTTTTTCATAGGACGGAGAAGGTTGGCCGCTAGCAAGGGCTGCTGTAATCTCTTTCTTAGTCTGATAGAGGGCAGGGAAAAGCTGCTGAAGATTGGTCGCTTCTATAAAGGCTTGAGACTTATAGAGAGTCAAGGTCAGCCCAGCTGCTTTTCTGCGCAGCTCAGGGGTCAAGCGCCCATCCTCTAATGCTTGGTAGAAATAGCGAATATAATCAACCGCTGTGACGCCTGTCCGATCATGATAATCTTCTAAAGCTGATAGTAATTGTCCTAGCTCTGCCATTTCAGCTTGATTCTGGCCAGCATAAGCATTTTGCAGACGCTGTAGCAAGTCAGCTTTCTTCAGTCCATAGCTATCCGTGTCAAGTCGGTTCATTCTCTCCAAAAGTCCTTGATAGCTCTTGTCCAGCTCGGTCTCTTGGATTGGCTTGACCGTCTGATCCACATGGATAAACTGCTTATCAAAGTTATCCAGACTGCTCAGATAACCAGCTGTTGAGTTGCTTGGCAGCTTCTTCATGGTTTCTACAAACTGCCCCAAAGCAAGCTCAATCCGCCGCTGCATAAGAGGATCATCGGCATAGAGACGCTGACTGTCTGCTTTTAGGCTTTCTACTTTTTGCAAAACAGCAGCCTCATCATAATCGCCCTGCTCATACTTAGATTGAATCTGAGGCAGACGATTTTTCAAGGCTTCTGCTGCGCCCTTGGACTGGATTTTGATATAGTGGTTATGGTCGCCATGAGGAATAACAAACTGACCATCTTCCACCTGCAGACTGTAAGGCGAAAGACCTGAGCGCAAGGCTGTTGTGTAGAGTTCATTCATGAAGTCCAGCTCTGCATTGCCTGTTACCAGAGGAATGCGAACATGCTCCTTGCGGACAGCATAGGGGTGGATATGCGTCGGATCATAGGCCTGATCAGGGTTATTAAAAACAAAGAAGCCATTTGAAATGCGAACTGCCTCCTTGGGAACGCCATAGGTTTGGCAGATATAAGCAATCTTTTCCTCATCGCTGGCATCGCGTGAATAACGTTCAGCGTCATTGACTGCTGCAGACGGTTTTACTGGTTGCTGCTTAGCCAAGACCCGCTCCGCTGCTTGAATCTGTTCAGCAGTCAAGTCTTTCTTGTAAAAGTAATGAGCATGGTCTCCGTGCGATACCATGTAGCCTTGGTCGTCCTTGCCAATGACAGCCTCCGCATGAAAACCATGGTCGTGATCAAGCTGTGATGGTAGCTGAGGCTTCAAAGCTTGCAGTGGATCGCCCAGCGGCTCATAAGTATAACCAATAGGAATCAAGCGGGCAATCTTCGCTTCCAAGTCTGACAGCTTGTCATAAGGAATGAAATGATGATGGTCTCCGTGGGGTATAACGACCCCATTTTCTGTCCGACGACTGATTTTCAGCGGGTCAAACACCACGCCGTCTCCTTCATGATAGCGCTGAGACTGAGGCAGGGCATAGAGTTGCTGCAGCAGACTTGGTAAAGATGGCTGAGATGGTTGAGTCGGCTGAAGCGGATTTGGCGGATTCGGCTGAGTAACCGCTAAGCCAGGACTTGGCTGCTCAATCTTTGAATGATTTGGCAGCTGTGGAGACGGATTTGAGACTGGCCCACCCTGATTGATAGCACTATTCTGATTCCATGTGTTGGAAGAAGCTATTGTCCTACCGTAGTTAGGCGGATTCACACTTCCTCCGGTCTGCCTGCTATTCCAGTAGCTCTGAGCCGCAGCCAATTCTGCTGGTGACAGGTCGCTCTTAGGAATGTAGTGAAAATGCCCGCCATGCGGCACGATAAAAGCATCACCAGTATCTTCGATGATATCAGACGGACTAAACGTATAACCATCATCCGTCCTATATCCCCCTTGGCCTTGGTAAGAAACTCCTGCAAGGTCTGCTGCCGTCTTTCCCGCAGCTAAGGACTTGCTGGGCTGGCTGAAATCGCGAGTCTTGCTTGATTTTGCAGTGGAAGATTCGCCACTATCGCCTTCTTCCTTGGTCTTATGCAGCTTCTTCTGCCTAGCAATCTCATCCACTGAGCGGACATTACTGGTATGTTTGGCATCCTTGAGGTAGAGATAATACTTCCCCTCCACCTTGATGATATAACCATCCTTGACCTCATTGACAATATCTGTTTGCTGCAGCGTGTAGTTAGGATCTCGGATAATCAACTCTTCGCTGATAATGGCATCAAAAGGCACCTTTCCATCAAAGTAATGATAATGGTCTCCATGGGAAGTGACATAGCCCTGATCTGTGATTTTCACGACAATCTGCTCTGCTTCAATACCTTCCTCATCATTGATTTGGTCAGGTGTCAAATTTTTATCCGTCTTGTCACCCGAAGTCTTGTCCTCAATATAGGCTACTTTGTTATCTTTGGTCTGAGTTCGAGGTTGAACTTGCCATTGGATAAGCCCATAAGTTCCGACGCCGAGAGCTAATACAGCTGCTGAAACAAGGAAATATTTCTTTTTCATGATTGTCTTTTATCCTTTCAAATCTTTAGCTAAAACTGCTAGATTTTTTTCTAAATTTTCTAAATAAGATAGTTGGTTAGCTGGGTCTGCTTCCAGAGGATTCAGCTCCTTAATTTGTACACCTGTTGCCTTGACCAAGGTTTGAGCCACTTTGGAAGAAGCATTGCTTTCCACAAAAATGGTCTTCACCTGGTGCTCCTTGACAAAGTCTTCTATCTCTGTCAGCTGACGCGGACTAGGCTCCTGCTCCGGTGAAATACCCGCAATGCCCAACTGGGTCAGCCCGAAGCGCTTGGCCAGATAAGAAAAGGCTGTATGCTGGGTGACAAAGGTTTTGTTGGGCGCTTTATCGAAAATCTCCTGATAGCGTTCTGTCAGTTTTTTGGCCTCTTCTTGAAATTTTCGAGCATTGGCCTGATAAGTATCCCGATGGTCGCTATCCAGCTCCGACAGTTTGTCAGCGATAATCTGAGCTTCCTCTGCGGCCTTCTGAGGATCCAACCAGGTATGGGGGTCATAGAGCGTCTTCTCATCCACTCCCTCTCCCGCTTGGACATCTTCCAAGCCAGCGACTCGATCCAACTCCATTCCCTGGGAAGCCTCAAGGACTTGAACCTTGGAATTCTTGAGACTAGGATTCAGCTCTCCAGCCCAGGACTCCAAGGTCCGTGAGTGATAGACAAAGACATCTGCCTCATAGATGGCTGCCACATCATTGGCTGAAGGCTCAAAATCATGAATGCCGCTACTAGACTGAATCATGCGCACGTCATTCAGCTCGCCCGATATAGCCTTAACCATGGAGTAAATAGGATAAAAGCTGGTTACGATCTTCAAGCCTTGCGGCGGGCTGGATGGACTAGATTCTTTTTGTGACTGACACCCCCAGAGACACAAGGCCAGGGCCAGCAGACTAAGGCATGCTGAGAATTTTAAAGCGTGTTTCACAATATCTCCTTAACTAATTATTAACCGGTTTATTAACCGGTTAATATCATACACCTTGTCAACTTCTTTGTCAAGTTTTTTTAAGAAAATAAAGCAAAAAGGAAGTAAGATTCTTTCCCACTTCCTCTTTGCTTTTAATTCCAATATATTGAAAGGTTATTTAATATTACTATTCAAGGACAGAATAAGCTTGGACAGATGCTTTTCTCAAAGATTACTTTTCCGACTTGCAGACGGTAAAATGACAATCTGGAAGTCAAAAATCGTTCTATATCGCTTCTGTAGTGAAACTGCGGCTTTCCAGCACTTTCAGCATGGCATCAGCTGTGTCCAAGGCTGTGAAAAGTGGAACTCCGTGCTCAATAACTGAGCTGCGGATTATTTGACCATGCTTATCTGCTGTCCGCTTGGTTCCGACCGTGTTGATAATAGCCTGAACCTTGCCCTTGCGGATATAGGCTGGGATGTCCTTGTTATCATCACTGCCGATTTTTTCTACCAGACGGACGTGTAGGCCATGATTTTCAAAATAAGAGGCTGTTCCCTTGGTTGCCCAGATACCATAGCCAATATTGGCAAAACGCTGAGCCAGCTGCAGGGCTTCTTCCTTGCTATCGTCTGCAATAGTAAAGACGACATTACCAAAGTTTGGCAGATGGAGATAGGAAGCCTCAAAAGCCTTGTAGAGCGCTTTTTCCAAAGTTCGGTCGCTGCCCATAACTTCGCCGGTAGACTTCATTTCAGGTCCCAAGAGACTGTCGACCTTCGCCAGCTTGGTAAAGGAGAAGACTGGCGCCTTGATATGAACCATGGAACTTTCTGGATGAAGACCGTCCTCATAGCCCAGCTCTGCCAAAGTTTCCCCAAGGATCAAACGAGTCGCTACTTGCGCCATCGGAATATCGGTCACCTTGGACAAGAAAGGAACAGTCCGGCTGGCCCGTGGATTGACCTCAATGACATAGACCTGCTCATCTTTGATGACGAACTGAATATTCATCATGCCGATACAGTTGAGTCCCAGAGCCAAACGCTTGGTATAGTCTGCAATAGTATCCTTGACTTTCTGAGATAGGGTTTGTGGAGGATAGGCCGCCATGGAATCCCCTGAGTGAACTCCTGCCCGCTCGATATGCTCCATAATCCCAGGAATCAAGACCTGACGACCATCAGAAATAGCATCAACCTCACACTCATCACCGACAATGTAAGAATCAACCAAAACCGGATGGTCTGGACTGGCCTTAACCGCTGTCCGCATATAAGAGCGTAGATCCGCTTCGTTTTCTACGATTTCCATAGCACGACCACCCAAGACATAGGAAGGCCGCACCAGAACGGGGAAGCCAATCTTACGAGCAGCCTCTACTGCTTCCTCTTCATTAGTGGCTGTCTGACCCGGCGGCTGCGGAATATCCAGTTCCTTCAGCGCTTGCTCAAAGAGATCCCGGTCCTCAGCTCGATCCAAGTCCGCTACTTGGGTACCTAAAATCTTAACACCTGCCTTGGACAGTGGCTCTGCCAGATTAATGGCTGTCTGCCCACCAAACTGTACGATAACTCCTTTAGGCTGCTCCAGCTCAATGACATTCATGACATCTTCAAAGGTCAGCGGCTCAAAGTAGAGCTTGTCAGAGACAGAAAAGTCAGTCGATACAGTCTCTGGATTGCTATTCATGATAATCGCTTCATAGCCAGCTGCCTGAATAGCCTTTACAGAATGAACAGTCGCATAGTCAAACTCGACCCCCTGTCCGATTCGGATAGGACCAGAGCCCAGCACCAGAACTGATTCCTTGCTGGATTTGACAGATTCATTTTCAAAGCCATAGGTAGAATAGAAATAAGGCGTCGCAGACTCGAACTCAGCAGCACAGGTATCCACCATCTTGTAAACCGGCACAATCTTCTGCTCCTGCCGGATGCGACGCACCTGCTCGGCTGTCATGTCCCACAAGGCTGCAATCTTAGTATCCGCAAAGCCATTTTGCTTGGCTTTCTTGAGCACATAGCTATCTCCGATATGACTGGCCAGCTCCTGCTCAATTTCGTAAATGTGGAGTAACTTATCCAGAAAAAAAACATCAATCTTAGTCAACTCAGCAATTTCATCCGGACTGTATCCGCGGCGAATGGCCTCTGAGATATAGAAAAGTCGGTCGTCTTGCGCCTTGACAATCTTCCTCATCAGCTCGTCATCGCTTACTTGACTGAGAGCAGGCAACTCGTTGTGGTCCGCACCAACTTCAAGAGAACGGCAAGCCTTGAGCAGACTCTCCTCAATATTACGCCCGATAGCCATGACTTCCCCGGTCGCCTTCATCTGGGTTCCCAGACGGCGCTCACCCTGCTCAAACTTATCAAATGGAAAGCGTGGAATCTTAGCGACCACATAGTCCAGAGCCGGCTCAAACATGGCATAGGTAGAGCCTGTCACCGGATTGATGATTTCATCCAATGTAAGCCCGACCGCGATTTTCGCTGCCAACTTGGCAATCGGATAGCCAGTCGCCTTAGAGGCAAGGGCAGATGAGCGGGAAACCCGAGGATTGACCTCAATGACATAGTACTTAAAGCTATGCGGGTCCAGAGCCAGCTGTACATTACAGCCCCCCTCAATCTTCAGCGCACGGATAATCTTGAGACTGGCGTCCCGCAGCATCTGGTATTCATAGTCTGAGATAGTCTGACTAGGTGCAAAGACGATTGAATCCCCTGTGTGGATGCCGACTGGGTCAAAGTTTTCCATATTACAGACAACCAGCGCATTATCTGCGCCGTCCCGCATGACTTCGTATTCGATTTCCTTAAAGCCCGCTATGGAGCGCTCGATCAGACACTGGGTAACCGGAGAGAGTTTGAGGCCGTTTTCTGCGATTTCCTGCAACTCTTCCTCATTGCTACAGATACCGCCGCCAGTTCCTCCCAGTGTAAATGCTGGACGGACAATGACTGGATAGCCGATGTCAGCCGCAAATTCCAGTGCTTCATCAACTGTATTGACAATTTCTGACTCAGGGATGGGCTGGCCTAACTCTTCCATCAGCTGCTTGAAGAGATCCCGGTCTTCCGCTTGGTCAATGGCCGATAACTTGGTCCCTAAGAGTTCCACTCCCAGCTCTTCTAAAAGCCCTGACTTGGATAGTTCCATGGCCATATTGAGTCCAGTCTGGCCGCCCAGAGTAGGCAGCAGAGCATCCGGCCGCTCCTTACGTAATATCCGCGCAACAAACTCCAGCGTGATAGGCTCGATATAAACTCGGTCTGCAATTTCTTTGTCCGTCATAATGGTCGCTGGATTAGAATTAACCAAGACGACACTGTAGCCCTCTTCTTTCAAGGACAGGCAAGCCTGGGTCCCGGCATAGTCAAACTCCGCAGCCTGACCGATAACGATAGGACCAGAACCGATGACCATAATTTTCTGAATATCTTTACGTTTTGGCATAGTGCACCTCTCAATCTTGCTTCCTAGTAAGCCTGATGGGCATCCATCATTTCCATAAACTCATCAAAGAGATAATCTGCATCATGCGGTCCCGGCGCAGCATCCGGGTGGAACTGCACAGAAAAAGCTGGATAGTCCCGATGGCGCACACCTTCGACAGACTTATCATTGATTTCTTCATGAGTCACAATCAGGCATTCTGGCAAATCCTCACGACTGACTGCGTAGCCGTGATTTTGACTGGTAAAGTCAACTCGGCCTGTCGCAATCTCACGCACCGCATGGTTGAAGCCACGGTGGCCAAACTTCATCTTATGCGTCTTGGCACCGTTAGCCATGGAGAAGAGCTGATGTCCCATACAGATTCCGAAAATTGGAATCTTGCCCTGAACACCACGAATCATGTCCAAAGCCTCCGGCACATCTTTCGGATTTCCCGGTCCATTGGACAGCATGACGCCGTCAGGATTGAGCTGGAGAATTTGCTCAGCGCTGGTATCATATGGCACCACTGTCACGCTGCAGTTGCGCTTGGCTAACTCCCGCAGGATAGAATGCTTAAGACCAAAGTCCACCAATACCACACTGCGACCCGTTCCCGGAGCTGGATAGGACTGCTTGGTAGACACCTGCTTGATGTTATCAGTTGGCAGAACAGTCGCCTGCAGCTGGTCTTGCAAATGCTCAATACTATCATCCGCATTGGCAATGGTTGCCCGCATGGTTCCATGCTGGCGGATAATCTTGGTTAGCGCCCTTGTATCAATTCCCGAAATGCCTGGTATCTTCTTGATTTTAAGAAACTCATCCAAAGACAATTGCTGGCGCCAATTGCTGGCACGACGTGCATACTCATAAACCACCACTCCCTTGCAGGTCGGCAGAATGGATTCATAATCGTCCCGATTGACACCATAATTTCCAACCAAGGGATAGGTAAAGGTCAAAATCTGGCCGTTATAAGACTGGTCCGTAATCGATTCCTGATAGCCCGTCATGCCTGTGTTAAAGACGATTTCGCCTGTCACGAAAAGATCCGCTCCAAAAGCTTCCCCTTCGAAAATCATGCCATTTTCTAATATTAAAAGTCTCTTTGCCATTGTTCCCTCCTGTCCAAGATGCAGACCGCCCACGACCATCCACATAAGATATATAATAATAGGGAGTGGGATTGCTTCACACAGCTTCACCCACTCCCGGCCTACTGTCCGAGATTATTGACGACCTTTCAAAACCGCTTCGATAATAGCCATTCTGACAAAGACGCCGTTAGTCATTTGTTCAACGATACGCGATTTTGGTGCTTCGACCAGATGATCCGCAATTTCTACATCACGGTTAACCGGAGCCGGATGCATCAGAATCGCCGTATCTTTCATGCGGTCATAACGCTCTTGAGTCAGACCATGCAGTCTGTGGTAATTTTCTTTAGAAAAGATGGACTCGTAGTCATGACGCTCATGCTGCACGCGCAGGAACATCATGACATCCACTTGATCAATCACCTCATCAATGGTGACAAACTTACCATAGTCCGCAAACTCTTGGCTCCGCCATTCTTCCGGTCCAGCAAAGTAGAGCTCTGCCCCCAATCGCTTGAGAATCTGCATGTTTGACTTAGCCACGCGTGAATGGTCCAAGTCACCAGCAATCGCAACCTTGAGTCCTTCAAAGCGACCAAACTCTTGATAAATGGTCATCAAATCCAGCAAGCTTTGGCTAGGATGCTGACCAGAACCGTCTCCTCCGTTTACGATAGAAGTCGTAATGGTTGGGCTTTCGACAAGCTCTTTGTAATAGTCCACTTCAGGGTGACGAATGACACAAACATCAACGCCGAGGGCAGACATGGTCAGGATAGTGTCATACAAGGTTTCTCCTTTATTGACCGAGCTGGTCTTGACATCAAAGTCCAGAAGATCGCAACCCAACTTCAACTCCGCTACCTCAAAGGCTTTGTGGGTACGAGTCGAAGGTTCAAAGAAGAGGTTAGACACGATATGCTGCTCATCATAATGGACTTTAGCGCCATTTTTAAATTCGATTCCGCGTTTAATCAAGGCCATAACTTCTTCATTTGACAGAGTTTCCATAGAAACAAGGTTCTTAAGAGCGATTTGATTGGATGACATGATGTAATTCTCCTTTATGAAAGAATGAGGGCTTCCAGAGTGCTGCAAGTAAAGTCGCTCTGAGAGCAAGCTATTTTTGAACGAAAGTTAATGATTTAGCGCCTAGCTCAATCCTTGGGCTCAGGCAGAACAAGATAGAGGACAATTCCCAGAATAGTTGATAAGGCAACTCCTGAGATTTGCAGACCCGACAGCTGCAAGGTCAGACCGCCGATGCCAGATACCAAGATGACACTGGCAATCAAGAGGTTCTTTTTATTGTCAAAGTTGGTCTGTGCTTCGATCAGAATTTTGAGACCGCTCGAAGCAATTACCCCAAAGAGGGCGATGGAAATACCACCCAGCACAGGACTCGGGATGGATTGGAGCAGGGCTGAGACCTTGCCCACAAAGCTCATGACAATAGCCAGCACTGCTGCGCCAGCAATGACATAGACGCTGTAGATTTTATTGAGCGCCATGACTCCGATATTCTCTCCATAGCTAGTCACCGGCGGTGCTCCGAAAAGCCCTGCAATAATCTGAGCCAGACCATCACCAGTCAAGGTCTTGTCCAGTCCTGGATCCTTGAAGAAGTCCTTACCTGTCAAGCTATTCAGTACCATGACATGCCCGAAGTGTTCTGTCATGGTTACAAAGGCAATAGGCGCCATGGTTAAAATCGCACTAGGATAAAATTTCACATCGTAGTCCAAGAAAGGCAGACTCATGGGCGGAAGGTGGAACCAAGAAGCTTCTCCTACCTTGGCAAAAGAAACGATTTCCTGCCCAGTCACGATTCCTAGAATCAAGCTAAAGATGTAGCCGACTATCAAGCCTAGCAAGACAGGGATGATTCCCACAATCTTCTTACCATAGATATTAAAGAGGATGACTGCCAAGAGAGTGACCATTCCGATAATGAAGTAGGTCAAATCATACACCTTTTCGCCATTAGCTACAGTCTTATTCATCACATCGCTAACAGCTGTCCCAGCCAAGCTCAGACCGATGACCATGATGATAGGCCCTACCACTACTGGCGGCAGCACCTTGTCAATCCAAGCATTACCAGCAAACTTGACAATCAGTGCTACGATGAAATAAACCAAACCACCGGTAATGGCTCCCTGAGCAACCGCTCCGATACCATCTGTCTTCATCAGCATCTGCATAGCTGCGATATAAGCAAAGCTGGATCCCA
Organism: Streptococcus sanguinis; assembly: GCF_019929145.1. GTDB lineage: Bacteria > Bacillota > Bacilli > Lactobacillales > Streptococcaceae > Streptococcus > Streptococcus sanguinis_U. The sequence goes on along the minus strand of NZ_JAHZOW010000001.1, from coordinate 454,623 downwards.
TGTAAGCCGGAATCTTGTACTTGGTAACAGTCAGATGGGCCAGTGTCCCCAGACCGCTGGAAAAAAGAGCTACCGCGGGGTCAATTCCCACCAGAATCGGTACCAAGACCGTCGCCCCAAACATGGCGAACAAGTGCTGAAAGGATAGTCCTAAAAGCAGACCTGGCTTTGGCATATCATGCACATCATACTTAACATCTTGACTCATTTAGCTTATTACTCCCCCATAATCAACACGCGATCTTGACCGTCTGTCTCGGTCATCTCAACGATAATCTCCTCAGTTTGGCTAGTCGGAATGTTCTTGCCAACATAGTCTGCCCGTATAGGCAGCTCACGGTGACCACGGTCTACCAAGACAGCCAGACCAACCCTAGACGGCCGTCCGTGACTGACCAGATTGTCAATAGCTGCTCGAATGGTCCGTCCTGTGTAGAGGACATCGTCGATTAGGATTACTTGACGGTCGGTAATATCTACTGGAATCACTGTCGTATCTTCCTCAACCTTGATATCATCTCGGAAAGGCTTGGTATCTACTTCTGCGACCGGAATATCAATATTCTCCAACTGAGCCAACCGCTTCTGAATGCGGTGTGCCAAGTGAACCCCGCGGGTCTTAATGCCAGCCAAGACTACTTGGTTCAAGTCCTTGTTGCGCTCGATGATTTCATAGGTAATCCGCGTAATCGCGCGATTCATGGTGATGTCATCGACAACTTCTTTTGTTTTCATTCTTTCCTCCTCAAACAACAGAAAAAGTCTCCTTATTACAAGGAGACTTCAGAAAAATCTAGTCAGGCAAGCTAAAACAAGACGCACTTGCTTACACTCCACCCATCTTTTTACTTGCTCCTTGTCTATCTCTCTGGATAGAATTAAAGGATTATTTAATTTTTTATACTATATCACAAATTCAAAACTATTTCAAGAAAAAAATTGTATTTTTTCTGTTTGACTAAATAAGGATTAGTGAAATCTGTTTTTCATCTACAAGTACAAGTCTCTAAGAAGTCTTCTTTTTTGAGAAAGAGATAGCTTTTATCCCGTAAAAGACAAAACCAAAAACCAGATAGGCTGCAAAGATAATCAGACACATCTGGATGACATAAGGCCAGCCTTTCTTAAAGACATTGAGGAAAAAGTAAGGAAATGGATTGTCCTTGGATCTTGGAATATCAATTTTCAAGAAAAAGCCATTAAAGAGAGCAAAGGCCATGTAGACCAAAGGCACACTCGTCCAAGAAATCGGATCAAACCAGCGGTACTGGCGCGATTTGTCAAAGATTACTGTATCCAGAAGAAAAGCCAAGGGTACTATATAATGACACAGAAAATTCTCTAGACGGTAAAAATCTGTCGCAATTGGGGCTAGCAAGAGGTGATAAACGACACAAGTAATCATGATGGACATGGTTACCCCACCCTTGATTCTCAAGATTTTTGGCGCCTTCCAAGCATCGCCAGTTCTCATCATCAGATAGACCAGATAGCCCGTAAAGAGCAGGACCAAGAGATTGGACAGAACCGTATAGTACATAAGCATGCCTACGCCATACTTAGTAATTTCCAGATACACACCCAAAAAGGCCAGGATAAAAAGAATAATTCGATAAATTAAGATAAAACGACGATTCATAGAGGCCTCAAATTTTCTTAACAAACTCTGACTTGAGCTTCATGGCACCGAAGCCGTCAATCTTACAGTCGATATTATGGTCGCCTTCTACGATGCGGATATTTTTCACGCGCGTTCCTTGCTTGAGATCCTTAGGTGCACCTTTGACTTTTAGGTCCTTAATCAAGGTAACTGTATCGCCATCAGCCAGCTTATTGCCATTAGCATCGATCGCTACTGGTCCTTCTTCTGCTTCTTGGACCTCAGCAGGATTCCATTCATAGGCACACTCTGGGCAGACCAAGAGCGTTCCATCTTCGTAAACATACTCTGAATTACATTTGGGACAGTTTGATAAGTTGTTCATTTTTTCTCCATTTCTAGTCAAGGCTGCTAAATTTCCATACCAGCCTTCTATATATGATTAAGCTCTTCTTTCATTTTTCAAGTTCAGCAGAACACTAATCGATGTGACGGTCAACTAAATCCTAAAAATCTAGTTTACTCCTATTTCCATACCTTTCTAGTATAAGCTATTTTGAGCATTTTGACAAATCTCTTTTAGGATTTCCTACAGGTCTTGACCTTTCTGCAAAAACAATGTACTATACTAGTGTATATACAGATAAAAAGGAGTCACTATGAAACCAAGATCTAAAAATCAGTTTATGACACTGACCGCTTTTTTGACTGCACTAGCTATTGTTATCCCACTAGTTATGCCGATTAAAATTGTCATACCGCCCGCTTCCTTCACCTTAGCCAGCCATGTCGCTATTTTTTTGGCTATGTTTATTTCCCCTCTCATGACGGTGATTGTCGTGATTGGGTCTGCTATTGGGTTTGGAATGTCCGGACTTCCTTTTATCATCACTCTTAGAGCCCTGTCCCACTTGCTCTTTGCTAGCATCGGCGCTCTTTATCTGCAAAAGCACCCGGACACACTGGACAGCCAGAAGAAGACTTGGATATTTAACTTCCTACTGGCCTTGATTCATGCCTTTGGTGAAGTGGTCGTCTGCATCCTCTTTTACACGACTTCTGCCTATCCTGCTAATGCTTTCTATATCTTATTTGGTCTGGTTGGACTTGGTACGGTCATCCATAGCATGGTCGACTTTGTCATTGCTAAGTTCATCTATCAAGCGCTGAAAAAGATTCGCTAGATCTTGAAGATTCCTGACTTTTGGTTTACAATGAAGCTATGACCAAGCAAAGACGAGAAGAACTATTAAACCTTTTGAAAACATCATCTGCTGCACTCAATGGCCAGTCACTGGCTGAACATTTCCATGTGACCAGGCAGATTATCGTGCAAGATATCGCCCTCTTGCGGGCTGATGGTGCCCCCATCCTCTCAACCAATCGTGGATATCTTTATAAAGACCGCCAAGAAAGCACTGCTGTTTATCAGCTCTTCAAGGTTCAGCATAGGGCTGAGGATATGGAAGCTGAGCTGCTGGCTATCGTGGATAATGGCGGCCGCGTGCAGACTATTTTGGTTGAGCATCCAGTTTACGGCGAAATTCAGACTTATCTGAAGCTGACCTGCCGCCGAGATGTCCAGCATTTTCTCCAACAGGTCGCATCCTGTGCCTTTCGCCCCTTATCTGAGTTGACAGATGGAGTCCACTATCACCTAGTACAAGCCGACTCCCAGCAGGATTTGGACTATGTAGAATCTGCCTTGAGAGACCTAGGATTTTTACAGGATAAATAACAAGCAAGAAAAAGACTGATTAGGCCCCAACCTAATCAGTCTTTTTAGTACATACTCTTGCGCCAACCGGCTTTCAAATGATAGATAGTCGCTATAAAAATCACTGATAAAACAAGCAAACTATTCTTTAAAAGAAATTAAAAAAATTAATATTCCAGAAAATACAATACTAATAATTGACAAGACCAAGACCCTAATCTCGTTTAAATCTGTGTACAAAGAATAAAGAAAAATGAGTAAATTAAGCAAAATCACTGATCTATAAAACCTAGATTGGCTCTGCTTCCATCCTTTTAAAGTATGAAAAGCAAATGGAAATCTCAAACCGAATCCAGCATTTCTAGAAGGAAAAAAATGGTTTAAGCCCAAAAGAAAAAATGCAACAATAGCAATCCATAATGAAATCATGACAGTCATCCACCTTTCTATCTTTGCACTTCAGACACAAAAGGAAACATTTTTTAATACATACTTTTTCGCCAGCCACCTTCGATCCGCTCGTGATAGTAATATTCAGATAATTCCTCATCTTCCATCATACGCAGAAGTTCAAGCATATCGTAGGCCAAGTCCAGCTGAGGCAGGCTATCCTTGTCTACCCAAGAAATCTCGCCCTCTTCTGTCGAATGAATCTGACCAGAAAAGTCGGTCGCTTTGTAACAAAAGACGATGTAGCGAATCCCTTCATCCGTATGCCAGTTCTTTACTCCGACCAATTTCGGATGAGTAATAGTCAAACCCGTTTCCTCTAAAATCTCACGGACAACTGAATCATGGAGAGACTCACCCTTCTCAATGTGACCACCCGGAAAAGCATATCCAGACCAAGGATAGCGCTCAGGAGAGCGATATTGCATTAGAAGTTTACCGCGCGATACATCTTCAACAAGGCAGATGTTTGTTAGGATTGTTTTTTGGGAACGTGACATGGGTTTTTTCCTTTCGACACAAATGGAGAATTTTACAGTGACATTGTAATAGCTCATAGCAAGTTTGTTGAGTAGAGAACCTTTGCAAATTATTAATCAATATACCGAACGCGATTGACCTTGGTTTTCATGATATAGGGATTTACTAAATCATGGTGTTCATCATATTCACCTAATAAAAAGCCCTTTCGCAAAATAATTTCACTATCATTAGTAACATAGTCCATATTAATCGGGACAGAATTTTCTGATCCGACGATGGAAAAATGAAAGAAAACAAAGAACCATGCAAAAAGAGCAGGAAATACACTCAGAATTGCCCAGACAAGATGGAACCAGCGGAACTCTCTATTTTTCAAGAAGAGAAACCATAAGTGGCAAAATATAACAGCTGCCAGAAGAAAAAGCCATTTGTTCCACAAGAGCGGAGTAAAGGACAAGCTAAAGAAACTCAATATAAAATGTAGTAAAACAAAGATAAATAACAAAATATAGAGTGCTAACCAAATAACTTTACTTGAAAATTTCCATTGCTTCACTATTTTTTCACCTTTTATCTTCCATATTTAGCTCACTCATTTCCAACCAACTCCACAATCTTCTGGAAAGTCTTGCCGTTTCGGATAGTCAGTTGCTTGTAGAAACTGGACTTGAGCAGTTTCTTATGATAGTTGGACTTGAGATAGTCCGCTTGGTCAGCATTTCTATAAAAGAAAGCCGTCTGCCCAAAATGCAGTTGCTCCTTGTCATTCGCCCAGCTGCCTGCCAGCTCTTGAACGCTCTCCTTGTCTGTCTCCGGCAGATAAAAGAGAACATCTCGCCGAAAGGCTGTTTCATCCTGCCACCAAGTAGGCAGATTGGCTCTTTCTTTTTCAAGCATGGTAGAGCTGACAAGGACGAAAGGCAGAGGGAAATCGTAAGACTGACTGAAATAAGCCGACAATATCTCCCGAATCCTCTCCTCCTGCTCCTCGCTATCAAAGAAAAGATTGCCGCTGTTGATGTAGGAAACTGGGTTTTCAAAACCCAACTCTGCTAAATCCTTCTTCAAATCAGCCATAACGACCTTGTTTTTTCCGCCGACATTGATGCCACGGAGTAAAAGTGCATAACGCATGTGTGCTCCTTGTTTATTTCTAAATAGATATTCAAACTTTATACGAATTATCAATTTTTAAGTAATAAATCATTTTTATATTGTTCTTAATTCAATTCAAAATGTAGTATCGCCATCTAAATCATTCCGCCTGAAAACCATTGCTATCTAATTTCCCATTTTCTCCCCAAACAACTACATAAACATTTTTGGGTAAGCTAGTAAAATCAATATAGTCACTTAAACTCGCACCTTCAGGAATATCTCCTTCCAGATATAGATCGAAAAACAACAGAACCTCGTAATTTTCCGATAAACGAATGAAATCTTTTCTCAAATCCTTTATTTCTTCTGCCGATGCTTCATACTTCCCTGTCTTGGGATTATACTTTAGTTCTTTTTTAATTTGAACCAAATCACGATAAAACCCTTTTTGGTCATCAGTTACATCGTAATCTAAATCTGTTCTCAGCTCCTTAAATTTCACTGGCTTTAGAACAGACTCTTTATCAAAATATAAGGTATTCAACATAGGATGAGAATTTGTATCTAAGACAGAAGAAAATATAAGATCTTTTAGTATCGAAGATGGTTCATCGTCACTATTAGCGTAATAGGAAAAAGTCCCTTCTTCTAACTTATCTGTTAAAATTTTGTTTGCGCCTTCTGTCAGTTGAACTTTTACATCATATTCATAAGAAACATGGCTAACCCAAGTTGGAATCTCTATGTTCTTAACCTTCAATCCTAAATTATCTTCAAAAGCTGTGTTCACAACATATTCAATATGCTGCTTTTCCTCTTTTGTAACAAGTTTTGTCGGCATAAATGCCCAAATAAATTGAACTATAGGTAACATGCCTATGACAAAAATTGAAATAAAGAAAATAAATATTAGTTTAATTAAATCCTTTTTCACTTCAATTCCCCCACTTAAACTTCTCTAACTTTTTTTCACATAGTGACTCATTGACTAGAGAAGCAATTAAGAGCTTAGCTTGCAACTTTGGTGCTAACTATATTTTCTAATCCATCGTCTTTATTTCCAGAATCATATCGCGAATCTGCGCCGCCAGCTCGAAATCCAGAAGTCCGGCAGCTTCTTGCATTTGGCCTTCCAGTTTCTTGACCATGTCCTCGCGCTCTTGCTTGTTGAGGCTTTCGATTTCGACAGTTTCTTCCTTGTCTGGCAGGGCAGCCTTGGTCACGCTGATCAGGTCACGGATTTCTTTCTTGATGGTCTGCGGTACAATGCCGTGCTCTTCATTATATGCCATCTGGATTGCCCGACGGCGGGCAGTTTCATCAATAGCTCGCTGCATGGACTGGGTGATGGTGTCCGCATACATAATCACATGTCCCTCGCTGTTGCGGGCTGCCCGGCCAATGGTTTGGATTAGGCCACGCTCGTTACGGAGAAAACCTTCCTTATCTGCATCAAGAATTGCAACCAGACTAACCTCAGGCACGTCGATTCCCTCGCGCAGCAGGTTAATCCCAACCAAAACGTCAAAGACACCCAAGCGCAAATCACGGATAATCTCAGTCCGCTCCAAGGTCTTGATATCCGAGTGCATGTACTTGACCTTGACACCCATTTCTTTAAAGTAGTCCGTCAAGTCTTCCGCCATCTTCTTGGTCAGGGTTGTGATAAAGGTTCGCTCATTCTTTTCGACACGGGCATTAATTTCTCCCAAAAGGTCATCAATCTGCCCCATAGTTGGGCGGACTTCCACTTCTGGATCCAGAAGCCCTGTCGGCCGGATAATCTGCTCAATAACAGTATCCGTCTGTTCATTTTCATAGTCACCCGGCGTAGCCGATACATAGACAATCTGGTGAACATGGCTCTCGAACTCCTCCCGGCGCAACGGACGGTTGTCCAAGGCAGACGGCAGGCGGAAACCATAATTAACCAGCATCTCCTTACGAGAGCGGTCGCCATTGTACATGCCCCGAATCTGTCCCATGGTCATGTGACTCTCGTCAATCATAATCAAAAAATCATCCGGGAAAAAGTCCAGAAGGGTATAAGGAGGCTCTCCTTCGCTTCGACCATCCATGTGGCGAGAATAGTTCTCAACACCGTTAGTATAGCCCATCTCGTGCAGCATTTCGATATCATACTCCGTACGCTGTTTCAAGCGTTGGGCTTCCAGAAGCTTGCCTTCCTTCTCAAAGATACCAAGCTGCTCCTCCAGCTCGGCCTGAATCTTAGCAATAGCTACTTCCATGTGGTCTTCATTGGTCACGAAGTGAGTGGCTGGGAAGATGGCCAAATGGTCCACCTCACCCAAGACTCGTCCTGTCAAGGCTTCAACCTCACGAATCCGGTCAATCTCATCTCCGAAAAACTCTACTCGAAAGGCATGCTCATCCCGAGAAGCTGGGAATATCTCTACCACATCACCACGAACCCGAAATTTCCCCCGCTGAAAGTCAATGTCATTGCGCTCAAACTGGATATCTACCAAGTCATTAAGCAGCTTATCACGAGAAATCTCTAGGCCAGGACGCAGGCTAACTACACTATCAGAGTATTCCTTAGGCGAACCCAGACCATAGATACAAGAGACCGAAGCCACGACGATCACATCATTGCGCTCCAAAAGGGCTGATGTTGCTGAGTGACGGAGCTTGTCAATCTCGTCATTGACCGAGCTATCCTTTTCAATATAAGTATCGCTGGAAGGAACATAGGCCTCAGGTTGGTAGTAATCATAGTAGGAAACGAAGTATTCCACCGCGTTATTGGGGAAAAACTCCTTGAACTCACCATAAAGCTGGCCGGCCAGCGTTTTATTATGGGCGATAACCAGAGTCGGCTTGTTGACCTGAGCAATAACCTGACTCATGGTATAAGTCTTACCAGTACCAGTCGCCCCCATGAGAATCTGGGCCTTCTCTCCTCCCTCTATATTATCCACCAGCTGCTCGATAGCCTGGGGTTGGTCACCTGAAGGCTCATATTTAGAAACCAATTCAAATTTATTATCTGTTATTCTGTTAATCATCTTTTATTCCTCAAATTGTGCTTCTATTATTTTACCATATTTGGCCTATTTTCTCTGAATTTGGGTGTAGGTAGAATGGCCACGCTTCTACCATCTTCTGTCCCTAGTCATACATCTCGTTAAAAGACATAAAAAAGCCCAGCTAAACTGGGCGAAATGGTTATTTCTTAAAGTTCAGCGCTTGAGGCAGGCGATTTTCTTTTTTGAGTGACCAGTAAAGATAAGCAATGCAGCCAATCAGGACGATACTAGCAAAAATAGATCCTTCAGCACCAAAGGCTCCACCGGACAGCAAATCCACAGAAGATTGTGAGCTATAGTTCAAGATTGAGGTAGATGCTCCTTGGCCACTGACCTGAATACCATAGATATTCCCTTGCACAAAATTCCAAGCACCGTGCATACCAGCCAGTACCCACATATTGTCATACTTGAGCATAAGGAAACAAGCAAAGATACCGTCTAGTATGATATTGACAATAGAAAGAACGGTCACACCAGGGTTAAAGAGGTGCAGAGCCCCAAATAGAGCACTGGAAATCAAGATACCAATGAAGATATTTGACTTAGCACTAACTACTGGAAAGAGCCAACCACGCGTCACCAGTTCTTCTGTCCCACCTTGGAGAATCCAGAAAGGAATGATAGCTAGGACAAAAATCAAAGACTGCAAGTTAAGCTGACCTAATTTCAGACTGCCTGTCCCTGTCACCAAGAGCAAGACAACAACCAGCGAAAACTGAACTGCTCCGATAAGGAAGCCTTTGAGGAGATTTTTGAACCAGTCCTGTTTATAAAATCCCAGACTAGAAAAAGTACGCTTCTCACGATATCGAACCCAGAGAAAGACAGTAAGAGCGATAAAAAAGAAAGTAAATAGTTCAAAAAATAGACTATAGTGACGGAGAAATTCCATAAGTGCTGCTTGGCCGCTAGTGGGATTTGTCGCACGGAACAAAATACCAATAACAAGCCCAATCGGAAACATTCCGAACATTCCAGCAAAACGACCTACATAAACAAAACCTATAGCAATCAAGATAGCCAACCAAATCGGCGGAATATAACGCGATTGCTTGATAGCATCCAACATACGAGATTTAAACATATAATTATTCCTTTCCTCATTTTAATTTATTATAGCATATTATTTTAGGAAGAGCAAAAGAAAGCTGTTCGCACAGTTATTCTATCTTTCCCACTATCTCTGTCAAACTACCGTCTTTTTTCATCTTTAGAAGCAAATAGAGGACAGCCATCAAGAGAATGAGCGAGCTGAAAATAGAAGCTTCAGCGCCGAAAGCTCCACCAGTCAGCCATATCCATTCCGTCTTTGGAATAAAGTTCAGGACTGCCGCGTCCACACCAGTACCACTAACGCTGAAACCGTAGATATTGCCTTGGCTAAAGTTCCAAGCAGCATGAAGTCCTATAATCCCCCAGACATTGTCCGTCCGGAGCAGATAGAGACTTGCAAAGAGGCCAAATAAAGCAATGTTAAGAATGGGAAGAATACCAATATCTGGATTGCCAAGGTGCAAAAGTGCAAAGAGCAGGCTCGAAGTCAGCAAACCGATGGGCAGGTTGGTCTTTTTGACAGCAACTGGCAGCAGCCAAGCCCGTGTCACTAGCTCTTCTGCTCCACCCTGAATCATCCAAAGCGGAAGCAAAATCAAGATATAGAGAAAAGGTTCCAGTGTCAGCTGTCCCCATTCGAAAGAGCCAGCTCCGCTCAACAGCATAAGCAGAGCGACTAAACTAAAGAGGAGAAAACCTACTGCAAATCCTTTGACTAGCTCCACCAAGCTTCCTTTTTTGACAAAGCCTAGAGTCGCGAGCGGCCGTCCTTCAGCCCAGCGCACCCAAAGAAAGAGAGCCAGTATCATAAATACAAAGCCGAACAAGAGAAAAGGCAGGGCAAAATTGAAGAAGATTTCAAAGAATCCTCCTTGCCCTAAGAAACCTAGCATAAGACTGAGGCCAGCCGAAATTGGCTCCAAAGCCAGATAGGCCAATTGTTGTCCTCCTTGCACGAAAACAACTGCTAGCACTAGCGACAACAGATAGGGAGGGACAAAGCGAGCTTGATTGACTCCGTCCAAGATACGTGATTTTTTCATAAGAACCTCATTCTATCCTTGCTTTCATTTATTTCCAGTATAGCAGACTTTGCTCTAAGAACAAAGAAAAGTTGCGGCTATTTTTGCGAGAAATTCAGAGTTTATATGTCAGAAAACCTAACATAAAAACAGGAGAAATTTGCCTAATCAGTGATTTTTTGCTATAATGCTAGAATGCTAAAAAGGAGGAAGAAAATGAAGAAAAAATTCTTAGCAGTTTTGCTAACATTATTTCCATTTTTTGCGTTAGGGGCGACAGCCCAGGCAGATACAGTCAAAATCGTATCCGATACTGCTTACGCACCATTTGAATTTAAAGATTCTGATCAGACTTACAAGGGGATTGACGTTGATATCATCAACAAGGTCGCAGAAATCAAAGGCTGGGACATTGACATGAGCTTCCCGGGCTTCGATGCAGCTGTCAATGCCGTCCAAGCCGGCCAGGCGGATGCCATCATGGCTGGTATGACCAAGACAAGCGAGCGCGAAAAAGTCTTTACCATGTCTGATACCTACTATGACACTAAGGTCGTTATCGCGACGACCAAGGCAAACACCATCAGCAAATATGAACAGCTGAAAGGGAAGAAAGTCGGTGTCAAAACCGGTACAGCTGCCCAACGTTTCCTTGAGAAGAGCAAGGATAAGTACGGCTACACTCTCAAAACCTTTGACACAGGTGACTTGATGTATAATAGCCTTTCAGCAGGTGATGTTGATGCAGTGATGGATGATCAGCCTGTCATTGAGTACGCCATCAATCAAGGTCAAAACCTGAAAATTTCTATGAAGGGTGAGGCTGTTGGAAGCTTTGCTTTTGGTGTCAAAAAAGGCAGCAAGCACGAGCACTTAGTTACTGAGTTTAACGAAGCTTTGGCACAGATGAATGAAGACGGCAGTCTGGATGAAATCATTAATAAATGGACTTCTTCTAAGGGCAGCTCTGACTCAGCTGTTCCAGAGACTTCTACTCCTGCGGGTCAAAAAGCTACTCCGACAAAAGACAAATACATCATTGCCAGCGACTCATCTTTTGCTCCTTTTGTCTTCCAAGATGACAGCAACCAATACACTGGGATTGACATGGAGCTGATTAAGGCTATTGCCAAAGACCAAGGCTTTACCGTGGAAGTAACCAACCCTGGCTTTGATGCAGCTATTAATAGCGTTCAGACCGGTCAGGCTGACGGAATCATCGCCGGTATGTCTGTCACAGATGCCCGTAAGAAAACTTTTGATTATTCGGATCCTTACTATACGGCCAACTCTATCTTGGCAGTCAAGGACAGCAGCAATATCAAGTCCTACGAGGAACTCAAGGGCAAGACAGTCGGTGTCAAAACTGGTACCGCTTCTCAGACTTTCCTTGAGGAAAACAAGAGTAAGTACGGCTACTCTATTAAAACATTCTCAGATGCAGCTTCAATGTATGACAGCCTTAATACTGGCTCTGTCGCAGCTGTGATGGATGATGAGCCCGTTGTCAAATACGCCATCAAACAAGGCAAGAAACTTAAAACACCTATCGAAGGTACACCAAGCGGTCAAGTCGCTTTCGCAGTCAAAAAAGGCAGCAATCCTGAGCTGATTGAGATGTTTAACAATGGACTGGCCAACCTCAAAGAAAGCGGCAAGTACCAAGAGATTTTAGACAAGTATCTGGCTAGCGAGGAAAAGGAATCTACTGTAGATGAGTCCACTATTTGGGGCTTGCTGCAAAACAACTACCAAGAACTTCTTAAAGGTCTGGGAGTGACGATTGCCTTGGCTCTGATTTCATTTGCGATTGCTATGGTCATCGGGATTATCTTTGGTATGTTCAGCGTCAGCCCTTATAAACCGCTGCGCTGGATTGCAGAAATCTTTGTCGATGTCATTCGTGGTATTCCACTGATGATTGTGGCAGCCTTTATCTTCTGGGGGATTCCTAACCTAATCGAATCCATGACTGGTCAACAAAGCCCAATCAATGCTTTCGTTGCAGGAACCATCGCCCTCTCTCTTAATGCTGGCGCCTATATCGCTGAAATTGTCCGTGGAGGTATCCAGGCCGTACCAGTTGGACAGATGGAAGCCAGCCGCAGCTTAGGGATTTCCTATTCCAAGACCATGCGCAAGATTATCCTGCCACAGGCAACCAAGATTATGCTACCAAACTTTGTTAATCAGTTTGTCATTGCGCTCAAGGATACAACGATTGTCTCAGCTATTGGACTGGCCGAGCTCTTCAAAACAGGTAAAGACATCATCGCCCGTAACTATCAGAGTTTCCGGATGTATGCTATCCTAGCCGTGCTCTATCTCATCATTATCACGCTCTTGACCCGCTTGGCAAAACGCTTAGAAAAGAGGATTAAGTAATGGCAAAATTAAAAATCGATGTGAACGATCTTCATAAATATTACGGGGAAAACGAAGTCCTAAAGGGGATTACTGCTAAATTCTACGAGGGAGATGTGGTCTGTATCATCGGTCCTTCTGGATCTGGTAAGTCAACCTTCCTGCGCAGTCTCAACCTGCTAGAGGAAGTGACCAGCGGGACTATCACGGTTGACGGCTTTGATCTGACAGACAAGAAGACTGATGTGGATCTGGTCCGAGAAAATATCGGTATGGTCTTCCAGCACTTCAACCTCTTCCCGCACATGACTGTTCTGGAAAATATCACCTTTGCTCCTGTTGAGCACAAGCGCTTGACTCAAGACGAGGCAAATAAGCTGGGAATGGAGCTCTTGGAAAAGGTCGGCTTGGCTGATAAGGCAGATGCCAGCCCTGACAGCCTGTCCGGCGGTCAAAAGCAGCGGGTGGCAATTGCCCGCGGTCTGGCCATGAATCCAGACATCATGCTCTTTGATGAGCCTACTTCTGCCCTTGACCCTGAAATGGTCGGCGACGTTCTCAACGTTATGAAGGATCTGGCCCAGCAAGGTATGACCATGCTGATTGTGACCCATGAGATGGGCTTTGCCCGTCAGGTAGCCAACCGCGTTATCTTTACCGCTGACGGTGAATTCTTAGAAGACGGCAAACCTGACCAAATCTTTGACAATCCACAGCATCCACGTCTCAAGGATTTCTTGGACAAGGTACTGAATGTATAAAACCAAACGAAGAGCCAGCTTATATGCCGGCTCTTTTCTTGTTTCAAAATTTTTAAACTACATCACCCAGAACTGATAAAGTGACCAGTAGAGAATATTAGCTACGATAGCGAGTGCAGATAGACTAGTCAGAACTGTCAGAAAGAGGCGACCTTTTCCGAGATCCTTTCGAGTCTTGCTAAAGAGAGGATAAACCGCACAGCCTGCTAAGAACAGTCCCAGACCGGCAAAGACCATATAACGCCAAGATTGAACAATTGAGTAGTCCTGGTTCATGGCAGCCAGTAAAAGCAGAATGAGATTGCCAGCAAACAGCAGCATTCCTAGAGAGGTCAGGCAATTCCAGACCTTCCAAGAGCGAGGAGCCGAACTTTTTGCTTTACGCAGGATGAGACGGAAACTGCCAATCAGAAAACTAATCAAGACATTTCCCAGAGCAAACACGAGTGCCAGACCTCCGAGAAACACGACTAGATAATGCCTAAAGAGAACTGAATCGGAAATCCTTTCTGCATTAAGGACACCAAATTCGAGGCGATCAGCACCTTGACTTCTGTCTATGGTCCAGAAAGTGCTCAACAGATCTGGCTGATCTGATACTTTGTTGATCTTTTGGATGGCCCCAGGGATCATGAGCATGAAGGACAGTGGCCCCCTATTATAGCTTCTCAGATAGTGGTAAGAGCCAGGCTTGAATTGCTTTTTAGTAGCTTGACTGACAGTCTGCATCTTGCCAAATATCAGCTCCGGCATTTGAACATTGTAAACTTGTTCATACAGTTGATTAGTTAAGATGACTTGACCGATGCCATTTTTCAGATCCAAGTAAAGATAGCTAGAAAAGCCATCAGCATTACCACTGTGTCCCAGTAAGGTAACACCGTAGTGACTGGCCCAAAAGCCATGAGCATTACGAACAATATCCGTACCAGGGTGGGTAGAGGTTGTTGAGTAAAGCTCGGTCCAAGTTTCTGGACGATGAAAGAGCGCCTTACGTTCCAGCAAGGCTTGGGCGAATTTCTGTAGGTCTCCTAGAGTCCCCACAGCCCCTCCGACTGGGTACATCCAGAGCTTAAATGGTGTATCACCCAAGAGCTTACCTTGGTCATCATAGCCCTTGTCCTCCTTGCGCTTTTCCTGTACATAAGCGTTGTCCGATAAGTCAGGCAAGATAGCTGTCCGATCCATGTCCAGCGGCTCAAAAACATGCTCATGGACATAGTCTGCATACTTCTGCCCAGATATCCGCTCCACGATATAAGATGCCAAAGCCGTGCTGAAGTTAGAGTATGATGTCGTCGTACCCGGCTCAAAGGACTGAATAGGCTGGTAATCACGGAACTGCTCTTCCAAGTCGCTCTTGTCTCCCTTTTTGTAGAGTGGCATTTCATCAAAGCCAGCCTGATGGTTCATCAGATCCAGCATGGTGATAGGCTTATCATAGCGAAGATTGCGGAGAAATCCTTCTGGCAGATAAGTTTTGATGTCTGCTTCTAGGTCGATTTTGCCCTCTTCCCAGAGCTGCATGACCGATACCCAGACCGTCAGTTTAGTGATTGAAGCCCATTCAAAAACACTGTCATCGTCAACTTTGACTTTGTTTTCCTTATCCACATATCCAAAGTTTCCCTTGTAGATGGTTCCGTTTTTATCAAAGACTGCTGTTGCCATACCAGCCGTTGTCTTTTCATGTTCCTTGACAAAGTCTTGGATTTTCTGACCGATTTTGTCACGGTCCGTGCCAGACGGCAACTTCTGCTCTTCAGCTAGCGCAGTGGCTGGGCGAAAAAGTCCCAATGTTAAAATAGTTAGAAGTGTGAAAATAAATGTTTTTTTCATGCGATTCTCCTTTGCAGATTTATGTAGACAAAGCCCGCCTTCCCAAGGGAAGACAGGCAACTTATCACATCGCCCACCACTGGTAAAGCGACCAGTAGAGAATATTGGCTACGATAGCGAGGGCGGATAAGCTGGTCAGAACTGTCAGGAAGAGGCGACCTTTTCCGAGCCCCTTTCGAGTCTTTCTAAAGAGCGGAAAAACTGCACAGCCTGCTAAGAATAGTCCCAAACCGGCAAAAGCTATGAAGCGCCAAGACTGAATCATTGAATAATTTTGAAATGGATTCATGGCAGACAGTAAAAATAGAATGAGATTGCCCCCGAAAAGGATAATACCAATAGAAGTCAGGTAATTCCAGATCTTCCAAGAGCGAGGTGCCGAACTTTTTGCTTTACGCAGGATGAGACGGAAACCGCCGATCAAAGAACTAATCAAGACATTCCCCAGTGCAAAGACAAGACCCAAAGCTCCGAGAATCAGAACCAGATAATGCTGGAAAAGCTCCGTATCCGAAAGCTTTTCTGCATCTAGGACACCGACTTCTATACGGTCAGCCCCCTGACTCTGGTCAATTGTCCAGAAAGTAGTCAGCAGGCCCGGCTGGTCAGTTAGCTTACCAATCTTCATGATAGTGCCGGGCATCATGAGCAGGATGGACAAGGGGCCATTATTATAGCTGCTCAGATAGCGGTAAGAGCCAGGACTGAACTGCTTCTTAGTCTCTTCGCTGGCAGTCTTCATCTTGCCAAAAATCAGTTCTGGCATTTGCATATTGTAAATTAGTTCATATTGTTGATTGGTCAGGATGACTTGACCGATACCATTTTCAAGATCCAGATAGAGATTGCTAGAAAAGCCATTTGAATTGCCGCTATGTCCTAGCAAGGTGACGCTATAGTGGCTGGCCCAAAAGCCATGGGCATTACGGGCATTGTCCGTACCTGCATAGGTGGATGTCGTTGAGTAAAGGGTAGACCAAGTCTCCGGACGCTTGAAGAGGGTTTTGCGGCCCAGCAGGGCTTGGGCAAATTTCTGCAGGTCATCCAGAGTTCCCACTACTCCCCCTTCTGAGTAAAGATCAACTTTATACGGTACATTGCCTATAAGCTTGCCTTGACTGTCATACCCCTTAGCTTCCTTGAGCTTGGCTTGGGCATAGGCATTGTCCGATAAGTCCGCCAGAATGCCAGTCCGATCCATGCCCAAGGGCTGGAAGACATGCTCATGGACATAGTCCACGTACTTCTGCCCGGAAATCCGCTCCACGATATAGGAGGCCAGAGATGTGCCATAGTTAGAATAGGCCGTCGTCGTTCCCGGCTCAAAGGACTGGATAGGCTGGTAGTCCAAGAGCAACTCCTCAATCGTTTTGTTATCACCTTTATTGTAGAGCGGTGTCTCGTCAAAACCGGGCTGGTGATTCATCAGATCCAGCATGGTGATAGGCTTATTGTAGCGAAGATTGCGGAGAAAGCCTTCTGGCAGATAAGTTTTGATGTCTGCTTTCAGGTCGATTTTGCCCTCTTCCCAGAGCTGCATGACCGACACCCAGACCGTCAGTTTAGTGATTGAAGCCCATTCAAAAACACTGTCATCGTCAACTTTGACTTTGTTTTCCTTATCCACATATCCAAATTTTCCCTTGTAGATGGTTCCGTTTTTATCAAAGACTGCTGTTGCCATGCCGGCCGTTGTCTTTTCATGTTCCTTGACAAAATTTTCGATTTTCTGACCGATTTGGCTACGGTCCGTGCCAGACGGCAGCTTCTGCGAGTCAGCTAA
Source organism: Streptococcus sanguinis (assembly GCF_019929145.1). GTDB lineage: Bacteria > Bacillota > Bacilli > Lactobacillales > Streptococcaceae > Streptococcus > Streptococcus sanguinis_U. The sequence continues at coordinate 437,400 of NZ_JAHZOW010000001.1, read as the reverse complement.
AGCAGCGGTCGGTCGGAAGATTCCTAACGTCAAAATGGTTAAAAGAATGATTAGAATAGATTTTTTCATAGCATTTCCTTTCTGTTCAACTCAAAGATTCACATGAGCTAAGTTCAGATAATTTGTGCAGTCTCCTTTCAATTTTAGAATCAGCTTATTCTTGTTTTTTAATCATGAATTTTTCGCCTGCTTATCCGCCCGATACCAGAGATAAATACTGTAAAGGGTCATAATTCCCATGCCGCCAAGGTAAAAGAGGGAGTTAACCTGAGAGAAGTCAAACTTATCAGCTAGGTTGATGCCGACAAAGGTTTCTATCAGAATATCTAGCAGGGCATGGAAAACCATACAGGCAAGCACAGACTTCGTCTTCTTATGCAGCGCAGCAAACCAGATGGACTGGACTATAGTTACAATGATAAAGACTAGAAAGGGATTCTGACTCCGATCATAAAAGCGGTCATAAAACCAGAGAGGAATATGCCAGCAAGCCCAAGCAAGTCCGGTTATCGAGGAGGCGATAAGCATAGAGAACTTCTTTTCCAAAGCAGGCTGCAGAAAGCCTCGCCAGCCAGGCTCTTCCATGCCACCAGCTAAGGTCATGAGGTAGATGAAGGAGCCGATAAATGAAAGCAGAGCCCCATCTACCAGCTTGCCTCCAGAAGCTAATGCAAAAGTTACAGCCAGACCTCCACTGAAGAGTAGGAGATAGAGCCAAGTCCCTTTCTTGCTTGAGAAGATAAAGGAACAAATGGCTTTGAAGCCTTTTATTTTCAGCACTATTAGGCTTGCTATCACCGGTCCGAACATACTGAGACTCGTTAGGAGGCCTTCCAGAGCCAGATAAAGTATAGGTGGATTTTCAGGCCAGAGATTTTTGAGAATGATCGCTAGCAACATAAATCCCCAAGTCCAGCCGAAGTTCCAGGCTAGGAACGGCCAGACTAGTTTGGGTTGTGGTTTGCTTCTTGTTTCATTGGTCATAGAACTTTCTCCTTTAAATGGTTTGATTTTTGTACTCTGATAAGGTCCTTAATTTTTTGCCTCGTTTAGCCGCGCTCTGTATAAAAGACAGCTATTGTACTTCAGCTCCTGTTGAAAAATCACTAACTTTAAAATTGTAAAAAGAATTAATCAAACGATTTACCTCATGAGACAGTCCATTCCCCAAAAGAAAGCGGGAAAATAATCACAATGCCCACCACTGGTAGAGCGACCAGTAGAGGATATTGGCAACGATAGCGAGAGCAGATAGACTCGTCATGATTGTCAATAAGAGCCGACCTTTGCCAAGTCCCTTTTTAGCCTTACTCAAGAACGGGTAGATGGCACATCCTGCTAAGATTAAACCTAGAACTGCAAAGACTATATAAGGCCATATGCTATAGGGGTAACTACGATTACTTGCTAGAAAAGCTACAACAAGGCCATAGAAATTTAAAACCACTCCTACTGCTGCTAAAGAGGTCAGATAAGTCCAAATCCGAAGTTTCTTAGGTGTTTTAGGCTGGCCTTTTTTGAATACCAATCGGAAAAGATCTAAACCACCCCGTACCAAAAAGAGAATGATACTGAAAACAATTCCGACTACCGCTGCAATAAGCATGGCCCAGTCTGCCAAAATTTCGCTATCCTTGACTCTGAAATAACTTGCATAAGGAGTTGTCACCTTGACCTTATCTCCGCTGCCACTGACTACTGAAAAATCCTGACTCAAAAGTGGATTGTCCTCGGATTTCTTGACAAAACTAGTATAGAGGAATAAGCTTCTAGAGATAGACATAGGACCACTGGCAAAGTAGCGAGTAGATCGGTAATTTCCAGACTGGAATTTGTCAAAGGTGGCTGAGTCCGTCTTTTTCTTAGGTCCAAAGACCAAAGCCGGCATCTCATGGTTGTAGACGAATTCGTGTTCTTGATTCGTCATGATAGTCATACCGATGCCATTTTTCAAGTCTAGCAGGATGAAAGAGGAATACCCCAAGGTATTACCGCTATGGCCGACAACAGTCATGCCAAACTCTGTAGCCCAGAAACCGTGCATATTGAGCGGCAGCTCTGTCCCTGGATAGGTCGAGGTCACTGTGTATAGGGTCGCCCAAGTCTCAGCTCGCTGGAAGAGCTTCTCTTTCTTCAAAAGCGCTTGGGCAAACTTCTGAAAGTCAGCCATGGTAGAGGCAGCATTTCCCATTGGATAGAGCGCTGAGTATAAATAGGCAGTCCCCTTCGAAGTCTGACCATCTGCACTATAGGACAAGGCCTCCATTCGCTTCTTATAAACCTTAAGATTATCCTTCAAATCTGAAGACATAGCTGTATCATTCATCTCTAATGGCTGGAAGATATGCTCATGGACATAGGTAGAGAAGTCCTGTCCGGAGATTCGCTCGACGATATAGCTCGCCAAACCGGCAGAGAAGTTTGAGTAGCTGGTCATGGTGCCGGGTTCGTAGGACTGGGTTGGCTGATTATTGGCTAAGCTTTCCTCAATTGTCAATCCTGTCTCTTCCTTAAGGCCCTGAATTGACTCGCTAAATCCCGCCTGATGGTTCATGAGATCAATCATAGTGATCGGCTTGTCATAGCGAAGTTTTTTTAAAAATCCCTCTGGCAAATAGGTACGGATGTCTTCCTCTAGGTCAATCTTTCCCTCTTCCCAGAGCTGCATGACGGAGACCCAAACCGTCAGCTTGGTAACCGATCCCCATTCAAAAACGCTGCTATCATCCGTTTTGACTTTCTTTTCCTTGTTCATATAGCCAAAGTTTCCTTTGTAGATGGTGCCATCCTTATCAAAGACCGTCGTCGCCAAACCAGCCGTTGTTTTTTCATGTTCCTTGACAAAGTCTTGGATTTTCTGACCGATTTGGCTCCGCTCCGTGCCAGACGGCAACTTCTGATCCTCAGCCAAGGCTGTAACCGGCCGGAAGAGTCCTAGAGTTATAATCGTTAAAAGTGTTAGAATAAATGATTTTTTCATGATATTTCCTTTCTATTTAGCTTCGACAATCGCATAGGCGATACTTCTGTACACCATTCGGATAAAAATTCTTAACATAGCTTTCTCCTTTCTTATGCAATGATTTGCATCATCTAATCAAAGGTCACGGTTTCTAAAGCCACCTTTGTCGCTTCATCTTTCTTGACATGGTCCTGAATTTTTTGGCTAATCTGAATGACCGCCGTGTTAGACTTCAAGGATTGCTCCATCGTCTTAGCTTGAGGCGTTTTTACTAGCCCTAAGCTTAGGACTGTCAAAAGCCAGAGAAATAACGTTTTTGGCATGGTTTCTTACTCCTTAGATACAATTTAAAATGACAACTGGAATCTATCACATTCCAGCTCTTCTTATTTTTTACAAATTTTAGGCCTATTTATATAATCATTTTATATATATATAATTTTTATATACAAGACGATTATATATAATTTTCTGGTATATGTCAAATTTTTATATAATTAAAAAATTATATATCAAAATCAGCTTAAAAGCCTTGAAACCAATATCCTTAGAGAGTTTATAAAATAGTATCCAAAAAAACTTTTAAAAATTTTTATTTTTTTGAAAGCGCTTGACGAATCTACTATCTTTTGCTAGACTTAAAGCAGAACTATTTCGGAGGTACACGGAGACATGAAAAATTAAGTCTATTTTTTAAAGGAAACTTTATTTAGTAGATTTTGTCATGTTTCTGCATATCCGCGGGATGTTCGTTTTTGGTGCTTTCTAGCTTTTATTTGCTTATCTTTAGATTAATCCTGTCGCTCCTATGACAGTGTAAGCTGGAAGCCTATGAACGAATAATCCTACTTAGACACTCCTGTGTCTGCTTTGTGCAACTAAAAACAGCTCTGCTAAATAAAGCAGGGCTGTATTTTGTGTTATAAAACGAAGGAGACATCTATGCTTCAAATAAAAAATCTAACAATCACCCACCTAAAAGACCTGAAAGAGTTAGTCAAAGATTTGTCACTGACTGTCAATCAAGGAGACAAGGTCGCTATTATCGGTGAGGAGGGCAATGGCAAGTCCACCCTGCTCAAGCTCTTGCTAGACGAGCGACTGGTCAGCTCCTATGTCAGCTACAGCGGACAGATTGATAAGTCCTATACTGCTGCTGTCTACCTGCCCCAGCAGTTGCCTTCAGAAGATGCCCAACTGACGCTCAATGATTATTTCTTTGCAGATTTTGAGACCGATCTGGACTATGCCAAGCTCTACCGCTATGCTGGAGAGCTCAACTTTGACAGCCAGCGTTTTGCCAGTCAGCAGCAGCTCTCTAGCCTATCTGGAGGAGAAAAGCTCAAGGTCCAGCTCATCAAGAAACTAGCCAGTGATTGGGATATTCTCTTTCTTGACGAGCCCTCTAATGACCTCGATCTTGAAACTCTGACTTGGCTGGAAAACTTTATCAGCCACAGCCAGAGAACGGTTCTTTTCGTCTCTCACGACGAGCACTTTCTCGCTCAAGCTGCGACCAAGATTGTTCATCTGGAGCGAATCAAAAAGAAGCAGGAGGCTAGAACCAGTGTCAAGAGTCTGGACTATGAAAATTACCGCCATCAACGTCAGGAGGCCTTTGAAAAACAAGGTCAATTGGCACGGAAAGAGCGGGAAGAACATGCTAAGACTATGGAAAAACACCGACGGGTTAAGCAAAGTGTGGAGCATACTTTACGAAACACCCATGACGCTACTGCAGGTCGACTGGTGGCTAAGAAGATGAAAAACGTCCTCTCACAGGGCAAACGATTTGAAAAGGCAGGTGCTGAAATGACCGAAATCCCGACACAGGAAGATGCCATCAGCCTTCACTTCTCAAACATAGAAGCTCTGCCATTGACCAAAAGAATCCTCAAATTAGAAGGACTGAAACTGGAAACAGACGAACGACAACTGGCGGAGAACCTGACTCTGGAGATCTGCGGCCAGGAAAAAATCGGACTGATTGGTGCTAATGGTGCAGGAAAATCCACTTTGCTTAAGGAAATATGGAAGATCCTGCGTGAGCAGACAGACATGCGAGTAGGCTACATGCCCCAGCATTATGGTGACTTGCTGGCTGACGAGAGCAGCCCTTTGGATTTTCTGGCTCCCTCTGGCGACAAGTCCCAGGAGGAGAAAATCCTGACGCATCTAGCCAGTCTCCAGTTCACGCGCGACGAGGCCCGCCACCCGATTGGGCAGCTTTCCGGCGGTCAAAAAGCCAAGCTACTCCTGCTCAAACTAGTCCTAGACCGCCCCAATGTCCTCCTGCTGGACGAGCCAACCCGCAACTTCTCTCCCACCTCTCAGCCTCAGGTTCGCCAGCTATTGGGGACCTATCCTGGCGCCATTATCGCTGTCTCCCACGATCGGATCTTTCTCAAAGAAGTCTGCCAGAAGATTTATAAACTGACGGAAACAGGGTTGGAAGAACTTGAACTATAAGCAAAAAGAGTTGGAAATTCCAACTCTTTTAGTTTTGTTTAGCATCAATCTGTGAACTTTAATAAAGCTCCCCTTCTACTCCTGCGCCGTCTGCATTTGGTAATAAACACCTCTGGCTGCCATGAGCTCCTGGTGATTACCATGCTCGACGATATCACCATCTACCATAACGAGGATGATGTCAGCATTTTGAATAGTAGACAGGCGATGGGCGATGATAAAGCTAGTTCGTCCCACCATGAGCTTGCTGAAAGCCTCCTGAATCAAGACTTCTGTCCGAGTATCGATGGAGGAAGTCGCCTCATCCAAGATTAAGATTTTAGGAACAGCCAGGAAGACACGCGCAATGGTCAAGAGCTGCCGCTGACCTTGAGAAAGGGAGTCCCCAGCATCCGCCAGATAGGTGTCATAGCCCTGAGGCAGCTGCTGGATAAAGAAATGAGCGTTGGCCGCCTTGGTAGCTTCAATGACCTCTTCTCGGCTGGCATCTGGCCGACCAAAAGCTATGTTATCATGAATGGTTGCTGTCTTGAGCCAAGTCTCTTGCAGTACCATACCAAACTGCTGACGATAAGAGGCTCTAGTGTAATGCGTTATGGGAGTACCGTCTAGGGAAATAAGACCACTATCAACATTGTAAAAGCGCATGAGGAGATTGATTAAAGTAGACTTGCCAGCACCGGTTGGCCCGACAATGGCGACCTTGCTAGCTGCTGGAATCCTTATATTCAAATCCTGAATCAGCTCTTTGCCAGGCTCATAGCCAAAAGCCACATGCTCAAAGCTAATCTGTCCTTTGACATCTTCAGACTGAAGAATTTCCTGACCAGGCTCCGCTATTTCTTCTTGGTCCAAAACGCTGTAAATCCGCTCCGCACAAGCTAAAGCGCTCTGCAATTCCGACATGACTGACGATATATCATTGAAAGGCTTGGTGTACTGGTTGACGTAGTTGAGAAAAGTTACCAGCTGCCCAACCGTAAAACCTGTTCCCTGAATGATTCGGACAGCCCCAAAGCCCACAATCAAAGCATAGATCAGGGCATTGATAAAACGAGTCGAAGGATTGACTGTCGAAGAATAGAAAATAGCCGCCTGAGAATAGTCTGCATAGGTTTGATTACTGCGAGTAAAAGCTGTATCAAACTGCTCCTGAGCATTAAATACTTGAATCAAACTCTCCTGGGTCAGACTTTCCTCAATCAGCTGGGTCTGAGCTCCCCTCGCCTGCGTCTGATGTTGGAAAAAGCTAAAACTCTTTCTAGCAATAAAGCGAGCTAAGAAGAGAGAAAGGGGCGTCAAAAGCAGAACCAAAAGCAGGAGGAAAAAGTCCAATCTGGCCATGCTAATGATGGTCACTAAGATTGTCAGCAAACCCACAAAAAATTGATTGAAAACCATAAGTAGGCCATTGCTGAGCTGCTCCAAGTCCGTCGTCACCCGACTAACCAAGTCTCCGGTTCCCTGCCGATCCAGATAAGCTAAAGGCAAATAATGAACTTTCTTGATAACACCCTGTCGGAGCTGCTGGCTATAGCGATAGACCAGCTGATTATAGAGCAAGGGATTGAGCCACTGAATCAGCGTATTGGCTAAGATAACCAACAGCATCTGCCCCAAAATCGGAATCACATGCTGCTCCGCTTGAGGTAGAAGAACGCTATCAACCGCATTCCCGATTAGAACTGGAAGAAGAACAGTCAGAGCCACTTGAGCCACCGTTCCCAGACTAGCTAGGAGAAAGAGCCAGCGCGCCTGCAGCAAATCTCGAGTCAAACGCCTCAAGCTGCTAGGTGTTGTCTTATGCTTCATGCTTTCCCTCCTCTCCTTGACTATGCTGTGAGTGATGAATTTCTCGGTAAATAGCAGAGCTAGCTAAGAGTTCCTCATGGCGACCAAGAGCCACCTGTTCTCCCTTATCCAGCACTAAGATTTGATCCGCTGAGCGCAAGCTATTGGTCCGCTGAGAAATCAAGACCAGACTGGTCTCTGTCAATTCATTCTTAATAGCCTGCAAGAGTCTAGCCTCTGTCAGATAGTCCAGAGCTGAGCTCGCATCATCTAAAATCAAGAAAGGCGCCCTCCGCAAGACAGCTCTGGCAATGGTTAAACGCTGACGCTGACCACCAGAAAAATTCCGACCAAAGGCCTCTACAGTCGCATCCAAGCCACCTTCCTTCTGAGAGACAAAGTCCGTCGCCTGAGCAATCTCTAAGGCCTGCCACAAGTCTGCGTCTGTTGGCTTGGTTGACAATCCTAAAGTCAGATTGGAGCGAACAGTTCCTTGAAAAAGCTCTGCTTTCTGAGGCACCAGACTGATCCAAGACCGCCATTCTCTGAGATTTTTAGGACTGCGTCCTTGGGAAAAGATGGTTAACTGACCAGCAGCCACAGGATAAAGATGAGCCAGCAGCTGAACCAGAGTAGACTTCCCTGAGCCTGTCCCGCCAATAACCCCCAAAGTCTGACCTCTTTTCAAATCAAAAGTCAGACCAGTCAAGGCTGGACTAGCTGCATTTGGATAGGAAAAACTAACCTGCTGGACTTTAATGGCTTGATTTGCCAGAGCTGTTTCCTGCACTAATTCCTGTAGGACATCTTCTTCTGCTTGCTCGAAGACCTGACTGATACGACCTGCACTGATATAGCTTTGATTGAGTGAGTTGACTAGCATAGCTAGCTTGAGCAATTCCACCAAAATCTGCAATAAATAATTGACCAAGGCTACCAGCATCCCCTGGGTCAGCAAGCCCTTGCCGATAAAGCTATTCCCCTGCCAAATCACAGCAATCAGAGTACCATTGACTGTAAGAAAGGTCAGAGGACTAATCAGACTAGCCAGAGCTCCCGTCCTGATTTGCCAGGTTTTATAGAGCTCGTTGCGATTGCGAAAGGTCTGAACCTCGCGCTGGGTCTGACCGAAAGCTCGTATAACCCGCATGCCCTGCAGCTGCTCACGAGTCAGATTGACCAGTTGGTCTGTCAGCTGGCGAATTTTGGCATAGAGAGGATTCATCAGACGAGACATGAAAACGATAATAGCCGTTAAAATTGCTACCATGAGCAAGAACCACAAGGTAATGACCGGACTGATAGTAAAGGCCATGATGATGGAGCCAAAAACGATGATAGGCGCCCGCAGAAAGAGACGAAGAAATTGATTGATTCCCGTCTGAATCTGATAGGTGTCGCTCGTCAGCCGAGTCACCAAGCTAGAAATCGTCAACTCATCCCGACTAGCCTTAGGCAAACGCAGGATTTTTTGATAGAGGTCGCTTGTCATCTGACGAGTAAAGCCCACTGCCGCCTTTGACGAATAATACTGGGCCACCACTGCTACCACCACACCCAGCGCAGCCAAGCTCATCAAAAGAAAAACCATCCAGTAGAGATGGGAGCTGTCGTGTCTAGGAATGGTCTCATCCACAATCCCCGCAATCAAAATCGGAACCAGCAGTTCAAAACTGGCCTCCAAGAGCTTGAACAAGGGCCCCAGCAAAGACTCTCTGATATAGCCCTTGAAATATTTCAATAAATCTTTCATACCGCCTACTTCTCCATTAAACTGTATTTATTTTACCATAATTTTCAAAGGGTAAAAAATATTCTCCTTCTGACCAGCAGAAAGAGAACATTGATATTAGACTTCTTGTAAGTTCTGGCTTATTTTCTTTAATCCTAAATGTAAAAATGGAGTTACAGCAAATAAGAAGCTACCCAAAGCTATAAAAGTCCAATTGAAGCCAAAGTGATCAATCAACCAGCCCGTCACAGGGAAAATGACAATCATACTCAGACTGAACATCATAGAGTAGACACTAAGCATGGTCGCCCGTACTTCACTTGGCAGCTGCTTTTGTAAATCATTGTCAAAAATCGGCTGAAAGAGTGCATACAAGGCGTTGCTGATTAGATAAATCAAAATATAGATGACTGGTGTTCCAAAATAGGACAGCAGGTAGCTTGCTCCAGTTAGAAGAACCACTGAAGGAAAAAGTTTCAAGGCAGAAAACTTCTTTCCAATCATACTCGCCAGATAGACCGCTAAGATATTCAAAGCACTGCCAATTAGCATGACTACCGAAATCTGCCAATCTTTTAAGTCAGGCAATTGATTTTGATAATAAAAATAAAACATACACATCAGTGTTCCAATGATTTGGGACAGAATCATCCAGATAAAAAGGCTGGGATTTCTCTGCAACTCCTCTTTGACAGCCCAGATAATCTTTTTCATGGTCAGACGTTCCGCTTTCTCTGCTTTGACACTAGGTTCTTTCAGCATCCAGGTCAAGAAAAGAACGATGATAGAGGTACCAATCATGATATAGTAGGTCAGATGCAATTGTCCGTGGACAAAAAATCCAGCCCAGACCGTTCCCAAAGACCGAGTCGCCTCAGCCACCCCAGACATAAAACTGGAGATGGATAAATAATGTTCCTTGAGGCCGGCCTCCACAGATGAATCATAAACCATGGCCGCACTTGTCCCCGAATCAAAGTTATAGGACCAAGCACTAATCACCATAGCCAGTGCATAAACCAAAAAATTTCCCTGCCCAGCTAACATGAGAACAGAAGACACAATCCCAGCTATCCGGCTCAGATACAGATTAGTCTTGTAGGAAAAGCGATCCGCCAACATCCCAGAAGGAATTTCACAAATAACGCTGGTCGCATGAAAAATACTTTCCAAAAGGCCAATCTGCCAAAGGGACATGCCGTTTTGACTTAGAAATAAAATCCAAAAACTAGTAATGCCTAGAAAAGCAAAAAATTCTACTCCGGCCATAAGACCGATATTTTTCCGATAACTTCTTTTAAACATTTTTTCTCCTTTAACAAGTGTTTTTTAATTTCTATCCTTTATCACTTGTTAATCCGCTGGTTACATAATCTCCACCTCTTCTTTCTAGTGCTTTGAAAAAACGCCCCATGGGCGTTTTCATTGATTTACGGTTTAATACGGTGCAACATACGTGGGAATGGAATGGCTTCACGGATATGCTTGGTTCCTGCTACAAAGGTTACCATGCGCTCGATACCGATACCGAAGCCACCGTGTGGAACTGTTCCATACTTACGAAGATCCAAGTAAAATTCATATTCTGAAGTATCCATACCAAGCTCTTCCATTTTAGCGACCAATGCGTCGTAGTCTTCTTCACGCATAGAACCACCGATGATTTCACCGTAGCCTTCTGGAGCCAGCAAGTCAGCGCAGAGGACACGGTCTGGATTTCCAGGAACTGGTTTCATATAGAAAGCCTTGATGGCTGCTGGGTAGTTAACGACAAAGGTTGGTACACCAAAGTGGTTTGAAATCCATGTTTCATGCGGTGAACCAAAGTCATCACCATGTTCCAGATGCTCATAATCAGCATCCTCATCATTTTCATGCGCTTGCAAGAGGTCAATCGCTTCATCATAGCTAACACGCTTGAAAGGCTCTGCAATATAGCGTTTCAAAAGTTCTACATCGCGTTCCAGTGTTTCCAAAGCTTGAGGAGCGCGGTCAAGAACACCTTGGATCAAGGCTTTAACATAAGCTTCTTGCAAGTCGAGTGACTCATCATGCGTCAAGTATGAATACTCTGCATCCATCATCCAGAACTCAGTCAAATGACGACGGGTTTTTGATTTTTCGGCACGGAATACAGGACCGAAGTCAAAGACACGACCAAGAGCCATGGCACCTGCTTCCAGATAAAGCTGACCAGATTGGCTCAAGTAAGCTGGAGTTCCGAAGTAGTCTGTTTCAAAGAGCTCAGTTGAGTCTTCTGCTGCATTTCCTGACAAGATTGGGCTGTCAAACTTCATAAAGCCATTCTTGTCAAAGAATTCATAGGTAGCGTAGATGATGGCATTGCGGATCTGCATCATGGCAACTTGCTTACGAGAACGCAGCCACAAGTGACGGTTGTCCATGAGGAAGTCCGTGCCATGTTCTTTTGGCGTAATTGGATAGTCATTTGACTCACCGATGATTTCGATGTCTGTAATGTCTAGCTCATAGCCAAATTTTGAGCGCTCATCTTCCTTGACAATCCCTGTCACATAGACAGAAGTTTCTTGGCTAAGCTTTTTAATCGTATCAAACTTCGCCAATCCTTCTTCTTCGCCAAATTTCTCGATAAAGTTAGGCTTGAAGGCCACCCCTTGGAAAAAGGCAGAGCCATCGCGCAACTGCAAGAAGGCAATCTTACCCTTACCTGACTTATTGGCAACCCAAGCACCGATAGTCACTTCTTGACCAACATAATTTTTCACATCAATAATTGTTACGATTTTCTTTGACACGTTTTTTCTCTTTTCTATTTTTTATTCTTTATGACAGACTGCCTCGACATTATTACCATCTGGATCCAAGACAAAGGCTGCATAATATGATGAAAGGTTCCCCCGATAATTTGGCGCACCGTTGTCTTTTCCCCCCTGCCTTTAAACCAGCCTCATAACAAGCTTGAACCTGCTCATGGTTTTCTGCCAAAAAAGCAAAGTGAATCGGAGACTGCTCTCCATCTCCCAACCAAAAATCTTCACCAGGATGTGGGCTGTTGGGAGCAACAAAACTGAGTAGAGAACTACTTCTAAAAGCCAATTTGTAGCCTAGAGGAGAAAGAAAACTTGTATAAAAGTCTTTTGAAATTTGTAGATTCCTGACCTTTATCTCAAAATGATCAATCATATCTGCCTCCTAGATTGGTTGCTAAATGTCACTTTATTTCAAGACAAATCTTTTGGACATCTGTTCTATATTTTACCATAAAGCGATTGCAATAGCTATCCTTGAAGAGTCTAAATCTCAGAAAAATTAAAAAACCAGCCTCCTAAAGGCTGGCGGATAACTCTCTCTGAATAAGAGGACTAATTTTTCGTTCCATATAACAGTCGATCAACCATGTCATCATCATAGTTCAAGACTTTTTTCAAAGCCATCTTAAAGCGCTGATCACTGAGAATCTGACCTCCAGGACTCTGGTCAATCGTCGCATAATTCCCCTCCCCATCCTGAGTAAAGGCTACAGTCAGCTCTTGGTCAGGGTCTTCACAAACATCTCTCTGCGGATCTTTTGAACTGGTAGACGGTCGAAAGTCCATTCTTTGCAGACGAAACGACAGTTCTTTATGAAAAGCCGCAATGTCCTTCTGACGATTGGCCACTGGCTCATGTTTGTCCAGCCAAGTCAAAACATCTTCTTTTGTAATATATATCATCTTCCCCTCCTAAACCAAATCAAAGTTCGCCCTGTAAATGACCGTATCATAGCTTGGGCTAGCTGCTGAGAGAGCCGCTTGAATGATATGAAGCACACGCTGCTGTTGACCTTCGAAAGCCAAAGGCAGGAGCATATTGGAGACATTTTTGACAATCACTCCCTTAGTGAATTCCCCATCTTCATAAGAAAAATCCTGCTGATGAAAAATGGTCTTGGTCTTAAATTCAATCACCTGTCCTTGCAAGATTAGCTTATAAGTCTTCTTCCAGTTGGTTCTGCCACCAAAGCGATAAAGGACCAGATAAATCCCCAAATCATGATCTGCGACCCAATCGCCCGTCTCAAAGACTAGCTCATCATCAATCCCAGTCTTCTTTAAAAGCTCAACCCCTTCTTCAGAAATCATCTCGTGCACGAACTTCCAACTTCCTTCTTGGGGAAGAGACGCTGTTCCCTCAATCTCCTTCTGAGGACTACTACTGACTTCTTTGTGGTGAACTCTTTTAGGGGTAAATTCTTCCTCCCAAGTCATCTCTTCTTCTATGTCACTGACAGCCCGCCTAGTCGGTAAAAAATCCAAGCACTTTTCTAATAATCCCATATCCTATCTCCTCTTTATCTGTACTCCACGTGGTTTACTTCCCTTATCTTCGTATCATAATAAGGGTTAATCTGCGACAGGGCATGTTGAATCACTGTTACGATTTTGTCCTCTCGTCCTTTTAAAACCTTGGGAATCACAAGCTGGGAGATTGTTTCTGTTGATAGACCTTTTACACTTTGATCTTCCTCATTGCGAACTGGATATCTATCGGCCCGCTCTTCTTCTAGGCGAAATTCAAGCAAGTGCCCTCCGAGCATCATGGCTAAAACCTGATATTTCCCTTCACCAATACGAAATTGCTTGACGCAGAGAAAAATTCCTCTCTTCTCATCTTCTAGTAAAAATGGCAAAGCCAGTTCTTTTTCTTCAATAGAAAAATCCTCGAGAAGCTTCTTCTCTCTTTCCCCTATTTCCTTTCTGATAAATCCCATTTTATCTCCTTTTGTACAAAATAATCTTCATCCCCATTATTACTTAAGTAAAAAGACCATGAGGAACACACTGCAAGTCAATAGAATGCAGGGCTAGACCAAATGGACTTCTTTTATTATACACCGAAACACCGTCGTCTTCAACTAAATACTCCTCAAATTTTTAAGTCGTCTGGTGATTCCTATCGGAAAGTGACTTATACATAGTTAATCTAGCATTTATAGCTGCTATTTAATCAATTGGCGGATCATCCTTTACCTCTTCTTCCGTCTTCCAGTAGGCCATACTGCTTTTCTTAGTATCTACCTCCATCTTTTTATTAAGTCTAATATCAACCTTATAATAGGCGCGTTTAATTAAAAACTTTTGACTGTCCTCTGCAGAACCCCAAGTTCTACAAACCATCAAAAAGCGTGCAGATCCTTGTCCGGATATCTCCTCCTTAGTATAAGAACCGGGAGCAGTTGGGCGTTCTAAGATTCTCATATTTAATCTCAGTTCTGGCTGGTAATTGCTCAAATACCAGTCTATTCGGGCAGAGTCATTCTCATAATATTGGATACGGTAGCGATGACCTTTGGCTTGCAGACTATAGCCATTGGATTCGGAAATAGTGGTCCACCCTTGCTCTGAATCAACAACAGAACAAGCTGCCAATAAAACCAAACTAACTACCATAAATAGGAAAATTAATTGTCGTTTCATATCCTTCTCCTTTACTCCTGTTTGCAAGCTCTAACAGCTATAATATAACTACTCCCAGCTTTTATTTTGCCGCCCAAAATCTTCTTAATTCGACCTGAAAATATGAAAGCGATTTTATGACATTCTATATTATTTTACCATTTTGTCGAATTATTTGCCAGTACAGTTTAGGGGAATTGAAAAGGACGAACGCTGAGTTCATCCTTATCTATTGTTTATAAAACTTTGAAAGTAGTGTAAGATTGAGATATCTATTTACTCTCCATAAATTGCTGCAAGCGCTGAACAGCTTCTTTGAGCGTATCCAAGTCCGTCGCATAGCTAAGACGGACATTTTCTGGAGCACCGAAGCCTGCTCCGGTCACCAGAGCCACGCCAACTTCTTCTAAAATTGCTGTCGTAAACTCGGTCACATCAGTATATCCCTTTATTTCCATGGCTTTCTTGACATTTGGAAAGAGATAGAAGGCACCTTGTGGCTTGACCACTTCAAAACCTGGCACTTGAGCCAAGAGAGGATAGATGGTATTGAGACGTTCTTCAAAGGCCTGGCGCATGGTTTCAACCGTTTCCTGACTGCCAGTCAAGGCCTCTATTGCTGCATATTGAGCCGCTGCTGTTGGGTTAGAAGTCGTCTGACCTGCAATCTTACTCATAGCTGCTATAATCTCTGGCTCACCAACTGCATAGCCAATCCGCCAGCCTGTCATGGAGTAGCTCTTAGAGACACCATTGATGACCACCGTATGCTTGCGAATCTCCTCTGATAGACTGGAAATTGGCGTAAATGTATTACCGTTATATACCAGCCGTCCATAGATGTCGTCTGCCAAAATCAGAATATCATGCTCTACAGCCCAGTTCCCAATCGCCCGCAGTTCATCCGCTGTATAAATCATACCCGTCGGATTGGACGGCGAGTTCAAAACTAAGACCTTGGTCTTGTCAGTACGAGCAGCTTCTAACTGTTCCACCGTTACCTTGAAATTATTCTCCTCAGTGGCTTGGACAAAAACAGGAATCCCCTCGGCCATCTTAATCTGGTCGCCATAGCTGACCCAATAAGGCGTCGGAATGATAGCTTCATCACCTGGATCAAGCACACTCATAAAGAAGGTATAGAGGGAGAATTTAGCTCCGGTTGCCACCGTCACTTGATTCGGCTGGATGGTGTAGCCGTAATAGTTGGCAAAATACTCTACTACAGCTTCTTTTAGCTCTGGCAAACCGCTAGTCACCGTATAAAAGCTAGCACGCCCATCCTCAATGGTAGATACAGCCGCATCTCGGATGTTCTTAGGCGTCGGAAAATCTGGCTCCCCCAGAGTCAGAGATAGAATATCCCGCCCCTGCGCTTTCAAAGCCTTTGCACGCGCTGCTGTTGCTAAAGTCACGCTTTCTTCCATCTTTAAGACACGATTTGATAATTTCATAGTCCCTCCTTGCTGACCAACTGTCCGCTTTCAAAACCAATCAGGTAGTAGGTGCCTCCCGACTTGACTTCCCAGATGGGCTGATCTTTAAAATAGCCCATGGTCACCTTATCAATAGTTCCTGCTCCATTTTCCTTGGCAATGCTCTCTGCTTTAGACTGACTGACACCTTGGTCCAATCGATAGACCCGTATCTCATTGGTATCTTTTGCAATCAAAACAGCTTTTTCGACACCCTTACTGGTCTTGCCAAGCAGACTGTAGTAGGATTCCTGCCCATTGTAGATGGCAAATGAGTCAACTTTTTCAAGATTTGCATATTCTTTGGCCAAGCGGCTGCTTGCTTCCTTAGCCGACTGTCTCGGCTGCATGGATACTTGCAAAACAGCAAAAAATGAAAACACAAGAACGCTGAGAACGATAAAAATACCGATAAGGTATTGCCAAATTGGAAAACTGGCTTTATTTCTATTTTTATATTTCACTCCGTCATTATACTACAAATACTCCTATTTTTCTATCTTTTTTTGATGAGAATATTCTCATAATTCTAAAGCAATATCCTTGCATATGATACTATTTATTGGTAAAATATTGTTATGAAGATTACAGACGATTTAAGCAAAGAAACTCTGCTTGATTTGAAAACCATGATTGTCTTTCATAAGGCAGAAAGAACTATCCGTGCCATTGAAGCCCAAATTTTTAAAAAGCATGATTTGACTCCTACTCAGTTTTCCGTCTTAGAAACCCTATACAGCAAAGGAGAGCTGCGTATTCAGGACCTGATTGACCGTATTTTGGCTACTTCTGGCAACATGACTGTCGTCATCAAAAATATGGAACGCGACGGCTGGATTGTCCGCACCTGCGACCCAAATGACCGCCGGGCTTTTTTGATTGGCTTGACGAAACAAGGCAGAGCTAAAATTGAAGCCGCCCTGCCTGATCATATTAAAAATATTCAGCAAGCTCTGTCCATTCTCGAAGAAGACGATAAGCAGGATTTGATTCGTATTTTAAAAAATTTCAAAAAATTGAGCTAAATAATTGCTAACTAGTGATTAATGTTGTAACATATATTGTAACAAGAGAAATATCTCTTTATTTTATAAAAAAGGAGACAATGCAATGTCTAAAGTATTATTCATCGTCGGCTCGCTTCGTCAAGGTTCTTTCAACCACCAATTGGCTGAGCAAGCTGAAAAAGCTTTGGCTGGTAAGGCAGAAGTTTCATATCTTGATTACAAAGATGTACCATTCTTCAACCAAGACATCGAAAGTCCTGCTCCAGCTGCTGTCGCTAAGGTTCGTGAAGAAATTTTGGCCGCTGATGCCATCTGGATTTTCTCACCTGTCTACAACTGGGCTATTCCAGGAGTAGTGAAAAACCTCTTGGACTGGGCTTCACGCGCTTTGGATCTGTCAGACCCAACTGGTCCATCTGCTCTGAATGCTAAGGTTGTTACTGTTTCATCTGTAGCTAACGGCACATCACCAGATGAAGTATTCAAGCACTACCGCAGCCTGCTGCCATTCATCCGTATGAACGTGGTAGAACCATTCACAGGTGTTGGTATCAACCCAGAAGCATGGGGAACTGGTCAACTGACTGTCGCAGAAGACAAACTTGCTGAACTCTCAGCACAGGCTGATGCTCTTTTAGCAGCCCTTAACTAAAAAGAGAAGATTATAAAAAGAAAAGAAAACTTATAAGACACTAAACCCCCGCAAATAATTGCGAGGGGTTTTAGAATACTTTACTGACAGGAACAGGTATTATAAATCAGCTAAAGAATATTTAGGATAAGGAATTTGAGATAATTTATCTTCTATCGTTACTTGCATTTCCTCTTCTGATTCATCTATATACCCCTCAAACCAAATTTTTTCAATATCTTCTTGGTTAAAAAAGCAAGCTTGATTATCCGTCATACCAAAAGGATATACACAACCGGAATAGTCTAAATAACCAATTTCACCCTTATTATCATAAAGAGGATAACGGTTAATAATCATAATTTTTACTTGTCCATTTTTAAGTTGGACAACACTCCCTATCGGTAGTAGCTCAGTCATTAGAAACCTCCTTTAAAAATCTTCTCGAATTCTAAGTATTCTTCTTTTTTAATCTTTTTAGAACTTTTATCTGTTTGAATAAATGGGATCTTATGAGACAAAAATAAACAATCAAGAAGCCAATATCACTTAACAAATAAGAGACATAGACACCTCTGCTTAGATACTCAGTTGCATGATAAATTGCAAAAAAGGTAAAAAACAAACCGAATACAAGCTTCGCATATACATTTCGACTAAAAATATATAAAAATTCGTCCTTAATGGGAAGCGTTTCAAAGCGAAACTCTTTAAATGACAGTTCCTTCTTTGTTCTCACGAGTAATTCTACTAAATACCCAAGAATAATATAACCCAATACTAGAGAAATCAACTTCCACAAGAAGGAAAACTGGCTATTCGAAACAGATGTAAATCCATGTAGCAGCAGAATGCTAGCTGCAGGAACATAATTCGTGAGATCCAGATGGAATGTTGGTCTATCTACATTGACATAGATTTTATTAGTTTTTGGGTCAAAATAATAGTTTCTACCCTGAAAAGCTAAGAGTTCGGTTAAATAATCTTTTTTCTTCATTTCAATTGCTTTTCCAACCTTTTAAGTATAATCAATTTCTCTAACGGTCTATTTCCTATTAACATGAGCCCAGATGCCGGGAGAAAACCAATTATACCCATAAAAGAAAGGAAGCTTCCTGAAAAATAATAATCAATTATAAATTTAATTGACGTAAAAAATAGTATAGTCCCAAAAAACAATATTCCTTTACATTGTGTTTGTTGGTTATAAAGAAAATTAGGCCAGTCAAAATATAGTTTCTGATTAAAATTTTTCATAGTTCCTTTTCTAATATTTCTTAGAACAAATATTATCAAAACTAAAACGCAGAGAACAGTCGAACACAAAATAAATATTCTGATAGGCACACTGGCAACCTGAGTTGCTGTTGCTTCTGAATAAATATTTCGTAAAAGAAAGGAAGCAGGCAGAATAGCCCAAGTGAGATTAGTAGCTTTCTCTTCTTTCTTATCTATAGAGTATAGTTGCCCAGTTTTTCTATCATAAAAAATATTTTTATCTCTGAAATTACCCAACCAAAATACATTCTTATTCATTGATTTCATCCAAGTGGCGACGGTTCATAATCATAGCACTTCCATTCAGTAAGTAATTGGTCATACATTACCTTGATTCATAGATTATAAGCTAAAGCTCTTTATTTATTTTTTATCAATTGCTTTATTGCCGCCATTCTTTTCATAAAATTGCTTTTGGCTATTGCCATATAAAATATAAAATAAAAGATAAAAACTTTTACTAAGTTTATCATAGTAGGATCGTTCAAGTATTCTCTAATTTGAAAAGCAGCTAATAAAGCACTTACTACAAATGTAACAAGTAGAATATTTACTCGCTTTCTTTCTTCTTCTAAAAAATTCTTCCAACCTACATGTTCATATAATTTCGGATTAAATGCTTCAACGTTTTGACCTAAATACTCATCTTTAAATCCAAATTGACAAACCAAAGATATAAGAATAAGAGTCGCACACAAAACAATTACTCTTAAAATAGGGGATTCAAATTTTATATTGTTTACTTGAATGAGAAAAGCATTTCCTAGAATTCCAAAGGATATTACTAACCACCTGAGATTAGGAAAAACTCTCTCATTGACTTTATTAGAATATACTTTTTTTCTTTTCACATCATAAAAGATATTTCGACCTTGAAAGCCGCCTATGATAACCATAGATTTCGTTTTCTTCATTTTTCAATACCTTTCTATTCTAAATAAATTAAGCTACTGCTGGAGACCTATTTTATCCAAGTATCCTTTGGAACCTGAATTTTCTTTCTTAGGATCTAGTAAATAGTTTTTTGCATCTTCAACAATAGGTTCTATATGCTTATCATAAACATTATCAAAATCCTTGTTAGTTGCCGCACTTATAGCAGTACCTATTACAAAAGCAGTTACAAAACCTGCTACACTGCCCGGTCCTGGGAAAAACATTGTGCCAATTGCAGCTCCAATTTTACCAGCTCCCAGTCCTATACCGAAATGTCCCGCCGTTTTAAGAGCCGCATCCTCAATGTCAGCTCCATCATCAATCTGACTTTGATAGTCCCAAGCAACTAAAGCAGCGTTAACGCCTCTAGAAAGCAATCCACCAAAGATAGTGGAATTAGTTTGTAGTTCAGGTCCATTTGCAGTCTCAACAACTTCAGTTGTTGTTGTTACAAAATTTGACCCAATGCCTACATTTGGACTATCTAAACCAAGTGAATAGGCCTTAAGTTGTTTAATCATCTCCCAGGTAAGGCCAGCTTTCTGTAAATTTTTGATCACAGTCGGATTGTTAGCTAACTGTTTATCAACTCCTTCTGTAATCTCACTAATTAGATTACTCCGTACCTCTTCATCTAGATTTGGAAAATTCTTATTTAAAAATTCTTCTACTGCAGATTTCTTTTCAGTAATAGTTGTCGCTTTTTCTATCTTATTCAAAGTATTTCCATATTCTTTGGCCAAATACTTAGCATTCTTAGAAGAATCATATTTTATGCTCTCAATCTTCTGTTCTGTCATCTTCTTGACCCAGCTCATGTCCACACCATCAACATAGTGATTACCATCACTATCAACTAGGACTTGGCTTAGCTGGCTGGCTCCTTGGATAGCTAGACGAAGAACTTCTAGACTATCGCTGAAATATTGAGAAACTTGAGCGACAAAGAACTCAAGCTTTTCAATCTTCTCTTCCAATTCTTTGATTTGTGATTCAATTTGCGATTCTGCACTAGAAAGAATCACCAGAGACTGCATGTGAGAAACGATATTAAATGTAGCAATAGACTTCATACGCTCTAAGAAAGATTCTTTGGCTTCAATAGCCTTTTTGACAGAGGCTAGCTGCTGCTCTCTCAACTCTTTTGTCTTCTTCAGCTGATCTAGGTCAAGGTTTCCGTACTCAGCTACCTGAGCATCTGCAGCTCTGTATGAATTTAACTCCGTTTGAATGTCGTCCACTGCAGCCTGTAGCTTCTTAATGGCAGGAATGATAATCTCTGAAAAGAGGCCTTTCCCTGCTGTATAGGCAGCTCCCATGAGTTCTCCTGAGTCTAGGGTAGCTATTAGGTGGTCACATCCCTGAGACAATCGGTCTGTCACCTCATTGGCTACTTGAATATTACTAGACATAGCCTCCATCAGCTGTGAAGACTCTGACGCACTGTACTTTACTCCCATGGTAAAGAGTTCCTTTCTTTCGTCAATTTTTCTCGATTTTCATCTAATTTTTGTTGAACTTTCCTTGTTTGTTTGGAAACATTGTCCAACTCCTGCTCTACGTAGCTGTCAATTGTTTGCTGCAAGGCTTGGTTTTCTTCCCATATTTTACGATTGGTAGAACTAGTCTCTGATACGGGGTCTATCAAATTTTCTATTTGGGCATTCATCGTCCAAATATCTGTACGAAAATCCATTACCTTCTCTTCATAACGCCTTTTGAGAACTAAAAGATCTTCTTCTTGATTCTCAAGCTGAATGATTTGCTTATGTAATTGCTCGCGTTTTTCTTGATTTTTATCTTTTATCATCAGTTGCTCCAACGTTGCGCCTGCTCTACATCACGCTTTTCAATTTTATAAGCTATATCAGGAAATTTATTAGCCTGAACTAGGACAGCTGCACTAAAGTCACTGACAGCCTGCAGCATTTGATTGCATGCTTGACGGCCTGCTTCCATCCCAGCAATCTCTGTAGTATAGCTAAACTCTACCTGTTGATTTTGCCTGTCGCTTGTATCTACCCCAACCAATTCACTGATAGCATTCTGAGCAGAGATAGTACTCGACTTAATTTTTCCCATAGTTCTAAAACTCCTTAGAAACTTCATTTATTTTATAACAATTTTATCACGGAAATATTACAAAAACGTTACAAGAACCAATTTTTCCTTTTCACACTTCCTTGACATAAACCAGCTCTTGTTCACTAGATAGATCAGGTTGATAAGTGAAGCCAGCAAAGCTTAATTTCTTCATTTGTTCGACTTCTGTCACTTGGTTAGTTATTAGAGCTGTTAAAAACTCGCCACGTGCTTTTTTAGAAATGGTCGAATGGACTTTCAAATTGCCGCCTCGGTCTTCCAGAAACTTGAAACCTATCATGCGCTGGCGGGTTTCCTTGGAAAAGACTGTTTCAAACTCGCTGGACAGGAGGGAGAAAATCACCTCATCTTCTGCCAGAGCCTGGTCATAAGCTTCTTTCCAAAATGCCTTGAGACTCTTCCCATCTAGTTTAAGCGGCATCATAAAGTCCAAGCGATGGGGCGCTATGGGCTCCAGGGCTGGGATGACACCGTAAAGCGCTGATGTGATAGCAAGATGCTTCTTGATATACTGACTTTCCTCCTTGGTATAGTCCTGCCTCTTGATATGGCGGTACATAAGGCCATCAAATAGATAAAGTGCTGGAGCATGCTGCGCAGTTCCATCTCGCAGAGCCTGAATGGCTCGCCACTCTACCTCCGCTCTTTCTGGGGAAATTTTATAAAAAGATGCCAAGTCAGCTACTGACATGGTTGCCAACTCATCCAACACAGCCTGAATTTGTGCTGAAGCTAGATTCGGGATTGCAGATGGAACAGTTAGATTCAACTCTTTAGCAGTTGGGATAAGAATTTTCATAGTTTCCTTCTTTCATTTAGTGAATATGGCGGACAACCCATTTGCCTAAGGCTGTCTTTAGTAGATAGCTGCCGATGATGAAGCCTAGCAGATTAGTCAAGATATCACCCAAGTCAAAAATGCCCAGGTGAAAGAGATACTGGCTCCCCTCAACCAGACCGATAGCCAAGGTAAAATAAGCCACATGCCTCCATGACAACTTGCAGAGAAAGCCCAGCGGAATGAACATAATGATGTTCATGGTCGGTACCAGCTTATCTCCATAGATCCAATTATAGGTAAAAGACTGCAGGTCCAGACTGAAGCCCTGCTTACCGATATTCTTCAAAAAGAGAGCATAAAACAAAATAATAAAATAAAGTGTGTAACTAGCCACCATCTGCCAACGAGGAATGTGCCGACTATAGAGGCCACGTATAAAAAGCGAGCTAATAGCTGTCAGAGTCAGGATGATAGAAGCTGGTATCAGCAGGTTCCACTCTGGCTGATTCTTGTAAAAGACGACGGCTACGTAGGCATAAAAAAAGCGCATATAGAGCCAAGACCAGAAAATCAGACTGCCTAGGAAGGCTGCCATATCAAAGATTGTTTGTTTTTTCATCTGAAACCTCCCTTTCTTCTTTTTAAAATTATATCAAATTTCAATGGGACATTCTATTTTTTGCTTGACTTTGATTTGCAGAGATGTTATCATCTAGTTATAAAGACTAGATAAGAAAGTGATAAAGATTTGAACGCTCAACAAGTTTTTCCCAAGTGGGACGAAATACCAGAACTAGATCTATATTTAGACCAAGTTCTGCTCTATGTAAACAATGTCTGTGGCTCTTCTATTTCAGCCGCTGACAAAGGACTGACCGCTTCTATGATTAACAACTATGTCAAGCACGGCTATATTGCCAAGCCGGTCAAGAAAAAATATCAACGCCGCCAAGTAGCTCGCTTGATTGCCATTACGACCTTAAAAACGGTCTTTTCTATCCAGGAAATCTCAGCTACTTTAAATATGCTGCATAAATCAGCAGATTCCCGAGAGCTTTATGATGACTTCGTTGACTATATGAACGGCAGCAAGCTAGAGGTGGCACCCATCATTTCCACAGCCTGCCAGACGGTCAAACTCTATCAGAAGACCTTATCCCTAATCCAAGTACCAAATGAGGAGGAAGAAAACCTTGAACTACGCGCTTAAACTCAGCAAAAAACTATCCTTCGGAGAGGAAATTGCCAACGCTGTTACCCATGCGGTAGGGGCTGTTCTGATGCTGATTCTGCTGCCTATCTCAGCCATTTATAGCTATGAAGGGCACGGGTTGGTGGCTGCTATCGGAACTTCTATCTTTGTTATCAGCCTCTTTCTCATGTTTCTCTCTTCAACTGTCTACCATTCTATGTCCTATGGCTCGACCCACAAATATATCTTGCGCATTATCGACCACTCCATGATTTACATCGCCATCGCTGGCAGCTACACGCCTGTCGTGCTGTCGCTGATGAATAACTGGTTTGGCTATCTCATCATTGCTATCCAGTGGGGCACGACCATCTTTGGCATTCTTTATAAGATTTTCGCTAAGAAGGTCAATGAAAAATTCAGTTTGGCTCTCTATTTGATTATGGGCTGGCTGGTAGTCTTTATCATTCCGCAGATTATCGGTCAAACCGGACCTGTCTTCTGGGGGCTCATGCTGGCCGGTGGCCTCTGCTATACTGTAGGAGCCGGCTTCTATGCTCAAAAGAAGCCCTACTTCCATATGATTTGGCACCTTTTCATTCTAGCGGCTTCTGCCCTGCAATATCTTGCTATCGTTTATTTTATGTAATAGAAAAACACAAAAACCGTCTGATAATTCTCAGACGGTTTCTTTGTTTATGCTGATTATTGATTCATTCTTGCTTTTCCAGAGGACTTCTTTGCTTGTGCGCTTTTCTGACTTGCTTAAAGATTGGATATAAGATTGGGACAGCGATGACTGTCGCTAGACTGGAGCCAAATGTACCAGTAATCTCAGCTACTGCCAGTAAAAAGGCTGCTGGTAAACTACTCCCGCCAAACAGTGTTCCTGTCAGAGTGTACTTGAAGATATTGAGCACAATTTTCACCAAAGCTGCTGCTACTGCTGTCACAAGAATATTTCTTAGTCGTTCCTTTCTCTGAAAGAGTCCTTCATATAGAAAATGAATCACCGCGGCCACCGCAAGTGCTTCTAACAAGATAATTGGGATTTCGGCCGCATAACCATTTAACAAGTCAAATATTCCCAGTCCAATGGCAGCCGCTAAAAAACCGAGTTTACTGCCAAAAATCAGACAGCCCACTACCACCAGTGCATTTCCAAAGTGAATAAACTGAGCTCCGACTGGAATTTTGAAAAACTGAATGCTCAGAAAAATCAAAGCAGCAAATAAACTAATCATGGTTAAGGTTTGCAAATCAAGTGTTTGTTTTTTCATCTTTATCCTCCATTAAGGCTTGAAAATCAGCAAAAAGCTCTCCTAGATAGGGCTGGTAAAAAACGCCCTCCTTTGGATCTATTTGCTCTTTAAAGCTAAGTGCCAAGCTCTTTTCAATAAACTTCAAAATCACAGGCAGGGCTTGCTTGATGTCGACCCCTTGAACAAAAGCCGCAGCTACAAGTGTCGTCAGTATATCACCCGTTCCAAAAAATTGCTGGGGCAGAGCTGGACTAGAAAAGAGGTTAAACTCTTCTGTTACTACATCAAAATAGGCCACACCAATCTGATTTTCTTTCATGGGCAAGCCAGTTAGCAAGACCTTGCTCGGTCCTAACTCAGCCAAACGCTTGCTGAAGTCCTCCCATCTATCTTCTGATAAACTCTCTTCGTAGGGTTCTTCCAACAACAAACAGGCTTCCGTCAAATTGGGCAGAACCAAATCGGCATGTTGGCAGAGGCGACGTATATGGTCTAGATGGGCATCTGAAAATCCCTGATAAAAAGTCCCCTTGTCCCCCATGATAGGATCCACGATAAGGGGCAAGCTTTTTTCCTCTTTAAAGCGCAGCAAATTTTCCACCTGTATGTCTGATTTCAAATATCCTGTTACCAGAGCTGAAAAGTCGAACTCTAGGCTCTGCCATTGTTTCAAAAAAGCAAGCATCCCATGCGTGTAATCATCTATATAGACGTCTGGAAAACCGCCTGTATGGGACGACAAAATCATGGTTGGCAAGAGAGCCACCTCTAGCTGGCAAATTGCAAAGAGCGGCAGGGCAGCTGTTGCAGCAACCTTACCTAAGCCAGAAATATCTGTGGCCAGAATAACTGTTTTTGTTTTCATGACTCCTCCTACTTGCTCTCTATTGTAAAATATCTGAAAATGAGTTACAATATGAAAAAATCAAATCTGTATGGGGACAGTTTCATGGTTAAAGCAAAATACCAACGCATCGTTGATAAGATTACTAAGAATATTAAAGAAGGAAAATTGGCAACTGGTCAGAAAATTCCTTCTGTCCGCAAGCTGGCAGAGCATTATCACTGTAGCAAGGATACCGCACAAAAGGCTCTGATTGAGCTCAAATATCAGAAGTACATCTATGCCGTTCCCAAAAGCGGCTACTATGTGCTGGAGAATGCTCAGGAAGAAAAGCAGGATTTGGAGCTGCCTGTGAGGGATGACCGTCACCAAGCCTATGAGGATTTCCGACTCTGTGTAAATGAAACTCTGATCGGTAGGGAAAATTATCTCTTCAACTATTACCCTCAGCAGGAAGGACTGGAGGATCTGCGTCGCTCTGTTCAAAAACTGATGCTGGACTCTGCTGTCTATGCTTCTAGGGATCAGTTGGTACTGACTTCCGGCACCCAGCAAGCTCTCTATATCCTTTCACAGATTGAATTCCCTAATAAAAAAGAGCGTATCTTGGTGGAGCAGCCAACCTACCATCGGATTAATGATCTTCTGCTAGCGCAAAAGCTTCCTTATGAAACCATTGAAAGGACTCCGCAAGGAATCAATCTGCAAGAACTTGAGAAGATTTTTCAAAGCGGAAAGATTAAGTTTTTCTACACTATTCCTCGTTTTCACTATCCCTTGGGTCACTCTTACAGTCGGCAGGAAAAGGAAGAGATTCTTCGGCTGGCACAGCTCTATGATGTCTATATCGTAGAAGATGACTACCTATCAGACTTTGATAGCCGGCGGGAGCTAACCTTTCATTATCTAGACAATAGCCAGCGGGTCATCTACATCAAGTCCTTTTCTACCAGCCTTTTCCCTGCCCTGAGGATTACTGCCCTGCTCCTTCCGCCCCAGATTCAAAAGACCTTTATCGCTTACAAAAGCGCCGTGGACTATGACAGCAACCTCATCATGCAAAAGGCTCTATCGCTCTATATCGACAGTCTCATGTTTGAAAAAAATAGGCTGGCGCTGCTGCAGCTTCAAGAAGAGGAAGCAAGAAAGGCGCAGACACTGCTAGAACAAGCTCAGCTTCCACTATCCAGCTATCTGACCAAGGATGGCATTCTGTTAGACTTGAGGTCACTTTCTTCCGTCAGTGCTCTCAAACACAGCAGCCTGCCGCTTGACTTCTTTGAACAGAGTTACCTTGCTAGCTGTCCTTACCAGTATGCTAAGCTGCCTTATGATAACTTAGAAGAAAATGTAGAGAAACTAAAAGACTATTTAAAATAGGTGTAGAATTCCAAATGAATTCTACACCTTTCACTTATAATCAGGCTTTTCAAGACTCCATCATCCCAGCCTGCAGTTGGTACATTTTCTTATAGGTTCCATCCTGTGCTAACAATTCTTCGTGGCTGCCAGATTCGATAATGCGGCCCTTGTCTAAGACATAGATGCAGTCAGCATCCTGAATGGTAGACAGACGGTGGGCAATGGCAATGGTTGTCCGCCCCCGC
This sequence comes from Streptococcus sanguinis, assembly GCF_019929145.1. GTDB lineage: Bacteria > Bacillota > Bacilli > Lactobacillales > Streptococcaceae > Streptococcus > Streptococcus sanguinis_U. The sequence goes on along the minus strand of NZ_JAHZOW010000001.1, from coordinate 409,913 downwards.
CGCATTTTTCTCAGTGAGGCTTGAATCAACTCCTCTGTCTCCGAATCAATATTGGCTGTCGCCTCATCCAAAATCAAGATTTTAGGCTTAGTAGCGATGGTTCTGGCAAAGGCTAAAAGCTGCCGTTGACCGCTGGAAAAAGTCGCTCCCCGCTCAGTCACAGGGGCATCATAGCCTTGAGGGAGCTGACTGATAAAGCCATGAGCATCTACAAACTTAGCCGCTTCTATAATTTCTTCTCGTGTCAGCTGCTCTTGGTAAAGCTGAATATTGGAAGCAACGGTACCGTGATAAAGGAAGGGATCCTGTAAAACAAGACCAATCTTTCGCCGCAGCTCCTCCTGACTAAAGTCTTTAATGTCACGGCCATCAATCAAAATTTGTCCCCGCTCAAACTCATAAAAACGCAGAAAGAGATTGATAATCGAGGACTTGCCAGAGCCAGTCGAACCCACAAAGGCAATTGTCTGGCCTTTTTTGACAGAAAAGGAGATATCCCGCAAAACATCTCGCTTTCCATCATAAGAAAAGGAAACATGCTTGAATTCGATGCTGCCATCTTGGATTTGCAAGTCTTGGTTAGCCTGCTCAGGCTCGTAGTCAGTGCGGTCCATGATTTCAAAAACCCGCTCCGCAGCAACCATAGATGTCTGTAAAACAGAGTAATTCTGCATGACATCAATCAAAGGATTAAAAAGCTGATTAACATACTGGATAAAGGCATACATAATACCTGCCGTAATTCCCGCCACTTGCCAAGTCAAGCCAAAGTAAGTCAGAATCACTCCATAAGCCAAGATTTTCAGCAGAGACATGGCCGGCCTCAGAAAGAGACTGTTGATATTGAGATAGCGATTGGTAAAGCCTAAATGCTGACCGTTGATTTCTTCAAATTCCCGCAGCAAGCGCTTCTCTTGCCCAAAAGCCTGAATAATCCGCATCCCTTCAATACTCTCAGATAGCTTGACATTTAAATCGCTGAGCTTATTCCGGATCTGCTTCAGCTGACGATTGGATAGATGCTGATAGAGCAAGATAGAGGCTGCCATCAAAGGCAAAAAGAGAGCGATCATCAGGGTCAATTGCCAGTTGAGGGCAAACATAGCGCTCAAAGTAACAACTAAAATCAGCAAGGAACTCAAAAAATTAGAAAAAATCTCACTGAACATATCTGCTACTGCCTGAGTATCATTAGTCAGGCGGGAAACGATAGCACCAGCTGGCGTTCGATCAAAATAAGCCATTTGCAGACGCTGGATATTGGCAAAGCTTTCCTGTCGCAAGTCCCGAACCACGCTTTGAGCCACACGCGCAAAGAAATACTTTCCCAAGAAGGTAAAAAGTACCCGCAAGAGGAAAAGGCCATAGTAAAGAGCCAGCAAAGGCAGGCCAGCCCAGGCTTGATTGCGGCCAATAAACTGATCAATAAAATAGCGAGCCAGAAGCGGCAATGCCGTTGTAACCAGAGTCGTCAGCAGGATGAAGGTCAAAGCCATGCTGCTCACTATCCTGTAGCGCCACATATAGCCTAGGAGGCGATGAAAAGTCGCTTTCTTTTTCATGTTAATCTTTCTCCTTCAAGCTTTCTGCTAGCTGCTGATTATGGTATGTCTGGGCATACCAGCCCTCTTGCTCCAATAGCTCTTGGTGAGTACCCCGCTCCTTGATACGTCCCTCTTCCATAACCAAAATCAGGTCTGCATGCACCAAGGCTGACAGCCGATGAGCTGTGATGATGGTTGTCTTGCCAGCACGCTCCGACTTTAGATTTTCTAAAATCAGATGCTCTGTCTTAGCATCGACAGCCGACAGGGAATCATCCAAAATCAGAATTTCAGGATTGGTAATAATAGCCCGACTCATTGCCAAGCGCTGCTTCTGCCCGCCAGATAAGGACAAGCCCCGCTCACCAACAACTGTATCCAGCCCCTCTGGCATAGCCTGAATATCCTCATACACACCGCATAGTTGAGCGGCAGCTAGAACCTGGCTATCTGTCAGCTGGGGATTAGCAAAGCGGATATTGTCCCGAATGGACAGAGCAAAGAGCATCTGTTCCTGTGGTACATAGCCGATAAGACGGCGCAAGTCTTTGAGGCGGTACTCCCGGATATCATGGCCATTCAGATAGATAGCCCCCTCCTGAATATCCTGCTCCCGCAGCAGCAAGCGCAGAAGAGTGGTCTTCCCTGAGCCCGTCTGTCCGACGATTCCCAGTGTCTGTCCCTGCTCAATGGAAAAATGAATATCCGATAAACTAGTCTCCTCTGCATAAGCAAATTTCTGAATGTCATAATCCAATCGACCATTTTCCGCATGAGAAAGAGGCTGTTCAGCTTCCTTGACATCTGACTCCTGAGCCAGCAGTTTCTCAATCCGTTCATAGGAAACAGCACCTCGCTGGCCGATGTTAAAAAGATAGCCTGTAGCCTGCAGCGGCCAAACCAGCATATCCAGATAAGTGATAAAAGTAACCAACTCTCCTATGGTAAACTGCCCTTGGGAGATAAAAATTCCACCGAAAATCAAGGTCAAAACATAAGAAAGACCGATAAAAAGCAAAACCAAGGGGTCAAAAAGAGAATCGTACTTGGCAGCCAAAACATTTTTTTCGTAGACTTCTTGATTTGTCTTGGCAAAAGACTGAGTCTCCGCCTCCTGATAGCCAAAGGACTTGGTCACTCGAATCCCTGAAACACTCTCCTGAACCTTATTGTTCAAATCCGAAAATGCCTCTTGAGCAGCCTTAAAACTTTCATGATTTTTTCGACCAATCAAGCCCGTGCCCCACGACAAGAAAGGCATGGGCACAATGGCAATCAAGGTCAGCCGCCAGTCCAAAACGAAAAACATGGTCAGCAGGGTCACCAAGGCTGTAATAGAAGCATCCACAGCTGACATGACTCCACCACCAGCCAGACTAACAACTGCATTGATATCGTTGGTCGCATGAGCCATCAAATCCCCTGTACGGTATTTCTGATAAAAAGAGGGAGACATGTGAGTAAAGTGCTCGAACAATCGAGAGCGCAGAATTCGTCCCAGATTATTGGATGTCCCTAAGATATAAAGGCGCCAGACATAGCGCAGGCCATACATGATAAAAGCTGAAGCAATCAGCAACAGCAAATTAAAGAGCAGCTCTTGAGAAGTCAGATGTTTGCTAGCAATTCGGTCAATAACCTGACCGATGACTCTAGGCGGTATCAGATTGAAGACGCTGACCAAGGATAAGGCCAAGATACCGATGATATAGCGCCGCTTTTCTAACTTAAAAAACCAGGCTAATTTTCTAATGAGGTCCATAATTTCTCCTATTCTTACTAGTCTTTTTATTATACTGTTTTTTGAGGAAAAATGAAACACAGCGGATTGGAGCGCTGTGTTTTCGATTTTATTTTTTACTGGTCAGCTGGTAACTAACAGCCAGTAAATCAAAGATTTCCTGATCGCTCAGGGTATCATTCAAGGGCAGACTGAGCCAATATTTCTTATTCATGTGAAAGGCCGGGTAAATCCCCTTTTTCTGAATCAGCTCCGCCACATGGTCATTCTTAACATTTAGCACCTCAATAGCGCCGCTTCGCTCTGCTTCAAACTTAGACCAGTCTGTGGTCAGAAAAGCCCCATACCATTTTTTACTGTCCTGATGGCGGAAAACCCCTGCTTTAGTCGAGCTCTTTCTGGACGACTTCTCCCAAAGGTACTCTATTTGCCCCTGATAAACCTCAGCCGCGTGATCCCGCAGTCGCTTACTCTGCTCATAGAGAAAGCCAACCTCGTCAAAACAGTGCTGACGGATAGCCAGCAGTACTGCCTGACAAGCTTCACGAACCTGACCGACAAACTCCCCCGTCACCTGCTCCATCTTGACCTGCAGATAAGCATCATCAGTATCGCAGTCAAAGACCTGATAGTCCAGCTTCCCATCTCTGATAGTCACTTCCAAGCGGAAGTCACCCTTCATAATCTTCTGCGAGAAACGGTAAGCTCCATCAGACTCCTTAAAACCGTAAGTCTGAAGCTTATCTGGATTAGCCTTGTATTTTTCAAATAATTCCAACATCTACTTAGCCGCTGCTAGCGCAGCTTACTCCTCCTTAAAATACAATTTTAGTTCCATGCAGCTGGTCAACTGCCAGACTATCTATAATTTGCTGACGATTACCTAGATCAATGCCACCACCCGGCATGATATCAATCCGATCAGCGGCATGCTCGATTAATTCGTCCAGCCAAGCAAAATGCTCCTCAATCGGCTCATTAGCAGGTCCTCCGTGGGTCAAAATTCGCTGGACACCGTTTTCAATCAGCCAGTCCATTTCGCCAAACTGGTATTCAGCTGGGATTGAGTCAAAAGCCATGTGGAAGACTACTTCCAGTCCCTTGCATGCCTCCAGCAGCCGCTGCATCTTCAGAACATCTATTTCGTTCTTCTCCGTCAAGACACCAAAAACCACTCCCTGACTGCCGGCTTCCTTGGCTTTTTGGATATCTGCCAGCATAATCTCAATTTCAAGATCAGTGTAAACAAAATCACCGCCCCGTGGCCGAATCATGGTCATCACAGTCGCACCATAAAGCTTGGCTAAGTCAACTGCTGCTTGAATCACGCCATAGCTGGGCGTCGTGCCACCAACAGCCAGATTATCACAGAGCTCAATCCGCTGGGCTCCAGCCTTCATAGCCTTTTCTAACAAGGTTACATTTTCCGCACAAAATTCATAAAGCATCATCTCACCTCTGATTTAATATATTGATTTCCTTTATCTATTATAACACAAGAGCTTCGCGATATCAGCTCTTATCAAATTTTCTAGCTTCTCTTTTACACCAATCAAGCCAATGGATCTGATAGTCTTCCTTGGACAAAATGCGGTTCTGTAAATCAGCTATCGAGAAGATACCTCTTTCTTGACAAGCCTGAACACAGTATTGATAAAAATCCCAGTTAAGCTCATCCCTATCATAATAGATGGGGATATGAGAGAGGCCAGCCTGATATGCCTTAAAGGCTCTGCTATGTCCATCAGTAAAGAAAACTTTTCCATCCATGCGCTTGACAGGTAAAGCTTCAAGTTCTTGTTGGTCAAAATCAATGCTAATCCTGTCCAGCTTTTCCCGTGAAAGGTAGAACTGACTGGGCTGAATCTGCGCTATGGGCAAGGTCAAATCAAGTGTATAGGACCTACCTCTCTCCCTAGCATGAGTTGGATAGAAACCAAGCGACTCAAATAGACTGCGAGAGGGCTGATTAAAATCATAAATTTCTTGAACTGTTAGTTTCTGATAGTCTAGATTGCGTGCGCGCTGCATCAAAGCAGAAAGAACTTTCTTGCCAACTCCTTTCCTACGGTAGTCCGCATTTCCAATGATAATAGGCAAATCATCTTGCCAAAAGGTCACATCCCCAATGGCCAGCCAGCACTCCTGCTCCAATACTTCAATAAAATACACTTCACCTTGCCTAGCAAGATAATCATACATCCTTTGAACTCGCTCCGGCGAATAGGGCTCTCTTCTGCCATCAATCATATAAATCATATCTGGATCTTGGTACCAGTCCAAGGCTAGTTCAAACTGACCATCATAGGCCCGCAAACGCAGATTGTCATCAATAATAATCAGCTCCTCTTGCTGGATATTAGGAATAGGCATCTTTTCTCCCTCACAATGCTATTGCTCAAATAATAGTATAAAAACTCCATTTGATTCGGAAGGACTCCTCCTCAAATGAAGTTTTCTTTTTTAGATTCCATAACCCATGCTGAACTGGATTTTAGCAGCACCGTTCTGGAAGCTGATTTTATTAATGCTGAATTGACTCTGCGGCAGAGCTAGAAGGAAACTATCTCCCTCCGTCGTGATAGATGAATTAGAGGCCTGCATTTGTTGCTTCAGCATTCCTGTCACCCAAGATTTAGGGATAGGAAGAGAGCCCAGCTTGGCACTATCGATTGTGATGTGCAAGACATTATCTCTCACCGTCACATCCACCTCTAAGTCCAGCTTACTGTCAATGAAGAGCAGTTTGACTGGATACTGGATGCGCAGCTTATTGCCTTCAATACTGTAAACACTATTCAGCAGCTCCTGATTCTCAGAGTCAGCCAGAGAAGACTTGAGAACTTGATTAAGCTGGACGCTATTGAGAGAAACCTCCGTGCTGACTCCCTGTGCCGTCACATTGGCATTGCTCAAAGCCGGCTCAATAATACTCATCCAGGAAGCACTGCCTTGAACATTTTTTAATTGTTCACTTTGATTAACAGATGCAGGAACCAGAAACAGCACCGCTGCAAGCAACAGCACCAAAGCAATTCCCACTACTCTTTTTACCATTTTCATGTTTGTATTCCTTTAATTTGAGAAAATCCCTTTAGCCAAAAACACAGAAAGGATTTATCTTATTTTACACTATTTTTGCATAATTTTCTGTAACAAACATATTAAAAAGCTAACAATCCTGTGAGAAAAGGCTGGGACAGATAATCCCAACCTCTCAATCACATAGCGCTAGTTTTACAAGGCTCATCATAGATAGCCTATTCTTACTTAATTACTTCCTGAGTCTTAGCATAGTTAGCCTCGACTGCTTCTTTTTCAGATTTCCACCAATCTTGGTTGTCCGTGTACCACTTGATTGTCTCTTTGAGACCTGCTTCAAAGTTGGTAAACTCTGGCTTCCAACCTAGCTCATCGCGGAGCTTACTGGCATCAATGGCATAGCGAAGGTCATGGCCGGCGCGGTCTGTCACATGGTCATAAGCATCAGCCGGCTGACCCATTTCCTTGAGAATCAGCTCCAGAACTTCCTTGTTGTTCTTCTCACCATCAGCACCAATCAAGTAAGTTTCACCGATTTGACCCTTGGTCAAAATTGTCCAAACACCTGATGAATGGTCATTAGTATGAATCCAGTCACGAACGTTTTTACCTTCGCCATAAAGTTTTGGCTTGATACCGCTCAAGATATTGGTGATCTGGCGCGGAATGAACTTCTCAATGTGCTGGTAAGGACCATAGTTGTTTGAACAGTTAGAAATCGTCGCTTTGACACCAAATGAGCGCACCCAAGCTTTAACGATCAAGTCTGAAGCTGCCTTGGTTGATGAGTAAGGTGAGCTTGGATTGTACTTGGTTTCAGCAGTAAATTTCTCACCTGGACCTTCTCCATGACCTGGCAAGTCTTCACGCAGAGGCAGGTCACCATAGACTTCGTCAGTCGATACATGGTGGAAACGAATGTCGTACTTACGAGCTGCTTCCAAAAGTGTGTAAGTTCCGATGAAGTTGGTGTGGATAAATGGACTCGGGTCATTGAGCGAGTTATCATTGTGGCTTTCTGCCGCATAGTGAACGATAGCATCCGCTTCGGAAGCCAGCTTATCTACCAAGGCTGCATCAGCAATATCTCCAACAACCAACTCAACACGGTCGCCTAAAATTTCTTCAATATTGGCACGATTACCCGCGTAAGTCAGCTTGTCCAGCACTGTCACATGGACATCTGGAAAGTTATTGTAAACATAGTGGACAAAGTTAGAACCGATAAAACCAGCTCCACCTGTCACGATAATTTTTTTATATTCAGTCATTGATTTATTTTTTCTCCATAATAAAACAAAATAAGGAATTATTTGTTTCGTAAAAAATAGTAATTTTGAAATTATATAAAGGGCTAAGAAAATAAACAAAAAGAGGAGAACCATCATCAGAATGAATCCTAATGGTCCTAGAGAAATAAGAAAATAGAATATAATCAGCAAGAAATAGATAATATATTCAAACACTTGTTCTATTCACTCTTCTTATAAATCTTCTTTTCTTAGAGGTTTGACATCCTTAAGTAGCGGATGGTTCTTGTCTGCTTCTGAGACTTCTGCTGCTTCTAGGTTTTCCCACTGGATGCCTAGAGCTGGGTCTACATAGTTGACAAAGGCATACTTCGGTTTGAGCTCAAAAGCCCAATAGTCATTCACCAGATAGCTATAAGAAACGGTGTCAGAAAGGACTTGGAAGCCGTTGGCTACACCACGCGGAACAAAAATCCCCTTGCTGGCATCGATTACTGTCTGGTAGGTATTGCCAAAAGTCTCACCTTCACGCAGGTCTACCCAAGATCCCAGCACCTTGCCGTCATCTGCAACAGAGATGTACTTGTCCCAGGGCTCAGCATGAAGACCACGCAGGACATTTTTACGAGAAAAGCTGACATTATTTTGTAGTTTTCCTTCTGCAAAGAAGCTTTCAGGAAAGCCTAGCGGCAGCATTTTTTCCTTTTGGAAATTCTCCTTAAACCAGCCTCGGTTGTCCCCGCGTACAGGGATATCAAACTCCAGCATTCCAGGAATTCCAGGAACCTCACGCGCTGCTAATTCCTTATCAAAAAATTGTTCCGCCATCTTCTTATTCTTCTCCAATCAAGCGCAAGAGATAGTGGCCATATTCATTCTTTTTCAATGGCTGCGCCAATTCATGCACTTGCTCTTTAGTGATATAGCCCATACGATAGGCAATTTCTTCCAGATTCGCCACCTGAACGTTCTGCATCCGCTGAACTGTTTCGATATATTGAGCGGCTTCTAAGAGACTTTCATGGGTACCTGTATCCAACCAAGCAAAACCACGTCCCATGAGCTCAACAGACAAATCACCACGATCCAAGTATGCCTTGTTGACATCTGTGATTTCCAGTTCTCCGCGAGGACTTGGCTTGATGTTCTTGGCAATTTCGACGACATCGTTATCATAGAAATACAGTCCTGTCACTGCATAGTTAGAGCGCGGCTGTTCTGGTTTTTCTTCGATAGAAATAGCATTCATATTCTCATCAAATTCTACAACACCAAAGCGTTCTGGATCCTTGACATGGTAGCCAAAAACAGTTGCTCCTTTTTCCTTAGCCGCAGCATTTTGGAGCATTTTACTCAGACCTGGTCCATGGTAAATATTATCCCCAAGAATCAGCGCCACGCGGTCATCTCCAATGAAATCGGCCCCAATGATAAAGGCTTGTGCCAGCCCGTCCGGACTTGGCTGCTCTGCATAAGAGAGCTTGATACCAAACTCAGAGCCATCTCCCAGCAGATCCTCAAAACGAGGCAAATCCGTCGGAGTGGAAATAATCAAGATGTCCTTGATACCAGCCAGCATAAGAGTTGACAGTGGATAATAAATCATGGGTTTGTCATAAACCGGCATGAGCTGTTTTGACGCAGCGCGGGTCAATGGGTACAAACGAGTACCAGAACCACCTGCAAGAATAATACCTTTCATATGAGTTTCCTCTCTTAATGTATTCTCCTTATTCTACCATTTTTGAAAGCGGATGTCATCCTTTTCACTACCCTTAAATAAAAGAAAAAGAGCGGAAATTCCGCTTTCTTCCGCTCTTTGATTTTAAGTTGGTATCAACCCAAAGCCACATCCAAGACCATCATGAGAACAAAGCCCACCATGAGACCTAAAGTCGCCACATCTGTATTGCCATTGGACTGCGAATCTGGTATCAGCTCCTCTACCACTACGAAAATCATAGCTCCTGCTGCAAAGGAAAGGGCATAGGGCAGAATAGCCGTCATGGCCATCACAGCAACTGCTCCTAGAACAGCTCCGATTGGCTCTACAATCGCGGACATAGAACCCCAGTAAAAGGCTTTAAGTCGAGACTTGCCGTCTGTCCGAATCGGAATGGACAACGCAGCTCCTTCTGGGACGTTTTGCAGTCCAATTCCCAAAGCTAGACCAATCGCGCCGACAAAGGCTTCTGGACTAGGATTGGCCGCCAAAGCACCAAAGGCTACTCCGACTGCCAAACCTTCTGGAAAATTGTGAATGGTAATGGCTAAGAAGAGCAGAGCCGTCTTGGATAGCTTCTTGCGGCTATGCTCAGGAACACTCTCAGCCTCCGAAATATCCTTGCTCAAGTGCAAGTGAGGCACCACCGCATCAATCAGCCGCAGGAAAAAACCTCCCACTAAAAAGCCAATCGCCGCAGGCAACCAGGATAGCTTGCCATAAGAAACCTCCGCATACTCAATTGACGGCGCCAGAAGCGACCAAAAGGAAGCCGCAATCATAACGCCTGCCGCAAAGCCCATCATAATATCCAGCAGCTTGCGACTGACCTTTTTAAAGAAAAATACAACAGCTGAGCCTACAATAGTACACCACCATGTAAAAAGCCCAGCCAAGAATGCCTGCATAACCACAGGCTGCGATCGTAACCAGTCCATAACTTCTCCTTATCCTCTAAAATCAATCATACAAAATCGTCTTGGTTTCCCCGATACAGTGTTTTTCCTCATTCCAGTAATGAATCCGCTCGAAAGAGCCTTTCCGCCAGTAGAGAGGCAAACGTTCACGTATGTCGTCCTGCATATCTATTTGGCCAAGTTCGGAAATCTTCCACCATTTTGGCTCTCCTTCATGATCGTTTCCCCTGACTTGCCCTCCTTCAAATGCAGTACAAAGAAAATCATAATACACATACCGTTCTTTTTTACTCGGATTAGTGAAGCCTGAAATTCCCTTCAATTCCATATTTAGAGCAGTCAGCCCTGTTTCTTCTTTTAATTCGCGCCTTGCAGCTTCGAAAAAAGATTCTGGAAATTCCACCTTCCCGCCTGGTTGTATCCACCCTTTAAAGTTATCATGCTGGCGATTAAGCAGTAAAATTTCATCATCTTTTTTTACACAAACATTGACCCAATTCAAAATAGTTTCTGTCATATCAAACCTTCTTCACATACCGCTCAATAGGATAGTCAGCTGGATTCAGCAGCCCCGCTTCTCCTAAAGCCATCTGAGCCAATTGGCGTCCGATGAGTGGGCCAGTTGTCAGACCAGAAGAGCCTAATCCGCTGGCGGCGTAGACATGTGGTAAGTCTGGCACAGCTCCAAAGAAAGGTGCAAAATCGCTGGTATAGGCTCGTGTTCCCACGCGCTCACCTAAAATCTCTGCTTTAGACAGCCTTGGCAAGTAAGTTTCCGATTCTCGCTGCAACTGATTCAATACCGTCTTATCAACTGTCAAATCAAAGCCCTGATCATTTTCATGACTGGCACCGACGCTGACCTTGCCTGCCAGAAAGGGAATGATATCCAGCTCACCCTCAGGCATCACAACAGGGTAGTCATCTGTCTGCTCAGCCAGCTTGAAATCACTTAGCTGTCCCTTTTGTGGCCGAACATCTGTCTTATAGCTCAGTGGCTGCAAGATTTCTCCTAGCCAAGCCCCCACAGCTAAGATGACACAGTCAAATCTACGGCCATCCACCAGAAGTTGCTCTGCATCTACTGTCAATCTTACCTTTTTCTCAACCAACTCTGCCTTGCTGGCTTTCAGAAGTGTCTCCGTCAAGAGTGCTCCCTCCACACGGGCACCACCGGAAGCATAAAGAAGCCTCTCAAAGCCTTGCAAGTCTGGAAATTTCTCATGGGCTTCCTGAAGGCTGAGAAGACTCAAGTCCCCTATTAAGGGCGACTCTTCACGACGATTAGCAGCCAAATCATAAAGCTCCTGCAGCTTGCTCTCATCCTTTTTCAGCAGATAAACACCTGTCTGTTGGTAAAAGTCTGTCTGGATTCCAGCATCTTTCAGTTCCGCAATCAAGTCCTGATAAAAATCAGCGCCCAAACGTGCCATCCTATACCAAGCCTTGTTGCGACGCTTGGAAAACCAAGGACTGATAATGCCAGCGGCTGCCTTGGTTGCCTGCCCCTTGCCGTCATCAAAGACAGTCACTTCCACATCCGGGGATTTGGACAGATAGTAAGCTGCTGTTGATCCGACAATCCCAGCACCAATTACTGCTACTTTTTTCATGTCGCTCCCTCTCAAATATGTCGGAAAGGATTGGTCCAAGCCTGACTAGCCAGAATCTCAATCTCCCATCCTTCTTCTGCCTTCCAAGTATCAAGCTTTTCTTTTAATTTTTCCGTAAAAAGAACCTCGATATGGTGTCCAGGATCCAGCGCTAAAAGCCCTTCTGTCAGCATTTCCTGGGCTGTGTGATAGTAAATATCGCCAGTTATATAGACCTGCGCTCCCTTGGCAATGGCCTCTTGATAAAAGGACTGACCACTGCCACCACAAATAGCTACACGCTCAATCATACGATTGAGATCCGCTTTTTCATAAGTAACCAGACGCAAACTATCTAGTCCAAAAGTTGCCTTGACCTTAGCCGCAAAGTCCCCAAAGGTCTGAGGAGCAATCCTCCCCACACGTCCAATGCCGTTTTCTGGCGTCGTTTGTCTGAGAAAACTTGTCTCTTCAATCTCTAAAAGCTGACAGAACCAGTCATTAAGCCCGTCCTCCACGACATCAATATTGGTATGGCTAACATAGACAGCAATATCATGCTTGATAAGATCTAAAATGATTTGATTTTGTGCCTTATCTGCCACTAGGTCCTTGAGCGGACGAAAAATAGGCGCATGCTTAACGATAATTAGTCCAGCACCTGCCTCAATAGCCTCCGCCACCGTCTGCTCACGAATATCCAGCGCTACTAGAATTTTGTCCACTTCTTTATCCAAAGTTCCGATTTGCAGGCCTGATATGTCGCCCTCCATGGACAGTTCTTGCGGGCAATAGGCTTCATAACGGCCAATAATTTCACTTGCTAGCATGGAGTACCTCCTTGATACTTTCAATTTTTTGGGACATAGCAGAGCGTTCTAGCTCATTTTTTTCTGGGATATGGGCTAGAGCTCCTTCTAGTTTCTTCAGTTCTTTCTGCCATCTTAGCTGAAAAGCAGGTGACTGTTGCTTCATCAAAAAAGGTCCGAAACGTTTTTCTTGCTCTGTTAAAGTTTGCTGGCCAGCTTCTGCTACCAGGATTTCGTAAAACTTACCAGCCTCTTCTAACATATCCTCAGCCAGCAAACGAAAACCGTTAGATACCAGCCAGCTGCGAAGCTCATCCTCTCGGTTATTGGGCTGCAAAATCAAGCGGGAAATAGACCCAAGCTTAGCTCTGCCATTTTCCAAAATCTCCGAAATCAAGCGACCACCCATGCCAGCGATAACGATGGTGTCAATCTGATCTTTCACTTCAAAAGCCGCCAGACCATTGGCCAAGCGAACCTCAATCTGCTTCGTCAGCCCATGCTCTGCTACATTTTTCTGGGCAGACTGAAAAGGCCCCTCTACCACTTCACCGGCCAGAGCTTTCTCAATCCGTCCCTGCTGAATCAGGTAAATAGGCAGATAGGCATGATCGCTCCCAACATCCAGCAACTTTGCCCCATCCGGAACAAAAGCAGCTACTCGCTCCAAGCGTTGGGAAATAGTCTTTTTTTGCATTGCATACTCTTTTCTAAACATTCTTCTATTCAGTATATCATTTTTAAGGGTATAAAAAAAGCAACGAAAAAAATCAGCCTGTTGATAAACTGATTTTGTCTCGCCACTTGTCACTTTTTTATTTGATTTCTTGATACTCGACTGCCAAACCACGCTGGACTGCTGGACGAGCTGCAATCTTCTCCGCCCAAGCAGATAGGTGCTTGTAGGAGGTGGCATCCAAGAACTCAGCTGCGCCTGGATAGAGCTTATCCTGCACCAACTGACCATACCAAGACCAGATAGCAATATCAGCAATACTGTAGTCATCTCCAGCGATATAAGCTTTCTTGGCTAATTCTTTGTCCAGTAAATCCAGCTGTCGCTTGGCTTCCATCGTAAAGCGATTGATGGGATATTCTAGCTTTTCTGGTGCATAGTTAAAGAAATGACCAAATCCGCCTCCCAAGAAGGGCGCCGCTCCTGTCTGCCAGAAGAGCCAGTTGAGCACCTCAGTTCGACCGGACAAATCTGACAGAATCAGCTTTCCAAACTTCTCTGCCAGATAGAGCAGGATATTGGCTGATTCAAAGACAGGAATCGGCTTATGACCTGACTGGTCCAACAAGGCCGGAATCTTAGAGTTGGGATTGATTTTCACAAAATCTGAGCCAAACTGCTCGCCATCCATAATGCTAATCTTATAAAGGTCATAGGTTGCCTCTGTCACACCCGCTGCCAGTAGTTCCTCCAGCATAATCGTCACCTTGACACCATTAGGTGTCCCAAGTGAATAAAGCTGAAAAGGTTCTTTACCGACAGGAAGCTTCTGCTCAAAGCGCGCGCCAGCAGTAGGCTGATTGATACCTGAAAATTTCCCTTGGTCGCTGTCCGCAGCAGACCAGACTTTTGGCAATTGATACGTCATACTTTTCTCCTTTTTTATAAAACCAAGGGCCTGTCATATCTAACAGGCCACTATAAATCTAATAAAGTCAGTCCTTCCACAAATTCATGGCATTGAGGAAATCATCTGAAACTGTCACATTTTGAGGATTAGCTGCTTCACGTTCTTCCCGCTTGGCTTCTACCTGAGCAAGTGTGGTGATACCTTCTTTACGCCAATTGCGCAAGATAGCCTGAATATACTTCCAGTTGGCCTTGCCATTAAACACAGCCTCACGAAGGGCAGCCTTGACCAAGTCAGGATTGGTTTTATCGTCTTGGACAGTCTTGGTCAAGTCCTCAATTTCAAAGGGTGTCAAGAGACGGCCCAGCTCCTGCTGGAAGGTCTCCACCAAGTCTTTCAAAACATTCTGAGGCGCCTTTGCCACAGTCTGATGACCGCTTTTGGCTGCCAGCAGTTCATCCAGCTTTTCCAAAGCCGGTGAAGCATCAAAGATGACCTCTGTCTCTCCATTCAGCTCAATGGTCTTATACTGCAAGAGACCTTTCTCCGTCAAATGGGACATAGAGCGATTGACTTCCGACAGGGTCTTGCCAATATGCTCCGCAATCTGACTAGGCGCCAGCTCTTCCAAGGAAGTCGTATTTTGCAAATAGAAAAACTGCCAGACCAAAAAATCATCGCTGGAATCAAAGATGTCCTTAAAATGTAAAAGAAGAGCGCTCGGGATTACTAGATTGCCCGATTTAAAAGCTGATAAATAAGTCATGTCACCTCTTATAGATAAGCAAAAAACGATACATCATTTTCAGGGCTCTCCCAGTCGAAAGGTGTCTCCTGATAGACAGCATAATTGACCCAATTGCTGAAAAAGAGTGCCGCGGCCGAACTCCAGCACAAGGCCGGTGTCGTATGGACATCATCGTTTTTGAAATAATTCTCTGGAATATGTGGATTCTTGCCCGCCTTTAAATCGCGGAAATACTCCTTGGATAAAGTATCGCGGTCGTATTCCATATGACCGAAGCTATACACCTCTCGCAAGTCCCGGCTAGCCAGCACAGAGAGGCCCGTATCCTCTCCAAATGAGAGAATTTCCAGATTGGTCAGATTGACAATATCTTCCTTTAGAACTTCGGTATGACGGGAATGCGGCGCATAAAACTCATCGTCAAAACCACGAAAAAGCAGATTGCTGCTATCAGATGATTGGCTATAGACACCCGATAATTTGCGCGTCATCTGGTGTTTGTCCACGCCGTAGCGAGCGTAAAGTCCAGCCTGAGCTCCCCAACAGATATGCAGAGTCGAAAAGACATGGGTCTTGGACCATTCAATCACCTGCTGGAACTCTTCCCAGTAGTCCACCGCTTCAAAAGGCAGATGCTCTACTGGCGCACCAGTGATAATCAAGCCATCAAAATAGCGATTCTTAACCTCATCAAAAGTCTTATAGAAAGTCTCCATATGCTCTGCACGTGTCGTTTTAGACTGGTGAGAGCTCATGTAGAGGAAGTCAATAGTCAACTGCAGCGGGGTATTAGCCAAATGGCGCAGTATCTGAGTCTCCGTCACCATTTTCTGGGGCATGAGATTGAGTACCAGAATATTCAGAGGGCGGATATCCTGATGGTCCGCCCTGTCGTCATCCATGACAAAGATATTCTCAGAACTTAAAATGTCAACAGCTGGCAGTTTCTTATCAATCTTAATTGGCATGAAAATATCTCCTTCAATCGTTAGAAAGGCTTGGAAATACTTTTCCAGCCTATTCTTTGTTTATCCAATGTACTTTCATTATACTGAAAGGAGATATAGTTTTCAATTATACTTTTTCTCTAACTAGATATAGCTAGAAACTATGTATTAATAGTGCATGAGAACCTTGTAGTCGTAATCGCCGATAACTTCGCGACCCTTGAGCTCATCCAGCTCAATAAGGAAGGCACAGCCAGCCACTACACCACCAAGGCGCTCAATCATCTCGATTGTTGCCTTCACTGTACCACCAGTCGCAAGGAGATCATCGACAATCAGAACGCGCTGACCTGGCTTGATAGCATCCGCATGCATGGTCAGGGTATCCATACCATACTCTTTTTCATAGTCGGCTGAGATAACTTCACGAGGAAGTTTGCCAGGCTTGCGGACTGGAGCAAAGCCGATTCCTAACTCAAAGGCAACTGGACAGCCCACGATAAAGCCACGAGCTTCCGGTCCAACGATCATGTCAATCTTCTTGTCTGTCGCATATTGAACAATCTCACGAACAGCGTAGCTATAAGCATTTCCGTCTGCCATCAATGGGCTAATATCACGGAATGTCACGCCTTCCTTTGGATAATTTTCGATTGTTGCAATGTAGTCTTTTAAATTCATGATATACTTTCTTTCAAAAAAATTTTTTACTCTCTATTATATCACTTTTTCATCCAAATGGTAATAGAAAACTTACTTTTTTAGGGGATAGATTATTTAATTTGAAAGAGTATGCTTCATTTATTTATAGACCACCGTATTGAGACTGGAATTGAGTTGGTTAATCTTTATAATCGTTTTTTCTAGGCAAGTCAAAATCAGATGTATAGCTCTAAATAAAGAGGTGTTGCTATTTCTTGTTCATAATTTTTTACAATATCCTTCGTAAATAAGCCTAATAAGTCCAAACCATTAGATGGATTAATCTCAAATGTTGAAAATACAGAGTTTTCAAGAAAATTATGCAATTCTTTATAATTTGTCACATAGCTATACCCCTGAGGAGCGTTAAATTTCGGAGATAATTCTTTAGCTTGTTTTAATGATATAGGCGAGTCAAGAAGAGATAGGGAGTAAATTGGAGAAAAATACTTAGCACCTTCTTGCAAATGGTTTTCCAAATATGAACGACTACTATTTGCTAAATCTGAATTTTCTAAAAAGTTTTGGATCTTATTACGCTGACCTAAAACCATTTTCCCGACAATCATCTTAACGGGTGAAGAAAGATATAAATAAGCTAACGTTTCTTTTTCAGGAATCCTTGAACGATATTCAAAATGCTTTTTTCCTGTTAGCAAAGCTTTAAAAAATTCTGGTTTAAAACTCAGGATAATTTCATTCATCTAAAATGTTCTCCTTTGCAAGACTTTGGCTCAGCCTTATACCATCTCATCTCTCCATCAAATAATCATAAATCTCCTGCACTGTGCCCAGTGCCATGAGTTCTTGTTCTTTGACTAGGCGCTTGAGGTCTTGGTAAATGTGACTGCTGTCAATTTCTTTCTTTTCTGCTTCTTTATTGACCTTCATGACGCCTTCCGTTATGCTGACAAAGCCCAGCTCTTCAAAAATCTGAATCATTTTGACCAAGAGAATTGGGTCAATTTTCAGGTAAGCTGCTAGGTCCTTGAGCTTATAGCGTACATCAAACTCGGGGAACTGATAGATTGTCTTGTAGAGTTTGGCAAACTGCTCACGGTTGCCATAACCAGTCAGATAATAAGGCTTGGCAATCTCATTCTTAAAGTAAATAGCTTCGAAATCCTGAGACTGAAGAATCGTCTTCAAATCCTGCAAATCATCAGGCAAGTCATAAACCACAACTGCCCTGCTATTTCTCAAATCTGGCAATTCCTCTGTGAAACGCAAGACTGGAACCTTATCAGGCAGCGTCGCATTTTTGCTGCGGATATTGAAAAGTTGAACACCGTCCACACGGGCATCTACCAGCATGAGCTGGAGACTGGTCTGTCCATTCCATTTATTGACAGAGAGGCTGACAGCCAGCTCCAGATTCTTGGTCTGGGCAAACTCTGTCGCCAGGCTTCCTTGCCCAAAAGCTACTACTTCAAAAGTAGCATCTTGTTGAGAAATTTTTAGCTTGAGATGGCTATTGCCAGCCCCCATAGTCCGAGCATTGTCCACTTTAAAGTCCTTGAGGTAAAAAAGTGGCTTCTTATTATCCATACCAAAAGGAGCCAGTCTTTCAAAACTTTTGAGTGTATCCAGGGTCAGTTCTGGCAGACGCAGCTCCTCATCTAAATACAGAACAGTTTTACCAGTCAAATCCAAATCATTGTCTAAGATGTAGGCTGTCAGGATATCAGATAGCTCTGCTAGTTTGTCTGCTTCAAGAGTCATCCCAGCCGCTCCAGCGTGCCCGCCAAAAGCTACAAAAAGGTCACGGTGGCTGTCCAAGGCCTCAAAAATATTGACCGCTTCAATACTGCGGGCGCTACCCTTAGCGATACCATCCTCAATATTGAGCACTATGACTGGCTGGTGCAACTCTTCCAGCAAGCGCCCAGCGACAATTCCTAGCACACCAGGATTCCAGCCTTCCTTAGCCAGCACTTGCACTGGTCTCTTAGGATCCAGCATGGTTTGTGCTTCTTCATAAATCTGCTGGACGATTTCCTTGCGCTCATCATTTTTCTGGTTGATCATGAGAGCAATGTCATGAGCTTCGTCGTCGTCAAAGCCTTTTAAAAGCTCAACCGCCGGATTTGGATCATCCAGCCGTCCCAAGGCATTGAGTCGGGGAGCAAGCTGGAAACCAACCGTTTCTTCGTCTAGCTCATCTGGCTGAATGCCTGCAATTTTGAAGAGTTCCTGAAGTCCTACTCTCTGGGTATTTTTGAGGACGGAGAGACCATATTTGACTAAGATACGATTTTCCCCTGTCAGACTGACCATATCGGCAATGGTACCAATGGCCACTAAGTCCAAAAGTTCGACTTGGACTTCTTCCAGTAAGGCTGTTGCCAACTTAAAAGCCACTCCACAGCCAGCCAAATGCTTGAAAGGATAATCCGCACCGCTATGTTCCGGATGAACAATCGCATAGGCATTTGGCAACTCCTCAGGCATAGAGTGGTGATCCGTCACGATGACATCCACCCCCAGCGACTGGGCCAAATCGATAGCTTCAAGGCCCGCCACTCCATTATCTACTGTAATAATGAGCGAAATGCCTTGATTTTCAATAAAATACTTGTAAACACTGCTATTAGGACCATAGCCGTCCGTAAAGCGATTGGGCAGGTAGACCTGACACTCAGCCCCCAGCTGCTCCAAGGCTTCCTTGACAATCGATGCCGAGGTCATCCCATCCGCATCATAATCGCCATAGATCAAAATCTGCTCGTAATTCTCAATCGCTGAGCGAATGCGCTCCACTGCCCGCTCCATATCATGCAGGTCATAAGGATCGTGAAGCTGGTCTAAACTAGGCTCCAAAAATTCCTGCAAAGCTTCTTCAGTCTGCACACCCCTTTGGTAAAGGAGACTAGCAGCGGCAGGTTCCAATCCAGCTTTTTTAGCCTTTTTTAGAAATTTTTCGTCTGTAAAATTAGTGGCAAACTGCCAGTCGTATTTTGAGCTAATCATGATAAGTGAAACACTTTCTCCGTTCAATCTTGTCTGAATATTATAACATGAAAAGACTGGTTCAACCAGTCTCAAACTTCTTATCTTCGAGCAAGGTTCTCAGCCTCACTCATCTAGATAAAGTCCCTTAGCAACGCTTTTATCAATAACTTCCTGAGCTAATCCCCAAAGACTTTCAGAGGTTTCTTGAATAAAGGATTTCTTTGCGATGACCTGCGACTTGGTCAGGCCATGAGGGTTATCATGAGGCTGAGCAACTTCCAAGTGATTGAGCAGGGGAACCAGAGCATCAAGTACTCGGGCATATTTAGCCTCTATGCTAATGCCGGTTTCAAATTCCTGCCAAAGCTCTAAAAAGGAATCCTGCTGATCTAGTGGCAACTTGTCCAAACTGATTTTCAAGGACCCCAGCTCTCTATCATAAGAATCGCTCTTGCCCACGTCGTCAAAGATAAAGGTATCACCAGCATATATTTCGCCCAAATCATGAATCAATAACATTGACATGATCTTTTCCAGATTGACCTCTTCGGGGATATATTCTCGAAAAACTAGCGCCATGAGCGCCCCCTGCCAACTATGCTCAGCAGAATTCTCAAAACGATAAGCGTCCAAGGTCCGATTGTTGCGATGAGTGGCTTTCAGCTTTTCCAGCTCATTGGTAAAAGCTAGCTGCTGTTGTAGACGTTCAAGCATGTGGAACTCCTTTGAAATGTTTTTATTATTATACCACAATAGCACTAATAAGATTGTCCAGATTTGTTTGAAGTATTAAAGTGACAGTTGAGCTAATTAGTGATATACTAAGACAATAAAGGTTAATTAATTGCAAACTTTGAAAGGAATAATAATGACCTATCTTTTAAAAGTAGAAGATTTTGTTAATATAGAAGAAAATAAGAGTTCCTTCGTTATCAATGATCTGGTTGCTATTTGCAAGCGAAGTAATAATCCCAACCGAGACTATTTATTTGTTAATAAATATCAAGCTAAACATTATCCTGTTAAAGCCCATAATACGCTGCGGCTATTTTCCGAACTCTATCAAGAAATAAAAAGGCAAATTCCTTCTGACAAGCGTATTTTAGTTGTTGGTTTTTCTGAGACGGCTACTGGAATCGCCCAGGCAATCATGCATATTGCCTTGGAAAACAAAGATTTGAATACTGTCTTTTATTTACAGACTACTCGAGAAAGCATTAATACGGATATCCAAAATATCTCTTTCGAAGAAGAGCATTCACATGCAAGCACACAAAAATTATATTACCGATCAGATATTCCTGACTATGATACTGTCTTATTTATCGAAGATGAAATAACAACAGGAAATACAATTGTTAACTTTATTGAAAAATTTCAAAAAATTAAAGACGGTATTTCTTTTGCAGCCGCTTCTATATTAAACTGGCAAAATACAAAGAATCGTAAGATTTTTCAAGAAAAAGGAATCAAAAGAATATACCTAGTCAGTGGTCAAATGAGAGATAATACTCCACTCATAGAGCTGAAAGAAACAATACTGGAAAAACCAAGACTAACTTCAGACGTTCACTATCATTTATCTGACAAGCTCAATCCTCGAACAGGTCTCACTAAAGAAGAGTTTTTAGTCTTCCAAGAAACTGCTCTAAATCGATTGACTTCGCAAGTCTCTCGGAAATCTAAAGAAGAAACAATAGCTGTCATTGGAACTGAGGAAAATATGTGGTTACCAATTAGGCTAGCCCAAGAACTTGATGCAGAGGTTCGCTCCACTACAAGAAGTCCTATTTCCCTCTCCAATGAAGACAACTATCTTTTCCATAACGGCATAGCTTTGGCCAGTGCTTACGAAAGTAATAGAATGACTTTCCTTTACGATATTGAACGTCATTATGACCAAATTATCATCGTCTATGAGGTTATGACTGATGCATTTCGAGCAACTCTTCAAAATAAACTGCAGCCCTTTAGTAAGCAAACACTAATTTTTGTTAAACAATAAGAAAGGCTTTTATGAATTTAGTAAAAACTAGTTACCCTGAATCCGATGTAACCATCCTCTTACAAGATGTGCGTGGAAAGGTTCCTGTAT
This sequence comes from Streptococcus sanguinis, assembly GCF_019929145.1. Taxonomy (GTDB): domain Bacteria; phylum Bacillota; class Bacilli; order Lactobacillales; family Streptococcaceae; genus Streptococcus; species Streptococcus sanguinis_U. The sequence goes on along the minus strand of NZ_JAHZOW010000001.1, from coordinate 388,265 downwards.
TAGACACTGCTGAAAGAGAAAAGTTAAATCAACAGGGCGTTCATTATTCCGAAATGCTACCTCTAGAATATGCCCCAACAGAGCGCTATATGAAAATCTATCAAGAAAGCCTCGCAACTCTTTCTTTTGAGACTGCTAACGCTATAGCAAGTCTTTCTGAAAAGATTTTTAAGAAAAAAGGAGAAAATCTTGTTTTAGTTTCCTTAGCAAGGGCAGGGACTCCTATAGGTATTCTAATAAAAAGGTACCTTCACTATAAATATCAGCTTGATGTGCCGCATTATAGTATTTCTATCATTAGAGGTAAAGGGATTGACATAGCTGCCATGAATATTATAGCCAACAAGCACCATCCTAAAGATATTCAATTTGTGGATGGTTGGGTTGGAAAAGGAGCAATAAATACCGTCCTTGAAGAAGCCTGCCAGAGGTTAGCAGAGGAAAACAAATTCTTTTCCGAACTAGATCCTACTCTAGCTGTACTCAGTGATCCAGCTTCGGTAACACCGCTTTATGGTACTCGTCAGGACTTTTTAATCCCTAGCGCTTGCTTAAATGCTACTGTCAGCGGCCTCGTCAGCAGGACGGTCAAATTAAAAGAAATGAAAGATGACGAGCTTCACGGAGCTGTTTATTATGCAGAAAACGAAGCTTACGACCATTCATTGGAATTCTTAGATAAAGTGCAATCCTATTTTGACCAAGTTCAATTAGATTATTTCAATCCTTCACAAGAAGAGCTCAATGAGGATTTCAAAGGATTGGACGAAGTTAAGAAAATCGCCCAATCCTACAACATTAGTGATATCAATAAAATAAAACCAGGAGTTGGTGAGACAACTAGAGTTCTGCTTAGGCGCCTTCCAGACAGGGTGTTAATTAGAGAAAAGGCTAATCAAAAATACCTTAAACATATCCTTCAATTATGTGAAGAAAAACAAATCCCAATCGAATATGTCAACCTACAGAAATATAATGTTTGTGGCATTATAAAGGAAGTCGCTGATTTATAGTTTATCTCTTGACAAAGACCATTTTATAAATATACAATGGTATCTATAAAGCAGGGGAGAGCAGACTTTAATAAGCTATCTCCAGTGATTTAGGAGGTACAAAGCAAACCATCTGCACTCTTCGTTTAACTTTTATACAAAGAAGACAAAAGATGTGACATTATAATCGTAGAAAGCAGGTATATTTCATGTCGACCAGTCTGCAAAATCTGCCCTTTGAACTTTGGCGTTCAATCACAGAACGAAAAGGAATACAAGCCACTTTCGCTCCTGTTTTTACACGATATATCGGGGTTGAAAATCAAAGTAAATATGATAGTGTATTAAAAACTATTTTGGTAAAAGCTCAAGAGGATTCAACTCACACTATTTACTTTGACGGCCAAATCCCAATGAATGCAGATTTTGATTTCATTAACAGCATAAAAAACGAGCTTGCTTCAATGGAAGTTAGTCAAATAGCCAGTCAGGATATTACACTCTTTGAAAATGCAGAGCTCAATCATCAATTTCTGATTGCTCTTGAATATATAACAAATCTTGCTATCCGTCAGGAAAATTTCCTGAATAACAGCGTGAGAAATAATTTTATATGCAAAATGCTACTCTATGCATACTTACATATTTTCAGCTTATCCTATCAAGATAGAGATTACCTTACAAACAAGTGCATCTACTATGGTAGTATTTCCAAACACGATATATATTTCTTGCTGTTACTAAATCGCTTTGGTTTTGATGTCATTTATATTAATCCACTAAAAGATGATGAAAATTTTGCTCAAGTTGACTCTGATCAAATCAGTACTGTCCATAAAAACACTCAAATCCTGCCTATCCAAAGTTGGGCAGAAAGAGCTAAAAATGGACAAATTATAGAGGAAAATCGTTCAATTACACTGGATATAGAAACACAAATTGAAGAACAGTTATTTACAAATTCTGGCATCTATAGACCTTGGCAGTTCCGAAATGGAACGACAAGCCCCATTTTTTTCAATTCAACTTTAATTGATGTAGAACAAAATTGGAACGCACCCGCAAAAGTTCGGAACGGATTTAAGACCGTTGAGAAAACAGTCTACGTCCCACATTTCTTTTTTGAAATAGAGGGAGAATATAATCCAATTGACAAGTACGCCCATTTGGTCAATATCTGTTCTTCGTCTGACAATACGCTCGTTTTAACATCCAATGGTGATGAACTGATTACTCATGAAATAAATGATTCCGATAAATATCAGCTTATGTTTTGTCAACTCAGTAATGGAAGTTTTGATATTGAGGAGATTATGAAGCTCCCATTCTATCGCTATGCTCCTTATAACGATGAAACAGAAAAATTCCTTCTCAATAAGATTAACGAAACCATTGCAGATACTCGACTGTTCAAACAACCATTGACAGTATCCAAAGAAGAAATATTAAACTTTGCACTGTTGATTCTACAGTTGGATAAAAGAGTAATACGACTCATAGATAGCTTTGATTTTACCGGCTTTATACCCAAGATTGTCTTTTTCTTGGAAGGCGAAACTCAGTTATCAAAAAATACGTGCTATGTCCTTGCCTATCTTGGAAAAATTGGTTTTGACATCATCATTTTTTCACCTGCCGGCTTATCTGACCTGAACTCTTACATTAATGCAGAGTACTTTAACACTGTCAGATTAGATGTTATAAACTATGAGCAAAGTTTTCAAGCTATTCAACGAAAGATGAAAAAACAAAATTTCTTCAGTAAACTTTTTAATTAAAGAAAGGAAAACAATATGCCTATCAACACAGGAAGTTTTGATTCGACTCCGCAAGAGATTGAATCAACTGAACTTGAACTTGCTAAACCAGAAGTCCTAGCTGACAACTTAGCCTATAAGCAGAAGCTAAGAACACTGCCTGAGGTTCAGAACCTCACCAATGAGATTGATATTACTAATGTCAACTCTATTATGGCTTTCGGTCAAAAACCGAGTGAAGGGATTTCTCAAATGTCTGATGCTCTATTATCTTCCATGCGAAGGGTAGATGCAGAGGAAGCTTCTCGAATGCTCGTTCAACTTACTAAAATCATGGATAAATTCGATATTAAAGAAATTGAAAATCCAGAAAAAGCATCTGCTCTGCAAAAATTATTTGGCAAAATAAAGAATAGTATTGATAAACTTTTTGCTAAATATGAAGATATGGGTAAAGAGGTTGATCAGATTTATACCATATTGAAGCAATATGAAGTTCAGATTCACCAAACTCAAGAAAATTTGGAAAAACAATATAAAACTAATGTAGCCTACTATGAAGAATTAGAAAAATATATTGTTGCTGGTGAGATTGCTCAAGAAGAAATCGAAGAATACAGCAATCAGATTGCGGCTCGTACGGATATAACAGAGCAAGAAAAACAAACTCAACAGCAAAAGCTAAGCATGATTAAAGATATGCTCGCACAGCGAACATATGACTTACAAATTGCTGAAAACGTGGCCATGCAAACCTGTCCTATGATTCAGACCATGCAAATGTCTAACTTTAATCTGATGCGGAAAATCAATTCTTCCTTTATTATCACATTGCCAATCTTCAAGCAATGTTTGGTTCAAGCTATTCAATTAAAAAGACAGGAAATTCAAGCTAAGTCTATCAAACAATTGGATGAAAAAACCAATGAACTTCTAATTCGTAATGCACAAAATACTGCTAATCAATCTGTTAATATTGCTCGTATGGCTGGTGGAAGCTCTATTCAAATGGAAACTCTTCGTACTACTTATGAGACAATCAAAAAAGGAATTGAAGAAACCAAGCAGATCAATAATCAAATTGCTGAAAAACGAAAAAGTGATTCGATTGAGTTAGAACATATGAAATCTGACATGGCTGAAAAAGGTTTTATAAGCGGTCATTGATATCACTTAAAATAAGGTACCGATAACTCTTACTTGGCTTTCCTTAAGCTAAAGAGTTTTAAAAATATTATGACTCAGAAAGGAATATCTATATGGATTTCACTAATTTAAACTCTGGCAGCTCTGCTGCTCCTCTTAACCTCTCTAAAGGGAGCGTTTTAGATTTAACAAAGCAGGCTCCTGCATTAAAAAATTGCGTTCTAGGCGGCGGCTGGGATATGGCTGTTGCAGGACCAACTGCTGACCTAGACTTAGCAGCCTTCCTAGTTGAAGAAAGCGGTCGTGTTGCACAAGTACCGAATGATGTTATTTTCTTCAATAATATGTCTGCAGCTGGAATTCGTCTTGAAGGTGATAATCGTACTGGAGAAGGCGAAGGCGACGATGAACGAATCCAAATTAATCTTGATGCAATCGAACCTCGAATTAAGAAAATTGTCTTCTTCATTACTATTTTTGATGCAGTCACTAAACGTCAGACTTTTGGCATGATTAAAAATGCTTTTGTCCGCCTTCTAGATGCCGACAATAACGAACAGGAAATCTGCCGCTATGAATTGAGTGACAGTTATTCTGCTGATACTTCTGTAACAGCTTGTTCCCTTAGTCGGACAGCTAATGGCTGGGCTTTTGAAGCAATCGGTGAGGGAGCTATCGCTGACCTCAACCAACTCTTGTCTCGCTATATGTAATTAAGAAAATAGAAAGGAAAATATTATGGGACTTTTTGGTAAATTGTTTGGTGGAGATGAGCAACAAACTCAAGCTCCTGTTGCTAACACACCTGTTCAAACTTCTAGTACGGAAGGACGTGAAGTCACACTCGATTTAAATAAAGGAGGCATGCTTAACCTTGCAAAAAATGACTTCCTTAATCTTTCTAAAACAGATTTCTCTTTAGAAAATATTCGCGTATCAGCAGGATGGGATGTTAAGACAAGTCTCTTTGGCTCTGACTTTGACCTTGATCTTTGTGCCTTCCTTCTTGATTCTTCTGGCCATCTGACTCGTTCAGTTAATAATCTTGTCTATTTCAGTAAAAAGAAATCTCAGGGGATTCAATTAGATCATGATAACCTTACCGGTGCTGGTGACGGTGATGATGAAAACATGTTTGTCAATTTCAATAATATTCATCCAGACGTGGCTCAAATCGTTGTAGCAGTTGTTATCTATTCTGGTCAAAATCGCAAACAATATTTTGGCCAAGTAAAGAATGCCTACGTTCGCTTAGTTGATCAAGCACAACGTCCTGAAAAAGAAATCGCTCGCTTCAATCTATCAGAAGATGGCGGCAAAGCGACGGCCGTTAAATTTGCTGAACTTACACGTACTGTCAATGGTTGGACTTTCAAAGCAGTTGGAGAATACCTAAACGCTTCAATCCAAGACATTGAAAAATCTTACCGTTAATCAGAAAGGAATCTCTCATGGCTATTAATTTCACCTCACTTGGCGGACCTGCCGATCCTACTCCAACACCCACTGAAGTTGCTCCTGCAACGGGAGGTGTATCTCTTGATTTAGAAAAAAATACTATCCTGAACTTAGCTAAAGCTGCTCCAGGCCTTACAAAAGTTGACTTATGCGCTGGTTGGGATATCTCTGCCGGTGGTGCAGATTTTGACCTTGATATTTCTGCTTTCCTATTGAATGAGGCAGGCAAAATTACTTCTGCTAGTGATGTTATTTTTTATAATAACAAAACTGCTCCCGGTATTCACTTAAATGGTGATAATCGTACTGGTGCAGGTGATGGTGATGATGAAGTTATCAATTTGGATTTAGCTGCTCTCTCACCAAGTATCCATAAGGTCATTTGCGCCGTTACCATCGATCAGGCTATCACTCGTCGTCAAACATTTGGCATGGTTAATAATTCCTATGTTCGCTTAGTTAATGCTGAGAACAATTCTGAACTTTGCAAGTTCCAACTTAAAGATGATTATTCTACCGACACAGCTGTTGTTTTTGCAGAACTTGTAAAAGATGGTTCAACTTGGGCCTTCCACACCATCGGTGAAGGTAAGCAGGCTGATTTAAATGGTATAGCTGCACTCTTTAGCTAAAGACAGACAGTTGCCAAATCAAGTTTTATTGACATACAAAAAAGAGACTGAACACTATTGTCTCAGCCTCTTTATTTTTAGAAAGGACAAACAAACCAAATGAATAACTTTAAAGGGCTAAGCTCAGCTGAGGTTGCAGCAAGCAAGTCAGCCCATGGAGATAATAAACTTTCCAGTAAAGAAGCTAACTCACTTCTTTCAATATTTATTGAAGCTTTCAAGGATCAGTGGATTTTGATTCTGCTTGCGGCCTTAGGTCTCAAAATTATTTTCAACTTTATCGGCATGATTTTCCCAGGTATTGGTGAAGCAAATTGGTACGAAGCAATTTCCTTGATTTTTGCCATTCTCCTGTCAACAGGATTTTCTGCTATCTCACAATATCAAAATGAGCAAAAGTTTAATACATTACAAGAAGAAGCCAGCAAAACTAATGCTAAAGTCTATCGCGACGGTAAACTTAAAGAAATTTTAGTAGATGATATTGTCAAAGGAGACCAAATTCTACTTCAAACTGGTGATAAAATTCCTGTTGATGGTATTATTCTTGCTGGGGAATTAAAGGTAAATCAAGCTGTCTTAAACGGAGAAAGTGAAGATGCTACAAAAATCGCTTTAGGTGATAATGCAGAACCAGATAGTCAAGACCTTTTTACAGAATTAAAAATCTTCCGTGGAACTGTGGTAACATCTGGTGAAGCTGTTATGGAAGCAACTGATATTGGTGACCATACTGTTCTTGGAAGCATCAATACCTCTCTCCAAGAGGATGGGAAAGATTCTCCATCAAAAGAGAAATTGAATAAACTAGCAGAAAATATTGGTGTTCTTGGATACAGTGCTGGAGCTGCATACTCTGTCATCAATCTTATTATTGGTTTACTCGCTTTAAATACCACAAATAATTTGAATCTTTCATCTATTTTCTTATTAGTTATTGAAACAATCCTCTTTGCAGTAACTATCATTATCATGGCTGTTCCAGAAGGATTGCCAATGATGCTGGCTCTTGTATCTTCTATGAACTCAGGCCGCTTGTTAGCTCAGAATATTCTAGTTCGCCATCCTGATACTATTGAAACAGCTGGTTATATGAATATCCTTTTCAGCGATAAAACTGGAACAATTACAGAAGGGAAACTATCTGTTGTTGATTTCTTCCTTGGTGACGGAACTCTTTATGAGACAACTGATGAGAGTTCTGCTGCTGATTTCTCTAGTATGTCTGAAAAGTTACTCAAGCAAGTTATTCATGGTATTGGTTTGAATAATGACGCTAATGTTGCAGACGGTATAGCTGTCGGAAGTAACGCAACTGACCGTGCTCTTTTAGATTTTCTAATCAACCGTAATCTCTTAGATTTCGATACAAACACTATTGCTGAAAAAGAACAGTTTAATTCTGCTAAAAAATATGCTAGTGTTACAACTAAGTCAGGCGAAGTTTACATCAAAGGAGCACCAGAATTTATTTTAGACGATTGTCATTTCTATCTTGATAAAGACGGAAATAAAACTGCTTTTACTGCAGCTGATAAAGATAAATTCTCTGCTATCTCTTTAGAACAGGCTAATCGTTCTATGCGTCTTCTCGCTATCCTCAAGAAAGAGGGGGCAGACAAAATCTTGATTGCTGTCGTATGTATTCGAGACAATGTACGGGATTCCATTAAACAGACTGTTGAAACAATGAACAAGGCTGGAGTTCAAGTAGTTATGGTTACAGGGGACCGTAAAGAAACAGCTGTCGCTATTGCTAAAGAAGCCGGAATTGTTACCAGTGATACAGACTTAGTCCTGACCCATGATGAACTAGAGAACCTCTCTGACGAAGAATTGAAAGCGCAACTCCCTAATATGAAAGTTGTAAGTCGTGCCTTACCAATGGATAAGAAGCGCTTAATTGAAGCTGCACAAGATCTTGATATGGTTTGTGGTATGACCGGTGATGGTGTCAATGACTCTCCTGCTCTTAAAGCTGCTGATGTTGGTTTCTCTATGGGGGATGGAACTGAGGTTGCCCGTGAAGCTTCTGATATAGTTATTTTAAACAATAGTTTGACTTCTATAGAAAAAGCAGTACTTTACGGTCGGACAATGAGCAAATCAGTTGGCAAATTCATTATTTTCCAGCTGACAGTTAATGTAACTACTATTGCTATGTCTCTTCTCTCTCCTCTTTTTGGTCTGAAAGAGCCATTTACAATTATTCAAATCCTTTGGATTAACCTCATCATGGATACTCTAGCTGCTCTAGCATTTGGTGAAGAACCTACCTTAGAACGGTATATGAATGAAAAGCCAGTAGCTAAAAAAGCTAATATCCTGACAAAATATATGAAGTCTGCTATTGGAGTTGCTAGTATTTTCATTACTCTTGTCTGTCTAGCTATTCTTAAAAATGTAGCTGGTATTCAAGATTTCATCACTAATGGAACTGGAAACTTTGAAATGGTAACTACCTTCACCTTTACTGTGTTTATCTATGCGATTATCTTCAATTCCCTCAATACTCGCAGTACTGGTCTTAATGTTTTTGAGCATATTTCAGAAAACAAAAAATTCTCGATTGTCATGATTTCCATTGCTATCGTTCAATCTTTAATCATTCAGTTTGGTGGACAGGTCTTCAATACTGTTCCTATGGATATTGAACACTATATTGTAGCACTTGCTATTGCTGTTCTGATTATCCCTATAGACTTCATCCGAAAAGCTCTTACAAAAAATAAATGTTAGTTATAGAAAGGCTGAAACACTAGTGTTTCAGCCTTTACTTATCAACTCTTTTAGTGAAGTGACTATGAATACTTCATGAACAGGGAAAATTTATCCATGACAATAATCTACTTGATTCTTTATAAATGCTTCCAAGACTAGACTTATCGGCTCTTTTATAGTAAGATTGGTATAGTTTGATGAATTGCACACTTTGATAACTAAAATTTATTCTCTTAAGTCATTTAAGATTATAATATTGTTTCATTTAAGTTTGACAAAAATTTTAAGACAATCAATCTAACTTTAATAACCTTTAAATATAACTGCTTGAAATTAAAAAAGAAATTTTTGTTTTCTATTAAAATTTTACAACTATCAGTCCCAAAAAAGAGAGGAATATTATGCTTTTTGCTACTGATTTAGATCGAACCATCATTTATTCTAATAAGTTTGTTGAAAATTATCAGACTGTTTCTTGTGTAGAACATCTAGACGGACGTGAAATCTCCTATATGAGCCATAGAGCATTGGAATTACTTGCTCAAGCCAAAACTCGATGCGATATCCATTTGGTTCCAATTACAACTCGCTCGCTAGCGCAGTTCTCACGCATTATCCCCCTACAAGACTGCCCTTATGCTGTTGTTGCTAATGGCGGAATCATTCTGCATAAAGGTCAACCTTTAAAAGTCTGGCAGGAACACATCGAAAGAACTCGACAAATACAAGCATTGGATTATCCTAAAATCTTAGATATTTTAACTAAATATCAAAAATACTTAACTAGAACTCCATCTTTGGTTGACAATTTATTCTTTTTTACTAAAGTTACCGAAGATCAGGATATCGTTCAAGAGTTTATCTTGCCAAGTCTTGAAAAAGATTTAAAAGATTTAGAATGGACTTTCACTCTTCAGGGGCTTAAACTTTACATCATCCCTAAAGAAATTTCTAAAGAAAACGCTCTTTCTTTTTTAAAAGACTATCTCAAAGAAGAATTTCTAATTACTTCGGGTGACGGAAAATTAGATGCTGGCTTCTTATCTTTAGGCGATATAAAAATGATACCAAAGAACAGTGAAGTTTACCAGCTTATCGATAATAAAGATGGCTATATGATTGTTAATCAAGGAATAGAAGGCGCTGAGGATATTCTTTCAGTAGTCCTCGAACAAAAAACTTAAAAGTGTTGAATGGAAGATTTGAATGAAATTTACTTATGATTCTATACCCCTATTTAAAGAAGGATGCCAATTTAATCAAAATTCCCCAAAAGATTTATTGCAATATGCAATAGCTGGACTTCTTTATATGCCCGCTCATCGAACTCAGATAGTTGATGAAATCATTGCTGGCCTCCATCCTTGCTGTAGCTCAATCTGTCTAGATCTAGAAGATTCTATTGGAGATGGAACTGTTCATCAAGCTGAATTACAACTCTTTGAGACTTTAGACAAACTGAATCAAGCCTTGGAAACTGGCCAGCTAGATTTTGATTCTCTCCCTTTAATTTTTATCCGAGTCCGTTCTTCCCAACAATTTAATCAAATGCTCGAGCATTCTTCTCCTGATATCTTTAAACTAGTTTCTGGATTTAATTTTCCTAAATTTGATTCTACTACTGCTCCTGCCTACCTTCAAGTTTTCGACAATTTTAGCAAAAGAACAAATCAAACATTTTACATAATGCCAATTCTTGAAAGCGAGAGCATCATGAAAAAGAATACCAGAATGGAAGAACTTCTTTTTATATCAGAGTTATTAAAACCCTATAAGGAGCAAGTTTTAAATATCCGTGTGGGAGCAACTGATTTTAGTAATATTTTCGGTATTCGTCGTAATGTCCACCAGACTATCTACGATGTTAAACTTATTGCTGACTGTCTAACAGATATCTTAAATATTTTTTCCGCAGATTATATCTGTTCAGGACCAGTATGGGAATACTTTAATAGCCGTTTTCAAGATGGGAATTGGGCTCATGGATTGAAAAAAGAGCTAGAATTAGACAGACTTAATGGATTCATTGGAAAAACTTGCATCCATCCTTCTCAGCTAAGCCTTATTGCTGAGAATAACATTGTTAGTATAGAAGACTACCAAGATGCTCTGACAATTCTTAACACAAATCAGCAGCAAATTGGTGTAATAAAAGGATATAAAGAAAACCGGATGAATGAAATGAAGCCGCATAGCAAATGGGCAAAGAAAATTATCCAGTTAGCAACAGTCTATGGCATAGCTGAAGGAGATAATACAAAAGATAATTCACTGAAATCGTAGAACGACATATAATGGGTGTTCTGCCTAACTTTTTCCTTGACTAAAAACACACGCATTAAAACTGAACTTAATGCGTGTGTTTTATTTTAGATAAAGAAATAGCAACTATTCATCTTAAACATGCCAAATTTTTTAGCGATAAATTTAACCTTTCCCTCGCCATCGAATCACCAACTCTGACGTCAGGTGGGTCAGGATAATCGTCAGAAGGAAGGCCCAACGGCCATTTTCCCACTTGGTCAGCTGCTGGGATTTGAGCAGAAAGAAAGATAACTCAATAAAGATAGGATGGAGAAAGAAATAAAGGATACTTAGATCTTTTAAATGTCGCCAGTTTTTTTCACGCTTCCACTGAGTTTTTAACAGCCAATTGAATAAGAAGAGCGTAAAGGGAATGAGAGCAAAGAAAAAGTTTTTATCCAGTCCCTGCCTGATGTAAACCAGTATTCCTTCGCCTGCTAGGAAAAGACTTGCCAACAGAAGAGACAGCCAGCGTTTCTTCTGAAATAAGGCTATCTGCCCGTAATCAGCTAGAAAGTAGCCTAAATAGATAAAAATGGGCGTATAGAAGAGGCCAGTCCTGCTAGTGAAAAAGAGCTTGGCATAGGCATCATACCAGTCTGTCAGCAGACTAGGCGCCAGATAGGCGTGATAAGTCTCAATAGCACCTAAAGCGTAGATAACTAGTAAAAGAACAAATGTTTTCTTGGGACCCAACTTCCTATATAAAAAATGTACAAGCAGCAAACCTAAGAGAAAGGCAGGAATATACCAGAGCTGGTAGCTCATTCCGATGTAGAAGAGCGCTGCTAGAATAGCCAGCGGAGCTAGGTAGAGAGGCCAGTGCAGAGATTGGAAGTAAGTCAAAGCATAGAGAAGATAGACCAAACTCCAAAAGCCATAGGCCTTTAAAATACCTTTGATATACAGAGTCAGTTTCGTAGAACCGTGCTCTCGCTTCCAGCGTAATCGGAAAAAATAGGCTGAAGAAATTAAAAAGAAAGGGACCGCCATGCGGCCAAACATACTCTTCTGAATAAAATGCAGGGCTTCATGTTCAAAAAGTCTCTGGCAGTGAACCAGAATTACCAAAATGGAAGCGATATATTGAAAAAGGCTGAGCAGGGCATAATTGACTGGCTGCCCAGGCCCTACGACTTCTCTCCTTCGCATCAAGCTTTCTCCTTACGAGGTTTGTTTAAGATGTAAATGAACACTTTTTTCCTTTGACCTAGGACTTGGCTAGCCAAACATGCTGAAAGGCAGCAATGTCCCGATAAGGAGATTGGTTGCAGACAGCCAGCTCCATCTCAAGCATCTTTTCAGCCCAGTCAGGGGCAGTTTTGTAGTCATTGGATTGCAGCCCGTAAAAAATTCGTACTCCCTGATAATCCTCAACTTCTAATGGAAGACCTGAGATAACTTCCTGAACCTGATAAACCTTAGCAGTCCCCATACTGTGAGTTTGATATTCCTGCCCCGCCAAAAGCTGCTGGGCCTTTTCTGGGTCATTTTCAAAAACCACTGTATGCATAATGCGCCCAACCTCGTGATGCTTGACCAGAGAAATTTTGCCGTCCTTTTTTAAGAGGCGGGAAAATTCTGTCAAATAAAGAGCAGGGTCAGATACATACTCTAAGACATTATGACAGACGATGACATCAAAAGACTGGTCTGGTAATATTTGCAGAAGGTCCAAGCTGCCTTGCAATTGCTCATAGAAAAAGTCCTGCTTGCGATCGGCAATCATTTCTGAGTTCGGCTCAATGGCGGTCACTTGGTTCTTTTCCGCTAGAAAATCAGCCACAATCCCAAAACCGCTGCCGAAATCAAGAATTTTCTGGCCCTTAAGTGACTCAAGAAAGGCAAAAATAATATCATACTGAAGTTTGCCCCAAGGCGCCTGCAGATGAGCTTTGTAGGCTTGTAGATTAGCTGGCATAAAACCTCACTTATAGTTAAACATCTTGACTGCCATCTTATCGGCAATTCTTGGAAAAAGGGTATAAAGCTTGTGAGCTAGATTGAGAATCCCAGGTAGATTCATTTCCCGCTTCTTTTTGCCAAAGGAGTTGACAATTTTGCCTGCTACAAAGTCAGGCTCCAAGATATACTTGTCCACTGCTTTTACATAGGAACCATCAGGATCCGCTTGATCGAAAAAGGAAGTTTTAATAGGACCTGGGTTCACCGTCGTGACATAAACCCCAAAAGGCAGGAGTTCCAAACGCAGGGCATTGGAAAAACCAATCGCTGCAAACTTGGTCGCTGAATAAAGACTGGACTTGCTACTTGCAATGAGGCCAGCCATACTAACGATATTGACGATGTGTCCTTGACCTGCCTGCTTCATGCGAGCTCCAAAGATACGGGACAGGTTCATCAGGGCAAAGGTATTGACCTCAAACATGGCCTCAATATCGCTGGAGCTGATTTTGTCAAATTCTTCAAAAATCCCATAGCCAGCGTTATTGACTAGGACATCTACGTGGCCATACTGGCTGTCAATCCGCTCAGCAAAGTTTTCCAAAGCTGAGCTGTCTGTGATATCCAGCTCCACTAGGTCAAGATTTTCTTTTTCTCCATATAGTTTTTCCAGCTTAGCCTTGCACCGTCCGACCAAAATCAGTCGGTCATTGGGCAAGAGCTTAACCATTTCCTGGGCCAGTCCACCGCTAGCCCCTGTGATGATGATGGTTCTCATATCTCCACCTCTTCCAAGTCCTTGACCACATGGACCTTTTCAAAGACAGCACTGGCATCGCGGCGCATTTGGCTGATGTCCTTGGCTAAAAAGCGAGCACTGATATGATTGAGAAGGAGGCGCTTAGCGCCGGCCTCCTTGGCTACTTCTGCGGCTTGCATATTGGTAGAATGACCGTGATTGCGGGCCAGTTTTTCGTCTCCCTTGCCATAGGTCGCTTCATGTACCAGCACATCTGCTGCTACTGCTAAGCGAACGCTGGCAGCAGTCTTCCGAGTATCACCCAGAATAGCAATGGTCTTGCCTGGACGAGGAGCTGAGATATAGTCTGCTGCAATAATTTTGGTTCCATCTTCTAGGACGATATCCTGACCATTCTTGACTTTACCAAAGAGGGGACCAAAAGGTACGCCCGCATTTCTTAGCTTATCCGCATCCAGCGTTCCTTCCAAATCTTTCTGCATCACCCGATAGCCCACACAGAAAATCGTGTGATCCAGCTTATCCGCATAAACTGTGAACTTGTCCGTTTCAAGAATCTTGCCCAGACTATTTTCATCAAACTCATGAAAATCAATCCGATAAGGCAGACGAGAACCAGACACGCGCAGGCTAGACAGGACAAAGTTTTTAATACCTTTTGGACCATAAATTTCCAGGTTAGTCTGCTCTTCATTAGCCTGAAAAGAACGACTGGACAGAAAGCCCGGCAGGCCAAAAATATGGTCGCCATGCAGATGAGTAATGAAAATCTTGCTGATTTTGCGCGGTTTAATCGTCGTCTCCAAGATCTGGTGCTGGGTCCCCTCACCGCAGTCAAACATCCAGATCTCATTGATCTCCTCTAACAGCTTGAGGACAAGGCTGGATACATTGCGAGCCTTGGAGGGCTGACCGGCTCCAGTTCCTAAAAATTGTAATTGCATATTGTTCTTTCTAAATGATATAAATCATGGCAGAGCGATTCTGCGAGTGATAGTATTTTCTGCCGGCATAGGACTGAGCCAGCTGACTGACTTCATCTTGATTGTAGCCCAAAACTCTCTGGCTGCCATCAGCCAGCTGCTGCCAATCGGTCAAAGCAGTCAGAGCCTGACTATCCACGACTTGAGACTCAGCTTTGAAAGGTGCCATTTTTATTCTCCCAGCTTCTTCGTAGACCAAGTACTGCGGAAAGACTTGGGCAATTTCAAAGAGCAAGTCGTCTGTTACCGGCTCTGGCTTTTCAGGGAAGACCAAGCCGACTTTCTCGCTCTCATAGCAAAATCCATAGGACTTGCCAGATAGATTAAGTCGTACAAAAGGCTCGCTTTCTACAAAGCTAGGCTCCGCATTCCACAAGTCCAGCGCTTGGGTAATTTCTAGAAAATAGGCTGTTGCGGCTTCCGGACTTTTCTTTTGATAAAGCTCAGCAAAGTAAGCATTGATAACGCTAGGCGGCGGAGTGATAAAGCTACGCTTCTGCTCCTCTGTCAGGCCAGCCAACACTTGCTCTAAGTAGACCCTGTCTAGGCTTGTAAAACCGCCGTATTTGAGGGCCAGGTCAATATAATCAGTCATAAAATTCTTCCAGTTTCCATTTGTTTTTCTCGGCAATCCAGCCTGAAACGACTTCGACATCGTCTATGTATTCTCGATTCCCCATAATCGCGACTTTCTCTAAATCATGAATCTTGTAGGCTTTAGCAGGCGCTACCTTGATTGTAAAAGGCAAAAATAACTCTTTCATCCGCTCCAGCAGGACTTGCTGCAAAAGAGCTCTGCTATTGTCCGCCTTAGCCGAAATCAAAGAATAAGGAGTCAGGGTCGGAGTAAAATCCTCCGTCTTGTCTGCTTTGTTATAAAGAGTCAGCCGGGGAATATCCAGCATGTCCAGCTCATTCATGATGTCGAGGACAGTCTTTTCGTGCTCCTCATGATGAGGGTCGCTGGCGTCAATAACATGGACCAGCAAATCGACATTTTTGCTCTCTTCCAGTGTGGATTTAAAGCTAGATACTAGCTCTGTAGGCAAATCCTGAATGAAGCCAACTGTGTCTGTCAGAGTGACATTGAGCTGGCCACTGAGGTTGATGTTCTTAGTCGTGGCGTCTAGCGTCGCAAAGAGTTCGTCAGCCTCATACTGACTCTTACTAGTCAAGCAGTTCATGATCGTAGACTTGCCAGCATTGGTATAACCGATGAGGCCGATTTTGAAAATATTGGATTCCAGCCGTTTTTCACGAACGGTAGCCCGATTTTTCTCCACTGCTTTGAGTTGGCGCTCAATATCATGAATCTGATTGCGGACGCTACGTCGATTGAGCTCCAGCTGACTTTCACCAGGCCCGCGGGAGCCAATTCCACCAGCCTGACGGCTGAGCATAATCCCCTGGCCAACCAAGCGAGGCAGCAGATACTTGAGCTGGGCTAGATGCACCTGCAGCTTGCCCTCATAACTCCTAGCCCTCATGGCAAAAATATCCAAAATCAGCTGCATACGGTCAATGACCTTAACCCCCAAGCTTTCCTCCAGATTGACATTTTGGCGAGGTGTCAGACGGTTATTGACAATGACGGTCGAAATCTCTTCGGCATCAACCATCTGCCGGATTTCTTCTAACTTACCAGAGCCAACAAAGGTCTTGCTGTCATACTTTTCCCGCTTCTGGCTATAGGAGCCGACTACTTCAGCCCCTGCCGTCTTAGCTAAACTTTGCAGTTCCTCCATGGATAGGTCAAAATTCTCCGTGTCTGCTAGTTCCACACCGACCAGAAAGACACGCTCTGTTTTTTTCTCTGTTTCTATCATCTCATATCCTTACTAAGACTTGGTCAGCCAGCTACTTGTCCAGAAAATTCTTGATGTCTTCCATGACCTGATTTTTATAGTCTGGATTTCCCACTTGATAGAAGGTCACGGACATCCGATTGCGAAACCAAGTCAGCTGGCGCTTGGCAAAACGGCGGGTATTCTGCTTGAGCTTGTCCACTGCCTCTTCTAGGCTCATCTGACCTTCAAAGTAGGGGAAAAGTTCCTTGTAGCCAATCCCCTTGCTGGCTTGACTGGTCGGAGCTTTCTCAAACAGCCAGCGAGCTTCTTCTAAAAGTCCGACTTCTAGCATCAGATCTACTCTCTGATTGATTCGCTCATAAAGTTTTTGTCGCTCATCATCTAGGCAAATCAGCAGGGCTTCATAGTCTGGTTGATTGTTTTCTAGTTGCCCGCCTAACTGAGCAATCTCCAGCGCCCTCATAGCCCTGCGTCGATTTATCTGAGGAATCTCGATACCCAGCTCTGCTATTTTCCCAAACAAATCCTCATCTGACCAACTGTCCAGCTGCGCCCGATAGGCCAGAATCTCCTCGTGAGGGACGGAGCCACCCAGATGATAGCCCTCGAGCAAACTCTGGATATAGAGCCCTGTACCACCGCAAATGATGGGAAGCTGTCCTTGAGCTTCAATCTCACGAATAGCCTTAGCCGCCTCAGTCACAAAATCATAGGCCGAGTAGCTCTCTCCAACCTCCCGCACATCCAGCAGATGATGGGGAATGCCCTCCTGCTCTTCAGGACGAATCTTGGCCGTGCCAATATCCAAGCCACGATAGACCTGCTGGCTGTCACCGCTAATGATTTGGCCATTGAAGTGCTTGGCTACTTCAATACTCAGAGCTGTTTTTCCAACTGCCGTAGGCCCCACTATCACAATTATCTTGGTTTTCATCTTTTTTCCTTGAAAAAATTTTGATTTTTCGTTACTATTAATTATAACATAAATAATAAAAGTTCAGAAAAGGAGAAATCACATGGCTAAAGGATTTGGAAAAGGCGTTCTTACAGGAGTTGCAGCTACTGTTGCTGCTGTGGCAGGCGCAGTATATGCAGTTAAGAAAAAAGTCATCGAACCTGAAGAACAAAAAGCAGCTTTCATCGAAGAAAACCGTAAAAAAGCAGCTCGCAAACGTGTAGCACACTAATCTTGCACATTTCACTAAAAAGCCTGGTTTTTCCCAGGCTTTTTCTTCTTTCAAAAAAACAGCAATCAAATCGACTGCTGCAAACAAATCTATTAGACTTTAAAAGCCTTCTCTTTCTTGGGCGATTGAATGCCATGAGAGCTAAAGATATAATTGCTTAAGAGCAAGAATACTAACAACACAAGCACAAAAAACAAATCGAAAGCAGGATTGGAAGACAGAGAAACGAAAGGAATTGCGACACACATAATTGTGATATAAAAAATTTTCAAGCGTTTGATATAAAGCCAGAAGAATTCAAGGCTTTGCCCGCCACTGATCTGCGACTTAGACTCACTTCCTGAGTACCAGATGATAAATACTTCCGCAAAAAAGAATAGACCTAGCAAAATGATCATTCTCCAAAAATGAACCTGCAGTAGAATTCCCACTGCTAGCAATAACAAAACACCCAAGCTCAGTGCTAGCACTGCTCGCCTAGTATTAGTCATAAAATCAACTCCTTTATATGACTACGAAGAACAGTCAAATTAATTGTTCCTAATCGATTAGATTGCTCTAGGAGAACATATTTTATTTCGGCTTTATTTTACCACTTGGCAAGAAAACTTATAAATAATACGATAAAGCATTGTAGAAGTTATTGGTTACTAAAAAAGCCGCCGTTCGGTGACTTTTCTACATGCCTACTTCCCTTGCATAAACTCATGGAAACGATGAGTATCAAAGTAAATGTTGGATGCAATTAATTTGTCTGATTCATCAAATTTTAAAAATTCTGCGACATCCAATTCTAGTTGATTTCCGTGTGGCAACTGCAGGCGATAGCGATTTAAAGCTGTTGCTTCTCGCCCCTCTACCAATAACTTCTTCACTTCAAGATGCTGACTTAAAGCATAGAATTGACCTGCACCTTGCAGATAAACATCACGACCTCGCCTGATCTCCTGACTGTCGCACATTCCATAATTAAAGTTTTCTGCTACGAAATCTTCCCATCCTCCTTTATTAACTGCATTAAAATAGCTTTCTGCTAATGTTTTTGCATCCATATGTTGAACCTCCAAAAATAATATAGGCAAGCACTCAAACAATGAGATTCTCAAGCCATTTAAAATTATACAAAAAGCAATATGACTACAGTCTGTCATATTGCTGAAGATTTTTTTGAAGAGAATCAATTAATTTATCCTGCAGTTTTTTTGGTGATATGACTTTTACTTGATGAGCAAAACTTAAAATCAATTCGAAAAAGGTCGGTGTCAATGCTCTGAGAGCATGGACCTTTATCCTTGTTTGCTCAAGAGTGATTTCTTCTTCTGTGAAGTGGTCATAAATTTTTGGAAGCGCAGATTCTGTGAAAATCAGCTCTACTTCTTCTTTATTGCCCTCAACTTTATCTTTGGACGGATTTAGAAAAAGATCTAGCTTTTCTTGAGATAAAAGCGGGTAATCTCCAACATCGACAGCCTCTTCTACTGGCTGCAAATCACGAATTCTGCTGAGTTTGAAAAAGCGAAAATCTAACTTTTCTAAACAGTAGCCGATAACATACCAAGCATTTAGTTTAAAAATCAGACGATAAGGAAGAATCGTTCGCTGGCTTTGTTCTTGTTTTTTAGAAAAATGAGAAAAGGAAACTTTCTTCCCAGTTTGTATAGCCTGTTCAATCTCAAGTAAATAATTTGTATTAAGAGACCATGAACTGAGATCAAAATAAAATGGATTGACCTTGTCGGTCGCTTCTTGAGAAACAAGCTTATGCTCAATGCTGTCAAAACTAGGATGTCCAACAATTTTGCCGACATTTTGGCTCATATTGATGATAAACTGCTTTTCTTCTTCTGTGAAAAAACTGCTGTCCATCTTGTAGTCATCCGGTATATAAAAACCACCCTTATCTCCGCGTTCTGAGTAAATAGGGATTCCAGCTAAGCTGAGCGTATCCATATCTCGATATACGGTACGAGTAGATATTTCAAAACGTTCAGCAATTTCTTTAGCTGTTATCTGCCTCTTATTCAAAAGGGCTAGTAGAATATAGATTAATCGTTCTAGTTTCATGAGTTTTCTTTTCTTATTTCAATCGGCACAGCATCAAATAATCATCTTCCCTCTCTTCAACCGTAACAAAGCCCAGTCTTTGATAAAAGCCAACGGCGGGATTGTCTTTGGAAACGGAGAGGGAAACACTTGGGTAGCCTTTGGACTTGAGTAAGTCCAGCATGGCCGTCATCAACTGCTGCCCTAGACCTTGACCCCTGAACTCAGGCAGGAATGAAATGGACAGAGAGGGAGTCCGGTCGTCATAATAGCCGTAATCTTTCATAATCCGAACCCAAACAGCTCCGACCAGCTGGCCGGCCACTTCTACTGCTAAAGCCCAATCATCTGGCTGTTGACCAAAATCCTTGATATACATCTCTAGTTCTGGTTCATTCAATATACTTCTGGGTAGCGGCTCTAGACCTTGAGGGATAAAAATAGCTTGGTAAAGAAATTCCTCTAAGAGCGGGATTTCCTCTGATTTTAAGGACCTAATCTCAGTCATGATTTCTCCTTCTAGATCAACTGCTCCTCACCTATGCCAGCCTCTGCTAAGATTTTGGAAACTCGGTCAAACTGCAAGCGGAAATGCTCCAGCTTGTGGCCATCTGATCCCACTGAAAAGCGCTGACCGCCCAGCTCCTTGACTAGCGAAAGAGCATAGATATAGAGTTCCTCGTGGCCGTACAGATACATGGACTTGCAGTTGAGCTCAAAGGCCAGACCATAATCAATCATCTTGTGAAAAAGCTGTCGCAGCTCTGGTTCAAAAGTTTTTAACTCCTCTACGGTAAGCGCAAATTTTCGGAAACCATAGTCAAAGTGAGCTAGTACATCTGCTGGCACAGCCTCGATAGCCTCTTCTAACTCTCTCAGGTAGCGGGGAATTAACTCCATCTTATCCAGCTGCAAGACCGGATCTTCCAGATAGTCAAAACTGCCATTGTGGTGGACAGATAGGAGCTTGAGGTCGTATTCCTTGTCCGTTAGGAAAGCTAGAATATCGTCCTTACGCGGAGCGTAATAGCCAATTTCAATCCCCTTTTTAATGCGGTTGCCATATTGCTGGTTCAGCTCTGCTATTTTTGCTGAATAGGCCTCATAGTCAGGCACATCATCGTGGGGCGAGGCAGCTTCGTAAGGGTAGGGATTGGACAAATCATAGTGCTCAGTGGTGACAATCTCGCCCTCGTAATGGTCCAGATAGTCACAGAAATCCGCCTCAGAATCATAGGAAAAATAGGTATGAAGATGGTTGTCGCGCATGCTGGACCGCCTTTCTGCAAATCTTGTGTCCCTTTAGTAATGGTCAATTTCAGGTCGATCATGAATCCGGCTCTGCTTGCCCTGTCGGGCCTGGAGGACGGCCTCTACCTGATCCAGACTGACGCCAGTTTCGACGAGAGCGACCGCCAGATGGTAGAGCAGATCAGCGGTTTCATTGGCCATCTCGTCCTTGTCAGCATTTTTAGCCGCAATGACCACTTCTGTTGCTTCTTCACCGACTTTTTTGAGAATCTTGTCCAGCCCCTTGTCATAGAGATAGCTGGTATAGGAGCCTTCCTTAGGCTCTTTTTTGCGTTTGAGGACTTCTTGATAGAGGGTTTCTAGCATAGTATCTCCTTGTTACTTTCTTTATTTTACTATAAAATACAATTCTTTCCAATGGCGAGCTGGTGTCTTGATACTGACTTCTTAGTTTTATTCTTGCATTAACCAAGTACTAAAGTAAACCAAGGGAGCATTTAGTCAGTTTTGCCGTCTTCTTCATCCCAGATTGTATGAAAAAAGCAGGATTTGGCACCAGTATGGCAGGCTACTCCCAGTTGCTCTACCTCGATCAGCAGGGTATCTAGGTCGCAGTCAGCTGTGATTTTTTTGACAGTCTGGTAGTGGCCGCTGGTAGCTCCCTTATGCCAAAGTTCCTGACGTGACCGGCTCCAGTACCACACCTGGCCGCTAGTGCGGGTCAACTGGTAGGCTTCTTCATTGAGATAGGCCAGCATGAGGACTTCTTTGCTGGTGTGGTCTAGGATAATGGCAGGTATGAGACCGCCTTGCTTTTGAAAATCTAACTTTACTTCTGTCATCAGATGCGTACCTCCAATCCAGCTTCCTGCATGGCTTTTTTGGTATCTGAGATGGAGACCTGACCATAATGGAAAATCGAGGCTGCCAAGGCACCCGTCGCTGCAGTCTTTTCAAAAACTTCTAGGATATGCTGGCTAGAGCCAGCACCACCAGAGGCGATGATAGGAACGGAAACCACTTGAGAGACGGCTTCCAGCATTGGCAAGTCAAAACCTGACTTGGTCCCATCCTTGTCCATACTGGTCAGAAGAATTTCCCCCGCTCCAAGACTGACAGCTTCTTGGACCCAGTCTAACAGGTCGCGACCGCTGTCCTTGCGTCCGCCAGCCAGATAGACATGCCAGCTGCCATCCGTTTCTTTCTTAGCATCCACGGCCAGCACCACACATTGGCTGCCGAATTTCTCAGCACAGTCAGCTAAAAGCTGAGGATTTGCCAGCGCCGAGGAATTAACCGCAACCTTATCAGCCCCGGCCTGGAGCATCCGCTTCATGTCCTCAACAGTGCGAATGCCGCCCCCGACGGTAAAAGGAATGAAAACCTGCTCTGCCACGCGCCGGACCATCTCGACCGTCGTATCTCGCTCCTCATGGGTGGCGGTGATGTCCAGAAAGACCAACTCATCGCAGCCAGCTTCATAGTAAGCCTTGGCCGCATCGACTGGATCTCCCACATCAGTCAGATTGACAAAGTTGATGCCCTTGACCACCCGGCCGTCCTTGACATCCAGACAGGGAATGATTCGTTTTTTCAGCATGGCTAGCCCCTTTCTGCTTCCTTGATCTGCTCTAGGCTAACTTGACCACTGTAATAGGCCTTGCCCACAATGGCACCAGCCAAGCCCAGCTTTTTCAGCTCTTTCAAATCCTCTGCTGACTGAATGCCGCCAGAGGCAATGACTTGAGCATCCTTGAGCGCTGCCAGCAATTTTTGATAATGCTGGATATTAGGGCCAGTCAGAGTCCCGTCTCGATCCACATCTGTATAAACGAAGAGGCGAACGCCGAGCTTTTCCATGGCCAATGCTAGGCTGATATAGTCCTGACTGCTGGTTTCCAGCCAACCCTCAGTCGCAACTAGACCCTCTTTCGCATCGATGCCAATCACGATTTTGCTGCTTCCAAAGCGCTCCAGCGCGGCCTCAACAAAGACAGGATTCTTCACAGCCATAGAGCCAATAATGACACGGTCAATACCGACCGCCAGGTAATCTTCAATCTGCTCCAGACTGCGGATACCACCCCCGACTTGGATAGCTAGACCAGTCTCCGACTTAATTCGGGCAATCAAATCCCGATTGGCCGCCCGACCTTCTAAGGCTCCGTCCAAGTCAACCACATGAATCATGGTAACCCCAGCTTCTTTGAAAATTTTGGCTTGCTCCAAGACATCGGGATTGACCACCGTCTTCTGGCTAAAATCCCCTTTAAAAAGGCGGACGGCCAGGCCGTCTTTGATATCAATAGCGGGCAGTATTTTCATAGACATACTCCTTAAACTTCTCTAGGATACCGAGGCCAACAGCGCCAGACTTTTCTGGGTGAAACTGACAGCCAAAGACCGAGCCTCTATGAATCATGGCTGGGATAGGCAGCCCATAATCAGCCGTCACATCCAAGTACTCCTCCGGAACATCTGTATAGTAGCTATGGACGAAATAGACTGACCGGCCCTCAAGATCAGCTGTCAAAGCAGACGACTGCTGGACCTGTAAGTCATTCCAGCCCATGTGAGGCACAGGCAGACCAGCCTGGTCCGGAATCCGGCGACAAACACCCGGAATCAAGCCCAGTCCAGAACTTTGACCATTCTCCAATCCAGACTCCAGCAGGAGCTGCATTCCTAAGCAAATCCCCAAGAGAGGCTTGCCATCAGCCACAGCCTGTTGGATAACGGAGACCAGCCCTCGCCTTTCCAACTCCTGCATAGCCGTAGGAAAAGCACCGACTCCTGGTAAAATCAAGCCATCGGCAGCTAAAATTTCCTGCGGATCAGCTGACAGGCGCGCTTCTACTCCGACCTGAGCCAGAGCTCGGAGGACATTGGCAGTATTTCCTGCGTCATAATCAATAACAATCATCATCTCTACATCAACTCCTTTCACTCAGAAGGGCAAGCTAGAGTAAGCCCTTGGTGGAGTTGACTCCATGAATCTCTGGATTTATCGTAATAGCCTCCCGCAGAGCTCGGCCAGTCGCTTTAAAGAGGCTTTCCGCCTTGTGGTGGCTGTTCTTGCCATGAAGGATTTTCAGGTGCAGATTCATCTGCAGATTAAAGGCTAGGGCTTGGAAAAATTCCTCCACCAGTTCGGTGTCAAAATTCCCAAGCTTGGGATTGTCAAAATCAGCCTCAAAAACCAGATAGGAGCGACCGGATAGGTCCAGACTGGCCATACCCAGCGTTTCATCCATAGGCACAAAGCTAGTGCCGTAGCGGTTGATACCTGCCTTGTCTCCCAAAGCCTGACGTAGAGCCTGCCCCAGCACGATCCCCACATCCTCGACCGTATGGTGGCTATCCACCCATAGGTCGCCTTCAGCCTTGACTGTCAGAGAAATCCGACTGTGGCGGGCAAAAAGGGTCAGCATGTGGTCAAAGAATCCGACACCGGTCTCGATAGCTACTGGCTCCTGTTGGTCAAGATTGACAGCCAGTTCAATATCGGTCTCCTGTGTTTTACGCTTGATTTCAGCTTGTCTCATGGCAACTCCTTTTATTTTTCCTGTCTGCGGGCTTCGATGGCCTTGGCATGTCCCTGCAGTCCTTCTGCATAGGCCAGACTGGTAATATCTTTGTCAGCCGCACCTACAGCAGCACGGCTGTACTGGGTGTACTGGATGCGCTTGATGAAGTCATAGACTCCCAGAGCTGATGAAAAACGGCTGGTGCTGGTTGTCGGTAAAACGTGATTGGCTCCCGCATAGTAGTCACCGATTGGCTCACTAGTATAATGCCCCAGAAAGACAGAGCCAGCATTTTCAACCTGATCCAGATAGCTGTAGGCATCATCCATGGCAATTTCCAAATGCTCAGGTGCCACCTGATTCATGAGCTCAAACATGGCTTCCTTAGAAGGTGCAAGGATGATGCGGCCGTTGTTCTCAATCGAAGCACGCGCGATTTCCTCCCGCGGCAGCTCTTTCAGCTGTCTGTCTAGCTCTGCTTCCACTTGGTCTGCCAGCTCCTCTGAATCGGTCACCAGAATAGCCCGAGCCAGCTTGTCGTGCTCGGCTTGCGATAAGAGGTCAGCTGCCACATAGACAGGACTAGCTGAACGATCCGCAATAACTCCAATCTCCGAAGGCCCAGCAATCATGTCAATTCCCACGACACCATAAACCATCTTCTTGGCTGTAGCCACAAAGATATTACCCGGCCCAGTTATCTTATCCACCTTGGGAATGGTCTCAGTACCATAAGCCAGAGCTGCTACACCTTGGGCTCCACCAATTTGGAAAATCCGATCCACCCCAGCCAGCTTGGCTGCGACCAAGATCGCTGGGGTAAAGTGCTCTTGGGGCGGTGTAATCATGATGATTTCTTTGACACCGGCAATCTTAGCCGGGATAACATTCATGAGGACGGAGGAGGGATAGGCTGCGGTGCCGCCAGGTACATAGGTGCCGACCCGCTCAATCGGCCGAATCAACTGACCACGGACAACGCCCTCACTGGGACTGTCCTCAAAACCGGTATCCAACTGCTGGCGGTGGTAGGATTCGATATTAGCTTGGGCATTTTTCAGGGCGGCCAAGACCTCTGGATCAATCTCCTCAAAAGCCTGGTCAATTAGCTCCTGCCCAATCTCAAAGTCTGTCACCTCAACCTTGTCAAAGAGCATGGTATAGTCTCTTAAAGCTTGGTCACCGTCTTGTTTGACCGTTTCAATAATCTCAGCCACCGCTTCTTCCACATCTAAGTTCTGCTGACTAAGCTGCAGCTGCTCTTCGTATAAAATCCGTGAAATTTCTTCGTTACTTCCGCTTAAACGCTTGATAATTGTCATTTAAAAGCCACCTCTCTTCTTCCTACTAGGGATTCAATCTTTGCCACAAAAGGCATGATATCCGGGTTATTTTTCAGGGAAGCCTGATTGGCAATGAGCCGGGCCGACACCCGACAAATGTCCTCAAAAACCAGCAGGCCGTTAGCTGACAGGGTATGCCCCGTCTCCACAATATCAACAATGGCATCCGCCAGACCCAGCACCGGTGAAATCTCCACACTGCCTTGGATGGAGATGATTTCTACATCCTCCCCTTTTTGATTAAAATAGTCAGTCGCCACCGTTGGGTACTTGGTCGCAATCCGCTTGCGCTTGTGATCATGAGGGTCATAGCTGGGCACTGAGGCCAGTGAGAATTTACAAAGGCCAAAGTTCAGATCCAGCAGCTCCAGATAGCCGGTCGGATGCTCAAAGAGAATATCTTTGCCGACAATACCTAGATCAGCAACTCCATGGCGCACATAGGTCGTCACATCAGGCCCTTTGACCAAGAGAAACCGAAAGCGACTGTCTGGACTTTCAAAAATCAAGCTGCGCCCCTTGTCTGCCATGAAGGACATATCAAAGCCAGCCTGGGTCAAGAGCTTGACCGTATCTTCCTCAATCCGCCCCTTGGTCAGGGCAATGGTAATCTGACTCATCTGCTCTCACCATCCTTTCTCGCTTCATCCGGCAGGTCATCATGAATGGCCTGATAGACACTGTCAATGTCTAGGGACCAGCCGATAGCTGTCAGTTCTGCTGCCCCGAAGCGCTTGAAAAGCTGGTCATAGCGCCCACCAGATAGAAAGGCATCTGGTACTCGGTCGCCAAAGACCTTGAAGGTCAGGCCGGTATAGTAAGGCATGGCCGCCACCTGTCCCAAGTCCATAGTTGTCTGATCCAGCAAGCCTGATAGGCTCTGCAAAACTTGCTCCAAATCATCTAAAGCTGTCAATATCCGCTCGTTGTCAACTATCTCTCTAGCCCTAGCTAAAACCTGTTGGCTAGGACCAAACAAATAGGGCAGCTCCTGCAAAAACTCATCAAATTCACTCGATCTGGTCTGGGTGAATTCAAAGAGTCCCGTCCTATTTTTCTTGCGAATATAATCTAGCAGCTGGGCTTCCTCCTGAGAATCTAAGACCAGACTCTCTAGAATTGTCTGCAGGATTGCTGCATGGGAAAACTCGAACTGATAAGACTTAACCTGCGCTAAATCCAGCGACTGCTTGGCTGTCTTGATAGCCTCAAGCACCGCCTCGCGAGCTGGATAGCCAATAATCTCAATACCAGCTTGGCTGAGCTCGTTGGCAAGACCGCGCAGCTCTTCTTGATAGTGAAAGACCTTGCCTGAATAGGAAAACTTGGTCGGCGTATGCACTCTGGTCGAAGCA
Source organism: Streptococcus sanguinis (assembly GCF_019929145.1). Lineage (GTDB taxonomy): Bacteria > Bacillota > Bacilli > Lactobacillales > Streptococcaceae > Streptococcus > Streptococcus sanguinis_U. The sequence goes on along the minus strand of NZ_JAHZOW010000001.1, from coordinate 361,093 downwards.
ATAACCCGACCAATCTGGCTGGTCACATCTGGCCGTAGAACCAGTAGCTCGCCTTTTTTATCGAAAAGATGATAATGATGGGGCTCCACATAGTCACTGAAGACCTCGAAGTGCTCCAAAGTCGGTGTGTCAATCCGATTGAAGCCCTGAGCCATCAGAAAATCACTGATGTCCCGCTCAATCTCGTAGGTCACACGCGCCCTCTTGAAAAGCTTGTCATGCATGCCAATCGGAAGGGTGATTTTATTCATAGGCTGCTTTCCTTTCTTGCTCTATTCTTACATTGGTTGGCTCCGAGTCAAACTCTCAGCTGCTACAAATTTCCTTGATAGCTGCCAAGACTGCTTCCATCTCCTCTCGCCGTCCGATAGAGATGCGCAGGAAGTCTTTGATTCGTTCTGCTTTTGGAAAATACCGCACATAAATCCGACGCTCCTCTAGCTTCTGGAAAAGCTCTGCTGCAGAGATTCTAGTAGGATGGGCTAGGACAAAGTTAGTCTGACTGGGCAGGACTTGGAAATCCAGCGCAGCCAATTCCCCAGCAAACCAATCTCGGGTCTCTTGAATGGCTCTACCGGTCTCCAGATAATAATCCCAATCTTTCACTGCCGCAAGGGCTAAACGCTCTGCTAACATATCCACTGAATAAGGATTGATGGAGTCCTTAACAGCTTTCATGACAGCTATTAAGTCTGGATGGCCAATGCCGTAGCCCACCCGCAGACCAGCCAAGGCTGCATCCTTGGAAAAGGTCCGCGTGATAAAAAGGTTGGGATAGGTGCCTAGCAGAGGCAGGGCAGATTGACCACCAAAGTGAATATAGGCCTCATCCACCACCACGACCACATCTTGATTGGACGCCAGAATTTCCTCCAACTGATCCAGCGGCAGATAAATCCCCGTCGGAGCATTAGGATTGGCTAGGATAATGCCGCCATTGTCTCCAAAATAATCGGAGGGATGGACCTCAAAATCAGCTGTCAGAGGGATTTCTCGAAAAGGCACATGGTAGAGGTCCGCCCAGACCTTGTAAAAACCATAGGTCAAATCCGGAAACAAGACCGACTCGCCACTGTTAAAGAAGGCCAGGAAAGCCATGGACAAGATGTCGTCACTCCCGTTACCGATAATGAGCTGGTCGGGTGATACACCCAAATTTGCAGCCAAAGCCTGACAGAGATCCGCCTGATCCAAACTGGAATACTTGCGCAACTCCTGAGCATCAAAGTTCTGCAGGGCCTCTGCCACCTTAGGACTCGGCCCATAAGCATTTTCATTGGTATTGAGCTTAATCATGTCTGGCTCATTGGGCTGTTGCCCCGCTACATAAGGATTGATCTGCCTGAGACCTTTTAGCTTAACCATCTTGCCACCTCTCTTTCACACACTAGCCATTATCTGACTCTGATTATCTTTGAGAACTTCTAATAAATGAAAGACGAAATTTACCGCTTTGGTAACGGAAAATAAGGGAATCTTCTAATTTAAATATAATAAAAAGCCCTCGCAAAAAAACTTTGCAAGGACGTTGACACGCGGTTCCACCTTTATTCGGACCCCAGTCGCCTGAGGACCCTCTGGGAGTACAAGACTCCAGATTGATAACGGCAATCAACCGTCGGACACTAGTCTCAGACTGCTGACTGATTTCGCATCCGCACTCAAGAATGTGTCGTCTAAGGATTGCATGCCGTCTCACCATTAGGCACTCTCTGTTTCTTGTCTCAGACTTTTTCTCTCATCGCTTTCAATTTATTGTTGAATATTCTACATGAATTTTTATTAAAAAGCAAGAGGAAAATTGAAAAAAATTAATTATTTTTTTCTTTCTAAATAAATTAACGTTCTTTCAGCATGGAACTAGACAAATCCAACAGATTAATCGCTGTCTCAAAATGCTCCCCCATCAGGTCATAGACAGCATCTTCGCTTAAGACGCCGCAAGCTATATTTTCAGGGAAATCCGGTCCATTCGAGAATTCTAAATCATCAAAAAATTCCTGACCAGTATAGTAGTCCCTCAACTGGATATAATCTGACTGGCAGCGCTCCAGCTCAGCTAAAGCTTCCTGAGCACTTGCTAAGACCTGAGAATATTTATTCAGGTGCTTTTCCATTTTTTGAATACGTTCTAACTGTTCCACAGGCTTCCTTCCTTTCCAGACACGACAAGCTAATCAGTCCACCTTAACCACCTGCAACTGCTCACCGCCTAGCAGAATCAAATATTTTTCAATCTGCGAAATGCCATAAGAACGGTTGAGAGCTTGAGCATATAAGTCTAGCTGGCTTCGATAGCGAGCAATCAGCTCAGACGAATCCTTGTATTTATCCGTCTTGTAGTCAAAGAGAATTATCCGGTCTTCAAATAGCAGGTAACCATCCAAAATCCCCCGCAAAACAAATTCCTGACCACTGATTTCGTCCCTCTTGAGCATGGCAAAAGGTGCTTCTCGACGAACTCTGTCACTGTTCTCAATCAAGAGTCGTCCCAAATCCGTCTCGAAGAAAGATGAAATCTTAGGCAGCTGAATCTGCTTTTTAACCGCTTCATCGGCCTGAACCTGAGCTAAAGCAGAACGAAGTACAGCCATGCTGGGACTGCTATCCAAAGGAATCCGCTGCATGAGTTCATGAACAGCACTGCCGACTTGCGCTCCAGTCACTTTGGCTTTCTTGCCAAAATCAGGCAAGTCAAAGTTAGGCTGAGGCCGAAAAGCTGCTCGCTCATCCATGATATCCAGGCCATCCGTATCCATGATCGGCTCATAAAACTTCTTAATCTGGCTTGGAGTTCGCACACTAGGCAGCTCAATGGCAGAGCGATACTGGCTATTCAGTCGATCCACACTTTCTAAAATATCCAGAGCCCGACGGATATCGTCCGACTGCCGATTATCCGCCAAATCATCCGCTGGAAAGAGCACAGGTTCATTAATTCGCCCTATCTCTTCAGCAGTTAGCTCCTCATCAGTGACAAAACGAGTCTCGTAGGCAAGATTCTCATCAGAAAAAACAGCCTGAATGGCATAGAGCCAGTCTTGGAAATTGTTGAGTTGGCTGCGCAGACCGGCAGACAAACGCCCTTGCTGGCTCTTGCCCCACTGACGCTTATCCAAGGCCTCTTGACTGCCCTTGCCGACCAGATAAAGCTTGGTTTCAGCCCGCGTCATAGCCACATAAAGCAAGCGCATCTGCTCAGACAGACTAGCCAACTGCAGCTCCGCTAGATTCTGCTGATAAGGCAGCGTATCCATGGAAATGCGCAGCTGATTCGGCGCATAGGGGTCTTCCACAGACACTGATACATCCGCTACATACTTGATGCCGATTCCCTTGGCTCGGCTAAGGATAATAGCAGAGCTGCTATCCTGACGATTGAAGGCCTTGTCCATATTGAGCAGGAAGACATATTTGAACTCCAGCCCCTTACTCTTGTGAATGGTCATGAGACGAACGGCGTCCTTAGGCGCCGCCACTGGCACACTGGCCAGATCATGCTGATTTTCCAAGATACGGTCAATCATCCCGATAAAGCGAGACAGGCCTTTAAAGCTAGACTTTTCATACTCGTTGGCCCGCAAAGAGAGGGCATAGAGATTGGCCTGTCTCTGGGCACCATTGGCCAGAGTCCCCACCATGTCATAGTAGAAACGGTCCTGGTAAATCTTCCAAATCAAATCATACAGGGAGTGCGTCTTGGAATAGGTCCGCCAGCCTTGCAGGGTCTCATGGAAATGCTGCAGCTTTTTCTGCAGTTCCTGGGTGACTAAAGCTGTTTGCAAACCTCTTCCTTGGAGAGCATTGACCAATTTTTCATAGAGATTTTCCTGAGAATGCTCTTGACTGGCCTGCAGGGACAGCCGAGCCAGCTCGTCCTCACCAAAGTCAAACATGGGAGACTTGAGAAGGGCAGTCAGGGCATAGTCATTCAGCGGATTATTGATGGTCCGAAGGGTATCCAGCATAACCAAAACCTCCACTGACTGCAGATAGTTTGCGGCGTCATCATCTGGTACCAGCGGAATCTGGTGCTGCTCAAAGGCAGCTAAAATCAAATCATTGCGGGTTCTGGAAGCCGTCAGCAGCGTAATATCTTTAAAAGCCACTCCTTCTTCATTGTGCAGGCGGATGATTTCCTTGATGACTAGGTCCACTTCTCCAGCTGATACTGCCTGTGGCAAGCCTTCATCAGCCTCCTCTTCCGGACTCTCCATGGAGCCTTCATAGATCAAGAAAGAAGCGCGATTAGCTGGATTAGGCTCGCGTTTGGCAGGATTTCCAGCCACCAGATAGTGGGTTTCATTGTAGTCAATTTCCCCAACTTCTTCATCCATCAGGCGTTTGAAAACATCATTGGTCGCTTCCAGTACCTCAAGATGACTACGGAAATTTTCCTTGAGGACAATCAGCTTGCCCTGACTGCTATCCTCCTGATAGGCTTTAAACTTATCACTGAAAATCTGCGGATCCGCTTGACGGAAACGGTAGATAGACTGCTTGATATCGCCCACCATAAAGCGATTTTGCCCTCTGGAAAGCAAGTCCAGCATGCACTCCTGCGTGTGGTTGGTATCCTGATACTCATCCACCATGACCTCGTGGTAGCGTTCTTGATAAAAGCGACGTACCTCTGGGAATGTCTCTAAAATCTCAATAGCAAAATGGCTGATATCACCAAATTCAAAGGCATTTTCTGCCTTCTTACGCTCCAAATAAGCCTGTGCAAAGTCCGCCACAAAATCCCGCAGAAGCTCAACCAGAGGCAGGCACTCATCCTGGTGCTGCTCGATAAAGTCCAGCTGATAAAGCTGCTGGTCAAAGCTTCGCAGCCGCTCAATCATAGGCTTCCTGGTCTCATTGTAGTCCTTGGCCATTTCTTTTTTGAGCTCGTCTGCATTCTTGCCAACCCGAGCTGTAAAGGCCTGGCCATTGGACAGTTGGGAAAGTGCTACAATCTGCTTGAGAACCTGAGCTGTTTCTTCTATCGAGGACAGTTCATTCAGGCCTGCTAAGATGGTCAGAGCATCTTGGACATTTTCCTGATATTTAGCACCTGAAAACTCTCTTCCTTCATGCTCCAGATGGACAGAAAAGAAGGTTTCCAGCTCCCAAAGGGCTGATTTGATTTGACAAAATATCCGCTCTCTCTCTGCTGCAAAGTCACTGTGCTCATAGCCATAGAGGAAGGTTTCCTCCAGCCAGCGCTGAGGACTGCTGGTTGATTGCAAAAAGTTGTAAATCCGATAAACTTGATCCCGGAAGCCTGATAAATCCTTGCGCTTACCAGTAAAGTTCTTTACCAAACGGCTAAACAAAGCCTGACGCTCGCTGTCATAGTAATGGTCAAACACTTGGCTGAAAACTTCATTTTGCAGAATCAGCTGCTCACTGGCAGACTGGAGAATCCGAAAATTCGGTGACAAACCAAGCAGGTAACCATAGCGACTCAGTACTTTCTGGGTAAAGGCGTCCATAGTGCCGATGTCAGCATTGGGCAGATCAGCTAATTGCTGGGCCAAATGTTGCTTGAGTTCAGGACTCTCGGCCTCTTTCAAGGCCTGCCCCAGTTCTTTCTCCAGCCTCTCTTTGAGCTCTCCTGCCGCCTTGACGGTGAAGGTCGAAATAAAGAGCTGGCTGACAGCAACACCTCTAAGAATCTGGTCAATAATCCGCTGGACCATGACAAAAGTCTTACCCGAGCCGGCCGAAGCGGAGACCAGAATATTCTGGCCAGAGGAGTAGATAGCCTCAATCTGCTCTGCCGTCTTTTTCTGTGTCTTGTCCGAAGCAGCTTCTTGGGCTTGCTTAAGAGCAATTTCTTCTGCAGTTAAAAAAGGAATTCTCTTCATTTTTCCATCTCCTCCCTCATCTTTTCTAGCCAGGCCTGGCGTAACTTCTCACCAGTCGGCCGCCTATCAAACTTGCTTGCATCCAGCTTTTCTAACTGGCGTGCCTGTCCTAGATGGAGATTGGCTTCAAAGCCCGTAATGGCCTTAAACTGCTCTACATAAGGAGCAATGCTGCGCCCATTCTCTGTATAAGGATTGACTGCAAAATGGCCTGATAGAATGCCTTCCGCAGCTTTTTTATAGAGATAAGCATTGTAGGCCAGCAGCAAGTCCAAATCTTCCTGACTCAGCAAGTTGGTCTTATTTTTTTCATAGAGCGGGCCAAGCTCCTTGACAGCATCAGCCACAAAAAGCCCCTTGTACTGCAATGGCTTCATAGACTGATTGACTGCATCAGCCAAGGTCTTGGTATCTTTAAGCGCCACAATCGGATCAGTCATCTGCAAATACGTGGCACCAAATGTTCCCTTATCCTCTTGATAGTCTGCTAACTCTTCAATCGCTGCCAGATAGGTCGGCAGCTGAGAATTAAGCCCATTAAAGAACTTTTCAAAGCTGAACTTAATATCGCTAGACTTATAGTCCACCACTCCCAAACTCTCGGTCTTAGTCAGACGGTCAATCCGGTCCACCTTACCGCTCACGGTCACTGCTCTACCATTTTCCAAGGTCAAGAAAGGCGTAGAAGCTGAGCCAAAGCCAGTCTCCTCGCCAATAGTCTCAATCCCGCTTGGATGAGCCAGCACACGGCCGGTTGCCCGCGCTGTATCTAGCAAGAGCTGGCGCGCAAAACGGGTCTGACCTGACTCACTGTAGATACTCTCAAACTCGGTCTCTCGGCTGGTCTCTTCCATAGCCTGCGCTAAACGCTGGTCAAAATCAGCCGACGAATCATCCTGCAGGACCTTTTCAAAGATCCGATGGAGGAAAATCCCATGACTGCGAGCATCGGGATGAATAGTCCACTCTTCCTGCAGGCGTAGAACATACTTGAGAAAATAAGCATACTGATGCCGGAAATATTCATTGAGAGCAGAGGCTGAAAGTCGGAGGGGCTGCTCCTGAGGGTAGAGGACTTGCAAAGTTTCCGACTGCAGAGTCTCCGTTTTCAGTTCCTTGCTGATTTGCGGAATGCTGATGCTTTCTGCTGCCAATTTCTTGCGGAGAACCCGCACAGCCACCGCCCAAAAAGTCTGCTCCTCTGCTGTCCACTCTCGGTCAATCTCCTCTTGGTGGAGCTCGATGATTTGAGAAAGCAAAGCTCGGTAGCTGCCAATATCGTCACTAGAAGCCTGAGGCTTTTTGACAATGATGGGCAAGGAAAGTGGAGCCGCAGTCAATTCCAGCAGATAGGTCGACATGCTGTCCTCTACTTCATTGACCAAGGCTGGCGCAGACAAGACCAGCTCTTTGGTAGCAGAATTCATCAGCGACAGAGCCGTATAGCGATTCTTCTTGAGATTTTCTGAGCTAGCAATCTGGAGTTCCGCCTGAGAATCCGTCGCTTCATTAAGTCGAGCCCGATCTTCATCACTAAGCAAACTCTTGTTTTGCGCGATTTTCGGGAAACGCTCTTGAGTCAGTCCAATTGCGTAGACGTAAGGAGCTACTAAAGGCTCTATCAGGTCATAAGACTGGACCTTGACCACATCTACTGTTGCCGGCACCGTCCGATAGTTGGACAAAAGCATACCCGACAGGACTAAAGCCAGAAAGTCGTCCAACTTGACCTTACTATCTGAAAAGACCTGAGCAAACTGCTCTAGAACATGACTGAAAGCCTTCCAGACTTCCTCATGACGCTCCTGCTCCTGCTGACTTGCTCCCTGTAGCAGAGCCGTCAAATTGTCCGACAAACGGGCCACTTGGACGAAATCCGTAAACTTAGCTAAGAGCCCCGACGCCGTCTGACTACGGGATTTGAAAAAGTCTTGCAGCGGAGTCATGACTCGGCGACGAATATGATTGAGACAGTCTAGGTCAAATTTCCCTTGGCTATTGGCCGTGAAATCCTTGGCTAGCTTGCCTGCCCCCTTAATGTCCGCAAAGCGCAGATATTGCTCAAAATGATCCAGCTCTTCTTGAGTCAAATCGCCATAGAGCCCCGTCTTTAAAAGATTGAGCAGGTCTTCCAGTTGGAAGTTATAGCGCTTGAGCCGCTCCAAGGACTCGACAAACTGAACCAGCGGATGCTGTGCCATTGACTCACTCCGCCCCAGATAGTAGGGAATCTGATATTGTTCAAAAATAGTCTTGAGCTGAAGCTGGTAGGCTTCCACATCCCCCAAGAGCAGACGAATATCCTTATAGCGCACACCGTCATGAACCCGCTGCCGGATGGACTTGGCCACATACTCCAGCTCTTCTTTCTGGTTCATAGTAGCCCAAATCTGAAGCTGCGAGCGGTCTATCTCACTAACTTCAACAGCTGGCTCTGAAAAATCATAGCGACTCTCCAAAATCTTAGAAATCCGTCCAAAGGCATCTTCCGCTTCCGCATGAGGGATATAGTCAGGCTTGACCTGATAGTCCTCGGCCAGCTTTCTCAAAAAATCCACGCTGGCCTGATAGAGATTGCCCTCACGAAAGGCTGCTCGATAGGCTTTTTGGCTGGCATAGGTCCCGATGACAATCTCCACACCTTTTCGATGCAGGAGACTGACCAGGTATTCCTCTTCGGCAGAAAAACGAGTAAATCCATCAATGACCAGGGCCAAATTCTCCAACTCCTCATCCGTATCACCAGCCAGAATATGCTGGGCAAAAGCAGCAGTCTGAGAAGACGAATCAAAATCCCCCTTATTCAGAGCAGCAGTCACCGCTGTAAAAATCTTGACCAAATCCTCCCGCTTCTCAAGCTCCTCGAGAAATTCCAGATCCGCAAAGGACATCTGGGCTGTCTGCAATTCATGGTAAAGATCCATCAGCTGCTGGATAAACTGGGGATCTTTCTTAATCCTGCCATAGACCTTAAGATCTCCATCATCTAACTCTGTTAAGGTCCGATAAATCAGCATTCCTAGACCAATATCGTCCAAACTCTGCCCTTGCCGAACATCATTGAGGACAAAATACCGAGCCATCTGGGCAAAGCGCGTCACTGTAATGGCAAAAGAAGCCTTGTTCTTCAGGCACTCCAAAACCGCCCGCTCCTTCTCAAAAGATAGCGAATTTGGCGCAATATAAAAGACTCGCTTACCAGCCGCCACCAAGATCTCAGCCTCAGCCACCAAGACCTTGGTCAAAGAATGGCGAATATCTGTATAAAGTAATTTCATAGCCTGCCTTTTCCTCTAGAAAATATAGGAACATTATACCATTTTTACCGATAATTCTCATGGAGAATAGCCCCAAAGCCCAATTAGAACCCATCGTCCAAAGATAGCCGTAGTAAATAGTCTCATCATGCTAAGAAACAAACGAAAAAGCCACTGCTTCCAGTGACTTCCTAAGGCTCTCACTTCTTTCAAAGTAAGAACTCATTTAATCTTATGCTTATTCATCTTTTCTTCAAAAATGCTTATCATAATCACGCGCAATTCTTCTGTTTCCTTGTCAGGAAGTTCGCCTTGCTGCTTGGCTACAGCGTACAACTCAGGATATTGCTTAGCAACTCGCTCAACGGTCTTGGTCGTCGCATGCCCTCTCACGAAGAAAGGAATCCTCTTAATCCATTCTTTAGGCACAAGTGCCAGAATCTTTTTGGCAGCTTCCTTATCGGAAATTTCCGCGGTGCTGAGCCCTTGATTAATCTGCTCCTGTTCCTTTTCTGTAAAATCTTTTAATTCCATACGCTAAATCTCCCAGTTCTATTTTCTTAATACTAACTGAAGCACACTACTTACCCTCTACCCACTTATCATTGTCCATGATAAAGGGCTTGGCCAAACCTTCCCCTGTATAGTCCTTATATTTGGTCTGCAGATACTTATAGCAGTCTTCTTTGCTGGCAAATTTGATTGCCTGATAAGGCTCTTCAAATGTCAGCTTTTCGATAAATAAGTAGCCATCTTTATCTGGAACCAAGACGCCGACATGCCCTACAAAGAGAGAGTCGCCATCAAGATTGTCGTGGACTATGACAGAAAGCATCCTCGCCTTTTCGCTAAACTTGAACTGTTTGAAGTATTCCTCCATTTTCTTAGCATGGACTTTTACATCTTGAGTCGCTTCAGTCTTGACTCTTGAAAACAGAATATTAAAATCTTCCTTATCTTTTGCATCAAAGAGCTTGCCCTTGTCAATCGAATCATTATCTATGAACAAAAGTTCGTCATCTTTTTCTATTTGAGGGATGTCGATGCTATTTTTCAGCAAAGTATAAGTATTAATCCGACAATTTGTTCCGATAAAATCGCCCTTTTTTGCCTGCCATAGAGGATTGATTTTTTCTACATCATATTCTGTTTTAGTAAACTTAGTGAAATCGCCCCTTAATCCAGTAGAGCCAACAAGTCCATTGTAGTCATTGACTAGATTGACAAAGTTATCGACACTATCTTTATCCAAATGAGCTGATAACAAACTCTTGACTTCTTCGACACTCTTTTTACTGTTTAGATTTGAATAAGTCGATGTAGTTTGACTTATTTGATTATTTTTCTGCGAACTAGTACAGGCCGCCAACCCAAAAGCTAAAGCTAGGCATGCGCAGGACATGATTATTTTGCTGTATTTTTTCATATTTTATTCTTCTCCACTACTCGTATTCAATTAACTATTTTAATTTACAATTTTTCTGATGAGCCTTCAATTTTTTCATGGCCCAGTCATAATGGCTGGAGGTGGCACTTACAAAATAGGAACCTAGTACAGTCCCTCCGACCCATTTATATACGTCTTTTGAAAATAATTCTTCATTTGTAAATGTGTCGGCTAAGTCCAAAACATCTTGATGGGACTGACGAAATATCTCAGTTGCCTCCTTTAGAGAAGTCTTTTGATGCTTCTTCCAAAATTCCAGATTCAACTCTCCATAAGTCTTCCAGTTATAGGGCGCAGGAAGAAAGGGCTGCTCTTGACCCTTTTGATTGAAATGCACCCAATTCAACAAGAGCTGATGCCATTCATAGAGGTGAATCAAAACATCTCTTACATTTTTATCTCGCCTCCAATGGGCCTCTTTCTTCTTTTCATCCCGAGAAAAATCAAAAGGCGTATTTAACTCTTGATCAGACAATTTGGAAATGAGAGTTTGCAGCTTCTCATAGTTTTCCTTAGCAGCCAGCATCAAATCTTCTTTAGTTTTCGGTCTAGGCATAAGATTGCACCTCTTGCATAGTTAAAGCTTAATCGTTATCATTACGAAACGAATGTTCAGAAACCCATTTTGAGTAACTTTTTAAATTTTGCTCCGATAGTGATTCAACCGCTATTCTTACACACATTTCAACCGCTTCTTCAAGCGTAACAGAAAAATGATAACCGTTTAATCGTAAAAATTTTACTAAAACATAAAAAGCCGTTCGTTTATTAGCACTAGCAAAAACATGCTTTTTTATCAATTGAACAAATAAAATTGTTGCCTTATCAAAAATCGATGGATAAAGAGGTTTCCCAAAAACAAATTGTTCAGGTAAGTTCACAATCATATTTAGTGCTGATGGACTAATCGTCTTGATTCGTTCTTTCGGAGAATAGCGCTGAATAACTAAAGTATTAATCTTTTCAATTTGCATTTCTGTTAAATAGACTGTCATTTTTCCACCAAAGCTTTAAAAATATCATCGTATTCATCAAAAATATTATCTAAATCCAATTCAAAAGATTCGTCAGAAATATAAGTAACCTGATTTTCAGTCTTTTCCGGAGTAAAGACAATTTCGCCACTCGGTAACAATTTAGCATCGTAATGCACGCCACTCGGAATATTAAATTCACTTGGAATCGTTATTGTTATAGAATTCCCTTGTTTTCTAGTTTTTACTGCCATCTTGCTTCCTCCTTAGGGATATTATAACAGATAATTACAGTAATTACAAAATAGAATAATCTTTCGACTTCTCTTATCTTATTTAGAATACATCATAGGATTAAGATATTCGCTAAACACATCTCAAATGCAAGACTCATCACAATAAACTACAAATCCCTTTGGTAAGATGACAAGTTGTTGGTCATCAGTTTGGCAATGACTCACTAAATCAGCTGAATCTCTGTCTAACAGATAATTCTCATTCGACTGATTAAAAATGGCTCGGATTACTTGACGATCATGTTGCCATTCTAAAGCCAGTACATCAGGTTCGATTTCTTCTAGACTATATTTCCCATGCTGAATAATGTCCGCAACATCCTTGCGAAGCTGAATCAAGTTCTTCATAAAATTGAGCATGTCATTGCTACTAGACACTCGTTCCCAAGGCATGACCCTTCTACAATCCGGGTCCATACCTCCGCCCAATTCTAGCTCGGTCCCATAATAGATACAAGGTGTCCCTCTTTGTAAAAAGAGAAAGGCGAGTGCGGATTTGACAAGCTGGATATCTCCTTGAGCTGTTGTCAAGATGCGCTCCGTATCGTGCGAATCCAAGAGATTGAACATGACCTCAGAAATCTGCTGCTTGTAATACATGGACTGGCAGTTGATCTCAGCTATGAATTGACTGGTCTTCTTGCGCCTACTCAAAAAGTAGTCCTTGATACTATCGGATAGAGGATAATTCATGACAGCGTGAAACTCATCACCATTTAGCCAAGGCTGAGAGGTATGCCAAACTTCTCCAAGAATATAAAGGTCAGGCTTTTTGGCCAAAACAGCCTTACGAAAATCTCGCCAAAATTGATGATCAACCTCATTGGCCACATCCAGTCGCCAAGCATCAATATCAAAATGTTCAATCCAATAGGTCGCTACGCTTAAGAGATAGTCTTTCACATCAGGATTTGCCGTATTGAACTTAGGCATATAGCTGGCAAAGGCAAAGGTATGATAAGGCAGTTCTTTGGGATTCACAAGCTTGTCATTCGTCACTGGGAACTCCTGAATGTGGAACCAGTCTTTGTAAGCTGACTTTTCACCATGTTTGAGAACATCCTGCCATTGAGCGGATTGATCGCCAATATGATTGAAAACCGCATCCAGCATAAACTTCATGCCACGTTGATGGGCTTGCTCCACCAGTTGACGGAAGGTTTCCTTGTCTCCAAAGTGTCGATCAATTTCAAAGTAATCTGTCGTATTGTACTTGTGATTGCTTGGCGATTCAAAGATGGGACAAAGGTAAAGCCCTGTAATCCCTAGGTCTTGCAAATAATCCAGATGGTCAATAATCCCCTGTAAATCCCCACCAAAGAAATCACTGCTTTTAGGTGTGATAGACGAATCCCAATCTAGAGCTCTCTCTGGTGAAAGTTCAACATTTCCATTGGCAAAACGTTCTGGGAAAATCTGATACCAGACCGTTTTTGAAACCCAGTCAGGAACCTGGCAGCCATCGATTTCGTGAATATAAGGGAGTTTAAAACCATTGCCTTCTAAAGCAAGGTTTTCTGGACTATTGTCAGCGAAACCTTTATCTCCATACAAGATGCTTTGACCTTCTTTATCCTTAAGCTCAAACAGATACTGGAGCCTAGCAAAGCGCACAGAAACAGCTACTTGCCAATAATCAAATAAGGCATCAGAGGTCACTTTGACCATCTCTTTCACATCTTCATAAGAATCCTCAAGAAAAATAAAGGGATCCCCATAGTGCAAAACGATTTTCTCTACATCATCTTTCTTAGTCCTAATTCTGATATGCACTTGACCTTCTTTATAAAGATAGGCATACTCCGACTCCGGTCTATGATAAATGGCTGTTAATTCCATACTTTTCATCTCCTAGATTTCTCTTTTTAAATTCATCGTAATTCTATGCAAACGATTCCATAGCTTAGCCCTAGTATACTATTTTAAAAAAAGGATTGCAAGCCATTGTTCAAGTTTGGGAATAAAAGGTATAGCAGAGAATATTAAAAAGAGACCAATCTATTACATTGCTTAACTAAATCTAAATCCTCTAATTTTACAACACCCAATTTTGGCTATTTTATATCTTTCATAAGAAAAATATATGACACAAATTGTTGCATAAAAATTCTTGAATTTAACAAAATATTTAGTAAAATATTATTCAAACATTGACATATACTTGAAAGGTGGATTATATGATTGGGAATTTCTTAAAACAAAAACGACTAGCTATGGGACTAACTCAAGACTTTGTAGCCAAACAACTCAATATAAGTAGGCAGGCAATCTCTAACTGGGAAAACGGATCTCGCGATATCAATATTAGAGATCTCATAGCCTATGCTAAAATCTTGGAAATTTCCTTCGAAGATTTGGAGGTCCATGTAAATCGCATAGATGGCAATAGTAATCAAGATACCCCAAAAGCATCTAGGCGTAGACTACCGACCCACTTTAATATGGAAATCTCTAAAACAAACCGTATTAGACCTACTAAGCATATAAAAATAGAAGGGGATAAAGTTGTTGGAGTACATATTCTGTTAACGAGTTTATTCTTTCACGGAAAACAACTTACAATTAACAACTGTCCCACTGCCCTAGATTTCCTTAATATTCTTTATGAGTTTGGAAATAATGAGTGGGTTGAGTCCACTACTAATAAAGATTCAATTAAACTGATACCTCAAAAAAATCCTTATGACATTACAACTCTAAACAGGATTAGTCGTGCCAGTATTGGAATCATATCGTCTCTAACATACAAATTTCACCAGCTTTTATTTACGTTCCCTGGAGGAGATAATTTTTGTTTTCGTCCTATTGACTTACACTTGGATATACTATCAATAATAGCAAATTATCAGTACGATAACATAGGTAAGCTATTCTATTCTGAAAAAAATGATTTTCTCAATAAAAATGTCTCTTTCAACTGTTATGCAAATGGTAGTAAGAGTGTAGGAGCTTTCTTTAATGCCATCAGCCTAGCTTATGTTTACCCAAATGAAATAACTATTAATGGAATTTCTCCAGATCCAACTATTTCTTATTTAGTTGATTTACTTAAGAAGTCTACTAATCGTAAAGTAAAATATCTAACACCAAATAAAATTAGCATCTCTAAAGTAGACACAATTGAAATATCAAGTGCTGAACTGACTCTTCCACCAGATATGAGCATGTTAGTTTCTTATGTTTTATTGTTCTGGGATTCTCTGAATGATATTATTTTTGACAATGTATCAATAAATGATATTCCAGAAAGTTATTTAAATCTTTTCTATAAATTAGGGCTCTCGGTTCAAGAAAACAACAACACGATTAGATTTACTAAGAAATCTGAAATTGATTACGAGTATTTCGAATTTTTACGTTTAGGTGGTGCACCATTTATCACTACTGATTTAGGCCCAATTATTTCTGAATTTCTGGCATCTTATAATGTTCCGTCCATTATATTTGACGAAGTATTTATAAATAGATTTAGTCATGTATCTGAACTAAAAAAATTAGGCATCAACCTTAAAGTATTAGATAATGGAGCTTTAAAAACTCTCCCTCGAACTAACCTGCCATTAGAAAAAACTAATAAATTTGACCTC
This sequence comes from Streptococcus sanguinis, assembly GCF_019929145.1. Classification (GTDB taxonomy): domain Bacteria; phylum Bacillota; class Bacilli; order Lactobacillales; family Streptococcaceae; genus Streptococcus; species Streptococcus sanguinis_U. Next base: position 345,680 of record NZ_JAHZOW010000001.1, on the reverse strand, counting down.
AAAGATATTCGTGCAGGAATGGCTATTCTTATGGGGATTAATCAAACCAATATTAGTTCAGCAACTTTATACAACTTTGATCAAGTCCTTCGGGGCTTTGGTAATATTAATGATGTATTGAAAGAATTAGGGTACGAAGGAGTTCTTCATGGAAAAGCTTAATTTTTATTCAGAGAAAAAATCAGAACTGTTTTTAAAGTCTACATTCAAAAGCATATGTTTTCTAGGTGCCTGTACCGCTCATAATTTAGCATCCGGAATTGAGTATTTTTCGAATTACAATATTACAACATATGCCCCCTACCAAACTATATTCAATGCTCCATCCCTCTTAAAAGATTTAGAAATTGTGAGTCATAGTTTAAAACATAAGGTAATTATTGATAGTCAACTAAAATTGTTCACTGATGAAATTAGATTTTGGAATACTTCTAATAATGTCAATGAAGTTATTGAAAAAAATAAACAAATTGACGAAGAGGTTGTTAAAAACATAGTGAACAGTGATTTAGTTGTAGTTTCCTTGGGATCTGTGGAAATGTGGAAAAAGTCAAACCGAGTTCTAAATAAACTTCCAAAAGATCAGTTTTATAATACTGAAATAGTAAACGTATATTTAACAGCAGAAGATCTTGTATCTATTGCACAGGACATAATTAAATGTATTCATTCTATCAATCCGTCTTCATCAATTCAATTTTCTATCCCCTATGTTCTCCTAAAAGCATCAGAAAAGTTTTCTAATCTGCACCTAGCTACCACAGAAAACTATAGAATAATGAAAAATGCTATTATGGAACTTGGTACAGAATACTATTTCCCAGAATACGAACTCTTTAAATTCTATATTGAAAAAAATAAAATTAACTTTCAACAAGATAAACGACACCCTTCTGTTGAGTTAATTGCGGACGTTTCAAAGCATATTGTCCGTGAAATTGATAAAAGTTTATTGAGTAAAACACCTAGCGAAAGATTTTCAATCAATAAAGTCAACACAAGAGGAAAGATCTATGGAAAAGATTACTTATAAAGATGAATTGTTAGTTGCTTTTAATGCCCAGGTACTTCCTGAATCGGATCTAATCAGAGGCGACAAGAATTTGTTTACTTTTTCACCAATTCAAGATGAACTGGATAAATTCAAGCAAGAAATTAAGGGGATTTATTATAAAGAGCAAACTTGCTTTAGGCAAGTATATCCAGCAAATTTAATCAATCCCCTTTCCACTCCTTGTCAACCTTTAATCAGTATTTTCTCATTTCAAGAAACAAATTTTACAAAAATTATCAATACATTTATTACTACTTTCCTCGGTAAGTATATCAATAAAAATGATATCTATGTCATCATCCCTGATATTCCAGATATTCGACAACAGTTTTCTACAATAACGGATAATATAATACCGATTGAAAAACAAAGACTGCATTGTAATATACCATTGAACGGTGAGCATTTTTATATTAAAATTTGTGTGAAATACTATGATGGTTTAGTAACTTTGATGAACTTTGTATTAGTTAATTATCTCCAAGGAAATAGTTCACAACTAGATAGCGTCTTCTTTCCATTGCGGTTAGATATGGTTAAAGAGAATGTAAAATCTATTTACGAAAGCAGTAACTATCACAAGTATTACAAAAAAATATTTGAAATTGTACAGAATCATGAATTAACACATTTTTATGTAAGTCAGTTTGATGCTCTTTCTACATTGATGGATAAAATAGGAAAATCAAGTAGCCATAAACATGGATACGTTCTAAAAAAATTAGCAAGAGAAATTTTTCTTGAGTCTGATTGCAACGATATTCCTTTGAGTACCCTTCTTGAAATATATCCTCAATTGAAAGATGAACTCACAAAAATGTATTCAGATTATTCATCAAATATTAACAGAGCAATGAATAAAATTCAAAAGAGTAAGGTTGAAATATCAGCAAAATATGCCTATGAAACACTAGGGCTTCCTTATAAGCTTTACCAATCTAAAATTGATAATAGTTATAAGATTCCTGAGTTACCAAGTAATTTTGCCTACTATAGAGAAGCATCAAAAAACATCCATCAAAACCCAATAGAAAGTTATAAATAATGAAAAATATTCTAATTCTACACCCGTACCGAGAAAATTATACGGAAATTTATAAATGGCTTCCTTCGACTCATCAATTCACAATTCTCACTGATGAGTCGAAACTAAGCTCATTTGAACAATCTCGCCTAGCTAATGTAAGTATAATCTCTACGACTGATTATCAGAATAATTGTAAATCAAAAGCTCGAGAAGTATTACAGTTAGAAAAATTTGATGCTATTGTAGCGCTTGATGAGTTTGATATTACCACTGCTGCTGAGCTAAGAGAAGAATTCAACATTGAGGGACAATCTGTAGCTGAAGCTGAGGTGTTTCGTGATAAAAATTTAATGACGAAAAGAGTAAAAGAACTTGGATACACTGTTCCAGGAACTCAAAAAATTTCTACTTTTGCAGAATTACAAGATTTTTATAATGTTCACAAAAACATCATCCTTAAACCTCTTAGTGGAGCTGGATCGGTCGACACTTTTCATATAAAATCTAAATCTGAACTCGAACTAGCTGCCAACATTGCTCTTAAAAATGGAGAGGAAGTGCTAGTTCAGGAATACATCAATAGCAATATTTATCACATTGATGGCTTTCTTGACAATGGAAAGGTAGTATATTGTGAACCTTCTCTATACATCTACAATCCTTTATTAATTAAAGAGGGGATCTCTGCTGCAGCTGTATCACTAGACCATGATTCATTAGATTACACTAGACTAGTAGAGTATGCTTCTACATTAGCTAGTCAGCTATACCCCGGCGGGACTTTTCTATTTCATTTAGAAGTATTCTACAACTCAAAGGAAATTACTTTTTTAGAAATTGCTTGTCGAATGGGAGGAGCAAGAATCAGACAAAACATTGAGTTGAAATTGACACATAATCCTCTCCAACTATTAGTTTACGGTATCTGTGGTGAGCAGCTTCCCACACTACCAACAGAATTTCCTGTAACTGGGTGGCTTCTGACTGCAAAAAGGAAGGGTGTAATCACTCAGCTCCCAACTCTCACTGATGAGTTGAAACGTAAGTATTCTATTTTTGATTATATTGAGTATACAAAAGTAGGAAACACAGTAAATGACGCATTTCATAGTGCTGATGCAATAATCGGAATTTCAGTTAGTGGAAAGGATTTTGTCACTACAAAAAACACTCTTTTAAATGCCGAAACATGGCTAATTAAAAATACGAGGTATGAATAATGAAATATTTTATCTACCGTTTTAATCCCTCTACCATAGGAATCAAGGCTGACAGTAATTTAAGTGTTATATGTCCTGAACGCTTAAAAGATAATTACTTAGAACTTAATTTTCCTTCAACTAATATTAGTACCATCAAAGACTTTGATTTACCAGAACTATTGCAGCTCTTTGAGAGTCGAAATGATATCAGCGACATCTTCACACTTGACGAAGGTCTCATGCACATCACAGGAATATTAAAATCTTTGTTTACTGACCATAATCAAGCTTGGAAGATCGCTTACGCTTATAAAGATAAAAAAATTATGCGGCAAACTCTAGCAGGGAAAATCAACCAGCCTGCTCTGCTAGATAATGATGATCAATTGCCAGACCAATTTATGATTAAACCACGCTGCGAAGCTTCGGGCAAAGATATTCATATTGTATCTGAAGTTCCTGATTATTATTCTACTAAAGATTATATTCTTGAGACTGTTGAATCATTTGATACGATGTTTACATGCGATGGGATTGCAGTCAATGGAAAAATCGAATACTTCTTCACTCATGAATACATTGGAAATATTTTAGATATTAAAAAAAATTATTTTAATATTATTAGAACGAATTCATTTTACAATAATGAGCAGTTCATTGAACGACTAAAGAATGAAACTCAATGTGTTCTAGATAATTTGGGTACAGAGGAAGTTCATCCATTCCATGCTGAATTTTTTTATCAAGCAGATACAGATCGACTAAGTTTCTGTGAGATTGGTAAAAGATTTGGTGGAGGTAATATACCTCTACTTGTTAAACAGGCTTTTAAATTTGATTTACTTGCTACATATTGGAAGTTAATAAATGGTAACTTAGAAAAAAATAATTATAATGAAAAACCGCAATTTATTGCTTTAACATTAGCAATATTCCAAAGCGGTCAAAAACAACTCCCTCCCACTCTCCCTATTACATTTGATTACTATAGAGAATATCCAGAAAAAGAATCTATATCTGCAACTTCTTTAGATGACTTAAGATTTCTAATCACATTTACTCTAAAATCTCAACAAGAATTCACTCATGTTTTTGAACTATTGAAGGGATACTTACATGAACAAAGAAAATAAGAATATTCTCCTTTTATTAATAAGGGGACAAACAACTCACTTCGGGAATATTATTTTTGATTATGCAAATAAGTTACTTATTGCTAATCTTGCTGTAAACTCTTCATTTTTTATGATGATTTATTTATCCAGTGAATCAGTTATTCAGTTATTTCTTAATTTATTTACTGGGCATTTTGCTGATTTCAATAATCGAAAACGTATACTTATCCTGACAGATCTAATTGCCGGAGCAGTAACTTTTCTGCTATTCCTATTTTATAATCCTGATAACATCTGGGCATTTGTGATTGTAAATATCATATTAGCAATTTTATTTAGCTTTAATCGTCCAACCTATAAAGCAATCGTTAGAGATTTATTATCTAGCGAAGGAATTCACAAATACAATTCAATATCTAAAATACTTGCAGAAGTTGTTGCCGTAAGTGCTCCTATCTTCTCCGTATTTGTAATTCAGGAATTCGGCTTCAAATATGGTATGCTCATTAATTCCATCTCATTCTTTATCTCCGCAATATGTGAGCACTACTTCCATATCCTAAAAGTAAATAAAGCCAATAATACTTCGTTTTTATCGGGAATAGCAGATGGTTTCAAATATGTGGTAAACGATAAAGCACTCCTCATTATTCTTGTTGCCAGTGCTGTATTAAACTTCCTAGACGCTATTTATTCATTTTACCTTCCATTCACATCCTCTTTTTCAGGATATAAAAATATATACGCCTACATACTTATAGCTCAATCTATAGGTAGTATAGGGGGAGCTTTAATAGCTGGAGTATATAAGAAAACACTAAAACCTGAACAATTTTTCCATCTTCTATTACCAGGTGCAGGAGCTTTATTTCTCATTGGATTTGCTAGTTCTTCACAATTGTTAGTGTTAGTTCTATTTGGAATTTTCACTTCTAGTGTAACTCTTTTCAATGTTAATTTGATGTCCCATCTTCAAATTACAGTTAATTCAGAATTTCTCGGAAGAGTTTTTAGTATTATTTTTACTATCAGTGGGATATTTGTTCCTTTCGGAAGTTTTGTAGCATCTGTGATTGATATGAAGAATTGGAATATTTTCCAATATATTGGTCTTGGTCAATTTGTTATTTATATACTTTGCCTAATAATTTTCATTCAAATTAAAAAGCCAAATACTTAATTCGTTGAATGAATGAAAACAAGAGCTGAGTTACCTTCAATTAAAACTTTCTTTATTTATGTTTGGTAATTACATCTCCATCACCAGTCTATGGAAATAAATTTTCTACACCTACTTCAAAAAATAGTATAAAAGCAACCACCTCAACTTAAGTGGTTGCTTTTATACTTACCCACTAAGACCAAAAAGCCACTGTTATCAGTGACTTCATAAAGCCTTTCGCTAAAAGATTCTCACTCCTTCACCAGCAGAGCTACACACTCAGCGGTTCGGACTTACCGTATCATTTCGTCGGTTTCCCTCCTCATTCTACGAGTCCTATCCCATGGGCGGAGCATCTACTTCTACTTCGCTGATGCCTCAGCTCGTACAAGCAGTGATACCGCCTCGACGTGTCTTGACTGTTATTCCCAATACTATGAAACGAAATGATATCCCTCTGAAGATTTGAATTAAACTATTAAACGTAAGTGTTAATTTCGCAGTCTGTTTAAAAATCTTTATGAGGCTCAAGCTGCCTTCAGAATAACAGTTCTTCCAATTCAAAATTTCGCATTTTTTTATGAACTACATAGATTTTTCTTGGCAAGTTATCTCTTGTAAGATAAAGTTTTTGATTTTCTCTAATCCCTTCATCAAGCTTCTCAAGTGCACCCTCAAAAGATTCCACTTTATAAAATAACAGTCTTTCATAGTGTTCTATACCATCATCATTAAATTCAGCAGTGTTATTGAGGAAGTCATATATTACTTTCTGTTTTTTGCCATCATCATATTCAAAAATAAAATTCTCACTGTAATGTTTGAATTCACGAATTTTCCTGCAAAGATTGTCAAATTCATCATAATCCAGGATTGCTAACTCATATTTTTTCTCTCCAGGAATTATGCAAGATCCTAAAAGAGCGAAATATAGATAAATAGCATTCTGTCGCGTTTTATCAACTAAATTCCAATCATTAAGATTATGCGTGTGGAAGAAACCGTTACGACATTCAATTCTAAAGCAACTAATCATATCAGCAATCAATTTTGCTTTATTAGGGTTTGAAAAAATATTCTTATTATTTCGTAAGAAGTGTTCGAATGTCCCAATTGAACTATCCATATATTCTTTCTGAAGACTAGTAAAGTCTATATATGGATATTGAGTAAATTTATAACCTTTACCACTTGTTTTTAGATTCTTAAAACCCTTACCAGTTGACTCATAGACTATGAGGTTCTTATCATATACCTTTTTTCGTAAATTATTTTTAATGGCTATCTTACAATTGTTATCAATGTTTATCATTACAATCTGATACAATAACTGTTCAATGGATTTCAAATATCCACTGATAACCGACGTATAATCAAAGTTCTTTTTTTCTTTTAGGGAATAATAAAGCCATTCTGATGTAATAAAACTCTCAGCATATTCATTAGCACCAACCATTGTCCTATACAGTTTACCTGCTACATAAGCTTTTTCCATATCTTCAAAATTATCATTAATAGTGTTATCATGTGAAATATATAAATAGTTTCGAACTAATTCATTGTTCACGTCAATAATCTGGTATCTGTAGTTTTTATAATCCCACTCAGCAAGAATCTTTTCCTCAAATAGCTTTAGGGAAGCAAGATTCATAGTAGAAAGAAAACTTATAGACTGATAACCTGTAATCTCTCTCGTAGCCTTTAAATAATCATCTATTGAAGCAATGAATGCTTTGTATTCTTCTTCTCCAAATTGGTTTTTATAAAAGTCATGAATGGATACTGCTCTTAATTTTAGTCCATCCTCCTCGTACTGTTTGTTCTCATGTGATATCCAGTCAACCGATCTATCAGAAACTTTCCAAGTTCTAAGTATTACAGCCCCATCAAGATTAAGTTCCTCGACAATTTTGTTAACATCTCCATAGTCGTAAAAATCGTTAAATCTAAACCCAATTTTTTTATTATTATAGTAGAGTATGAAGTTAAAAGGAGAATTTCCAGAATCCTCCATAGCTACCTCATATTCTATCATTACCCGATAAATTATATTAATCAATAACTGCTCGGTGGTTTTTTCTTGTCTGTCAACACAAAAACGATAAAAATAGTAATCATCATCCGCATATTGAAAAAGTTCTTCATTCCAGTTTGAATGTGAGCTCATCCACGCTTCTCTAAAACGTTTAAGTGATTTTATGAATCTTTCAGTTTCTTCTTTATAAATATTTCTACAATTAATTCTTTTCATTTTATTTCTCACTATTAAATATTTATCAAACTAAAAAGGCATATAATCATAAGATTATGTGCCCTTTTTAAGTATAGGAGTCAACAATTACTGTTAATAGAAACTGCGTACTCCTTACTAGCTTCAATCGCATGAATCGAAACTCTCTCAACTGCAGACTCATCAATTTTCATAGCGAAAATTATGCCAACTGCAGTTGCACCAAGGGCAACAACGAACTTCCAGTCAATCAAGACAGTCAAGTTCATAGCTCTCACCTCCTTTCTGGTTTTAAAACCAAGAATATATAGGTGGCTATTAGTTACCCTTGAAAACGTCCTAATTGGACAGTTTTAGTATACTGCTAAGATTATAATCTGTCAACAAATTTTTAAAGTATATTATCCCATAAATTGTTCGCTAAACAGAAAAAAAGTTGAAAATTAAATCAGATTTTCAGTAATAAACGCCTATAACCTATAAATAGAAAACATCTTATTTTCCAACCCACAAAAAGAGTGGCCTCTGCCACTCCTTTCTGAAATCTATGTCTCCACCGATCTCACCAGTTTTATAACCTTATCATAGCGCTCCAAGTCCTCATCGCTATAGTGATGAATCACTTCCACAAGTGCCTGTGGGAGAGAGAAGAGAAGCTGACTGATTTTCTCTTGATTCTTAAGGTCTAGATTGGCCTTGACCTCATCAGCCAGGATAAAGTGGCGATTGTGATAGAGAGCTCGAGCAATTTCTAGCCGCTGCTTCTCACCGCCTGACAGGGTTTGATTGTTGGATATTTTGCCTTGAAGAGCTTTCAATCCAGTTTGCTTCAGGATTTCCTCCATCCTCACAGAATCCAATTCTTGTCCCAAAGCGATATTTTCCTCTAGGCTCAAGCCATCAAAGACATGACTGGACTGGAGAATGTAGGCACCTGCCTGATAGAGTTCATCCGAGCTTAGCTCTTGTCCATGGTAACGAATCCGACCTTGACTAGGCTTGATTTCACCATAGATTAGGTTAAGTAAGGTTGTTTTCCCAGATCCGCTTTCTCCGATAATGGCAATCTTTTCCCCTTTCTCAATAGTAAGGTCACAAGGGGCTAGGATATCTTGACCATCACGTTCTACGCTGACTTGCTCTAGCTGGATAGGAAAGACGGAACTTTCAAGAACAGAAGGCATCGTCAACTCCTCTACCAGTAATTTTTGATATTTATCACAAAGAGACTTGGCTGATTTTCTAGTATTGATAAAGTAAGATAACTCCTGAAATTGGTAGCCGATATTGTGCGATACTAGGTAAATCCCAACAAAGCTGGCTGCTGAAAGGTAGTTATAATAGGTCATGAAACCACCAATGACAATCGGCGCGACCGAGCAAAAAGCATCAATCCCATTGATAAAGAGACTGTTTAAAGTCCGTTGCTTTTCATAGGCGACTTCTTGCTCTAAAGCCTTGTGCAAATCTTTGGAAAACAGTTTGTAAAACATGCTTTGTCCCAGATAATGACGTATGGAACGAGCACCCGCAATCATATTAGTCACTTGAGAAACATAGCTTTGGTTAGACATGGACTTCTGCTCAGAAATCGCATCCAAGCGTTTGGAACCTATGCTACTACAAAGGACAGGTATCGAATAAAAAATGATAAAGAGCAAACCCAGATAAAAATTAGTCCAGAGAGCATAAGAGATAGAGACGGTTGTAAATCCCAAAGAAGAAATGATAATGACAGTCGGCTCAATATAATTATCTTCTAGCTGTTTCACATCATTTTCCAGGTCGGACAAAACCTCTTCATCCGCTATCCGACGGCTATATAAGAAAGTCTGAAAGATAGCCTGCTTAATGCCCGACTTGAAGTCCGTCAGCACTCGTGCATAGTAGTAGCGTTTCCCCGCCAAACCTAGCAAGAGAATCAAATTCCCCACAATCCCCCAAATCAAGACCTGCCACAGCAAATGCAACTGGTGATTGGTAAAACTAGAGACAATATACTGAATCAAAGCTGGTGTAATGACAGCCTCCAGCCAAGTAATCATAATTGCCACAAAATAGAAGAATAAATACTTTTTAGTTACAAAAGATCTAAGCATAGCGTATAAACCTCCTGAAGTTATTTACCAACTTAGACGGTCGTTTTCTCTAGACGGGAATATAATAGGAGCCTGATTATTTGAATGAAACCATTAAACGTAAGCCTACTTTATAATTTTTCAGAGAAAGGCTTAAATAACTAGTTCTATACATATCAATTTACTTTTATTTTTTATTCAAAAACATATCCAACACATCTGCATAGCTAACAAAGGGAGCTGGAAATACTAGTCCAGAATAAAATAACATTATCGTATTAAATAAATTCAATAAGACGGATACTCGTTTAAAGCGTTCTGTTAACTTAATTGCCATGGTATATAAGACAAAAAATACAGCATAATTAAGTATTGACATCAAAATCAAATCCACTAAATGGAATGAGGGCATAAAAAATTTTCCATTAAAAAACATATGCGATAGAATGATTGAAGTCAAAAAAATGAGTGTCGACCAAATAAAATAAGTTGTTGATCTAGCAATATAAATCATCATTGGTGTCCGTCTAGTTGTTTTGATATTTGTATATTGATTAGTGCGAATTTCAAATTCCAACTCCTCATTAGCAAGCAATATCACATTAGTTATCGAATAATAAATAAAAAAATAGAGTAGATTTATCGGTTTATCACTATTGAAAATAATAATGATTCCTGTGATAAAAATCATGGAATAAATCACTTCGCAAATACTATCAAACGTGTATCGAACTCTATAATTGAAATATCTTCTTAATTCACTAAACATGGAAAAGGCTCCCTCTTTTTTTAGCAATGTTCAATAAAGTGAAAAATAGGAAAGTTCCAGCTGACCAATATACTGCACAATAGACTATAATAAAAAAGATACTCTGGTAGGACGGAGAAATAATAAAATTCCTCAAGGCATAGTAAGGGAAAAGCTTTCCTATAAAGCCAAATAAACCACCTAGCGGTGTTAGTATGCCAGTAAAATACAGCATGAAATAAGAAATTAACGATGTAATGCTAGAAGTACGATTAAAAATGAAGCAGAGGCTTGATAGGCAAAAGCCCAAACCATACATGCTAATAATAGTTAGCATACATGCAGCGAGGTTTCCAACTAACTTTAAAATACTATCCGGAAAATCAATATCATTTAACGTGGATAAAACGATAAATATAGGGATGGCTTTAACTAGATCCACCAATATCTGAACAATAATTTTAAACATTAAAACATGAAAAACACTCTTACTACTCTGGATTACACTAATCAAAGTTCTGTCATAAAGGTCATCCTCAATAAAAAAAGTTGGGTGCGTAATACTATGACTCGTAAAATACCAAGTAAATAACAAACATAACAATAAAAATTTACTTTGTGTATCTTTAAAATATTGAAGATAAGCTGAAACCATTATCAAAATTCCAAAATTTGAAAAAAATAAATTAAATTTAAACTGCATCATCTCTTGCAGCTGTCTCTTTAACTCCCTTCTTATTTCTTTAATCATCATTGATAACCTCATACAATATTTCTTCGATGCTTTCCTCAACTTCTTCAAAAAATATCATCTCAAAATTATTAAAGATATTATTTTTCACCTGACTATCTTTCACTTCAACAATCAATCTTTCATTTTCTACTTGATAAGATAAATCAGGAAACAATCTCTCAAAAGCATCTTTTTCAGAATCTGAAATACCAATTCTATATTTAATCCATCTGGTATTTTTCCCAAAAACTTCTGAGAAACTACCTTGCTGTATTATTTTCCCTCTACTCATGATACAAATTCTTGTTGATATTTCTTTTGCAAAATAGATATCATGAGTCGTCATGAGAACAATGGTTCCTTTTTCTTGGCTGAGAGTTAGTAACAATTTCGCAAACTGCTTTTTGGCAATGACATCCAGACCATTAGTTGGCTCATCTAAACACAATACTTTTGGCTTACAAAGCAATGCAATAATCAAAGACAATTTTTGTCTCGTTCCTTGTGACAATTCGGACACCAAGACATCAACATAGGGATGGAAAGCTAGTTTATTAAATAAATCCTCCAATTCATCCTTAACCTGACCACGCGAACTTTTATTCAAATGTAAAAAGTAATCAATATTTTGATTTGCCGTCAGATATTCATAGTAGCCTCTACCGCTTTCTAGTACGAGCTTGACATTGTTATGAATACCTTTCGAAGTATTCTTACTACCAAAAACAAATAAATCACCTGCGTCCTGTAACATTAAGCCAGAGATAATTTTTATGAAAGTTGATTTACCTGCACCATTGGTGCCCACTATAGAAACAATCTCTCCTGAATGCGATCCAAAGCTAGGAATGTCCAATACAACTTTACCACGAAAATTTTTCTTTAGATTGCGTACAATAATTTCATTCATACTCGCATTAACCTATTTCGATTACTGATACTTAGACTGCCAAAAATTTAAAAAGAAGGATTTTTGAATGACTTTCACTTGAATATTCCTAGTTTTTCACCAGCAAAGCTACACATTCACCGGTTCGGACTTACCGTATCATTTCGTCGGTTTCCCTCCTCATTCTACGAGTCCTATACCCCAGGGCACCTTCTCGACCTTCGGTCTCACCTTGTCGCATGGGCGGACTCAAAAGGTTCAGTGAACCTTTTAAGGATTAGCTACGTTTCACTAACAAACTTACCGCCTCAACATGATGCGTTTGCGGAAATAAGTCCACCGGCTGGACTTTCTTCAATTCATAGCCCAACTCTTGGTAGAGTTTGATATCACGCGCCATGGTCGCAACATTACAGGAGATATAGGCAATGCGGTCAGCTCCTGTTTGGGCACTTGCTTTGATGAAGCTCTCTGTCAGGCCCTTGCGGGGTGGGTCGACAAGGATAGCGGTTGGCTGAATTCCTTCCTTGAGCCAAGTCTTCATGGCATTTTCAGCTGTGTCACAGACATAGTGAGCATTGGTAATGCCATTTAAGGTAGCATTCTTCTGGCTATTTTCTACTGCTTCTGGGATGACTTCTACTCCATAAACTTCCTTGACATGCTTGGCAACTGATAAGCCAATAGTTCCGATTCCTGAGTAGGCATCAATCACCACATCATCTTCTCTTAAGTCCGCAAAGTCAATAGCTGTTTGATAGAGCTTCTCTGCCATTTGAGTATTGACCTGGTAAAAGGCTGGTCCAGAGATTTGGAAGTTGTTACCCAACATTTGGTCCATAATATAATCTTGACCATAGAGAACCCGCCATTCTTTCCCGAAAATAGCATTGGTATTCTGGTCATTGATATTCTGTATGATGGTCTTGATAGCAGGGAAGGCTTCTGTCAAGCGGTCAATCAGCTGCTCTACTCGGAAAATCTTGGGACGGGTTGTGACCAGGATTACCATGATTTCCCCTGAATAATGCCCACGGCGAACAACTAGATTGCGAATGAGTCCAGTCTTTTCTTGCTCGTCGTAAGGTTTGAGGTCAAAGCGACGCAGTAAGTCGCGTGTAAAGAGGATAACTTGGTCAATGACTGGATCCTGAATATAAAAATCTTCAATCGGCAGGAGGTCATGGGAATTTTTCCGGAAAAATCCTGTTTCCAGCTGGCCATTGACACGGCGGACAGGCACTTGAGCCTTATTACGGTAGCCCAACGGCTGCTCCATACCAAGTGTCGGCGGCACCTCTACATCAGACAAACCAGCAATCTTATAGAGACTGTCCTTGACCTGCTTGCGTTTGAAGTCTAACTGGGCTGGATAGTTCAGATGCCCCAAGTCGGCAATCCCCGTACGCAGATAGGCCATATCAAGATTTTCATTGCGCTGATCTGAAGTACGGAAAAATTCCTCCACCTTGCCAAAGCCAATTTTTTTGTTGACCTTGAGCACACGCATGCGGATGAGTTCACCCGGCAGGGCATTTTCCACAAAGAAAACCAGGCCTTCTGCCTTGGCCACCCCTGCTCCCTCATGGCTCAGATCCACAATTTCAACTTCAATCATATCATTCTTTTTTAACATATTTTTCTCTTTCTGCTTTATCGCTCTGCCTCTTCCCAAAAGAAAAGGCAGGACATCGTCCTACCTTTCATTATATCATATATCTTATCTGAGACCCATTTGCTGCAGTCTTTCTTTATAGGCTTCAAAGTCAATCAAGAGCCCTTGGCCACCGTACATGTCATAGGTATCAACCCAGTCGCCATTTTCCGGAATCGTCAGGCGCTCAACCCCATTGCGGGAATCTCCTGCCATAGAGAGACCATTAGTCAAAAGGAAGCTGTAAGTCACATTGGTCGAAGTCAAGGCAAAGACCTTACCAAGAGCCTCTGACCCAGTAAAGAGCTTAGTCGGATCTTTGACCTGCTGGAAAACAGCTGTCAAAACTTCCTGCTGGCGGCGGGTCCGGCCAAAGTCACCTTCGTCATCCTTACGGAAGCGAGCGTAGTTGAGCAAGGTCCGACCGTCCATCTGCTGCTGACCTACCTTGATTGTTTGATTGGGTACCACACCGTCTTTCATATTCAGGTCATCTGGTACTTCAACTTCAGTCACCCTTTCCCCATCAATGGTTGAGAACTGGGCATTCATGCTGACGCCATTTGGGAAAAGGGTGTCAATAGCTGTCGCAAAGGTCTGGAAATCCACCAGTGCATAATATTTGATGTCCAAATCGAAATTGTCCTTGAGCATCTGGCGGACATAGTCTGCACCGCGGTTGTGGTTTTGCTCCCCAATCGTATAGGCAGAATTGAGCTTTTGGTCATAGTAATCGGCCTGCGACGGGTCCGTGTACTCATTGCTGACGCCGTCAATGTGAATAAGAGTATCACGCATAAAGCTGACCAATTTCACCTTGTGGTCCTTATTCCCAACGTTCAAGACCATAATGGAGTCAGTCCGCGTCTCAGTCGAGTCGTCACCAACCCGGCCATCCGTCCCAAGAATGAGGATATTCACTCCGTCCTTAGTATCCTTGCCGTCAAAGAATTCCGTTTCTGCTGGTTTAGAATTGCCAGTATGAGCTGTCGTCAAGCCTTTGATAAACATGAAAATCATGCCCCCCAAGACCATAAGCAGGAAAATCCCTGCCCAGAGCAGAATCCGTTTCAAGCGGATTTTTTTGCGGGGTTTCTTAGGCTTATCTTGTCCCAGACCAGCTCCTGCCAGAGCTTCCGACGCTTTCTTTTGCTTTCTGCTGCGAGAAGAACGCTCAGGGTACTTGGGCAAGAGGCCAGAAGAATCCATTTCCACTGGCTCTTGCTCATAGGCGTCGCTAACTGTATGCGGCTGCTCTTCATGGTCAGGCGCACTGGCTGAACCGCCAATCCCCTTGGACTTCTGACGCAGATAGTCAAATTCTTTCTTTTCTTTAGCGTTTAGATAATAATAATTTTTATAGAGATAATCTAAGCGGAGCTGTTCATGATGGCTAAGATTTTCTGGTTTCTTCATCTCTTCTCCAATCTACTGCTACTTGTCCTGAATCAGAAACACACTGTAGCTACCAAAAATTTTATAAGTAATTCCAAGACTTGTCAACTCTTGATAGGCAAAATCCGCCAATTTTTTCTGTTCGTTGTCAATGTCAATAATGAAGAAATACTCTCCCAAAGCCGTTTTTAGAGGCCGGCTCTCAATCTTGGTCAGGTCAATCCCACGCCAAGCAAAGGTCGACAAAGCCTTATAGAGGGCACCAGGCAAATTGTCCGGCAGGGTCAAAGCCAGTGTCTGCTTGTCTCCTACCTTGACCAGTTCAAGCTCAGGCACCTCATGACCTAGAATCCAGAAGCGGGTATAATTTTCTTCCATTTCCTGAATGTCGCTGGCTGCTACTTTAAGCCCGTATTCTGCTGCAGCCGTGCGCGGGGCAATAGCCGCAAAATTCTTTTCAGGATGTTCTGCCACAAAACGAGCTGCATAGGCCGTACTAGCTGTCACCTCAATGGCAGCCTGCGGATAATGCTGGCGGATGTATTTCTTTCCTTGGGCAATAGCCTGCGGATGAGAAAATATCTTCTTGATCGGCTTCTCCAAATCGGTCACCAAGAGCTGCTGCTTGATGGGCTGTACAATCTCAGCCACCGCCTGAATATCTGCTTGATGAAAGAGATAGTCCAACGTCTCATGGACACTGCCCTCAATGGAATTTTCCACCGGAACAACCGAGTAATCCACTTCCCTAGCCTCATAAGCCTTCATGACCTCGGTGATATTCTGATAGGGCACCAAGTCCTGGCTGGGAAAAGCAGCCTGGGCTACATGGTGAGAAAAGGAGCCTCTAGGACCTAAAAATGCTATTTTCATTGAATTTCCTCAATAATTTCCTGCGGGCTTTTGAGCCTCGTATCAACAATCTGGGTCGCTACTTCCTCATACCAGGCCTGACGCTGCTCAAAAATCTGCTGCAAGTCTGATTTGCTCTGGTTTAAGAACAGAGGCCGCTCTTGCTCAGCATCCTGCTGAATTCGCTGGTAGAGCGTTTCAAAATCTGCTTTCAGGTAGATATTGTCAGCATTCTGAGCCAGCAGTCTGCGATTTTCAGGGCTGACCACCACACCGCCGCCAGTTGAGACCACCAAGTCCGTATCAATCAACTCAGCCAAGAGCTGGACTTCAGCAGCCCGAAAGGCCGCTTCACCATGCTGGTCAAAATAGTCCTTGATTGACATGCCCAGCCGCTGGCAGAGCAGTTCATCCATATCGACAAAGTCTTGGGCTAAGCCTCGGGCCACTGTGGATTTTCCGGCTCCCATAAAGCCTAGCAATATCCTAGCCATGCATCAAGCCCTCCAAGTCGCTGAAGAAGCTTGGATAGCTGGTCTTAATGGCTTCAGACCGCTCAAGTTCTACCTGACCACTTTGAGCCAACAAAGCAGCAATTGCCGTCATCATCCCAATGCGATGGTCACCCAAGGTGTTGACCTGTGCGCCGTGTAAAGGTGTTTTCCCTTCGATAATCATGCCGTCTTCCGTCGGGGTAATAGCTGCGCCCATGCTATTGAGAGCGTCTGCTACTACCTGGATCCGGTCGGTTTCCTTGACTTTGAGCTCCTCTGCATCACGAATGACAGTCCGTCCCTGAGCCTGCGTCGCAAGAAGAGCAATAATCGGCAGCTCATCGATCAAGCGCGGGATAATCTCGCCGCCAATCTCAGTGCCCTTAAGCTCAGAAGTCTCAACGGTAATGGTTGCAGACTTGGCTACTGGATCAACATCTGACAGCGTCATCTGTCCGCCCATGGCCTCTATCACTTCTAGAATCCCTGTACGAGTTTCATTGATGCCGACATTCTCTAAGACAATCTTAGAGTCCGGTACAATCAATCCAGCCACCAGCCAGAAAGCCGCGCTGGAAATGTCTCCTGGGACCGTCACTTCTTGGGCAGTGAATTCCTGACTGCCCTGAATGCGAATTTCCTTCCCCTTGACTTCAATCTGCCCACCAAATTGGGCAATCATATCTTCTGTATGATTACGAGTGATTTCCTTTTCTATAATAATCGACTCTCCCTGAGCCTGCAGGGCAGCAAAAATCAAGGCCGACTTAACCTGAGCAGAAGCCACTGGCAGCTGATAATGAATAGACTTCAGTTCCCTACTGCCCTTCATCTTGAGCGGTGGTAAATCACGCTCAGTCCGACCAGCAATCTCGACTCCCATCTGCCGCAGAGGGATGGTCACCCGATCCATAGGGCGCTTGGATAGACTGTCGTCACCAAACATCTCCGCTTCGAAATCCTGACCAGCCAAAACACCAGAAATCAAACGGATAGACGTTCCAGAATTGCCCATATCCAGCTTATTTTTCGGTGCTTGCAGACCTTCAAATCCTACACCATGTATCTTGACTAGATTTCCATCGTCCTCAATCTGCACGCCTAAGTCACGAAAAACCTGCATGGTAGACAGCACATCTTCTCCTCGCAGAATGTCGCGAACAGTAGTGACCCCCTTGGCCAAACTGCCAAAAATAATGGAACGGTGACTGATAGACTTATCTCCAGGTACGCGGATACGCCCTTTCAGGCCTCTTACATTGGTTGATAATTTCATAGGTGACCTCGTACTTTCCTTTGTTGCTTCTTATTTTATCATAAAAAGACCAGAAATTCTTAAAATTTCTGGAATCCTAGCTGAAGCAAAAAGAATCCAGGTATTCAGCCCAGATTCCTCTTTTTTATTAGCTTACTTAAGCAAATCCTGCACCGGATCAAAGATGATACGCTCAATGTCCGCTAGATAGATGGACAATTGCTGCTGCTTATTGAAGAATTCAGAAAGAACAGCATTGCCCTGAATCTTCTCACCAAAGGAAGTCATCTTGTCCTGTACCTCCTGAGTCGGTACCTGACCAGTATGAGCCAGCTGTTGCAACTCCTGCTGGAAAGTCAGATAATCCGCAAAAATAGCCTTCGCTTCGCTATCAGCATCTACTGCTTTCTTGCTTTCTGCGACTGCTTGGTACTCAGGCAATTCACGCAGATTTCTGCTCAGTTCATTGGCTAAATCATAAATATTTGACATAGAGTTCTCCAATCTATATTAGTCTTCGGACACTAGGTAATCCGTATTTTCTCTTACTATTTTAGCAGATTTTTCCAAATCTTGGTGATTTTTAAAGGTGATTTGCAGAATACCATTTATATCTTCTCGGTTTTCCTCGTTGATACGAATATTGACAACTGAAATTCCGCGCAGAAGCTCCAGAATGCCCAAAATCGCATCTTCTTCGTCGGGCACTTCAATAAAGAGGTCATAAAAGCTGTCCACACCGGCCCGCTTATGAATTTCCATCTGCTTGCGGCTCTGCCGTCCTCGGTCGAAAAATTCCCAGATAGCTGTCTCGTCCTTAGCCTCAATCGCTGCGGCAACCTTGTCTAACTGGTCTTTAAAATCTTCCAGCCGATCCAAGATAGC
Source organism: Streptococcus sanguinis (assembly GCF_019929145.1). Taxonomy (GTDB): domain Bacteria; phylum Bacillota; class Bacilli; order Lactobacillales; family Streptococcaceae; genus Streptococcus; species Streptococcus sanguinis_U. The sequence goes on along the minus strand of NZ_JAHZOW010000001.1, from coordinate 326,907 downwards.
TTGAGGATTGGTCAAGAGAATAGAGGTCCACATACCAGGCTCACTCTCTGCAATCCGCGTCATATCTCGAAAACCGCCAGCTGCAAAAGACTGGGTCAGCTCATGCTCTTGGCTATAAGCTGCCGCTTGCTCCATAAGACTGGAGGCTAGGATATGCGGAAAATGGCTGATTTGACTGGTCACTCGGTCGTGCTCGGCTGCGTCCACTTGGATAAAGCGGGCATGAAGACCACTCAGCAAGTCTCTCATTTCCTCAAGAGTACCTGACTTGGTTAGGCTAGAGGGCGTAAAGATATAATAGGCATTTTCAAAGAGAGTGACATGGGCAGCCTTGGCTCCGGTCTTGTGACTTCCGGCCATAGGGTGAGCACCAACAAAACGGACGGGCTTATTCTGCAGATACTTTTCTGCTGCTGCCACAATCTCAGCCTTGGTTGATCCAGCATCTGAGATGATAACATTTTCCTTCAGGCTCAGCTCTGCTATATCCTTGATAAATGCTATGGTCTGCTTAATGGGCACAGCTAGAATAATCACATCAGCCAATGGAGCAAAGGCGGCAAAATCATCCGTTACCCGGTCTACCATTCCACGTTCCAAGGCGACTCTGCGCGATTCCTCACCGCGGTTGTAGCCGAGAACTTCATACTCAGGGTGGTCACGCTTGATGCCCAGAGCCAAGGAAGCTCCAATCAGTCCCAGACCTGCGATATAGACAGTTTTTCTCTCCATGCCCACTCCTCTCTTCTAAAAGTTCTTGACAAATTCCCGATGGCGGGCTACCGCATCCTTTAGTTCTTCTAAATTGTCCGAAGAGAACTTCTCCAGAACTTCAGTGGCTAAAACTGTTGCCACCACGCTTTCCATGACAACACCCGCTGCAGGCAGAGCAGTAGGATCGCTCCGTTCTACTGTCGCCTTATAAGGCTCGTGGGTCTCAATATCCACGCTCATCAGTGGCTTGTAAAGGGTTGGAATGGGCTTCATAACACCGCGAACCACGATTGGCTGACCATTGGTCATACCGCCCTCAAAGCCGCCTAGATTATTGGTTCTGCGAGTGAAGCCATCTTCCTCAGACCAGAGGATTTCATCCATGACTTGACTGCCCTTGAGACGACCGGCTTCAAAGCCCACGCCAAACTCAACTCCCTTGAAAGCATTGATAGACACGACTCCTTGAGCAATCTTGGCGTCCAGCTTCTTGTCCCATTGGACATAGGAGCCCAGACCAACCGGAACACCGCCAACGACAGTCTCAATGACACCGCCGATGGTATCCCCGTCTTTCTTAATCTGATCAATGTAGGTCTTGATTTCTTCTTCGCGATCGGGATTGACAATGGAAACCTCTGACTGAGCAGCTCTTTCCTTGATTTCTGCTACAGTGAGCTGATCTGGCACATCAATATCAATGCCGCCAAAGGTTACGATATGGCTGGCTACCTCTACACCGATTTCTTCCAGTAAGCGCTTGGCTACTGCTCCGACTGCTACACGCATGGTCGTTTCCCGTGCAGAAGAGCGCTCTAGGGAATTTCGCAAATCATCAAAGCGGTATTTCATACCTCCGACCAAGTCAGCATGGCCAGGGCGTGGTTTGGTAATCTTGCGCAAGCCTTTTTTCTTTTGGTCCACATCAGCTGCGCTCATAATCTCCAGCCACTTCTGGTGATCCAGATTCGTGACATTGAGGGTAATCGGTCCGCCCATGGTCAAGCCATGACGAACCCCAGACGTAATCTCGACTTGATCGCTTTCAATCTTCATGCGGGCACCGCGACCGTAACCACCCTGGCGTCGCTTGAGCTCAGCATTGATATAGTCAGCGGTCAAAGGAAGACCAGCCGGCACTCCCTCAATAATAGCTGTCAGACGTGGTCCGTGGGATTCTCCTGCAGTTAAGTATCTCATACATTTTCTCCTATTCTGAGATGGAAAAAGTTGGACATTCTGTCTATTTTTTCATCCAAACTGTCCAATCGTCTTAAACTCCATCTGGCACTTATTTCTTCAGAAATTCTTTCATCTCTTCCAGCGGAATCTGGTGAATACTTGCCGAACCCAGCTCGGGCACCAATACCAGCTTGATAGAATTGCCTCGAGCCTTCTTATCATGGGTTAAGGCCTGATAAAGAGCATTCTCATTCCATGGCTGATAATCCACCGGCAAGCCAAACTTCTGACACATACGGATGATGTCTTCTGTGATTCCAACTGGCATGAGGCCTTTCTTTTCAGCGACACGAGAAACCTGTACCATGCCAATCGCCACAGCTTCACCATGCATGACTTTTCCATAACCCGCTGTCGCCTCAATAGCGTGCCCAATAGTATGGCCGAAATTCAGATAGAGGCGGACGCCATTATCCAGCTCATCCTCGACCACAATCTTACGCTTGACATCGCAGGAATGGTAGATGATGCTCTCTGCATGCTCCAAAATAGACTCTGGACTTCCATCCATTTCTGAAAGCTCATTCCAGAGTTCCTTATCCTCAATCAAGCCGTACTTGACCACCTCGCCCATGCCTTCAATCAATTCACGTTGCCCTAAGGTCTGCAAGACATCTGGGTCAATCAGAACTCCGTCAGGCTGGGTAAAGGTCCCGACCATATTCTTTGCCCAAGGCGTATTGACACCTGTCTTACCACCGATAGAGGAGTCCACTTGAGCTGTCAGACTGGTCGGAATCTGCACAAAATGAACGCCCCGCATATAGGTAGAGGCAACAAAGCCCGCCAAATCACCGACAACACCGCCACCCAAGGCCACGATACCATCGCTGCGGGTCAGACCAACCTTGACCAAAAACTCATAGACTTTGTTGACCGTCTTTAAGTTCTTGCTGGCTTCACCCTCCAAAAAGTCAAAGACAAAAGTCTCAAATCCAGCCGCTTCCAAGCTCAGCTTGACCTTTTCCGCATAGAGTCGAGCCACTCGATTGTCCGTGACGATAACTACCTTTTGAGGCTGCCAAAGCTGACTCAGCCAACTTCCAGCCTGAGATAAAGACCCCTTTTCGATGAGAATATCATAGGGATGATGCGGGAGATTCACATTCAATTTCATAAGCGCCTCCTTATTTGTATAATTCTTCTAAACACTGCCAAATTTCCTGACTGGGCATGGTCTTGCCGGTCCAAAGCTCAAAGGCTTCTGCTCCCTGATAGAGCAGCATACCAAGTCCATTGACCGCTGTGACATTTTGATTTCTGGCCCATTTGAGAAAGGGCGTTTCAAAAGGTTGGTAGATAACATCCGCAACTAAAATCTGGCTAGGCGACTCAATCTGTTCAGGCAGGGGCATGCTGATGCCATCCATACCTAGACTGGTCCCATTTACCAGAAGGTCTGATTGGTTGATTGTATTCTGCAAGCTATCCGCATCCTCCAAGGTTAGTACTTGGATACGACTCTTGGTTTGGTGGCTGATAACTGCCATTTTGCTGACTGTCTTCTCATAGGAAGCTTGCCGAGTAAAGACGAAAATTTCCTCTGCATTGTCCAAAGCTGCTTGGGCAATAATCGCTGTCGCTGCTCCACCTGCCCCCAAAATCGTCATTTTTTTTCCCCGAATAGCAAAAGAAGGCAAGCTCTTAAAAAATCCCTTGCCATCTGTGTTATAACCAACTAAAATTCCATTTTTATTCACAACGGTATTGACTGCTCCGATAAGGCGGGCGCTGACATCCAGCTCATCCAAATAAGGTATCACTTCCTGCTTGTAGGGCATGGAAAGATTGACACCAAACATATCGTATCTGCGGATATTTTCTATACTGGCCTGCAGATCCTTTGCTTCTACTTCCCAAGCTAGATAAACACCATTGACACCAGTCTTTTCAAAAGCCATATTGTGAATAAGAGGAGAAATACTGTGCTTAATTGGCTTGGCAACCACAGCAGCCATGCGGGTGTGGCCATTAATTCTCATTCAAAATCTCCTGGATTTTCTTCATATTGCTCAGAGAAATCTGACCAGGTGCTGACGCCATATCCTGACTGGCAAATGACCAGCTGGAACCTGTCAAGTCAGCCGCAATGCGTGAAATTTTGCCGACTTTTCCCATGGAAATGGTGACAAAATCCTGCTCAGGATTCAAAGTCTTGAAACCGCGAGTATAGTTCATCAAGTCCAGCACATCCTGCTCATTATGAGCCATGACAGAAACCTTGACCACCTTAGGGGTCAGAGAAGTCAGCTCAGACAGAATTTCCATCATATTTTCAGGTGTTTCTTCGAAATTATGGTAGCTTAACACCAGATTAGGAAACTCTAGCATTTCTTCAAATTTCCCCTTGTGAGAGAAATATTCAAAGTCGATATAATCCGGCTGGTAAAAACCGGCCACTTCCTTTATGAGAGCTACGTATTCATCATCGGATAGTTCGATTTCTCCGCCTTCCTGACGGGTCCGCAGCGTGAAAATCAATTCACGTCCGGCAAATTTTTCAAAAATAGCTGGCGCAACATTTAAAATATCATCCTTGGCCAGAAAATCTGCCCGCCACTCAATAATATCCGCATCTTCATAGCGTGATACATCAATTTCTTGAGCTTCTTCTAAACTCTTGGGCATTACAGAAACGACTAATTTCATTGGTCCACCTTTATTGTAAATACCTTGAGGTAATTACTGCTCCCGTCTTTTTTATTATAGACAAAGTCTGCTGGCAAGCCATACTCCGCAAGATAGCGGTGCTTTCTGCCGGCAAGGCCTTTTTCAATTTCTTGTTTAAACTTACTTTTGGAAAGATTGGCTGCATTGGTACTTAAAATCATGATTCCCTTAGGATTCAGGATTTCCAAAGCTTGTGCAACCAAACGATGATAATCTTTAGCAACTGAAAATGTTCGCTTTTTATTTCTGGCAAAGCTAGGCGGATCTATCACAATGACATCAAAGCTTAGAGCGTGACGCTTAGCGTATTTAAAATAATCAAAGACATCCATCACCTGAAAGCGATGCTGATCCAGTGTCAGACCATTGGCCATAAAATGAGCTTCAGACAGCTCACGGCTTCGCTTGGCCAAATCAACTGATACTGTCTGACTGGCACCGCCCATGGCTGCTGCTACTGAAAAAGCAGCTGTATAGGAAAACATATTGAGTAAACTTTTACCAGCAGCCAGACCATCTACCAGACTGGCACGCACCTCGTGCTGATCCAGAAAGATACCGGTCATGAGACCGTCATTCAGAAAAACCTGATAGCGAACACCGTTCTCCAAGACTGTGAAGGTTTCTGGAGCCTCCTCTCCGTAGAGATGGGCCGATTCATAGTCCAAACCCTTGAAACGAATCTTTTCATAAGCTCCCTGAATCTCTGGGAAAACCTTAGCGAAGGCTGTCAGAATCCGCTCCTTTATAGCAAAGACAAAGTCATTGTACCAAGAAAAAAGCGCAAAGTCATTGTAGAAATCCACTGTGAAGCCACCGAAGCCATCCCCCTCTTGATTAAAGAGTCGAAAGGCTGTCGTGTCAGACGAATGAAAATAAGCAGAACGTCTGCTCTTAGCCTGCTCAAAGAGACCTTGAAAAAAATCCGAGTTCAGCTCTACATTCTTCTGGGAAATCAGCCAGCCAACTCCCTTATTCTGCGGAGAGAGATAGGCTGTGCCTAAAAACTTTCCCTGACGGTTTTGTAGCTCCACACATTGATTCTGAAGCGAGAGAGCGCCAAAATCCTTTTTATCTAATAAAAGAATGCCCTTTCTCAGTTTTTCTTCTGCCTGTTGAGTAACAGTAAGTTTATTCATAAATTATATTATACCAAAGATTGTGAAAATTCTCAAAACATATTTTACATTTGAGTTAATAAAAGATTTCACAAACGAGTGCAAAACGACTATAAACCTCTCTATAGAGAGGATAAGGCTTTCATAGGAATATTACAATTTCGCCGATTTAAAATATCTCAAATACGGCTCAAATTTTCCTTAACTGGAGAAATTATGTTATACTTAGAGGAGAAAATTTTTAGGAAATAAGACAAGGAAGTAACTTTTTGTGAAAAAAATAACCAAGAATTTACTCAATTTCATGAGTACGAGACTAGGTTTTGTCTTGATTTTACTGGTCCTCTATTGGATAAAAACCATGTGGGCCTACACGATTGATTTTAACCTTGATATCCAAGGTGCCTATCAAGTATTTTTAGCTATTATAAACCCTTTCCCTATCAGCCTCTTGCTGCTAGGTCTAGCACTTTATGTAAAACGAACCAAATTATTCTACAGCCTAGCCTTCGGAATCTATCTGCTCCTCTTTGCTTGGCTGGTATCTAATTCCATTTACTACCGCGAGTTCAGTGACTTTGTTACGGTCAACACTATGCTGGCTTCTAGCAGCGTTTCAGCTGGACTTGGGGAAGCAGCACTTGAGCTCTTCCGCCCTTGGGATATTCTTTATCTGATTGATTTCCCGATTTTGGCCTTCTTATTCTTTAAGAAATACATCCGTATGGATGATCGGCCTTTCAATAAACGCGCCAGCTTTGCTGTAACCTCCTTGTCCGCCATGCTTTTCTCAGCCAACCTTTTCTTGGCTGAAATTGACCGGCCTGAGCTCTTGTCACGTGGATTTTCCAACTATTATGTCGTTCGGGCTCTGGGCTTGCCAGCCTTTCTAGGTTACAGTGCCAACCAGACATATACCGCCAATCGTGAGCGCTCCAAAGCTTCTGAAAAAGACTTGGAACCAGTAACAGAATATATCCAATCCCACTATGCGGAGCCTAATCCAGAATATTACGGGATTGCCAAAGGCCGCAATGTTATCTATGTCCATCTGGAAAGCTTCCAGCAGTTCCTGATTGACTATAAGCTGCAGGCAGATGGGAAAGAGTACGAGGTGACACCTTTCCTCAACTCCCTCTACCACTCCAATTCGACTTTGGCTTTCTCTAATGTCTTCAACCAGGTCAAGGCTGGTAAGACTTCTGATGCTGAAACCATGATTGAAACTGGACTCTTCGGTCTCAATCAAGGATCCTTCATGGTCAACTACGGTGGTACTAATACCCAGCAAGCTGCACCTTTTATTCTTTCCAAAAACGGCGGCTACACTTCCGCTGTTTTCCACGGAAACACTGGAAGCTTCTGGAACCGTAATACAGCTTACAAGCAATGGGGTTATAACTATTTCTTCGATGCGTCATACTTTACCAAGCAGGACGATACCAACTCCTTCCAGTATGGTTTGAACGACAAGATTATGCTGAAAGATTCCATCAAATATCTGGAACACCTGCAGCAGCCTTTCTATGCTAAGTATATCACGGTTTCCAACCACTATCCTTACACGACTAGCTTGATTGGTGACGAAATTGGCTTCCCGCTGGCTAAGACCAAGGATGAAACCATCAACGGTTACTTTGCTACTGCTAACTATCTAGATTCTTCTGTCAAGGCCTTGTTTGACTATCTCAAAGAATCTGGCCTCTATGAAAATTCCATTATTGTCCTCTATGGCGATCACTTTGGAATTTCCCAAACCCGCAATCCTAACTTGGCCCCTCTTGTAGGAAAGACCTCTGAGACTTGGTCCAACTACGACAATGCCATGATGCAGCGCGTGCCATACATGGTAGTGGTGCCTGGCATGGACAAAGGAAAGATCATTGATACCTACGCCGGTCAAGTGGATATGCTGCCAACATTGGAGCATTTGCTGGGCATTGACTCTAAAAACTACCTTCAGGTCGGCCAAGATATGCTATCAAGTCAGCACCAGCAAATCACGGCTTTCCGCTCCAGCAATAACTTTGTCACTCCAAAATACACTAGCTTCAACGGACGGACCTACTACACCCAAACCGGTGAGGAAATTACCAATCCAGACGAAACCATCAAGAAAGAACTGGATGAGATTCGTAATGCCGCCAATACTCAGCTGAAGATTAGTGACGCTATTCAAACCGGTGACTTGATTCGCTTCTACAAGGGAAATGACTTAGGCAAGGTCAACCCTAAAGATTACTCTTATCTTAATTCAATGAAGGCCTTGTTGGCTATTGAAAAGGAAAAAGGCGACCAATCAACCAGTCTTTACTCTAAGCGAGGCAATGTCTCCACTGTGGACCTCTTTAATTCGCCAAGCTATCGTGCACTGCATCCAGAGCAGTTCCAAACTAGCAGCAGCGACGAAGACAGCAGTCAAGAAGACTCGAGCTCTTCCAGCTCTAGCTCCACAGCCAATCCATAGATAGCAAAAGCCTTAAGTCCAATGGACTTAAGGCTTTTCAGGCTCTATAATTTCTGTAGTGGGTAAAACCGCTGTAGGAATGATGGAGCCTCTTTTGTTGTAGAAAAAAAGTCCCATAAGTCCTATAATGAAAAGCGATGAAACTATCATTAGAAAGACTCTTATGGAACAGTTCAATTTTATCACAAACTTACTGGGAATAAAAGACCCTAACATCACCATCTTGGATGTTCTAGATGCTGGTACACATAAAGAAATCATCGCTAAGCTAGATTATCCTGCCCCTAAATGCTCCCACTTTCAAGGATAAATGGCTAAATATGACTTCCAGAAAGAATCAAAAATTCCCTATTTAGAGTGTGCGGGTTACAAGACTCTCGTTCGATTGAGAAAGCGCCGTTTCCGCTGTAAAGTCTGTAGGAAAATGGCGGTCGCAGAGACTTCCTTAGTCAAGAAGAATCACCAAATCGCAGCCATCGTCAACCAGAAAATCGCTCAAAAACTAATCGAGAAAGTCCCTATGACAGCCTTCGCTGAAAGCTTAGCTGTCTCTACTTCCACCGTCATTCGTAAATTGAAAGAATTCAAGTTCAAGACTGACCTTAACTGCCTTCCAGAATACATGAGCTGGGATGTGGAAACAGTCAGGGAAGTGACTGTTTCAATCGGCAGATAGAGATGAGCTTCATTGCACAGGATTTCGATTCCAGAAAGATTATAGCTATCTTAAGATGGGCGGACTCAAGCAACGATTCGCAATCACTTTCTGCGCTATTCCAGACAGGTCCGAAACCAAGTCAAAGTCATTACCATGGACATGTTTAGTCCCTACTACGATATTGCCAGAAAACTATTCCCAAACGCTAAAATCGTTCTGGATCGTTTTCACATTGTACAACATCTCAGCCGGGCTATGAACCGTCTTCGCATCCAAATCATGAATCAGTTGGATCGAAAATCTCACGAATATAAAGTGCTGAAACGCTACTGGAAACTCATTCAACAGGATAGCCGTAAACTCAGCCATAAACGCTTTTATCGTCCAACTTTTCGCATGCACTTGACCAATAGAGAAATTCTGAAAAAGCTACTTTCTTACTCTCAAGAACTCAGAGAACACTATAAACTCTACCAACTCCTGCTTTTTCATTTTCAAGAGAAAAAAACTGAGCATTTCTTTGGACTCATTGAAGATACCATTTCTTATGTAAATCCTATTTTTCAAACTGTTTTTAAGACTTTCTTGAAAAACAAGGATAAGATCCTGAACGCACTGGAACTGCCCTACTCAAATGCAAAACTAGAAGCTACTAACAACCTCATCAAAGTCATCAAGCGAAATGCTTTTGGCTTTCGAAACTTTGAAAACTTTAAAACTAGAATTCTCATCGCTTTGAATATCAAAAAGGAGAGGACTGATTTAGTCCTCTCCAGATTATAACTTTTCATCAACCTACTACGGTTGACAAAGAGCCCGAAAAAGAGGGATAAGTTGCAGATAAGTGAAAACCTCTAAAGTTGGAAAACTTTAGAGGTTCATGCTAAGGTTGAAAATGCTGGTGCAAGATAGCAAAGTAGTCTTCTGGATTGTGGAGAAATGGGAAGTGGCCGCTGTTTTTAATGGTGAACACCTGAGCGCTGGGATAGCGGCTGATGACAAAGTGCATGCTAGCACCAAAAATATCATTGTCACCGAAAGTCACGGTAATAGGAAAAGCAGGATCTTCTAGTCGGGGCAAGAGAGGATAGGCCATAATTTCCTTTCTTGTCTGATTGCCTGCTTGGACTGAAACATTGCTCATGTCTAGTTTCACATCATGAAAGGCTGGATAGTCGGCATTGTAATTACGGACAACTTGGCGAAAGAGAGCTTGCGAAGCCTTGGAACTACCAAGATTGCCGAGCAGAGAATAGATTCCCATTTTTAGCCATTCGATAGTCGTGCAGTGATTTTTATTGTAATTCATCATCTCTTTTTCCATTTGCTGCCACTGCTTGCTCGTGCCTGTTCCCGGAGAGGAAAGAAAGAGACTAAGAACCCGCTCAGGGATTTTGCTGGCGTAGATTTGCGCGTACAATCCGCCCCAGGAATGTCCCAAAAGGTGAAATTTATCTACATTGAAGTGGTCGGCAATCGTGTTGATGTCCGCAATGTAGGCTTCCATGCTGTAGTCGCCACTCAGGCAGGGCGATTTTCTCGTTCCCCGCTGGTGAAAGACAATCAGTTGATAATCTTTTTCGAGCTTAGGGATAAAGAGCTTGAAGTCATCAGGCGTTCCCGGTCCACCGTGTAGCAAGATAATCGTTTCTTTGTCGGGATTGGGGTAGCAGATGGTGTAGAGCTGGTCGGAGCCATTTCGGATCATCGTTTCGATTTTTTGAGAATGGGTCATAGCTTTCCTTTCTTTTAATAGAGCGTCCACCACTGATAAAGAGACCAGTAGAGGAGATTGAGTATTGTAATAAGCGAAGCGCTGCTGGTCAAGTAGGTCAAGATTTTTCGACCCTTGCTCACTTGGAATTTTGAGCGCAGGAAGAATGAGGCAATAAGGCTAACCAGGAGGCTAACTCCCACAGCTGCAAAGCCCATAGAAAGCCAAACACGGCTGTTTGGTGAGGAATGTAGACTCAGGACGCTTTGGATAAAGAAGTAAAGCAGGAGCATGGTAGATAGAATGAACCCGCAAGTCAGGTATTGCCAGAGCGACCAAGCAAGCGGTGTAAGTTTGTGATTTTTCCGCTTGAAAAGAAGCCAATAGAGTTTGACCAGTAAAGCAGATACAGGGATGAGGAGGGCATAGAAAGCAGCGAGGCACCACAAGACGAGACTGCCGTAATCCTTGACTACATCCCATGTGGAAAGTTTAAGGTAGTCTGCGATAGGCAATTTCAGCCGTTCTTGCTTGCCGTTTTTCTCCAATTCCCAGTATTTTTGAGTGACAAATTTACTATTTTTCTCAAGATAGTTAGTTATTGGCGGAGCAATGCGCGTGATTGATAAGGCATTGGTGAAAACGCGACTTGAGCGATAAACGCCCGGTTTAAACTCTGCTTTTATCTTCTCTGAAGTAGTTGCCTTGTTTCCATAAATCAGCTCAGGAATTTTTTTAAGATAGTTACTTTCGTATTGTTGATTGGTTAAAATGACGGTAGCGATACCTGATTTGAAATCCAAAGTTAATATGGATGAAAAGCCAGCCGTATTACCACCGTGACCGAGGATAACGCGGTCTTGATAAAGGTCACTCCAAAATCCGTGAGCATTGATTGGGAGTTTGCTATCAGGAAAAGTCGAAGTCGCCGTATAAAGGGTGTCCCAAGTTTCCGCGCGCCTAAAAAGTGTCTTCTTTTGCAGGAGTGCTTGGGCAAAGGTCTTAAAGTCTTTCAAAGTTCCTGTTGCTCGCCCGCTCGGATAGTAAGGATTAGGCTTGTTTGCCTCGCCAATCAGCTGACCGTCTGAGGTGTAGCCCTTGATTTCCTTGCGTTTTTCGACCACATAGTCATTATCCGAAAAATCGGGCAAAATAGCGGTGTGCTTCATACCTAAGGGCTGAAAAATATGCTCGTGCACATAGTCAGCGTAAGATTGTCCGCTAATCCGCTCGACGATGTAGCCAGCAAGCACCGTTCCAAAATTGGAATAAGCAGTTATTGTCCCCGGCTCATAGGCTTGAATAATCGGCGCCTTTTGTAGCGTATGGGCTAGGTCTTTGTCTTCATTTTTGGCCAAGTCAACATCTGCGAAGCCTGCTTGGTGGTTCATGAGGTCAAGCATGGTAATGGGTTTGTCAAATTTGAGCTTGCTTTTGAGAAAATCCTTGGGCAGATACTCTTTGATGTCGGTTTTTAGGTCAATTTTCCCCTCTTCCCAGAGCTGCATGACGCTGACCCAGACGGTTAATTTCGTTACAGAGCCCCACTCGAAAACTGAGTTGTCATCCACCGCCCACTTTTTTTCCTTGTCTACATAGCCAAAATTATTTTGGTAAATGGTTTGACCGTCCTTGTCAAAAATAGATGTTGCCAGTCCTGCGCTGGTTTTCTCGTTTTTCTGATAATAATCCTCAATCTTCTGTCCGATTTGGTCGTAAGATGTCCCCGACGGCAATTTTTGCTCATCGGCTCGAACTTGCGCTACTCCAAAAGCGAGCAAGCCGCAAGTCAGCAGCGCCACAGTGCTCTTCAAAAATGATGTTTTCATGATACTTACCTTTCTATTAAAGTGCCCACCATTGGTACAGGCCCCAATAAAGGATATTGAGAACGACGATAAGTGAAGCGCTGCTGGTCAAGTAGGTCAAGATTTTTCTGCCTTTGCTGACTTGGAATTTTGAACGCAGAAGAATTGGCAAAACAGAACTAGCAAGAAGCAGCAGACCCGTTATTGCAAAGATGACATAGAGCCAAGCACTGTTATTTGGCGAGCCGCTGATGTTCATATTATATTGCACGATGAGAATGGTTATGAGTACAGTGGACAAAACAAGTCCGCAAGTCAGATAATGCCAGAGCGACCAAGCAAGTGTCATAGGTTTGCGGTTTGTCCGCTTGGCAAGGAGCCGGTAGAGCTTGACCAGTAAAGCAGATACCAAACTAAGAAGAGCATAGAAGATTGCTAACCCCCATAGGATGACACTGCCGAATTCTTTGGCAACTTCCCAGTTAGATAGTTTAAAGTAATCAGAAACTGGGCGCTTGATAAATTCTCGCTTACCGACTTTCTCCAAGCTCCAGTAAAATCGATTTTCACTATTTTTATCAATATAGAAGGTCGCCATATTTAGTCGCGCAATGGATAAAGGCCCAAAGAATTGACTAGCGTCACGATAAAAGCCGGGTTTGAGTTCTTCTTTCTTTTTGTTGGGAACATCTTTCTTTTGCCCATAGACCAGCTCGGGAATTTTCTCAACATAATTTTTCTCGCCCAGTTGGTTCGTTAAAATGACAGCAGCGATACCTGATTTTAAGTCTAAGGTCAAACTTGATGAAAAACCAGCTGTATTACCACCGTGCCCGAGGATAACTTGGTCTTGATAAAGGTCACTCCAAAAACCATGAGCATTGGTAGGAAGATCGCTATCAGGATAGTTAGAGGTTGCTGTATAAAGGGTGTCCCAAGTCTCTGAACGCTTAAAAAGTGTCTTCTTTTGCAGGAGTGCCTGAGCGAATGCCTTGAAATCTTCCAAGGTTCCTGTTGCTCGCCCAGCAGGGTACATTTCTATTAGATATGGAGCTTCGCCAATCAACCGACCGTCTCTAGTGTAACCTTTGACTTCCTTACGTTTTTCTACTACATAGGGATTATCTGATAAATCGGGTAAGAGAGCGGTGTGCCTCATATCTAAAGGTTCAAAGATATGCTCGTGGACATAGTCAGCATAAGATTGTCTGCTAATCCGCTCGACGATATATCCTGCCAGAGCCGTCCCAAAGTTAGAGTAGGCTGTCACTGTTCCCGGCTCATAGGCTTGATAGATATGTACTTTTTTGAGCGTATCTCCCAAGTTCTTACTAGTTCCCTTGGCAAGCCCCGTGTCTCCAAAGCCTGCTTGGTGGTTCATCAGATCCAGCATGGTGATTGGCTTGTCGTATGTGAGCTTGCCTTTGAGAAAATCCTTGGGCAGATACTCTTTTATATCTGTTTTAAGGTCAATCTTGCCTTCTTCCCAAAGCTGCATGACGCTGACCCAGACGGTCAACTTGGTGGCAGAGCCCCACTCGAAAACTGAGTTGTCATCCACCGCCAACTTTTTTTCCTTGTCTACATAGCCAAAATTATTTTGGTAAATGGTTTGTCCGTCCTTGTCAAAAACAGATGTCGCCAGTCCCGCACTGGTTTTTTCGTGTTCCTTGTAGTAATCCTCAATTTTCTGACCAATTTGGTCGTAAGGCGTGCCTGACGGCAACTTCTGCTGGTCAGCGTAAGCGTGACCAGCTCCCAGAGCGAGCAAGCCGCAAGTCAGCACAGTTAAGCAATGTTTAAAAAATGATGTTTTCATGATACTTACCTTTCTATTAAAGTGCCCACCACTGGTAAAGGCTCCAATAAAGGATATTGAGAACGACGATAAGTGAAGCGCTGCTGGTCAAGTAGGTCAAGATTTTTCGACCCTTGCTCACTTGGAATTTTGAACGCAGAAAGATTGGCAACCCAGCATTGACTAAGAAAATCAGTGCAAGCAGGGCAAAGAGAATGGCTTGCCAGCGATAATCGGGCATGTACTTCCCCGAAACGGCAACTATGACGAGACCTGCTAGATTGACTAGGCTAACCAAAATCAGTCCGCAAGTGCCATAATGCCAAATTTTCCAACTTCTTGGAGTCGGTCTTTTGCTTTCTTTTCCAAAAAGTGAGCGATATATCTTGCTCAAAGCAGCTAACAGAAGAACAAGTACGGCATAAACCGATGCCAGTCCCAGCAGAGCGACAGAGCCATAATCCTTTATCACCTCCCAAAGCGAGAGCTTTTCTAAATTATTATAGGTTGTTTCAACTTCTGTTCGGCCTTGGCGCTGTTGCAAAAGCCAATAGTTGCTGACTAATAAATGACCGTCTTTTATCACATCTTTCACATAAAAGGTATAAGCGGGGGCAAGGCGCGAAATAGAGGTCGGGCCTTGCTGAATGGAGCGGGAAGTCCGATACATGCCCTCCTGAAAGTCTTTTTGAGACTGGTTAGGGGCTTGCTTTTTCTTGCCAAAGACTAAATCGGGCAGACCGAAAGAAAAGGTGGCTTCTTCTCTCTGATTTACCATAGTAACCATGCCAATACCCGATTTGAAATCTAGCGAAATCAGGGTGGAAAAACCGGCAAAAGAATAGCCGCCGTGTCCTAAAATCGCCCCTGTCTCATACTCTGTCACCCAAAAGCCGTGAGCGTTCTTAGCGACTGCTTTATCTGAGAATGTAGAAGTTGTCTGATACAGTTCATTCCAGGTTTCTGGGCGCTTAAAGAGCTTTTCCTTTCTCAAAAGAGCTTGCGCGAACCGCTTGAAATCGGCAAAAGTCCCTGTCGCCTGCCCCGCTGGATAAATATCCGCGGGAAGCAATTTATCTAGATATAAACTTCCGTTTGTATCATAGGTTTTCTCACCCTGCCGCTTGTCTCGGACATAGGTATTGTCCGACAAATCAGGTAAGAGAGCGGTATGGTTCATGCCCAAAGGCTGGAAAATATGCTCGTGGACATAATCCGCAAAGTCCTGTCCGCTGATGCGCTCCACGATATAGCCTGCTAGAGCTGTACTGTAATTGGAATAGGATGTCACCGTCCCTGGCTCATAAGTTTGAGCGGGCTGGCTTTTTAGTAATTCTTCCAAGCTCTTGCCTGTTCCTGTGTTCAGCGGCGTTTCATCAAAACCCGCTTGGTGGTTCATCAGATCCAGCATGGTAATAGGCTTGTCGTATTTGAGGTGTTTCAGGAAATCCTTGGGCAAATACTCTTTTATATCTGTTTTTAGGTCAATTTTTCCTTCTTCCCAGAGCTGCATGACGCTGAGCCAGACGGTCAATTTGGTGGCAGAGCCCCACTCAAAAACCGAGTTGTCGTCCACAGCCAGCTTCTTTTCCTTGTCCATATAGCCAAAGTTCTTTTGGTAAATGGTTTGGCCGTCCTTATCAAAGACTGCTGCCGCCAGTCCCGCGCTGGTTTTTTCGTGTTCCTTGTGGTAATTTTCAATCTTCTGTCCGATTTGGTCGTAAGGTGTGCCTGACGGCAACTTTTGCTCATCAGCTTGGACTTGCGCCGCTCCAAAAGCCACCAAGCCACATGTTACCAGCGCCACAGCGCTTTTCAAAAATGATGGTTTCATGATATCCTCCTTAAGATGTATTTTCCCCTTTGCACCCTTATCCTAACAAATGGACAATAACAAATCTACCCCTTTTCGGTAAGTGGTAAGATTTCCTAAGTAAGTGGTAGAAAAAGTAGCTCTATAATTTCTGTAGTGGGTAAAACCACTGTAGGAATGAGCGAAATGCTTTCGGATTTCGGAACTTTGACAACTTTAAAACTAGAATCCTCATCGCTTTGAATATCAAAAAGGAGAGGACTGATTTAGTCCTCTCCAGATTATAACTTTTCATCAACCCACTACGGTTGACAAAGAGCCGCTTTTCATGTAGCTAATAACTTATTGAATAACTTCAAAAACAGAAACCGTCAGATTTTCAACATAGAAAGGCTTCTTATGACGGCTATTGCCAACTAGGAGGCGCAGCTTATCTGCATTAGGCAGATAATAGGGCAGGCCGCTGGCATTAAATATGACTTGATAATGCTTGTCATCCTTAATCTCAAAGATAATCAAACCACTGCCCTGCTCGGCTGATTGGACAAAGACATGCTTGTAAATATCTTCATAGGTCTGATAAGAAAAGGCTTTGCAGCTTGTCTTGAGACGAATAATGTCCTTGATAAAATCAATACTCTCTTGATGGTCCTGCAAAATATCCCAATTCACCTGATTGACTGCATCAGGCGCATTGTAGCTGTTCATAGCCCTTTCGCGATCGCTATGCAGGACTTGGCCGTCCTCCCCCGTAGCTACGAGCTTAGTACGGGAAAATTCCTGTCCAACCTCCATGAAAGACATGCCCTGCATGAGCAGGTTCATAGCAGTTGCCAGCTCAATCCGCTTGGTGCGAGTCAGAACATCATCGTCGGGATGCAGCTCCGCAAGCAAATCATGTAAATTGAAATTGTCGTGAGCCTCCACGTAGTTAAGGACTTGATCAGGACTGAGATAGCTGCCTAGCTCACTGCTGCCAAGGATAGACTTAGCAACGATATCCTCCGTCGCCTGACCACTGACAAAACCAGCCTTGATGCCACCGTAAACTTCTGCTCCCTTAACCGCATCCCGCTCTGTATCATTGAAAAATCCAATCCGCGTCAACTGATAAGCATTGTCCTTCTTGGCCTTGTCTTCTGGTCTCAGGCCCGTTCCCATATCCCAGCCTTCTCCATAGAGCAGGATTCGCGGATCCACCTCATCCATAGCTTGGCGGATGGCATTCATCGTTTCCACATCATGAATTCCCATTAGGTCGAAGCGGAAGCCATCTACATTGAACTCCTCTACCCAGTAGAGCAGAGAGTCAATCATAAACTTGCGAAACATCTCATGCTCGCTGGCCGTCTCGCTCCCCACTCCAGTTCCATTTTGGAAAGAGCCGTTAGGATTCATCCGATAGTAATAATCCGGTACCGTAGCCTGAAAAGCTGAGTCATAGGTCGAGTAGATGTGATTGTAAACAACATCCAGTGTCACAGAAATCCCCGCATCATGGTAGGCCTGAATCATCGTTTTCAAATCGCGAATAGCCTGCGCTGGGTCAGCAGGATTGCTGGAAAAGCTAGTCTCCGGAGCATGATAATTCTGCGGGTCATAGCCCCAGTTGTAGATTAGCTCTCCATTTTCATCATAGTCCTTATGACGATCAGAGACAGGCTGAAGCTGGACGACATTAATGCCTAAATCACTGATATAGTCAAAGCCTGTCTTTTGCCCTAGATGATTGGTAGTGCCTGTTTGACAGGCTCCCAAGAAGGTCCCGCGCAGCTGACTATCCACGCCTGAAGTCTCCGACTTGGTCAAATCACGAATATGCATCTCATAAATCACTGCCTGATTTGGATTATCCAAGCGCCAGAAAGCTTCTTTGCCTTGCAGAACTTGAAAACCAGCTACTTCTGTCTCATCCGCTCCAAGAATCGCTGAGCGCTTGCCATCTGGACTGGTCGCAACAGTATAGGGATCTCGAGTATAAAAATTGCGGTATTCAAAGCTAACATGGTAGTGATAAGTTTTGCCGGTCAAGTCTTCTGCTATTTCAACTGACCAGACACCGATGGTATTTTCCTTATGGTCGTGGGAATATCGGTCACCTTTTTGCATTGGGAAGATTTTATAAACAGGAGCTTGATTGTCAGCCGATTCATAGACTACCAGCTCTACCTTCCTAGCTGTCGGTGCCCAAACTTTGAAGGTATGTGCGCCGTCCATCTGACGGTGTCCCAACCAGCCTTGATAGCCCCAACATTCATCAAAGTAGTCTGTTCTCAGGGCAACATCAAAGTTATGCGGACGCCGGCGTGAATACTGGTGACTCGTCGTTGCAGCCTGCAGGGAATAATAAACCTGCGTATCTCCCTCAATCAGCCAAATTTCCGTCACCAGATGAGGCGGTAACAGATCAATATGATAGTCACATGACTGGCTAGACCAGTCTGAACGTTTGATAATCACATGAGCATGATCTAAGGGCTCCCAGGTCTCAAATGATAATTCTCCCTGAATACCAAAATAATCAAGTTTGGAAAAGGCTGCTTCCTTTCCCCATTGGTTTGTTTGCCACTGCCACATATCATAGGAGAAATAATCCCCAGTAGGATTGTGGTAATGGACTAAGACTTTATAGTCTAGCATGTTCTTTTATCTCTTATCTAAAATTATTCTATTGAAAGGGCTGTCTGACTGATTTCATCAATATTGGCAAAAAATTCCAAATGTCCGTGTAGCACTTCCAGTTCAACAGGCGTATCGCCACCGTATTCTCCATCCAAATTTAGCATAAATGGACCTTTTTTATCTAAAACTTCCAGCTGCAGCTTGCTTGTTTTGAGGTATTCTACATTGATATCGCCAACGTGCTGACCGCCATTGATAGCCTGCATCATCAGACTCAGCATATCAAAGAGATTGGCTGTCTTGACCAAAATCAAGGTAAAATTCCCGTCATCTAATTTAGTGTCTGGCGCTAGCTTTTCAAAACCACCGATAGAGTTGGTCAGAGCCGCAAACATGAGCGAAATTTTCCCTTCAAAGACACCGTGGTCGTGCTTGATACGGACCTTGCGGAACTTAGAGCGAGGGAGCTTTTTTGCTCCTTCTGCAACATAGGCAAAGTAGCCTAGGCGGGATTTGACCTCGCTAGGAACGCTGTACGTCAGCTCTGTCAGGGTTCCAGCTGCTGCAATATTGATAAAATACTTGCTGCCATATGCCCGGCCAATATCCATTTTAATGGTCTGGTTCTTTTCAATAATGCGGGCCGCCGCTACTGGGTCTCCCATGGGAATCTTCAGAGCACGCGCATAGTCGTTGGTTGTACCAGTTGGGATAAAGGCTAATTTAGGCCGTTCATCCAGATTCGCCACGCCATTAACTACCTCATTGATGGTACCGTCGCCGCCTGCCGCAATAATCAAATCAAATCCTGCTTTTGCTGCTCTTTCAGCTTCTTTTTGAGCAGAAAGGGGGGCCGGAGTGGTTTGGTAGGCGCTGGTTTCATAGCCTACATCCTCCAAAACATCCAGCACTTCCGCAATATTTTTCTTAATAATTTCCTGTCCCGAAGTCGGGTTATAAATCAATCGTGCTCGTTTAATCTTATCCTTCATACTTCAGCCTCATAAGCTATCAAGCCAATCTTCATCCCGAATTTCAATTCCTAACTCCTGAGCCTTGGCTAGCTTGCTGCCGGCATCTTGGCCAGCCACTACCAGGTCCGTTTTTTTAGAAACAGATCCGGAAACATTGGCACCCAGACTCTGCAATTTTTCCTTGGCTTGATTGCGGGTCAATTTTTGTAATTTACCAGTCAGAACAACCGTCATACCAGATAGGGCTGCATCAGCCGCTGCCTTTTGTCCCAGATAGTCCAGATTCACACCTGCTTCCTGCAGTTCCGCCAAAAGAATCTGAGAGCCTTCCTGCTCAAAATAGGTATGCAGGCTTTGGGCAATCACCGTCCCAAGACTGTCGATAGCCGCAATCTCTTCTTGGCTGGCCTGAGACAACCTAGGAATATCATGGAATTTCTCCAGCAAAATCCGACTGGCCTTGCTTCCCACATGGCGAATCCCCAAGCCGAACAAGAGGCGTTCAGCCGAGTTTTCCTTAGAAGCTTGAATAGCAGTATACAATTTATTTGCTGATTTTTCCTTAAAGTTCTCTAGTTCTAGTAAATTTTCTACCGTCAGCCGATAGATTCCAGCCACATCCTTGACCAGATTTTGAGCAAAGAGCTTCTCTACTACTGCTGGACCAAGACCAGTAATGTTCATGGCATCTCGGCTGGCAAAGTGAATCAAGCCCTCCTTAATCTGGGCTGGACAGAGCGGATTGATGCAGCGCAGAGCGACTTCATCTTCAAAGTGTACCAGCTCACTCTCACAGCTCGGACAGTGACTTGGTATTTCCAGATGCTCCTCTGAGACACGCTTGGAGTCCACCACTCGCAAGACAGCAGGAATAATATCTCCCGCTTTATAGACGATAACGGTGTCTTTCTGACGAATATCCTTCTCTGCAATATAGTCCACATTGTGCAAGGTTGCTCGGCTGACAGTCGTCCCCGCTAGCTGAACCGGCGTCAGATTAGCTGTCGGAGTCACAACTCCCGTCCGACCCACTGTCCAGTCAACAGATAGAAGCTGGGCTTCCTTTTCCTCAGCTGGAAACTTATAGGCGATAGCCCACTTAGGTGCCTTGACAGTAAAGCCAAGCTCCTCTTGCATCGCCAAGTCATTAACCTTGATGACAATACCGTCAATTTCATAAGGCAGGCTATCCCGCTCCTCAGCGATCTTTTCGATAAACTCCCAAACTGATTCAATAGAGTCCGCCAGAATATGAGTAGGATTGACTGAGAAGTCCAAATCTGCCAGCTTGTTTAAGACCTCTTCTTGGCTGCCAACCTGAGTAGGACTGGCTTCTTGGTATAGGAAAGTCGCTAGATTGCGCTTAGCCACAACTGCTGTGTCCAGCTGGCGCAAGGTTCCCGCTGCTGCATTACGTGGATTGGCAAACTCAGGCTCACCATTTTCCTGTCGCAGCTGATTGACCGCATCAAAGGATGCCTTGGGCATATAGCACTCTCCGCGAACCGTAATGTCCAGCGGTTCTTTCAAAGTCAGTGGAATATCCTTGACTCGCTTGAGATTTTCAGTAATGTTTTCACCAACAGAACCATCCCCCCGAGTCGCTCCTGCTACCAAGATTCCATTTTCATAGGTCAGGGAAATAGAGAGCCCATCAATCTTGAGTTCACAAAGATAAGAAACTTGTGGAAATTCCTTGCGAACCCGCTGGTCAAAGGCTAGTAATTCTTCACGTGAAAAAGCATCCTGCAAACTAAAGAGAGGATACTGGTGTGGATATTTTTCAAATCCTTCTAAAATCTTCCCACCCACCCGATGCGTCGGACTGTCAGGCAGGATATCGGTTGGGTACTTTTCTTCTAACTCCGCTAACTCACGATAGAGTCTGTCATACTCGCTATCCGATACACTTGGCCTGTCTGCCGTATAATACTCATGGGCATATCGGTTGAGCAATTCTACTAATTCTGACATTCTTTCTTTCATACTTCTATTTTATCACAAATACACAAAATCTTCCTCTATTTGTTCCGAATTCTTCCTAAAAAAGAAAAGGACATAAAAAGAGCGGAAATTCCGCTCTCTGCTGTTTTATTTTGTCAAATCAATACTTTTTGCAATCTGGTTAATAAGGATAGCTCCAACAATCAAGGAAGCAAATTCTCCAATGGCCGTTGTAAACCAAGTCAGGAAGAATGGCAGGCCTTGCAAGAAGTGTAATTCTGCAGCGATTGTCACCATCGAAATAGAGAATAAAACTGCAAAATAGAAATGATCCAAACGAATCAAGCCTTTAATCAGATATTGATTCTTATAACGACTGAAAAGGTAGACACCTAGTGACAGGAAGACCAAGGTGGACCCACCACCGACAAAGACATCAACGATTCCAAAACTATAGAGATTGGCAATCATACAGCCAATGGTCACTCCCATGATATATTTCCGATTATAAAAGGCCATAAAGTTCATCATTTCAGAAATTCTGAACTGGTAAGCACCATAGCTAATAGCATTTAAAGGCGGCGTAATCGTAAGAGCTACATAAATAGCAGCAATAATGGCAATCTGAGCCAAATCACGAACTCTCAGTTTTTCTTGTTTCATGTTTTCTCCTTTAGCGGCTTTACCGCGTGTAATATGCTTGGCGAAAGAAGCTAAGCGCCAAGGGTTGCATCACATGAGAGGAGCATTATTTGTTGATTCCCCCACAGATTTGGCAACCCAACTAGTATAGCATAAATCCCAGAAATATGATAGACTATCTTTATGAAAACTTTAATCAAAAAATTCTTTGACAATGAGGTTCTGTCCTATCTTTTCTTTGGTGTGGCAGCTACCCTTGTTTATATGACCACTCGTCTTCTTATCTTCGCTCTTACGGGACAGACATTATTTGCCACTATTACTGCTAATGTCACAGCAGTTCTTTTTGCCTTTATCACAAATGATACCATTGTCTTTAAGCAGCAACGCAAAGGTTGGCAAAAGCGACTTTTTAAATTTGCTCTGGCGCGTTCTGGCACTCTTTTGCTAGACATCGTTCTTGCAAAATTATTAGTGGATACTTATCCTAATATTATCGGGCAATTTGTCAACAATAACCGCAATCTTATCAACTCTATCGAGTCACTTTTTTCTCAAGTACTTATTATTGTTCTCAACTATGTTTTCAGTAAAGTCTTTATCTTTGAAAACAAGAAAAGCTAATTGACTATGATACTTCAACCTTAAAATATCAAATCTGGACCAGATAATTCTGATCCAGATTTTTTTATTCTCAGATTTGCAAGCTTGGATTATCAAGCGTCAGATGGGTGATTTCACCTTTGACACCAAAATAGTCCTCAATCAGAGTCTGAAGCTCTGTCATGGCTGCTTGTGCACGCGCTGCTTGCTCTCCATTGATGGCCTCGATGACCAATATGGCATTCTTGGTCTCCTCAGTCAGCATGGTCCGCTGGGCTTCTCGCCAGTTAAGACAACGGCATACAGCTCCCTCTGCATCATAGTAGATGATTTCTTCTGGCAAAGCCGGCGCGTCACTCTCAGCACCCAATGGGAAAAAGGCTTCCCCACCCTTGGCTTTACCTAAATAAAGACCTCCGACAATCTTATCCAAATCCTCACCACCACATGGAACCGCATAAGACAGCGAGACACTGTTGTAGATATCAACCAAAGGATTGATTGGATGAAATTCACGCCCCTGACTGACCCGCTTGAGCAGAGCTTCGATAGAGGATCGTGCCCCTTTCTTGGTCTTGAATTGGCTGAAGGCCTGCCGCCACTCCTGAATGACTTCATTCTGAGTGAAGTTCTCATCTAAGATAAAGTCTTCAGCTCGTTTCGCTCCCTTATCCAGCAGGGATTTGAAATAAGGATCCTTACTTTCATCCACTCGATTATCCAGTCCCTTGACCACTAAAACACTAATCTGAGCTTCCGGAAATACTTGCCAAAATTCATGTTCAACTGTAACTTTCATGATGTACCTCTTCAATCTTAATAGTTTCTTTTTTGTCCTTTTTTGACTGCTTCCCAGTCACCTGTGATGTTTTCACGCACTCGGACCAGCATTTTCTCCAAGGCTTGAACTTCCGCCTGAGAAAAGCCCTGCAGGGATGTCTCTTCAGAATAGTCATTCTCAGCTAGGATAAAAGGATAGAGTTTTTCCCCTTTTTCCGTCACAAACCATTCCTTGTTCTTCTTGTTGCCCTTGGCTGCCTTCTGCTGCACCAAGCCCTTGGCCTCTAGCTTCTTGACA
Source organism: Streptococcus sanguinis (assembly GCF_019929145.1). Taxonomy (GTDB): domain Bacteria; phylum Bacillota; class Bacilli; order Lactobacillales; family Streptococcaceae; genus Streptococcus; species Streptococcus sanguinis_U. The sequence goes on along the minus strand of NZ_JAHZOW010000001.1, from coordinate 303,042 downwards.
GAACGGGCAACAGTTGAGCGATCCACCTTGAGCAGCTCCGACAGTTCCTCTTGGATAATTCCTGGATTCTCCGCGATTCGCACCAGATAAAGATATTGCCCCCGTGCTAGCTCTATGTCACGGAACTCAATATTAGCAATGGAATCCAAAGCCCGGGCGATAATCCCAATTTCCCGCAATACTGACATATCTTCTCCTTTTAAATTTTATTTAAACATATTATATCGCATTTTATTGCAAATGCAATAAAATTAACTAAAAAGAAAAAAGAGGAAAATCCTCTTTAAATTTGGCAAAAAAATCTTTTTCTAGTTTTCTTCCTTATAATATTTTTGCAATTCTTCCGCTGAATTAATGACATGTTCCTGCCCATCTACTGAATATTGAGCTGGGATAGTCACGTTCTCAAATACATTCGTTCCAGGCGGAAAGAAGAGTTCGGTTACGTTTTTTACTAACTCAACATCGGTTTCTTTATTTAAGAAAGCAATACAAGCATCTTTTTCATGCATAATCTTATATACTTGGGGATATTTACTTAATAGAAGTGAATTCTCAAATTGTTTTTCTGAATAAGAACTTTCCAGGGACATCCATGTTAAATGAAGTGCGACACCTCTTTTTTTCATACGTTCAGCAAAATTAGTGGCGGTCGTAAAACCATTAGGAAGTTTTCTATATGGATTGATTCCCTTATCTGAAACAATTCTCCCTTCATCTAGATTAATACAATATGCCTTTTCTTTATCAGTTGACTTCTGTCTTAAATAGATTACTGCATAATACTTTTGAGTGTTTGAGTCCGCTATAATATCTGAACGTATTTTTATCGGAATCAAATCAGAGTCGTAGTTACGAACCATCTCAAAAACATCAAATTCTCTCTTTTTTAATTTTTTATTCTGGAATTTGTAGACTGCCAACTTCCAATATTCCCCTTTTTGAGGAATATTTCGATTAAATTCATCTTTATTCAATAGATTGGGATTAGCCTTTAGCTTCATGTAACTATTGACGAAATATCCGTAGTCAAACTCTCTTATAACATTATAATCAGGATCTACTATATATGATTTTGCTTTTTTCATATTTTCCTGTTCTTCAGAATTTACAACGTTCCAGTTATAAGCAATAGCCTTATCGTTTTCAAGAAAGCTATAAACAGGTTCATATTCAGGAGAATAATATGTAAACTGTCCGTATTTTTCTTGGAACTTCTTTGCCTCTTCCTTACTCCAAATAAAATACATTGCAGCTCCTAGAAGCAAGACCAGGGCGACCGCAATACTCTTCCATTTAGTTAGTTTTTTACTTTTCATACTTATTTATCCTTTTCCACTCTAAAACAACATCAGTCCTCTTCTTCATCCTGCTCCTTCTTCTTGAAAGTAAAGCGTCCAGTGCTCTCAACTTGGAACTCTGACTCACAGCAGCTCTGGATACTGGCATTGAGCACTGCGCCAACAATCAAAATTTTAGCAATCATGATAAACCAAAACATCATCACAACCATAATGATGGAGCTGAAAAAGCGAACATCAACCAGGTGATTTAAATAATTATCCATGTAGACAGAAAAGATATTCAGCAAAGCCAGAATAGTCAGAAGCACAAAGGCACTGCCCGGCAGAACATAGCGTTTTTTGTTGATTTTCACATTAGGAAGAAAATAATAGAGCATAACCAAAACCGCAAAGAGTAAGGCGTAAATCAGGGGCTCGGTAAAATTCTGCAAGTGCTGATAGAGCTGGCTATCTAGCTTCCAGTAAGTACGGAGGAAGTCCAGCGACATATGACCAAACATGGTCAGAAAGAGGGCCAAGGCAAAGAGAATCTGCAGACCTAGACTCACAAAGAGACTCATGACGCGATGGGAAATCAGACCCCGACTCTTAGCCACCCCATAAGCTTTGTTAAAGGCAATCTGGAGGAAATTCATGGACTTGGAAAAAGTCCAAAGAGCCGACAAGACTGAGAAGCTCAGCAGGCCAGTCGAAGGCTGGGTCAGCACTTCACGCATGATTTTTGCTACAACATCATATAAAGTCTCTGGAAGCATGTCCTTGATGGCTGTCAGAAAATCCGCCACCGGAATGTGAAAATAGGGCAAAATATTCACCACAATTAAGAGCAAGGGAAAAACGGAAATCAGCCAATAATAAGCAACTGCAACGCTGGTCAGCTCACTATCTGCCTCTTTATAAAAACGGAAAAATTCTCTTAAAAACTGATTTCTACGAATCTTGGCAAAAAATTTCTTCACTCTCTTCTCCTTCAAAAAAAGCTGAGACAAGTGCCCAGCCTTTGATTTCTAATAAGTCCCTTCTTCTCCCTGGCTGGTCAGAATGACAGGACCATCTTTTGTAATGACAAACTGATGCTCATACTGACAGGACAGGCCGCCATCCAGCGTTTTATGTGCCCAGCCGGTCTCAAAGTCCGTATCGATTTCCCAGGTACCTGTATTGATCATGGGCTCGATAGTCAGAACCATTCCCTCACGCAAGCGCAAGCCGCGTCCTGCTCGACCGTAATGCGGCACCATAGGCTCCTCATGCATGGTTGGACCAACACCGTGCCCCACCAAATCCCGCACAACGCCATAGCCATGACTTTCAGCATATTCCTGAATAGCTGCGCCAATGTCGCCGATACGATTGCCAACCTTGGCAGCCGCAATTCCACGGTAGAGACATTCCTTGGTCACATCCATCAGCTGCTGAGCTTCTGGGCTAATTTTCCCTACTGCATAGGTCCAACAAGAATCCGCCACACCGCCCCGGAAGCTCTCTGTGTGTTGCTTCATCTGTTCCACATTGTCAAAATCTAGCTTGGACACATCCAGCTCTGCCTTATCGACCAAGCCAACAACCATATCAACACTGATGACATCACCTTCTACTAGCTTCTGATGACGAGGAAAGGCATGGGCTACCTCGTCATTAAGAGAGCAGCAGGTCGCATAAGGATAGTCCATGACAGAGCCTTCAACACCAATCTGCAGGGGCAGCGCATTGTCTTCTTTACAACGCTTGCGGACATACTCTTCGATGTCCCACATGTCAATGCCTGGCTTAATCAAGTCTCTCAAACCAATATGGACAGAAGCCAGAAAATCTCCACTCTTGTCCATCAAGTCAATTTCACGCTGTGATTTTAAAGTAATCATTCTTTCTCTAAATTCCTCTTCTTAATTAATTTTCACTGTAATCGTAGCTTTGGCAACCAGCATTGCTTCCAGATACATCTCAAAGTCAATAATAGCTGTCCGCCTAGTCTGACGGATAATACGCGGCTGGATATGCAGCAGGTCATCAATCTGAACCGCCTGAAAGAAATAAATCATCAGCTGGTCGATTATCAGGCTGCGGCCGCTGTTGACCATGAGCTGCTGGGTAATCCGAGTCAAAATTTCTGTCAGCACACCGTTGGCCAGCACACCATTTTGCTCCAGCATAAAAGGCTCAACAGTAAAGGAAAACAAATCATCCTGACGGCTAATCTTCTGTCCCACTTGCTCACTGAAAGTCGGCAAGCTGGAAATCTGAGAACGACTCATTTTTTCCATAATGTCCCGCCGCGTAATCACACCCAGCAAGGTCTGATTGCTGCGCACTACTGGTATCATTTCGAAGTCTTCTGCAATCATGCGCTGGCTGATATTGGCAATATTAGCAGATAAGCCTGTCATAAAGACGTTTTTCGTCATGACCTTGTCCAAGGTTGTCAGAGGAGACTTATCCCCAGCATCCCGCATGGTTACTACTCCCACCAGCATCTGCTGCTGGTTGATAACCGGAAACCGGCTGGCACGATTGCGACGAACCAAGTCCAGATAGTCACGAACAGTATCAGTATCATGCAAGAAGCCGTACTCATGGCTGGAGCGATAGACCTGCTCCACTGTTAAAATATCGGTCTTGATCTGCATATTGGACAGGGCACGATTAATCATGGTTGCAACGGTGTAGGTATCGTGCTTGGTCCTGAGAACCGGTATATTAAGCAAATTAGCCATCTTCAGAACTTCCGAGCTGACTTCAAATCCTCCGGTTACCAACACCGCATTCTCGTTTTCCAGCGCCAAAAGCTGGATTTTTGTCCGATCTCCAACAATCAGGAGACCTCCCTCATTCAGATAGCGCAGGATATTCTGCTCCGTCATGGCTCCGATGGAAAACTTATTAAATTCTTTTTCTAGACCATCTTCTCCAGCCAATACTTCTGAGCCAGTAATATCAACAATTTCCTTGTAGGTCAGATGCTCCAAAACAACTTTCTTGGACTTAACCCGAACCGTACCACTCCGAGGCCTGGTCTCAACAATACCGCGGTTCTCTGCTTCCTTGATCGCTCGATAGGCCGTCCCATCACTAACTCCCAGATAGTTTGAAATACTGCGGACACTGACCCTCTTGCCGATTGGAAGATTTTCAAGATAGGTTAAAATTTCCTGATGCTTACTCATTAAAATCTCCTCTCTCATAACGGTACTCCAGATAATCTCTCATCTTCCTCGTGTACCGATCGCTCCCTTTAAACTGCCGGTAGAGGCTGAAGCCAGATTTTTGAGCCACCTTTTGACTAGCTAGGTTCTCTGCATGAGTGATAATACTGAGGCGTTTGAAGCCAAAGCGGGTAAAAGATAGAAAAGCAATCTCTCGAACAATTTCTGTCATCAGCCCTCGTCCCCAGTAGTCTTGCCGTAGGAAATAGCCTAACTCAGCCTCTTTCTTGATCTCGTCCATCTTTTCAAACTTGACAGAGCCAATCATTTCCTGCGTTTCCTTGTGACAAATGGCCCAAATCCCCAGAGGATTTTTCATAAAGAAATTGGCAATGACGTATTCACTTTCCTCTAGGCTTGCTTCTGTCGGAAAGATGAACTGAGTATTTTCCGGATTGGACGCAATCTTATATAGGGCCCCTGCATCTTCAAAGACAATGGGGCGCAAAAAAACATGCTCTGTCTCAATAAATGAGCAGGCTGCTAAATGTGTCCATAAATTCATCTGCTACCTCTACAAAAAATAAGCGAAAAACGCTTATTCTTCTATCAACTGGATATCTGCACCCAGACTTGTTAATTTTTCAATAATATTAGAATAGCCACGCAGGATAAACTCGATATTAGTAATCTCTGTCTTTCCCTGAGCCATCAAACCTGCAATAACCAAGGCAGCTCCTGCTCGTAAATCAGTTGCCTTGACCTGAGCTCCCTGCAGTTGATTTGGTCCCTCATAGACAATCTGGTCGCTGCTGGTCGAAATCTTACCTGCCATCTTAGCCAGCTCCGCCACATGGTTAACCCGCTTCTCATAGATGGTGTCTGTAATCTTACCATGGCCATTAGCCGTCAGTAAGAGCGGGGTAATCGGCTGTTGTAGGTCAGTTGCAAAGCCTGGATAAGGAGAAGTCTTGATGTTTATAGCACGCAGATTTTGCTGCTCTTCGACAAAAATGCTGTCTTCAGAAACCGTCATCCGAACACCCATTTCCTCAAGCTTGGCAATAAAACCCTCTAAATGCTCATAAAGGACATTATTAATCTGAATTCCCTGACCAATAGCTGCAGCAAGGGCGATATAAGTTCCAGCCTCGATACGGTCTGGAATTACTTGATGGCGCGTTCCATGAAGGTGTGGAACCCCCTCAATCGTAATAATATCAGTTCCTGCTCCACGTATATGCGCTCCCATATTATTCAAGAGAGTTGCCACGTCGATGATTTCTGGCTCCCGCGCTGCATTTTCAATAATGGTCCGACCTTTGGCCTTGACAGCAGCCAACATAGTATTGATGGTAGCACCCACACTGACCGTATCCATATAAATGCTAGCACCTTTCAGCTGCTGACCTCCTGTGGATAGGTTCATGTAGTTACCGTCCATGGTCATCTTAGCCCCCATCGCTTCAAAAGCTTTGAGATGCAAGTCAATAGGACGCGGCCCCAAGTCACAGCCACCAGGCAGACCTACCGTTGCTTCACCATAGCGACCAAGCAAGCTGCCATAGAAATAATAGGATGCTCTTAGACTGTTGATTTTTCCATAAGGCATAGGGACATTTTGGATACCACGCGGATCAATTGTCAGACTGTCCTCAGAGCGAGTAACACTAGCCCCCATGGCAATCATGATATCAATCAGACTATCCACATCCGAAATATCCGGAACGCCATCCAACGTTACAATATCATCTGCCAGAATCACAGCCGGAATCAAGGCAACGACACTGTTTTTAGCACCATTAATAGTCACCTCTCCTTTTAAGGGGCGACCACCATGTATTACAATTTTTTTCATGTTTAAAATAAAGCTCTTTCAAGGTATTGCCATTTATTATACCACAGATTCGAGAAATTTCCTATACTTTTAGATAAATAAGACAATTGAAATTAAAATGAAACGGGGAAAATTGCTTTTTCAACAGTTCTTTCAGAAAAACACAGTATTCCCAAGAATGAGAGAAGCGCAAGGCTAGACTGCTTAACTTTTAAAAGCCACCTATATAAAAAAGCTCTCAACCATTACGATTGAGAACTGTCATCTTACTGCACTGCTGCTTTCAATGCCTCTACCTTATCCAACTTTTCCCAAGGCAGGTCAATATCTGTCCTACCCATGTGGCCATAAGCTGCTGTCTGACGATAGATTGGACGTTTCAGATCCAGCATTTGAATGATACCGGCCGGACGCAGATCAAAAATCTGACGAACTGCTTCCTGAAGCTTGCTTTCTGCAACAGCACCAGTTCCAAAAGTATCGATGCGTACAGAAACCGGCTGAGCCACACCAATGGCATAGGCTAACTGCACTTCTGCTTTCTTGGCCAGTCCCGCCGCCACGATGTTTTTAGCAATGTAGCGAGCTGCGTATGAAGCAGAGCGGTCGACCTTGGTTGCATCCTTACCAGAGAAGGCACCGCCACCGTGACGAGCATAGCCGCCATAAGTATCCACAATAATCTTACGGCCAGTCAAGCCAGAGTCTCCTTGCGGACCGCCAATTACAAAGCGGCCGGTTGGATTGATGAAAAATTTTGTCTTATCATCCAGATACTGGGCTGGAATAACTGCTTTAATCACCTTTTCAATCACATCACGATGAATCTCTTCATTGGTCACTTCTGGATCATGCTGGGTCGAAATAACTACCGTATCCACGCGCACAGGCTGGTCATTTTCATCATACTCAACGGTCACCTGAGACTTAGCATCTGGACGCAGATAGGAAATCTCTCCTGATTTGCGCAACTCTGCCAATCGACGGACTAGCTTGTGACTGAGCGAGATAGGAAGCGGCATGAGCTCTGGCGTTTCATCCACAGCAAAGCCAAACATAAGCCCCTGGTCTCCAGCACCAATCAAGTCCAATGGATCTTGATCTGCATTCCCACGAACCTCCAAGGCTTCATTGACACCCTGAGCGATATCTGGCGACTGCTCTACCAAAGACGGATGCACACCAACTGTCTCTGCTGAAAATCCATACTCTGTATTGGTGTAGCCAATCTCAGCAATGGTATCACGAACCACACGGTTAATATCTACATAAGCTGTGGTCGAAATCTCACCAAAAACATGAACCGAGCCCGTATAAACGGCTGTTTCAGCAGCCACATGAGCATCTGGATCCTGACTCAAGACAGCATCCAAAATAGCATCGGAAATTTGGTCTGCAATCTTATCAGGATGCCCCTCCGATACAGACTCAGACGTGAAAAGTTTACGTTCTGACATAGAAATGTCCCCCCTTAAATAAATTGTTATAGAGTTACAAAGTACTGATAGAAAAAACTACCACCTTATCGGGACTATATAACTTCTTCATTATACCATAATTTACGATACCACTCCCTTTTTTTAAAAAAAGAACAAGATATAGATTAAAACTATACCTTGTTAAGCTCCATTCATTCTTGGAAGTTAACCAACCTATCCAGACTAAATAACAAAATAAAAACATAAAGAGAAGATATAGTTTAGCACCAAATTTTCTTCTGTTACCTCTCCACTTCTTTAGCCATTAGAGTTCCGAACAAAACAAGAGCTGCTAAAACAAATGGAGCGATTTGAAAAAGAAACCAATCTGGGTCTCCTGCAAAAAAGGCAGAAATCAGGTAAAGTCCTGAACCTGCATACAGTAAACCCCTATTTCCTCTATTCTTTCCAATACCAGTTAAAACGGTCGCAATTAAAATACAAATTAAGCTGGGTGCTAGGAAAATTAACAAGACGATCCCCCATGGACCTGCTAGAGTGAAAAGTAAAACAAACAAGACAAGATAAATTATCGATAGATAAAAAGCAAATGACAGCAGACCTGACCTATACTTGGTTTCTTTTGAATTCTTCATAGTAACGTCAGGAATATTTTGTTCCTCAATAGATTGATTATTATCTTTATTCATCTCATTATTCGTCATTTGATTCATCCTTTCTAATTATTTTTTAGACTGAAGAGGCAAGATATCTATCCCACTATTGTTCCTCAGATAATAGCATTTCGCTTATGTCCAACCTCTATAATACACGCTTGATTCAGAGAATATTTTGCTACATAACATACATATGCGCTTTTCACATAAACTCCTCATTCTATACCAAATCCGTCTGAGCGATAGCCTTCTTGACATCATCCAGCGGCAGATGAACTAATTCCACCTCTTTCTCCTTGTAGAGATACTGAGCATAGTCATCTATGCGATATTGGTTGATGTAGACCACCCGCTTGCAGCCGACCTGAAGCAGTTGCTTGGTACAGTTGAGACAGGGAAAATGAGTCACATAAGCCGTAAAGCCCTTGGGGACTCCCCGCTCGGCTCCTTGCAAGATGGCATTGACCTCAGCATGCAAGGTCCGCACGCAGTGACCGTCAATAACCAAACACTCATGGTCAATACAGTGCTCAGTCCCTGAAACTGATCCATTGTAACCAGTTGAAATAACCTTATTATCCTTAACCAATACAGCGCCAACCTTGGCCCGCTTGCAGGTTGAGCGATTAGCAATTAAGAGAGCCTGAGCCGCAAAATACTGGTCCCAAGCTAAACGATTCTCTGACATGATTTCTCCATTCTACTGATTTTTTATTTACATATATGTCTGTTTTTATCTATTATATCGCAAATTCCTAGTTTTAACTAGCTTTACCATGAAAGCTGTCTTATCAGTAACAAGCCTTTATCTATACTATAAGTGGCATGGCAGGCTATTTCTCTCTTCATACTTTTCATTAAGAGTTATCAAAAAAGAACCAAGGAAATCCTCAGTTCTTATTTTAATTATTTACCAAGCTTAGCTTTAGCTGCATCTGCAAGAGCTGTGAAAGCTGCTGCGTCGTTAACAGCTAAGTCAGCCAACATTTTACGGTTAACTTCAATCTCAGCCAATTTCAAACCATGCATCAATTGTGAGTATGAAAGTCCGTTCAAACGAGCTGCCGCATTGATACGAGTGATCCAAAGTTTGCGGAAGTCACGTTTTTTCTGACGACGGTCACGGTATGCATAGTAGTAAGAATTCATTACTTGCTCTTTTGCAGTACGGAACAAGATATGTTTTGCTCCATAGTAACCTTTAGCTAATTTTAAAATACGTTTACGGCGTTTGCGTGATACAACGCCACCTTTAACACGTGCCATTTATATTTCCTCCAATATTTCCTAGATAATTGTTACAGCAGCTCTTATTTCAGACCTGTAAGCATTGCTTTGATACGCTTGAAGTCTCCTGCATGCACCATTCCTGCTTTGCGAAGATGACGGCGTTGTTTCTTAGTCTTTCCGTGGAAACGGTGAGAAGTGTAAGCACGGAAACGTTTCAAGCCACCAGAACCTGTACGTTTGAAACGTTTAGCTGATGCGCGGTGTGTTTTTTGTTTTGGCATAATGTTTTCTCCTTTTTCTATCTTTCTGACAATCTATTTTTTGTCAGGAATTGGCGCCATCTGCATGAACATCTGACGTCCATCCATCTTAGGCTTTTGCTCAATGATAGCAACATCTTGAGTCGCTTCAGCAAAATCTGCTAAAACTTTAGCCCCGATTTCTTTGTGGGTAATCATCCGGCCTTTGAAGCGGATAGATACCTTTATTTTATTTCCTTTTTCAAGGAATTTGCGTGCGTTGCGAAGCTTAGTGTCAAAGTCTCCCTTATCAATGGTTGGACTGAGACGGACTTCCTTCACAGTAACAACACTTTGTTTCTTGCGTTGTTCTTTTTGTTTTTTCTGGTACTCAAATTTGAACTTGCCATAGTCCATAATTTTTGCAACAGGTGGTTTAGCTTGTGGCTGAATCAGGACCAAATCAACATTTGCTTCATCCGCAAGAGACTGCGCTTCGCTCAGCGGTTTAATACCTAATTGTTCGCCGTCAAGACCGATCAAGCGAACTTCACGCACACGAATTTCATCATTGATGAATAAGTCTTGTTTTGCTATGGTTTTCACCTCTTTTTTTATTTTTAGAGAAAAACAAGTGCGGACCTGCTAACGCAAACCCGCACTACATGATAGTATTTCATCACTGAAACTAAATCCTGTAGAGCCAGACAACGTTAGTCGCAAGGCGAGAAGCTCTCACTTCTGCTTTTCTCAACTCTACTATCATATCAATTTTCATTTTATTTGTCAATGATTTTTTTCGCTTTTTCTTCGATAAATGCAACAACTTCAGAAATTCCAATACCAGTTGTATCAAAATGTATGGCATCTTCTGCCGGTCTCAATGGCGAAACTTCGCGGTGACTGTCCTTATAATCCCGCTCTGCAATTTCTTCTTTCAGTTTGTCCAAATCAGCTGGAATTCCTTTTGATAGATTTTCCTTATATCGGCGCTCAGCTCTTTCATCAACCGAGGCTACCAGATAAATCTTGAGCTCAGCCTGAGGCAAGACAACCGTTCCAATATCACGGCCATCCATGACAATCCCTCCCTGAGCTGCAATTTGCTGCTGCAAGGCCACCAGTTTCTCACGGACTTGAGGAATGGCAGATACCCAGGAAACATTATTCGTAACTTCATTTTCCCGAATCGGGTGAGTCACATCCACGTCGCCAACAAAGACTAGCTGCTCGCCATCTTCCGCTCGACCAAAACTGACCGAATGATTATTGAGCAAGTCTACAATTTCAGTGGCATCTGCTTCTGTCAGATGATGCCGCAGAGCCAGATAGGTTGCAGCCCGGTACATGGCTCCTGTATCTAAATAAGTATAGCCAAAATCCTTAGCAATAATCTTGGCAACGGTCGATTTTCCACTGGAAGCTGGACCGTCAATCGCAATTTGAATCTGTTTCATAGCTGGCTCCTACTCAATCTTCACAACGTCACCTGGATTGGCATACCAAGAACCAGTGGACATATGAGAAGGGTTAAGCTGTTCAAGCTTGGCAATAGAAATACCTGCACGCGCTGCAATGGCTGCCTCACCTTCACCAGGCTGGACAGTCAGAGTTCCTTCAGAGGATTCTGTAGTATTTGCCGCCGTCTGCTCTGCTGTAGAAGACGCTTCGCTGCTTGAGGTTGCTGCTGAAGTGCCGTAGAAACCTTCCATTTGGGTTTGTCTATTACTCCCTCCAGTAGACAGATAGGTCAGGAAGCACACCACCGCAACCACTAAAATACAGAAAATAATGGTTAATATGGTCAATAAGCGGTCTGCATTCAAGGCGCTAAACTTCTTGGTTCGTTTCAACTTATCTTCTCCGTTATCGTATACATCTTCTTCCCATGGTTCTTTTTCCATGACTTCCTCCTTGAGTTTTTCTTAAAATCTTATTACAATATGGGTATGAAAGTAACACTCATTCCCGAACGGTGCATTGCCTGTGGGCTCTGTCAAACCTACTCAGATCTTTTTGACTATCATGACAATGGCATCGTCAAATTTTACCAGGACGACCAGCTCCTAGAAAAGGAAATTGCTGAGGATCCCGATGTCGTGGAAGCCATCAAAAACTGCCCAACCCGAGCTCTTTTGAAAGACTAGGATTTTTTGGACTGACTGCCATAGTAAGCTTCAAAATAGTCAATATGGGTAAAATTATCTACTAATTCTACCTCACCCTTAAAATGCTCATTAAGGGCCAGGGCATTGACAAAATATTTCTTAGGCCACTTGCGCATACAAAAACTCCGGCTGCGGTTCTGCCCTTTAAAATATAAGGTAATTGACGTCTTAGTCACTTCGACTTTTTCAATATCTGAAATCTTGACCTTTATCGGAGTAAAGGGATTGGCTGTAATAATTCGCAAGGTTCCATCGTCATAAATGGTAAAATAACGATGAACTCCCATTCCCAGCAAAACCATGAACAAGAAGAAAGAAAACAGAACAAGAGTCGGCACTCGTGAGCTTTCATACATCAAAGCCAGGCCAACAAAAATCGGAATGACCGATAAAGACCAATATATTATCAGGATAGCTACATCTGGCTGCCAGTGATAGCGAACCTTACCGAAAATCTTTATCATGCTCACACCCCCATACTACTAGTTTAGCATAAATTAAGAAAAAATAGAACAGGTAGACTTGCCTATTCTATTTTTTTATTTATGATTTTGCTGTCTTAAAGAAGCTATCAGACAAGTAGCCCTTGCCTCTGACCATATCATACTCAATCAGTTTCAAATCATCTGCTATTTCTTGAGCTTCTTCGTCCAATTCCTTTTTATCCACGCTGGCCTTATGCAATACTTCTGTTAATAAAGCATAGTAAGGTGATACTTTGGAATTTGTCTGCTCCAGTAAGAGAGCGGAGAAATCGCTAGAATTGACCCTTGGATAATCAAGTTTAGGAGTTTCATAATTACTCCAAACGAAATAATCTGTTAGATATTGGCTTTCTGGATCTTCTTTAAAGGCTGACTGAGGATAGAGACCAGGCAGATGGTCACCGTAAAAGACGACTGTTACTTTTTTATCTACCTTTGAAAGCTTCTCAAGAAAATCATTGGTGGCCTGATCTGTATGGTAAAGCATTCTGACATAGCTGGAAAGAGATTCGTTCCCTTCCTTGCTAAAATCAGGATAGCTGGCAGACATGTAGACAGGATTGGGTTCACTCCAAGGCATGTGGTTCTGCATGGTCATGACAGAGAAAAATTGCCCCTGCTTGCCATTCAAATGTTCCAAGACCTGATTATAAGTCGTTTTATCGCTGTAATTACCACCTATATTATCACCCTTTAGGCCTTTAGTACCATAGTGAATAAAGGTATCAAATCCCAAATCCTGGTAAATGACATTTCTGGCATAATTGCTAGGGGAGGCCAGATGGATTACTGTCCGATTCTTAGATGAATAAGCATCACTAATGGAAGGGAATCTATTCATCCTCGGGACAATTTCAGTATAGAGAACCGAAATAGACGGAGACAGATTATAAAAAGGTAAACCAGTCAGGGTCTGAAATTCCATGTTGGCCGTTCCTCCACCATAGCCGTCTGACTTCATAAGTCCACTGGTGGTGCGAGTTTTAACTTCCTGAATATAAGGAATTGGATTTTCAGACATGGTAACGCCGTCAACCCGAGCAGGGTCAGAAAAACTTTCACTCAGGAGATAAATTACCGTTTGATCTTCGATTTTATTCTGGCGGTCTTTGTTAATAGCTTCCGCAAGATTCTTATACTTTCTTTCTATCTCTTGAATCTTTTCCTTAGAATAGCCACGCGGCTCAATCATGGTTGTATCCGACATCTGTGAAAACCAGACAAAAGAAAGGGAGCGCAGCTGTGAATTGACAGTATTTCCCATCCAAGTCAGGTCATGGAAATTATTTAAGATCGAAATAACTGGGATATTCTCTACTATTTTGCCATTCTTTTTAGTAGCAAATATATCCATGACTCCCAAGAAAAAGACCAGGGGCAGGACTAGCAAGAGGAGCTGGTATTTAAGAACGGTAATGAGCTTGCCTGGCAAGATTTTCTTACGCAAATACCAGTAGAGAGCGCCTAAAGCAACTAGTCCCAAGATAGCATAAAATCCATAATTGCCTCCGAGAAAGTCAAAGAGGGTCTTGGGATTTCTCAGCCAGACCATATCACTAGGCAATATTGGCTCTTGGCGATACTGAAATTTCAGACTGCTAGCTATGGTGGCAATCACCACTAGCGCTGTTATCAGCATGGTTGGCAGGAGAAAATGATTGAAAATCAGGTAAAGAGCCATAAAAATCATGAAAAAAACGATGATTTGAAAGAGACTGGCTCCAGTGAAAAGATACTGATCCAAAACAATCACGTCTCCTCGGATACTATTTTGGATTGTATAGTTAAATATAAGAGCAAACACTGCACTCAACACAAAAGCGACAGAAGCACTGGCTTTATTCTGAGCAAGATCGCGCAATCCCTTCACAGCTAGAAAGCTAGGGAGAGAAAGCAGGATAAAGATAAGTGCGATAAGGCAGAGGAAAGTTAGCATAAAGTTCTGCGTTATATCCAACTTGCCTTCCTCAAGGAAATTCACTAAATAGCTTTGGTGATGCAGCAATTCCGGCATCTTATCGTCCATCAAAGCAAGAAATAGAAAGAATTGGGATAGAAAAAGATTTTCCAGTACCTCTCTATTTTTCTTAGTAACTTGCAAGAACTTACCTGGGAAGCGTTTTTTAAGCTTTGGAAAATGAATAAAAATATACGCAAATAAGAAAATCAAAAGCAAGCCAGGCAGGGAGTTAAGCTGCCAAAAATGATTGCTGAAAACTCGATCTGCTTTGAACTCAAAATCATTGACATGCTGTGTTACTGTCAGTAAGTAAGAAAATCCAGTATAGAGAGCGTAAATAATAGCTAACCATATAAAGAATCTTTTGCTGAAGAGCTGAGACAAAAGCTTGCCCAAGCCAAACAAAAGAGGAAGCAGCATCAGAAAGGCCAGCCACAAGGCAGGATAGCTCCGTAAATCTTCGCCTTCCTCCAACAACAAAACGGTCGTAACAGCGACTGTATCTAAAAGTAAAAAACTAATTAGCAGGTATGAGAACTGCTTATAGTGGTTGAGTAAAAATTTCATTTTTCTTTCTGGTAAATAGTTATATTCTCTAGCAAGATTTTTGTGAATTAAGAATCTCACTTTTTCTTTAAAAGATTGGACAAACGATTTCTAATCTTTTGAGATAAATTTTTCTGACTTAATTTTTCTTTTTGCTCGGTCAACTCTTCCCTTTTCCTCTGCCAGTCCAGTAAAGAGGGGAGAGAAGATAAGGGCATAATCTTGAAATCGTAATGACTGTCCCAAGCTAGATAAACCAATAAATGCTCTAAAACATCAGACAATTCCTGCTCAAAGAATGGCAAACTTTCTAAGCTCTTCATTCGGAACATACTAGTCAAAGCAGAGTATTTAAACCATACAAAGCCACCATAGACTCTCGTAAGAGAAGGGGTGGTCATAAAGTCAAAAGACTTATGCAAACCAGCTTCCTGCCAGACAGCAGCCAGACTTGGACGCGGCGGTTCTATCTCAAACAAGCCATCTCTGACTAGGCGCGGCAAATCTGGAATAACCAGCCCTACAGCAGAATCCTGCTCCAACGCTTCTATACTTGCATCCGCATAATCCACCATCATATTTATCAAATCAGAGCGCATAGCTTGGTCAAAAACTGCCTGATTCTCCACCAATCGATGAGTAGATAGGTGACCGATATAAGCATAGTCTTGCAGAATTTCCTTCTGCTCTAGCATGGCAAGCCAGGCATGAGATTTCTGACTTAGGATAATCTGCACTTTATTGCCTAGATGACCCAGAGCTGTCTGCAGCTGTTTCAGCATTTCTGGCTGCGTTACAGTCACTAAATACTGATACTGAGACGACAGAGAGAATAGCTTGTCCTGATACTGCTGAAAAATAGGAAAATCTGTTACATGAATATGCAGGAGGACAGGCTGATCTGTCCGATAGTTCGAAGTTGCCTGAGACAAATACTTGTCCTGCAGCAAACAAGGAAGGTCTGGACCAAAATGATAGAACAGGTGTTCCCTAATAAGCGAAGTTGGATAGGATGAGTTGGTTTCAAGATCTTCCAGCAAATACCTAGCCAAAAAAGGGTTGCCTGTGAGAGCTTTTACCTTTAGAAAAGGAAGCTTTGCTTCCAGAATTCTAAGAGGTTTATAGTATGAAAAATCTGGATGAAGCAATTCTCCCGCTTCTTCCTGACGGGTATCAAGGAGAGATTGATATCTGAATCCTGCCTCTACAAAACGTTTGGTAAACTGGGTCTCGTAATGGTCTATGACATCTTGAACGTCAGTAAAATCTTCTACCTGAGACCAAAATTCACGGAAAGACTTGTCTTTGAGAACTGACTGCTTAAAGGTGACAAAGTAGCTCTGCAGGTGCTCTTCAAAGTACCTGGTCTTGCGAAAATTAGTCATTCCCCAAAAATCTGCTTGCGGTTCCTCTTCAAAGCGCTGATAAATGGGCGCCAAATCCCATAGTGGACCAAAGCAAGTGTCGTTCATGAGAGTCAGAGAGTCTGAGTTCTGCAAAGTATCAAAACCCAGCCAGTTCATACCGTCACGCCAAGCTGCAAAATCAAAGCCTCGATTATCCCGCTCAAGCAAGTCAGAAATTCCCAAGTCTTCTCTCAGCCGGCATTTGTCCTCATTGCTCAAAGGACTATTTGAAATAAAAAGAATTTTAGAAAAAAGCGGCTTTAGCTGCTCCAATTGATAGAAGACATGACCGCTTATATGATTGCATTTATTGAAATGAACATAGAGTAATATTCGTTCCATGAAAATACCTTATTCTTTATGATTGAGAAATCTTCCAACTGCCATTACGCTGGATTAAGCCAGTAGCAGAATCCTTAGCAGAGACATCGTCATCCTTAATATCCTGGCGATTGACTAAGATAACTGGGTTGTTCTGAGAGTCTGCAAAGGCTAAAATCTGTTCTTCCTGATCCCGCACCGAAACCTGCAGTTTTAACTTAGCGTTATTTATCTGTGTTACATGACACTTGTAAGTCAAGCGCTTCTGTCCAGGTCCTTCTGTCGGCTGATCCATGGAATTATCATTGTAAAGCCAGATAGTTCGATCGATATCTGTCAGAGAAAAGGAAACATAGGTCGGTAGGTCTTGATTAACCTGATAAGAAATTTCAAATTCAATCTCTTGTTCAGGTGAAATCTGAGGCGAATGCAAGAGCTTAACCTTCAAATCAGAAACCGCTGCATTCTCAACCTGGAATCCTTCGTTCATGGCTTTTGTTTCAGTCGCATTGTCCAGACTGTACTGGTTGGCCACATCATCTGGATTGCCAATAGCCTTGACCAAGCCATTTTCAATCAAGACAGCCTTATTACAATACTTTTTAACAGCTCCCATATCATGGGTCACCAGAATGGTCGTCTTGCCTGATTCCTTGCGATCTTTGAAGTAGTCATTACACTTACGCTGAAAGGCTTCGTCCCCAACAGCCAAGACCTCGTCCAAAATCAGAATATCACCCTGAGCCTTGATAGCCACTGAAAAGGCCAGACGCACTTGCATACCGCTGGAATAATTCTTAAGTTTTTGGTTCATAAACTCGCCCAGCTCAGCAAACTCCACGATATCATCGTACATGGCATCTACTTCTTCTGTTGAGAATCCCAGCATGGCACCGTTCATATAGACATTTTCGCGGCCAGTTAGTTCTGGATTGAATCCGACACCCAGCTCAATAAAGGAAACCAACTTACCATCAATAGTTACCTTGCCCTTCTCCGGAATATAAATCTCAGAGATAATTTTAAGGAGGGTAGACTTACCAGAGCCATTGCGCCCGACAATCCCGTAGAAGTCACCCTTTTCGACCTCAAAGGAAATATCTTTCAAAACATGCTGTTCTTTGTAGCCTTTGATTCCCTTAAAACGATTGACTAGACTGGTTCTTAAACTCTGAGTAGCCTCAGTAGGCAATCGAAAGAATTTACTTACATGGTCGACTTTTACTGCAATATTATTTGACATTATAAAATCTCCGCAAATCTCTTAGCATTTTTATTAAAGAAGAACAAACCTAGAGCCAATATCACAAAAGGAATCAAGTAAGGGATGAGGGCGATTAGTTTGTTATTCACAATATCCCAGCCTCTGACATTAACAGGAGCAACAATGAAATGGCGCATGTCCTGCAGCATCTGGGCAATCGGATTGAGCATCATAATTTTAGCTACAAAAAGTTTTTTACCATCCAAAAGGAAGTTCAGAGAGTAGATAATCGGGCTGGCGTACATTCCTGCTTGAAGAGCCACTTCCCAAATCGGTCCAATATCCCGATACTTCACAAATAAGGAAGACAGCATGAGGGCACAGCCCATTGCCAAGACCAATACCTCCAGAAAAAGAGGAATAATCACCAGCGTATGCAATCCGAACTCCACCTGATTAATCAAAGCGAAGAGGAAAACAACGACTAGATTAATCAGAAAATTGATAGCTGCTCCAAGAACTGATGAAAAGACGATGGTATGCTTAGGAAAGTTTAATTTACGAAGCAAATCTCCCCGAGAAACGATGGAAAGCATGCCCATATTAGTGGCTTCGGTAAAGAAAGACCAGAAAACCATCCCCAGCAAAAGCCCTACTGTATAGTGGGGTGTCCCGTCATCAAAGCGCAAAAAGCGGACAAAGACCAGATACATGATAGTAAACATCATCAATGGCTTCAAAATCGACCAGAGATAGCCGACCAAGGACCCTTGATAACGCAACTTAAAATCCGTCTTGATTAATTCTTTCAAAAGAATTCGATTTTTTTTACTAAAAAAATCCATGAATATTACTCCTTATAAGCAAACTTTGTGAGAATGAGGCTCGTAAAAACAAGGGTATGAAAAGCACGGTTTTTACGGTAGCCATACTGGCGAATCCTGCGCCAGCGCTCCTTAAAAGGCGCCTCCATAATGGTCACAAAGTTCTCAATTAACTCTCTATTTTCAGCAGTCAGCGGCAGAACCAGCAAATTTCTAGCCTGAGTCTGACTGTCTTTTATCAATTTCCAATATTTGGCAAAAAGAACATGGGGACGAACCCAGTTTTTTACGCGTTTTCTGAGCGTTCGAGCTCCCAACACATTATTCGAATGCTGACGATAGAGCTCACCCGGCTTGTCAATATAGACTAGATTGCCAAAAGCCGCAGCCAGCAAGCCCAGATACCAATCGTGCATGAGCAGTTCATTCTCTTCCTTCCCAGTCCAAAGTTGGGCCAAGGCGCGATTTATCATAGAAACACCACCCGTCACTGTATTCTCCGTCAACTCTTGGACTAGTTCTGTATTAGCGTGATCTGACTGAGTGCGAATCATACTTTCGTGAACAACCTGTAGCTCTTGATCCACGACCTTCAAGTCAGTATAAACCAGCAAGGGCTGACTGCTATCATACTTGTCTGCCTCAGCCAATTGCATGGCAATCTTGTCTGGCAGCCAAACGTCATCTTGGTCGCTAAAGAGATAGAAATCCGAATCTTGGTATTGAAGCAAGCTATGAAAACTCTGAATGACACCCAGATTTTGTGGATTTTCCCGATTGATAAAGGAAATACGGTCATCCTTGCGACAAAAATCTTCAATGACAGCACGCGTCCCATCTGTAGAGCCATCATCACGAATCAGCAGCTGCCAGTCCCTATATGTCTGCTCTTGAATACTCTTAATCTGCTCGGCCAGAAACTGTTCCCCATTATAGGCGGACAGAAGAATGGTCACTTTCATGATAAAAATAAATCCTCATATTCACCCACAATTTTTTCCCAGGTGTAGTTTTCTTTCATATTTTCTTTGGCGGCTTGACCTAGCTCCGTAAACTCTGTTTGAGCATCTACTCGGTCAATCAGCTGGGCCAGCTGACCTTTTTCTTTTTCCCAGTAGAGAGCCGTCTCTTTTGCTACCTTCCGATTGAAGTCCACATCCAGCACCAGATTGGCATCTGTCTGAGCCAGTGCTTCCAAGAGTCCCGGATTGGTCCCGCCAACCTCATGGCCATGTATGTATGCAAAAGCATGATTACGGATATATTTGAGCAGATTCTGATCATAAACCGTCCCGACAAACTTAATGCGAGAATCACGATCAAAGTCCGTTTTCTGCTTGAGTTCTTCAAAGTAGGGATTGCCCTCATGATTGCAGATGATCAGCAAGTCACGTCTGGTTTTGGATTTCATAAATTCTTGAATGATGGTTTCATAGTTGTTTTCCGGAACGAAGCGTCCGACAATGAGGTAATAGTCTTTTTCCTTACTGGCCCACTTTTCAAAGAATACCCTGACCTTACCTTCGTTTTCTGTCAGATTGGACAGATAAAGGTCAGTTCCATAAGCGATACAGGTCGTTTTAGACCAAGGATAAGCTTTTTGAATATAGCTTTCGATGCCTTGATTGTCCGCGATAACCAAGTCTGCGTGCTTGGTCATAACCTTCTCAGAATATTTGAGATAGGCTTGAACTGGCTTAGACCACTTGGCCCGCTTCCACTCCAACCCGTCAGGATTAATAAAGAATTTACCGCCTGCCTGATGGATACGACGAGCAAAGGGAAAGATAAAAGCACCAATCGTATTTCCAAGAATGTAAAAAATTGGCTGTTCAATCTGCTCTTTTTTAGCAAACTTGAGGGCATAGGAGACAGCCATCATATCATAGGCAATTACGCGGGCCGGACCAAGCTTGGGTGGCTTGACTGTAAAGCAGTCTACTCCCTTGTAGTCAAAATGATGAAAAGCTTCATCATCTGATAAGCAGGCCACATGATACTGGATTTGAGAAGAGATTTGATGCTCCGTCAATTTCTCGACAAAAGTTTCAAATCCTCCATATTTGGCAGGAAGTCCCCGACTCCCGATGATGAAGACATGTTTCATGATTTCCCTCAATTCAAGATTTTACAATCCATTCTATTATACCACTTTCTAGTGTGTTTGTATAATACAAAAAGGACAGGTAGAGCCGCGGCTACACTTGTCCTTTTCTTTCTTTAACCTCTTCTACCAGAAAGCAGCTTATTTTTCACTTTGCGTAAGAAAGAGCTGGCTTGTTGAGAAGGTAAATTTGTATCCAATAAGCACTTGACATGGCGCAAGGAATTAGCCTGGTACATTTCAGTGTTTTCAATCTTATCCAATAAGTTTTGGTAAACACTCTGAACCGAGTAGCGCTCTTGGATTTTGCCAAGATTGGCCACCGACTGGTCTTTTAATCCCTCAAAGTTTGCCAAGGCAGCGTTTATCTTATCTGTTAGCTGTTCGATATTGCCAGATGAATACAGCTGACCTTCTTCAAAGATTTCATAGGCGGAAAGATGACCAGGATTGTCCGACAAAATGGTCGGAAGGCCATTCATAATCGCTTCAATATAGACTAAACCAAAGGTTTCCATTGCAGACGGAAATACCGCAAGATCTGCTTCCGTCACCTCTGCCCAAGGATTGTCCTTGTGTCCCAGGAAGCTAATATTTTTTACCTGATGTTCAGAGATATAAGTATCGCATCTTTTTTTGTACTCCTCATCCCAGGCTCCGATCAGAACTAAGGCTGGTTTTGGCTGAGATAGCTGGTCATAGGCTTTTATCAATTCTAATTGATTCTTCCGCTCTGTCAAACGTCCAACTGACACGATACGCCTTTCGGCTCTATCCTTTTCTCCTATATCAGTAGGATGAATTTTCGTAAAAGGGGCAAAAGACAAGACTTTTCTATTTGGCAGCAGCTCCTGTAACTGTCTCTGCAAGGCACCTCTAACTGCAAATATTTCCTGCGAATAATCACTGATAAAATCTAGCTTTTCCTTATAGTAGCCAAACTCTCCGTCAGGAAATTCATGAATCAGCCAGAAATGCGGAACATCCTCGCAGGCCGCTGCCACTGCACCTTGAAACATATTGACCGTATTGGTAATAACCAAATCAATCTTTCGCTCCGTTAGTATCTTTCTGAGCGCTGAGGTATTATCCTGATATGACCGAGCTCTAGTCTCAGGACTATCTGGCAGGCCACCAGGCGCATCCTCCCACCACCATTTAACTGACGGCAAGGCTATAGTCTCAATAGCCAAGGCAGCCAAGCTGGATATATAGTCCTGCTGAACGGCTACATGATAATCCGGAATCGCATTGATAACCTGATGGCCCGTCTGGACCAAGTATTCCATCAAATTGACAATAGAGATTTCAGCTCCATTATCCAGCGTTCCAGTCGGCGAAATGAATAATATCTTTTTTTTCATAGCTTATCCTAGTACATTCCAATAAAAGGGCACCATCAAGTAGAGGGAAACCAAGAAGTTAGCTACCAGAGTCCCAACCATCATTTGATTCACCACTCTGTCTTTAATGTCCAAGGTTCCTAGATTAGCAACAGTTGGTAGCAGTAAGATCAAGAAAGGTGTAAAATAACGTCCCTGAGCACCAACTGATATCATGGCACCTTTACCGAGGACAATGGGTGTCCACTGCAGATACATAATTGACACAACAGCAATCACTTGAACCAAAAACAGATAACGCGACATGACTGTATAGCCCTTGGTCATAAAATCCTTCTGCGACTGCAAAAAGATAATCGCCAAAACTGCCACATCAATAAAAATCAGCCAAAGCGGCAGCTGGATAGTAAAATTCCCCAAAAAGCCAAACATACCGATTGTCAAAATCGTATTCAAGTCACCATTGACGCTTTGCTTAAAGAGCGTATTCAGCAAGACTTGGCCATAGTGCAAGAGCCCTCCCTGATTGCCAAATGCCAAATGCAGGGCAAGAAAGAAAGCTGCAAAGCCAAGTATATAAAAGATAATGCGATAACGAGCTACAAAAGCTTTGGTTGCAACAAAAGGCTTGTTCAGAACCGCAAGGAATCCTTCAAACTCAAAATGAACAAAAGGTAGCAAGCCTAATAAAAGGACATTATTCGGTTTGGTGACAAAGAGGCCTATAGAAATCACCAAAAGCTCCAGTACATTTCTATTAGTGAATTTCTTATGGTAGGCAATATTGGTCAAAAAGCCAACCGCCAACATAATCTCCAGATAGCTCATCACATCGTAAGAGAGAGAAGCAGCCTGCTGGACCATAATAGGCAAAAGAGATAGGAAAAACAGAGCTTTTTTGCCATATTTGAAGTATTTAATCAGCAGATAAACCCCGATGATATATGCCAAAGCATTAAAGAGCCTCCCCATCATCACGATGAAGCCTACTGACGGATAAAGCATGCTTCCCAAGGTCATACCTAGTAGCTGAGGCAGAAAAGAGATAGCCTTGAGATTAAAGCCAAAGGTAAACTCTTCTTGCGCCAGATCTATCTTCTCTGAGAACAGCTGCTTGTACTCTGCCGGCGAAACATTCGGAGTGGATGGGATTTTGTCCATCCATTTATATGTTCGACTGGTAGGTTTATGGAAGATTTCCCATGTCATACGAGCGTGATTGGTCTCATCAGGCACCCGATTAATCGGCTGTGCAATCATAAAAGTCAAGACAAAGATACTTGCCAATAATAAGAAAATATTCTCGACTTTTACTTCTTTATTTCTTTTCAAAATAAGTCACCATTTCATCTTTTTTATCTAAACTGCAATTTTCTAATACAAAAGTGTAGGCATTCTCCGCCAGTTCTCTGCGTAAATCCGCAGAAAGAATCAGGCTTTCCAGCTTTTCTTTCCATTCACTATCTTTAGCCAAAAGTCCCGTCTGACCGTCTATCATCATGTCTGCAAAGGCACCGATATGACTGGCAATCGTTGGCACCTTGACTAGAGCTGCTTCTAT
Organism: Streptococcus sanguinis; assembly: GCF_019929145.1. GTDB lineage: Bacteria > Bacillota > Bacilli > Lactobacillales > Streptococcaceae > Streptococcus > Streptococcus sanguinis_U. Next base: position 279,272 of record NZ_JAHZOW010000001.1, on the reverse strand, counting down.
CCATTTGATTTCTGACTTGGCACGATTAAAGACTGAGTCAACCAACGGAGCTAGATTAATATCAACCTGACTAATCAACTGAGGCAAGGCCTTCCAGTCCACATACTCATGGACGACAATACGCTGTGTGTATTGTTTCATATCATGCGGGATATCCAAGTGCCCTACAATATGAAGCTCCACGGTTGGGTAGTTGTCTAGCACTTCTTTGATAGCTGGCTTGATGAGCTCAAAATTCTCATTGTGGCTGATGGAACCAGAGAAATAACCGATTTTGATTCTGTCGTCTGCACCAAGGTCTTCCTTCAAGAACTGCGAGCTAACCGCAATCAATTCGCTGGACGCCAGATTACGATTCAGCAGGACTGAGTCCTTGTATTTGAGCAATTCCTCTTTTAACTGATTCGTAGAGGTAATCGCCCCATCACAAGCCGCCAGCATTTTCCCGTAATTCTTCACTCCAGCATCGTAATTGCCCTTTTCCTTCTCAGACAAGCCTTGGGTATAGCTCAGCTGATCCGTATAAAGGGTATCAAATACCAAATCATCAATATCAAAATAAACTGGCTTATGCTCCTCCCGAGCCAAATCGCATAAAAGCTGGAGCTGAGCAGACCAAGGAGCGCGGTAGATAATGATGTGGCTGGCATACTGGGCCTGAGCCAGACTAAACTCAGACGCATTGACCACTTTCACAGCAAAGCCATTCTTTCTAAGCTGCTCTGCCTTATTGAGCACACGGTAGCGCGTACACTGCGGAATGATGTTCTCTACACCGTCAATGATGAGGATATATTGATCACGAGGCACATCTTTGAATTTTTGAACAATGTTCTCAAGAATTTCTACTAGATAATCTGTCTTCTCCCGAACATAGTCCAATACATCAGGAACCTCTGACTCTCTTTCCAGACCCTGCCATAAAAACTGCTGATCATCATAATTCTTCAAAGAAGTATACTTAATCAGAGGACTACCCGCTTTTAACATCCTTAATGGATGAATATACATAGCCGAATCCTGATTTTCGTGAACCAAGGCATCGTAACGATAGCCCAAGTCAGCAAAGTACTTGGTAAAAGTCGTTTCATGCTTTCCGATTGCTTCTTCTCGTGAATCCGTGTCAGTCAGCACTTGCCAATAGTCGTAGAATTCTTCGGACTGAAGCAGCAAAGGCTCAATCACCAAAAAATAAGACTGTAGGTGATTGGGAATGTAACCATAACGGTTAAAACCAGTGATATCTTCCTGAGTCTCACCATAGGAAATCCCCCAAAAGTCAAGATTTCTGCCAGCCATAGTTTGAAAGACAGCCGCCAAATCACTCATAGGGCCGATATTGGTGTCATTGACGAGCATCAACTGAGAGCAATGCTGCAGCGTTTCCTTTCCTAATGAAAGAATGCCTTCACGAAAAGCTGCTGTATCATAGCCGGTATTATCCCGCACCAAGACTTGCCCATACTGCTCTAAAGTTTCTAAATCCTCTGCAGCCAGTCCGCCGTTAACGACGATGAGAGTCTTATCAGCCAAAGCCGCTAACTTTTCTAAAAAGATAAGTTTGTACTTCTGCAAGCGCGACTCGGATTCAAAAATGACATAAATTAAGACTTTTTCGCCGCTTGAAACTGAAGCTAAAGCTTTTTCTCGTTGAGAGTTCCGCAGCCATTGATAATAATAAATCTTAGGAGACTTAACTTGGCGTTTCAAACGAATCACTTGTTGCTTAATCCGACTTAAAACAGCTTTGATACTGCGAGGATTCTTGATTATCTGAGCCAGACGTTTCAATGGCGTAATCATGCCATTCCCCAGTCGATAGGAAATAGATCGGCGAATACGAAACTGCTCCTGAATAGCCTCATCCCGCTGTTCCTTTATCGTTCTCAGTCTGGATTTCAAGGAGTCTAGATTTTTATGTAACTGCCGCTGATCCTCCTGCAGTTCAAGAACATAGTCGTTCACTTTATCCATATGCTGAATCAGTTCATCCAAACGACCTTCCAGTGTAAATATGTTCTGGCCCAGAGCTTGGTAAATATCGTCTGGTATCTGTCTCACATACTTACGCAGGATTTTCAGATACATTTCGTAATGATATCTCGTAGAATCCCGTTTAGAGATTGATTCCTTATCAAAGACCCGGTAATTCAGCTTTGTTTTTGCATCATAAACTGGTTTTGCACCTTGATTGATAATTAAGTTTAAAAGAAAATCATAGTCCTCCAGTTTTTCACGATTCAGCGCTTCATCATAATAAATACCATCAGCAACCGAACGACGAATGAGGGAACAGTTGGAAATATAATTCTCTGTTAAGAAAGCTAGCTTGTCATAGGGCTTTGATTTAAGGTAAACTTCCTTTTTATCAGGATCATACAGATCACCATAGACAATATCTGCCTCCTCCTTCACCATGCTAGTGTAGAAGCTCTCAATATAGTCTGAATCCAGAAAATCGTCACTATCCACAAAAATAAAATAAGTACCTTGAATTTGCTGCAAAGCCTTGTTTCTTGTCTTGACGACCCCCATATTTTCATGACTTTCAAACCGCGTCGGAAAAGGGGAATCCGCCAAGACAGCCTCTATGATTTCAGCAGAATGGTCATAGGAGCCATCATCCAATACCAGTAACTCAATATTTCGATAGGTCTGAGCAAAAATACTGCGCAAACACTGTTCAATGTAATCTTGATGGTTGTAACAAGTTACAACAACAGATATTAAATCTTTCATATACTTTCCTTGTAAATAACTCTATTAGTTTGAGTTAGCATCTTGACTCTTCATGTATGCTTTATTTATCAGATTAGCCACCCACTTGGGCCAGAAAAGCTGATACATGAACAAGTCCTCTTTGGTTCGAGTATTATCTGAAATAGTCTTGGTTGTTTCCGACTCTCCATGAATCCGGTGGCACATAAGCTTCTCAGAAATATAAGCAAAGCGACCCTTATAGGCGCTAATCTTGTACCAAGCGTACCAATCCAGACTCACGCGCATTTCCTCATCAAATCGAAAATCCCTTAATGCCTCTAAATTGTATGTCACCGCCGGACAGGAAATGGGATTGCCAAAAGCTAGAACCCGATTTCTCCAAAAACGACTGGATGGCATCAGATTCAAGGTTTTAAGCATGAGAGTCTTGATTTTCAGATTGGTATTAGCCGGAATTTTGACTCCATTTTTCTCTTCAAAATAGTCTGTATAGGCAATGAGAATGTCTTTAGACTGCTCTATCTTCTGCATCACTGCTTCTAGATAAGCTGGCTCATAGTAGTCATCTTGATGAGCAATGGTAGCATAAGAAGTCTCAACAAAAGTAAGGGCATTGTTCCAATCCTTGCCGATACCTCCTCCTTCTTTCGTATAAAAAGGAATACCGTACTTCTGGCACAGCTGCTTGATTGAATCCAACGGTGTTGAGCTATAGCAGATAATCTTTGATGGCAAGGTTTGAGCTTGCAAAGACAGGATACAAGCTTCTAAAAATTCACTTTCGCCATAGGCGCAAATCACCCAGGTATGGTTATTTTTCATCTTTTTTACTCTCTAACTTTGACATTCTTTGCTTCATGATGGACAGTTCTTGCACCAACTGCTTGATTTGTTCCTTTTGCTTGGAAATGGAAATAGTATGTAAAAAAACAATAACCAACAGGAAAAAGATAGCCAAGGACATGACAAAGTTTGAGGTCAACTCAAAACCTAACAATTTGGCAATCGAAACGGGAATCCAATCAAAAATAGAAATAACAATCAGAACGAAGCCAATAATAATCCACATAAAGGCTTGCTCAAATAAAATATTGTTTTGATTGATATTCCGAAAGACAAAATACAGGAATAGAACTGAAGCCACCAGCATAACAATAGACAAAATGGACATTATTCACTCTCTTTCATAAAAGCAGCAATCAAGATTGAAGAACAAACTTCAATCATATAGCGAATGGACTTAATCGGAGTAATCGAAGAGACTCCTCCTGCTCGTTCAAACATATTGGCTGGTGCTTCCACCACTTTATATTTCCGCTTCAAGATATGGACGATTGATTCTGGCTCAGGATACTTGATAGGATAGCGCGCAGCGAATTGTCTAATAATGTCTCGATTGGCCAAACGATAGCCTGATGTGGTATCCAGAATTCTTTTGCCAGTTGTTAATTTAATAAAAGCTGAAATAATGGTAATGCCAAAACGCCGCATAAAAGTCGTCTGAAATTCCGAAGACTTGTCACCGATAAAACGAGAACCAACAACCAAATCAGCCTGCTGACGACGAATAGGCTCCAGCAAAGCATCCAGCGACTCAATATCATGCTGACCATCTCCATCAAACTGTACGGCCACATCATAATTCTTCTCAAGAGCATACTTATAACCCGTCTGAACAGCTCCGCCAATCCCTAAATTCATAACCAAATGAATAGCATTCAGATGATGGCTGTCCAAAATCTCCTTAGTTCTGTCAACTGACCCATCATTGATAACTACGTAGTCTAAGTCAAAATCAACTTTCTTCCGATATTCTATAATGCTCATAACCGTATTTAAAATACTTTCTTCCTCATTATAAGCAGGAATTATCATTAAAACTTTCATTAATTTAATCTATTCTTTCTATAACATGTCATCACATTATTTTTTGTTTTTCTGCAACTGTTTTTTCCTATATCTCATAAAGCTTGGAATTAGGGAGTTGATAATCTTATATCTTAGCATTGGAAAAGGCTTCATAACAATATTAAAGATTCTAAAACAAACAAAATACAGCTGCCAACCTTCTTCCATTGGTGTATCTTTCCATGGAGTTTTGTGTAGATAATAGAGGTACTCCTTTTTAAACCTATGTGTGTTCCCTTTCCGCCAAGGTCTCTCTTCACCAAGATAGTGAATAATTGTAGGTGCTTTTCGGAAATGATTAAAATCTTCCTGTGATATAAACTTAGTTGGCTTACTTAATTCACTCAACGTTTTGTAAGGATAAACATCATAAATATTAAAATAATTAAAGGAAATTGGCAAGGTAAAAATTTGCTCTTTCAAGGCTCCATTTAAGGCATCTTGGTCTGGTGCGAATAGCTTCCCTTCATGAAACTGATAAAATTCTATGACCTTTTTACCAATCTCTTCCCTACGCCATTTTTTTAGATCAATCAATAGGACGCCCGAATTATGATAGGGGTACTCTTTCAAAGCTAGAAATTCCTTTCTTGACTTATCCACAGTTGGTTCGGGACACATACCTATTACCTTATCTCCCAAGTCGCTATAAAACAATGAACCTAAATCTTCTAGAACTAGTGTATCTCCATCGAGATATAAGATCCTATCAACTTCTTGTGGAAGAAGTTTATCTAAAAAAAGACGTGCTAAAATAATTGAAGACCAACCGTTTGTATCAAAATCAAAGTCAATATAGTCTGCGATATTATTTATAGAAATAATACAAACTTTTCTATCGTAACTTTTAACGAATTCTTTTAATTTATTTTGATTCTCTTGGCTTATCCTCTCGCCAATTAAATATACTGTAATATTCTCAGCAGATTTATTATTCTCAAATATAGAACACATACAGGTTGCAACTTGAGGTACAAACGCATCATTTAATGTAAATAAGATATTCATAGAATTCTACTTCTTTCTTTTTTCCTGATTTTTAGCAACGCCATAAATAATCAGACTTGTTGCATAAAAGACGCACATGGAGATTAAAAAGGAATTAGCAGCTCCCAGCAATTTTTGATCACGGATAAATGGTAAAGTAATAAATTTTGAAACAGCAAATGTCAATAAATAGGCTATCATCAGATAATGCTGTTTTCTAAAGATGGTCATAATGATATCAACCACTAGAGCAAAAACATTCAAAATACCGCCTATAAGTAATATTGTGAAAGGAAGTTTATACTCCTGTAATTGGATACCATAGACAGCACTAAGCACTTCTGTACCAATCAGATAGCCCAAAATAACAATAACAAGTCCTAAAACAGTCATTACTAGATTTAGCGTATTGACCTGTTTGAAAAATAGTGTAAATTTCTTTTCATTCCAATAAATGGAAAGCTGTGTAGTCAACGGTCTCAGGACGAAAAATAAAAGGGATAGGACAAAGACAGGCATGAATAGAACATTAAAATCTCTTTGAACCCCAGATGAAAAATAGCCATTTGTCAAAAGGTAATCAATATCAATTTTTGGCTCGTTATAGATATACGTTAGCAAAAATCCATTTAAAAACAAGGGAAAACTATTTTTCAAAATAGAATACACATTTTTTCTGTCATCATGGAGTTTAGGCGAAAACTTTTCCTGAGAAAAATGTAATCTACAGTTTCTGAAATCTAAGGGGAAGGTCAGAATAAAATTCGCACAACAAATAACAATACTAGCTACCATCAATGATTTTGTAAGCACCAGGACTATCGCAAATATTAACATACAAATCCAGCTCCTATAGAATTGCACCTTTCCGGCTAAATCTGATCTATCTTTTTGCTGAAATAATCCTTGAAAAACATCTGAATACGCATCTATAGCCCGATAAACAACAAGCAATAAAATAATACTAGATTTGTAAACATCATACCCTTGCCATAGAGTATAGATAAACGATGTTAAAATCATCAAAAAGACCGTAAAAAGTCTCGTATTATGATAAGAACCAAATTGGTATCTTTCTTTTACATCCGTAGATTGCAGATTTCTAACTTGAAAATAACCTAGAACAAAGAACTGCTGACCAAGAGCATAAGCAATACTAAAAATATCAGAATCTCTTGAATCTAGAAATCTAGAAGCTAGTAGAAGCAAGACGACTGATATCAATGAAGATGAGACTGTCCCCAACATGTTCCATATATAGTTATTTTTCAGTCCTTCTTTTGAGATTATTTTTTCTATTTCTTTATTACCGTCATTATTTTTAGCATAAGGTGATGATCCTGATTTTGAGGGCATTTTTCTTCTCCAAATGTATTCTATTTCTTATTATACTATACTTTCAGTGAAAAGTGAAAATCCTTCTTGAAAGAATCTCTCTTTTAAATGATACTTTCTTCTCCAACCTAATTAAAAAGGACAAAACTTCTATCAAGCTTATATCTATACTTCTTCTCTTTCCGTTTCCTAAATCATCTTCAACTTACTTCCGAAAAACCTAGCTCTATAATCTGGTTATTTCCAATCACCTTCTATTCTTCCTCATTTTTTAAAACAATTACAATATTAAAAAACCCCGTTTTCACGGGGTTTAGTGTCTGACTATAATTGTTATCTGGGAACGGAATCGAATTAAGCTTCGATTTCTGTAACCATACCTGAACCAACGGTACGTCCACCTTCACGGATAGAGAAAGTAGTACCTTGTTCAACGGCGATTGGGTGGATCAACTCAACGTCGATTGTTACGTTATCACCAGGCATTACCATTTCAGTACCTGCTGGAAGTTCGATTGAACCTGTAACGTCAGTTGTACGGAAGTAGAACTGTGGACGGTAGTTGTTGAAGAATGGAGTGTGACGTCCGCCTTCTTCTTTAGTAAGGATATAAACTTCACCCTTGAATTTAGTGTGTGGGTTGATTGAACCTGGTTTAGCGATAACTTGTCCACGTTCGATTTCATCACGTTGGATACCACGGAGAAGTACACCTACGTTGTCCCCTGCAAGACCTTCGTCAAGCTGTTTACGGAACATTTCAACACCAGTAACAACTGCTTTTTGGATTTCTTCCTTGATACCAACGATTTCGATTTCGTCATTGACTTTAACGATACCACGGTCGATACGTCCTGAAGCAACTGTACCACGACCAGTGATTGAGAATACGTCTTCGACTGGAAGAAGCAATGGCTTGTCAGTATCGCGTTCTGGTTCTGGGATGTACTCATCAACAGTGTCCATCAATTCCATGATGATGTCTTCATATTTAGAGTCACCTTCAAGAGCTTTAAGAGCTGAACCTTGGATAACTGGAAGATCGTCACCTGGGAAGTCGTATTCTGACAAGAGGTCACGGATTTCCATTTCAACCAATTCAAGCAATTCTTCATCGTCAACCAAGTCAACTTTGTTCATGAAGACGATCAAGTGTTTAACACCAACCTGACGTGAAAGCAAGATGTGCTCACGAGTTTGTGGCATTGGTCCGTCAGTTGAAGCTACTACAAGGATAGCTCCGTCCATTTGAGCGGCACCAGTGATCATGTTTTTAACGTAGTCCGCGTGTCCTGGAGCGTCGATGTGAGCGTAGTGACGCTTAGCAGTTTCATACTCAACGTGCGCAGTGTTGATAGTGATTCCGCGTTCGCGTTCTTCTGGAGCAGCATCGATAGACGCATAGTCCTTAGGTTGGTTAACTGCTGAAGGCAAGCGACGTGCCAATACAGTTGTGATAGCTGCTGTCAAAGTAGTTTTACCGTGGTCAACGTGTCCGATAGTACCAATGTTAACGTGTGGTTTACTACGATCGTATTTTTCTTTTGCCATTTGAGTAAAAGCCTCCAATAAAATATATTTTATAGATAGACAGTAGGCAATACAGTCTAACTTTCCTTACTATTTTATCAAATTTAAATGAAAATGCAAGTCTTTTAGCATTTTTTTGTGAATTATTCCTTGTCTAACTGATAGTAAGGCTGATTGGAAACGGAAGCACCAATACTCGAAGCAGCAATCCATTCTTTCCCTTCTAATTGGCTGAAATTCTCAGCTTTCCCAGTCAGAATAATACCAGAAAAGGTCAATTGATCCCGATTTTCTGCTTCACGAATATCTAGCTGACCAAATTTCTTGAGATAGGACTCAACCTCATTGTACATGTTGTACCCACTAACACTTGGGAAAAGATTTTTATCTGCCTTTTTCAGATAATCCAAGAAAGTCTGCTGCTCTTTCTTAGCCTCTTTTGCCTTCTTCCTAACATCTGAATCATAAGTAAAGAGAAGACTAGCGTTAGCTCCATAGGTCAGCTTGGGATCAGAATACAGTTCAATACCATTTTCACTATCTTCTGACTGACTGCCAATCCAGTACCAGTTGATTTTGAGATTGTTCGGTATCATCTGCTGGATTTCCTTATAGGTATAAGGCTTATCAAAAGTCAAAGCTACTTCCACCAATTGATTCGGCATTTCTTTGACAGAAGCCAACTCTTTAGGCATAGAATTACTATCCTTTGTCCCTTTGGCATTGATATTATAGAAGACCGGATATTTTTGACGCAAGGTTCGCGTATAGGTTCCTGAGAGAGACAAATAAGTCCCTTCCGCAGTCGGATCTCTAAAAGCACCTATGAGTGAATAGTTTCCCTCATAGGAAGGATAAGCCACCTTCACTCCATCTAAATCCTTGAAACGATCGGAACGTAAGGTCCCTGAAAAAAAGGAAGTTTGAGTGTGGTAAAGACTATCATAGTCAACATTAGGATAGGCGATTTCGGACATAACTTCGTACTGTTTTTGTAAGTCTCGTCCGTTACTAGAGGCTAATTCTACCAGCCCCTTTCCTAGAAGACCTAAGAGAACTAAAGATACAAAGGAACTAATGACGACTGTCTTCCAGAGTCTTTTTCTTCTGCTTTTCTTTGCAACATTTTCAAATGTTTCCATTTCGATATCCTTTCTTTTCCAGCTCCTTTCGGAGTTTAGCACGACTGCGCATCAGCTGAATCTTGACCTTGCTCACTGAGTAAAACATAATTTGGGCAATCTCCTTGACCGTGAAATCTTGAAAATAATAGAGTTCTAAAAGCGTAGCTTCCTTGAGTGGCAGATCTTCTATCATACTTCTTAGCAGCTCATAATCTTCATTTTCAAAGGGATTGACCAGATCCTTTCCAAAAAATTCTTTTCGCAAAATCTCCAAATAACGTTTATCTCTCCTATATCTGTCGATATAGCGCCGAATGGAAACTCGATACATCCAAGCTCGCATCTTTTCCGCCGGAATAATAACTTCTGTTTCCAACATCTTGACAAAAACGTCCTGCACTACATCTTCTGCTTCCACTTTAGAAGCCCCTGACTTCTGCAGATAGGAGACAATCTCGCGAGCAAAGCCTATCAAGATTGTTTCATATTCATCTAGTTTGATAAGCTCACCCCCCTCCTTCACTAGTATAACGAATGGAAAAGTCTTTTGGTTACAAAAATAGAAAAAACCGGAACAATTCCGATTTTTTCTTTGTATTAGCCAGAGTTTCTCAGACCTGTCGCAATACCATTGATGGTGATGTGAATCAGCTTTTCTTGATCTGGTGTAAGCTGGCCGTTTCGCTGACGCTTGATTAGTTCTAGTTGGATATAGTTCAAAACATTGAAGTAAGGCATACGATAGTGCAAGCTATCTCTCAGATAGGTGTTTTCTGCTAGGAGCTCATCATGACCTTCAATCTCTAGAATGACATCCTTGGTCAGCTGCCACTCATCTAAGATAATATTGAAAATATCTCGCACATTCTGATCTTCGCAAAGCTGCGCATACTCAAAAGCAATATTCATATTTGACTTAGACAGAACCATGTCTACATTTGACAAGAGTGACTTGAAGAAAGGCCATCTCTTATACATAAATTGCAGAAAGGCTAAGTTATTTTCTGGGTCTTCATCAATGAATTCCTTGAAACTTGACCCAACACCATACCATCCTGGGAACATAACTCGACTTTGAGACCATGAGAAGACCCACGGAATCGCCCTGAGGCCACCGATTTCAGTGATGGTTTTACGGGCAGCTGGACGTGAACCGATATTAAAGCTAGAGATAGCCTTGATCGGGCTAGATTCAAAGAAATAATCGTAAAAACGCTCATCGCCAAAGACCAAATCACGGTAAATCTGATAACTACGATCAACTACTTGGTCCATAATTCGCTCATATTTATCAGACGTATGGCTATCGCTCTTCTTATGAGTTACCATGCGGTTAATGGCAGCAGACACTAGCATTTCCAAGTTATAGTAGGCTGCGTCTTTGTTTCCATATTTATTGCCAATGACTTCCCCTTGCTCGGTCAGACGGATCCGGTCATTGATACTGCGGAGTGGCTGAGAAGTAATGGCTTCATAGGTTGGGCCGCCACCGCGTCCCACTGTCCCTCCCCGGCCATGGAAGAAGGTAATTTTTACGCCAAATTGATCACCGATAGCTGTCAACTGCTGCTGAGCCTTGTAGAGAGTCCAGCAAGAAGACAGGTAGCCACCGTCCTTATTACTGTCTGAATAGCCCAGCATGATTTCCTGATAATTATCCTTAGAAGCAATCCACTTCTGCGCAATCGGCAGAGACAGGTATTTCTCCATAGTATCACAGGAATTGTCCAAGTCCTCAATGGTTTCAAAGAGCGGAACAATCTGGACACGTGCCCCGTTTTCATCAATCAGCCCTACTTCCTTAAGCATAATAGCCAACTCAAGTAGATCTGATACACTGGTCGAGTGAGAGATAATATTCTGCTTAATGACTTCCTCACCAATGGCATCTTTTAGCTGACGGGCTGTTTTGAAAATCTCCAGTTCTTTTTGCAGGAGTTCAGACTTAGGCTCGTGAGTAGCTGATAGGATACGAGGATCTTCAAGCAGCTGCTTGAGCAGTACTTGGCACTTCTCTTCCTCAGACAGACTACTATAATCTTGAACAATATTAGCTGAAGCCAAGAGCTCAGCCACACAGGCCTCATGAACGCTGGAATCCTGACGCATATCAATGCTGGCCAAGAAGAAGCCGAAAACATCAACCGCTTGGAGAAGTTCAGTCAAGTCCCCACTTACCAAGGCTTCGCCATGATGTTCGATAAGAGAATCATAAATAACCTGCAAGTCTTTTTTAAATTCCTGAGCTGTTTTGTAAGAAGGTGTCTCCTCCTTCTTCAGCTCAGTCAGGGTCTCGCTGATACGAGACTGAATATAGTTAGGAATGATTTCTCTTCCTTTATTGCTGACAGAAAGGTTGGCTTTCGCAGACAATTTTTCCTCAGCTCGGTCAGTCAATCGCTGACCGTCAGTTGAAAAGTTGCCTTCTTTAAGGTAAAGCAAGGTCTGAATCAACTTGGACTGGATATAGTGGAAAGCACGGCGGTAAGGCTCATTTTCACGATAAACAGACTTGTCAGTAGATAGAGCTGCCATTTCTGCTACTGCCTGACTGGTTTCTGAGAGATTGGTCGAGAGTGAGAAGGTGCGATAGAGTGTATAAACCTTGTCAATGTAATAGTTGAGGATGACTTCACTCTGGAGGGTGGCTGACAGTTTCAGAGTTTCTGCGGTTACAAAAGGATTGCCATCTCGGTCTCCGCCAATCCACATTCCCATGGTAATAGGCTTAGGATTATCCAGCTTGATACCGCGCTCTTCTGCCAAGCGTCTGTATTCGACCATAAAGTTGGTGATTGCTTGTAGGAAAGAGCTGTTATAGTACTCCATAACATTGGTAATCTCATTGGTCACTTTCAGCTTCTTCTCACGGATCATATCTGTCTGCATCATGAGCTCAATATAGCGGCGGAGATTTCCTAGCCACTTCTTCTCATTGACTAGTCCTGCTTTAACATCTCGATGCTGACGCAGCAAGCTATGGATATGATTGGTTAAGTCCAGAATAGTCTTGCGCTGAACTTGCGTCGGGTGAGCAGTCAGTACTGGAACAACATTCAAATTTTCCAGAATCTCCTGAGCATTTTCCCGCGTTGAAATCAAGTCAATAGTTGTTGACAGTTTCCCAAGATAATCTTGATTAATATTGTTCTGGTGGTTGATTTCATAAGCTAAGTCCACGTCTTCTGAGATATTAATCAAAAGCGGCAAAATAGAGAAATAACGAGAAATATAAACCATTTCATCTGTCGTTAGTTCTTCTACAATCGCTTTTAACTCATGATATTTGGAGTTAACCGCCAGCTCCTCCATGAGGGAGATTTTTTCAAAGGTCTCAGGGCTGAGAAGATTCCGAGTAATATCGGCAAGCAAGTCTGTCAAAATGGCGACTTCTTCTCGAATCACTTCTTTATTGCTGTAGCTTTCTAATTTGTTAAATGACATAATCTGCACCTTTCATTTTTGCAACAACTGTTCACACGAACTGCGATTAAGTTTCCTCAGACTGGCCTTGCGCCTCCGCTTCCATCTGTTCATAGAGGGCATCACGTCGCTCATTGGCATCAATATTAAGTACCAAGGCGATGGCTACTGACAAGACCAGAAGACTGTTCCCTCCTTGCGATAGGAAGGGGAAGGTTACTCCTGTAGACGGAATAAGGCCTGAAATTCCACCGATATTGATGAAGGTCTGCATGAGTATCATACCGCCGATTCCCAAAGCCATCATGGAGTTAAATGGATTCTTGGCCCGAATCCCGACCAAGATAATTCTTAAAATTAGGAAAAAGAGTAAGGCCAGAATCAGACTGGCACCAAAGAAACCAAACTCCTCTATCACGATAGAAAAAACAAAGTCCGTATGAGCTTCCGGCAGATAACCGCGCTTCTCAATAGAGTTCCCCAAGCCTAGGCCAAACCAGCCGCCATTACTCATAGCATAATAGGAATTAGCCAATTGGTGGCCTGAGCCAGACAGATCCTTAAAGGGATTGAAGAAAGCGCTGAAACGCTTGGCCACATACCCAAAGACTGGAATCTTGGCCACGCGCTCAACCCCAATCAACCAAATGCTCGCCAGAACCAATCCCGAAACACTGACAATGGCTCCCAGCATCGTAGAAAACCATCGATAGCCAATCCCGCTGACAGCAATCATTATCACGACGGTCAAAAATAGAATAGTCGCATTTCCAAGGTCAGGCATAATCGCTACAATCCCAATCAGAATAGCCACCATGGTCCGCCAGTCGTTAAAAGCTTTAGGAAACCAATGATTGTGAGTCAGAGCTTGATAATCATAGACCTTTATCTCCTCCTGCCTCTTAGTAAAGCGAAAAGCTAGATACCAGACCAGAATAATCTTCAAATACTCCGCAGGCTGAATACTGAAAGCTCCAAGCTTGAGCCAACCATGGGCACCGTTAATAGTCCCTGTTATAAAACGAGATAAGAGCAAGAGGATGATCTCAGCAAAGATAACTATAGTCAGGATGCCTCCTTTTTTCAGGAAACCCAAGCGGATTCTATATAGGAGCGCAATTATAAAGAGACTTATTACCCAAAAAATCCCCTGATTCAAGACCATGCCAAAACCATTTCCTCCGGCCTGAATCGAGGTAGGACTCGTCGTTGAATAGACCACAATCAATCCCAAAACAGATAAAATCAAATAGGGAATCAAGATAGAATAATTCAACAAGTGCTTCTTGTCAATTTTCATATTTCACCATTAAACTTCTAAAAATTCAATTCTCATTATACCACCTTTTGGCTTGAAAAAAAAGCATTAGTGGAGAGACTGGGACAATCATGACTTGCTTTGCCTTATTTATATAAAAATGTGATAAGATAGGAAGCAAACAAAGGAGGAGAACATGACAGACATTTATGATATCGAAATCCAAAAACAAGACGGAAGTCTGCAAAAAATGAGTGATTATAAAGAAAAGATTCTGCTGATTGTCAATACAGCGACCGGCTGCGGCTTCACTCCTCAGTACCAAGAACTGCAGGAACTCTATGAGCGCTATCAGAAAGACGGATTTGAAATTCTAGATTTCCCCTGCAATCAATTTGGCCAGCAGGCTCCTGGAGACGCTGCAGAAATCAACAGCTTTTGCAACCTTAACTACGGAACGACCTTTCCTCGATTTGCTAAGATTGATGTCAACGGTCCTCATACTGCTCCACTCTTTGACTGGCTCAAAAAAGAAAAGAGTGGTCTTCTAGGTGAGAAGATCAAATGGAATTTCACAAAGTTTCTGGTCAGCCGAGACGGAACAGTCATCAAACGCTTCTCTCCACAAACCTCTCCCCAGAAGATTGAAGAGCTCATTCAAAAGCTATTATAAAAGGTAAGAAAAAGCAAAACGATTTAGCCAACGGCAACTCATCTTCCACAGCCTGACTAATTTCTTTAAAAACAAGACATTTTGAACTTTCAAAACGTCTTGTTTTTGCTTTATAATATTTCAATTATATTACATTTTATTCATTTTCCAGCAATTCTGGGGATATTTTTTGCTTTTTTATTTGTTTTAAGTTAAAATAAACCAGTATGAGGAAGAGGATTAAACCGCTTGCAATCCTAATTTTCTTTGCTTCTTTTATCGCTTTTATTTTGATAAGCAAGCAAATTACTGACTCTCAGGAAAAGCAAGCACAGGCAAAAATTTCACAAACTAAACAGACTCCAAGTTCCTCAAAAAAAGAGGAAACATCTGACGATTCGTCCTTAGATGAAGAGTTTATTTCCAGACCAATCATTGACATTTCTGGCTGGCAACTGCCAAGTGAGATTAATTACGACTTACTCGCACAGAATGTTTCAGGAGTAATTGTCCGTGTTCATAGTGGAGCGCAGGCAAAAAAAGAAAATGCAGCAACCCATCTGAATGGTCTGGACAAGTCTTATGAAAGACATATCAAAGAATTTCAAAAGCGCAACATCCCTGTTGCTGTCTATGCCTATGTGGCCGCCAATAGCAAAAAGGAAATGGAAAAAGAAGCCGAAAGTTTCTACAAGGCTTCTGCCAAGTACCATCCAACTTATTATTGGCTAGATGTCGAAGAAAAGACCATGTCTGACATGAATGCGGGAGTTGAGGCTTTCCGAGCCAAGCTAGAGTCACTTGGTGTTAAAAATATTGGTATCTATATTGGAACTTATTTTATGGAGGAGCATAGCATCTCTACCGATAAATTCACAGCAATTTGGATTCCGACTTATGGTAATGACGACGGCTACTACAATGCCGCACCAAATACGGAGCAAGATTACGACTTGCATCAGTACACATCACAAGGACAGCTGACTGGCTTCTCCCATTATCTTGATTTGAACCAGCTGTCAACCTTGAAAGACCAGACGGCTACTTATCAAAAGCTATTTACAGTTCCTAAAGAAAGTCAATAGCTCAGAACGACAGCTCAAGTCTCAAAGACTGCTGTCGTTTTTTATTGTCACAAAATAGGAAATTTCCAGCCGTTTCCTCTTAATAAAGCCTATATTTTATGATATAATGATTTGATAAATGAAATTAGAAAAGGAAAATACAATGATTTCTTGGTTGAATAGAATTTTCAAAGGAATGGTCATTGCACTTGGCTTTATTTTGCCGGGAGTTTCAGGCGGTGTTTTAGCAGCTATCTTAGGTATTTACGAACGCCTGATTCATTTTTTAGCACATTTAAAAGAAAACTTCGTCGAAAACGTTCTCTATTTCATACCAGTTGGAATCGGAATGATTTTAGGAATTGCTGCCTTCTCCTATCCTGTCAATCTGCTGCTGGATAACTACAAAGTGATTGTCCTTTGGGGATTTGCTGGAGCTATCATCGGGACTGTTCCCAGCCTCATTAAAGAGTCTGTTGCTAAAAGTGAGCGTGATCGGGTTGATATTCTTGTTTTCTGGGTCAGCCTCATCCTTTCTGGAATCTTTCTTTATTCCTTAAATGGCATGGTCGGCACCTTGCCAGCTAACTTTCTCTCTTTCATCTTAGCAGGAGCCTTGATTGCACTGGGCATTTTAATTCCCGGACTCAGTCCGTCCAACCTTCTCTTAATTTTAGGACTCTATGCCCCTATGCTGAATGGCTTTCGCAAACTGGATCTCTTGGGAACCTTTCTTCCTATCGGAATCGGAGGCGCCTTAGCACTGATTCTCTTCTCTAAACTGATGGATCATATTTTGAAAAACTACTACTCTCGTGTCTATCACTTTATCATTGGCATTGTCCTATCCAGTACACTTCTCATTGTAGTTCCTCAAGCAGGAAACAGTGAAAGCATCAGCTATCATGGAGTTTCTATATTGACACTTGTCCTTGCAGCCTTTTTCTTTGGTCTAGGCACCTGGCTGGGACTCTGGATGTCACAATTAGAAGAGAGATATACAAATGGCTAAAAAATCTAAAATCAAAAAAACACTGGTCGAGCAAATTTTAAGTAAAGCTAAAATTGACCACCGAGGCCTGCAGCTGAATGCCTTAGCAGAACAGCCTGCCGAAAGCTTGGACCGTTCCCAGATTTATAAAACCTTGGCCTTGACAGGAGACAAGACTGGCACAATAATCGGTATCCTACCAATCACAGAACATCTATCCGAAAAGAAAATGGCCAAGATTTCTGGTAATAAAAAGGTCAGTATGATTCCTCAGAAAGACTTGGAAAAGACAACGGGCTATATCCACGGTGCCAACAATCCTGTCGGTATCCGGCAAAAGCACAACTTTCCAATCTATATTGACCAGTCAGCTTTAGAGCGAGATAGCATTATCGTTTCTGCCGGCGAAGTCGGCCGCAGTATCGAAATCAAGGCTCAAGATTTGGCGGATTTTGTTCAAGCTGACTTTGCAGACCTCAAGGAAAATTCTAGCTCATAATTCTTCAATACTGCACCTAATATTCTCAATAAATTCTAAAAAGAAAGAAACAACTTAGCACTATGAAATTATACTTTGTCCGACACGGAAGAACGGAATGGAATCAGGAAGGCCGCTTTCAGGGAGCCAGTGGTGATTCGCCACTGCTGCCAACCGCCGTTGAAGAATTGCATAACCTAGGAAAACATCTGGCTCAGACACAATTTGACAAGATTTACAGCAGCGATCTCCCACGTGCCGTTCGCTCTGCTGAAATTATTCAAGAAGAAAGCCAGTTTCCGACTGAAATCGTATCAATACCTGAACTGCGAGAATGGCAGTTGGGAAAACTAGAAGGCGCAAAAATTTCTACCATTGAAGCCATCTATCCACATCAGATGGCTGCCTTCCGCCACAACCTTTCGCAATTTAATCATACTTTTTTTGACGCTGAGTCAGTCTACCATACGACCCACCGGACCATTTCCTTTATCAAGACCTTAAAGGACAAGGACTATGAACAAGTTCTCATTGTTGGGCACGGTGCTAACTTAACTGCCAGCATTCGGACCATGCTGGGCTATGACACACCTCTCCTGCGCAAGAATGGCGGCCTGACCAACGCCAGCATCACCATCCTTGAAACAGAAGACTTTGAGAATTTTGAGCTGATCTCTTGGAATAATACGGATTATTTAGTTGAAAAAGCAGAAAATTAAGGCTGGATTTCTAGCTTTTTTCTTACTTTATAGCCAAATATAGATGAATTTCCCTATCTTTTGTGATAAAATAGGTAGGAAAACTTTTGGAGGAAAAACATGACTACTGAACATATCGAGGAATTAAACGACCAGCAGATTATCCGCCGTGAAAAAATGGCTGCGCTGGCTGAGCAGGGAATTGACCCTTTTGGCAAACGCTTTGAGCGAACTGCTAACTCTGCTCAACTGAAAGAAAAATACAACGATAAAGATAAAGAAGAATTAAACGAACTCAATGAAACAGCTATTATCGCTGGCCGTCTGATGACCAAGCGCGGTAAAGGAAAGGTTGGCTTTGCTCACATCCAAGACCGTGAAGGCCAAATCCAGATTTATGTGCGTAAGGATGCTGTTGGTGAAGAAAATTATGAAATCTTCAAAAAGGCTGACTTAGGAGATTTCCTCGGTATCGAAGGTGAGATTATGCGGACGGATATGGGGGAGCTTTCTATCAAGGCAACCCACCTTACTCATTTGTCTAAGGCTCTGCGTCCCCTACCTGAAAAATTCCACGGCCTGACAGATGTCGAAACCATCTACCGCAAGCGTTATTTGGATTTAATTTCCAACCGCGAAAGCTTTGAACGCTTTGTCACTCGTTCAAAAATCATCTCAGAAATCCGTCGTTACTTGGATGGACAAGGCTTCCTTGAAGTTGAAACTCCTGTTCTCCACAATGAGGCAGGCGGTGCTGCTGCCCGTCCATTTATCACCCACCACAATGCCCAAAACATTGACATGGTACTGCGGATTGCAACCGAGCTTCATCTTAAACGTCTTATCGTCGGTGGTATGGAGCGAGTTTATGAGATTGGCCGTATCTTCCGTAACGAAGGGATGGACGCAACTCACAATCCAGAGTTCACTTCCATCGAGGTTTACCAAGCCTATGCGGATTTCCAAGATATCATGGACTTGACTGAAGGCATTATCCAACACGCTGCTGTTTCTGTCAATGGAGATGGACCGGTCAACTACCAAGGAACTGAAATCAAGATCAACGAACCATTTAAACGCGTTCACATGGTAGATGCCATCAAGGAAATTACTAGTGTTGACTTCTGGCAAGATATGAGTTTTGAAGAAGCTGCTGCTTTGGCTAAAGAAAAGAAAGTTCCGCTTGAAAAGCACTTCACCGAAGTTGGCCATGTTATCAATGCTTTCTTTGAAGAATTTGTGGAAGAAACCTTGATTCAGCCAACCTTTGTCTACGGTCACCCTGTTGCAGTGTCACCCCTGGCTAAGAAAAATCCAGAAGACCCACGCTTCACGGACCGTTTCGAGCTCTTCATCATGACCAAAGAGTATGCCAACGCCTTCACAGAGTTGAACGATCCAATCGATCAATTATCTCGTTTTGAAGCACAGGCAAAAGCCAAAGAACTGGGCGATGACGAAGCAACTGGCATTGACTATGACTTTGTCGAAGCTCTGGAATACGGTATGCCACCAACTGGAGGCCTAGGAATCGGTATCGACCGTCTGGTTATGTTACTAACAGACGTGACTACCATTCGCGATGTCCTGCTCTTCCCAACGATGAAATAATCTGTATTTTATAGGATATTAAGAAAACAGATCCTGTTGGAATTCCAGCAGGATTTTTTACATCATAAAAAAGTCTGGTTCCCCAGACTTTTGACTATATTATTCATATCTCAGTGCTTCGATTGGATCCAGTTTAGAGGCCTTGTTGGCCGGCAGGATACCGAAGAGAACACCGATGGTTGCTGAGAAGAGAAGGCTGACGATGCTGACTGGTAGAGATACCGTTACTGGTGTTCCTTCCAGCATTTGACTCATGGCCGAGCCTAGTACAGACGCAAGTCCTGCAGCTAGAAGCAGTCCAATCAAACCACCAATCAGTGTCAAAATCATAGACTCAATCAGAAATTGCATCAGTATGTTGCCACGTGTTGCTCCCAGAGCTTTTCGAAGACCGATTTCACGAGTCCGCTCAGTGACCGATACCAACATGATATTCATAACGCCGATGCCACCAACAAAAAGTGAGATTCCGGCGATGGCTCCGATAACTCCTGTCATAGCACCATAAATATTTTGCACTTCCTGATAGAGAGCACTATCATCTGTCACTTGATATTCGCCCTGTTGGAGACCAGCAATTTCTGTTAATTTCTTGGCAACCTTAGGCCCAAGTTCTGGAACTAAGCTAGTGTCATTCACTCGAAGAACAATCTCTGAAATTTCATCTACTCCAAAGTTTGCGGCTATGAGAGTATTGGTCGTAATGGCATTGCCACCATAGACCTGCATGGAGCCAGATGCAGCAGCAGTTTCAGGATCCCTATAAACCCCAATCACCCGATAGTTACTGGCACCTACTGTCACAATTTTATTGATGGCTTCTTCAGCGGAAGAAAAGAGGTTCGCAGCCAGATCTTCGTCCAGCAGCACAACACTTGCAAAGCCTTGATAGTCTTGCTGTCTCAGAGCACGACCAGCAATGATTTTGTATTTTTTTACCTGAATATAGGTCATGTTTGCGCCGACAAAGTTGACGCGCTCAGCCTGCTTATTTTCGTAGCTAAAGGTTTCCATAGCTGAGTTGGTCACATAGTAGCCGTCCACTCCCTTGATATGGGTCAATTCTTTAACCCAAGCTTCCTGGGCCTTGGGTGGCTCTACCACTTCTTCGCTTTCATCTTCCACATTTACAGAATAGAGATCAGCCGTTTGTGTGTAGGAGCCATCCTTACTCTTTTTAGGAGAAAAGACAAGACGCATATTTTTCTGACTTTTGGTAAAACTCTCATTGACCCGCCGGGTAATGGAATCTCCTAAAGCCATGATAACCACAACCGAAGCCACTCCGATAATAATCCCAATCATGGTCAGGAAAGACCGCATCTTGTGTCCAAGAATGGAGCTAATGGCAAATTTCCAGTTTTGCATTAGACTAGTCCTCCTTCCTTAGAGCTATCAGATGAGATGACACCGTCACGAATGACAATCTGCCGTTTGGCATAGGCAGCAATCTCAGGCTCGTGGGTTACCATGATAATGGTTTTCCCTTCTCGATTGAGCTCAGTCAAGAGCTCCATAATCTGCTCACCAGTCTTGGTATCCAAGGCTCCTGTTGGTTCGTCAGCTAGAATCAAAGAGGGATTATTGACCAAAGCACGCGCAATGGCTACCCGCTGCTTCTGTCCTCCGGAAAGCTCTGAAGGCAGGTGATGCATCCGCGTGTCCAGCTCCACCTTGGTCAGAAACTGCTCGGCCAAGGACTTGCGCTTAGATAGACCGACACCTGCATAGATCAAGGGCAGTTCCACATTTTGCAAGGCATTGAGCTTAGACAAGAGAAAGAACTGCTGAAAGACAAAGCCGATTTGCTTATTTCGAACCTTGGCCAGCTTCTTATCTCCTAGCTTAGCGACTTCTTCGCTTCCTAGATGGTATTCACCAGTGGTCGGACGATCCAGCATCCCAATGATATTCATCAGAGTAGACTTACCAGATCCAGACGGTCCCATGATGGCAACAAACTCACCCTCTTCAACCTCCAGACTGATGTCTTTTAATACCTGCAGTTCCTGGTCTCCATTGCGATAGCTCTTATTAATATTTTTTAACTCAATTAGCTTCTTCATAAGATTTCACCTCTTGACCGTCTTTCAAGCTATCTGTCGGATTGATGATAACTTTACTATCCTTTGTCAAACCAGATGAGATTTCTTGATTTTCAGCATCAGCATTTCCGAGCGTCACTTCTGTCTTCTTGGCAACTCCTTTTTCCAGAACCCAAACATAGTTTTTGTCTCCGTCCATTACCACACTGCTAACTGGCACAATGAGTCCCTGAGTATTGTTTTTAACTTCAATATTGACAGAGAAACCTTGTTTGAGCTCACCAATCTCGCTGGTAATATCAATTGTAAATGGATATTTAGAACCTGAAGCTGTTCCGCTGCCACCAGTTCCAGATGGCTGAGCTGCTGCTTGCTGGCCGTCTTTTGGATAGTTGGAAATGTAGCTGATTTTACCAGTCCATTTCTTGTCTGGGTAAACTTTTGATGTAATGGTCACTTCTTGACCGACAGACAAGTTAGCCAGATTGTATTCGGATAATTCACCTTTAATCTGCAGATTTCCATTGCTGACGATGTGAACCAAGGTTTGAGTAGCACCTGTTGTTGATTTTGAAACATCACGGTTGACTTCTACGACCGTACCATCTGCAGTGCTGGTCACTGTTAAGGCATTGAGAGTAGCTTGCGCTTTATTCATATTATCCACTGCATCAGCTCGAGCATCGCGCAGGTCAGCTGCCTGAGACTCCACAGAACGCTGAGCCTGAGCTTCAGACGCCCCATCTGCTTCTTCGTCGCCAGTCGTATTTACAGTCACACCATTGGTTTGCAAGTCATGCAATTGACGATCGGCTTTGCTAACCGCCCGAGCAGCTGCATCATAAGCTGCCTGAGCCTCTGCACTTTTATAAGTGACCAAAGCTTGACCGGCAGTCACTTGGTCGCCGACATTGACAAGCACATTTTCCAAGTCACCCTTGGTGCTGTCATAGTAGATGTACTGCTCATTGCTGGCTGTGACATTTCCTGTCAGTAAGACTGAAGAAGCCACTGAGCCTTCCTTGGCCTTTTGAACTAAGGGAGTCGTATCGATCGGTGCCTCAGAAGGATTCCCTCCATTTAGAAACATGAAGAGAATTGCTCCTGCAACAACTGCAATCGCAGCTCCAATAATACTAAATAATTGCCATTTCTTTAACTTTTTCATCTCTTTTCCTCCTCTTGATGAAAACGATTTTCTTTTGTTATATTATATCACAAGGCTATCATAATTCTTCTAAAAAAATTTACAGTTTTTCACAAATGGTTGCTATTTTATCTCAGATAGTCACTCCGCTTAAATCCGTAGCAGATTTTTGCATTCACCTGCTAAAAAAGGTACAATTACCTCATATAATAGAAGGAGATTCTAACAAGATGAAAGAATTTGATATGATTGCTATTGGCGGTGGCAGTGGGGGAATTGCTACCATGAATCGGGCCGGCGAATACGGTGCCAAGGTTGCCGTTATTGAAGAAAAGAAACTGGGTGGCACCTGTGTCAATGTCGGCTGTGTCCCAAAGAAGATTATGTGGTACGGAGCTCAAATCGCTGAAGCTATCCATCATTATGGACCAGACTACGGATTTACCTCTGATAATCAAGCTTTTGATTTTGCTACCCTTCGGAAAAATCGCGAAGCTTATATTGACCGAGCACGTTCGTCCTACGATGGTAGCTTCAAGCGGAATGGTGTCGAGCTGATTGAAGGCCGTGCCCGCTTTGTAGATGCAAACACTGTCCAAGTCAACGGTGAGCTTATTCGCGCCAAGCATATTGTCATCGCGACGGGTGCTCATGCAGCTATCCCCAAGATCCCTGGCGCAGGCTACGGAGAGAATTCCGACGATGTCTTCGCTTGGGAAGAGTTACCTGACTCTGTTGCCATTGTCGGAGCAGGCTATATAGCAGTTGAGCTAGCCGGCGTGCTCCATGCTCTGGGAGTTAAAACTGACCTTTTTGTTCGTAAGGACCGACCACTGCGCAACTTTGACAGCTATCTGATTGACGGTTTACTCCAAGAAATGGAAAACTCTGGACTCCAGCTTCATACCCATAAGATTCCACAAAAGCTGGAAAAACTTCCTGATGGTCAGCTCAAGCTCTACTTTGAAGATGGCAGCAGTCACACAGCCCAGCATGTTATCTGGGCCATCGGTCGTAAGCCAAATGTTCAAGACCTCAATCTAGAAGCAGCTGGCGTCACTCTCAATGAACGTGGCTTCATCGCTGTAGATGAGTACCAAAACACTGTGGTTCCAGGTATCTATGCTCTTGGCGATGTAACTGGTGAAAAAGAATTAACTCCTGTTGCCATCAAGGCTGGACGAACTCTGTCTGAACGTCTTTTCAATGGTAAAACAAATGCTAAAATGGACTACTCAACTATTCCAACTGTTGTCTTCTCCCATCCTGCTATTGGGACAGTCGGCCTAACTGAGGTAGAGGCTGTTAAGACTTACGGAGCTGAAAATATCCACGTTTACACATCTAGCTTCACATCCATGTATTCAGCTGTCACCCAGCACCGCCAACAAGCTAAGTTCAAGCTCATCACAGCTGGTGAGGATGAAAAGGTCGTTGGCCTGCACGGCATTGGCTACGGAGTAGACGAGATGATTCAAGGTTTTGCTGTTGCTATCAAAATGGGCGCTACCAAGGCTGACTTTGATGCTACAGTTGCTATTCACCCGACTGGCTCCGAAGAATTCGTGACCATGCGATAGAAAATTCAAAATCAGAAGAGGTTTGGTATTCCAGCCTCTTTTTGACTTCTGCTATCATTTTATAATAAAGATGTTGATCGTTCCATAACCTAATCTTTCATTTTACAGACGAATCTTACATTTTTGTAAGATTGTAATTAAAGCTATTTCAGCTTCATTTGACACTCCTTTCAAATATCAGTCTAACGGAAGAAATTCAGATTTTTTTAGACAATAAACTTCTGCATCACTATTTTAAAAGGTAAATTGTCAAATATCCATCAAGAAACTCCAAAGATTATAAAAAGCGATTTTTTTATTAGTTATTATATGAGACAAGGAGCCTGAAATGAAATCTCAGACTCCTTTTTCTTTATGGTAAAATAGCTACAGCTCTAACTGGTGAACCGCTGGCTTGATGCCAGTTGGGAAAACTAATCGAGATGAGAGCACCCTTAACCGGCAGCTGATCCAGATTGGTCATAACTTCTAGCTGATAAATGTCCTGCTCCAAAAGATAGTATTCATTAAGCAATCCATGCTCTGCTGTAGGAATACCCGCATCTGTATCAAAGGTTTCGTGACCTACCGCCTTAACACCACGCTCATGGATAAGGAACTCTAGAGCATCCCGTCCCCACCCAGGAGTATGCTGAATCTCCTGATCATCCAGATTGCGCATAGCTGATTGACTTGGCCAACGCTTGGACCAGTCTGAGCGAAAGGCCACAAACGTCCCTGGCTCAATCCGCCCGTGCTCCGCTTCAAAATCTAAAATATCCTGCTTATCCAGAATAAAGTCTGGATTCTCTGCTACTTCCTTAGACTTATCAATAACCACCAAGGGCAGGAAAAGATCTTTTAGCTCAATCTCTTCCAACCAGCGACCACCCTCCACAAAGTGAATCGGAGCATCAATATGAGTCCCGTATTGACCAACTACAGAAAACTGCTGAACATGAAAACCGTCTTTCAAAGTGAAAATGTCCTTCTTCTCCAAGGCAGGCAGAGCTGGAAAATGCGGACTATCTTCCTTGATCTGATGGGACAAGTTGACCCATTTTTTCTCCTGTAGTTCCTGATAAATTTTTAATAAATCTGTCATAGCCTTCTCCAATCTAGTCAGTCTTGCTTTGGGAAGATGTTGATTACGCACCCACACCTCTAGCAAAAACTCTTATTTACTTTTGCATTATTATATCAATCAAAGTGAGGTGCTGCAATTCTTTATAGCACTTTTAGATAATCCTTTTTTATTGATAAGAATATAGTTTGAAGCTATAGCTAATTTTTCTAATGAAGCCTATTCAAACATTGAAAATTTTGATATGATAGTACAAAGCAATCCAGAAATGAGGAAAACTGATGAGTAAAACAAAAAAACTTCTTGCAGCCTTGGGCATCCTTTTCTTTAATATTTTTGGTCTTATCGCCTTCATCGTCTTGCTCATCAGAAGCAAGAAACGAAAATAATAATCTGTCTGTATAATTGTCTCGTCCGATTAAGAAGGACTTGACTTTTTTTTATTTAGCTTTTAAAATAGTTACCATAAAATCAAAAAGAGGTTTACTATTTATGAACAAGAACAAAGCTTTTCTTCTTGCCCTCCCAGCTATCGGAGCTGCCTTCCTAGCTGTCCTATCCCAATTAACTATTTCCATTGGTCCCGTTCCCATCACGCTGCAGACTTTTGCTGTCGGTTTGATTGCAACGATTTTCAAACCTCGCGAAGCTGTTTTGTCAGTCTTTATTTATCTGCTGCTGGGAGCTATCGGCCTACCGGTCTTTGCTGGAGGGAGTGGTGGTTTCCAGGCTCTCTTTGGCCCTAGCGCCGGCTATCTCTGGTTCTACTTACTCTTTGCCTTTGTGACATCCAGTCTGACCCATAAGGACAGTCCTTTCTATATGGTTTTTATAGCCAATGTATTGGGTGATGCTCTCGTCTTTGTCGGTGGTATCCTAGGCCTCCATTTCTTAGGAGGATTTGATTTCTCTAAGTCGGTCGCGGTTGGCCTTACTCCTTTTATCCTGCCAGACTTGCTAAAAATGGTTGTCATCACCATTATCAGCATTCCTATTTTTAAAAGTCTGAAATTCCATCCCTACTTTTCAGAGAAATAGAAAAAACTGATAGAGGTTTCTCTATCAGTTTTTAAATGCATCCACGAGAACCTGGAATTCTTCATTGGAAAGTGTAATTCCCTTGCCCATTTTGCTGTGGTCTGGACTCCAAGTCCGAATATCATACTTAGCTGGTGCTCCATTAAAGCTAACGCGATTAAGCTCCTTGGTCCAGCCCTTGTCATTTTCAGATAGGACCAGAAGTTTTTCTTCGATTTCGAATGTAAATTCTGCCATATTTCACCTCTTGTTTTATTTTCCAACTAATAATTCGTAAAAGAATTTACAATTTAGGGAATTTTGTTATATAATATATTGTAACAAGTTATGGAGATTTTAGCTATGAAAAAATATCTCGAAATGATTTTACAAAGAGCCAACGAATTTATCAGTGGCAAAAAGAATGAACAAGGACCAGAGGACAGCGGCCGCATCCTGCGTACCATCGAGCTAGCTCTGCGTAAACAATCTGGTGTCCACGTTATCTTTCTGGATAAAAGCTTCACTGGCGATATTGTCAAATACGATCGCGAGCGCCTGCAGCTGATTATCAAAAATTTCAAGAAAAGTATGACCACTATTATCCGCGTGCAAGACATCAAGCGAATCAGTCTCGTACCCAATAATATCCGTGAAGCCCAAAAGAAGGACATTCGCATCACCAGCCATCGTTTCAAAAGATAACTCTTCCATCCAGCCGGATGGAAGAGTTATTTGTTTGTCTGAAAATAAATCGATCGATGCTTCTTGCATCCTGGATTAAAAGAATGAGTACAGATAGGACAAGCATCCTCACAGCCAAGATACTGAGAAATAGTCAGCTCCGTCCTGCAATGACCACAAAGAACTACTCGATCTTCTGACCTACTCACAGGATAGGCCATAAAAGAATGGTCTTCGTAGCGGTCATGACAGAGAAAGCAAGGATAGTATTTCTGACAAGCAAAGCACTTAAGAGCTATGATATCTTTCTCACTGTGATAATGCTGGCAGCGAGTCTCCTCATCAAGAATATCTCCGTAAACCTGCATCATGCTACTTCCTCTCTAAGAACCTCTATTCATAAAGATGGCTTTTAGATTAAAAAGCCACCTATGAATATAAGATTAAGCTCGGACGGTCACGCTAGTGCCATCTTCCTTGTAAAGATTAATCAAGCCTTCCTTTCGAGCCCGCACCATATCGCCAGCCTCTACGGGCTGCTCCAAGTGAATGGTCAGAAGCTCCATCGGATTAGGAGCTCGATCAATTTTGTTACCATCAGCATCACGAAGGTCTGTGACAAAGGTTTCAAAATGACGGAAGCCCGGTCCATAAAACTCAACCTGATCTCCTTCATGGATAACATTTCGCTGACGAATAGTCGCTATCTGACTGTCTGCGTCATAGGCTACTACTTCTGCTACAAATTTGTATTCTGGAATCTTGCGTCGCGCTCCGAACAGCTGCTCATTCTCTGTTGGAGTATGATAGTAAAATCCTGTGGCCAATTCACGTTGAGCAACCTTCCACATCTCATCGACCAAGTCCTGCTTGATAGCTTCAAACTTTTCAGGACTTTCTAGATAAGCATTTACAGCTGCTTTATAGCAGTTAGTCACCGTAGAAACGTAATGAATAGACTTCATCCGTCCCTCAATCTTCAAGCTATCTACTCCATTTTCAATCATGTCTGGTATGCGGTCAATCATGGACATATCAACTGCGGACATGGAAAATTCTTCCGGAACTTCCCCCTTCAAGCTCTTACGTTCTTGTCCGAAAGGCATATCGTAGAGGTCGTATTTCCAACGGCAGGATTGCGAGCAACCTCCACGATTGGCATCTCGCATACTCATGTGGTTGGATAATGTACAGCGTCCAGAGTAGGAAATACACATTGCTCCATGAACAAAGGCTTCTATTTCAACGTCAGTCCGTCGGCGAATTTCAGCTAGCTCAGCCATAGAAACTTCGCGAGCTAGGACAACTCGAGTCAGTCCTAAATTTTTCCAAAACTCAAGCGTTTCATAGTTGGTCGCACTAGCCTGAGTCGATAGGTGGATTTCTAGACCAGGTGCTTCTGATGCCGCAATAGCAATCAAAGCTGGATCAGAAACAATGACAGCCGCAATCCCGATATCCCGCAAACGGCGGAACCACTCACCAGCTCCCTCTTCATTCCCCTCGTGCATGACCATATTGGCCGCGACATAGACCTTGGCACCATAACTAGCCGCAAACTGAACCCCTTCTTCCATCTGTTCAAAGGTAAAGTTCCCAGCCCGGCTGCGCAGACCATAGGCTTGTCCGCCAATAAAAACAGCATCTGCTCCATATCGAACAGCTACTTTTAGCTTCTCCAAAGTACCAGCAGGTGATAACACCTCTGGTCGTTTCAACTTTCTTGCCATCATTTTCTCCTATTTGCAATATAAAAGTGTTGATGTCTAATCCTTATTATTTTATAGTAATTTACCCCTAAAAGCAAGGTTCTTTGAATTATTTTCACAATTCTAATTTTTAGATTATTCGAATTAATTCAAAAAAAGTTTAAAACATCTATTTTTTAGTTCTACTTTATCAATGTTTTTTGTTCTCAAAAAAGAACTCCTAAAAAGAGTTCTCGTTTCTAATTTTATTTTACCATATCAGGGTCATAGTCATAAAATCCGGTATCGAGAAAACGATTTTTCGGATGCAGTTTATGAATCGCCTCATCCAGCACAAAGGCTTGATCTGAGCTAAACTTGCCTGCTTCAATCAAATCTCTCGCCTCAACAAAAATCTTAGCAATCTCAACAAAGTTGTGACCAGGTGTGTAGAGCCCTTCCAACTTCCAGTGGCAGAATCCATGGTCAACCAACTCTATCAGCTTGGTCATCAAATCCAAGTCATTATTGGCAAAAATATGAGTACCATGATTGTCCTCAAAAATCGAATAATGGCTCTGCGGATCGCTTGGTTCTGCCAGAAAGAGATCCCGTTCTCTCGTCTTCTCATCATCGATATGAGTAAAATTATAGTAATTCTGCAAGAGAGGACGCTTGGAGTGATGGATGACACTAGCTCCGTAAACCAAGACTTCAGCAGGAATTTCCAGAATCTCTGGCATCTTAAAAAGCTCTGCAGAAGGAATCTCACGCGCCAAGACAGCTTCTGAAACTCCAGCGTTCTTAGCCCAAAAGTTAATCTGTCGGCTGCTGGTAACCATGGTCGATGCGTCGTAAATGGTTTTTAATTTGTAGCCGTCGCGCTGCAGCACATAGAAAACACCAGCATCCCCAACGGTAATATAATCTGCTCTAATCTCCTGCAAAAAATCAAGATAGGGCTTGATCTTATCCATCATTTCCTGATGCATGAGCGCGTTCACCGCAACAGTCAACTCTTTTCCTGCTTGGTGAACTAAGTCAGAAATTCGAGTTAATTCGTCTAAACTAAAATTATGAGGTAAACGAAGGCCATAATTTTTCTCTCCGACATAAATTCGATCGACATTTGCCTCTAATAGTTCCTCAACTTGTTCTATACTTTCAGCTGTTGCTGTAATAATTATCTTTTTCATAAAACCATTATAGCAAAAAAATATAAAGGAGTGGTTTTTCATTCGAATTTATTCGTTTTGTAATCCTTTTGTAATATTTAAAACTGCAAAAAAATGGTAGAATTAGAGGGTACTGTAAGGAGAGAGAATTATGCACGTAAGAAAATACCAACAATATGATGACCCAACTGACTACTACTACCAAGAAATTGAATCTGAACAAACACCACTCTATCAAGAATACCTACCTGAAGCAGAAACATCACCAAGATTAAGTGAACTCTTTTTCTTCTTAAATATTGCTGTTTTCTGTGTCTTGACAGTTTTGTTTAGCTTTGTATTTTTGAGTTTAAAAATGAATACATTTATGTCCTTCACTTTGGCCATTGCTTCTAGCTTGATTAGCATTCAATCTTATCGCCTGTTCGCAAAGAAACGCCAAACTAGCAAATAAACCAACCCTGTGATTCTACGATTTTAAAATATAAGAAAAAACCGAAGATGCTTTCTATCCTCGGTTCTTTTTTTCGTTCTTGCAAACAAAGAAGACTAGCAATTTTGCTAGTCTTCTTTATTTTATTTTTCTTCTTGATTATCAGTTTCAGCAGTCTTTTCTTCTTGACCTTCTGTCGCTTCTGCTCCGAAGTCAATGATGATTTCTTCTGAAGGTTCCTCTTCTTCCTCTTGGAAGATCACAGGCTCTTCCTCTGCAAAGTTACTTTCTTCTTTATCAAATTTTTCTTTGATTTCGTTAAACTTATCTTGCGAGTAGTCCACGACTGATTTTGTCGTTTCTTTGACAGATTCGATGACTGTTTCAGTTGTAATCTCGCCTTTCTCAACTTTTTCCTTGGTTTGTTGAATTGCGCTGACAGCTTGATTTGAAAAGTCTTTAGCAGACTGAACGACAGCTTCGTGGATATCATCAGGATTTTCTTGGTATTCCTTAACAAAGTCCCGAACCTTATCTGTCGTTTCCTTTCCTTTCTTACTGGTCAGAAAATAGGCAGCAGCTGCACCTGTAACGGCGCCCAATAACAGTGATGAAAATTTTCCCATAATAGACCTTCTTTCTTATTTTTTAAACAATTTTGAAGCAAAACGCAAAGCAGATAAACCAGCTGTTGTCTTGACAGATCCCTTGCCAACAGACACAGCTTTTTTACTCAGCGTGCGCGCCTGAACGTTTAAATCTGAAACAGACTCAGACAGGTCCGCTACAGCTGTAAACAAAGGATCAATAGTTGCGACTTTTTGATTGATGTCGTCAGTTAAGACATTGACCTTGGCCAGCAAATCATTGGTTTGGTGAAGGGTCACGTTGACATCAGAGGTCAAGACCTTAATGGTATTTTCTGTTTCATCTAGCATCTTACCAGCTTTTTCGCCCAGATTTTTGACAGTAATCGTCAAGTAAATCACGAAGATAATGAGGGCAACCGCCAGTAAAGCATAAGCAATTTCAATTATCATATTTCTCTCCTTTCATCGCAGACATCTCTTAGAAGAGTCAACGGATCTATTATTTCTTATTCTTGATAATAAGGGGCTTTCATTTTTCTTTGGTAAATGATGATGCCAATTCCAACAAAAATAAGAATCAGCGACAGCCATTGGGAAACACGCAGACCAGCAAACATGAGACTGTCCGTCCGCATTCCCTCAATGATCATCCGACCAAATCCATACCAAATCAGATAGAAGGCGGCGATTTCTCCCTGTCTCAGCAACTTAGGCCGACGGCGGAGAACAATAATCAAGATAAAACCAAGTAGGTTCCATAGAGATTCATAGAGGAAAGTTGGCTGTCTGTAGCTGCCTTCGATATACATATTTTCCCGAATAAAGCTAGGCAGATAGTCCAAACTCTTAACTGCCGCACCATAGGCCTCATGGTTGGCAAAATTTCCCCAGCGACCAATACTCTGGGCAATCATCACACTTGGTGCTGCGATATCTAGAAAATCGACTGGGTGAATCAGCCTTCTCCGACAGAAGAAATAGAGAACGATAGCACCAGCTATCAGCCCACCGTAAATCGCAATACCTGCTATTCCACCATTCCAAAAATCAATGATTTTTATCAGATTCTTACCGTAATAATCCCATTCGAAGGCTACGTAATAAAGTCGGGCACCAACGATAGCTACGGGAAAAGCCACTAGGATAAAATCCAAAATGTCATCAGGAATAATCTTCCGACGCGGAGCCTCTTTCATGGCAAGATAAACGGCTAATACTAAGCCTGTGACAATACAGATGGCATACCAGCGAATACTGATAGGCCCTAGTTGGATAGCTACTGGATCAATCATGTTTCACCTCATTCCGGCTAATTAAATCGGTGAGGCGCTCTTCAAAGATCTTAGTAGCATCATAGCCCATTTGCTTAGCTCGATAGTTCATCGCTGCAGCCTCAATTACGACCGAGATATTGCGACCAGTCTTTACAGGAATCCGAATACGTGGAATTCTGACACCGGCAACCTCCAACTCCTCTGTATCATTACCTAGACGGTCAAAAGTTTTTTGAGTATCGTAATTCTCCAAATAGACAGCTATCTGAACTTGAGAAGAATCTTTCACAGCACTGGCTCCGTATAAGCTCATGACATCGATGATACCAACACCACGAATTTCCAATAGGTGGCGCAGAATTTCAGCTGGCTCTCCCCAAAGGGTCACTTCATCCTTGGCATAGATATCCACTCGATCGTCCGCAACCAAACGATGGCCACGCTTAACCAATTCAAGTCCTGTCTCACTTTTACCAATTCCACTGTCCCCTTGGATGAGAACTCCCATGCCATAGATATCCATCAGAACCCCATGAACACTGGTTCTCTCAGCTAGCCGAGAATCAAGATAACTGGAAATTTCTCCAGACAAGCGGCTAGTAGAGGCTTTGCTTCTAAGAATAGCAACCTGCTTCTCATCAGCCGCATCAATCATTTCTTTAGGAATCTCTAAATTTCGAGCAATGATAACCACCGGCGTCTCAGGCTGGAACATTTTCAGCAGTACTTGATGGCGATTATGAGAGCTCATCTTCATCAGATAAGACCACTCTTTCATCCCAATCAGCTGTATCCGCTCGGGTGTATAAAAATCAAAATATCCAGTCATTTCAAGTCCAGGCCGAGAAATATCTGAAGTTTTAATTTCTTTCTCCAGTAAAACTTTATCTCCGTACTCCTGAGACAGACGAGACATTTTTAAGAGGTCTTTGACCTTTACTGACATTGTCTTCTCCCTTCAAATTTGTCTGCTTCTATTATAGCAAATTTTTACCTCAAAAGAATCTTTAAGATTGATTTTAGGTCGAAAAAATATTTTGATTTAAATCAACTTTTTAGTAAAAATAGAAAAACAGCCATGGTCTTAGTCAAGCAGGCTGTTAAGAATCTTCTTTTGGTTATTAAAACAAGGATGGTTTTCTACAAAATCTGGGACCTCTTTCAGAGGCAACCAGACATGGGCATCTGTTTCGCCTTCCTGATAGCGGACTTGACTCTTATCGCCAGATACAACCACTTCAAAATAGTCGAAATGGCACTGATCTTTGATAGAGCACACCTGCTCCAAAAGTCTGATGCTGTCAGGAACCAAGCCTGTTTCTTCTTCTAATTCACGTAAGGCGGCTGTCAGACTATCCTCTCCAGCCAGCACACTGCCACCTGCTCCGAACTCATAATAGCCAGGATAAAGGCTTTTATTGGCTGATCGCCGCATAAAGAGAATATCACCATCCTGATGGCGAACCAAGACATTAACACAGAGATGAAACTGTCCTTCAGGAATTTTTTCTCCTCGAACCAGGAGATGAGGGAGTTGATTTCGATTTAAGTCATAGGCATTCCAAACTTCTGTCATATTTCCTCCTTGAATAAATTGCTAATATTTTGGTGATGTTTTTAAGTGTCAATTTACCTGGTTTTCTATCCTGCTTCTTTTTTAGATTTTATCTAAAAGAAGCAAGCAGAAAATAAATCACGGTATAGAAATGTCTTACTAAAACATTCCCTACTTCAAGTAAAAAATCGGGAGTGCATCCCGAAATTTTCTATTTTATTAAGAATTACCAAAACCAGCCGTCTTTATCGTCTTCGATAGCTTCTGCTTCTTTTCGTTTGCGCGGGCCGGTTCCATACATTTCTTCTTCTATGTCTTCTTTATAGGGCATAACCATAGCTAGCAGGATATAGATGAGAATTCCCAAGCCGAAATTGACCACAGTAAAGATAATAAAGAGGAAGCGCACCAAGCTCAGATCAAAATCAAATTTATCACACAGACCGGACAAGACACCGGAAATCAGTCGATTCTTTTTCAACTTATAGAATTTCACGTTCATGATAGAGACCTCAATGATCATATTTACTTTATTCTACCACATTTCACAGAAAAACAATCGGGCCAAAGGCTGATTATGGATTAGAATATTCATTCTTTTGAAAAAGAGAGTTCTTCAAGGAACTCTCTCGCTAATCTATCAAGCTTTCTCTGACAAACGGAGCTTGCCCATACAGCGTCCGCAACGGTATTTTTGAAGATTGACTCTACGTCTACGACGGATAAGTGCTCCGCAGCTCAGGCATTCATAGACGAGAAAAGATTGCGAGTCGGACAAGGAAGGAGCGTAGCGCAGACCATCAACTTGCTTGAGCAGTTCTTTAAAATCTCTATCCCCATGGCGGTATCCTTTACCCTGATAATAGAGGTGATAGTGAGCCAGCTCATGGCGAACAATTTTTCGGAAGGTCTCCAGCCCAAAAGTTTCATAGATTTTTGGGTTGAAATCCAAATGACCATCTTTAGGAAAGAAGCGTCCCCCTGTAGTGCGGAGACGCTTGTTCCAATAAGCTTGGTGGCGGAATTCCCAGCCAAAATCCTCAAGCGAAACCCGCTTGACATAGTTAGTTAGATTCATTTGGTGCTATCAGAGAGAGGTTGACCTTCTCCCGCTCCACATCCAGTTTATCCACCCAGACTGTGACTAAGTCGCCAACAGATAGGACCTGACTAGGGTGCTTGATATAGTCCGTGCTCAGCTTGGAGATATGAATAAGACCGTCTTCGTGGATACCGATATCCACAAAGGCTCCAAAATCGACAACATTCCGGACGACTCCTTCCAGCTTTTGACCGATGCGCAGGTCCTTGATATCCAAGACATCCTGCCGCAGAACTGGCGCGTCAAAGGAATCACGCAAATCTCGGCCAGGCTTGAGCAGATCCGCAATAATATCTTTGAGGGTTTCTTCTCCCAAGCCTAGCTCTGCAGCCAAACTAGCAGTCTGAACAGCTTTTAACTTAGCTTGGGCAGCTTCATCCAAACTGCTGATTTCCAGACGCTTAAAGAGCTCCTCCACTGCCTTATAAGACTCTGGGTGAACGCCTGTATTATCCAGCAGGTTATCACTTTCAGGAATACGCAGGAAGCCGGCTGCCTGTTCAAAAGCCTTTGCGCCCAGACGCGGCACTTTCTTGATGGCCTCGCGAGACCGAATCAAACCTTCTGTTTCCCGATACTTGACAATATTTTCTGAGATAGTTTTATTAAGACCAGCTACATGGGCCAGTAGGGCAGGACTGGCGGTGTTGATATTGACCCCGACTTGGTTAACCACGGTATCAACGACAAAGTCCAGACTTTCGGATAGTTTTTTCTGGCTGACATCATGCTGGTACTGACCAACCCCGATCGACTTAGGATCAATCTTAACAAGCTCTGCCAAAGGATCCTGCAGACGGCGGGCAATGGAAATAGCTGAACGCTTTTCAACAGTCAAATCTGGAAACTCATGACGAGCCAGTTCACTAGCAGAGTAGACAGATGCACCGCTCTCATTAACGATAACATAGCTGACATCTGGATGGGATTTCAAAACTTCCGCTACAAAGGCTTCGCTTTCTCGGCTGGCAGTGCCGTTTCCGATGGCAATGATTTCCACGCCAAACTGCTCAATCAGATCTGACAACTCTTTCTTAGAAGCTTCAATCTGAGCTGGTTTTGCTGGTGGCACGGGATAGATGACATGGGTCGTCAGCATCTTGCCTGTCGCATCAACAACAGCCAGCTTGGCTCCTGTTCGAAAGGCTGGGTCAAAGCCCAGTACTACGCGGCCTTTGAGAGGGGCAATCAGGAGAAGATGGCGGAGATTATCTGAGAAGAGCTGAATCGCTCCATCCTCAGCGGCCTCAGTCAGCTCGGTCCGAATACGGCGCTCCATGGCTGGAATGATTTTCTTTTTAACAGCTTGCTGGACAGCTTCGATAATATAGGCATTTTTCACCTTGAAACGTACTTCAAAGAAGCGCAGGATCTTCTCAAGATTGTGCTCAAAACCAACCTTGAGAATACCTAGCTTCTCACCACGGTTAAGAGCCAGAGTCCTGTAGCCTTGCATAGTCGCTACTTTTTCAGAAAAATCATAATAAATTTGGAAGATCTGCTTTTCATCCAAATCACCGTCTTTGAGACTGGATACGATAGAAGAATTGGTCTGCATCTCATGGTAGGTCCAAGCCCGCAGCTTAGTATCTTCGGAAATTGCTTCAGTCAGAATATCCACTGCTCCAGCTAGAGCAGCTTCTGCTGTTGGAAAGGCTTCACTAGTCAGTTTCTCTGCTTCTTCCTGTAGATTAGCCGCATCCTGTAGGATGAAGCGGGCCAAAGGAAAGAGACCTGCTTCACGGGCAATAGTAGCCTTGGTACGGCGCTTCTCCTTATAAGGCAGATAAAGTTCTTCCACATCGGCCAGCTTTTCAGCAGCCTCAATCTCAGAGCGCAACGCATCCGTTAGTTTGCCCTGCTCCTCAATTTTAGCTAAGACCGTCGCTTTACGCTCTGCCAAAGCAGTCATGCTCTTATCTAAGTCAATGATCGCCTTAATCTCGACCTCATCCAGATTTCCTGTCATTTCCTTACGGTAACGAGCAATAAAAGGAATCGTATTTCCTTCAGCGGTCAGATCTAGGACCTGTGATACTTGGCTTTCTTTAAGGCCCAATTTCTGGGCAATTTTTTCAATATTTATATTTTCCATAACAATCCTATTATATCACAAGTACTTTGAAAGATAGGCCTTTTTAGAACTATTTAGTACTATTTGTACAAAAAAATTTAGGCTAAATCAGCGACAAAGAGTCTCTTATGTTTCAAAATTTCATTTTTTGATAATTGGTAGTATAATAGAATTATTATTTTAGAAATGAGGTGCCTTTATGGCTGTTAAATTTACTAGATCAGACGATTTGGACAAGATGTTCGAGGAGTTTGCGACCCTGCCCAAGATGGAAAAGGTAGAGTTCCCTGAGGAAGACAAGAAAAAATCTAAAAACGAGAAGGATAAGAAAGAATGAGCTTCTTCTCTCAGCTGCCGGCCAGTGTCCTGCAAGCTGGTGCCATTTTTCTCTCCATTATCATTGAGGCCCTGCCTTTTGTCTTGATTGGAAGTATTATTTCTGGCTTTATCGAGGTGTATGTCACGCCAGACAAGGTTTATCGTTTCCTACCCAAGAACAAATGGGCTCGGATTTTCTTTGGAAGCTTGATTGGTTTTGTCTTCCCTTCTTGCGAGTGCGGAATCGTCCCTATTATCAATCGGTTTCTTGAAAAGAAAGTTCCCAGTTACACGGCTGTGCCTTTTCTGGTAACGGCTCCAGTCATCAACCCCATCGTGCTCTTTGCGACCTACTCAGCCTTTGGTAATTCCTTCCGAATGGCTCTGCTTCGTGCTTTAGGTTCTATGGTCGTGGCTATTCTTTTAGGGATTTTTCTGGGCTTCTTTGCAGATAGCAATATCCAAAAAGAAAATCGCAAGGCTGTTCATGAGCATGACTTTTCACATCTCAGCAAGGGACAAAAGCTTTTTCAGGTCTTTGTGCAGGCCATTGATGAATTTTTCGATACAGGCCGCTATCTGGTCTTTGGCTGTCTCTTCGCCAGCCTGGTACAAGTCTATGTGCCAACCAGAATCCTGACCTCTATCAGCTCGACACCGGCTGTCGCTATTCTCCTGCTCATGCTGCTGTCTTTCCTGCTCTCACTTTGCAGCGAAGCTGATGCTTTCATCGGAAGCTCCTTGATTGCTAGCTTCGGCTTATCGCCAGTCTTAGCTTTCTTGGTCATTGGGCCTATGCTAGATGTCAAGAATCTGCTGATGATGAAAAACTACTTTAAGACACGCTTTATCTGGCAATTTATCAGCCTAGTTACCGTCGTCGTCTTTCTTTACTCTTGGCTTGTGGGGGTAGTGCTATGATCCGATTTCTAATCTTAGTCGGCTACTTTGAGATCACCATGTATCTGCAGCTGACAGGCAAGCTCAACCAATATATCAATCTCCACTACTCCTATCTGGCCTACTTGTCTATGATTCTGTCTTTTATCTTGGCAGTTGTGCAGCTCATCATCTGGATGAAGAAGATGGAGGTCCACAGTCATTTAAATACTCGCTGGGCTAAGTTAGGCAGCGTGATGCTCCTTGTCATTCCGCTTTTTGTGGGAATTTTCTTTCCAACTGTTACCTTGGATTCGACAACAGTTTCGGCCAAAGGATTTCATTTCCCGCTGGCTGAGGGAACTTCAACTGCTATTCAGCAGGACGAAGGCACAACCAGCCAATACCTGAAGCCAGACACCAGCACCTACTTTACCAAAGGGGCTTACGAAAAAGAAATGCGGGCAGCCGCCAAGAAATATGTCAAGCAAGATACCATTCAGGTCACAACTGAGAACTACATGGAAATCATGGAGGTCATCTATGATTATCCCGACGAGTTTGTAGGCAAAACGCTGGAGTTCACCGGCTTTGTCTACAATGACCCCAGCGACCAGAAGAGCCAATTTCTCTTTCGCTTCGGTATTATCCATTGTATCGCCGACTCAGGTGTCTATGGCCTCTTGACGACTGGAAATACCCAGCATTTCGAGAATAATACCTGGATTCATGCCAAGGGAAAAATTACCATGCACTACCATAAAAGTTTGGGGCAAAGCCTGCCAACTCTAGAAGTTGAAAGCTTTGATAAGGTAGAAAAACCGGACAATCCTTACGTTTATCGGGTATTTGAATAAAGAAAACGAGGCTGGCACAATCGTGTCTTAGCCTCATTTTTTATCTTTGAATATGTTTCAAGCAGCGGTCAATTTCTTTCTATTTATCTCCCTTTTCAGAAACCGAATTTCTGAATACAATCTTTAGAAAAATTGTGATAAAATAGAGACATCATTTAGAAAATAGGTATCAGGATGTCTTCAAAAGTTATTGTTACAATTTTCGGAGCCAGCGGTGACTTGGCTAAAAGAAAACTCTATCCATCCCTCTTCAGGCTCTATAAGTCTGGCAATCTTTCCAAGCATTTTGCAGTCATTGGAACAGCCCGCCGGCCTTGGAGCAAGGAGTATTTTGAGTCTGTCGTTGTCGAAGCAATCGCTGATTTAGCTGACAGTCCAGAGCAAGCCCAAGAGTTTGCCAGCCACTTCTACTATCAAAGCCATGATGTGCAGGATACCGATCACTACATTGAGCTACGCAAGCTTCAAAGCCGACTCAATGAGCAGTACCAGGCCGAGCACAATAAACTCTTCTTCCTGTCCATGGCTCCGCAATTTTTCGGTACCATTGCCAAACACCTCAAGTCTGAAAATATCGTAGACGGCAAAGGCTTTGAACGTTTGATTGTCGAAAAACCTTTCGGGACAGACTTGGCAACTGCCAGCCAACTTAACGAAGAACTCTTGGCGGCCTTTGATGAAGAGCAGATTTTCCGTATTGACCATTATCTAGGCAAGGAAATGATTCAGAGCATCTTTGCTATCCGCTTTGCCAATCTTCTCTTTGAAAATATCTGGAATCGTGACTACATTGACAATGTCCAGATTACCTTTGCCGAAAAGCTAGGTGTCGAAGAACGTGGTGGCTACTATGACCAGTCCGGTGCTCTACGAGATATGGTTCAGAATCATACCTTGCAGCTCCTGTCACTCTTAGCTATGGACAAGCCGAAAAGCTTCAGCAAAGAGGACATTCGGGCAGAGAAAGTCAAAGTTTTTGAACGCTTGGTGCAGCCCGACAAAGATGACTTAAAACGCTTCTTTATCCGCGGTCAATATAAGTCTGGCACGGTCAAAGGTAA
Source organism: Streptococcus sanguinis (assembly GCF_019929145.1). Taxonomy (GTDB): domain Bacteria; phylum Bacillota; class Bacilli; order Lactobacillales; family Streptococcaceae; genus Streptococcus; species Streptococcus sanguinis_U. The sequence goes on along the minus strand of NZ_JAHZOW010000001.1, from coordinate 238,950 downwards.
GAAATACATCTCCTACCGGAGTGAGCCTAATGTCAATCCTGACTCCATGACTGAAACCTTTGCTTCAGGAGCTTTCTTCGTAAATAGCGAGCGTTTCCGTGATGTTCCATTTTTCTTCCGGACTGGTAAACGCCTCACTGAAAAAGGCACTCTTGTCAATATTGTCTTTAAGCAGATGGAGTCTATCTTTGGTGAGGAATTAGCACCGAATGTTCTGACCATTCATATCCAGCCGACTGAGGGCTTTTCACTCAGCATGAATGGCAAAGAGGTCGGCGAGCGCTTCAGCTTAGCTCCTCTCTCTCTGGACTATCGAACAGACGCAACAGCTAGTGGTGCTTCCCCTGATCCTTACGAAAAATTAATCTTTGACGTCCTTAACAATGACTCAACCAACTTCAGCCACTGGGATGAAGTCCGCTCCAGCTGGGAGCTGATTGATCAGATTGAAGAGCTATGGCGTAGCAACGAAGTGCCTCTTCATGAGTATCCTGTCGGTTCTATGGGACCAGATGCTTCTTTTGAACTCCTTAGAGAATTTGGAGCTGACTGGCAGTGGTCTCCAAACAAATAAATTTTAAAAATTGTTCATAAAAAACCAGTACTCGTACTGGTTTTTTGTTTTATACCAAGCCTTCAAGCAGGCCTTTCATAAAGTTCTCTGAGTTGAACTCACCAATATCATCAATCTTTTCTCCAAAGCCAATCAGCTTCACTGGAATATCCAATTCCTGACGAATGGCTAGTACAACCCCGCCTCGAGCTGTTCCATCAATCTTTGTCAGTACAATTCCTGTGACTGGAGTGATTTTAGAAAATTCCTTGGCCTGAACCAGAGCATTCTGACCAGTTGAAGCATCGAGAGCTAGGAAAGTTTCATGTGGCGCTTCTGGATCCACCCGCTTAATAATACGGCCAATTTTCTCCAGCTCTGCCATGAGATTGTCCTTATTTTGCAGGCGGCCAGCCGTGTCAATCATAAGAACATCAACCTGCTCTGCCTGAGCACGCTCCATACCGTCATAAACCACGCTAGCAGGATCGCTCTTCTCAGGCCCCGTTACTACTGGAACATCTACGCGCCGACCCCATTCAGCCAACTGAGCCACCGCTCCAGCTCGGAATGTATCTGCTGCTACCAACATGACTTTCTTGCCTTTTTGTTTGTACTTATAGGCTAGTTTACCGATAGAGGTCGTCTTACCGACCCCATTGACCCCAACAAAGAGCATGACAGTCAAACCGGTTTGGAAATTGATTTTTTCATTAAAGCGGCCATCTTTCTCATAAATGTCCACCAATTTTTCAATAATCAGCTGGCGCAGAGCAGCTGGTTTTTTAGCATTTTCCAGACGGGCTTCATAGCGTAGTTCCTCAGTCAGACTGGAAGCCACTTGAACTCCTACATCACTAGTGATGAGCAACTCTTCCAAGTCTTCGAAGAACTCTTCATCTACTGAGCGGAAATTGGCAAAGAAGGCATTGAGTCGTGCTCCAAATCCTGTCCGAGTCTTCTTTAGGCTGCGGTCATATTTTTCCTGAGTAGATTCCTCTTGAGGAAGTTCAGCATGGTCTTCTGTAGCGGCTGCTTCTGATTCTGTTAGTGACTCCTCAGCTGTTTCTGGCTCGAACTCATTATTTGAATCAGTTGCCACCTCGTCATAAGAAACTGCTTCATGCTCGGTATGAGATGATGCTTCATCCGAAAGATCCGTTTGTTCAACAAGTTCTTCTACTATTTCGTCAACATTTTCAGACTGGTGCTCTTCTAGAGTTTCTTCAGTCTGACTTGCTCCTTGAGCCACTTCTTGATTTTCTGCAATAATTTCTCTTTCATGCTCTGGCTCCTTGCTTTCTTCTTGGATAGCTTGAGATGCTGGCTCTTCAACATCAGCTAAACTATCTTTTGTATCCGAAATTTGGTCATCAAGTTGCTGCTCGTCCTGATAGGACTGAACAGCTTCCGCTTCAAGATTTTCTCCTGCTTCTGGAGCAGGCGCTGTTTCTTCTTCAAGCTCGTCAATGTTTTCCAATGCTTCCTTGACAACTTCTTCGATCGGTGGTTCTTGCTTTTTTCGGCCAAAAAGGCGATCAAATAATCCCATCGGCTAATCCTCCTTTAGTATATATTCTTCAATAGCCCAAGCCACTGCATCCTCATCATTAGTCATAGGTGTCACCACATTGGCTGCTTCTTTGACGATGGCTACTGCATTCTGCATGGCTACTCCCAGACCAGCCCACTCAATCATAGACAGATCGTTGGCTTCATCACCACAAGCCATGACCTGACTTCTCTCAATGCCTAAATGAGCAATTAGTTTCTCCAAACCATTAGCCTTATGGACATTTTTAGGGGACCACTCCAGCAGCATTTCTCTAGATTTAAAAATCTCATAGCGCTCAAATAATTCCGGTGAAATTTGCTCAATAGCCGCATCCAGTGGTTCTTGAGCATAAGCAGTGACACATTTGTTATAAGTCTGCTGGCTGGACAAATCACTAAAATCAATGGACTCAAAGGTCAGAGCAGGATTGAACTGAGCATAAAGCGAGTCTTGATCGGATTGAATCTGATAGACAAGTCCTTCGCAGATAGCATCAAGAGGGATATGGAGCTTGTCTGTTTCCTCGTAAATCCGGGCTACATCATCATAAGAAAATACCGTTTTATCAAGGATTTCTCCAGTGTTGCGCTGAACAAGACCACCATTAAAAGTAATGGTGTACTCATCCTCTCGACTGTCTGTTCCCAGCTCATGCAGGAAAAAGTCCATGGCTTTGAGGGGGCGGCCAGTAGTCAGAACTACCTTAACTCCCTTGGCCTGAGCTGCTTTTAAAGCCGCTAAATTGCGCTCAGAAATCTTCTTGTCTGAAGTCAGGAGAGTTCCATCCAAGTCCAGAGCAATCAGTTTTATATCTGCCATTATAATCCCTCCATGTAAGTGATAACCGACTGAGCATCATGGTGACCAATGACTTCCTTGGCGACTTCTAAAATCTCAGGACGAGCATTTTCAGTCGCGATCGGATAGCCAGCCACCTGCATCATGTGCAAATCATTGAGATTATCACCAAAGACCATAACCTGAGAAAGATCTATGTCTAGCTTCTTGGCCAACTCGACAATGGCAACACCCTTATCCACATGGTCCAGAACGATGTCAATGGACTTGTAGCCGGTTGTCATGGCCTTGACTCCGTCGATATTCTCATTGACCCAAGCTTCACCAGCTGCGACTTGGTCCTCAGCAAAATTGGTCGTAAACTTGAAAATATCATCATCGATATCAGCAAGACTAGCTACTTTTTGAATGTTTTCATTATAATGAGCACTGAAAGAAAGATAGGTCGGATCCACAGTCTCCAAGACATAGCAGGCACGTTTGCCTGTCAAAAGCAGCTCGTTGACATTGACATAGGGAGATTCCTGCAGCTTGTCAAAAACCTTGAGGTAAAAGTCCCGTGGCATGGTTGCTTCATAGAGATCCTCGCCGTGAAACTCAACTAAACTGCCGTTTTCAGCAATAAAAATAATCTCATTGCGTACTTCCTCAAATAGCTTTTCCAGCGACAAGAGGCCGCGCCCACTGGCTACGGCAAAGTACATATCTTTTTCTTTAAAGCGAGCCAAAACTTGCTTGAGACGGTCCATATCAAACTGACCTTTACTGTCTAAAAAGGTGCCATCCATATCCGTTGCTACTAATTTTATACTCATGTTACATACTTTCTAAATCTTTTAACTTGACTGAGACAATCTTGGAAACGCCAGACTCCTGCATGGTAACTCCGTAAATAGAGTCTGCAGCTGACATGGTTCCCTTACGGTGAGTGACCACGATGAACTGACTGTCCTTATCAAAGCGATTGAGATAATCCCCAAAGCGTTTAACATTGGCCTCGTCCAGCGCTGCTTCGACTTCGTCCAAGATGACAAAAGGAATGGTCTTAACGCGGATGATAGAGAAGAGCAGAGCCAAAGCCGACAAGGCCTTCTCACCACCGCTCATCAGATTGAGCGACTGGATCTTCTTGCCCGGTGGCTGCACGGAGATTTCTACACCTGCCGTCAGCAAGTCTCCCTCCGTCAATATCAAGTCTGCTGAACCACCACCAAACATCTGACGGAAAGTCACCTTAAAGCTTTCACGAATGGCTTCAAAGGTCGATTTAAAGCGTTCCTTGACTTCGTCATTCATCTCTTCAATCGTCTCTAAGAGCAAATTTTTAGCTGATAGGACGTCGTCTCGTTGCTCGTTGAGGAAGTTCAAACGGTTGCTGACTTCTTCAAACTGCTCAACTGCTTCCAGATTGACCGGACCTAAAGCTCGAATGGCTTTTTCCAGATCCTTAACTTGGCTTTCAGCAGCTGGTAAACTTTCTAACGGACGAGCCTGGCTGCTTGCTTCATCGAAGCTCATCTGATAGTCATCTGTCAGATTGCTTGCCAGACGGCGCATGACATCCATGAGCTTATCCTTTTCTGCCTCTGCCTTGGCCTGCCGGCGAATCAATTCTTCATTTTGATGGCGGGCTTGCTCCAAACGACTGGCAATATCGTCAGACTGACCTTCTAGATCTTCAAGCTCAAATTTCAGACGAATCAGTCTTTGATCTAGCTCAGTCTTTTCTTGCTTGGCTGTCTCTAATTGCTCTTCCAGGATTGTAATATCCACTTTCTGCAAGCTGGACTGCTCCTTTTGCTCCATCAAGAGTTCCAAGGTTGCCTGCTCTTTTTCAAGGCTGGCTTTTTCCTCGGACAGTCGTTCCAAGTCATTCTTTTCAAAGCGTTGGTTGGAGGTCAGCTCTGTTCGCTGGAGCTTGAGTTCAGCAAGGCGAGAGGAAAGTTTGTCAAAACGAGCCTGAACTGCATCTTTGTTTGACTTAACCTGCTCTATTTCTACAGTGATATCCATTTTTTCTTGCTCAATCTCAGTCAAGCGGGCCTGCAGTCGGTCTTTCTCTTCTGAAATATCCAAAGCAGACTGACCAGCCAACTCCTGCTCCTGTAGATTTTTCAGACTTGTGAGTTCTTCTACACGCTTGGCTAACTGTTCATAGGCTAGATTAGCCTTTTGCTCAGCCAAGCGAGCCTGCTCACCGTCTGTCTTGATTTGTTCCAATACCTGCTTGGCCTGACTTAGCTGGTTTTGCAGAATTTGTACTGCTTCTTCCTGCTCTTTCAAGCTGACATTTTTCTGCTTAATCTCTTCAAGCAAAGCATCTAACTCCGGCTTGATAAAGATAGTATTGTTATTGCGGTTGGCACCACCAGCATAAGAACCGCCAGTCCGAAGCTCTGTTCCATCCAAAGTCACCATGCGAACCTGATAGCGTACTTGGCGAGCTGCTGCTCGGGCATGCTCCACTGTATCAAAAATAGCGGTCGTTCCCAGCAGATTTTGAAAAATGCTGTCTAATGAAGATTCATAGCTGACCAAGGAAGAAGCCAGTCCCAGAAAACCAGCACTTTTTTCAATCGTAGCACGGTTATGGTCAGGCAGCTGACGCGGCTTGATGGTTGTTAAAGGCAGGAAGGTTGCCCGGCCAGCTCGATTTTTCTTCAGAAATTCGATAGCCCGAGTCGCAGCCGCCTCATCTTCCACGATGATATTCTGACTGCTGGCTCCCAACGCAATTTCCAGCGCTGTCTGATAGTGGGGATCGAAGCTGAGTTTTTCGCTGACTGCTCCAACAATGCCACCCAGTCGGCCAGCTTCCTGCAGCACACTCTTGACCCCAGCATAGAAATTGCTGTGATTTTTGAGAATGGCTTCCAAGCTATTGGAACGCGCCTGCTTGTTTTTAAGGTCGTCCAAAAGCTCAAACATCTTAGACTGCTGATGCTTATAGTCTGCATCCAACTTCTCTACTAACTGAACCTGACTTTGGTAGTCAGCCAGTAGGCCCTTGAGGGCTTGGCGAGCAATTTCCAACTCCTCCAAACCAGCCTGCTCCTGAATCTGACTAGCCTCCAAATCAGCCTGTAGCTTAGCATAGTCTGCCTTCTTGCTCTCAGCCAATTTAAGCTCGCTAGCCAGCTGGCTCTCCAGAGAAGTCAAGTCATTAGAAAGATTTGCCTCTTCCTGCATGAGCTTGACATACTGCTCACGCAGATGCTCAATCAGCTGGTCTGGATCATCTGAAAAGTCTGCTAATTCTGCTTCCAAAGCAGCGATGGACTGCTCATTGTCACTCAGTTTGGCAGCTATTTGGCTCAATTCAGCCTGCTTGTCTTCTATGTTGCTTTCTATCTGAGCCAGTTTTTCTGACAAAGCAGCCAAACGCTCTTCATTTTCCCGACGGCTCGTCGCTGCCTGACTGGACTCCAACTTAGAAAGGTCAATCTGACGCTCCAAATCACTGATTAAGCGGGTCAATTCCAGCAAACTAGCTTGATCATCAGACAAAGTTTGATTGAGCTCATGGCGCTTGGCCTTCAAGGTTTGGTTTTCAACTTCCAGTTCATCGCGCTTGCTATAGTAGGCTGCTAGCTCCTGCTGGATATTCGTTAAATCTTCTTCAGCCTTGATCAACTTTTCCTTATTAGCTGTCAGCTGTGCGACCAAAACATCCAAGTAAAGCTCTCGGCGCTGGCCATCCAGACTCAAGAAGCGCTTAGCAGTTTCAGCCTGCTTCTCCAAGGGTTTGACCTGGCTCTCCAGCTCGTAGATAATGTCTTCCAGACGGTCCAGATTATCCTGGGTTTGACTAAGCTTGCTTTCCGTTTCTTTGCGGCGCGTCTTATACTTAAGCACTCCAGCCGCTTCTTCAAAGATTGCCCGGCGTTCCTCCGGCTTGCTGTTAAAGATTTCCTCGACCTTCCCTTGGGAAATAATGGAGAAGGAATCTCGTCCCAGCCCAGTATCCATGAAGAGATCGTGGACATCGCGCAGACGGACTTTTTTGCCGTCAATCTTATACTCACTGTCACCGCTGCGGTAAATATGACGCTCCACCCGAATCTCATTGGCAGCATCCTTGATAAATTGGTCACTGTTGTCCAGAACCACTACCACTGATGCGTAATTAAGAGGCTTGCGGGTTTCTGTTCCCGCAAAAATCACATCGGGCATCTTGCCGCCCCGCAGACTTTTCACACTGGACTCTCCCAAGGCCCAGCGCAGGCTCTCCGTAATATTGGACTTGCCGGAACCATTTGGCCCAACAACCGCTGTCACTCCCTGATCAAAGACAACTTTAGTCTTATCAGCAAACGACTTGAAGCCCTGAATTTCAATTTCCTTTAAAAACATGAAGAACTTTCCTTTTCAAATGCGTTTTTAGCAGCTTCCTGCTCGGCCAGCTTTTTAGAACGCCCCTGGCCTTGACCGGACTTGCGGCCATTGATGAGAACAGCTACCTCAAAATTTTTGGCATGAGCCGGTCCTGTTTCAGAAACGACCTGATAGGCAATTTCCACATCACCATTAATCTGCAGCAACTCCTGCAGCTTGGTCTTATAGTCCGTCACCCGCTCAAAATCTCCCGCTTCCACCTTAGGAATCATGACTTGATAGAGAAAGCTTTTGACTGCTTCCACACCCTTATCTAAGAGCAAGGCACCTAAAAAGGCCTCAAACAAATCTCCTAAAATCGTATCACGATTCCGGCCGCCAGACTTCTCCTCTCCGCGTCCCAGCTTGATAAATTGATCAAACTGACAATCACGGGCAAAGCCTGCCAGGCTCTCCTCCCGAACAATCATGGAGCGCAGCTTGGACAAGTCGCCCTCTGGTCTCTTAGGATACTTGGTATAAAGATACTCCGAAATAATCAGTTGCAGAACAGCGTCTCCTAAAAATTCCAAGCGTTCATTGTGTGAAATTTTTAAGAGGCGGTGCTCATTGGCATAGCTCGTATGGGTAAAAGCTGTTTCCAACAAGGTCTCATCAGAGAAAACCAAGTCAAACTGCTCCAGCAATGCTTTTTTCAAATTTTCCATTACTATTTTACATCATGCTGACTTCAGTCAGATAAGCAGCATGATACCTTTTCCTTTCCAAAGATATACAGTCTCTATTATAACAAAAAACAGGCGCAAACGCACCTGCTGACAGTGATTTCTATTCCTTATCCGGAATTACTTTAAACAAATAATAGGTGATAAAAATGGTCAGACCCAACAGACCAATCTTGACCCAAATAATAGGCGCTAGAAAAATGGAAATGCCCATCAAGATATAGATGGAAACGATGATCTTTTTCTTACGCTCCTTGGCAATCGTTCCTGTCTCTCGAAAATCTGCCACATAGGTCTGATACATCTTTGTATGATAGAGCCAATTCTCAAAACGCTTTGAACTGCGCGAAAAGCAGGCAATGGACAATAGAAGAAATGGTGTCGTAGGCAGGAGAGGCAGAAAAATCCCCAAAACTCCTAACCCTAAAGATAAGAGACCTACCACAAAGTAAATTGGTCGCATACAAGCTCCTTTGCAAAATAAAACCGTTACTTTTTAAATATATAATGGATACCGCACTAGAGCAAGAAAACCAAACCTTTCGGTCTGGCGTTTAAATACTCGTCAAAGGCGTTGCGGTATCAGGCGAGGTATCATAGACTTGGAAGTCGTGACCGACTGCCATATCAGCTTGAGCCAGTTGATTGACCATGGTCATGTGAGCTAATTCCTTGATATTATTTTCCTTACTGAGATGTCCCAGATAGATTCGCTTGGTGCGATTGCCTAGAGTCCGAATCATGGTCTCCGCACCGTCTTCATTGGACAGGTGACCCATATCCGAAAGAATCCGCTGCTTGAGACTCCAAGGATAGGCGCCGCTGCGGAGAATTTCAATATCATGGTTGCTCTCAATCAGATAGCCGTCGGCATTTTCGATAATCCCAGCCATCCGGTCACTGACATAGCCCGTATCCGTCAGCATGACAAAGCTTTTGTCATCCTTCATGAAGCGGTAAAATTGTGGACAGGCTGCGTCATGACTGACACCAAAGCTCTCCACATCCAAGTCTCCAAAGGTCTTGGTCTTGCCCAATTCAAAGATATGCTTTTGACTAGCATTCAGCTTGCCCAGGTCCTTTTCCATAGCCTTCCAAGTGGCCTCATTAGCATAAATATCCAGATGATACTTGCGAGCCAATACACCAACACCATGAATGTGATCCTTGTGCTCATGGGTCACTAAAATAGCATCCAAATCCTCAGGCTTGCGGTCAATTTCGCCCAGCAAGCTCGTAATTTTCTTGCCTGATAAGCCAGCGTCAACCAGAATCCGCTTTTGGTCTGTTTCCAGATAGAAACAATTACCGCTTGATCCTGACGCCAGAATACTGTATTGAAATCCTTTAGTCATGTTTACTTTCTATATATCATCTTCATTATCCCAGTCGTCATCCCGAACACCATCATTCTCATAAGGCAAGACAATGGTAAAGGTCGAGCCCACACCATACTCACTCTTAGCCCAGATAAAGCCCTGATGCTGCTTGACAATTTCCTTGGCAATAGCCAGTCCTAGACCCGTTCCGCCTTGGGCACGGCTGCGTGCCTTGTCCACTCGATAAAAGCGATCAAAAATCTTAGGCAGGTCCTGCTTGGGAATCCCCAGACCTTCATCCGCAATCGAGAGAATCAACTGCTCATCCGTTGTCTTGATGGAAACAGTAATGGTTCCACCATCCGGCGAATACTTGATAGCATTGTTCATGATATTATCAATCACCTGGGTCAGCTTATCTGTATCAATCTCTACCCAAATCGGTGTTATAGGATAATCACGGATAATCTCATATTTCTTAGTTTCGTCTTGATTTTTTATCTTGTCAAAGCGATTGAGGATAAAGGTGATAAAGGCCGTGAAATTCGTCAGCTCCACTTCCAGATGACTGGTCTCATTGTCAATACGGGACAGACTAAGCAAGTCCGTTACCATCCGCATCATGCGGTTGGTTTCATTGAGCGATACCTTGACAAAGTCTGGCGCTACTGGCTCAGACAAGGCTCCCTCATCCAGGGCTTCCAGATAGGACTTAACACTGGTCAGCGGAGTCCGCAACTCATGGCTGACGTTAGAGACAAAGAGACGACGCTCCCGCTCCTCCTTGTCCTGCTCTGTCGTATCGTGCAAGACAGCTACCAAACCAGAAATGAAGCCCGACTCCCGCCTTACCAAGGCAAAGCGAACCCGTAAGCTCAAATACTCACCATTTTCATCCTGAGAATCTATCGTCAGCTCAGGTACATTGGTAATCAGGTCCCTCAAATCATACTCGTCTGAAATCGAAAGCAGATCCAAAATACTCATATTTTGGACCTCATCTCTCTTAACTCCCAACTGCTTGGTTGCCATATCGTTGATAGTGATAATCTGCCCCCGACGGTTGGTCGCAAGCACGCCATCTGTCATATAGGACAGGATACTGGAAAGGCGTTTGGTTTCTTGCTCAAGGTTTTCATGTGTCAGTCGAATGACCTCTGAAAGATCATTGATACTGTTGGTCATATCTGTGATTTCCGGACTGCCCTGCATGTCCAGCACTTCAGAATAGTCCCCTGCAATCAAATCTTTAACCTTCTGATTAAGCTGTACAAGCTTTTGGTTATCGCGGCGATTTTCCAATAAAAGCAAGGCAACAACTACAATGAAGCCGATAATAATGATTGCAAAGACAAAATCCGCAGAAATCACAAATTGTTTAATTGCTTCAATCATTATTTCTCATATAATAGCCAACTCCGCGGCGAGTCAAGATATACTCAGGTCGGCTTGGCGTATCTTCAATCTTTTCACGCAGGCGGCGGATCGTCACATCCACTGTACGGACATCGCCAAAATAGTCATAGCCCCATACTGTTTCCAGCAAGTGCTCACGTGTCATCACCTGGCCAATATGTGTCGCCAAATGGTGAAGCAACTCAAACTCACGGTGGGTCAGCTCCAGCTCCTTGCCATGCTTCTTAGCAACAAAAGCATCTGGCAAAATCTGCAGTTCTCCAATGGTCAACTCGTTCGGGCCACTTTCTTCTACTTGGTTTTCCACAACAAGGTCTGCCCGACGAAGAAGTGCCTTGACACGCGCCTGCAGCTCACGATTTGAGAAAGGCTTGGTCACATAGTCATCAGCACCAATTTCAAGGCCGATAACCTTGTCAAACTCACTGTCCTTAGCAGACAATACAATAATCGGAACATTGCTGGTCTTGCGAATAGTCCTAGCAACTTCCAGTCCGTCCACTTCTGGCAACATCAAGTCCAGAATCAAGATGTCTGGCTGTTCTGCCTCAAACATTTCCAAGGCTTCCTTACCATCAAAAGCAGTCAAAACCTCATAGCCTTCCTTGGCCATATTAAACTTAATAATATCTGAGATTGGTTTCTCATCATCTACAACTAATATTTTCTTCATATGTTCACCTTAACATAAGATTGGGATTCAATCAACTCCATGATAGAAAAGTTGTGACATAGTCAGCTAAGTCGTCCTGCATCAAAACGTGCAAAAGGCAATCTAGTTTGCCTAGCTAGACTCCCAATCCAATTTTATTTATTTATATAGTCTTATTATACCAAAGTTTTCTTAAAAAACACTAATTCAAGCCATTTTTATTCCACATTTGTAGAAAATGGACAATTCTCATCCCAAAAAAAATTTTTCTCTGAATGAAAATACTCATTTTTATTCAATTTGACAGTTTATTTATTCTATGGTAAAATCTATGTCATATTATCTAACATAAAGGAGAAAGATATGGCTTTAGTTGAATTTAAAAATGTCGAAAAGTATTACGGAGATTACCATGCTCTGCGCAATATCAATCTCAGTTTTGAAAAAGGGCAAGTAGTTGTACTACTGGGACCATCCGGCTCAGGAAAATCTACTCTTATCCGTACAATCAACGCTTTAGAAGGCATTGATCAGGGGAGCTTGATCGTCAATGGCCACGAGGTCGCAAACACTGCTGCCAAAGATCTGGTCAACTTACGCAAAGAAGTCGGAATGGTCTTTCAACACTTTAATCTTTACCCCCACAAAACGGTGTTAGAAAATGTCACTTTGGCGCCTATTAAAGTTCTAGGAATGGATAAACAAGAAGCTAAAAAAATCGCTCAAAAATATCTAGAATTTGTCAACATGTGGGACAAGAAAGACTCTTACCCAGGCATGCTGTCCGGTGGACAAAAGCAAAGGATTGCCATTGCCCGTGGATTAGCCATGCACCCTGAGCTCCTGCTCTTTGATGAACCGACTTCTGCCCTGGACCCTGAAACAATCGGGGATGTTCTGGCTGTTATGCAAAAATTAGCCAAAGACGGCATGAACATGATTGTGGTCACACACGAAATGGGCTTTGCCCGTGAGGTAGCTGACCGCATTATCTTCATGGCAGACGGTGAAGTGCTGGTGGATACTACTGATGTTGATGCTTTCTTTGACAATCCTACCGAACCTCGTGCTAAGCAGTTTCTCAGTAAAATTATCAACCATGAGAGTGATAACGTTCTTTCTTAAAAAGGAGAAGACCTATGAAACTTAAAAAAATACTCATCAGCCTACTCTTACTCCTTCTGACTCTAGGCTTTATTAATGCTGTTCCTGCACAAGCTGATTCCAGTACCAGCCAACAGGTCAAGGCCATCCAAAAACGCGGTGTCCTCAATGTCGGTGTCAAGCAGGATGTACCTAACTTTGGTTACCTCAATCCAGATAGCAATACTTACAGCGGTCTAGAAATCGATATTGCAAAGAAGATTGCTAAGGAACTAGGCGTCAAAATCAACTACGTTCCAGTTACCGCACAAACCCGCGGACCACTTCTGGACAACGGACAAGTTGACATGGTCATTGCGACCTTTACCATCACAGATGAGCGTAAGGAAATCTATAATTTTACAACCCCTTACTACACAGATGCTTCTGGTTTTCTAGTTAATAAATCCAGCAAAATTACAGACGTCAAGGACTTGAATAACAAGACTATCGGCGTCGTCCAAGGCTCTATTACTCAGACCTTGCTGGAAGAAATCGCTCAAGAGAAAAAGCTCAACTTCAAATATGTGGAGTTAGGCTCCTACCCGGAACTTGCTGTTTCCTTGCGGGCTCACCGTATTGATGCCATTTCTGTTGATAAGTCCATCCTGACCGGCTATGTAAGTTCCAAGTCAAACATTCTGGATTACAGCTTCAAAAAAGCCGATTATGGTGTGGTAACAAAAAAATCCAATACTCAATTGAATGACTATGTAGATGGCCTAATCTCTAAATGGAAGGAAGACGGCAGTCTACAGAAAATTTATGACAAATATGATTTAAAACCATCTGCTTCAACAGATGATTAGAAAGGAGACCCCATGAGTTTTAGTATTTCTTCTTGGCAGGCCTACTTTGCGGACTTTGGCAAGTTTTTCCAAGGATTCCTCTTTACCTTAGCTATTTCTATCGGTGCCCTGACCTTGGCTCTTCTACTAGGGATTTTCTTTGGAGCTATCAGCACAGGTAAGCGCAAAGTTCTACGTGGTCTAGCTCGTGTTTTTGTTGAGTTTTATCAGAATACACCACTCTTAGTGCAATTTGTAATTGTCTTTTACGGTCTTCCGCTAGTCAGCAATTACACCATCATGCCCTCAATCTATTGGACTGCTGTCCTTTGTGTAGGACTGTATCACGGTGCTTATATCGCCGAAGTCATCCGCTCAGGTATCCAGTCCATTCCTCGCGGGCAGACCGAAGCTGCACTATCTCAGGGCTTTACCTATGTAGAAACTATGCGATATATCATCCTGCCCCAAGCTTTTCGGATTATCCTGCCACCGTTAATCAATCAGGTCGTCAATCTGATAAAAAACACTTCTACCGTCGCTATTATCTCTGGTATGGATCTGATGTTCGTGACCAAGTCTTGGTCTGCTCTGAACTCCAACTACATCCCAGCATTTGCTGGAGCAGCTCTGCTCTACTTCCTCCTTTGCTTCCCAATCGCTAGCTGGGGACGAAAGGTAGAGGAAGCCAATAAACAAGCTTACAGCATCTAAGGAGGTCTCTATGGAAAATATTTTAAAAGTCTTAACCGCAACCAACCTCCTCTTTATCCTTAAGGGGCTCTGGCTGACGCTGCAAATTTCTTTCATTTCCATTGTCCTATCCACGATTTTTGGAACTATTCTAGCCGTCATGCGAAATGGAAAAAATAAACTGCTCAAACTGATTGCCAGCATTTATATCGAATTTGTCCGTAATGTACCCAATCTGCTCTGGATCTTCACCATCTTTTTAGTCTTTCAGATTAAGTCAACGCCAGCCGGTATCATCAGTTTCACTGTCTTTACTTCTGCTGCTTTGGCAGAAATTATCCGAGGCGGCCTTAATGCCATTGACCCAGGTCAGACTGAAGCTGGCTTATCTCAAGGATTTACCCAGTTTCAGATACTGCGTTATATCATCCTACCTCAGGCTATTCGGAAAATGCTGCCAGCCATCATTTCTCAGTTTGTCACAGTGATTAAGGATACCAGCCTGCTCTATTCTGTTATTGCGCTCCAAGAACTCTTTGGTTCTGCTCAAATTCTAATGGGGCGCTATTTTGAAGCTGAACAGGTCTTCGCGCTCTATCTGTTAGTAGCAGCCATCTATTTCCTGATTAACTTCGCCATTTCCAGCTTCTCGCGCAAGCTATCCCAACGCTGGGCCCAAGCTGCGGAATAGATAGCTCAAATACAGAACTACTTTCTAAAAGTTGAGTTTACCAACTCAGCTTTTTTATTTTTAATATTTGTGGTAGAATAATATCAAAGGATAGACAAGGAGAACGATATGAAAAAACTAACATGGCTTTTCATCACTTTCTTATCACTAATCTTTCTCAGCGCCTGCGGTCAGCACGCTAGCTTTCAAGGAAAATGGAAAGCTCAGAAAGCAAACGGCGAGGACATTGACATTGTCTTTAATGGCAAAACAGGCAAGCTAGGCGATAAAGAATTTCACTATAAGATAGATAAGTCAGGCTATCAAGACAACACCAAATATTACAGTATTACTGTCAGCGATACCTATCACTACACCATCCTTTTCCCAGATGATGATATGAAAATAGCTACTCTTCTAGAACCTGATGACCCGTCTAGCGACCCTCTCTATGGGGAAATGCTCTATGCTATGAACCGAAATGAGTATCCTGATTTTGATGATTATGTGGATAAATACTTGAATTAAGATAAAACTTGCTAACATAATTAGTTAAAGAAGTTTCTACCTACAGATAGAAAACAATTAAACCCGAGCTAATTGCTCGGGTTTAATTGTTTTCTAATGAGTTCTACTTTTCAAGGCGGGATTTGCTGGCAATGTCTGCTAAGATTTGCTCTACAAATTCGTCTACTGGTATTGTATGTGTTTCTTTTTGACCGTAGCGGCGGACATTAACAGTACCATCTTCTACTTCCTTGTCACCAACGATGAGCTGATAAGGAATCTTGCTAGTTTGTGAAGCACGAATCTTGTACTGCATCTTTTCATTGCGCTCATCCACATCAGCACGTACACCCTTGTCGCGCAGCTTTTTAGCCACTTGCCAAGCATAGTCAATATGGGCTTCGTTAGAAACAGGAATCAAAGTCACTTGATGCGGAGCCAGCCAGGTCGGGAAGGCACCCTTGTAATTTTCAATCAAGATGGCTGTGAAGCGCTCCATGGTTGAGATAACTCCACGGTGAATCATAACTGGGCGATGCTCTTCACCGTCAGCTCCGACATACTTGAGGTCAAAACGCTCTGGCAAGAGGAAGTCCAGCTGGATAGTTGACAGAGTTTCTTCATTCCCTAGGGCTGTTTTGACCTGGATATCGAGTTTGGGACCGTAGAAGGCTGCTTCTCCTTCTGCTTCAAAGTAGTCCACACCCATTTCGTCCAAGGCTGATCGCAGCATGGTTTGGGCATTTTCCCACATCTCATCGTTATCAAAATACTTATGCGTATCCTGAGGGTCACGAAGAGAGAGACGGAAACGATATTCTGTCAAGTTGAAGTCAGCGTAAACGTC
This sequence comes from Streptococcus sanguinis, assembly GCF_019929145.1. Taxonomy (GTDB): domain Bacteria; phylum Bacillota; class Bacilli; order Lactobacillales; family Streptococcaceae; genus Streptococcus; species Streptococcus sanguinis_U. Next base: position 222,949 of record NZ_JAHZOW010000001.1, on the reverse strand, counting down.
GATAATCAACTGCAGCGCACGCTGGAATTCTTCTTGAATCTGTTCTGGCGTTACAAACAAGTGGCCATCGTTCAAGGACATTTCACGTACACGTTGAAGACCAGTCAGGGCACCAGATTTTTCGTAGCGGTGCATCATGCCAATCTCAGCAATACGGATTGGAAGCTCACGGTAAGAATGAACGTGGTGTTTGTAGACTTGGATGTGGTGAGGACAGTTCATCGGACGAAGAACAAACTCTTCTCCATCACCCATATCCATGGTTGGGAACATATCCTCCTGGTAGTGCTCCCAGTGACCAGAAGTCTTATAAAGCTCCACAGAGGCCAAAGGCGGAGTGTAGACGTGTTGGTAGCCTGAAGCCAACTCTTTATCAACGATGTAGCGCTCCAACTCGCGACGGACAGTCGCACCGTTTGGCAGCCAGAATGGCAAACCTTGACCCACTTCTTGTGAAATCATGAAGAGATCCAGCTCTTTACCTAACTTACGGTGGTCACGTTCTTTGGCTTCTTCACGCATTTGCAGATATTTCTTCAGGTCTTTCTTGTCAAACCAAGCAGTACCATAGACCCGCTGCATCATAGCATTGTCGCTGTTCCCGCGCCAGTATGCACCGGCCACGTTCAAGAGGTGGAAGATTTGGATCCGACCTGTAGATGGAACGTGAGGCCCACGGCAGAGATCCACATATTCACCCTGACGGTAGATGGTCAAACCGCCCTCATCTTCTGAATGCTCTTCAATCAATTCCAACTTGTATGGGTCATTTTTGAAAATTTCACGCGCCTCATCCTTGGTCACTTCCTCACGGATGGATGGGAAGTTTTCTTTGACAATTTTCTTCATTTCCTCTTCAATACGAGGAAGATCTTCGTTGGAAATTTGCCCTGCTTCATTGTCCGTATCGTAGTAGAAACCATCCTGAATGGCAGGACCAACGCCCAAGTGAATATCTGGGAAAAGACGGCGAGCTGCTTGTGCAAACAGGTGGGCTGCTGAGTGACGCAAGATATCTAAAGCAGCTTCGTGGTCAGGTGTCACGATTTCAATGGCACCATCTTCAGTGATGGCACGAGTCGTATCAATCAATTTGCCGTTGAATTTACCAGCCAAAGCTTTTTTAGCTAAGGAATTGCTGATAGATTGGGCAATTTCAAAAGTTGTAACGCCAGATTCGAATTCACGAACAGCGCCATCTGGGAAAGTAATCTTAATCATGGTTTTCTCCTTAAATATTTATTCTATTTTTGTTGGACAATTTTAAGAGCCGAGCAACTTCTTCCGCAGTCTGATTCTCTGATTGACTACCATCTGTTACGAGGCTAGGATAGCCTAATCTCACCGCTTCCTTCCGAACCATTTGAGCAAAAAGAATGTCTCGTTGCATCCAGTTTTCAAAAGCTTGATCAGGGTTGGTTGTACCCTCTAAGACATAAGGAACCCATTCTCTCTGTATATAATGCTTTTTTTGAAAATCAGCTGTCGGAGTCAAGCATAGATAGGATGATACTTGACATTCAAGCTCCTTTACCAAGTGAGGCAAAAGTCCTGCTCCCTCCACCAAGAGAGGTCTGTTTTGATTTTTTATCAAGTAAGATTTTACATAAGGAAAAATCTCTTCATAAAAGCACCATTCTTCATCTGCCATCTCTTCTGGCTTTCTCATCCAGATTTGTTCCGGATTTCTGTCCTGTCTAAGAAGGCAAATCGGCTGTGAATCTGCACTTGCTTGATTCATCATCTCTTCTACCAAATCATCCAGTTTGATATGAAGTAGTTGATACTGTCTAGCAAGAAGTGAGGCAATTGTTGACTTTCCACTACAAGGCGATCCGCCAATCATATAAAGCATCGTTCTTCCTCCTTCTGACAAAAGAAAAACGACATCCTAAAAGGACGTCGCAACGTGGTTCCACCTTCATTTATGTTCCTCAAAAAAGAGGGACACCTCTGATTGGCTTTAACGTGGCCACCGTTTTATGTTTTCATAAAATCCAGTAGAGTAGTCCCAACTGCATCCTCTACGCGATTTCCAGCTCCACGCGCTCTCTACAAGATTTCCTGCAGGTGATATGTCTCTAGAAAACATTATAGCACGATTGGAAAAATTTGCAAGAGCTATTGACCATCAAAACCAGAAAAACGATTTAGAGCCTCTTGACTCAAAGTCGCAGCTTGACGTTTTTTACGATGTTGCTCTGCCAACAGCATTCCTCCCAAAGAAAGGAATAACAAGACATGAATATCTCTAGCATTATAAAGCGTGGAAGTGATTGGATTATAAATCTTGTCTCCTGAGTAAAAAAGTCCGTCAAAAAAGTTTTTGAATAGGTAATAATAATGAACCCCCGGAATCAAAAGAAGAAAGGGCAGTGAAAAACCTTGCATCCGAGTATTTATATAAACAATCACTGCACCAATCAAAGGAAGCAGCAAAGCATAATAAAATAAATTAAGATTAGAAAGCCAGTTCAAATCGCTTCCCATACTTTCTGTATTGTCTATGAGATATCTCCAAAGCTCTTGCCAAATCCAATCTGAAGCAATGAAAATGCCATAGAACAAAAGCAGCCACGGCAGCTGTTTGAGATATTTTTTCATAAGATTTCTCCTCTATTTCTAAATAAAACCTTGCATAAATAGCTATTGCCGCAATGATGCAAGGCATGTTTCTATTCTAATAATTTAGTAATATTCCTGATTTTTTTCACTTGCTTACTCGAAGCTTTGAGGATACGAACGGAGCCATTGATTGGAAGAGAAATGACTTTTCCAGGCAGATAGGCCACTGTCTTGGCCAGACGCTTGGCAGCACTTTCCTCTGGGCTGAGCTCGTTATGGAAGTCCTTGGAAATAGTCAAATCTAGATAAAACTCATAGACTCTGCGGCCAAAGTTCTCCGCTGAAATCTCGTAGAGCTTGTCTGCTAACTTCTGCTCATCCATATCAGGCGTCGCAATAATTGCCTCTAAAATAGCGCCTGATAAATCCCGCTCTTGGTAATAAAGGGTCCCAAAAATCTTGTCACTGATAACATTATCCAGATAAGGATTACCATGGGCAATAATCGGCGTGCCGCTGGCTAAGCTTTCCAGATAAGTCAGACCTTGGGTCTCACTGGTTGAGGCAGAGATAAAGAAATCCGCAGCTTTATAGTAAAGGGCCGTATCACTAGGAGCAATCATCCCCGTAAATATGACAGCTTCTTCAATCTGAAGCTTAGCAACCAATTCTTTCAAGTCTTCCGCATAGGGGCCGTCGCCGACAATGACTAGCTTGACTTTGTCATTTTCTTCAAGGACGGCAGGCATCGCCTCAACGATAGCCTGGATATTCTTTTCATAAGAAATTCGCGACAGACTGAGCAGCATAATCTCATCTTCAGCCAATCCTAGCTTGAAACGGAGCTTCTTGATATCCTCACGTGAAATTTCCGGCCGTTCAAACTTCGCCAGCTCAATCCCTGTCGGAATCACCCGTTTTTCTGCTTCGATTTTATAATCAACCAAAAGGTCATAAACAATCTCGCTAGGGCAGATAACCCCATCCAAGTCACTCATGAAGCCACGGACGATATATTTGACCATGCTAGGACGGATGACCATCCCCTTGGCAATATAGTGCACATAATCCTCATACTGGGTATGATAGGTATGTACTACCGGAATCCGTAGCTCTTTAGCAATCCAAATCCCCAGCAGCCCTAGTGAAAACTCAGTCTGGGTATGGATAATATCCAGCTGGTACTGACGGGCAATTTCTAAGGCATGAGAAAAGCCTCGGTAAGCCACTCTTCGGTCCTTAAAGGCAAAGAAAGGTACGCTGGGAATCCGAATAATCTGCCAATCCTCATAACGATTGACATCCTTGTCCGTCGTTGTAAAAATAAATACCGTGTGACCTAATTTTTCCAGCTCCGTCTTCAAAGTCCGAATACTGGTAGCAACCCCAGAGACCTGAGGAAAATAGGTATCTGTAAAAAGACCAATACGCATCTTACATCTCCAAAACTGTTTGATAAGCCTTAACTAACTGATCTGCAACATCGTCAATAGAGCGACTTTTAGCCACCTGATAGCCTGCTTCGCACTTGTCCACCTTTTTATCCAAGATATTTCTCAGAGACTGGACAAACTCGTCTACGTTATGACAGAGCTCGGCTGAATGCTCATCTACCCAGCCATGATAGACCGGGATATCACGCAGCACAACATTCTGCTCACTGGCCAAGGCTTCCAGGACAACAATTCCTTCTGTTTCCTCATAGGACGGGAAAAAGAAGGCATCTGCTCCTGACATGGCTCCCTGGAAAACAGCTCCCTTAAAATAGCCAGGGAATTCGACATTATCAGGGTGGTCAAAGAGAACCAAACGGCGAATCTTGCGCGGAATCAACCAGAGATTAATAGAGCCCAGCCAGATAAAGCGTACATCAGGCATCCTGCGGGCAACCTCTACAAAATCCTCAATCCCCTTGCGGCGGAAATAAAGACCAGCACAAACGACCACCTTCTGCCCTTCTTCAATCTTAAAATACTTTTTAAAAACTTCTTCCTTGCGAGCATCTTTCTTATACTTAGGCAGGTCAATACCGTTTGACACAGCCACCATAGGCGTAGTGACCCCATAAGACTGGATCAGCTGCTTGGAATACTCCGAAGGTGTGATAATGAAATCCGCCTTTTTATACATGTGAGTCAGATATTTACCAAAAAGCGGAGCAAAGAGATTGGATCCAATAAAGGAATTTTCAAAGTCCTCCTTGGTCGAATGCCCATGCATAATCACTTTTTTATTGCCCCTCTTGGCAGCATGCAGAAGAAGCAAGCTACGGGGACCATAGGTATTGATGTGGACCACATCATAATCTCCTAAAACGTCCGTTGTATAAGGAATCCCAGCCAAATCCAAGGCGTGCATCTGGTGCTGGAGGGCTCGGCCGATTCCTGATTTCTCCAAAACGGACTTTCCTTCAAGGTACAGTAATACTTTCATACTTCCTATTATACCGAAAATCAAATAAAAAGGAAAACCACAAGGGCAAATGAGGTAAAAAATCCATCCAAAGCCTGATAGCATATAGAAAACGCTCTAGCTGAACGGAAACACAAAAAAGCTGAGGTACTACACCTCAGCCTCGCTTCATAATCATGAAACTCTCTTAAAGCAGTCATTGACTTAGTCTCTTCAGTCGCTTTTCAAGCTCAGAAGACTTGATAATCAAGCTTCTATCTCACCGCTTATTTCCGAGTTGATTTACGCTCGCTAATGCTGTGAGCTAGGAGAACTTCGCGTTCTTCCAATTCTTCCTTATGCATAATCTTAGTCAGCATGCGCATACTGATTGCGCCGATGTCATAGAGAGGCTGACCGATTGTGGAAAGGTTAGGACGAGTGAAACGAGCTACTTGCGAATCATCACTGGTAATGATTTCAAAATCTTCTGGAACCTTGATGCCTTGATCAGACAGACCATTTAAGAGGCCTGCAGCCAGTTCATCTCCTGTGACAAAAGCAGCTGTTGCTTTGGAAGCAATGACACGCTCTGCCAAGTGGTAGCCATCATCATAAGAATATTTAGATTCAAAAACCAAGCCTTCGCTATATGAAAGTTTCTTGTTCTTCAAGCCATCTTTATAGCCTGATAGACGGATTTTCCCGTTGATATCATCTACAAGCGGTCCGCTAACAAAGGCAATTTTCTTATTGCGCTTAGCCAGTAATTCTACAGCATCAACAGTTGCTTGCTTGTAGTCAATATTGACGCTCGGAAGCTGATGCTCCACATCGACAGTACCCGCCAAAACGACCGGTGTGCGCGAACGTGAAAACTCTGAGCGAATTTTCTCTGTCAGATGATAGCCCATGAAAATAATCCCATCCACCTGTTTAGAAAATAGAGTATTGACAACGGAGACTTCCTTATCATCGTCCTCATCACTGTTAGCCAAGACAATATTGTATTTATACATTTCAGCAATATCATCAATCCCTTTTGCCAGAGTTGAGAAATAGCTATTGGTAATATTTGGAATGACAACGCCGACGGTTGTAGTCTTCTTGCTGGCTAGTCCACGTGCTACTGCGTTTGGACGATAGTCAAGACGATCAATGACCTCTAAAACTTTTTTACGTGTGTTTTCTTTGACGTTCTTGTTTCCATTCACTACTCGACTGACTGTCGCCATCGAAACTCCCGCTTCACGGGCGACATCATAAATCGTTACTGTGTCGTCTGTGTTCATATAGTTTCCTTTCTTCTATTGAAAATATCGTTTTCACTTTCCTACATTCACCATTTTATCACTTCTTGTAAACACTTTCAAGTATTTTGATAAGTTTTTGAAAAGTCTTGCTTTTTTTGACATTTTTTGCCAAAATAGAGGCATAGAAAGAAGGTTGTGACCATGACAAAAATTCAACAAATCACCAACTATCTCGAGAATGAGAAGCTAGATGCCGCTGTGCTGTCTGATCCAGTCACTATCAATTATCTGACTGGTTTCTACAGTGACCCGCATGAGCGGCAGATGTTTTTGTTTGTCTATCCTGACCATGAGCCCCTGCTCTTCGTTCCTGCTCTAGAAATTGAGCGGGCTTCAGGAGCTGTTCCCTTTTCAGTCCTTGGCTATATGGACTCTGAAAATCCTTGGCAGAAGATTAAAGCAGCCCTTCCGGCTCACTCCTTCAAGACTGTCGCTCTTGAGTTTGATAACTTGATTTTGACCAAATATCATGGATTGAAAACTGTTTTTGATAGCGCAGAATTTGCCAACCTGACTCCTTACGTCAACCGCTTGCGCCTGATTAAGTCTGCCGATGAAATCCAGAAAATGCTAGTAGCTGGGCAATATGCTGACAAGGCTGTCAATATTGGTTTTGACAATATTTCACTGGAAAATACCGAAACGGATATCATTGCTCAGATTGACTTTGCTATCAAACGCGAAGGCTATGAAATGAGCTTTGAAACTATGGTATTGACGGGAAATAATGCAGCTAATCCGCACGGTATTCCCGGAGCAAATAAGGTCGAAAATAACGCCCTCCTGCTCTTTGACCTTGGCTGCATGGTCAATGGCTATGCCAGCGATATGACGCGGACCGTTGCTGTCGGCCAGCCGGATCAGTTCAAAAAGGATATCTATCATCTGACCTTAGAAGCCCAGCAAGCTGCTCTTGATTTTATCAAGCCAGGCGTCACAGCTCATGAAGTAGACCGCGCAGCACGGCAGATCATCGAAAAAGCTGGCTACGGTGAGTATTTCAATCACCGACTCGGCCATGGTATCGGTATGGATGTTCACGAATTCCCATCTATCATGGAGGGCAACGACATGGTCATCGAAGAAGGCATGTGCTTCTCCGTTGAGCCTGGTATTTACATCCCAGGCAAGGTCGGTGTCCGCATCGAGGACTGCGGCTATGTCACTAAGAATGGTTTTGAACTCTTCACCGAGACTAGCAAGGACTTGTTGTATTTTGAATAGAATTTTATCAGCCTATATTATGTCTTGAATGATTATTGGGTTTGGCAAAGGACTTCTGGTTCTTTGAGCTATCATTGTTAAACATCGTTATAGCTAACTTAGTCCTTAAACATTTATAATTTCAAAAAACGATAGAAAAGTTTCTGTCGTTTTTTCTTGTTTCCTAATAATTATACCAAGTCATTTAGGTTCACCTGCTTTTCCTCCAATGAAGTCGTCTCTCGAGACGTTCCGAAAAACTCAATGGCTCCTCACTAAACAGTTTTTACACTAGCAAGATGATTTCATCATTGAGAAGAGAAAGCGTTACAAATCCTTATCATATCAGAGGTTTTTAGTCCTTCTTGCCCTTCTGATTTAAAAATGTTATAATTTTTTATGAAAAATTGTCTAAAAATTCTAATCTTTGCTGTTAAGGAGGTCTGGATGCTCTTTAAAAAGTCAGAAAATCACGGATTTTCTCGCTATATCTGCCTGCTCTTGCTTCTCATCATTTTTCTGGCTTGTTCTCTCTTTTTAGCTGTCTCCTTGGGATCGGTCACTATTGATATACAAGACACTTACCAGATTATTTTCAGCAAGCTCGGTTTTCCCCTTGGCACAGGCAAACTATCTCCGTCCACAATCGCTATTGTTTGGAACATGCGGGTTCCAAGAGTGCTCTTGGGAATCCTGGCTGGTGCTGGCCTTTCTGTCTGTGGTAGCGTCATGCAATCTACTGTCAATAATCCTATCGCAGAGTCTTATATCCTGGGAATTTCAGCAGGTGCAACCTTCGGAGCCACACTGAGCATTATCTTAGGGCTCAAATCCATTACTGGCGCAGGTGCCTTTATAGGAGCTATTCTGGCATCGGCTGTGGTCCTTTTTATCGCATCCATGCAGGGAAAGATGACGACAAGCAGTCTGATTTTATCAGGAACAGTTGTAAATGCCCTCTTTATCGCCTTTTCCAACTTTATCATTTCCGTCGGTGCCAATGCTGACAGCCTTATGACAATCAAGTTCTGGACTATGGGCTCACTGGCTGGAACTTCTTGGTCTGACCTTACCTTGCCGGTTCTTGTTGTTGGTCTCTCCTTTTTATTTTTCTGTTCCCAGTATCGTATTTTCAATACTATGATGATGGGGGACGAAGCAGCTTTGACACTGGGAGTCCCTCTGCGTTTTTACTGGTTCCTCTATATCACAGTTGTCGCAATAATGACTGCTGTGCTGGTTGCCTGCTGCGGCATTATCGGCTTCGTCGGACTAATCACTCCGCACATTGCTCGCAGATTAGTCGGTACTAACTACAAAAGGCTCTTCCCTATCGCTACTCTGCTCGGCTCTCTCTTTCTTGTCTGGGCAGATGTTTTGGCTCGAATTTTGGTTAAAAACGCCGAACTGCCGATTGGAATCTTCACCGCTTTAGTCGGCGCACCCTTCTTTATCTACATTGTAGCCAAAAGCCGAAAGGAGGTCAGCAGCTGATATGGATCTAACTTGCCAAAATATCCACTATTCTATTGGCCCAAAAGAGATTTTAAAAGGAATTTCGCTCAAGGTCGAGGGAAATCAGTTTCACACCATTTTAGGGCCCAACGGAAGCGGCAAAACTAGTCTGCTCAAAACCATCTACCGCCAAATCAAAGCTGACAGTGGGAACATTTATCTAAATGGAAGGCCACTTGAACAGGTCAGCATAAAAAAAGCAGCCCAGAAAATAGCCGTTGTAACTCAGTTTAACCATCTTCAGTTTGACTGCACCGTCCAAGAAATCGTCATGCTGGGCAGGACGCCGCATCTGTCCCTTTTTCAAAAAGAGAGCGAAAAAGACTATGCCCTCGTTCGTCATGCCTTGAGTCAGGTGGACATGCTAGATAAGGGAGAGCGAACCTATCTATCCCTGTCTGGCGGTGAGAAGCAAAGAGTCCTGCTGGCACGTGCTTTGGCCCAGCAGCCAAGCCTACTGCTCCTAGACGAGCCGACCAATCATCTGGATATCAAATACCAGCTGGATATGCTGCGTATCGTGAAAGACCTGAACATCAATGTTTTAGCTGTTTTACACGATATCCAACTGGCTTGTCGGTATTCAGATTATTTGTACCTCATGAAGGGAGGTGAGATTGCATACCAAGGCGCTCCAAAGGAGGCCATCACCCATGATTCACTGCAAGCCGTTTACGGTATTCAGAGCAAAGTGATCTGGACCAAGGATCGACAGGCCATGATTCAGTATCTATGAGAGTCTGTTTTCAGCTTTATCTATACAAGCTCCAAGCCCAAGAAAGGAAGGCAATATGAAAAAAACACTCAGTATCTTACTCGTCGCAACTGCTGCACTGACAATGGCAGCCTGCAATTCTTCATCTAAGGAAAGTACGAAAGAAAGCTCAACTTCGCAATCTTCCTCCAAAACAGAAAGCGCGAAAAAGAGCACAGCAGAAACAAAATATCCAGTGACAATCAAAACTTACGATGCCGAAGGCAAAGAGATTGATCAGGTCTTTGAAAAGGCACCGGAAAAGGTCATCACCAACAACCTTTCGACGACCGAAGTCCTGATTGAACTAGGATTGAAGGACAAGATCGCTGGTATGCTCAATCCAGACAACGATGTCACAGATAAATACAAGGCTGATATTGCTTCCATTCCGCAAGTCGGCGACAAGAAAACCGTATCACAGGAAACTGTGCTATCCTATGAGCCAGATGCTCTTCTTGGCCGAAACATGATGTTTTCCGAGAAGTCTCTGGGGACAGTCAGTGCCTGGAATGAAAACAAAATCCCTGTCTACACACAGAAGGCTTCCCTGTCCAATACCAAGCAAGACCTAGGCAATATTGTTGAAGATGTCAAGAATATAGGAACCATTTTTAATGTCCAAGACAAGGCCAATCAGTATGCTGACCAGCTGCAAGCAAGAATTGACACTGTCAAGAAAGCCAATAAGGCTAGCCAAGGCGAAAAGAAAAAAGCGCTCATCATGTGTGCCTACAACGATGAGACTTTCGGTGCCTATAAATCTGCCCTGCAGGAGAGCCTGCTCAACCAGCTCGGCTATACCAATGTAGCGACCGGAACCTCTGACTTGACCTTGGAAAATCTGGTCTCTATGGATCCAGAAGTCATCATCTACGTAACCAGCGACCGCAACAAGGCCATGGATGAGCAAGCAGTTGATCTAATGAAAGCCAATCCCGTTCTGGAAGATGTCCCAGCGGTCAAAAATCAGAAGATCATGACCATCTCCTATGATGAGTTCATGGATTATGGTCCCGCTGTAATCGACTCACTCGAGAAAATCAATGACTTTGTCAATAAATAAAACCTTTGTCTGGGAGGGTATCACTGTCAATATTGCCCTGCCTCAGGATTATGACAAATCACGACCTTATCCAGCAATCTTACTAAATGATGGAAAGATAAACTACCTGAGCAGGCTTTCTTCATCGGTAATCTTGATCGGACTGATATCAAACAACAGGCTGGACGATTATACACCCTGGAAAGCCAATGCTCTAAAGCCTGGCAATCCTGATTTTGGCGGCGAAGCGGATAGCTACCATCAGAAACTCTTCAACGGTATATTAACCGAAATCAGACAGCACTACCTACTGGATGACAAGAGAATTGCCTATGGTGGCTACTCTCTCGGTGGACTAGCGTCTGTTTACAGTCTCTATAGCGACTGCAAGATCCCCTGCGTCTTTTCTATCTGCGGTTCCTTTTGGTACCCTGGTTTTACCGACTATTGCCGAACCCAGGACTTGAAAAATAAGGACTGTCTAGTCTATTTGCAGAATGGAAAGACAGAAGGCGCGAATCACTCGAACCGACTTTCCAAAGCTCCTTTTTATGCTGAAGAAATTCATCGCTTGATTCAGAAAGAAATCCTTACCACCTGCTCCATCTTTGACCCTTATGGGCATCATGAAGCCCTCAAAGAGCGCTATGTTGCCTTTGCCGACTGGCTGGCCACACAATGGCATATTGACTAATGAAAAACCCCTTTGTCACTTACAGCAGCTGACAAAGGGGTTTTTTAGTTTATTAATGCAAGCAAAAGACTTTTACCAGTAAAATGGTAAAAGTCTTGAGTGGAAAGATTTATTCTATTTTCTCCCCTGCCTCTAGTTTCAACAAAAAGGCTTTTTTATCAAGGCCGCCAGCATAGCCGGTCAGTTTGCCGTCGCTTCCGACAATCCGGTGACAGGGAATCAGAAGGGAAATCGGATTATGACCGATAGCGCCACCGACTGCTCTAGCCGAGCCAATCTTTCCATACTCAGCCTGCAACTCCCGCAAAATGTCTGAATAGGTAGACGTTTGTCCATAAGGAATCTTCTGCAGCACTGTCAGAACCTTGCTTCTGAATTCAGTTACTTGAGGTGCCAATGGAATTTCATTTATTGCGGGATTTTCTCCCTTAAAATAAGCATCCAGCCAAGCAGAGACGCGTCGGCTGACTTCTGTCTCTTCCTCCTGTGCTTGCTCCAAATCATAGCCTGCCCCAAAATATTTCTGTCCCTCAAGCCAAAGTCCCAACAAGGCATTTGCGTCCGTCAAGATGAGAATCCGGCCAATCGGCGAAGTATAATAAGTCTTGTACATATTTTTTCTTTCTTCGATCCTCTTGATATGCCTTATTATACCACTCTTGTCTTAATCTTTACCACAATCCCATCTGGGTCTGTGACTTCTAGCTCTTGGGAGCTAATCCATCGGACTGGCGCCTGCAAGTCCAGAGCATTTTCAAAAATAGCTACTAAGTCTTCTTTTCCTTCTACTTGCGCCTCAAAATAGGCTAGTCCCATTTGCTTCGGTTGACGATGATTCAAGTGAGAACCACCCCATTCATTAACAGCTAAATGATGATGGTAGTTTCCGGATGCCAGCCAGCTAGCAGAAGGTACAGAAAATTTATCCTCCAAGCCTAGAAGTTTTTGGTAAAAATGACTGGCAGCTCTGCTATTTTTCACAGACAGGTGGACATGACCCATACGAGTGCCTTCAGCAATACTAAACGGCTGGATTTCCTGACCGAGTTCATAGATTTCTTGAGCCGCTAGCGCTTCCGTCACTCCGATAATGCGGCCATCTTCTCGGATATCCCAATCAGCCTGAGGCTTGTCCCGATAAAGTTCAATGCCGTTGCCTTCTGGGTCCTCCAGATAAATGGCTTCACTATAGCCGTGGTCCGCTCCTCCGATCATAGGAACTTTATTTTCTGATAAATGCTTCAGGATATCTGCTAAAGCTTGACGGCTGGGAAGCAAAAGCGCCAGATGATAAAGACCGTAAGCCGACTTGACGGGCTGTCGGTCACTGGTTGCTAAGAGCCTCACCAGCACTTGTTCGTCCCTGCCCAAAGCCACCTGTCCGTCCTGCTCTTCCAAAAGTTCCAAGCCTAAAACACGCTGATAAAAATCCCTTTGTCTTGCTAGGTCAGCCACATAAAGTGCTACCTCTCCTAGATAAATCTTGCTTTGATATTCAAAAGTCATGTTCTTTCTCCTCTCTTTAATTTTAAATGTCAGGAGTGCTCCTGCTCCATCTTTTTTTATTTCTCCAAAACAGAGATAGGTTCCTTGATATGGTTTTCCACATCTCTATTTGCTCCGAAGGATTATTCAGATTGTAATTGTTTTTATTACAACTATTAGTATAGCACAGTCTAATGTAATGTCAACAATTACATCTTAGAAAATTCTTAACAAAAAAAATCTGCTCACTAGGAAACAGATTGTTCTTTAATTTCTTTTTCGGTTGCTGCGACAACTTCGTCAAGGCTGGTCTGAGCCAATTCAGCTTCCATAGCTGCCTGAATAGCTGCCAAGCGGTCATCTAAGACATTGTGAATGTTCTTGCCGATAGGACAGTCTGGATTGGGCTTGTCATGAAAGCTAAAGAGCTGGCCGCTCTTGCCCAGACATTCAACCGCGCTATAGACATCTAAAAGGCTAATGTCTTTCAAATCTTTGGCAATCTCTGCTCCTCCTGTCCCACGAGCAACGGTAATCATCCCGGCATTCTTGAGCTGAGACAGGGTCTTGCGAATAATAACTGGATTGACGCCAACACTGCTGGCAAGGATATCACTTGTCAGTTTTTGTTTTTTTCCCTCCAAAGCCAGAACAATCAGCATATGAGTGGCAATGGTAAAACGGCTAGAAATCTGCATTTTTTCTCCTCCCTCATCATTTCTCTCACTATTATATCTCAAAAATGGTGTAACTTCAAGAGTTACGACTGAACTTTAAGAAAGCTGCAATCTCATCCGCGTAGCCTTCCCGCTCACTGATTTCCCGCAGCAGGTCGTGGTTATGGGTATGGTGGATACCATTGACCAAACTCTCCCGATAAATCTCATAGTAAGGCAAGTGGAGCTCCCGAGCCAATCTCAGCTCCTGCTCCACGTCATAGGCCACGCGTCGCAGGTCAACATCAGCCAGACCAGTCTCATCAATCTCTAAAATGGCATACTGGGCTCGCAAGTCCTGACGCAAAGCCGAATCTAGAAAGAATGGCTGACCAATAGAACCAGGATTGATAATCAGCTGTCCCTTAGTCGCGTAGCGGAGAAACTGCTGGTGAATATGACCATAAACAGCAACAGCACAGTCATTCCCCTCAAAAAGTCGGTCGAAATCGCTCTGCTCGCCAATATGAATCAACTCCCGCCCCCAATTCTTATCTGGCAGATGGTGGCTGACCGCAATCTTCAATCCCTCTACTTCTGTCAAGATTTGCAGAGGAAGTTCTTGCATGTGGTCAATCTCTTTTGGACGGATTTCCTCTAGTACAAAATGACAGAGCCTGGTCAGGTAGAGATGGCTAGGACGATCCAAATCCAGTTTTTGATGCAGGGCATGCCAGAGGCTGTCTTCCCAATTCCCCCTGACCTGGACGCTGATGTTCAGCTGCTCCATCCTGTCTAAAATATTTCTGCGACCGGTTCCTGGCAGGAGCAAGTCTCCCAAAAACCAATAATCTGTCACCTGCTGGCTTTCCGCATCCGCCAGTACTGCTTCCAAGGCTGTGCTATTTCCATGCACATCGGATAATAAGGCAATTTTTCGTGTCATCGTATGTCTTTCTCTTTCTTTACAAGGAATATTATATCAAAGTTCAAAAAAACTTCCACCTCACAAGTGAGGGAAAGTTTTGAAGTATTTTTATTAATCAACAGACTTGAGCGCTTCCAGCATATCCACCCTTCTGAGGCGGTAGTTGACAAAGAAGCCAAGCAAGGTCAGAATAAGAGTCACTGCTGTTAGAGGAAACAGATAGACTGAGGGACTTACTTGAGGGGTTAAGCTGATAATGCTAGGCGCAACCTTCTCAATCAAAAAACGATGCAGGAAGAAACCGCCTAGAAGCCCAACTGCCATGCCAATCACTGAAAGAATAATGGTCTCTCGATAGATATAGAGGGTCACTTCCTTATTATGAAAGCCCAAAACCTTGATGGTGGACAGCTCGCGAATCCGCTCAGCTACATTGATATTGGTCAGATTGTAGAGAATGACGACTGCTAAAAGAATAGAAATCAGGACCAAAATTAGCATTGTATTATTAAGAGAATCAGCTAGAACGTTGAACTGCTTCACCATGCTTGCATTTTGGGAAACACTCTTGACAGACTTGAGACTCATAAATTCATTGGCCTTGTCCACAATATTCTTACTAGAAGAGTCCTTGAGCCGCACTAGATAAGCATTTTTCTCGGGCTTCTTCCCATAAATCTTCTGGTAGTCAGTCGCCTTCATAAAGGCAAAATGCCCAAAATGATTCTCATTGACTGCTGCTAGCTTGACAGACTTGCCACCCAGCCCTATACTGCCACCGGGGCTAACTCCAGCTATGCGGGCCAATTTATCCGAAACAACTACACCGTCTTTGAGACTCAGCTTTTGCTGGTTGTCAGGACTTTCCATAGAAATAAAAGGTTCAAAATTTTCCTTGTCCGTAACCATTAAAGTGACTGATTCTGTCTCTTTTTTTCCTTTGTATTTCTCTGTTAGGGTTTCACTATAGATTTCCTGATAGTCAGCAATCGAGTCATCTGCCAACATCTTTTTCAGCTTGTCTTGTTCCGCTTGATTCTCCCCAGGATTGACAGCGACAATCAAGTCGTATCGCAGAATCTCTTCAAACTGACGTTTTGGAATACCACCAATAGAAGACTGAAGTCCTAGGCCGGCAAAGAGCAGTGCAACAGAACCCGCCACACCAAAGATAGTCATGAACATCCGCTGCTTATAGCGAAAGATATTGCGAGCTGTGACCTTCTGAGTAAAGCTAAGACGTCGCCAGATAAGGGGAAGTCTTTCCAAGAAAATCTTGGAGCCCTTGACTGGTGGCTTGGGCAAAAGCAAGTGAGCTGCTTCTTCCGTCAGCTCCCGTCTTGCCACCAAATAGGCAGGGAGAACGCTGGAAAGAAGGGAAAGCCAAAGGGCCAGTAAACTATAGGAAATATAAAAATATGCATGCGGGGCAGAGAGCACCATCCCTCTGGTAATAATAGAAGAAATCACCCCCGACAAGAAATAATGTCCCAGCAGAATCCCTATGAGGGTACCCAAACTACCCGCCACCAAACCGTAAAGAGCAAACTTGCGAATGATATCTCGGCTATGGTAGCCTAGAGCCTTGAAGACACCTGCATTTGTTCGCTCCTCATCGACAAAGCGAGTCATGGTGGTAAAGGTCACTATAGCTGCCACCAAATAGAGCACCACCGGGAAGATATTACCAATCAACGCAATACTATTCATGGAGTTTTTATACATATGATAGCCATTCCCACCTGGCAGAGACTTGCGGTCATAGCTATGATAGGCCGGCTCTTTCAAACGATTCAGGTCTGCCTTAGCGTCAGCTAGCTTGTTCTTGCTAGCTGATAAGTCTTTCTCTGCCTTTGCGAGGTCTGCTTTTTTCTGATTGAGTTGGGACTCAGCATCCTGAATCTGCTGCTGGCTCTGACTGAGCTGAGCAGGAGGGAGGATAGAAGCGGCTTGAGTTGCTGCTAGCTGGTTTTTTTGCTGGTCCAGCTGACTCTGAGCTTGCTCTAATTGTTTTTTACCTTGGGTCAGTTCGCTCTCAGCCTGAGCAATCTTATCTTCACCCTTCTGAATGGTGCTTTTGGCATCTGCCTCTAATCGCTTAAACCGGGCCACTCCGTTATCTTCCAGGCTCTTGTCTAAAGCTGTCTGGTGCTGCTCCAAACGCTCCTGATAGCTTTCAGAGAAGGGAGCCAGCTTTTCTAAATCATGATAGCGCAGGCGGGCAATACTGTAAACATCTGTATCAAAGGCCTTAGGGCTGACTACAGCATAGGCTGATAAAGCACCGCTTCCACTAGTCGCATTGCCCAGATTTCTATCAGACCATAGCTCCGCCGAGTTGACAAAACCCACAATCTTATAGGTCTTGTTTTTCAGAACTGACCGACTGCCTGCTTTTTCAGTCAGATCAATCTCCTGACCAAGCTTATATTTTTTAGACCAAAAGCTAGCCAGGGCAATTTCTTGCTCTTTCTTAGGAAGACGACCGGAGGTCACTTGAAAGTTTGAAATATCCTTGGTATCTGAGAATACTCGGAGAGCCTCCTCGTTTACGGTGACATCTGTCAGATAGCCAAACTCGACATCAGCTCCCTTGATAGCTTCCAGCTCTTTCTGATCCGCTTTATCCAAACCATAATCCGCCATAACAGCCAAGTCCATAGTTCGCTGCTCTTTCAAATAATCTGTTGCTGTTCTGCGCATATTGGGTGGAGCGACCTTGAGCCCCACGAGAGCTAAAGAGCCTAGCATCATAAGGATTAAAATAGATAGGAAACGTCCTTTAGAGCTAGTGAAGGAGCGCAGAATATCTTTCCAATAAATCTTTCTCTTCATATCAATACTCCAATGTACTTATATCCTGAGGTTCTTCATTGACTGTAACACTCTTGACTCTCGCGTCGTGCATGCGGATAACCCGGTCAGCAATGGGAGCCAAGGCAGCATTGTGGGTTACGATAATCACCGTCGCCCCTTGATTGCGGGACATGTCCTGTAAGATTTGCAGCACTTGCTTGCCAGTATTGTAGTCCAGAGCCCCTGTCGGCTCATCGCAGAGCAAAATCTTGGGATTTTTTGCCACAGCCCTAGCGATAGACACCCGCTGCTGCTCCCCACCTGACAACTGCGCTGGAAAATTATTGAGGCGATTTTCCATACCAACCGCAGTTAGAACGGCCACTGGATCTTGAGCATCCTTGACAATCTCCGAAGCCAATTCGACATTTTCCTTAGCCGTCAGGTTGGGCACTAAATTGTAAAACTGAAAGACGAAGCCCACATCATTGCGACGATAGTCCGTCAGCTGGTGGGAATTGTAGTCAGCAATATTCTGGCCGTCTATCAGGATATCTCCCTCATCATTGGTATCCATACCGCCGAGAATATTAAGCACCGTTGACTTACCAGCTCCAGAAGCACCCAGGATAATGACCAGTTCCCCCTTTTCAATCTCAAAAGAAATATCATGATTGGCGACAATCTCCGTGTCACCTACCTGATAACGTTTAAAGCTATGTTTCATTTCAATGTAAGCCATGTTATCATCTCTCCTTTTCAAAACTCGTTTCCTTAAATCAACAAGGTGTTGATTCTAAATCACAGATATTATATAATGAGCTTAGATAAAAAGCAATAATCAAAAATCAACAAAGTGTTGATTTAAGCAAAGAGGAAGAAAAATGATCCAGAAACGAAAGACTAGTACCAAGGAAGACATCAAAGAAGCCTTGATTCAGCTACTATCAGAGGAAAGATTTGATAATATCTCCATCAGCAAGCTCTGCAAACGGGCTGGGATTAACCGCGGCACCTTCTACCTCCACTACCAAGATAAATATCAGATGGTTGATAGTCTCAAAAACGACATTATCTCCCAACTTTCTAGTTATAGCTTGTTTGAAGCAGAGAACGAATATCCTAAAAAGTTAATGATAGCAAAATTTCATATACTGCGCGCTAATGAACGTCTTATCAATGCCCTGACCAGAAGCCATTATATTGACTTTCGGGAGGCTATTCGGGAGTACATAACCAGTATCATTCTGAGTGATAAGCAAAAGGATGCTACCCAGCGTTTTTTAGAGGAGAACTTTCACATCCCTCAGAAATACGCCTTGGAAATCTTCCTATCCAGTGTTGAGGGGATTATTTCTCTTTGGATAGCCGGCGGAGCTCAAGAAGAACCTGAAGAACTCACTGACATAATTTTGACTACTTATAACTATGATTATTTAAGATAAAGGCTCTAGCTTGAAGGATAGCCTGGACAAGAGTCGTTTTTTCCACTATGAAAGGCCGAACATTTTGCTCGGCCTTCTTTTTATTTTAGATTAGTTTTTCTTTGTTTTCTTCAAAAGGAAGAAGACTCCTGCTAGGATAATCAAGCCTGCAAGCCCCATGATGGTCACTTGCTCACCTGTTGATGGCAGGTCTTTTTTCTTGGCCTTGACGGACTGCTCATTTCGATACTGCACTTGGTAAACAGAGAAATGATTGGTCGTGAAGCTGATAGTCTGGTTTTGATTAACCGTTACATCAAATTTCTCAACTTGTTTGCCATTTTCATCCAGAGCATAGACGGCATCTACTGGCAAGTCTTTGCGAACTGGAATCGTCACAAGTGTTGGACTGACCTGATGCACCGGCTGACCATTCGGATCGGTCAAGCTAATGTCATAGGTATCTGTCGGCTGAATCTTGCTTTCTAGTTTTTTCACTGACAGCTGAAAACCAGCCTTGACCAAATCAGCGTTTTTCAAACGAATGCCAGTTGCTACATCCACCAAGCTGTCATCTTCTACATTGACTTCCGTCCGTGTGTCCGAACTGCTAGAGGTTGCCGAAGAGGAAGAACTTGACGAACTTTGAGATGACGAAGAGCTGCTAGAATCTTTGCTGGAGCTAGAAGGAGTGTTTTTTGCTGCTTCCTTGATTTTAGCTTCCATTTCAGCTTCGAGCTCTTTCATTTCCTTAAAGACTTGCGCTGCTCGAGCTTGTGTTTCCTCAGTAACTTTGGCTGAAGAATCTGGCAGAGCTGCATTGGCTGCATCTAGAGCATTTTGCTCCTCAATAAAGCGGGCTTCCAAGGCCTTCCACTTGTCTTGGACAGAAGTACCAAAGAGGTCCTGATGCTTGGCTGCCATATCATAGATATGAGATGCTACCCAGTACCAAGAGTCTGGACTGTAGCTAGTTGTGTTGACCTTATAGGCATCGTAAGTATCTGTGATATTGCCATTATAAGGCAGGTAAGGTGAGAAGCGCGGGCTGCCTACCGCCAGCCACATAGTGCCTCCTCCCATATTGGCTGGAACACCGTCTTTGAGCTGGAAGATATGAGCTTCCATAACATTTGGATTGCCCAATGGATATTTGTAAACAGGGTCTGTCGTACCGCGTTGTGGCAGCCCCTTACCATCTAGCTCCATTTGATCCAGAGGTTTGAACTGAGTGCCCTCAAAGCGATTGCGCTGCATAGCCATAACATCTGCTACACTGATCTTTCTGTCTGTGGAGTGCATGAGATCAAAGTAAGAGTCGTTATAAGACACGGCCGCATTTGGATCTAGACTGGTGATACCCGCCCAGGCACGTGAACGATCTGCCTCTGCCATCGGTGGATTATAGGACTGAGAAATGTGGAATTTGCCGTCAATTTCTTTATAAGAGTTAGCTTGCTTGGCTACATCCTGAACACCCTTTGAGGCAATAACATTTTCTGTATCGTCAAAATCAACACTGCCTAAGAAGAAAGTATTAGGAAAGACAGCATACTTGTCATCTGGGAATTTAATAGCAACATATTGGTGGCCAGATAGGATTTCCATATACCAGACACCGGTCTTATCAGCGATGGTGATAATATTCCCCTCTGCTGCTCCCTGCTCTCTGACAATCTGCGCCATCAGCTCCACACCCTGACGAGCTGTCTGAACGTGGGGCAGAACGACGGTTGTCAGGATAGACTCTGCCAAACCATTTGCTACATAAGGATCCACTTTTTGGATGGCATCATTAGCCTTGGCAGAAACAGTCGCAGAAATGGAAACACCGTATTCATTGAAGCCAACCTCGTCAAAAATACCTTGGGATGGGGTCACATCTGAGACCGAGGTATACTTGTAGCTTTCTGCCGGCAGGGTCCATTCAAAACCGTTGGTTTCGTCAACCAGCTTGGCACCACTCGCATTGGTCTTTCTCGGATGAACTAGAAAGACCTTATTGTGATTAGGCTCCAAGTCCTCTGTCCGACCATAAAGCGTCGTGCCGTCTGCTGTCAGGTCTTTCCCGACGATAAATCCTGTGCAGGCTTCGACCACTTGGAAAGGAAAGAGGAAAATGGTCGAAAGAGCTAACAAGGAACGAAACAATATTTTTTTCATAAAAATATCTCCTTTGTTTTTTTGTAAAAAATTACAAAATGAAATACTATATTCAGTATAGCCTTTTACTCCAAGTTTTGCAAGCGATTTCATTTTTTTGAAGTGTAAGATTTACTAGATAAATAATTCATTTCAAAATAGAAAAAAGCCAGATAAAATCTGACTTTAAAGACACGTGGCTGCGGAGGCACAACCCGCAGCCGCACAGGTGTCGCAGGAAAGAATGGATAAGAGAAAGAGAACGAACTTCTCTCCTATTACCAAACTGGTTGTGCTTCATAGCTTAGATTATTTTCTCATCTTTTCCTAGACAAGCAATTTTACCATACGCTGACCCGCTTATCTGGAGCCAGATACATGGCATCACCTTCTTTGATTTCTGGATAGGTTTCATAGAAGGCCTCTACATTTTTGAGTTGCTGGTTGACCCGCAGTTCGGACGGAGCATGGACATCTACCTTCAGGAGAAGTTGGTTAAATTGCAGACTGGCCTTGCTTCTCCAGATATTGGCATAGTTTTCAAAGTAATTCTTCAAGTCTGCATCTGGATATTTCTTTTTCACAACTTCGAGAGTAGCTGAAAGTCCTCCAGCATCGGCTACATTTTCTGTTACCGTAAGCTTGCCGTTGACCTTGCCACCGTAGATTTCAATACCATCCCACTGCTTGGTAACAGCTTCAATTTTCTTGTCAAAAGCTTTCTTATCTGCTTCTGTCCACCAATTGTTCAAATTTCCCTCTTCATCAAAGTTTGCACCGTTTGAATCGAAGGCGTGAGTAATCTCGTGACCGATAACCATACCAATACCGCCGTAGTTCTTTTCCATCTCTTGCTTAACATCAAAGAATGGATTCTGTAGGATTGCGGCTGGGAAGTTGATACTGTTATTTTCCTGTGAGTAGTAAGCGTTGATATCATAGGAAGGCATGACCCACTCGTCCTTGTCTACTGGCTCCGAGAAGTGCTCAACATCATATTGATTTTTTGCCTGACTCAAAGCAATTGCATTTTCAAAGAAGGATTTTTTATCATCCACTTTCAAGGACTTAGTCACTTCGCGAACTTTTTCAGGATAGCCGATATAGAGTTTCATGGTATCCAGCTTCTTGACTGCCTTCTGCTTGGTTTCTTCTGACAGCCATTCGTTTTTCAGCATACGTTCTCGATAGACTTCCTTGATATCCTTGACCATTTGGGTCACTTCTTGCTTGGCTTCCTCACCGAAATATTTGCGGCCATAGTAAAGACTAAAGACATCTGAAAAAGTTCCTGTTGTCAGATTGTATGCTGCATCTTCCTTTGAAGTTGCTTCCTTAGTACCTTGCAAGGATTTTTGGTACTCTGCAAAAATCAGCCGATAGTCATCGGTTAGAAAACTAGATGCTGATGCTGCCTGCTTCACAAGCATCCAAGATTTGAGCTTGGCAAAGTTCTTGTCGTTGACTACTTTGGCAAAATTTTCATAATACTTAGGGTTAGGTACATTGACATCACCAGCTTCCTGGCCTAGATAGTCATTGATAATATCGTGAAACTTAAAGGTATCCGAGTAGGCATTGATGTCTTCTGCCGTCTTAGGATGGTGAAGATTTTTAATTTCTGAAGTTTCTTCATTACTTTGGGCATACTTGGCCAATTCTCCATCAAATTCTAAGGCTTCTTTGACAATCTTTTCGCTGTCTTTTTCACTATAGCCCAGCTTTTGCAAGGCTTCTTTGAATGCTTTTTCCAGCGGATCCATCATCCTTTTCTTAGCACCTTCATCTTCATAGTAGCTCTTATCCGGTAGCATAAGACTTGGACTGGACAGATTCACTTGTTTCTGATTGGTATTTTCTAGGTTAGAACTAATTTCAAAAGTAAACGGCAGAGCCAAACCGCGTTTTTCCCAGTCAACAGCCTTGCTAGCTAGGTCCTTTAGATCGGACAAGTCTTCAATTTCCTTGAGATAGGACTTGAGAGGGGCTAGGCCATCCTTTTCCCGCTGCTTGAAGTCCGTCGCTTGCTGATAGTATTTGATAAACTCAGGCATGCCTTCAATCGTTGACTCTTCTTTACCAGAGACTAGATTTTTGACATCCGCCTTCATCTTATCCTTGACCTGCTCGTTCAACTCATAAAACACACCGTTAGACGGCTGGTCGCTAGGGATTTCTGCCTTTTCCAGCCATTTTTTATTGATGGCTTGATAGTAATTGGTCCTCACTGTGGCATTCTTATCGACCGGTGTCTCCTGAGGGACAAAGGTCTTATAAGCCCAATAGCCACCGGCAGCCAAGATTAAGCCGGTCACAGTCAACGTAGAAGTTAGAATGATTTTCGTTCTTTTCTTCATGAGTTCCTCCTTTTATATTAAGTAAAATATAATTGACTTTTTTATTTTACTCATTTACTTTAACATATTCTTTTTTCCTCGTCAACAGAAAACTGA
Source organism: Streptococcus sanguinis (assembly GCF_019929145.1). Taxonomy (GTDB): domain Bacteria; phylum Bacillota; class Bacilli; order Lactobacillales; family Streptococcaceae; genus Streptococcus; species Streptococcus sanguinis_U. The sequence continues at coordinate 199,585 of NZ_JAHZOW010000001.1, read as the reverse complement.
AGGTCTGGAAAAATTTGCCGCAAGAGGAGAGAATAAGGTCTTTCAGTCTGCTTTTAAAAGTGATCTGCTCTAGACTCACACTTAAAGAAAAACTAAAGTTTTCTACCAGCTGTCCTGTTGCTTCCAGCTCTTTTCTCTCCTCCTTGCACTTTCTAGTATAGCGACCAAACTTCAGATATTTCTAAAGAAATTCTAAAATATTTCTAAAGTTTTTTACTAAAATAAAAAAAGACTGAGACAAAAATGCCTCAGTCTAGCTTTATTATGTTCGAAAAATATTGAGGCTGAGACATTTTAAATTGTCTCCCAGACCTTTTAAACCAGAACCTCAAAATAAGTGAGCCAAGCTAAATTTTCAAAAATTTAGTTCTTTCCTACTGTCTCCTACTGAACCTTTTTAGCCAGCATCGTCGCAAATCGCAGCTGAATTCGATTGCCGTTTTCATCACGGCGATGGAGGTGACCAGGATTTTCATTGTACTTAACCAGCTCCCAGTCCTTGTAATACTCGGCAAGCTCGCCTTCCTTAAAAGTAAAAGGAAAGGGAACAGAGCAGGGGAAGTCTTCTGTATCCATAGCACAGACGATGAGATTGTAGCCACCAAGCGCTGTATGCTCTTGCATATTTCGGATAATATGCGGAATCCGCTCCGCCTGCAGAAACATCAGGACAACGGTGGAAACGATCAAATCATAAGTTTGAGTCAGACTAGCTGAGTTGATGTCGTAGGTACCCACTGGCAGATCTAAATCCTCCTGCTCCACAATGCTCTGTAAGATCTCCAGTGCCAGCTCATTCTGATCTACAGCCGTCACTTCAAAGCCCTGCTTGGCTAGAAAGAGAGCATTGCGACCTTGACCACAACCTAGATCTAAAGCCCGCCCTGGCCGGACTGTCTGCATAGCTTCCAAAACCTCTGAGTGCACTGGATTGCTGCCGTATTTCTTAGGGAAGTAATCCTCAGGCCGACAGTAAAACTCCAAATACCACTCCAAATCATCTGTCAGAGCTTCGACCCGATGCCAAGCTTGGGGTTGGGCAAAAGGATTGTCCTGACCAGCTTCAAAGATGTGCTCAGCCAGCTCCTCACCTTCCTCTGACATCTCGACAAACTTAAGACGTCCCTTGAGAACAGTGATTTTGCCCCAAGTTCCCTCTTTGGTATTGTGCTTTCTCTTTACCGCCTCTGGCATGGTCTCAGCCGTCCACAGCGGCATACGTTTATAGGCTAACAATTCTTCTGTCATAAAAAATCCTTTCTCTGAAAGCCAAGCTCCGAATAATTTAACTGTCTTTATCATACTCGAAAAGCACAGACTTGACAAGTGGCAAATTGGTCAGAACTTTTCTGTTTAGTAAATTTGACAATAAACAATTTAAGATAACTACTGTAGATGAGAATCACTAATATAAAACTAAAAAAGACCGGTCGCCCAGTCTTTCATATTGTATTAAAGTTACTATGTCCCTTTTTTAACCCTACCATTTTGACTATTTTATGCTGCCAAAAACCTCAACAATTCCTTTGAGAATTCATCCGCATATTGGAAAATAGAACCATGTCCAGCATTTGGATAGATAAGAAGTTTGCTGCCTTCTACCTTTTCATGCATAGCATAAGAATTTTCTGTTGGGACTTGCATATCCTTATCACCATTCACAATTAAGGTTGGTTGAGTGATATATTTCAGATCGTCTTGGGGAGCTTGGCCCCAAGCCTTGATTGCCTTGAGCTGCGTTAAGAAACCAGAAATTTTCATGTCTTTGTCCTTAAATTGCTCAGTCCGCGCGCCTATACGATCTAAAACCTTCAAAGCTTCTACTTTACCTTGCTCATCATGATTGTAAAAAATATAGCGTTTTGGGTCAATACGCTCAAGGGCAGCCTTAAACATATATTTGAATGTTTTTCCGGTAACCTTATCCATTTCAAATCCACCTCGAGGACCAGTTCCTGCCAAAATAAGACAATTAACCAAATCAGAATCCATACGAACTATTTCTTGAGCAATCATACCGCCCATAGATAGTCCTAAAAGGTTGATACGATTGTAACCTAAATCACTTATAATGGCGATGGTTTGCTCTGCCATGCCAGGGATAGTCGTTGCAACTTTTCCCTGACTTGCCCCAACACCTGGTAGGTCTAAGACAAGGACATGATGCTCTTTCGCAATCAAATCTAAAAGTTTTGGATCCCAATTGTCCAAGGTAGCAGCCAAGTGAACTAACATAACAAGTGGAAAGTCAGACTTACCCTTGCTAAGTTCACGATAGGCAATTTGATTGCCAGCAACAGTAATGTATTGATTTTTTGTTGTAATGTAAGACATAAACTTCTTTCTAATTATTCAAAGCTGAGAACTGTTTTCCCACGTGAACGTCCATTCGCAACCTTGTCGAGAGCAGCATTCACCTCATCAAACGTGTAAACTGTATCAATAGATGGTTTGATTTCAAGTTTACTGAAAATATCTGCTACTTCTTGTAATTGAGCACCGTTACTTTCAACAAAAATAAAATGATAATGAACACCATACTTCTCAGCCATCTTATCAAACTTACGACCAGCAAGTCCTAGCAAGATTTGTTTCCATTTTGGCAAGTTCATGCGTTTAGCAAAAGCATCATTTGGCATCGCTCGAAGAGAAACCAAGTGTCCGCCTTTTTTCATGATAGACATTTGCTTCTCTGTTTCAGCACCACCAAGTGTATCCAAAACATAGTCCACATCGCTGACAGTTTTTGTATAATCCTCCGTCTTGTAATCAATAAAGCGATCTGCCCCCAATTTCAAGACACGCTCAGCGTTAACGGCAGCACCATTCGTGATGACCTTCAAGCCTTTTGCTTTAGCAATAGGAATCGCCATGCCACCTACACCACCTGTACCTCCAGAGATGAAGATTGTTTTACCAGCTTGAGCTCCCATAAGCTCTAGGGCTTGCATAATAGTCAAAGCCGTCAAAGGCACCGCAGCCGCTTCTATGTCTGTCAAATATTCTGGGACTTTTGCCAAGGCTTCACTATCTACGCCAACATATTCCGCAAAAGCTCCGATATGATCAAGTGGGAGGCGAGCAAAAACACGGTCGCCAAGCTTGAAGTTGCTGACACGGCTTCCAAGTTCTTCAATAACTCCAACAACTTCATTTCCAGCTGTTTGCGGCAATTTGTAAGGGACAATCATCTTAACTTCTCCTCGGGAAATCATATTGTCCAAAGGATTGACTCCCGCTGCAGTGACCTTAACCAAAACTTGATTATCTGAAATGATAGGCTTTGCTATTTCTGTTATCGTAAGGTTGATGTTCTTTTTGTCGTATTTTGTATGTAGTGCTGCTTTCATTATAATCTCTTTTCTATCTTTTATCTTCTTTGCATCAAGTGCAAGACTGTATTTTTGTTTTTAAAACTAAGATTTTACAAGTCAGTTTCGAACTTGATTAGCTGTTTTATATAAATTATTGATGACATCATCTAATGTTTGATGGCGCAATGCCTTTTCTAGTTGAGCTTCTGCACTAGCAAAAATCGGCGATACTGCCTCTTGAATATTTTGTCCGACTGGACATTCTTGATTAGCGTTCTGATGCATTTGAAACAAACTAATGTGATTAACTTCTTGGGTAGCATAATAAATCTCAAGTAAACTCATCTTCTTAGGAGTTTTGCCGAGTTGGTAGCCCGATTTACCTTGATGAGAAATAATTAAACCTGCATTTTTCAACAAGGTAATGACTTTTCGGATATAGCTAGAATTAGTTCCTACACTCGTCGCTAAGTTTTGCGAACTCAAAGTCTCCCTACTCTCACTAATCATTGTCAAGATATGCAAAGCCACTGAGAATTTTGTATCCATAGAAACTCCCTTTTGATAAACTTGTATCTGATACAAGAACAAGTATATCATCTGGATGGTTACTTATCAACTATTATGCTCACTTCTTTTTTTAAAATTAGAAAAGTCATCGAAGACAATCGAATAACTGGAAAACTTGCTCCCTAAAATAAAAAAAGACCAGTCGCCCAGTCTTTCATCTTGTATTAAAGTTCTTCATTTGTCTTGCGATGTCGCGGTTTTGCTCGCGGCGTTTGATGGACTCGCGCTTGTCGTAGTCGTGCTTCCCTTTGGCTAAGCCCAGGAGCAGCTTGGCATAGCCGTCCTTGAGATAGACCTTGAGCGGCACCAGCGTCATGCCGGTTCCCTTGGTCTCCTGCTCCAGCTTTTGGATCTGCTTCTTATGCAGCAGCAGCTTTCTGCGACGCTCAGGCTCTTGGTTCCAGATATTGCCCTCTTCATAAGGCGCGATATGGACATTGCTAAGCCAGGCCTCACCGTTCTTGATCTGGGCAAAGCCGTCTTTGAGATTGATGCGGGCGGCACGGACACTCTTAATCTCCGTCCCTGTCAGCACCATGCCAGCCTCGATGGTGTCTACGATGGTGTAGTCGTGTCTGGCCTTTTTATTTTGCGCGACGACCTTTCCTTCTCCCTTTGCCATGCTTGGCTCCTTTCTTGACTAGTTCCTTGTAAAATGCCTTCTGGCTCTTGCCTTTCTTGGACTTCTTATCTTTCTTATCTCTGTAGCCTTTTTCTTTGGAAGAATGGCTGCGCTTGTCATCTTCACGGCGTCTCTTTCTGCCTGACTTGCCTCTGCCACTCTTGCTAGTCTTTTCTACCAGGTCAAATTCACTAGGCAAGTATTCAAAGTCAATCTCGCCTGTAGCCTTATCCGCTCGGACCAGCTTGATACGAATCTGCTGACCGACCTTGAAGACCACGCCGGACTTTTCTCCTTGCAGGGTCATCGTCCGCTCATTGTAGCTGTAAAACTCTGGCAAGTTTGTGACATGGATTAAGCCTTCGACCGTATTAGGCAGTTCGACAAAGAGTCCAAACTTAACCACGCTTGAGACCACGCCGTCAAATTCTTCTCCAACAAAGTCTTCCATGAACTCAGCCTTCTTCATAGCTTCAACTTCACGCTCGGCCTCGATAGCCCGACGCTCTCGGCTGGAGGACTGACTGGCAATCTCTGGAATCACTTGCTCAAAATGCTCTGCTATTTCTTTAGATTTGCCATAATCCTGTACCATCCGATGAACCAGAAGGTCCGGATAGCGGCGAATCGGACTGGTGAAATGCGTATAAAACTCCGCTGCCAGACCATAGTGCCCGTGATTGTGCTCAGAGTAGCGAGCCTGCTGCATGGAGCGCAAAAGCATCATGGACAGGACTTCCTCATAAGGCTGGTCTTTGACCGCCTCCATAATATCCTGCAGAGCCTGCTGACTCATAGAGCTAGCCGTCCCGTATATCCGAATCCCAAAGCTAGAGGCGTAGTCGATAAACTTCTGCACCTTCTCCGCCTTAGGCTCCTCGTGGATCCGATAGATGAAGGGCAGATTTAGCTTAGCAAAATGCTCAGCCACCGTCTCATTCGCCACCAGCATAAAGGACTCAATCATGCGCTCAGCAATTCCCCGCTGACGCAGGACAATATCCACCGGCCGACCTTCTTTGTTGACCATGATTTTGGCTTCATTGGTGTCAAAGTTGAGCGCACCGCGTTTAAAGCGCATGCTTTCCAGAATCTCATGCAGCTGGACCATGCTGTCAATACTGGGCACAATGGCCTTGAACTGCTCAGCTTTTTCCTGATTTCCAGCAATGATGTCGTTGACATCACTGTAAGTCATGCGAAAGGTTGTCTTGATAACAGTCTGAGTGATGGTATGCTTGACCGCGCGCCCCTTGGCATCTATCTCCATGATAGCCGACTGGGTCAGCCGATCCACATTTGGATTGAGGGAGCAGATACCGTTGGACAAGCGCTCTGGCAGCATAGGCACCACGCGGTCAGTCACATAGACAGAGGTTGCTCGATTGAGGGCTTCCTTGTCCAGCTCAGAGCCTTCTTTGACATAGTAGGACACATCTGCGATATGGACACCAAGTTCAAAGTTGCCATTTTTTAGGCGCTTGATATGGACCGCATCGTCCAAGTCCTTGGCATCCGCTCCATCGATAGTAAAGGTAATCTCTTCACGCAGATCCAAACGTCCTGCCAAATCACTCTCAGTCGGTGCATCCGGAACTTGTTCGGCTTCTTCCAAGACCTTTTCTGGAAACTCAGAGACAATATCCATCGACTCCAGCACTTCCAGTACATCAATGCCTGGATCGTTGACATGACCGACCACATCGACCAGACTAGCCACGAAGAAATCGTGCTTCTTGGTCGGATATTTGTCAATAGCGACCTTGAGCACTTCTGTGCCATCCAAAACCATGGCTGGCTTTTTGACATAAATAGGCTGGCTTATTTTCTGATTTTTCGAGCGGATATAACCCGCATACTTGGGCTTTTCCTCATCCAGAACCAGCTGACCAACCGCTGAGGTCAGGCTGTGCTCCAGAATATCGATAATCTTAGCCTCAGCTGATGTTCCCTTGATCCGGTCTGCCACCTTAGTGATGACTACTTCCACCGTATCGCCATCAATGGCATGGTTGACATCATTACGGCCGACAAAGAGGTCATCCTCTTCCTCATTCAGAGTGACAAAGCCAAAACCATTCTTGTGGGCATGAAAAACACCCTTGAGAGTCAGACGCTCCTGCTTTTTCTTCTCATAAAGCTCAATCCGCCCCTCGTTATCAAAGCGAATCTGATGCTTTCTTTCCATCTGGGAAATGGTCTTGACCAAGCTACTAAAATCCTTGGAAGACTCTTTCCCCAAAGCAGCCGCCAGCTCATCTACGCTGATTGACTCCTTATCATTTAAAATTTCTAATATATCTGTTTTCATTGTTTCTTTCTTATCTGTTTAATTAATAGCATTCCACTAATCAATCACCTTTTTTCTGTACTGCATTAAGCCATTCTCGAAATTCCCATCGTAATGGACTGATGCCAGATAGCTTCTCTCTAATAGCCTCTTGATAACACAAATACCAGTCATAATCATCCAAGCGACTCCATGCTTGCTTGGGCCTTGGAATACCAAGAAGATTTTCTACACTGTCAAATATATAATTATCTATCGGAATATGTAAATACTCAAATACCCCATCAAATGATTGTACTTCCAGTATATATAAATACTTTATTGTCATATTGATCCATTTTTGTGCTTGTCCATAAGAAAACTCAATTCCATAACTTTGATAAATCATTTTTATTTCATCACTAAGTTTCCGATGCCAACTATCAAAAACACTTTGACTCCTGATATGACTCGAATCTAGCCAATCTATTTCTTCTTTTAATACCTTATTGACTTTCTCTCTCATCTCCCATCTATCAGACTGAGGTAAATCATAAAATCTAATTGTTCTCATCATATCGTGATAGGCACTTCTACTTGCAGCCTCCAAAGGATTAGACGTATTCCCAAAATAAGCAAATTTCAAAAAAAGGAGAATATCTTGATCAACGTTACTCTTTATTATTTTATCAAAACTTTTAGACACTCTTTACTCCCTTACTTACTGTTCTTTTACACTTATATTCTGAAGCCAATAGCTGTTCAAAATGAACTTAATAAAAAACTAAGTTATCCTGATATTTGGCTCTCCTAATGCATTAATTTCTGGAGTTCCAAAAAAATAGGCCAAGACGAAGTCAGAGCCCATTTTATTTACTAGATAATACTGCTAATACCAATGCAATCAGTAGCCAGAAGAAAATCATGATTCCCGTCATACGCTGCATCACAGCTTCAAAACCGCGTGCCTTAGGACGTTCAAACAAGTCGTTGGCACTGGCATCAAAGACGTTGCTGGACTGATTTTTAGTTGGCTGCATGAAAATTGCAATGACAATAATAGCTGATAAAATGACTAAAATGGTTAATAATAGGTTGTACATAAATAAAAACTCCTTAAAATCCTATCTATTTTATCATAAAATCTACTTGGATTCAAGATGTAAAGTAACTTTTCTTTCCTTAGGACAATACTTTAAGACCTCAATTTTTTCCGGATGCGTTTTAGTATTTTTGCTGGTCAGATAGTTCTGACTGCCGCAGCTGGAACATTTTAAATTTATTTTAACGCGCACTAGATATCCTTCTTTTTAAATAAATTTCGAAAACTAAAGAGATTGGCCAGCATACTGACAGCAACTAGCCCTGCTGTTGCATAAAAGACTGAATGATAGCCATAGGCTGCCGCAATGACCGATCCAGACATAGGGCCGATCACTCCACCCAGATAAAAGAAAATCTGATTATAGCTGAAAATCCTAGAGATTCCAAATTTGGGTGTTATCTTACTTAGCAAAGCATTGACACCTGGTATCAGCGCCCCTGTTCCTAGACCAAATAAAAAGCGATAAAAGCCTAGCTGCATAGGGGAGCCAGCATTGGCACAGAGCAGATAAATCAGGATTGAATAGAACTGAGCCAGCACCAGAAGCCGGTGATTGCCGATACGGTCTCCTAACCGCCCTAAAATACTGGAGCTCATCATGCTGGAAAGTCCCATGCTAGAAACGATGAGACCCGAAACAAAGATCAGATTGTCCTTTTGCCCCAGCTCTCTGACATAGAGGGAAAGGATAGGGCTGATAGATTGAGCTGCAAACTGGATAACAAAGCTGGTCAGAAAGAGATTCATCAGCATCTTAGGATACCTGAGTTGGCGCAGCAATTCCCTAAAGCCTACCTCTTCTTGTCGGGTCACTTGCACAAAATCCTCCCGAATCAAATAAAAGGTCATTAAGGCTGATGCTAGAAAAAAGGCGCCAATCAGAAGAAAGACATTGCGAATACCGAACATCTCCGCAATCAGACCGCCAATAAATGGCCCCATAAGATTACCCGCAACGACACCGGTCGAGAGAGTTCCCAGAGCATAACCCGTTTTTTCCTTGGGAGCCTGACTGGCAATCAGAGCTGTGCTGTTGGGAACATAACCAGCGAAAACACCGTTTAGAAAGCGTAGGAGCAAGAGCCAGAAAATGTTGGGCACAAAAGCAATACCGCCCATAGTGAAAACCATGGCAATAGCCGCACGTATCATCATAGGCTTACGGCCATATCGGTCGGCCAGACTTCCCCAGACAGGAGAGAGCAAGGCCGCTGAGATTGCAGAGAGTGAAATCCCTAGCCCAGCGTAATACTCCACCTCATGACCTCTGGCACCCAGCTGCTCCACGAAAAGGGGCATAAAAGGCGTCACCAGAGAAATGCTGGCACCTGTCAGGAAGTTCCCAAACCAAGCGACTTTCAGGTTATGTTTCCAATTTACTTGTGTCGTGATAAATCAACTTCTTTCTAATTTCTGCAAAGCATCGCGAATCTGCCGTAGAGTTTCCTCAAGCGGGCCATTATTATCAATAAGCACGTCTGCTCTATTTCGTTTTTCTTGAAGAGATAGCTGAGCAGCTATGCGTTTTTCAGCCTCTTCCTGACTAAGAGCATTTCGAGTCATAAGGCGACTGAGCTGAGTTTTCTCCGTCACATCCACCAGCCAGATCTGGTCAAACCAGTCTTCATATTGTAACTCAAACAGCAAGGGAAGATCCATAAAAAAGATGTCTTCCGTCTCTGCCAGCAAATCTCGCCTGCCAGCCAGTTCCTCGCGGATAATCTGATTTTGTATTTGACTGGATTGCGCCAAGAGTTCGGGATTCCCAAAAATCATAGCTCCCAGCTTAGGCCGGTCCAAGCGCCCATCTTCCTGTAAAATAGCTGGGCCAAAAGTAGATAAAAGAGCTTGATAAAGCCGTCCCCCCGGCTCTTGCAGCTCATGCACTACCTGATCCGCATCGATGACCTGATAACCCTGCTGCCTCAAAAACTCTGTCACTGTTGACTTACCCGAGGCAATACCACCAGTAATACCGATAATTCTTACCATGATAGCTACCTCGCTTTCTGGCAATGAGGACAGAGATGTGTACCGCGTCCGCCCAGCTTAATTTTCTCAATCGGGCTGCCGCATCTAGCGCAGGGTTGACCAGTCTTTCCATAGACCTGCAGAAAATCCTGCATCGTGCCATCTTCACCCAAAGCATTGCGGTAGGTCCGAATGGTCGAGCCTCTCTTTTCAATCCCAAGCTGCAAAACTTCTATAATCTGCTCACGCAGCCGCTTCACTTCAGTAGGCTTTAGACTAGCTGCTGGCCTTGCCGGATGAATCCGCGCCCGCCAAAGGGCCTCATCTACATAGATATTGCCCAGACCAACGACCAAGGTCTGCTCTAGCAAATAGGGTTTGATAGGCTTCTTGGAACGACCCAAAGCTGCTGCAAAAGGCGCCAAAAGAAAGTCCGCCGCTGTCGGCTCAGGACCAAGCTTTCTGGCAGCAAAATAAGCCTCCAGCTGGTCCTTTCTCAAGAGCTCCATGGTCCCAAACTTGCGAACGTCCTCATAAACAAGCGTTCCACCATCCGTCATCTCGAAAAAGACATGGGCATGCTTGCGCTCAGGCACCGCATCAGGATAAAAAAGATACTTGCCTTCCATTCGCAGATGGGAAACCAGCACTCCACCCGTCAGGTAAAAGAGCAAATACTTGCCCCGACGGCCAATCTTTTCAATGGTCTGGCCTGGCAAGTCGTGGATAAAACTATCCACTCCCGTGCCAATCATCTTAGCATAGCGAACCCGCACCTGCCCAATCGTCTTGCCAACAACCAGACGCTCCAAACCGCGCCGAACCGTCTCCACTTCAGGTAATTCAGGCATAAAGCTCCTTTCTTATTATTCTTAATATCAAAGCCCCATTGCAAAGCTGTCCGAAAAATACTCATCCAGCATCAGGCGGTGTTTATCTGATACATTTTCCAGCTCTGCTATTTCTTCTTTAGAAAAAAAGCCTAACCGTAGTGTTTCCTCATTGTGAAAATTGGAAATATCAACATTCTCCAGTGCCTTCAATTCATACAGAAAGACAACCGTCTGCACTTTGTCACCATTAGGATAAGATTCATCAAAATTAGTATAAACATTCAGCAAGCGCTTGGCTTCAACAGCAATGCCTGTCTCTTCGTGAAATTCGCGCACGGCTGCTTGCAAAGAAGTCTCCCCGAGCTCCATAGCTCCACCAGGAATCGCCCATGTTTTCTTATCACCTCGCAACTGCAGAAGCACACGACCTTCCTCGTCTGCCAGAAGCCCACCGGCAAAATTCAAGATAACCTTATCATGCCCCACCTTGGAGCGAATATAGGAAATATAGTCCATATCAAAATCCTTTCAATTTCTCTGGGAAGGCAGCGTTTTGAAAGAAATAGCGCAGCAGCTGAATATGCGTATCCACATCACTAAAAAGCCAAGTATGCCCTTTGTCGGGATAATAGGCGCATTCAGACCTAACATTTTTCTGTGCCAACCTGCGGTGGCAGTCATGAATGGTTTCGGCTTCTTTTCCACCTGAGACAAAGAAAGCAGGATTATCAAACTGCAAGTCAAGTCTCAACAGATTTGCCTGTGACATCGCATGGCGAAATGAGCGCTGTTCAGCTCTTTGGAAATCTGCAACAAAGCGCTGAACGTCTTGGACAGGTGCTCCGTCCTCTTGCATCATCTTTGTCAGGAAATTAGCTACAAATTTAGTATTTTTCAAGAAAGACATCAGATAGACAATGGCAATGATCTTGCGATAGCCCTTAATTGGCTGAGGACTTGCCCCATCCACAATGACTTTATCTATAAGACTGGAATGTTTTTTCAACAACTTAAGTATGAGGGAACCGCCTAATGAAAGCCCGACCAAGTGCGGCTTGCCATGTGCTTTGCTGTTAATGACAGCCACAATCATTTCCACGACATCATCAAAGTTTGTCCACTCAATATCACGACTGGCTCCGTGACCAGGTAAATCCACAAGAATGCAATGAAAATCTTGCTCAAGCGCAGCAACATGGTGTCGCCACATCTGACTGCTAGAGCCTGAAGCATGCAAAAAGATAATGCTTTTTGGATTTTGCTGTCCTCTTTCGTCAATGAATAATGATGGCATTTCCATCACCTCACTTACTAGCTTAGAAAACCTCAATACTCCTTCTTATTATAGCCAAAGTCTGCTAGGTCCAGCTTCTTATCCCGCCAATTTTTCTTGACCTTGACCCAGGTTTCTAGGAAGACCTTGTCCCCCAGCATGAGCTCAATATCACGCCGAGCCATAGATCCGATTTTCTTCAGCATGGATCCGCCTTTACCGATGATAATGCCTTTTTGGCTGTCGCGCTCCACCATGATAGTTGCTCGGATATGGACCTTGTCCGTCTCCTCGTCTCGCTTCATGCTGTCAACAACCACCGCGACTGAGTGGGGAATTTCCTCCCGTGTCAGCATCAACACCTTCTCCCGAATCATCTCTGACACCAGAAAGCGCTCCGGATGGTCGGTAATCTGGTCTTCTGGGAAATACTGGAAGCCTTCCTCCAGATTCTCACTGAGAATATCAATAAGATGGGACACATTATTGCCCTGCAGGGCTGAAATCGGCACGATTTCTTTGAAGTCCATCTGCTGACGGAAATCATCAATTTGCGCTAAAAGCTGATCCGGATGAACTTTATCAATCTTATTGACCACCAAAATAACTGGCACTTTAGCCGCTTTCAGGCGCTCGATAATCATATCATCACCCTTGCCACGCGGCTCATCTGCTGGCACCATGAAGAGGACGGTATCCACCTCACGCAGGGTGCTGTAAGCTGCTTCCACCATAAAATCGCCTAGAGCCGTCTTAGGCTTATGGATTCCCGGCGTGTCGATAAAGACAATCTGCTCCTTATCCGTCGTGTAAATTCCCATAATTTTATTGCGAGTAGTCTGAGCCTTATCGCTCATGATGGCAATCTTTTGCCCCATAACATGATTCAAAAAGGTTGATTTCCCAACATTAGGACGTCCTAAAATAGCTACAAAACCTGATTTAAAAGTCATTCTTTCACCTCTATTATTTCCATTAAAACAGCAGAAAATCGGCAGTCTCCCCCGATTTTCAAATCTTTAAAAAATCCAATCCCAAATCTTGGGAACAAAAATAATCAGTCCTGTCACAACAGCAAAGCCAGACACGACCAGAACAGCTCCCGCTGCCATATCCTTGGCATTCTTTGCCCGCATAGAAAAGTGGTAATCACTGGCCAGATCCACGACATTTTCAATGGCAGAATTGACAATCTCAAAGGCAATGACCAGAAAAATACTCAAAAAGAGAAAGAGCCATTCTATCGCGGACAAGTCAAAAACCAGTCCCGCAACTATCACTGCCAAAGCCGAAAGTACATGCTTGCGCAGATTGCGCTCCTCTTTAAAGGCTGTAAAAATACCGGTTAAAGCAAATTCCAGACTCGAGACCACATCTCGGTTTTTCCATTTGCGTTTGTTATTTCCTTGTGAGTCCATAAGCAGTTAAAATTTCTTCCTGTAAACCAAACATTTCTGCTTCTTCTTCCGGCGTATAGTGATCATAGCCGTTGATATGCAGAAAACCATGCACTGCCAAAAAGCCCATCTCCCGCTCAAAGCTGTGGCCGTATTCTTCAGCCTGCTCACGCGCCTTGTCTACTGAAATGAACAGCTCACCGATATAGGCGTCAAAATCTTCCAGCATCTCAGCTAGCTCAGGGTGGTCCAGCAAATCCTCTTCGTCAACAGCAATGTCCAGCTCAGGCTTGTACTCCAAGCTAATCACATCCGTTGGCCGATCCGTATCTCTATATTCCAAGTTGAGTTCATGACTGCGCGCATTGCTGACAAAAGTCACAGCCATTTCCTTATTTTCCTTGCCCGTTTTCTGGGCCGCAAACTCCAAAATTTCCTGGGTCTGTTTAAGAATCTCTTCCGAAACCTGACCCGTTTCATCTACCATTTCGATATACATATCTTACCCGCTTTGCTAGTATTACCTTATTATATCATATTTTGACTCACTTTAGGGAGCCGAGGGCAGGGTTTTGGAAAATAGCAGAGCAGATTTGTCAACCACTCACAGCAAAGACAAAAGCAGCTATTTTTATTATGTTCCTTCCCGAAACTTTGCCTTTCACTATTTGCTATAACTGACAAAAAGAAAAGGCTGGGAAAACCCAACCTTGTATTACAAGATGCTAATTGCCGGGATCGAACCGGCGACCTCATCCTTACCATGGATGCGCTCTGCCAACTGAGCTAAATCAGCGTACCTATCTAATATATCATGTAGATAGGTGCTTGTCAATATCCTTTCTCATTTTTTTGCAAAATAATCTTCGCTAGTCAGATAGTAATGGACCCGCGTCACAATGCGGCCTTGCTCATGCTTGTCTAGTGACGCATAAGGCTCTTCGTGAGAATATTTCATACCCGACTTGACCATAACCCGGCCAGATGCTGGATTATCCACATCATGCAGCGCTACAAGTTTATTCATTCCGATTTGCTCAAAAGCCAGCTTGATGACTGCGCGATTGGCCTCTGTCGTATAACCCTGATTCCAGTATTTTTTATTGATTACATAGCCGATAGCCGCTGTTTTCAAGTCCAGCCTGATCTTATGCAGGTCAATAGTCCCGATGAATTTGCCGCTCTCCTTCACTTCTATTCCCCAGCGCCCCAGAGGATTAGCCAGATAAAAGAGAGCGATATTATTGCGTGTTTCTTCCAGGCTTTTATTTGTCTCAAAGGTATAGCGAGTATTTTCCTCATCCGAAGCATACTCAAACATCGCCGGGGCATCTTCCAAGGTCACCGGGCGCAGAATCAACCGCTCAGTTTCCAGTCTGGTATGACGAGCCAGTTTGACATAGATATTTTCCATCAGGACCTCCTATTTTTTCTTAACAGAATAGCACAATTCACTAATGAAAGCAAACCACTCCGATTTTTTCTTGATTTTTGAAGCGTTTTCATATACAATAAAAACATCTTAAAAAAGGAGCATATTTTTTATGTTAATCGGTATTCCAAAAGAAATCAAAAATAATGAAAATCGTGTCGCTCTGACACCAGCTGGTGTTCATAGCCTCGTTGGTAAAGGCCATGAAGTTCTGATTGAGACAAATGCGGGGCTGGGATCTGGTTTTACAGATGCAGACTACCAAAAACAAGGTGCAAAAATCGTCCCTACTGCTGCAGAAGCTTGGGCAGCTGAGCTAGTGGTCAAGGTCAAAGAACCTCTGGCAGCTGAATATGGATTCCTCCGCGATGACCTCTTACTCTTTACCTACCTGCACATGGCTGCCGCTCCTGAGCTAGCAGATGCTATGACTAGTGCTAAGACAACTGGTCTGGCCTACGAAACTGTCCGCGATCAAGATGGACAACTGCCACTCTTGGTACCTATGAGTGAGGTCGCTGGACGGATGGCAGTCCAAATCGGAGCCCACTTCCTGACTAAGCGTGAAGGCGGATCTGGCGTACTTCTCGGTGGCGTACCGGGTGTTCCGAAAGGGAAAGTCACCATTATCGGTGGCGGTGTCGTAGGTACTCATGCCGCTCGTATCGCTCTAGGACTGGGTGCTCAAGTGACTATTCTGGATATCAGCGCTAAGCGTCTGTCTGTCCTAGAAGATGTCTTTGGCCATCAAATCCAGACCCTCATGTCTAATCCTTTCAATATCGAAGCTAGCGTTCGAGAGGCAGATGTCGTGATCGGTGCCGTCCTCATCCCTGGTGCGAAGGCTCCAAAACTGGTGACAGACGATATGGTTAAGCAAATGCGTCCAGGCTCAGTCATTGTTGACGTAGCCGTTGACCAAGGCGGTGTTATTGAAACAGCCGACCGTGTAACGACTCACACCGAGCCTGTTTACGAAAAACATGGTGTCCTCCACTATGCAGTTGCTAATATCCCAGGTGCCGTAGCCCGTACTTCTACTATCGCCTTGACCAATGTCACCCTTCCTTATATTGAAGCCTTGGCAGGAAAAGGCTTCAAACAAGCCATTACAGATGACCAAGGACTGCGCCAAGGTGTAACGACTTTCCAAGGTCATATCACCAGCCTGCCAGTTGCAGAAGGCCTTAACAAAGACTACACATCTATTGATGAACTCGTTTAGTTGATCATTTCGACTTTAAAATCAATCTCACAAAAAAGAGCAGAAATAAATCTGCTCTTTTCGTATGCTATTCTGTTTCTTCTATATCTGATTCACTAGCTTTAACAGGAGTTGGTTCATAAGCTCGGATAATCTCCGCCACCACTGGATGACGAACGACATCCTTAGCTGAGAAATGCACAAAATCGATCTGGGAGATGTTCTTCAATTTCTCCTGAGCATCAATGAGTCCTGATTTAACATTGCGAGGCAGGTCAATCTGGCTGATGTCTCCATTGACAATCATCTTGGACTGGAATCCCAGCCGCGTCAGAAACATCTTCATCTGCATAATGGTGGTATTCTGTGCCTCGTCCAGAATCACAAAAGCATCATCCAGCGTCCGCCCCCGCATATAAGCTAAAGGTGCAATTTCAATGATTTCTCGCTCCATAAGGCGCGTTGTCTGGTCCTTGCCCAAAATCTGATACAAGGCATCATAGACCGGACGCAGATAAGGATCCACCTTTTCCTTGAGGTCACCAGGCAAAAAGCCCAAACTCTCACCAGCTTCTACCGCTGGCCGTGTCAGAATGATTCGTTTGACCTGTCCACGCTTGAGAGCTGTCACAGCCAAGGTCACCGCCAGAAAAGTCTTCCCTGTTCCAGCTGGCCCGATACCAAAGACGATATCATGATTTTTAACACTGTCCACATAGATTTTCTGACCAAGTGTCTTGACCCGAATTGGCTTGCCATAACTGTCCTTGATAATCTCTTCTTCGTAGAGTGCTATAAACTTATCAATTTCATCATTTTTAACCATAGTAATGGCTGTCACAACATCGGGAGTACCGATGGTCATGCCACGATTGACCAAGACCAACAGAGCCTGAATGACCTGTCGAGTCTCTTCACAGGCAGCCTTCGTACCTAAAATCTGCACAATCTCGGTTCGGGCATGAATAGTTACCTTCAATTCCTGCTCCATCAGGCGCAGATGGCGTTCATTAGAACCAAAAAGATGAAAGGCATCATCTGGATGGCCCAGTTTCAATTCTACTGAATGTTCCTGCAAACAAAGAACCTCTCTATTTTATTTTTTTGAATGAATTATCTTTATTATATCAAAGCAAGCAGAAAATGACTATCCCTAGCCACTATCCACTTAATGGGCCTGATACTCTTCCCAAATAGCATCAAACTCACCCAAGTTAAAGGAAAAATTTGCGTGCTCCTCCAGAAAACGACTGACCTCGTCAAAATCATCCGTATGCTTGGGAAAGGCAGTATCCTGAAAAGCCAAATCCGCCAAAATAGCCTTGGACTCCTTGCTCTTAGGATTGCGTTCTGTCATCAGCCAGCTGTAAAAAGATTTTCTCATAGGTTCCTTTCATTTCTTTAAGACAGTATCCTTCCAAGCATCAGCTCTAGATACGTGATTCTTTATCCTCACACCAACTCTGTTCCAGTCGAATCCTGCTTGATTTTACCAGCTTTCATCAGCCCACCTAGAGCTTTTTTAAACTGGCCTTTGGAAATGCCAAAGGTAGCCTTGATGTCGTCTGGTGAAGATTTATCGTTCAAGGTCATAAAGCCGCCATTACTCTCCAGATAGGTAAGAATCATCTGGGCATCGTTTTCCAACATTTCAAATGAACGAGGCTTGAGGGAGAGGTTAAGGGTGCGGTCTACTTCACGGAAGCCAATTACCCGTGCGTCCAAGACTTGCCCTAGACGTGGCTCTGCATAACGCTCACTCGGATGAATGAAGCCCAGCATATTATTCTCCGGCAGGTAGACAAAGGTACCAGAAAGCTTGAGCCGATAAACGATGGCTGGCCAATTTTGATTTTGCATGTTATTGTAGGCAGGACGAGCCAGACGCTGGAAATCCTCTTGATAAGCCAGTTGACCCCAGATGCGGTCTTTTTTGTCCACATCCAGACGGATATAAAGGCGGTCGCCCTTCTTAGGCCAGAGTTCCTTGATCTCTGGCAAGATGTCTAGTGACACGACGATTTGCTTATCCGGCAGACCCGTATCGACAAAGACGCCTAGATCCTTGCGGACCTCCGTTACTGTTCCCCAGCCAAACTGGTCTTGGGTCGCTGTAACTTCGAGAGTTGTCAAACGAAGCTTCTGCTTCATATCGCTATAGGCAAAGCCTTTGACAGACTGACCTAGCTCATGCGAACCTTCTTCCTTAGAAAGAGCGTAAACCTGACCATCCTTTTGAACAAAGTAAAAGCGATCATTTTCATCCGTGATGATACCCACGATGAAGCTGGCAAGATTTGTATTCATATAGACCTATTTTCTACCTTGCTTCTTCAAACCAGGCAAGGATTTTTGATGTTAAAACAACTCAGTCAGCCAAAGCCAACTGAGTTTTGATTCTGATAAAAATGTTAAACTTCTAAAAGTTCTTTTTCTTTATTGGCTGTCATCTCATCGATATGTTTGATAGCATCGTCCGTTACTTTTTGAATATCCTTTTCCAAGGTCTTCAATTCGTCTTCAGTGATTTCTTTAGCTTTTTCCTGCTTCTTAGCTTCGTCCATAGCATCGCGGCGGATGTTACGGATAGCAACTTTAGCATTTTCACCGACCTTTTTCACTTCTTTAGCCAAGTCACGGCGAGTTTCCTCTGTCAGAGCTGGAATGACCAGACGAATCACAGAGCCATCGCTGGCTGGCGTAATCCCGAGGTCAGAAGCATTAAGCGCACGCTCAATGTCCTTGATAGAAGACTTGTCAAAAGGTGTCACCAAAAGAACACGCGCTTCCGGAATCGTAATCGAAGCGATTTGATTGAGCGGAGTTTCTACTCCATAGTACTCCACATGGATGCGGTCCAAAAGGCTGGCATTGGCGCGGCCTGCACGGATGCTGCCAAATTCACGAGCCAAACTTTGGTGCGAGTGGGTCATTCTTTCTTTTGCTTTTTCTACAATTGCATTTGCCATGAGTTTCTAATCTCCGTTCTTATAAATTATTTGATACTGTTGTTCCGATTTGCTCACCGATAACAACGCGTTTGATATTGCCCGGCTCATTCATGTTAAAGACAACCAAGTCAATGTCATTGTCCATAGACAGAGTCGAAGCCGTTGAGTCCATAATCCGCAGTCCCTTACTGATGACATCCCGGTGGGTCAGCTCATCAAACTTAACAGCGGTTTTGTCTTTCTTAGGATCGGCATTGTAAACACCGTCCACGCCATTTTTAGCCATGAGAATCGCATCTGCTTCAATCTCAGCTGAGCGCAAGGCAGCGGTTGTATCGGTTGAAAAATAAGGAGAACCAATACCTGCACCGAAAATGACGATACGGCCTTTTTCCAGATGACGAAGGGCCCTACCTCGGATGTAAGGCTCAGCTACCTGCTGCATAGCAATCGCTGTCTGCACGCGCGTATCTACACCGACTTGCTGCAGCGAATCCGCCATTACCAGCGCATTCATGACAGTGCCCAACATACCAGTATAGTCGGCCTGCACGCGGTCCATGCCCGCTTCCGCTGCCGGCTCACCCCGCCAAAGGTTTCCACCTCCGATAACCAGAGCAATCTGAACTCCCAAATCGTGAACTTCTTTGATTTCTTCCGCCATCTTCTGAACAGTTTGAATATCAATACCAACGCCTTTTTCACCGGCAAGAGCTTCACCTGACAACTTAATCAAAATACGCTTATACTTAGGTTCTACCATTTTTTTACTCCTTATTTTATCTGTACTATTTTACCACATTTTGTGATTTTTATATAGTTAAATCACTGAAATTTTTCTTTTTTCCTTTTAGTAAAATAGCAGAGCAGGCAAGCTCATTTCACAGAAAAACCAGCCCCATCATCAGATAGGACTGGGAATGAATATTTCAATCATCTTTTACAAGGTCTACTCACTGCTTGACCGACTGTTTCTTTTCCCGCTTAGCTAAGAGCGGCAGGACGACACCCAGACTGATCAAGACGATTGGCGTCAGGATATTTGTCAAGAGAGAGAATTGCCAGCCAGCTGGATCTTTGGCAAAGTCTACTTTCGGAACCATCCCTAAAATGCAGGCAAAGGCTGTAAAGAGGAAGCACCAAGCTCCGATAGCAAAGCCAACTTTGGGAT
Organism: Streptococcus sanguinis; assembly: GCF_019929145.1. Lineage (GTDB taxonomy): Bacteria > Bacillota > Bacilli > Lactobacillales > Streptococcaceae > Streptococcus > Streptococcus sanguinis_U. Next base: position 179,473 of record NZ_JAHZOW010000001.1, on the reverse strand, counting down.
TTTTGGTAAACTTGTATTCGGCATCCTTGTACTTCTTCCAGGCCTTGTTCAACATCATGTAGGCCAGGAATACCCAGAGATAACGCATGGGCATAACGATAGAGTTGAGGTTGGTCATCCATTTGACCAGGCCGTCAATTTCTTTGATTCCAAAGATAGGCAGAATAATTAGTAAGCTAACTAAAATCCCTGTCAGGATGTAACCGTTAATGAGGACTCCTTTTGATGTTCTCTTGCGCAGCCAACTTGGGACAAACTCTTCATCAGCATTATTGAGCATGATTTGCAGAGGCGCGTCAATAGAGAAAGCCAGTGCAGCAATCTGTCCAACCATGTTGGTCAGGGCATAGATGACTACTAGTACATTGCCTACACCCCAGTAGTTGCCCAGCATTTGAAAAGCTTGGTAAGCACCGTTTCGCATCAGATCCTCAGGAATATTGCTGCCATCAAAAAGCATGCCCATAGCAATAGAGCCTAGGATAGCAGATGCACCAACCATGACAGCCATGACAATCATCCCCTTTGGAAATTCCTTGGCTGGATTGCGTGTTTGGTTAACGTAAGGCGAGATTTTCTCAGCCCCGCCGACCGCAAAGACCAAGAGGGAGATGGTCGTGAAATAAGAGAAGTCAAAGTTGGGAATGTAAGTGCTAAGCTTATCCATATTAGCCGTCGCAAACTGCATATCAGGTTTGATAAAAGGAGCCCCGACCGCTAAGAGGACGAAGAGGAAAGACATAATCAGCATAGCACTTCCTGCCAAGCCCCCAATCACCTTAAGCGTTGACAGTCCCTTGGTTGACAAGTATAGAAAGGCACCAAAAATCAGTAAGCTAAGAATAACAATCCAATGAATATCAAGACTGCTCAAAAAGTCGCCATTTCCCTGAAGAGCCCAGCCCAGCGGAATCAAAACTCCCTGCGGCTTCTGAGCCAGATAGGGAATATGCACCACCCAGTAAGTCCAGGCCGCAAAATACGCCAGCCGCTTGGTAGAGGTCTTTTCCACCCAGTCGCTGACACCGCCTCCGCTCTCCTTAAAAGTCGAGCCTAGCTGCCCCACGATGAGGGCATAGGGAATAAAGTAAATAGCAAGGATAAGAATCCAAGAAACAATTACCGAAATACCCTGCTGGGAGTAGTTATTAACTACATTTCCAAGACCCCAGACCATATTAAAAGCAATCAGAGATACCATCAGCCAGGTTAGCTGGTTCTGATCTTTTTTCATGACACCGTCTCCTTTTATTATAAAATAAATTGATTCGATATTATTATAACATGTTTCTATGAGTTTGTAATCGCTATCATCATTTTTATTTCAAAAAAAGAACTACCCAAAAGCAGTTCAATTTAATTCTTAAAGTGAGTTTACGTCAACCTTGATACCAACACCTTGCGTAGTAGTGATAGTCAGGTTGGTTACATAAGTACCTTTAGCAGTAGCTGGTTTTGCTTTTTGGATTGTGTCGTTGAAAGCTTTGAAGTTTTCAACCAACTTGTCAGCTTCAAATGAAACTTTACCAATGATAGCTTGTACGTTACCTGCACGGTCTGCACGGTAAGTAATCTTACCACCTTTAGACTCTTCAACTGCTTTTGCAACGTCCATTGTTACAGTACCAGTCTTAGGGTTTGGCATCAAGTTACGAGGTCCAAGGACACGTCCAAGGCGACCTACAAGAGCCATCATGTCAGGTGTAGCGATTACTACGTCAAAGTCCAACCAACCGTCGTTGATTTTTGCAACGAGATCATCTTCACCAACGAAGTCTGCACCAGCAGCTTTCGCTTCCTCTGCTTTAGCACCACGTGCGAAAACAAGAACGCGTGAAGTTTTACCAGTTCCGTTTGGCAATACCATTGCGCCACGGATTTGTTGGTCAGCTTTTTTAACGTCGATGTTCAGGTTGTAAGCAACTTCTACAGTTGCATCGAATTTTGCAAAGTTAGTTTCTTTTGCAAGTGCTACAGCTTCTTCTACGCTGTATGCTTTTGTGCTGTCGATTTTTTCAAGAGCAGCACGAAGTTGTTTGCTTTTTTTAGCCATTTTATCTTTCTCCTTGTAAGTGGTTCAATCGATTTTCATCTCCCACGTCACTCGTCAATCTGATCAAGTGTAGTGCGGGCAAATGGGATGAACGTTATTGATTAGTCAACAACAGTGAATCCCATAGAACGAGCAGTACCTTCAATCATACGCATTGCAGACTCGATGTTTGCAGCGTTCAAATCTGGCATCTTAGTTTCAGCAATTTCTTGTACTTGCGCACGAGTAACTGTTGCAACTTTCGTTTTGTTTGGCTCACCAGAACCTTTTTCAACACCTGCAGCTTTCTTCAAAAGAACAGCAGCTGGCGGAGTCTTAGTCACGAAAGTGAATGATTTGTCTTCGTATACTGAGATAACAACTGGAATAATCATACCAGCTTGATCAGCTGTACGAGCGTTGAACTCCTTAGTGAATCCCATGATGTTGATACCGGCTTGACCAAGCGCAGGACCAACTGGTGGAGCTGGAGTAGCTTTACCAGCAGGGATTTGCAATTTTACAAGTTTTTCGACTTTTTTAGCCATTTTTAAATCCTCCTTTGTGGTTTTGGCGGTAAATAAAGATTTTTACCTCCCACAAGTATGCTTTTCGCATACCTTTCTATTATACACTAAACTTTGTTAAATGCAAGGAATTTTATCTTCTTTTTTGAATTTTTTGTGGTAAAATAATCTTATGACACTATTAAAGATTGCTTCGATTTTATTTATCTTTTTAACATTGATTTTAACCACTATTACAGTGCGAGTTTTTCAATTAAGAAAATACGGTTTAAACTTTGCGGACTTGGCTTTTCCGCTTTTTGTTGTGGAATTTTATATTATTTCAGACAAGGCCTACTATCATAGCTTGCTGCCCCAGCTGACTCTAGCTCTATCAGTTCTCGCTATCGCCATCACCATCTATTTTCTCAAGAAAAAACGGAGCTTCTACTACCCTAAGTTCTTTAAGTTCTTCTGGCGAGCAGGTTTTCTTCTGACCTTCTTCATGTACCTAGCCATGGTCATCGGACTCTTTTTGTAATAATGTAAAACAAAACCCATCGGTTATCAGATAGCCGATGGGTTTTTCATATGCGGGATTTACAAGTCCTTCTTTTGCCGTGAAAGAAGGACCTCCCGATTTTCCTAGTCTTATTCGTGAATCTCCAGAGGCAGGCCATCCGGATCAAAGAAGAAAGCCATCTTACGGCCGTCAAAGTCATCATAGCGCAGCTCAGTATGAGGAATCTCCAAACGGTCAAATTCCACTAGCGTTTCTTCGACATTTGTCACTCGGAAGGCCAGGTGCCGTAGACCGGTATGCTCTGGAGCAGGCAGAGCTGGCCGCTTGGGTGCTTCTTCCTTGATAAAAATTTCCAGAGTTAGATTTCCCTTGCGAACGTTAAAGAGAATGTCCTGCTTGTCTGGACGATGGTGTTCATCCAGCTGCTCAAAGCCTAGCTTATCCACATAAAACTCTCTGGTCTTGCCATAATCATGACCAATGATAGCTATATGGTGAATGGTGTCCAGTTTCATACTTCTTTCCTTTCCGTTGAGTGAGTAGAGAAAATCTGCCGACTGATTGCTGGCAGATTTGTTTTTATCAAATGATTATCTTGCTAGCAGACTAGTGAAAATAAAGATCAATTCGTCTGCAAAACTTTTCTCGGCTTGGTTCCTTCGGCTGGTCCGATAACGCCTGCTGCTTCAAGTTCTTCCATGAGACGTGTGGCCCGGTTAAATCCGACTGAGAGTCGCCGCTGAATCATAGAAGCGCTGGCTTTCTGAGTTTCGATGACCAAGGCCTTGGCTTCTTCAAAGAGCGGATCTCCTCCATCATCGCCTCCGCCAGACTCCATATCGCCTTCAGATACTTCACCCGGATCAAAGCTATCGTCATAGTCAGCTTCAGCTTGATTCTTGACAAAGGCTACGATTCGCTCCACATCTTCATCCGAGATAAAGGAGCCCTGCAAACGAACTGGATGGTTTTCATCAATAGGCTTAAAGAGCATATCCCCACGACCCAAGAGCTTTTCTGCTCCATTTTCATCCAGAATGGTCCGACTGTCTGTCCCACTGGATACAGCAAAGGCAATCCGAGAGGGTACATTGGCCTTAATCAGACCCGAGATAACATCTACAGATGGCCGTTGGGTAGCCAGAATCATGTGAATTCCAGCCGCACGTGCCTTTTGTCCCAGACGAATAATGGCATCTTCTACTTCCTTGCTGGCCACCATCATAAGGTCAGCCAACTCGTCCACGATGACGACGATTAAAGGCAGGGGCACTTGCTTGTACTCTGACTGAGCATTGTACTCGACTACTTTAGCATTATAGCCAGCAATGTTACGGGCACCGACCTTGGAGAAGAGTTCATAGCGATTTTCCATCTCGTCTACAACCTTCTGCAGGGCGCGGCTGGCCTTGCGAGGATTGGTTACGACTGGAATAAGCAAGTGGGGAATGTCATTATAAACGGACAGCTCCACCATCTTAGGATCCACCATCATAAACTTGACTTCATCCGGTCTGGCTTTCATGAGAATGCTGGCAATAATACCGTTGACGGCCACAGATTTTCCAGAACCAGTAGAGCCCGCTACCAAGAGATGGGGCATCTTAGCCAAGTCAAAGGAGCGGACAGAGCCGTTGACAGCCTTCCCAAGTGGGATTTCTAGGAGCTTGTTGGCATCCGTTTTCGACTGTTCCCAGAGTTCTCGGAAAGTCACGGTCGCAACTTCAGAGTTGGGTACTTCAATCCCGACTAGGGATTTCCCAGGAATTGGTGCCTCAATCCGTACATCCTTGGCAGCTAGGGCAAGAGCCAAGTCATCAGCCAGATTGGAAATCCGATTGACCCGAACACCAACAGCTGGCTTGACCTCGTACTTAGTGACGGAAGGTCCGATTTCAGCCCGCTCAACAGCAGCCTTGATCCCAAAACTAGCAAAGGTCTCTTCCAAAATCTTAATATTGTCGCGGACAATGCGCTTTTCTTTAGACTGATTCTTAGGCTTGTCGGGCGCAAAGAGATTGATGGTCGGCAGCTTGTAGTCCAGACTTTCCTTGGCGGTAAAGTCCACTTCTACGTCTACGTCCGCCTCTGCCTCTTCCGTCTCTTCTTCGCGACCAAAGTCCAGAGCCTCATGAGGATCATACTCTCCCACTTCCTCATAGTCTGCTTCGTCAAAGTCCACAGCTGTATCTGACAAGTCCTCATCATCTAAAATCTCTCCTGTTTCAGGATCAACTTCGGCTTCTTCTTGCTCTACTTCAATAGCTTGCATAGCTGCCTGTGCCGCTTTTTCTTCCTGCTCCAGGAAACGGAGCTGCCGCTTTTCTTCCTGCTTCTCTCTCCAATTTTGAAAGGCTGCCATAGCCTTTTCTGAAATGTCATAGATAGACCACGGGCTCATAAGCAGACCGCCCAAAAGAATGAGCAGCAGACCGAAGAAATAAGAACCAATATTTGAAAAAAGGAAAGAGATAGGCGCATAAAGGAGAGAGCCCAGCAGGCCGCCACCCGCGAAGGAGGTGACCTTAAAGGCTGTCAGATCAGTCAAAACTCTGCCTAGAGTTGTGGATAAGACAGATGCTCCTTCTAGCTTTAACACGCTGACGAAATAAGCTTGGAAAATTAACTCCAGTCCCAAAAAGAGGCTGATAAATCCTGAAACCGTCCCTTCGTGCTTGTGCAGCCACTTGAAAAAAAAGAGATAGCCAAAGCTGGCCAGAATAGCCAGATAGGCCAAGCTTCCCACCAAGAGGCGAATCATATTATAAATGGTAACCCCAAAGGCGCCCAGCTTTATAGCTGCAAACAAAAGAATAAGAGCCAACACAAAGGTGGCAATCATTCTCTTTATTGCTTTTTGTCTTTCTAATTCTGCTTTTGTTGGCCGACGAGTTGTCCGGCCTTTTTTCGTGTTTTTCTTAGTTGCCATAACCCTTATTATACCATATTTGAGCCTTAGATGAGAAATCTTTTATCTAGATCAGAAACAAAAAAACTTATTTATCCACGCAAAAAGAACTGGGCTAGCCAGTTCTCATTTCACTATCACAAAATTCTTATTAAGCCTCTGGCATAACCGCCCAAGCAATCAAGTAAGCCAAGACACCTGTACCTGCCACACAGACCAAAAGAATCCAAATAACACGAACCAAGGTTGGATCTAAATCAAAGTAGTTTGCGATACCAGCACATACACCAGCGATTTTCTTGTTTTTGACATCTCTTGTCAGTCTTTTCTCCATGGAAAACACTCCTTATTATTTTTACACTGTTTATTTTACCATAACATTTCTCTATGCACAAGTTCGCCTGCTATTAAGCTCTCTCTTCAGATAAAATTTAATTACATCAAGATGAATTTGTTCACTCTACCATACTTTTAACAAGTCTCAGCAAAACTCTTGTTCTTGTGGTAGAATAGAGGGACATTTTAATTAGCTCACAGTAAAAATACATGAGGAGGAAGATAATGCGAGCCGGAGTCATTCTTTTCAATCCCCAAACCAAGCAAATACTGCTCATCCACCGCTGGAAAAATGGAGAAGAGTATTTTGTGATACCGGGAGGCGGGGCTGAGTCAGGTGAGACTGCAGTCCAAGCAGCTCAGCGAGAAATTCAGGAAGAGCTGGGTTGGAGCTTATCTGAAGAGCAGCTGCAGCCAGCCTTTACTTTCAGAAATGGCCACCGCTTAGAAATCTATTTTCGCGCCACTATCAGCCATACATCAACGCCAATGATTCAGGGCGAGGAATCCCTTCGCAGTCATACCCAGAATATCTATCAACCTGAATGGTTAGACATAGAAGCAATTTGCGGCCTAAACTTACGGCCATCAGGACTTAAAAATCTGCTTCTGGATTGTCTGACACAGGAGGGTTTGAAAAACTAGCTTAATTGTAGTAAAATATCAGTAGTTTACAATCTAATGCGAGAAAGGTTTTATATGAAAAAAATTCTTCTTATCAGCCTCTTATCAGGACTTGTCTTGGCTGGCTGCTCTGGCAAAGGCAAGGAAAAGGAGACTGCTAACTCCTCCGACCCATCCAGCAGTTCCTCTCTAGTGAGCTCTAGCTCTGACCCAGAGGAAACCAGCAAACTCCGTGAGCAATTCAAGGATGCCATGACCAACGAAAATGCCAACTTCCCGCAGCTATCTACAGAAGTTGCTGAAGATGAGGCAGAAGTCAAGTTGGTAACGACTGAAGGCGATATCCGCATCAAGCTCTTTCCAAAACAAGCCCCACTGGCTGTCGAAAACTTCCTGACCCATGCCAAGGAAGGCTACTATGATGGCGTCTTATTCCACCGTGTTATCAATGAATTTATGATTCAGACCGGAGATCCTAAGGGCAACGGCACTGGAGGCGAGTCTATCTGGAAGGGAAAAGACAAGTCTAAAGACTCTGGAAACGGCTTTAAAAATGAGTATTCTCCATATCTCTATAATATTCGTGGTGCCCTATCTATGGCCAATGCAGGCCCTGATACCAATGGCAGTCAGTTCTTTATCAACCAAAGCAAGAAAGATTTGACTAGCCAAATGTCTACGGATTCTTTCCCAGCTAAAATCATCGAAGCCTATAAAAACGGTGGAAATCCTACTTTAGATGGCGGTGCTTATACCGTATTCGGCCAAGTGTTGGAAGGTATGGATGTGGTGGACAAAATCGCTGCCGCAGAAACAGACGATAATGACAAGCCTAAAAAAGATATCAAGATTGAAAAAATCGAGATTATCAAGGACTATGACTTCAGCAAATAAGCTGACCGCCCAACCAATAAAGGAGGGAAATCAATATGATTATCTGGGGATATAAAGGTTATCAGAAAAACTTAGGACAGACCCAAAGCAATATCGAGTGTGCCAACTGCCATAACATCGCACCTTGGGACATTATTGAAACCGGCCGAAAGTTTACACTTTATTGGATTCCTACCTTTCCTTACGGTAGAAAACATTACCTCACCTGCCCAGTCTGCCAGCACGGCAAACAGATTGAAAAGCAGGAAATCGAGCAGTTTTTGAATTATTAGTATTAAAAAGCGACTGAGACAAATCTTGTATCAGTCGTTTTTTGTAAGAGTAAAATATGAAGACTAGTTATCTTATCGTATGAGGATTTTTAAGAATAAAGTACTGTTACCTTGATAAAAAAGAAATTATCTTCTTCATTAATTCTCACATAACTGTTCCTATTTCCATAAATCATTTAGCATGACGCCCCTTTTTGCACTGTTTGCGATAAACGGCTGATCTCAAACCTGTTTTACGACGTAGCTCAGCTCTTTTTTTCTTTCTTCTGACATAAAGGAGAAACAAAATAAAGATTAGCACAAGAAGAATAATAGCTATACAAATCCAAGGAATCACATCTGTCCTCTTCTTACTTGATTTAGAAATGTTCTTCTCATTTGGAACTCGGTGACCTCTAACTAACAAGCGGTGACTATTTATCCCATAAGGGGTACAGGTAACCAGTGTGCAATAATCCTGATCTGGGTCAATGGCCAAAGAAGAAATATCTTCAGGCTCAACCGTCAAGGTCTGATCCACTTGATAAGTGATAGTCTTTCCCAAGACATGGATCATAAACCGATCTCCATTTTTTAATTTGTCAATATCTGTAAACAGCTTAGCTGAAGGCAAACCTCGGTGACCTGATATAACTGAGTGGGTCCCTTGACCGCCAACTGGCAGTGAACTTCCTGGAATATGCCCAATTGCTACTTGCAAAATAGCATCATCTGTCCCATGGTAAATGGGCAGGTTGGTTCCTAGCTTAGGAATTTCCACATAAGCCATAATGCCAGTCCCTGTAACATCTAATAGGCTATTGTAGTTGTTTTTTTCTTCCTCTGAAAGACGATAGTTAGGAACAACTCCTTTTTCGAGGGTTTGATTATAGACCTCTGCAGCCGCTCTCATCTCATCTGCTTTACTCGTGTCTAGCTTTTCTACTTTATTTTCATAATTTGAAATAGCTTGCGACTGATGATAAGAGTTCCAAAGTTCACTTACAGTAGGGTAGAGTAACAATCCTATCCCACTAACTAAAAATAAAATTAGCAAAAAATTAATAAGATGTTTTTTCATAATATTTATTCAGTCGCATAAGAAAGGAAAAGAGATAGTATACTTCATCTACCTCTTCCTTTCTCCCTAAGATTACCTAGAGTCAGCGCGTTTCTTGATAATAAATAGAACTCCAGCACCAAGAACTAGGCTTGTTCCGATTAGGTAAAGAATGGTTGTTCCAATTCCACCTGTGTTTGGCAGAAGAGCACCTCGCTTATTGACCACTTTCAGGGTGATTACACCAGTATTGACATTAGAATCAAATGTCGCGGTCGCTGAAGTTGCTGTCAGATTTGTCAAAGCTCCTGTGGAGTCGATTGTACCTGAAATGGTAAACTCGACATCTTTCATAGCATTGTAGCCCACTGGAACTGTACTTTCCACAAGCTTGTAGTCACCCGAATCCAGCCCCATAAAATCAAATCTGCTGTTTGATCCAGCTTCAAACTTTTTAATCTCAGTGTATTGGTTATTAATCTTCTTATAAAGAGTAAATCCTGCACCAGCAAGAGCTGCTTGGTTTTCTTTGACCTTATTCACTGTCAGCTGGTAGGTATAGACATTTGCCTTGGTTTCAGGAGTTTCAGTAGTTGAAGAATTATTTCCATTTGGATCATTTGAATAGGTCAGGCTAGCTATATTAGGATTTCCTACCCCACCCATTATAGGATAATTGTTTAAACTTGCAGTGTAGCGAACGACAATCTTACTAGATGCTGTAACTTCTTGATTGCCTTTAAGATCACCAGCAGTTATCGTAATGACATTGCCTGTATAGGAAATTGGGAAAAATGTTGAAATGTCTTTTTCAGTTCCACCTTCTTTTAGATAAACTCGAGCATCATTATTATAGGTCATTCCAGCAGGAATCGTATCCTTGATTGTAAATACATATTGCGGAAATTCAGCATAGTTGCTTGGAAGAGTTGCCGTAATTTGGAAAGGAATATTTTGTCCAATTCTATATTCCGTCGCTGCAGTATAATTTTGAGAGCCATTAGCTTGAACTTGTTTTGTAAGAGTTGGAACATCTGCTTTCACGGCTACAGTTGTATCCTTGGCCACTTGCAGCATAAATCTAGTATAGGCTTGACCACTTCTATTATCCAATGATCCCCGACTATCCTTAATAAGATAGTAACCAGATTTTAGTCCTGAAATGGTTGTCGTACCTTGCTGGGATTTAACGGTTGTTACACCTGAACCTGATAAATATTGATTCAATTCTTGGGCAAAGGCTTTAGCCTCCGCAGAGTCATTTTGTTTACCGCTTAAAGAAGCTGCTTTATCAGAAGCATCTCCAAAATGAGTTCTACCTGCTCCAGTAACCCCAGGTCCCCACTCGATATTGGTCAAGGTGTTGCTAGCATCTAAAGTCCCTGAAAAAATATGATAGACTTCGTAAGTGTGACCAGTTGTCGTTCCGGTCAGTTGGATGGTGTAGGTCGTTGTATCAGCCGATACGACCGGTAGCCCTGCAAAAGTCATGATAAAGACCAAGACGGTCATTAATAGTTGTTTTAATTTTTTCATTTTAATCTCCTTTGGGGAGGGAGATGAATTAAACGTTCATCACTTCCTCTAGTTCTCCTTTTATTTTGTTGAAACACGTTTTTTGACTACAAAGAGCACGCCTGCTCCAAGCACAAGACTTGTGCCGACTAGGTAGAGAATGGTTGTTCCAATTCCACCTGTGTTTGGCAGAAGGGCTCCTTGCTTATTGACCACTTTCAGGGTGATAATACCAGTATTGACATCGGTCTCAAATGTCGCGTTTGCTGAAGTTGCTGTCAGGTTTGTCAAAGCTCCTGTGGAGTCGATTGTTCCTGAAATAGTAAACTCGATATCTTTCATAGCATTGTATCCTGCAGGAACTGTACTTTCAACCAGCTTGTAGTCACCAGAATCAAGCCCCTTAAAATCAAAAGTGGTCTCAGAGCCAGCTTCAAACTTCTTGATTTCAGTGTATTGATTATTGACTTTCTTATAAAGAGTAAATCCTGCACCAGCTAGAGGGTCTTGATTTTCTTTGACCTTATTTACTTTTAGCTGGTAAGTGTAAACCTTGGCTTTACTATCAGGTGTTTTTGCTGTAGAATTAGAATTTTTTTCGTTTGGCTCGTTTAAGTAAGTCAAGCTCACTGTGTTTTCATTACCAGCTACCCCAGTGATAGCTTTATCTCCAAGCGTCGTACTGTAACGAATGATAAACTTACTTGAAGCTGTTATTGTTACATCGCTCAATCGATCTAGATAGTAATTAACAATATTTAATCTAATGCCTTCACCTGCCTGATAGATGTAAGTGTTAAATTTACTTGTAACATCCGTCTCTATATTACCGTTTTTTAGAATAACCTGAGCATCGTAATTATAAGTCAACCCTGGCGGCATGATATCATCGATGACCAATTGATAGGAAGAATAGTCAGCATAGTTGCTCGGAAGAGTTGCTGTTAGCTCAAAGTAAACCTTGTCACCAATCGCATAGTCTGCCGCTGAAGAGTATGTATTGGAGTCACTTGCCTTAACCTTTTTAGTAATGGTTGGTGAACTTGATTTTATTGCTACATTAGTATCCTTTGAAACGAGTAGCATAAAACGAGTATAGCTTTCTCCTTCTTTACCAGCCAACGAATTATATCTGTCTCTAATCAAGTAGTAACCCGGCTCTAAGCCAGAAATAGTTGTTGTTCCGTCTTCACTAGAAACTACCTTAGTAGGTCCGTACGTTAAGTATTGAATGATGTCTTTTGCAAAGGTCTTTGCTTCTTCAGAGTCATTAGCTTTACCACTGAGACTGGCAGCTTTCGCACTTGCTGTCCCCATGTAGAATTCAATATTCGCCTGATTAACTGCCGAGCCCCACTCGATATTGGTTAAGGTGTTGCTAGCATCTAAAGACCCTGAAAAAATCTGATAGACATCGTAAGTATGACCAGCTGTCGTTCCAGTCAGTTGGATGGTGTAGGTCGTTGTATCAGCTGATGCGGCCGGTAAACCTGCAAAAGTCAGGACAAAGACCAATATAGTCATCAATAGTTGTTTTAATTTTTTCATTATAATCTCCTTTTGAGGAAGAGACTGATTTCCCGTTCAGTTCTTCTGATTTTATCCTATTTTTTATTCACTCTTTTCTTTAACATCCATAAGATTCCTGCACCTAGCACAAGCCCTGTACCACTCAGGTAAAGGATCGTCGTTCCGATTCCACCAGTGTTTGGCAGAAGAGCTCCTTTTTTATTGACAATTTTCGTAGTAAAAATTCCATTTGTCAATTCATAAGTAAAAGTTGCTCTGTCTGAAGTTGCTTGAATAGCGGTTCGAGTAATTGGCAATGTCGGATCGTAGGTTGCTCGTAGGCTAAACTCAATATCCTTCATGGTGTTGTAGCCTTTTGGAGTGATTGTTTCTACTAGTTTATAATCTCCAGATCCCAGTCCTTTAAAGGCTGAGAAATTACTTCTTTTGTATTCTTGTGTAGTTCCAACCTTTACATACTGATCGTTTACTTTTTTATAAAGAGTAAACTCTGCTCCTGGAAGAGCTCCTCCCCTTTCATCCACCTTATAGACATTAAGTTGGTAGGTATGGATCTGAACTTTGCTTTGGGGCGTTGTCCCGATTGATTTTGCCAAAGCCGTATTAGGGTTATTTGAAAAGCTTAGACTAGCCACATTCATATTAGTATTGGCACTGGCATGTGTTGTTGCGTATTGATTCAGTTGAGCAGTGTAGCGAACCACAATCTTACTAGAAGCATCTACATTTGGCACCTGCCTCAAATTACTAGTTGCTATGGTTAAATTACGAGACGATTCTACAGAAATATTAAAATGGTCAGTTATCAAGCTTTCTTCATCACCGCGTTTTAGATAAACTTGCACATCATTATTATAAGTCAAACCAGGCATTAAACTATCATTAAAAGATAGCTCATACTCAGAATAATCATCCAAGTTCCTTGGAAGTGTTGCCGTCAGTTGGAATGGAACCATGTCACCGATGGAATAATCCGTTATAGTCGTTTCCTCTCCCGTCGTACTTGACTTGGTGACCTTAGTAAGACTAGGAACATCAGACTTGATTGCTACTGTCGTATCTCTTGCCACCTGCAGCATAAAACGAGTGTATGTCTCATTTTTTTTGTATAAAGTATTATTTACTTCCTTAATCAAATAGTAGCCTGGAGCCAAGCCAGAAATAGTCGTTGTCCCATTTTGGCCTGATACTGTTTTTCGTCCACCGCCGGATAAGTATTTTGAAATTTCCTGAGCAAATTCTCTTGCTTCTTGCGAATCATCCCCTTTAGCACTTAAAGAGGCTGCTTTATCAGCCGCGTCTCCAAATCTTCTTTTACCTGAATCCCAAATTCCCGGAGCCCATCTAATATTGGTAAGAGTATTCGTGGCTGGATTGAGGTCTCCAAGAAAAATCGGATGAGCTTCGTAAGTATGGCCTGTTGATGTCCCAGTCAGCTGAATGGTATAGGTCGTGTCTGCTGATACGACCGGAAGGTTGGAAAAAGCCAAGACAAAGACCAAGACCGCCATGACCAGCTGTTTTATCTTTTTCATTATAATCTCCTAATTTTTTCTTCACTCAAGCTTGATCTTCGAGATATCCCATTCCTCTTCAAAACTTTCGTGATTTCCTATCTTTTTCTTTATTGAAATTTCCTATATAGTTTATTTCGGACAATCAGCCAAAGAGCTAAGCCCAATGTGATGACAGAGCCACCCCAGAGGTATAAGATGGTTCCATTCCCACCTGTTTCTGGAAGGACATATTTTTTTATAGCTGTCGGATTGCTCGTCCTATTTGTTTCTAATGTAAACAGATCTGTCGATACTTGAGCTGAGCTTTGAAGAATGTGCCCATCTACATCCTGATCCACTCGGACTTTAAAGGACACTTCTACTGTCTCCTCTGGTGCCACCCTTCTTCTCCAAGTTAATCTTCTATTAGAAAAGTCATCATATACGGTTGAACCATTGACATAGTCCGTATGTTCAGGTAGTTCATCGGTAATGGTGACATCCAACTCCCTGTCACTGGTATTCTTGTAGGTGATTTTATAGGTTAGAACATCATTGGCTTTGACTTCCTGGTTATCAATATTTTCATTATTTTTATTGAAGACTTCTTTTCTTGGCTTTTCGTATTCTTGAAAATTCCATATTCCAGTGAAAAGTACATCTTGATTTTGAATCGTGTCAGATTCTTTATCATAGTTTTGGAAAACCCAATTTCCTTCTGAAGTACTGACAAGTCTTTTATTCCCTTTGGGGGAATCCGGTGTAACCGTCGAACCATTTTCCAGGTTATGTTGATCTTGCGGTAGCACATTCAAAACTTCTTGAGGAAGTGATTTATCCTGAGTTCCACTTTCAAATTGGTAACTTTTCTTGTAGAGAACATTAGTTGTAACGATTTCTGATGAAACAGGGATATTATCAATTTCTTGTGCGACCCTATTTTCAATAGGCGCTCTATTTTGTAAAATGTTATCGTTTGTTTTTGTCTTGTATATAATAGTAAATTCTTTTCCAGAATTGCTACTGGTCAGGTGCTTGGCATTGATTGCCACCGTTACCTTTTGTCCATCTCTGGCCAGTGTATAGTCAGCATCTTGGGTCAACGTCCGACCGTCCAATTGAAGAGTCAAGCTCTGAAAATCCAAACGATTGTCCAAAGTTTCAATCATCTGCATTGAAGATAGAGAGCCAATGACTTCCTTACCAGGGGTTGGCATAGTAAATTTGGCTGTATAATTGAGAGATTCTCCGGCAAGGGCAGGAAGCTTATCCTTTGAAGCCTGCTTCACTGGTGCCTTTGGAGCCTCTGTATAAAAGCCAAACAAACCGCCACTACCTGCCGTCGTTGTAAATTCAAATCGAACGGCGTTGGTTTCAGAACGAACCGCAAATCCTGAAACATTGTGTTCATCACTATCTCCCTGCGTACTTCTTGTAGGGTGCCATGTCGTTTTATTGCCCACTAAAGTTTCATTAAGGGCATAGGAAGTGTTTTTTACGATTTTATTTAATGCTATATCTTTATCATAGATTGAAAAATTTTCTTCTCGACCAAGTGCATTATAGACCACATCAATATCAGACGGCAACATAACCATTTTTAGATCTGTGGGCGTTCCGTCCTGATATCTCAATTCTGCAGTGACATCCGTATCCAGAGCAAAGCCTCCATGCATATCATGAGTAAGAGTTGGATGCGATGGCCAAATATAGTCCATAATCTGGATGGATTTGCCTCCCCAGTTTTCATCCACTGTCAGAAAGGGGACAAGCGTCTTATTTGGATCCTGGTAATCTGCATTTCTCTGAACCAGATAAGTGTCTATACTGTGGAAGGTCACATAAACATCAACAGCCTTGCCATTAACAATACCTGCATTGTTAAACCGCAATTGAATGGGGCTATTAAAGGTTTGCTGAGTTTGGTTTTTATCTACTCTTAGCGAGAAGACCGTACTTTCTTTCCAGTTTCCATTAGCTGGGATAAAATCCCTTTCGACCGAGGCGCCTTGACTTAGGACCTCCATATTATCCTGAGTCAAGGTAAACTGATAAATATCAAGCGTTGATAGATTCGTGCTTTCAGTAAGCTCCGTAACAGCATAGACTGCTGAAGAAAAGAGCACAAAAATAAAAGTCAACCCAAAAAGAAATGACTTAACATATTTTTTCATAAGGTATTTCATAATAATTTCCATTTAGTCTTCAAAAAAAGAACTGCTTATGGATATACTAGCAGTTCTTTACATATTTGTCAAGGTGTCTAAATAAAATTGAGCACCTTTTAGACTTGAAATTTCTCTTGATTGTCAACTTTCAATTTGATTAAAATCAATGCTCTTAAGTCAACTGGTTAAAATCCCAGATCTGGTCCATCCAGCCTTCATAGAAATCAGGCTCGTGACAGACCATGAGGATGCTGCCCTTGTATTCTTTCAGAGCTCGTTTGAGCTCTTCCTTGGCATCTACATCCAGGTGATTGGTCGGCTCGTCCAGCACCAGAACATTATTTTCTCGATTCATGAGGAGGCAAAGGCGAACCTTAGCTTGCTCCCCACCTGAAAGAACCTGAATCTGGCTCTCGATGTGCTTAGAAGTCAAGCCACATCTAGCTAGAGCCGCTCGGACTTCTGCCTGATTAAGTGCCGGAAAGGCGTTCCAGACTGCTTCCAGCGGTGTCTGACGATTGCCACCTTCGACTTCCTGCTCGAAATAACCCAGCTCCAGATAGTCCCCACGCTCGACCTGACCTGAAATAGGCGGGATAATCCCCAACAAACTCTTGAGCAGGGTTGTTTTTCCAATCCCATTCGCTCCGATGATTGCTACCTTCTGATTGCGCTCAAAGGTCAGGTTAAGGGGCTGGGTTAGCGGTCGGTCGTAGCCAATCTGCAAATCCTTGGCTTGGAAAATAAAGCGGCCAGGTGTCCGGGCAGGTTTGAAGTCAAATGAAGGCTTAGGCTTCTCACTCTGCAGCTCAATAATATCCATCTTATCCAGCTTTTTCTGGCGGGACATAGCCATATTACGGGTCGCCACGCGGGCTTTGTTGCGAGCTACAAAATCCTTGAGGTCAGCAATTTCTTTCTGCTGGCGCTCATAGGCTGCTTCCAGCTGAGATTTTTTCATCTCATAGACTTCTAAGAATTGATAATAATCCCCAGAATATCGGGTCAAGTGCTGATTTTCTACATGGTAGACGATATTGATGACGTCATTCAGGAAAGGAATATCATGCGAGATCAGAACAAAGGCATTTTCATAGTTCTGTAGATAACGCTTGAGCCAGTCAATGTGCTCAGCATCCAGATAGTTGGTTGGCTCGTCCAAAAGCAGGATATCCGGTTTTTCCAGAAGCAGCTTAGCCAAGAGAACCTTGGTCCGCTGCCCACCAGACAGCTCTGTCACATCACTCTCCATACCGTAGTCCATAACACCTAGTGCCCGTGCGACCTCGTCAATTTTGGCATCTAGCGTATAGAAATCCCGGCTCTCCAAGCGGTCCTGCAGTTCGCCCACTTCTTCCATCAGAGCATCAACGTCCGCTCCTTCCTCAGCCATGCTCATATAGATTTCATTGATACGAGCCTCGGTCTTGAAAAGCTCATCAAAGGCCGTGCGCAAAACATCGCGGACAGACTGGCCTTGCTCCAAAACAGCATGCTGGTCCAGATAGCCAGCCGTCACATACTTGGACCACTCGACCTTACCTTCGTCTGGCAGCATTTTACCCGTCACAATACTCATAAAGGTTGACTTTCCCTCACCATTGGCACCGACCAGGCCGATATGCTCACCCTTGAGCAGGCGGAAGGATACATCCTCAAAAATAGCCCGGTCTCCGAAACCGTGGCTGAGATTTTTTACTTCTAAGATACTCATTTTTTCTCCTCTATCATTGATTGCAGTTCCTTGATTATACCATCAAAAGGGATTTTTTGGCAAGACTGAAGAAAGGGAAAAGCGAGCCACTTAGGTCTCGCTTGCTTGTTCTCAATTCACATGATGCGTATGCTTGGTAATCCACTGGGTCAGTTTGATTTTCAGCCAAAAGCCATAAATACCAAAGGTAACAATGGTCAGGAGCCACCACTTGATCCAATTCCCAAAAAGCTGCATGGCAGTACCATCAAAGTAAAGACGGTGCCCGTCAATAACTGTATGTTTTATCTTCCAATTATACAGAATACACATGCCCCAAGGTGCACAAATTCCCAGCGTAAATACTGTAATCAAGGTAGCTAAAATCACATGACCGATGTAAGAAAAGAGACCACCATCAAAATAAGACTCTTTGTACATACTATCTCCCCCTTTAAACCAACTCTTTCAGAAATTGAATCAGGGTCTCTGCAGAGCGTTTACCAGCTTCAAGAATGAATTCGTCAAAAGTGACATTGGCATCATGGCTAGCTGTGTCGCTCATGGCCCGAATAACCATAAAAGGCAGGCCAATCGAGTGAGTAGCCTGGGCAATAGCTGCCCCTTCCATCTCAACAGCCAAGACATCTGGAAAATGCTCCTTGATGCGGTCAATCTTGTCTTGACCAGCAACAAAGCTGTCACCTGTCGCAATCAAACCTACTCTAGCCTTCTGATGAGTCTTGTCTAAAATTTTCTTCATTTCAGCAACCAGATAGCGACTCGCTTCAAAATAGAGTGGCTGTCGTGCCATCTGACCGTAGTCATAGCCAAAGGCCGTCACATCCACATCATGGTAGACCAGACGATCTGCGACCACCACATCGCCGATAGCCAAACCTTCTGCCACTGCTCCAGCTGAGCCTGTATTAATCACAGCTGTAACCTTGAAATCATTGACCAGAACAGTCACACTCATAGCGGACATAACCTTGCCAATCCCGCTTTCGACTAACACCACTTCATGGTAGCCGATGGAGCCCGTATGATAGACATGGCCCAAACGTAGGTGCTTCTGCGGGTTTTCTAAATGCTCCAGCAGAATCTTCAACTCTTCGGGCATTGCTGCGATAATTCCAATTTTCATATAATACCTCAAATCATCTGATGAAAAAGAAGCTTAGACAGGCTAGGCTTCCTTTTAAGTGCAATAGAGCAGGTTTTTAAGGCCACCAAATAATAGCAGCAATCAAACCAATCAGCAGGATAACTACCCAAAGGAGAATCTTATTGAGTTTGGCTTGAAAGAGGCTCCGCTTTTGGTTTTCAATCCGACGGCTCTTAGTCACGGTCGGATCTACCTCAATGTGGAGAGTCTCATCCGTAAACTCCTCTTGGTTTTGAGCAGTCTGATATCCAAAACGACTCTGATTCTGTTGAGACCGAGCTTCTTCATAACCAAAGCGGTTTTGAGGGCTTTGATAACCAAACTGAGTATCCTGTCGTCTAGACTGCTGCGAGCTAAAGGAGCTTCCGCCAGTTGAAAGAATCTTGGTTTCCTCGTCATCCATGAGAGGCGGCCCCGAAATATCCTCACCGCGGTTGGCCCGCTCAATGATTTCATCTGTTAATAAAGCTTTTCCCATTGATCTACGTTCCTATTTATTCAGATTTTTTTGTTCCCAGTACTGAAGGGCCATGATGGTCTTGGCATCGCAGATGTCACCGTTTTGCAGCAACTGATGCGCCTCCTCCAGACTGACTTCAAAAAGTTCCAATGTTTCATCCTCGTCTTGGGGACGAGGGTTTTCGACCTTTGTTAAATGGCTGGCGCTGTAGAGCTTGATTTTTTCATTACAAAAACCGATGGCAGAGTAGAAATCATAGACCAACTCCAACTGTCCTGTGTAGCCGGTCTCTTCTTCTAATTCTCGGAGGGCCGCCGCTTGAGGATCTGCATTCTCTCCTACCTCCAGCTTGCCAGCTGGAATCTCGTAAGAAGTCGCTTCAATTGCCTTGCGGTACTGCTTGACTAAAATCATCTTATTTTCCGGAGTGATAGCAATCACAGCCACCGCACCATTATGAAAAATCAAATCCCGTTGGGCTTGACCCTTGCCCTCTGGCAGCTCTACCTGGTCCTGAACCACTTTAAAAATCGGTCCCTGATAAATCTCCGTCCGTTGGACGGTTTTTTCTTCAAATTCCATGATTAAACCTACTTATTTTGAGGGTGATGAGGAAGTCGCTTAGCATAATCTTCCTTGTTAATCTGACGGCCACGTCCCAGAGCAATGGCATCTGCTGGTACATCCTTCGTGATGGTAGAACCCGCACCGACCAGTGAGTTATCACCCAGCTCAACTGGGGCAATAATGGTTGAGTTGGAACCAACAAAGACATTGTCGCCAATGACAGTCTTGTACTTCTTCTGACCATCATAATTGACTGTAATCGTACCTGCACCAAAATTGACATTAGCGCCAACTTCAGAGTTTCCAATGTAGGTCAAATGACCAGCCTTGGTATTTTCGCCAATTGACGATCCTTTAACTTCAACAAAGTTGCCGACATGGACATCCTTGGCCAGACTAGAACCTGGACGAATATGAGCGTAAGGTCCGACCGTCACTCCATCCGCAACACTTGACTCCTCAATCATGGAGTTGGTAATGACAGTCCGTTCTCCAATGACAGAGTCCACAATATAAGTACCATTGGTCAGGATTGTCTCTGCCCCAATCTTGGTCTGACCCTTCAGGGTCACATTTGCTTCAACCTGAACTTCAGGCGCAATCTCTACATCCACATCGATATAGGTCGCATGAGGATTGACAAAGCTGACACCGTTGACCATATGCTGCTGGTTAATCCGGCGGCGCATTACACTCTCAGCTGTAGCCAAAGCTACACGGTCATTAACCCCCAGACTTTCATCAAAGTCTTTCAGCGTATAAGCACCGACTTTCTCACCATTCTCGCGGAAAATACCAATCACATCTGTGATATAGTATTCACCTTGAGCATTATTGGTATTGATATTTTTGAGGGCTTCAAAGAGGCGAGCATTGTCAAAGACGTAAGTCCCCGTATTGATTTCCTTGATTTGCTGCTCAAAATCAGAAGCATCCTTCTGCTCAACAATTTTCAAAACTTCGTCGTGCTGGTTGCGAACAATACGGCCATAGCCGAAAGGATTATCTGCTTCTGCTGTCAGGATAGTCGCAACATTCTTGTGGTTGATATGGAAGTCAATCAGATTTTTCAGGCTTTCTCCTGTAATCAGAGGAGTATCGCCAGCAATGACCAGCGTCTGACCTGTCAGATTTTCCAAAACAGGCTCTGCCATCATAACGGCATGACCCGTTCCCAACTGCTCAGTCTGACGGACAAAGTCTGTCTGACCTGTCAAGACTTGCTCGACTAGCTCTGCCTTGTGCCCAACAACTGTCACGGTCTTTTCTGGATTAATGGCATTGACACTGCGGAACACATGTTCCAGCATGGAAATTCCTGCAACCTTGTGCAGTACCTTTGGTAAATCTGACTTCATGCGAGTACCTTTACCCGCAGCCAAAATAATCGCGTAATTTGTCATCAATTATCTCTTTTCTGTAGGATATCACCTTTATTATATCACTAAAAGGTAATTTTTAAAAATTTAAAATCAAGCCATTCCCTTAAAAATCTGCAACGAAAAAATTTTTGCACAAAAAAATCAGCCTTTAAACAGCTGATTTTGCTTCTTTTTCTTTGATTTTCTTTGGAAGATGGACTTTTGCTTTGCCATAGTCCTTGAAAACAGCCCGCTGCTTGAAGTAAATCAATTCTCCATCTAAGGCTGTATCTTCATCCAAATCCATGGTCATATCAATAGAGCGAATGGTCCGAGTCTTAGGGTCAACCACAAAGGCAACCTGACACTTCTCAATATCGATGGTCGTATCATAATGTTCATCATTATAAGCATAGTAAAAGGCATCGATAAGGTCATAGGCCAAATCACCTTCTGCTGTCACCGAAAACTCATAGCCCCCGTCCACTTTTTTCTTAGTCAGTTCTGACTCATTATCTACCATGACCTGCAGCAAAGCCTTAAAAGAGGACATGCCCGAATAGCCATCAATATGTTTCCGTGACTCAGTGTCATCAATGGTCTCAAATCCATCCTTTTCTTCCAAGTACATCCGATCTTCGCTGAAATAATGGGTCAGTTCTTGATCATCATAGGTTTCGTAAAGCTTAGCTAAATAAGGTGAATCTGAAACAGTCAGCTGTTTAACCGTCTTGGCTTTTCTTTTTTTGTAGCCTTCTAGATAGGTCGACTCAGACAGCCGATCCATGTAAAAACTATCATGATCGAATTTTTTCAAAGATGCATCCACTACAGCCGATAGCTTAAAGCGGGATTCAAGAGCTTCTGCGATTCCTCCAGGCTTAAAGTAAGTATAGAGAAAGGTTCCGCCAATCAGTATAAAGCAGACACAGCCGTAAATGATAAAAAAATGAACCTTCTTCAAAATCAATCCTCCTAGAAGCCTTCTGTCATTTTATAGCTTATATTATAAGCTTTTTTAGAGCTATTTTCAATCATTTTCAGAAACGGTCTTTGAAGACTGTTAAAAAATTAGTTTCTTTGGCCTTATGGATTTATATAGATTGCAGGCTTTAATCACTTTCTGTCTTCCCATTAAGATTTTCTTCTTTATTGGCCAGTCGCTCCATCCAAATCAGTTCTTTAAATCCTTTTTCAGAAGCTGACCGGCAATCCCTTGGTCCCGATAAGCCGCATCTACTAACAGATATTCAATATATCCTGTAGCGGAAGAAATGCTAATTGGTTTTTCAAACTCTCAAAGCCATTGCCATATGTATCAACAAGGCAAGTATCCACTACTTTTCGAATACTTAGTATCTCAGTCCTCTTTCTCATTTTCAGCCAACTGCTGGCGAAGCTTGCTAAACCAATCCAACTGAAAGCGGGCCGAATCCAGCCCAAATTCGAGCGTCTTCATTTCAAAATAGCCAATCTGGGAAATACTTTCAGCTAAATCAGCCGCCTGACTGGTCTCTATCAGCTCTGTAGCCAGATGGCTGTTCTGCTCTAGATAGGCCTTTACTTTTTCCTGCTCCTCCGTAAAACGAATCGCGTCTTTGACAGCTTCAAACTCTTGGACTTCAACTTCCAGTCCCTCAATAGTCAAATCCAGCATCTGGAGCTGCTCTTTCTTAGGTAGATAACCCATAAAGAGGAATTTCCCCAAGTCCATATTTTTGTTCTTGCTCATGTCGATAGGTGTTTTAAGCCACTCCAAAAACAAGATTCGTCCAGAAGCAGTAATGGCATATTCCTTTTTCATTTTTCCTTTTTCTACGTACTCCGAATAAGTCACTGCTCCTTGCTGGGACAGTTTTTTTAAGGCTGCTTGGATACTTCCCAGACTATCGCTGCACATGGAGCTGAAATTTTGCCGCATCACCTGACGAATTTCATAAACTGTAAAATGTTTTATCATGAGTAAGCCTAAAATTAATTTATCCATTTCTCCTCCAAATCACGATTTCTTTATATACCTAATAGTAACATTTTTGTTTCGATTTATCAAGGACAAACAAAAAGCCTATTCAAAAATAGACTTAAGCTTGATCCAGCGGATAGACCTTGCGAAATTCTTCTAGGACGACACCCGTTTCTTGGGAAAATTCCAAATCGGCTTCCACCAGACACTCCGTAAAAAATTCCTCATGGACTTGCTGCCAGTAGGCCAAGGATTTGTCTCCTTCTCCTTCCTTAAAAGCGTGTTCGGCTGAAATCTCATTAAAAGGCAGCACAGAGACTTTGGTGATTTCGATGATACAGACGGCTCTATTCCGGCTGTCTAGTATGATATCGAAAGTTCCTACTTGAGGTAGAGGCTCATTTTCAAACTTATAGAGCTCATAGACCGAAGCCGTCGCTGTCTTTTCACCACGAAGCACCAAATCAGCCAGTTGGTCTGCTTGGACACCGAAGGCCCAGGCATCAATCTCGTCACCAATCGCCGGATTGATTTTCTTGTATGCCTGCCACATTTCTTTTGGGGTCATCATTTCTCCTGTCTTTCTAAAATGATAATTATTGTTTATAAACATCTTCCTACAAAACTGTATCTTTATCAAAATCCATAAAGTCATCATGCTCATAATAGTAAAGCAGAGCCTGTAAACACTCTTGATCAGTTGCTTCTGCTTTCTGCTCCATAACTGACAAGAGAACATCCGCAAAATCTTCACCGTAATAAATCAACTCCAGCTCCTGCTCCCTTACTTGTCTTTGGACTCATTGAAGATACTATTTCTTATGTAAATCCTATTTTTCAAACTGTTTTTAAGACCTTCTTGAAAAACAAGGATAAGATCCTGAACGCACTGGAACTGCCCTACTCAAACATAAAACTAGAAGCTACTAACAACCTCATCAAAGTCATCAAGCGAAACGCTTTCGGATTTCGGAACTTTGACAATTTTAAAACTAGAATCCTCATCGCTTTGAACATCAAAAAGGAGAGGACTGATTTAGTCCTCTCCAGATTATAACTTCTCATCAACCCACTACAGTTGACAAAGAGCCCAAAAATCAAACATTTCCCACACTTTCTGAAATCATTTCATCCCCTTACATAGAAAGCAGACACCATTTTATAGCCTCTAGGCATTTCGAGACTTGCTTCCGTAACAAACCTTTGGTAAAATGTTAGCAACACAAGTCTAAAGGAGGCGCTTATGACTCAAAAAACGATCCGTCGCTGGGCTCCCTGGTCTATTTTAGGAAGCTGGCTGATTTATGTTGCAGATATATTGATTGCTATCTCTGACGGTTTTGGAAAGGGATTTTGGCAGCACATGCCTGATTTAGCAGCTTGGAAAGTTGATTTTGCAGGCTATGCCTTACTTCTTTTCCCGCTTTTAGGAATGGGCGTCTATATCCTCTCTATCGGGCTGAGACAAAAATGGCTAGGAATAATAGGAGCTTGGATTCTCATGACTGTCTGTGTTTTCCTCCACACCAGCTATTTCTATTTTGCCGCCACTTCGCGGCTGTATGCCCATAATCCCTCTGCCGATATTGCAAAATTACTAGAAAGCTTTTCAATAGTGAAAAATAACTTTCTGCTTATTTATTTCGTACTTATGGCTGTACTTCTCCTATTTATTGTTATCCTCGTTTTGAGTAAGAAAACGGCTTACCCGCGCTGGTTTGCCCTAACAACTCCCTTAACAGGAATTCTCCTTAGTCGGCTACTCAGCGCTATTGCACCAGCCCTTCGCGAAATGCTTTCTCCTATTCTCATTCCCGCCTTTTGGTTTGCTTTAATGATAACAATAGCCATGATTTTTGCCCTAAAGGACAAAAACTTTACCAACAAGGAAGCAAGTAGCTGTCCTGAAAATTCAGTTCTCCATTTTCCTTAGCATACAAACAGAAATCATCATCTAGCTCTTCCGATTTTACAGCCTCAATGATGTCTTTTAAGAAATAGGTTTGGTTTTTCTTCATTGGTCAAAAGTCCCTTTCCATTCATAAGCCGGATAAACTCCTAGACACTGATAGCCCAAGCTTTCTGCAACTTTTTTGGAGGCTTCATTGTGCGCATCCCAGAGAGGAAAGAGTGAGCGTTTTTGAGCTTCTAAAATCATCTGGGCACCCAAGATTTTGGCCAAGCCCTGCCTTTGATAGGCTGGCTTGGTAGCAATTTCAATCTCAAGAGCTCCATGATAGACCAATCCTGTCGATACGCCAGCGATGATTTCCTCTCCTGAATAGAGTAAAAAACCAAAGCCACCCGCCGCTTGAAAATGGTCAAAATCGGAAAAGTCACCCTGCAAATCCTGAGACCAGACTTCCTCAGCCAAACGCTCATAACCCTCCTCATCAATCGGACAGAGGTAGTAGTTTGCAGGTAGACTGATTTGCCATTTCTCCAAAGTCTCTGTGTCAAACTCAGCACTGTCCGCAAAAGCATAGCGAGTGAATCGGTGCAGCTCACTCTGACTATCCAGAAACTCTTGCCAACTGCGCTTCTCGGAGATAATGACCTTGTCAGCTAAACTATATTTTTTGCTAAATTCCTGCCACAAATCCGGATCCACCTGACCAGCCGGAAAGATGAAATTTCCTAGTTGGTAAAGGCAGGATGTCTCAGGCGCGTTCATAAAGAACTGCCCTAGACCAGCATCCAAGCCATAAATCACCATATTTTTGGTCCAGTATTGGAAAAAAATATTTTTCACCTTCATTTTTTGTCTTCTTTCAGATGCAGTTCATTGATTTTATTCGTCCAGATATAGCCGTCAAAGCCTTCGGGAATATCTTTTAGACTATGGATATGATCGAAACCTTCTGATAAATCGCTGCCACCAGCTGTTAGCTCAACCCGTGTATTGACTGCTTCCATTCTTTCCATAAATTTATTTGGCCAACCCCATAAGAATCTGGCATATTTCAAAGGAATACGCAGCTCTGCATTTTTCATTTCCTCAGGGATATAGCCCGTAAAGCCCAATAGTTCATATTGGATAAGAGCCTTAAGCATGCGCTTCTTCGACAAGAGCTTGAGGCTGCTGCTTTGACTGCGCAACCAATGAACGCCTTCCTCGCTTGCCCCGCAGACACTGAGTTTATTTAGCCTTTCGGGCGAAAGCATTTTTAGTTTCTCCCACAAGACTTTATAGGTTTCTAATTTCCCGTCTTTGACCTCAATCACAAACTCCTTGTCGGGAAAAGACTCAAAAACCTCATCTATTGTGGGCATCTGACCGACTCCTTTTCCTCTAAAAGGATAGGTTTTTCCGCCATCAGCCGTATAACCGTAACCGATATCCATCTTTTTGAGCTCAGCCATCGTGTAGTCCTGAATTTCTCCCTCAATGCCAGTTTTGAATTCGAGAGTTGCATCATGAAAGACTGCCAGTTGCTTGTCTTTGGACAATTTCACATCAAACTCCACTGCATCCGCTCCTAGGTCAAAAGCCGCCTGCATCGAAGAAATGGTGTTCTCCAGATAGGGATGCGTAGGCGGGTCAATCATGGCTGCCGTATTGCTGTCCCAGTCCGCTTTAGATTCATCGAAAGTCTGCGCAAGTCCTCGATGGGCTAGGATTTTATATTCCTGTCTCTCTTTATTAGAAAAGAGGCTTGTATTGTTTAACCAGATAAGAAATAGCAGAGCTAGACAAAGCAGATAAACTCTCTTGCGTTTTTCCCATTTAAACATTCTATTTCCTTACTTCAAACTCCAGCCGCCGTCGATTTTGATAATCTCGCCCTGCATAGCAGATGCCTTACCACTGGCTAGAAAGAGGCTGATGTCTGCCACTTCCTGAGGATCCAGCCAGCGCTTGATCGGCGTTTCCTCAGCAACCCAGTCTGCTAGTCCGCCTGGCTCAAAATCTGTGGCAGTCATGGCTGTCTTGACTGCGCCTGGTGCTAAGCCAAACACTTGGATATTTTTATCCGCATAGTCTAAGGCTATCTGCTTGGTCAGGCCAGCCAGAGCATGCTTAGAGGCTGTATAGGCAACACCGCCTCCGCCAGCCAGAAAGCTAGCAATTGAGCACATGTTAATGATGATACCAGACTTTTTCTCCAGCATTTTCTGCAGGTAAAAGCGGGTGATTTTCATGGTAGCGGTCAGATTGAGCGCAAAAATCTGCTCCCAGTCCTCGTCTCTGGTCTCGTGCAGGGGACGATAATCGTCTAAAATACCTGCTGTATTACAGAGAATGTCCACCTCAGGCAAGCTGGTGAAGAGTGGTGTCAAATCCCCTATCAAATCCATCTTGACAAAACGAAGCTCATTTAGAAAGCCAGGATTTTCATCCTTGTCCACCCCATAAACCCGGTAGCCATTTTCCAAAAAGGTCAGAGCCTGAGCTCGGCCGATGCCAGAGCTAGCTCCCGTCACCAGTACCGTCTTAGTCATCTACTTCCACCCAATCTGTCGCGAGGACATCACAAGGAGTCGGACTCCACATGGAGAAGCCCTCCCCCTCGCCTGAAACATTGATGAGGAAATAAGGTGTCACCTCAAGAGCCACCCCATTCTGCTCAATCGTGTCAAAGAGCTGGACGTAGTTCTCTGCCACACCCCAACCTGTACGCACATATTTTTTCTTGGCCTTAAGGCCAGGTAAAATTTCTTCAAATGTCATGGTTTTCTCCTTTTGCTTATTGATATTCATATACAAATTAGCTGATAATCGTCCGCAGTCATAAGTATATTGGACGACTTTTTCTTGACTGTCAATAATTTTATCTGACGCTTTGCAACAAAGTCTAAAATTAGACATTCTTCTCCATCTCCACAAAGAGATGAATATCGCCATTGCTTTCCTGCGGAATACGCCTCACCACTTCAAAACCCATGTTGAGATAAAGCTGTTGGGCTCGGTGATTGAAATCAGCCACGGATAGGCTTATGACTCGGGGCGCAAAATTTTCCATGATAAAGTCCAGAATTTCCTGCAGAAATCCAGCGCCCTGACCTTTTCCGCAGTGCTCCGGCTTCATCCCCAAACCAAGCTCCAAAGTTCGCTCTCCTTTCTGCTCCAAGCAGAAAAATCCATAGAGTTTCCCTTCTCTCAGGACTTGATAATAACGGTCCCCACGCGCTTCAGGGGAGACCATTTCTTCATAATCCTCCAAGTCATTTTTCATGTCATAAAAGTCATAAGGCACCTCATAATGCCAGTCCTTAGCAATTTCTAAAGCATGCTGCTGGGTTAGTGGTTCAATCATCATCTACTCCTCCTTTTTCTAAAATCCCCAATAAAATCGTTTCTGGTCTGCTTTTTCGCTGCAGCCGAGGCTGCGATAAAATTCATGGGCTGTGGAGCGGGAAATGCCTGAATTAATCCGAATCCCTGTATAGCCTGCGGCTTTTGCCTCCTCACGCAAGGCTTGCATCAGCGCTCTGCCATATCCCCGCCCTTGAAAATCCTGAGCGACGGCCAAAGCCAAGAGATTGAGCAAGGACGGGAAATAGAGACAGTCGTATCTAGCCGCATGAGCGTAACCTATGACCTGACCATCTTCTTCAACTACCAAAATCAAATGCTGGTCATTCTCTAGCAGCCTCTTCAGTTGAGCCTCCGTCGCTTTCCTATCGAAGTCATAGCCCAGACACTCAGCATTAAGTCGCTGAATGACTGCGGCGTCACTTAGTTTTACTTTACGAATCATTTGTCACCTCTTTCTTCTCTTTATTATAGCAGAAAAGCAGTCTCTTTGACTGCTTTCAATGAACTATTCTCCTATCTGTCCCTTCAACCAAGACTCCGCCTCTTCTAAAGACTGGTCTGTTAGGACATCGGGCTGAATTGCCTCATTCTCATAAAGCCTGCCCGTGCGATCTAGGATACTCGAGGTAGTCAAGAGCAAAACCGCTCCATCATATAGTTGATAATAATTATTTCCCGTAGTATAGCTTGCCGTTGGCTGACCATATATTTTAACGTTTTTCAGTCCCTTAAAAGCTAAAACAGTCATCTCTCCTGAGCTGCCTGTCTTCCCATTGATAAGGACAGCTATGGGCACTTTCTTTGCTTTCTCATCAGTCTGCTCCAGACCAAGCTGCTTAAGGACATCTGATCGCGAAACCGCGCTCTTGCTTCCATTTTTATAAACGAATCGGAAGAGGTCTTCATCAGGCAAAAGAGAGGACAGTCCAGCAATCATCGGATACATATTCCCGCCGGTATTATCTCTCAGATCCACAAGAACCGCCTGATAGGTATCCTTTTTAAGAGCTGCTGACAGTTTATTGGCATAAGTCTTCGCCGCTTGTGCGTTACCAGTGAAAGCAGGAACTTTTACATAGAGAATACCCTCCCGATTCTGCACTTCAGGCTGATTTTTGCTTTCTGGACTATTTTCGGGATTATCCTGTGGACTTAAAAAATAAGAATGCTTTCCGCCAACCTCTTTGGTTAATTCTTCCAAGACGGGATAGGTATCTTGATAAGTCTTGGCTGATTCAAGCTTCTCCAAGGCTTTGTTTTTCTCATTTTCCCAATCTTTGTCCGTATAAAGACCGAAATCAAGCTTTTTCACAACTGAGCGAGCATAGTCCTGCGGACTTGGTGGAAAAAGAAAAATTCCATAGTCTGGACCACAGTAGGCCAGAAAACCTATTAAAAGAGCAAGCAAAATCAGCACCGTTCCCAAGCAACCTAAAAGGACTTTTTTCATAATCGCGCAACCTTTCTTGTTAGGATTCCTGAGCTGATTATAGCAAAATAGAGACACGTTTTCCATGTCTCTACCTTACATTTATTATCGTTAATCTTACATTTTTGTAAGATGATTTTATTTAAATCTACAGAAGCCTATTTCCATCTCTCACTCTTGGAACATGCAATCATCAAACCAGACCCAGCTAGAACTGCTAGAATAACAAGACAGATATTTTTCAGTGGATAGAGCCAGTCTTTATTTTCCTCATACCAAGTTGTCTTCCAAAGTCCGACATAATCAGCTTGCATATCTTCAGGCTGGTTCAGTTGGATATTGATCACAATCGCCAGTAAGATCAGGGCAAGCAAAGCAAGGACAAAGAGCCAGATTTTCTTCTTTTGGATTAGATTAAGTTTCTTCATACTTTTCTACTTCTATTAGTTCAAATTCTATCTCTTTGTCACCACTAACTTCTATACCTCTGAAAAACAAGACTATTCCAATAAAAATAGGTATTAATAAAAAGAATCTGGGCTGAGTAAAAAACATAACAAATAATACTACACTCGATAAAGTACCTATTACCAATAATTGACGAATACTAAATCGCTTCATTTACCACACCTCTATTCCGTTGGGCAATTTTTTAATAGGCTCTTTTGTTCTTACTTTTCCAATCAAGCTAAGTTTGCAACCTTTTTTATTTAGAAAAAATTCAAGCCGTTTCTTTCTATAATACTTTACAAGAAACATAGCAAGAACCATCGATCCTATTGCCACACCAATATTTACAAGACCAGTTCCGATATTCATTGGTCGATTTATTGGCCCAAAGAAAAAATTTAGCGGAATTATTTTTCTCAGCATTCTAGCCAAGATAAGACCTATGGAAGTTCCTGCAATAGCAGGTAGATTATTTGATTTGTTTAAAAATGCAGTATGCGGTTCGAAAGAATAGTCTGTTTGATAAACCTTTCTAAAACAGCCACAAGACATTGTTCCATTTCTCTCCACGAGATATTCCTGTCCATTATCAGAAATTATTAAGAACCATCCGAGAAAAGTTTTCTTACCATTCAAAGAGATATTATAGCATCGGCCTTTTATATAATTTTTCTTCATAAAACTCTTTCTGCTTTGTTTATAGTTACCAAGTTTCTACATTTCAGCTTCTCAACCAATCTCTTCACCCTACTTCTCTTTTACAGCGATTTCAGAGTTTCGATAGCCATAGAAGGCATAGATGAGGGTTCCCAGCGCTAGGGCAATTCCAAAGGCTTGCCAGGTTTCCTTGGTATACTGGGTCATGAAGGACAGGCAGATAATAATGGATAAAATCGGTGTCAGAGGTACTAGAGGTGTTTTGAATTCTCCAGCTTTGGGCATTCCATGATCTTTCCGCAATTTCAAGACAGCGAGTGCCAATAAAATCAGATAGGCCAAGGTACAGATATTGAGAAAAGAGGCGATGCTAGCCAAGGGGAAGATACCGGCACAGACAGCTGAGGCAATCCCTACTAAAATCGTTGCATTCTTTGGCACCCGACTGGTCTCTGTCAATTTTTTAAAAGAGCGAGGCAAGAGACCATCACGCGCAATGCTGTAAATCATCCGCGACAGGGCATAGGTCATGGAAATGCAGACCGTAATCAGAGTCAAAATAGCGACGACAGAGATATAGTTAGCTGCCCAGCCAAGTCCGACGCTGCGCAGGGCAAAGGCCACCGCATCTGAGACATCCAGCTTGCTATAGTGGACTATCCCAGTCAAGACCAAGGTCACCAAAATATAGAGAATGGTCACGATGCTCAAAGATAAAACAATCCCACGCGGAACGTTCTTTTGGGGCTCTTTGATTTCATCGACCGCCATGGAAATGGACTCAAAGCCAAGAAAGGCAAAGAACATGAGTGAAGCTCCAGCCATGATGCCGACCTTCCCACCATAAATTTCCCCAAAGCCAAATGGTGCAAAGTTAGACCAATTTTCTGGTTTGATGAAGAAAAATCCTGCAATGATAAAGAGGGCCAAGGCTGAGAATTTCAAGACTACCAAGGCTGAGTTGAAGCGCAGGGCCGCCTTGGAGTTCAAAAGGACAACTCCCGTAACAAAGGCCAAGACCAGAATGGGCAGTAAGTCCACATAAGTACCTGCTTTGGGATTGAAGGTACCATTCAGGGCTGCCGGTAGCTGGATACCAAAGCCACTCAGCAAGCCCTTCAGATAAGAGCCCCAACCAGAGGCAACACCTGAAATAGCAGTCATGAACTCCATGATGGTCAACCAGCCAGCCAGCCAAGCGGGAAATTCTCCCAGAACCGCATAAATATAACTATAGGCTCCGCCATTGGCCGGAATCCGTGAGGCAAACTCAGCGTAAAAAAGGGCCGAAATACTCACACAAAGGGCTGAAATGACAATCGAGATGGTCAGAGCAGGCCCAGCATATTTGGCCGCTCCAGTCCCTGTGATGGTGAAAATCCCAGTTCCTACCATGGCTCCAATACCAAGCAAAATCAGATCAGGAATTTTCAAATGACGGCGCATACCCGTTCTGTCCTTACTGGCATCTTTTTTTCTAAAAATATTCATCTATTTTTACTCTCCTAATTGCATTAACGTCCTATTTTATCATATTTCCACGCTTTTAGGAATCTTTCTCAGAAATTTTCCGAGAAAAGAAAGGCTGAGAGAAATCTCAGCCTAAGTCTTTAAAATAGATAAAAGATATATAGAGCCTGCCTCTGCTATCACATAGCCACAATTTTGCGATAGCTGCGAGAAGTGATGAGAAAGACACCGACATATACTGCAACAAACAGAGCGCAAACACCGAGAGTCACTACTAACATAAGACTTGCGTTGAGCACGCCCAACATCTGTAAAATGAGACTAAGCATGTGATAGGCAAAAGCCAAATGAAGGAAAGCAAAGATTAGAGGCAAGAAGAAGACAGTCTGCACTTGTTTACGAATGGTCTTTCTAGTCTGCTGCTCGTCTAAGCCGACTTTCTGCAGGATGATGAAGCGATCACGGTCTTCGTAACCTTCGGAAATTTGCTTGTAGTAGATAACCAGTACTGTTCCCATCATGAAGACAATAGAGAGGAAAATCCCTATAAAGAAGACACCACCCAGCATACCCTTAATTTCAAGTATGCCAATCACACCAGTTTGACCGTGGACACCTCCGGCACCTTCTGGCAGGGACTGGTTGTAGTCCGTCATTTTCTTTTGATAGATTGTATCCAGCTTAGCCTTTTCATCTTCTGATGCTTCAATATCCAGACTACCATAGAGTACAGGATTAATAGCTTGCTGCTCCATCTGCGGAGCCAAGAGTTGACTAGGATCCTTGGCTACTAGATACAGCCCTTTAGGAATGATAATATTATACTCATCTGGAATCTTGTGAAAGATAAAATCTTCAGACAGGACTTTCTTGATCGTCAAGTTTTGGCCAGCCAGCTGCAGAGGCTGCTTATAATCCAGATCCACTCCCTTGTTAAAGACAGCAATCTCATTTTCCTGCAAAGACAGATCCTTTCCTGTCAACTTTTCGTAATCCTCGCTGGAAAACATCAAGATATAGGTATTGGGTGACACAGTCCATTGTCCCTTAGGATAAATATCTAGGCTGTTACCCTCTTTTTTCTTGACCCCCATTGAATAAAACTGATAGGTCTCCTGTTGCTTGACCTTCAGCTGATTCTCTGCTACAAACTCTGTCAAGACCTGATCCAGCTGTTCTTTTTTTGCATTCACACCGCCATTGATAGAGAAATCATGCGGAAACATAAGTTTTTGCATATATTCCGCGCCAGAATAGATGTTCATACCGGCAGAAAAGGTCACTAGAACCATTGTCGATAGGATGGAAATAGTAGCCAGCCCCACTGCATTTTTCTTCATCCGATAAATAAGATTTGAGACGGAAATCATATTATTTGGCTGGTAGTAATACTTTTTGTTCTTTTGCAGAAGCTGCAGAAAGACTGTAATACCAGCGTTAAAGAGCAGGTAGGTTCCTAAAATGACCAAGAGGACTGCTCCAAAAAAGATGAAGATTGCTTCCATAGGATTCCGCACGGTCTGGGCCAGATAGTAGCCGTAGAGCAGAGCTGCCAGACCAATAAAGGTCTGTGTCAGTAAAAACCGGCTCTTCTTCTCTCCGCTAGCCTTTTCCTTAGCCATCTTCAGAGAATCAAAACGCAGAATTCGCCAACCATTAACAAAGACCAAGCCTGCAAAAATAAAGCCATAGAAAATAAAAACAAGAATCAAGACCGGTAGCTGGAATGTCGAAACCAGCACTACCTTGGTCCCCATGAGCTTGAGCAAAAAAGCATAAATCAGCTGGTCAAAGAGAACACCAATAGTCAGCCCCAAGCTTACAGCCACTAGCCCGAAAATCAGAAGCTCAATAAAGGTCATAACAAAGAGATGGCGTTTATTGAGACCTAGCATACCATAAAGCCCCAGCTCCTTGGAGCGATTCTTCATAACAAATTGATTGGCATAAAAGACAATAATTCCAGCTGTGATGTTCACAATAACAACCCCTAGGACCAAAACAAGGACAACAGAGCTGGCACCTGTCATTTTAGATAGATTGGGGTTAAAAGCCAAGGAGTTGAAAATATAAGAAATGGCTACAGCCACACAGGTAGCCAGTGCAAACGGATAATAGAGACGGCGGTTCTTAATCAGATTGGACAAAGCCAGTTTACTCGTTAGTTTGAACATAATTGCCCACCTCACTTGCCATAACTGTCAGAGTATCGGAAATCTCTTGGAACATCTGTCGTTCGGTCTTGTCCCCACGGAAGATTTGGTTGTAGAGAATCCCATCCTTGATAAAGAGCACCCGCTTGGCGCGGCTAGCCGCTGCTGTTGAGTGGGTCACCATGAGAATGGTCTGACCTCGTGCATTAATGTCGTCAAAGACATCTAACAGGGCTGCCGAAGATTTGGAATCCAAGGCTCCCGTTGGCTCGTCCGCCAGCAGAATCTCAGGGTCTGTGATGATGGCCCGAGCCACTGCTACCCGCTGCTTTTGACCACCAGAAATCTCATAAGGAAACTTCTCTTGTAGCTTGTTAATCCCTAGCTCATTGCAAGTCGTAACCAGCTTTTGCATCATCTCGGTAATGGGACGGCGAGAGAGGACTAGCGGCAGAAGAATATTATCCTTGACTGATAGGGTGTCCAGCAGGTTGAAATCCTGAAAGACAAAGCCTAATTTCTCCCGGCGGAAGCTGGAAGCCTGGCTGTTTTTGATGGTTGCTGTGTCTGTTCCATTGAGAAAGACGCGGCCCTCAGTTGGCTTGTCCAGCATGGCTAGGATGTTGAGCAGGGTGGATTTCCCAGAGCCTGACTCACCCATGATGGCGACATATTCGCCTTTTTCTACCGTAAAGTGAATGTCTTTCAAGGCCTCTACTTGGCTGCCCTGAAAGCGGGTTTTATAAATCTTTTTCACGTGCTGTACGTCTAATAATGTCATACTCGAACCTCTTCTTTATTTAACTTGATACTACTATCATACCGGAAAGACAGACAAGTTTCCATAACCTAATCTTTCATTTTGCCTGCCAATCTTACATTTTTGTCATCTTGTGCTCCAAGTCAGATAAAGAGAAAAGTCAACTGACCTTTCTCTTACCCTTGAATAACGGAATCTCTCAGTGACTGTACTGCAGCCAGAAATAATATTGACTGGAAGCACAGCCTAGGCGAGTCTTCTCGATTTCTTCCTTGGAAATCTTTTGAGCTTTAGGTTTACTTTGGCGATGGTTAAAAAGATTGATTTTCATAGCGGGCCTCCTTCTTGAAATCTGATTTTTAGTTTGGAAGATTGTTATCTTCTTTTTCTTTACACTTATAGGATACCGAATTCCCAGGCTAGCTGCCATAATATAACCTTTCATTTTAGCCTTTAAACTTACATTTTTGTCACTTAGAAAAAATGGTTTTCGATTGCCCTTAAACTGCGTCAATAGGCCTAAATTCAACGATGTATATTGGCTTCTTTCGTCAAGAATAAAAAACCGGAATTTGTTTCCGGTTTTCATGATATATTTCCTAAAGTTCTAGATATAGAAGTTTTCTTACCAGAGGGTTTTCAAATTTCTGTCAATATTATCTTGAATAGGCTATTCTTACTGCCCCTCATCCCCAAATTTACCAGTATGAAGGTGGGTAATACTGTCATGACCAGGTAGAGGAGGCAGCCCACCAGAGTCCTTACGGCTGAACACTTCAAGCAAGCCCGGTGTCAATTGAGAATTT
The DNA here is from genome assembly GCF_019929145.1 of Streptococcus sanguinis. Lineage (GTDB taxonomy): Bacteria > Bacillota > Bacilli > Lactobacillales > Streptococcaceae > Streptococcus > Streptococcus sanguinis_U. Next base: position 143,433 of record NZ_JAHZOW010000001.1, on the reverse strand, counting down.
TTCAACTGCTCAGGGCTAATCTCATGGACAATTTCTGCTCCTTGTCCCGTCTGTATTTTATAGCCAAACAGCGGGTCAATCAAGGTACCACGGCCGATTGCAACCAAATCCGCAGCCGTATCCTCAATAGCAGCTTCTGCATCTTCCTGACTAAAGACACCACCGATTGTAATCAGTTTAGTTTGCTCATCCATCACTTCCTTAAAATGACCTGCATAGCTCTTGTCTGATCCTGCAGGTTTTGAAGCATAGCCGCCCAAAAGCGACAAATGGATGTAGTCTAGTTCGTGCTTGACTATCTCCTTGACCAAAAGTTTGGCTTCTTCATAAGTATAGCCTACTTGATCTTCATGGATTTCATCTGGGCTAATCCGATAGCCAATAATAAAATCTTCTGGCGCATACATGGCCGCAGCACGCTTCACTTCCTCGACTACCGCCAAAGGAAAGGCCATACGTTTTTCCAAAGTTCCGCCCCATCTGTCCTGACGAACATTGGATGTGCTAGAAAAGAATTGCTGCAGCAGATAGTGGTTGGCACCATGGATTTCCACTCCTGAAAAACCAGCTTGAACTGCACGTTTGACTGCTCGACCAAAATCCTTGATAATTTCAAGGATTTCTTCATCGGTCAATTCTCTCACCGGATAAGGCAGAAAAGAAAAATCTAAAGCACTTGGAGCCAATACTTCCTCACCCTTCAAAGCACGGCCGGAAGCTGCTATCCCACCATGATGAAGCTGCAAAATTGCTTTATTGCCATCTTTTTGAAGGGCAGCAGCTAATTTTCTCTCCCCTTCAATGTGGTCATCAGAGTAAATACCTAATTGAACTGGGTAACCAGTCTGGTAACAAGGCCCTCCTGATGGACTGACATAATGAAATTCAGTAATCAAAAGACTGGCTGCCTGAGAGCGTGCTCCGTAGTATCGCAAAGTATCATCAGACACAAATCCTCCTTCTAAGCCACTGAAAGTATACATAGGGGACAGCACCAAACGGTTGGTTAATTTGGCACCGTGACGCAATTGAATCGGGTCTATAATTTGTTTAGACATAGTAAAAATATCCTTTCTTCTTTGACAACTATTATAGAAGATTCAGAGGCAAAAACAAGGGCTTTTCAGTAAGTGGTATTAACCATCAGGTATCCGGTAAGAAAACGATGGTCAGTTGCATAAAAAAAACAAGCGTCAATGTTCATTGACACTTGTTTTCTGTTTTATTTTTTTAAACGAATCCCAAAATAAACCCCACAACCAACTATTAGAATCAGACCGAAAGCAAGTAGCGTAAAGCTGATTTCTGTACCTGTGAAAGGCAGAATTTTCTTCGTCTTCCCCTTATCTCCAGGTTTATCTTGGTCTTTTTCTATTGGTTTATCTTGATTTGATTTTTTCGGATCTGGTTCATCTGTTTTTTTAGACGGATCCTTGTCTGGGCCAGTCGGTTTCGTTTGGTCAGTTACGACTAACGTCCCATCCTTGTATTCTACTGTATTTCCATCAGCATTTACAACTGTTACTGTGCCATCGAGATTCACTTGGAACACAATGTCGGTAACAGCTAGGTAACCGGTTGGGGCTGCAGCTTCATGGAAGGTATATACTCCAGGAGCTAATCCAAGCTCATGCGATGTATTTGCTTCTGAAGTCCATTTTGCTACAGGATTGCCAGTTGCCTCTTTGCCTTGGAAAATTTGAATCTCTGCACCAGCAATTTCTGTACCGCCGAGGTTGACCTTACTGAAGGTTACCTTACGTGGAAGATTATCGTCCTTATCCGTTACTGTAACAGTTGAGCCGTTGGTTACGACCTTGTTCTCTTCACCCTTAGAGTCTTTCTCGCCGACATTGGTTACTTCTACTGTTCCGTCAGTTTTTACTTGGAAAGTAATGTCTGTCACTTTGAGGTAGCCGGTTGGTGCGGCTTCCTCATGGAAAGTATAAGTACCAGGAGTCAAGTTCAATTCTTTAGACTTACCAGCTTCAGATGTCCAGCTTTCTACGGCTGTGCCTTCTGCCTTGTCGCCCTTGTAGATCTTGATTTGAGCTCCTGCGATTTCAGTTCCACCAAGGTTAACTTTACTGAAAGTAATAGCTTTTGGACTATCATCGTCTTTATCCGTTACTGTAACAGTTGAGCCGTTGGTTACGACCTTGTTGTCTTCACCCTTAGCGTCTTTCTCGCCGACATTGGTCACTTTCACTTTGCCATCATGCTTGACTTGGAATGTGATGTCGGTCACTTTGAGGTAGCCGGTTGGTGCGGCTTCCTCATGGAAGGTGTAAGTGCCAGGTGCCAAGTTGATGTCCTTAGACTGATTAGCTTCAGATGTCCAGCTTTCAACGGCTGTACCTTCAGCTTTCTCGCCCTTGTAAATCTTGATTTCAGCACCGGCAATCTCAGTACCGCCTAGATTGACTTTACTGAAGGTTACCTTACGTGGAAGATCATCGTCCTTATCGGTTACTGTAACAGTCGAACCATTAGTCGCGACCGTATTTGCTTCACCCTTAGCGTCTTTCTCTCCGACATTGGTCACTTTCACTGTACCATCATGCTTGACTTGGAAAGTGATGTCAGTCACTTTGAGGTAACCGGTTGGAGCCGCTTCCTCATGGAAAGTATAAGTACCAGGTGCTAAGTTGATGTTCTTAGACTTACCAGCTTCAGATGTCCAGCTTTCTACTGGATTGCCTTCTGCCTTATCGCCCTTGTAGATCTTAATTTGAGCTCCTGCGATTTCTGTACCACCGAGGTTGACCTTACTGAAAGTAATGGCTTTGGGACTATCGTCGTCTTTATCCGTTACTGTAACAGTTGAGCCGTTGGTTACGACCTTGTTCTCTTCACCCTTAGAATCTTTTTCTCCTACGCTAGTCACTTCCACTGTTCCATCATGCTTGACTTGGAAAGTGATATCGGTTACTTTGAGGTAACCGGTTGGGGCTGCTTCCTCATGGAAAGTATAGGTACCAGGTGCTAAGTTGATGTCCTTAGACTTACCAGCTTCGGATGTCCAGCTTTCGACTGCATTTCCTTCAGCTTTATCGCCTTTGTAAATCTTGATTTCTGCACCGGCGATTTCAGTTCCACCAAGGTTAACTTTACTGAAAGTAATAGCTTTTGGACTATCATCGTCTTTATCCGTTACTGTAACAGTTGAGCCGTTGGTTACGACCTTGTTCTCTTCACCCTTAGCGTCTTTCTCGCCAACGTTTGTCACTTCCACTGTCCCGTCAGTTTTCACTTGGAAAGTGATGTTGGTTACTTTGAGATAGCCCGTTGGAGCGGCTTCCTCATGGAAGGTATAAATACCTGGTGTCAGGTTGAGGTCCTTAGACTGATTAGCCTCGGATGTCCAGCTTTCTACTGCTTGGCCTTCTGCCTTATCACCCTTGTAAATCTTAATCTCTGCACCGGCAATCTCAGTACCGCCAAGGTTGACCTTACTGAAGGTCACCTTACGTGGGAGGTCATCGTCCTTATCGGTAATAGTTATTGTTGAACCATTAGTCGCAACGATATTTTCTGCACCCTTAGCGTCTTTCTCGCCGACATTGGTCACTTCCACTGTTCCGTCATGTTTGACTTGGAAAGTGATGTCGGTTACTTTGAGGTAACCAGTTGGAGCTGCTTCCTCATGAAAAGTATAAGTACCAGGTGCCAAATTGATTTCCTTAGACTGATTAGCTTCAGAAGTCCAGCTTTCTACTGCTGTACCTTCAGCTTTCTCGCCCTTGTAGATCTTAATCTCAGCACCAGCAATTTCTGTACCGCCGAGGTTGACCTTACTGAAAGTAATGGCTTTAAGACTATTGTCCTCTTTATCGGTTACAGTAAGAACCAAGCCATTTGCTTCAACAGAATCTGTTGCTCCTTTAGCATCAACTGTAATGGTGCCATCAGAATGAACTGTGAATTTAATATCTTCTACAGCTACAAATCCAGCAGGAGCAAGGCTCTCTTTCAGAGAATAAGTTCCTGGAGCTAACTTAACCACCTTAGATGCGTTAGCTTCGGATGTCCACTCTGCAAGAGGTTTAGCTTCAGGACGAATCCGACTGCCTTTGTAGAGTTTCAATTTCGCCCCTGGGATTTCCTTCCCGTTTGGATCTACTTTCTTGATCGTCACATCACGTTCTGAGTCGTCATCCTTGTCTGTTACCTTCAAGGTTGCTCTGTCAGTCACAACCTTATTGTTTTCACCTTTGGAGTCTTTCTCTCCGACATTGGTCACTTCCACTGTACCATCATGGTTGACTTGGAAAGTGATGTCAGTTACTTTCAGGTAACCAGTTGGAGCTGCTTCCTCATGGAAGGTGTATGTACCAGGCTCCAAATTGATTTCTTTAGACTGATTAGCTTCGGAAGTCCAACTTTCAACAGCTTGACCCTGCGCTTTGTTGCCCTTGAAAATCTTAATTTGAGCGCCAGCAATCTCAGTACCGCCCAGGTTGACCTTACTGAAGGTAATGGCTTTAGGACTATTGTCCTCCTTGTCGGTAATCGTCAGAATTGATCCCGCTGCCTGAACGGTATCTTCTGCTCCTTTTTTCACAAGAGCAACAGTACCATTGGCACCTACTGTAAATGTAATATCTTCTACATATTGATAACCAGCAGGAGCGTTAGCTTCAGTCAGTGTATAGGTTCCTGGAGACAATTTTATTACTTTAGAAGTGTCAGCCTCAGAAGTCCAGTCTGCAACGGGAGCTTCTTCCTGATCAACATGATCACCTTTATAGATTTTCAGTTGCGCACCAGGAATTTCTTTCCCGTTTGGATCTACTTTTTTGAAAGTTACATCCTGCTCGGTTACCGTCTTCTTATTGACGATCTCACGCGATACAGATTTGTCTGTTCCAAAATCCTGGGAACCAATCTTAATTTCCTCAGTTAATTTATCATATCCTGTAGGAGGAGTCACTTCACGAATGGTATAATCATCGCGCAACAAGTCACCCAAGTTGGCATTCCCGTTAGAATCTGTGGTTAATTTTCCGACAACTGCACCGCTCCGCTCACGAACAACTTCAAATTCTGCACCTTGCAGATTCTCACCATTTTCATTAACCTTATGGAGCTTAATGGTGAAAACATAGCCTTCTCCAACACCGCCTGCAATCTGATAAGAACGATTTTCAGATGATGTCGTTGTTTGACCACCATTATAGGTCATGGTAGCACTGTTGGAAACGCGCTCACCATCAACTAGATCGTAATCTGCTTTTGTCTTATAGTCCAGCAAATACCCGAAACCATCCATGTCGCCAAGGTCAATCGTGAATCCATCACCAGCAGCATTTTCCGTGATTTTTGATTGGAAATTAGCTGTCACGTCTTCTGTTGAATCCCGCACCCAATCTCCATTATTCCAGCGCCAAGCAATTTTATAGACCCGAATTGAGTCCCTCATGATTTTAAAATTAGGCGAGGCAATCTTGTCAGTTATCGTTACTCCGGTATAATTCTCCATATTGCGGTTAATCGCAATATTGTAATGAACTTCATTCTTACCGTCTTCTGCTGCCTGATAAGAGCTCTTCTCAATTTTTGAGTCATATCTTTTGGGCGGTCCATTATAATGGACGATTCCCGGATACAACATCCGACCTCCTACGGTAAATCCACCATTCAAGTCACCTTCTTGTCTCACTACATCATGGTCAACTCGTGCATAGAAGAAGAATTCTCCTTGGACACCAGACTTTTGCTCAACATAATTTGTATAGGTCAAAGTAATGGTCTTGTTGGTTGAATCCAAAAATCCATTTGCAACTACGTTATCCGAGCTGTCTTTAAGCTCAATAGCTGAAGAGTTCCCAAAAGCATACTCAGAAGGCAAGGTGATTTTTGTTGTATCTCCTTGATGTACTTGGTTATCCGGCAAGACAAACTTTGCGTAAACTCGAAAAGTTTCCCAAATATCAATTCCCTGCGTCAAATCACCACCTGAAGAATTCTTCAGGCTCATCTCAGTGATAACATCACCAAACTCAGCTGCTTGCACCTGAGTAAGAGGAGCAACTGATGGCAAAATGACTCCTAAACAAAGAATAATAAGGTGGAGCAATGCTCTAATCCTTTTGTTCATGCAATTTTCCTTTCTCACAATATTCAGTTTTAAATGTACAATGTAATTGTATACTAACTGAGCTTCCCCATCTTGTCAGTGCCCACTTGCTAAAAAGCGAACATTTATAGATACATTACATCTACATTTTATCATACTATAAGAAAAATGGCTATACACAAAAGGAAATTTTTTTAACATTTGTTTACCTTTTTGTCATTTAGAAAAGGTGGACGATTTGTATGGTTCATTTGCAAATCAGACCACTATTGCTAGGGCCAATTGCGTCTGACAATCAATGTCCTCAATAACATAGAAAAACCGAAAACAAAGTCCGGTTCTTCTGATTTATTTCCTAAACGTCAGGGCATAAAATTTTCCATCCCAGAGGAGTTTCAACTCCTTTTCTTTGACTCCGGCCGGTATAGCAGCCTCAATTTCTCCCAAATCAACGGTAGCGTCCTTAAAATAGTTCTTGCTGAAGTGGTTCTTCTTATATTGCTGGTCCACATAGTCTGCCGTCTCGTCTGAAATCATAATCTTAGTTCCTGGCTTAGCCACCCGCAGCATTTCCTGCATGGCCTTGGCCTTATCACTAAAGAAATTAATTCCACCGATATGATAGACGATGTCAAAGCTATCATCTGCAAAAGGCAGGTCCTCTGCACAAGCATGAAAGAGTTGCAGATTTGTCTTCTTGGCACAGGATTTCTGACATTTTTTCAGCATGCCTATGGAAATATCTGCCCCAACAAAGTCTAGGCTTTTCAGGTCAATATTCTCAGGAATGTAGCGCAGGTCGTGGCCAGTCCCGATAGAGACATAAAGAACTGACAAATGATCCTTCCATTCTATTTCTGCCATCAGATCCCTTCTCAACTTGTCGACTGTCTTGCCATAGAGAAGGCCGCCCAGCCATTTCTCACTCATATCATACCATCGAGCAAAACGATTGTACATGGTCATGTACTTGGCATTGTCTCCTGAGACATAGTCCGGATTCAGCGCCAGATAGATGTCTCCATCTTTTTGAAAATCCGCTAACTTCAAACCTGGCTTCAGCTTCTCTTGTATTTTTGTATCTGTCATATCTTCTGTCTCCTTTTTCTATTTGCCATTTATTATAGAGGATTCTGAGCCAAAAACAAGAGTTTTTCCGTAAGTGGCTGCCCTGCATAAGTAACTGGAAGAAATTGCTCAGTAAGTTGCAAAATAGCTAGACAAAATAAGCAAACAAAAGAAGATAAAGCATTCTGCCTTATCCTCTCTTTGTTTATTTACTCAGTCGAGTCTTACGGTAAAGTCCTAAAAGAGCCAGGACTACCAGACCAGCAAGAACTAGTCCAAGGCTTTCAGCAGAGCCAGTCGCAGGAAGAACTTTTTTAGATTTTCCTTGACCGTCTGCTGCTTTATCAGAATCAGATGATTGATTTGGCTTAATGCCACCTTGAACTGCTTTATCAGGCGTACCAGGTGCAGCTGGTGCCGCTTGGTCAGTAATGAACAACTTACCATCTGTATACTCTACTGCATTGCTATTAGCGTCTAGAACTGTTACAGTGCCATCTTCATTGACTTGGAAGACAATATCAGTCACAGCCAGATAACCTGTCGGAGCCGCTTCCTCATGGAAGGTGTAAATACCTGGCTCTAGGTTAATTTCCTTAGATTGGTCAGCTTCTGAAGTCCAAGATGCGACAGGACTGCCCTTGCTTTCCCGTCCCTTGAAAATCTGAATCTGAGCACCGGCAATTTCCTCACCAGCTAGATTGACCTTACTGAAAGTAACCTGTTTATCTGTTGGAGTTTGAGTTTTCTTATTGACCACATTGACTGCAACCAATCTGCTGTCTCCAGAATCTCCAGATTCCGGACTGCCGACGTTCAAAGTCTTACCAAAATCTGTTGGACTGATGGTAATATCCTCTGTCAGGCGATCGTAACCAGCTGGAGCAGTCGTTTCACGCAGGATATAAGTGTCACGCAGAAGATTACCAACTTCCGCGTTCCCATCTGCATCTGTCGTGATTGTGCCAACCACCTTATTGGTCGCTTTCCGCACCACTTCAAAGACTGCACCGCTCAGAGAAGCATTAGACTCATCTGTCTTGTGGACCTTAACCTTGAAGTTATAGCCTTCGGACTTTCCGCCAGCAATCTGATAAGAGTACTCGTTGGTGACAGACACTGTCTCGGTATTGTTGTAGTTCATGGTAGCCTTATTTCCTACAACCTCTCCATCAGCCAAATCATAGTCGGCCAGCGTCTTGTACTCAACTAGGTAGCCGAAGCCTTCTACATCTCCGAAGTTGATTGTCAAGCTATCGCCTTCAGCGCCAAAGGTCATCTTAGACTGGAAGTCTGCTGTTACATCTTCAGTCGAATCACGCGCCCAATCTCCATTATTCCAGCGCCAAGAAACCTTATAAACCCGTACAGAGTCTTGAACAATCTTAGCGTTTGTATCACCCAACTTGTCCGTCACAGAGACATTTTTGTAATTGCCCATGTTGCGGTTAATGGCTACATTGTAGCGGATTTCATTCTTAGCATCAGCATCCCACTGAAAAGCACTCTTTTCTAGCAGAGACTCATACTTTTTCGGCGGCCCATTATAGTGAATGCTGCCGGCTGGAATTCTATTATTGCCTACAGTGAAAGTAGCTGGAATATCTCTTTCCTCTGTGACGACCTCGTGGTCAATCCGCGAATAGAAGAAAAACTCGCCTCTGACACTGGACTTCTGCTCCACATAATCTGTGTATGTCAGTGTGATAGTATTGGCATCGCTATCCAGGACTCCATTAGCCACCAGGGCTCCGTTTTCATCCTTGAGCTCAATAGCTGAGGAATTCCCAAAGGCAAATTCATTCGGCAAATGAATCACTGTCGTATCACCCGCATGGGCCTGGTTGTCTGGCAGGGCAAACTTAGCATAGACACGGAAGGTCTGCCAGATATCTACACCATTGGTCAGCTGCTCACCAGAGTTAGTGGTGAGATGCATTTCAGTGATGACATCATTGAGTTCCGCCGCCTGAGCCTTAAGGGTTCCGGCTAGGAAAGGCAGGAACACACCTAGACAGAGAATGATGAGCTGAAACCATACTCTCAGTTTTTTATTCATGCAATCTTCCTTTCTCACAAGTAAAATTTGTTTAAAAGTACAGCGTATTGGCCAGCCAGTCGAACACGTTCTTTTCATGTTTTTCTGCCTTTTTGACAAACACTGGAAAGACAATACTAATTCATTGTACCATATTGACTATTAAAAAACTATAGGAATGCTCACAGGGGTTTATCATAAAAAGGAGAAAGAAGACGCTAAGCCTTCTCTCTCCTATTGATACGAAAACAGGTCAAAAGATGACCTAAAAATCATTGACCAAACTCCGCTCTTCTATTTTGACAAAAAAGTCAATCTTTATGTGACGCACTGGAAGTTGCGTCTACCTGATTCTGTTCTGTTTCTTCTTGTCTGGAAGAATTTCTTTCCGTCTTATCTGAAGTGTCGGGCTCTTTCTGTATATGCCCGCAGGCCGTTAGGATAAAGGCAGAAATCAGAGCCAGAAACAAGTTCCCAATTTTCTTGAACCTAGGCATACGAGTCCTCCATTTATGCGAAACTTGATGAGACTAGCACTCCGCCAAAAATGCCTGCACAGTCTTGACATCTTCTGGACTACCGCCTCGGTCAATATCGCAGATATGCTGGAGCCCATATTTTTCGGTAATCAAGGCAGTCGCCCCGCAGAAGGTCCGGCCATGTTTAACAGAGTCGCCATTGTTAACAAAACCTTTAATCAGCCCAGGATGCTTCTTGATAAAGCGTTTGGTAGACCAAGGAATTTTCCCAGCACCAGCATTTCGAGTAATGAGAATACAGGGCACTTCCAGTTTCTCCTTGATGCTCTGGGTCGGATAGCCCAGTGATTCTGCAAATCGTTTTCCAATACCAGTATTTGAATCATAAACTACAATCATCTTCATCACCTACTTTCTTAAAAAAAGGATAGCAAACCAGGCCGCAAAGCCTAAAACCACGACATCTGAGATGAGCATAAGCATGAACTCCAAATCTGGCATCATGTGAATATACATCAGCAATGACAAAGTTGTCAAAGCCAGTGCCGCCAGCTTAGCAACTGCTGGCAAGCCCGGAATCAAAGCTGCTCCGATTAGGAGAACGATGAGACCTCCGACTAAAAATGACTGAAAATCTACACTAAAACTGAAACCAACCGTTACGCCGCCGTAGCCAATGGTCAAAAGACCAATCGCGACTAGACAGATACCCAAAATAGCCAATCCACTCATAGCAAATCCTCCTTGCTTATTCATTCTTTTTCTCACTTTCTATTTTTGAATGAACAGTTCCTAATATTCATTCAAAACTTTCTAAAAAAAAATTCACTTTATACTTATCCAATCACGTTTCTTGAATACCTTCCAATTCCTATTCGCACTACATAAGACATCACCTCCTCTGTTGATGAATGAATGCTTTTTAACATTCATTCATTTCAGCTTCTAAGTAAAGGAATTTCCTCTATTTGGAAAAAATTCCCTTAACAAAATATTTAACTAAAGTCTCAAGACTATCGAAGTAGCCTGAAAATTCCTGCTCTGTGACATGCATGTCTATGTAGTAAATCAAGTCATAAACCTTCATAATCTCAGCTATTTTCTCCTTCGAAAAGCCCTCTTCCTGCAAGCGCTGGCTGAAAGTCTGAATCAGAAACTGATGAAAGGCATTGGACGCTCGGCCGGAATCTTGATTATAGTAATCGTGTAGAATCTGAGAAATACCCGGCTTGTTCCACTCAGTTAGAATTTTATTGGGCGAAATCAACTCAAAAGTGACTGCAAAAAGCTGTTCAATGATTGTCTCGGGCTCGCCCTGCCAGTCTACGCGTTGCATGATTTCCTCACGTACACGGCTATTTTCAGCTACATAAACCTCCAAGAAGATAGCTTCCTTAGACTCATAATACTTGTAAAAGGATCCAACAGCCATCTGACTTCTCTTAGCAATATCAGAAATTCCAGCTGCCTTATAGCCTTTTTCTGCAAAGACTTCTCTAGCCGCAGCCAGGAGCTCATTTTTTTTATCCATTTCCACGCCTCTTTTGTGAATGAATTTATTTTTATGTTCATTCATATTTTAACACAATATTGCCACTTGTCAAGCATTTATGTTATACTATACAAAAAAGATAGTTTGCTAATCAAATTATTTTTTAGATTATATTTTGGAGGTTGAGCTATGCTCAAGGAAAGACGAAACCAGGGTACCATCGCCCTACTGGTAATTTCTCTTATTTTTCTAGTTGTTGCTGCAGTGATGGGCTTTATCCAATACCAAAAAGTCAACACCAAGACTGCCTATGACCGAAATAGCGAGTCGGGAGCAGATTCAGCAGTCTATGCTGAAGTGTCATATATTTTCCCAGAGGCCCTGATTGAAGTAGAAGATAATACTCAAGTTTGGCTGGTTGCCTACCAAGACGGATATGTTGGTCTGCAGGCTAAAAAAGGAGACAAGCAGATTGCCCAGCTCTTGGAAAAAGAGAAAAAGGGCGAGCTGGAAAAAAATCCTATCCGAATCGTTGGCTCCTACGTTAATGCTAACTCCCCTAAAAAAAATCAGGGATATATCTCTAATTATGGCAGCCTCGTTCGCGGTCTCCTAGCAGACAATTCCGAAGTCATCACAGTAATGTCAAGCAGCTCCTATATCTCTATCACTGAATTTGAATCTGACAATCTTGCATTCATGTTCTACATTCTGTTTTTGATTGGACTCTGTGTTTTCTTTGTCACTATGGGAATTATCGGCCGCAAGAAAAATATTGCTGCCTACGAAGAAATCTATGCAGCCTATCCAGAGGCCAAGGACAATCTCAATATCCTGCTTGAGCAAGCGTCTTTCCACGATGATGTGCTGAAAATTGCTGTTTATAAAGACCATCTCATTACCTACTATCGAGGTTTCAAAGCAATTGATCTCAAACAGGTCGTCCATCTTTACCACCATATTCTCACCATGCATCGCGGCTTCGTTGCTTCAAACAGAAACTCAACCTTAGTTGCTGTTCGAAACAATCAAAAGAAATACCAAATGCCCATTAAGAACATTGGTAAAACAACAGATACCAAACTCCAGTCAACCTTTGACTATCTCTACAACCACTTCCCTCATATCAGATTGGGAGTGTAATAGCACATAAAACTCAAGCTAGAAAATCTAGCTTGAGTTTTTTAGATAAAAAAACAGGAGCAGGATATAGTCCAGCTCCATTTGTTTTTATGATATGCTTGTCAGAACGTTTTTCAACAAGTTACTTGCCTTCTTTTTCCTTTCTGCGCTTAGCTAGGGCGCTGTTAATCTTCTTGGTCTTAAGATTTGTATCCAAGTAACGAAAGAGCCATACAAAGAGATAAATCAGAATAAAATTAAACCAGAAATGCCAGCTGGCAATTAAAAATCCCCAGTTATTGTAGACCATGAAGCAGCATACTAGGACTGCGACCGCAACAAAATGCAGTAACATCGAGACTGAAAAAGAGAATCGGTCTTCAAGAGTTTTTAACATTGAACTGATAATCCCAATCAAACCGCTCATCACCATGACACTGACGATATTACTTGTTGTGGGCGGATTTTTTTGAATAGAGAGAGCAAGGACAATCAGATAGACTGCACTCCCTGTCTGGATGCCCATCAATATAGCGTGTAGACATTTTTTTATACTCATCACTTACCTCCTAGATTCCCAGATATTCCATTAAGAGTTTGACATAACGACGGCTGACTTCGGTTTTGATTTGATTGGTCAGCTTGGCCGTCATATTGCCAGAAAAGCTGTCAGACAAGGACTCCAAATGGTCAATATTGATGACAGCATGCCGGGAAACCTGGATAAAGTTCGAGCTGCTAATCCGCTGCTGAAAGCGAGTCAAGGTCTCTGTCGTCTTGTAAATGCCTTCTCTACTGTAAATCATCAGAGTTGTCTGGTTGATGTCTGCTAGGATAATATCTTCTGTCCTCAACATGACCAGTTTATCGTCCGACTTGATAGGCAGGACGCCACTTGGCCCTGCCTTGTACTGTTCTAAATAATCTAAGATGGCCTTGGCTTCTGCCCCTAGCTGGTCTGCCTTGACCACAACCAGCGGATCCTTGGATGAAATGGTTGGATCTGTTTCAAATTTTGCTTGCAAGAGGAAGCTCCCTATTCACATTCTATTGTAGTTTCAGCCGGCGGATGACAATCATATTTTGCACCATCCAAATAAGCGCTATTGCAACTAAAACTACTCCAACTATATAGAAAGTTTCTGTCCTTGTCAAGAGCTCCTGCCATTCAATGCGGATTCCCATTGTTTTTTCAAAAGCTGCTTGTGACTGGCTGCTATTGGCAAAAGTATCTGCTAGACTTTCTTTCATGAGAACCTGTCTGAAAAGAGATGCCATGTAGTTAGAAGGCGTAAGCTTCATCAGGTTTTGAGCCATATTCGGCAAGGTTCCAATGGGGATATAGGTACCCACTAGAAAACCAGAAGTTGCTCCAACTACTGTCGCCAATTTCCCTAAACTATCCACTGATTTAAAGCATTGAACAATCAGAGCATTTATCAGTGTGCCCAAGAGGCTGTTTAAGAGCATCAGAAGAACCAGGTAAGGAAGGATTCCCCACTCAAAGGAAATGTTATCCGCTAGCGTAAAATAGCTGAGCATAAAGGCAAACATAATAACCTGCATCAAAAAGCCGATAATAACAGAGCTGACAAGATAACTAAGCTGCAAGCCCCATGGTCCCAAGTCTGTGATAAAGAGGTCGTCTGTCACATTCCGCTCCCGGTCTTCGACCTGCCGGGAGAAAGCTGCCAATGTGGTCGTTAATCCTGTAACTGCCAACACGCCGCCAATCAGCCACAAGTCCATCAGCTGGCTGGAATAGTCTTTGTAATTATTTTTCAAAAAAACGATATAAAGCACAAAGGGAATAATCGCTCCGAAGAGGGACAAAATTACCCCACTGCGGTTGCGGAAATAAAGTAAAAAATTACGTTTTATCAAAGCGAGCATATTAGCGTACCTCTCTTCCTGTCAGTGCCATAAAGGCATCGTCCATGGTTCCGGGTTGGAATTCAAATTGTTCAATATAGGGACCCGCCTGAGCCAATAAGGTCAGAACTTCTTGAGTCGTTTTAGGGTGGAGAATAAATTCCCCTTCCTTGACTTGCTCCCAAGCGCAGCCTCTTGGCAAGCTTTTCTCTAAACTTGCTAAATCTTGACTCAAAATCCGTAAGACATTGCGGGCATAGTTTCCCTTAATCTGGTCTGCAGAGCCTTGGGCAATGACCTGACCATGATCTACGATATAGATCTTATCTGCATCATCAGCTTCATTGAGATAGTGGGTTGTCAAGACAATGGTCATCTGCTCTTCTTTCTGAATTTGCTTGAGCAGGCTCCAAATACTCTCCCGAGTCTGGATATCCAAGCCTGTCGTCGGCTCATCCAGAAAGAGCAGGTCGGGACTGTTGAGCAAAGCTCGAGCAATATCCACCCGACGCTTTTGTCCGCCAGAAAGCGTTCCATAAGGCTGCTTGACAAAGGCTGACAAGCCCAGCTGAGAGATCAAGTGCTCAATTCTACCTGCCGGCATCTCCTTGTACTGCTTGGCTCTGATGGTCAGATTTTCCAAAACTGTCAGCCGGGCGTCCAACACACTGTTTTGGAAAACCACACCCAGCCTAAGCTTTTCAGCATAGCAAATCTGCCCTGATGTCGGCCGCAAGAGACCTATCAGCATCTGAATGGTCGTGGATTTCCCTGCACCATTAGGGCCTAGAATAGCTGTAAAACTGCCTCTCTCAATCTGAATATTCAGATCATTAACTGCCACCTTATCGCCATAAACCTTGCTAAGATTTTTCGTTTCTACTAACATGATCTTTTCTCCTTTTCTTTACTTCTGAGACTATGATAGCAAGTCTTTTTTGAAAAATCTCAGCTTTTTGGACAAGCGGTAAAATGAGGGAGATGAGAGGTAAAATTCCAGACATTAAAAAATCCCCGACCAGAGGTCAGGGATTGCTCTTAGCGGGCAACAATCTTGCGGTAACTGCGTGAAGTCAGTAAGAAAACTAAAATATAGGTCAGGAGGAAGACTCCGCAAGTTGCAAGTGTTGTCTGAATCAAAAGAGGAAGATTGGTCACACCTAGTAGGGCAACTATCAAGCGCAACATGTGAAAGACCGCTGCTACATGTAGAAAAGCAAAGATGAGAGGTAGGAAGAAAACAGTCAAAATCTGCTTGCGAATGGTACTTCTAGTCTGCTTTTCATCTAAACCAACTTTTTGCAAGATGATAAAGCCATCTCGGTCTTCATAGCCTTCAGAGATTTGCTTATAGTAAATCACGAGAACAGCTCCTAGAAGGAAGATAACGGAGAGGAAGACACCAATGAAGAGCAAGGTTCCAGTAAGTTCTTGATAACTCTTTTCTGAACTATAACGGTCACTAGCCATTGCGAAGCTACTATCTTGAGCTTGTTCCTGATCCAAAGTGTCCCTCAACCCCAGTTGGACTTGCTCGACAAACTTTTTACTGCCCTTAGTCTCTGAAGCAACTCCAATGTAGTAGTAATGATCCACATCGAGATTAACCTCTTTGCTATCATTGACCACCATATAGAGCCCCTGTTCCATGGTCACATCGTTTGGATTAGGGATTTCCCCATGCGTGAAATTCGACGATAAAACCTGCTTAATCTTCCAGTCCTTACCATTCACTCGGAGTGGCTTGTCCTTGTTTAAGGAAATATTTTTCCCGTAAACTAGGGTTTCATCGTCTGCCAAGTCTATCTTTTCCCCTGCCATTTTTTCATAATCCTGACGATTGATAACTGTAATCGTGCCGGCAGACTTGGTCAAGATACTTGTATCCGACTCCAGCTCTCTTTGCATTGGAACTGTCACATCATTACCAGCCAGTTTCGTAATGAAGGCTGATTGGTAGAGATAGGTAGTATAGCTTGGCTTCTTCAGACCTGAGTCCTGAGCCACTTGCTGAACCTTGTCCAACAGAGCCTCCTTCTGATCGGTCGATTTCGGCAAGACGACGCTGACATTGTAATCCTTTGGATGCAAGGTAGTAATATAATCCTGACCTCCAACATAGATATTGATTGTACCAACCAGAGTCACTAAGAGCATGGTAGATAGAATGGAGATAGTTGCCAATCCTGCTGCATTTTTACGCATCCGCGAGATGAGATTGGAAACAGAAATGAAATTCTGCGTTTTATAGTAGTAGCCTTCGCGCTTTTTGAGAAATTTCAATAGTGTAATTGATCCTGCATTAAAAAGCAGATAGGTTGCTAGGATAACCATGATCACAGCTATAAAGAAATTGCCGATAGCAGCGACAGGCTTGGTAACGGTCAAAGCCATATAATAAGCCACACCCATGAGCAGGAGACCCAGCAAGGTTTGCAGAAAAAGGAAGCGTCCCTTCTTCTCGCCAGCTTTCTTTTCTTTCATTAGGTTAAGAGAGCTATAGCGTAGAAGTCGGGTAGAGTTGAGCAACAAAATTACCGCAAAAGCAATACCCAGACTGGCTAGAGTCATCCAAACATTCTGCCATTGGAAGGTCGAGGCAAGAACTGCCGGCATTCCCATCAATTTCAAAAGGACTGCGTAGAGCATCTTGTCTAAAGCTAGGCCAGACAAGATACCCAGACCGACTGTAACCAGATAAAAGACACAGAGTTCAAAGAAGGTCATGACTAGCAGATGTTTTTTCTCCATGCCCAGCAGACTATAGACTCCCAACTCTCGGGAACGGTTTTTCATGACGAAGCTATTGGCATAGGTGATGAGGATAAGGACGGCAATCTGAATGACATGGATACCAAACTGCAAGGTCATGCGAGCAGCTGCACCGCCATAAGAGGCCTCCATATTGGGGCTATGAGCTAGTGAGACAAAACTATACAAAATCGCTGTTGCCAGTACCGTCGCCAAAGCAAATGGATAATACAAACTGCGATTTTTAACTAGATTGGACAAAGCTAGTTTACTCGTTAGTTTGAACATAATTGCCCACCTCACTTGCCATAACTGTCAGAGTATCGGAAATCTCTTGGAACATCTGCCGCTCGGTCTTGTCACCACGGAAGATTTGGTTGTAGAGAATTCCATCCTTGATAAAGAGCACCCGCTTGGCGCGGCTAGCCGCTGCCGTCGAGTGGGTTACCATGAGAATAGTTTGGCCGCGGGCATTGATATCGTCAAAGACATCCAACAGGGCTGCCGAAGATTTGGAATCCAAGGCTCCCGTCGGCTCGTCCGCCAGCAGAATCTCAGGATCTGTGATAATGGCCCGAGCTACTGCAACCCGCTGCTTCTGGCCACCGGAAATCTCATAAGGAAACTTCTCTTGCAGCTTGTTAATCCCCAGTTCGTTGCAGGTGGTGACCAGCTTTTGCATCATCTCGGTAATGGGACGGCGAGAGAGCACCAGTGGCAGGAGAATGTTATCCTTGACCGACAGGGTGTCCAACAGATTGAAGTCCTGAAAGACAAAGCCTAATTTCTCCCGGCGGAAGCTGGAAGCCTGGCTGTTTTTGATGGTTGCCGTGTCAGTTCCATTGAGAAAGACACGCCCCTCAGTCGGTTTGTCCAGCATGGCTAGGATGTTGAGCAGGGTGGATTTCCCGGAGCCTGACTCCCCCATGATGGCGACATATTCACCTTTTTCTACCGTAAAGTGAATGTCTTTCAAGGCCTCTACTTGGCTGCCCTGAAAGCGGGTTTTATAAATCTTTTTCACATGCTGTACGTCTAATAATGTCATCTTGCTTCCTTTCTGTTTAGCAGGTACCTATCAAAGCCCTGCTTTTAGCAGTATTTGTGAACTGCCTCCTAATTGATAAGTCTATTTTATCTCAATACCAACCGCCCTGCCATAACCTAAGCTTACATTTTAAAGTGCTATCTTACACTTTTGTAAGATGAGATGGGCTTTATTTTACCCAAAAGGCAATCAAAGCAATTAGCCAAAGGTGGGCTGGATAGAAAATATAGAAGAAATATTTGCTCCACTTGCTGCTGGATCCTCGCTCACCATTATAGAAGTGCAAGAGAGGAAGAACACTGATAAAGAGCCAGTCTGAATTATAGAGCAACATAGACAGAGTGTCCTGTAAGGTTGGATAAATTTGAATACTCATGGCAAAGAGAACTCCCGCCCAGACTACATAGGACAAGTTTCTGAAAAAGACTTGATTTCTAAAAAGGTAGGTCAAGAGCATGAAAGGAAGCAGAGCCATGCCGCCTTCGCTAAAGAGAAGCCCCGCCAGCAAGACTAATACTCCTGCCGCTATCCGCAAACCATGCTTCCTATCCTTAGCAGCTCCGCCATTTTCAGAAAAACCAAAGAAAAGACTCAGCGTGAGGACCCCGCAGGCCAAGGTCAGGAAGATATTGTGAGTGAGATAGATGCCCTTTTCCTGAAAGAGGAGCGTCAGGATACAGTTTCCTGTCTGCATCAGGGCTGCCCAAAAGAAGAGCCTCATATTGTAAGCCAGGCGGTTGCGAGTGTGGAGAAAACCTTCCACTGCCATGAAGGCAAATGCTACTCCGACACAGCGGGTTAGGGCATGCAAGACACCATCCCAGCCGTCTGGCACCAGCCCCGGTATCTGACTGATATGGTCAAAAACCATAAGAAATGCCATGAAGAGCTTCAACTGAAAAGCATTCAAACCTTTTGATTTCATTTTTCTGTCTCCTTCTTATTTCTTGCCTTTATGATAATAAAAAAGAAAGGCCGGTACCATAACCTAACCTTTCATTTGCTAGTTTTATTCTTACAATTTTGTCACTTTTAAAAATCTTGCAGGAGCACCCATCAAAAATAGTACAAAACCTAGTGACTTTTATGAGAACTTTCATCTGTCTGCAACTGTTCTAAAAAGTATTTGACCGCTTGTCGGTCTGCTTCCGTTCCAGAGCCCTCTATGTTACGAATATGACGTAGACCATATTGCTCCACTATCTTATCCGTTGCCCCACAAAAGGTCCGCGGATAACGCTTCTGATTGCCATTGATGACAAAGCCTTTGATTAGATGTCTGTACTTTCTGATGAAGCGCTTGGTCGTCCACGGAATCTGCCCTGCTCCGCTATTTCTGCTGACCAAAATACAGGGTCCCTCCAGCTTTTTCCAGACTGACTGGCTAGGCAACCCCAGACTTTTAGCAAACTTCTTGCCCAAACCAGTCAGACTATCATAAACCACTACTAGCAACTTTCTTCCTCCTATTCAAAGATCAATTTCTTCTCAGGAAAGGCGATGGAAACCGTCGTTCCCTGACCAACTTGAGAGTCTATAGCAATCTTATGTCCCAGCTGATCAGCAATTTTCTTGGACAGATAAAGACCTAAGCCTGAGGACTGCTGGGTCAGACGACCATTGTAACCTGAGAAACCGCGCTCAAAAACCCGCAGCAAATCAGCATTTTGAATCCCCAAACCTGTGTCCTTGATGTAGAGGCTGCCCTCATGAAAATAAATCTCTATACTGCCTTCTTTGGTGTATTTAAGACTATTGGACAGGACCTGCTCCAAAATCACTAGAAACCACTTTTTATCAGTGACAATCGTGTGGTCTAGGTCATGAAGATTGAGGCTGAGTCCTTGCTGAATAAAGAAAAGAGCGTATTTCTTGACTACTTCTCTGACCAAATCAGCCAGATTTTCCTGCTTCAGAACTAGATCATCATGGAAGCTTTCCAGACGGAGGTACTGAAGCACCAGATGAACGTAGGACTCGATTTTAAAGAGCTCCTGCTCCAACTGAGACTTGGTTTCCTTATCCTTCAAGTCTCCAATCAAGAGCGAGCTGGCTGCAATAGGTGTCTTGACTTGATGAACCCACAGAGTGTAGTAGTCCAGCAAATCATTGTATTTTTCCTGCTCAACCAAGAGCTGATTTTTCTGTTCGTACTCCAGCTCCTCCACTCGTTCCTGCAAGAGCTTTTCTAGAGGAGTCTGAGCCTGAGCAGAGGCCAGCAGCTTCTGGTTGCGATAACCCTTATAGACCGTCCAAGCATCTGCTCCGATAAACAAGAAAGACAGAAAAGCCAGCAAGAGCGCGACATATTCCAGCAGACTGCGGTAAGTATCAAAGACAAAGGCAAAGAGCAGAATAAAGCCTAGCAGCAAAATCAACAGAGCTAGAAAAAATCGCCGTGAAAAAAGGTATGACTTAAGAAAGAAAAATTTATCCTGTGTGTCCATTGATGAGACCGTATCCTATTCCTTTTTTGGTTTCGATGAAATTCTTAAGTCCGTGCTCTTCAAGCTTCTTACGCAGGCGAGCCACATTGACCGATAGGGTATTGTCGTCGATGAAAAAGTCACTATTCCAGAGTTCCTTCATCAGATCATCACGCGCTACGATACCATCTGCGTGCTCAAAGAGGACCCGCAAAATCTGAAATTCGTTCTTGGTCAAGGTCACCACTTTCCCATCAAAGACCAGATCAGTCGACTTGAGATTGAGAATGACACCCTGGTGCTCCAAGAGACTCTGGTCGTTTCCAAACTCATAGGAACGGCGCAGCAAGCCCTGAACCTTAGCCAGAAAGACATTATTGTCAAAAGGCTTGGTAATATAGTCGTCCGCCCCCATATTGATAGCCATGACAATGTCCATGGACTGATCGCGAGAAGACAGAAACATGATAGGCACCGTTGAAATCTTGCGGATTTCCTGACACCAATGATAGCCGTTAAACAAGGGCAGGCCGATATCCATCAGCACCAGATGCGGCTCCTCTCGGACAAAGACAGTCAGCACATCCATAAAGTCCTCAACTGCCACTACCTGAAAGCCCCATTGTTCCAGCATTTTCTTAATCATCTGACGAATGACTGGATCATCTTCTACTAGTAAAATCTTGTGCATCTTTCCCTCCCGATTGCTTGCTAGTAACATTATACCAAAAAATGCGCTTGCTTGTTTATCATCCTCAGTCTAAGGTAGGATTTTTCTGGAAAAGAGAAATTCTATCAGAAAAATATGCTATACTAACTAGTAGAAATTGGAGATAAAACATGAGCAATATTCTTACTTACCTTGAAGAAGTCCAGCATGACAGCATTTATGATAAACCTTTCAATGAACTGGATCTGCTAATTCTGACAGAGCTAACCTACTTGCCTTTTGACCAACTAGTGCATGAAGACATGTACCCCTACTGCGACTGCCGACTGCTGGATTTGGCCGACCAAGTACCGCGCGACCTCTCCATGATGGTTAGCAAAAACCGACTAAAACTGCTAGATTTGGCCGCAGCCTCTACCCGCTTTAAAAATCTAAAACTGATGGGCTATGTCAATGACGTTGACCAAGATATCCAGAAGCAATTCGCTGCCTTGATTTTCAAAATCAAGCCCGATACCTATGTCCTGGTCTTTCGCGGCACAGACGACTCCATTGTCGGCTGGAAGGAAGACTTCCACATGACCTATATGGCTCAAATCCCTGCTCAGAAAATGGCCGCCCGCTACCTGCAGAAAGCCTTAGAAAATCTGCCCGGTAACTTTATCCTAACCGGCCATTCCAAAGGAGGAAACCTGGCTTCCTATGCAGCCAGTCAGATGGAAACGTCGCTTCAAGACCGTATTGAAGCCATCTACAGCTATGACTCTCCTGGCCTCAATCACTCTGTCACCAAAAGTAATGGCTATCAGGCCATGGTTGAAAGGATGAAACGCTACCTGCCTCAGAACTCCATCGTCGGCATGATGCTGGAAACACCTAAGGAAGCTAGGATTGTCAAAAGCAGTGCCATTGGCGGCTTTGCCCAGCACGATACCTTTTCGTGGAAAATCAAGGGAGACTCTTTCCTATTGCTGGATACACTAGATGCAGAGAGCCTGCAGATTGACAAAACGTTTAAAAATTGGGTGAGCTCCGTTTCAGATGAAGAACTTAAAGACTTTTTCGACCTCTTTTTCGGACTGATTTTGGATGCTGGTATCCAGTCTGTCGATGAACTGTCCAATGTTGAAAACTTTAACAAAGTCCTCGATATCCTGAAAAATGCTCAATCTCTAACAGACCAAGAACGTGACATGCTGCTGCGCTTGTCCAAGCTCCTGCTGAATATGCGTGTTCAAAGCTGGAAGGATGACATTAGCATACCTAATCTTTCTGAAATTGGCAAAGATATCCGAGAAAACCTATCGCGTTGGAGTAAGCAGTTACCTTTTGGCCAGTCTAAGACTGATAAAGAGGAAGACACTACTGCAGAGGTTCAAGAGTAAAATCGCAAAAGTCCTCTTTATCTTATCCAACAGAAGACTTGGCCTATCCATCCCAAAAACAAAACAAGCTCTTATCTTGACAGCTTGTTTTTTCTTTGTTAGAATGTAACAAAAACATTTACAACTAAGTAGTGAGAAAAATCAGAAAGGAAACCATCATGAAATCTATCAAAGGAATCGCCCTTATCGCTGTCAGCATAATCCTGACTATCTATGCTTGGGCTTCAGCTGGGATGACCAACTTTATCGTACCTGGTCTAGCCTTGACTACCCTCTCGCTGACCTTTTTACTTGCGACTCGGAACGCCCTATTGGAAAAATGGTTCCATGGCATCGAAAAGATGTACGCCTATCATAAGTTTACAGCTATCTTTTCCGTCGTCCTGCTCGCTCTCCACAATGTTGCCATGGGCGGCAGTCTATGGGGATCTCATCTGGCAGCCCAGCTTGGGAATGTCGGCATCTATCTCTTTGTCAGCATTGTTCTGGTGGCCTATCTCGGCAAGCACATCAAATATGAGGCTTGGCGCTGGATTCACCGCTTTGTGTATCTGGCCTATATCTTTGGCCTCTTTCACGCTTATATGCTGATGGGGGGGCGACTCCTGACACCGACCTTGCTAGGCTTCGTAGTCGGATTCTATGCTATCATCGGTTTAGCTTCTGGCTTTTACATCATCTTGCTCTATCAAAGTTTGGCCTTTCGCCATCTGGGGAAAATTCTGCAGGTCAAGCGACTGAACCACGATACCGTGGAGTTGAAGATCCAGCTTAGTCAAAAGCTAGACTACCAGTATGGGCAGTTTGCCTTTGTCAAGATTTTCCAAGAAGGATTTGAAAAAGCGCCGCACCCTTTCTCTATCTCTGGTGGCCATGACAATATCGTCTACTTTACCATCAAGAATTCTGGTGACCACACTAAGAAACTGTATAACAAAATCCAAGAGGGAACCAAGGTCACCATTGACCGAGCTTATGGCCACATGATTCTTGACCAGGGGCAGGAAAAGCAAATCTGGATTGCTGGTGGGATTGGCATTACGCCCTTCATCTCCTATATCCGTGAAAATCCTAAGCTGAATCGTCCAGTCAGCTTCTACTATGCTTACACTGAAGCTGAAAATGCAGTCTACCTAGACCTACTCAAAGACTACGCAGCCAAGAATCCGCAGTTTGACCTTCATTTGGTCGATAGCAAGGTCTCCGGCTATTTGGACTTCAAGAATTATCCTCTGGACAACCAAACCACCGTCTTCATGTGCGGCCCTGTCAAGATGATGGATAAACTAGCCAACGA
Organism: Streptococcus sanguinis; assembly: GCF_019929145.1. Classification (GTDB taxonomy): domain Bacteria; phylum Bacillota; class Bacilli; order Lactobacillales; family Streptococcaceae; genus Streptococcus; species Streptococcus sanguinis_U. The sequence continues at coordinate 119,706 of NZ_JAHZOW010000001.1, read as the reverse complement.
ATTTAAAAAGACCAATCCTAAAGCAGATCTGGTCTATGAAGGCTTTAAATTTAAATAAAGAAAGCAAAAAGAGGAGTTCAATCCTCTTTTTTACTCTATTTGAATTCAACTGATTTTGAAAAAGATAAAATTTCTATCACTCAATATCCAAAAATAGACTTTTCAAACTACAAAAATATACGGAAAAGATTAATTCCAATCAGAATGAGAAAGAAAATAGATAATCCGATAAACAAATATTTAAAATACTTTTCATTGCTGATGCAGCGCTCAACATATGCCTCTTCTGGATTCTTAGGATTATAGTAGACCGTCATACCTGAGCCGACGGGAAATATTTTTTTCAAGTCTAGACTCCTATCCGAGCCGTAAACATAATCACTTGAAAAGATATCTTTTTGGATTTTTCCTGAAGAGACAGGGATAAAATGTTTATACTCAAGTCTTTTTCGATATTGTTTTCCACGGACAGTATATTCTACAAGAGGCAAGGCTACCTGAGGTGGCTTACCATGGCGACTATAGATAGTACTGTTATATCCTACTACTTTGCCTGATGTTAAAGATGTAGATTTACTTCTAATAGAAATTTCTTTTCGATAGTGAAGATAGAGTGGAAAAACAATAATTAGCCAGAGAAGCCCAAGCACCTCAATCGTAATCATAGGATTTATTACTATCTCCTTCGTTACTTTAATATTCAATACATATTGTATCAAAATTTTCATCGATACCAAAGTATCTATAGGATATCTTTTTGCTTTTATAAAAATTATCGTTTTTCGATATATTTTTCTTGAAATACAATAAAAAATAGATTATAATAAGAATAAAAGGAAAAGAAAATCTACTGCCGGCTGATTTTCGATAGAGGTAAGCATCATGAAAAAGATTGAATTAAAAAATAACTCTTTGCTCAAAGATATTGTTACTCTATTAAACCTTATCATAGTGGGTTATGCTGCTATTCTGGTGTTTCTTACTATCCTAAGTGTGATTTCTTACACCGGCCTTTCTGACAGGTTGGGAATAAAGCTCAATGTTCAATTTCTGCCCTCAGTTGATTTTTCAAATTGGTGGAGTATTATAGCCTTTGTTATAAATCTTCTCACAGCTTCTTTGACTATTTATCTCATCTATCTTGCTCGTAATTTCATCAAAAATTTGATTGGTGGAAAGATTTTTGATTCATCAAACACGCAACTAGCTGATAAGGCATGGAAAGTCTTTTTGGCTCTGACCTTTCTTTCCGTTAAGGTTGCTGCATCAGGCAATCCCATCACCCTCCCCTTCTCTTTTAACGCCAGTGTGAGCTTTACACCTCTCTTGGGTGCTCTGATTATTTGGCTGATGATGAAAATTCTGGAAAAGGGGATTGATATAGCTGAAGAGAATGAATTTACCATCTAGGAGGCTGCTATCATGATTATCGTTAATCTTGATGTCCAGCTGGCCAAGAAAAAGATGAAACTAGGTGAACTGGCCGATATCATCGGTATTACCAACGCCAACCTTTCCATTCTCAAAACGGGCAAGGCCAAGGCTATCCGCTTTAGCACCCTCAATGCTATCTGTCAAGCCCTTGATTGCCAGCCCGGAGACATCTTAGAATTTACAGATGATGAATAGTCATAACCACCCGTGAAAACGGGTGGCTATGACTATTTGTTTGTTTTAAATAAAATTGAAGGTTTGTGACATAATATAAGACATTAGAAAAACCTCAAGATGATCATCTTGAGGCTTATTTCTATTCTGAATAATCACTATGCAATTTACTAAGGCTGATTTTGGAAAGAAAGTTTATATTGCCTAAGCAGCCAATTAAAATTGAAAGCAAGAGAGAAGACTTGATTAAATTTTAATTATCCTTATCATTCGTCTTTAGTATCCAATTAAACAATCCAATCATTTTTGGGAAGGTAAATGAATAGAACAGAGCCTTTCCAACAGACATTTCCTTAGGTTTATTCAAATCTTTAGATATTTTGTTCATACCTTTAGCCCATACTTGTAGAGCAAAGACTTTCATAATAAATTTTGACAATTGAATTATTCCTCATCTTCAATTACTTCAGCTTCTTTACGGATTGATTTAACATCTTTTTCATATTGTTCTTCATTGTAATCAATCATTTTAGAAAGTTCTTTTTGCAAGTTTTCCCCCATTGGTTTCATAGTAGCAAAAGTGATACCTCCTGAAATAACCCCTGAAACAACAGGAAGAACCTTGGAAACTCCTTTAGCAAATGTTCCCTTTGTAAGACTGATACCGAAAACCTTTAATACTTTTTTCAAAATTGGATAATACAAGGTTTTCGTTAAAGCTTTTTGTGGAATTGATTTGAGTGCCTGTTTTCCAATCGCCATGCCTCCTGCTCTCAGTAACGCACCTGTTCCAGAGACACCTAACATAACACCCAGATACAATAGCAATGTATTTTGGGCTTCTTCTGTTAATTTATCCTTTTCAGACCACAGATATTGGAAGCCGTAGATATAACCTAGTTCTTGAGCTAATTTTAAAGCCATGGCATAATATTGAGCAACATCTGCTGGTATGGTCACAGCCATAGCAATTCCTCCTGGTAAACCAGCAAGAACAGAAGCTCCACTTGATAATAGGACATTATCCATAATACAAGCCTTTGCAGCTTTGTCCAATTTATCCTTGGAAACAATATTTACAGGACCATCAGCTAATAATTTCCCTACTTCTTCTTGACTTAGACCCTTGCCAAATTTATCCATTAAAAATTGATTTCTATCAACTTTAACTACTGGTAGCTTGGAGACTTGCTCTAAGACTTGCATGGCCACTTCTTCTGGCTTCGCATCAAATTTACCCTTAGCCCCATTAACCACCTTATCAATCTCTTTACCAGCGCTCCCTGCAACATCTCCGACAGCTTTAGTAGTAGCATTAAAACCATTGCCTACTGCTTTAACAGTCCCATTGGCTAAGTCACCAGCTCCTTTAACAACATCATCCCAAAAAGCCATAAATAATTCTCCTAAAATAATTTAATAGATAAAAGTAAATCTACAAGCCAATTATCCTACAACTTGTCAACTTTGTCAATGTACTGACAGTTATTTAAATGTTTTTGACTAACAAATTTTTTCTGAATCACAAACCATACCTTTTTAATTTCCAAATTCAAAAATCCCCCAACAGACTCCTGCTGGGGGATCGTTATTAGATCAAAAATTGTTATCCAATCAAACTTCCATTTGGGACATTTTCGTCCACAGTAAGGAGAGTAAGTTGGTCGCCGTGCTCGGCTGATAGAATCATACCTTGGCTAACATATTTTTTCATCATCTTACGTGGTTTGAGATTAGCTACGATTTGGACTTTCTTACCGACCAGTTCTTGCTCGTTTGGATAGTATTTAGCAATACCAGAGAGGATTTGGCGGTCTTCACCGTCTCCTGCATCCAAGCGTAACTGAAGAAGCTTATCAGATCCTTCAACTTTAGAAACCTCTTTGACTTCTGCGACACGGATTTCTACCTTATCAAAGTCGTCAAACTTGATTTCCTTGCGGTTAAGTTTGAGCTCGACTTCTTCTGGATTCCATTCTTTTTCAACCGCAGGTTTGTTGCCTTCCATTTGTCCCTTGATATAGGCAATTTCTTCTTCCATATCCAGACGAGGGAAGATTGGTGTCCCTTTCTCTACAACTATCAAGCCTCCTGGGAGCTGGTCAATTGCTAGATTTTCCAGAGACGCAGCTTGAGGCAAGCCTAGTTGAGTGAGGACAGCCTTACTCGTTTCCATCATGAAAGGCTCAATCATGTGTGCCACAACACGAAGGCTCGCTGTCAAGTGGCTCATAACTGCTGCCAACTCTTTTACCTTAGCTTCATCTTTTGCCAGAACCCAAGGAGCTGTTTCATCGATATATTTATTGGTGCGGGAGATGAGCGTCCAGACTGCTTCCAGAGCACGTGGGTAGTCAACTACGTCCATGTGTTTGTAGTAGTCAGCGATTGATTCAGATGCTACCTGAGCCAGAGGTCCGTCAAAGTCTGTCACATTTTCTTCATAGGCTGGCACCTGACCGTCAAAGTACTTGTTAATCATAGAAACCGTACGGTTGAGCAAGTTGCCTAGGTCATTAGCTAACTCATAGTTGATACGACCCACATAGTCCTCAGGTGTGAATGTTCCATCAGATCCCACCGGAAGACTGCGCATGAGGTAATAACGCAGAGCATCCAAACCATAACGCTCTACCAGCATTTCCGGATAGACCACATTACCCTTAGACTTGGACATCTTGCCATCCTTCATGACAAACCAGCCGTGGGCAATCAAGCGGTCGGGTAGTTTAATATCCAGCATCATGAGCAGGATTGGCCAGTAGATAGAATGGAAACGCAGAATGTCCTTAGCTACCATATGATAAACTGTTCCATTATTCCAAAATTTATCGTAGTTAGCATGATCATCCTGACCATATCCAAGGGCTGTCACATAGTTGAGCAGGGCATCAATCCAGACATAGATAACGTGTTTAGGATTAGATGGCACAGGCACGCCCCAAGTAAAGGTCGTCCGAGATACAGCCAAGTCTTCCAGACCTGGCTCAATGAAGTTTTTCAACATTTCATTGAGACGTCCATTCGGTGTGATAAAGTCTGGATGAGATTTGAAAAATTCTACCAAGCGGTCTTGGTACTTGCTGAGGCGAAGGAAGTAAGACTCTTCCGATACCCACTCCACTTCGTGTCCAGATGGTGCGATTCCGCCGGTTACCTTTCCATTTTCATCACGGAAGACTTCAGCTAGCTGGCTTTCTGTGAAGAATTCCTCATCTGATACAGAATACCAGCCTGAATATTCACCCAAGTAGATATCATCTTGGGCCAAGAGACGTTCAAAGACATCGGCTACAACCTTTTCATGGTAGTCATCGGTCGTCCGGATAAACTTATCATAAGAAATATCCAGCAGTTTCCAGAGTTCCTTGACCCCAACTGCCATACCATCGACATAAGCTTGAGGGCTGATACCAGCCTCCTCAGCTTTAGCCTGAATCTTCTGTCCATGCTCATCAAGACCAGTCAGATAGAAAACATCGTAGCCCATGAGACGCTTGTAGCGAGCCAAAACGTCGCAGGCAATAGTTGTAGTAGCATTACCGATATGGAGCTTGCCGCTCGGATAATAGATAGGGGTTGTAATATAAAACGATTGTTTTTCAGTCATTTTTAATCCTTTCAAGGCTAATGAAACCTTTTTTAGTAGCACTTCATTATATCATATTTTGTTAAGTTTGCGAAAAGACATTCATTAACATTCAAATCAATTAAAAAACCTAGAAAATATTCTAGGTTTAATAGGTCACAACATTCAAGTTGCCACTTTCATACTCAGCGATGAAGATATTCGAAATATCGGTGTATCCGTCTTTAGCCAGTCTCTCCACCAGCCACTCTTCTGTTTTATCAATAGACTCCAGAATATCAATTTGGACAACACCATCTGTAATAAGTGGATATTTAGGATTCTCTTCACCAGCCTGTACAATAATCAGCTGGCCGTTTTGCTCTATAACTGCCCGTTTGACCTGCTTGAGCTGGAAAATACCTTGGCTGCGCAACTTCAAAGCTACATCTGCTGCTGAAAGACCAACAGAACGGCAGGCTTCGGGACTTAATTTCCCATGCTGAATCAACGTTGTCGGCTTGCCATCAATCAAATGCTTAACTGCACGGACATTGTTATTGAGCCACTTTAGGGTCAAGACCAAGATGGTCCACATAATAAGAATGACTGCATACTGAAGAATGTTAATGGAGCTATTATAAATCACCCCACCGATAATGCCACCAAGGACATAGTTTTGAATCTGATCGATCGCTGAATTGGGCGCCAGATTGCCTTTTCCGGTCACATTGATAACAAAAACCAGTGAGAAAAGTCCCAGTGCTAGCTTAATTAGGATTTCAAGAAAATTCAATGTCATTTTTCAACCTCCACTATTTCGATATCTGTCGTCTTATGTAAGTCAATTTTTTCAAGCAGATATTTATCTGGCTCACTACCGCTCATAGCCCGATAAAAGTTCTTTCCGACCTTCAAAATCGCTCCATCAGTTGCGGCTGAAGTATTGACATAGACCTCCGACTTATCCACGCCCAAGTCTTCTGAAATAACCTCAATAAAATGCAGAGAGGTTTGAAACTGGTTATTAGAGTCTTGGTCAGTCTGAAAATTGCTAATGCCAATCAAGACCATAGCCACCAAGGCCAAAACAGAGATGATGGCTAGTTCCCGAAATTTTGAATCGCGCTTATTGCGGTAGGCCTTAAAAGCAAAAAATCCTGTCACAAGCAAAAGCAAGACAGAAAGCGCAACTGTCACCCAGTTTTGCTGGCTAATCTGACTCAAAACATAATCATAAGAATAGAATTTCATGGTTTCTTCCCTCTATTTTCTAGGATAATTATAGAAAAATTTTCATTATTTTTCAAGCTTTCTTACAATCACTTTACTATAAATCATTCCTAAATTTTGTTATAATAAACTCAGTAAATTTTACTAGAAAAGGAATTTTTATGAAACTCATCTCTTGGAACATTGACTCTCTCAACGCTGCATTAACCAGTGATTCTGCCCGCGCTCAGCTCTCTCAAGCCGTCCTTCAAACCTTGCAAGCTGAAAACGCAGATATTATCGCCATTCAGGAAACAAAACTCTCTGCGACAGGTCCGACAAAAAAACACTTGGAAATTTTGACAAATCTTTTCCCAGAATATGAAAACACTTGGCGCTCCTCCCAAGAGCCAGCACGTAAGGGCTATGCAGGAACCATGTTCCTCTACAAAAAAGAACTGACGCCAACCGTAACCTTCCCTGAAATCGGCGCTCCGTCAACCATGGATGTCGAAGGTCGCATCATTACGCTTGAATTTGACGGTTTCTTTGTCACACAGGTCTATACGCCTAATGCTGGCGATGGCCTCAAACGTTTGGATGACCGTCAAGTCTGGGATGCCAAATACGCTGAATACTTAGCAACACTAGATGAACAAAAACCAGTACTTGCAACTGGTGACTATAATGTGGCCCACAAGGAAATCGACTTGGCCAATCCAGCCAGCAACCGCCGTTCACCAGGCTTTACCGACGAAGAGCGCGCTGGCTTTACCAACCTGCTGGCTAAAGGCTTTACCGATACCTTCCGCCACTTGCACGGCGATATTCCTAACCAATACACTTGGTGGGCGCAGCGCAGCAAGACTTCTAAAATCAACAATACAGGCTGGAGAATCGACTACTGGCTGACCAGTAACCGTGTAGCTGACAAGGTAACCAAGTCTGATATGATTGACTCCGGTGCGCGCCAAGACCACACACCCATTGTCATGGAGATTGAACTCTAAGGAGAAAACGAATGGACTATCAAGCTATCATTCCCGAATTCGTGGTATCTGACCTCGAAAAGTCGCGCCACTTCTACTGCAACTTGCTGGGATTCTCTGTCGAATACGAGCGTCCAGAGGAGAAATTTCTCTTCCTCTCGCTTGAAGACTGCCAACTCATGTTAGAAGAAGGCAGCGCAGAAGAATTAGCCCAGCTGACCTATCCTTTCGGGCGCGGTGTCAATATTTCCTTTGGCATCGAAGATGTCCCTCAGCTTCACCAAAAACTGATGGAAGCTGACTATCCCATCCATCGTCCGCTGACAAAAAGAGAGTTTCGAGTGGGAGATAGCTTTATTTATCCCCATGAATTTGCGATTTTAGATCCAGATGGTTATTTTTTAAGATTTAGTGAATAAGAAAAGGAGGCTGCTAGCCTCTTTTTCAGTAGGTAAACATGAATTGACAGACCTGTAAATCCAGTGGCAAAAACCTTTGCTAAATCCCATGAAATCAACATGTCAAAGAATTTTGATAGTCATTTTTTGTATAATTGAGTAGAATAAAATCAGAAAGCGAGGAAATCTTATGCAAGTCGGAAAACAAATCCAGCACTATCGTAAAGAGAAAAATTTATCTCAAGATGATTTGGCTGAAATAATCTTTGTCAGCCGTCAATCCATTTCCAACTGGGAACGCGGCGCAACCTATCCTGATATTCAAAACCTGCTCTTACTGAGCAAGGTCTTTGAAGTGTCATTGGACAAACTAGTCAAAGGAGATTTGGAAACCATGAAACAAATTATTCACGACCAAGAATTTACTCGCTATCAAAAAGATGGAGTGGTTTTTACCATTTTACTAATTGGAAGTCCTATAATAATGATTCCTCTAATTCTTTATTTGGATTGGTACGGCATCGCTATTAGTTGCTTGATTTTTGCTATCGCGATGTTCTACGCCCTACGCATTGAGAAATTCAAGAAAAAGCATAATCTTCGTACCTATCGCCAGATTGTCGCCTATGATCAAGGACGCAGCCTGAGCGAGATTGAAGAAGCCGAAGAAAGAGGTAAAGCTCCCTACCAAAGAATCATCCTTCCTGTTCTATTTGGCCTTGGAATTGGCGCTATTGCTCTGCTATTTTACTGGATCTTACTTACTTTCTTCCCTATCAAATAAAAGCGAAGTCATCAGACCTCGCTTTTTATATGTCCTTAAAGTTATAGAGTTGCGGATAGTGATCGCACTCGGGATTTTTAGGATGGCAGATAGCCCGTCCAAAGTAAATCATGGCCTGATGGGCTGGCAGCCAACGTTCCGGTGGAAGGACATCCATAACTCGCTTTTCTACTTCCAATGGCGTTGCCGACTTTTTAACGATATCATGGTGCTTGCAGATGCGCTCCACATGGGTATCGACAGCAAAGGCCGGAATGCCAAAGCCCACACTCATGACTACATTGGCCGTCTTGCGACCAACACCAGCTAGACTTTCCAATTCCGCCCGCTTTTGTGGTACTTGGCCATCAAAGTCGTCTAAAAGCTGCTGGGCGCATTTCTTCAAAAACTTGGCTTTGTTGCGATAAAGACCTAGGCGGGAGATATATTTAGCAATGTCTGCTTCACCAGCCTTAGCCATATCCTGTGGAGTCGGATAAGCCTCAAATAGGGCGGGGGTTGCCTTATTGACCGCAGCATCTGTCGTCTGAGCCGACAGCATGACCGCTACCAAAAGCTCAAAGTGATTGCGAAAATCCAGACTGGGCTTGGCGTCAGGGAAAAGAGCAATAATCTCTTCAATCACATGACGAGCCCGTTTTTTTGATAAAACCATGATTCTTCTTTCTAAGATTGAGATAGATTTATTATATCATGAAAGGAAGAAGCATCCAAAAAACTTGATTGATAAAGTAGCTGGTCTTAATACTTTACAAACCTAACTCTCCATACGCCTTCCGGTAGCCAATCTGCAAGATTTGGTTATCTCGAACCAAGAGCGGTCGTTTAATCAGCATGCCGTCTGTCGATAATAAATCTGCAGCTTCCTGAGCTGTTAAATGTGGCACCTTTTCTTTGAGCCCTAGCTCACGATATTTGAGACCGCTGGTATTGAAAAAGGCCTTGATCTCAAAATCAGAATTCTGAATCCAGTCTAGAAGTTGGTCTCGGCTAGGTGTATTTTGGACAATATCTACCGCTTCAAAGTCCACTCCTAATTGATTGAGCTCAGCCTTGGCCTTGCGGCAGGTAGAGCATTTTGGGTATTCGATAAATTGTAACATTGTTTTTCCTCCGTCCCTATAATAGCCCAGCTAGCTTCTTCTTGTCAAGCTGAGACTCATTAGAAAAAGCCGACAAGAGAAAGGCTCATCGGCTGGTATAGGCGCATTCCATGAAGAAACACCTCTATTTTCGGTTATTTTTTAATCAAACGCACGCGCACAATATTGTCGCTATTCTTAAATTTATCAACCAGCTCCTGAATCTTGCTTTCGTCCGACTCATCCAGATCCAGCAAAGTATAAGCATAATCGCCCTTGGAACGATTGATGATATTGTCGATATTGATATTCAAATCACTGACCGCTGTTGAAATCCGAGCCACAATATTCGGTACATTTTTGTTAATCAGGGTAATCCGATAAGGCGCTGAGAGAGCCTGACGGACATTAGGGAAATTCACTGAGTTGATAATCTCGCCCGTTTCCATGAAGCGTCGGATGGTTTTCCCAGCCATAATGGCACAGTTGAGCTCAGCTTCTTTGGTCGAGCCACCCAAATGCGGAAAGACTGTAATCTGCGGATGACGGAGCAGCTCTTCTACACCAAAGTCTGTGATATAGCGCTTGATAACACCTGCTTCCAAGGCTTCAAAGAGGGCAGCGTTATCCACCAGCTCGCCACGGGCAAAGTTGATGAGGGTTGTTCCCTTTTGCATAAGACCAAAAGCAGCCTGATCAAAAGTAGCGCGTGTATCCTCAGTCAGGGGCACGTGGATAGTGATATAATCACTCTTCTCAAAGATTTCCTTAATATCCGCTACCCGTTTGACATGGCTAGAGATATTCCAAGCTGTTTCAATGGATACATAAGGGTCATAACCAAGGACATTCATTCCCAGACGATAGGCATCGTTAGCAATACGACCGCCGATAGCTCCTAACCCAATGACTCCCAAAGTCTTCTCTGCAATCTCTGTCCCAGCAAACTGCTTCTTACCAGCTTCCACTTGCTTGGGAACATCATCTCCAGAAAGGCCGTTAGCCCAACTGTTAGCTGCGATATAGTCACGGGCAGACAGGAGAATGGAAGCCAAGACCGATTCTTTCACCGCATTGGCATTAGCTCCTGGCGTATTGAAGACTACAATTCCCTGAGCCGTTGCCTGTTCGACCGGAATATTATTGGTTCCTGCGCCTGCCCGCGCAATAGCTTTGAGCTTGCTTGGAAATTCCTGTCCATGCAGGTTTTGACTACGTAGGATATAAGCATCCGGATTGTCAGACTTGTCTCCGTCAATCTGAAAAGCATTACCTAGCTCCTTAAGACCGATTTGATTGATGTTGTTAAAGGTTTTGACACTAAAGACCATAGTTTCCCTCTCTTAAGAATTTTCTTCTTCAAATTTCTGCATAAAGGCAATCAAGTCCTTGACACCTTGGAGCGGAAAGGCATTGTAGAGACTAGCTCTCATGCCGCCTACGCTGCGGTGCCCCTTGATATTCTTGAATCCCGCTGCTGCAGCCTCTTTGTTAAATTTGGCGTCCAGCTCTTGGCTAGGAGACACAAAGGGAATATTGGCTACTGAGCGCTGCTCCTTGTAACGGACTGGACTGCGGTAAAAGTCAGACTGCTCAATGAAGTCGTACAAAAGGCCAGATTTTTCACGATTGCGCTTTTCCATTTCTGCTACACCACCCAGCTCCTTGACCCACTCAAAAACCAGCTTGGCCATATAGATGGCGAAAGTAGGTGGTGTATTGTAAAGAGAGCCATTGTCCGCCTGAATGCGGTAATCCAACATACTAGATAGAACTGGACCATCATTCAACAAGTCTTCTCGGATGATGACAACAGTCACGCCAGCAGGTCCGATATTCTTCTGAGCCCCAGCATAAATCAAACCAAAATCCTCTACTCGGTACTGAGCAGCCAGGATATTAGAAGACATGTCCGCCACAATCGGCACGCCATTAGTCGCAGGAAGGTCATAAACAGCCGTTCCTTCGATAGTATTATTGGTTGTCAGATGCACATAAGGCGCCTGCGGATCAATCTCCTTTTCATCAAAAGAAGGAATTTCCGTGTAATTTAAATCCTCTGATGAAGCCAAAAGAATAGGCTCAAATGGAATGAACTTAGACAGCTTGACTGCTTCGGTGTAAGCTTTCTTTCCCCAAGATCCAGCCACTAGGTAATAGGCCTTGCCGCCTTGAGCTAGATTAAGGGGAATCATGCTAAACTGGGTAGAAGCCCCGCCCTGCAGGAAGAGCACGCGGTAATTATCCGGAATATCCATGAGCTCACGCAGCAAGCTCTCAGCTTCTTTGATAATATCGTCAAATTCCTTGGATCGGTGGGACAACTCCATCACACTCATGCCACTTTGGGCATAGTCTAAAAACTCAGCCTGAGTTTTTTTCAAGACTTCCTTGGGCAATACTGCCGGTCCAGCAGAAAAATTGTAAATCGTCATATCCTACCTCCAAAATTTATTTTGTATATCATATCACAAAGTTTAGAAAATATCTATTTTATTTCAGAAATCAAGCACTTTTTTAGCCAATTCCCGAACATTGTTGAAATATAGATAAGCAAAACAAACTGTCTAATCCAAGTAACAAAAAAATCCTGAGTTTAGGTCAGGATTACTAAGTCTGAAGACGTAGAAAAATTACAGATTTAATTTTTATAGAAAGTGTCTAATCAATTTTCATAACTTCCTATATCTTCCTCTTCCAATAAATTCTATCATCCCTTTATCTCTTAGCAGTTGCAATTGTTGGCGAATTTTGTCCTTAATATGATGGTTGTTAGGGAAAATGAGTTTTAAGCTCTCCTCAAAAGAATACATATCTTCAAGCGTAAACTCTCTCTCCTTGATTTTATCCAAGCATTTGAGAATTTCCAGCAACCATCCCCTAGTAGCAAAAGATTGCTTTCTAAGAAATAAGGTCTCTCTAAATTCTTTATGCACTAGTTCAGGCTCTCTAATCTGACCATTTTTAACTAGAAATATTCTTCCCTTTGACGGCACTTGTGACAAATCGATATTGCAGCCTACCCATCCCGCTCGTCTTGCCGTCGGACCAAGTGGCTTCCTCTTAATTATAGTGTCAACTGTTATAAATTGCTTGGGAAGGACTATAAAATTTTGAACTTCATAAGTTTCCGAATAGGTCAAAAAGAAAAAGTTTGGATTATTATCTGCTTGTACTCTCTCAACCATAGTTGCATAAGCACCGTCATTAATAATAGAAGAAAGATTTCCCTTTTTACTTTTTAGTTCAAATTCTTCTGAACACCTCTGGCAAAAGAAGTCTGCAACAGGGCGATTATTTTCATAGTGTTTCAAAGGACTTTTACCACAATTTGGGCAATAGCTATGACGAGCAACCCAATCTTCTGTCAAAACACGAGCCTTTTGACTGTTGCTTTTATAATTTTTAATTAAAGCTAAGTTAAACTGTAATTGCATAAGAACCTCGAAGTACGATAAACATCAACAACCTACTATAAAAATTTGACAGCAGAGACCATGATTAAACACATTTTTAAAGTCTTCAACTTCCTCTTAGTTCATGATAAACCGCATAGAGCTCGCTCTTGTTCCTGCCGTATTTCTTGGCCACTTCCTTGATGGCCTGATTTTTTTTGCTCCCAGCTTCAACTAAAAGATCAATCTCAGCGAGTAACTGGTCCTGAGACATTTCCTGTTTGGCATCTTCTGCTGCCCCAGCTACAATCAAGAGACACTCTCCTTTAGGCAGATGTTCTGCTGTATAGGCCAACAAGTCTGAAATCAGCCCTCGCTGATACTCCTCGTGAATCTTAGTCAACTCGCGCACCAGGACGACTTTGCGATCACCATAAACTGCCAGCATGTTTTCCAACGTAGCCCGAACCCGATGAGGGGATTCGTAGAAAATCTGGGTCTCAGGATAGGATTTTTTGCTAGTGAAAAATTCCTTCTGCTGGCCAGCCTTTCTAGGCAGAAAACCATAGAAAATATGCGGTTGGGGAGCCAACCCGCTGGCAATCAAGGCTGTTATTCCAGCACTAGGCCCAGGAATCGGTACTACAGTAATTCCAGCTTCTAGCGCTGCCTGAACCAAATCATGTCCAGGATCAGAAATACTGGGCAGACCAGCATCCGAAACCTGGGCTATATCATTTCCGCTTTGAAGCATGTCCAAGAGGATTGGAATTCTTTCCTTGGCATTGTGCTCATGAAAGCTGATCTGTTTAGTCTCAATCCCAAAATACTTGAGCAGCAGGCCTGTATTTCTCGTATCTTCAGCCGCAATCCTGTCAACCTCTTTCAGGGTATTGACCATACGGATGCTCATATCATCCAGATTGCCGATAGGAGTCGCGACCAGATAGAGTTTGCCGTAGGCAGTTTCGCCCTTAAAACTTTTTTGAACCTGCATCACTACTCCCTAAATAACAATTCATCGCAGAACATGCACTCTGCGTCATTCTCCCGGCGCTGACCGTAGAAATCCGTACAGACATGAAAGCCGTCATAGTAAAGCTTACGTAGATTATCTCGGTTTTTCTTGGTCTTGGTCGGAGTTTCCTTCTCCACTTCTCCCAAGCGCTCCCTCAGCTTGTCATTTTCCAGATGCAGAGCAATATTTTCCTCTACCACACTCTTGAGATTTTTCTTGACAGCCTCCACCTCAGCAAGGGTCACTAAAAGCGTCTGTGAAAAATCATCCAAGGCGTCAAATAAGTCTTTTTTATCCATTTTATACTCCTGTGCTGCCTCTTTTTACTTTCCCTTCAAAGTCATATATTCTAAAGCGTTTTGAAAAGATACGTTGGCCCGCCACATCTTCCGAGCCAGCAAAAGCTGCTCCAAGGCCTGTCGACCGCTCTCTGTTGCTATCTCTTTATAAAATAACACTTCCAAGAGCTTGAAGACCTGTTCCTGCTTCTCCTTATCATCAGCCAGCTTTGCCAGACGCGAAACCTGCAGAAATGCCTGACTTGGACGAGTTTGAAAATCCTTGACAAAGCGCTCGCATTCGCTGACTAATTCAAAAAAGACGTTATTATGAGCCAAGCATTTCGCTTCTAACTGGGTCTGACTATAAGCAGCTAGTAGCTCCGCTCGACTTTTAATCAAGCCATCCTGTTCCAAACTGTGCTGTAGAGCAGCTGTATTTTTCAAGAAATGATAAACCTGAGTCCGACTTCGAATCGTCGGCAGAATCAGCTGTTCATCAGCAGTCAGGAGAAAAATATAAATCTCGCTCTGCGGTTCCTCAATGACTTTGAGCAAGGAATTCGCTGCATTGACGTGCATCCGATCCGCATCGCAGATAATGAAAACCTGCCGACTGCCTTCTAAGCCACTTTGAGAGAAGTTTCGAACCAGCTCCCGAACTCGGTCTGTTTTAATAATGTTATTAACCGGTCGCACTACCGTTACATCAGAAAAATCTTCTGCTGCAATCAAATGGCAGGTACGACAGGACTGACAAGGCCAGACGCCTTGCTTATTCTCGCAAAAGAGACTTTGGGACAGGATTTGGGCCATTTCAAAACTGCCAAAAGCTCCGGTAAACAAGTAGGCATGACTAAGCCGCCCCTGTTCCAAAATATGCTGAAACTGCTCAAACAAGCTAGGCTGGCTTTGCTGTAAATCTTTTATCTTCATGACGGATTCCCAAATCGTTCCTGAATGATGGCCAAACTATCAGCCACTACCTTATCCAGAGGTTGACTGGCATCCACCTTGACAAAGCGCTCGGGCTCCTTGTCAAGAATCGCCAAATAGCCCTGCCGAACTCGCTGGTGCAAGTCCAAACCTTCCAGATCAAGCCGATTCACCTCTCGGCTTTCACTCTTAGCAATCCGCGCCAGCCCTTCTTCCACATCAATATCAAAATAGAGGGTCAAATCAGGCTTGAGTCCATCTGTCGCAAACCGATTGAGCCATTCAATGTCTGCTACATCCAGACCCCGTCCGTATCCCTGATAGGCCACTGAACTATCAATAAAACGATCCATCAAGACAAGCTTTCCTTGCGTTAAAGCTGGCAAAACCCGTTCAGCCAAGTGCTGACGGCGGCTGGCAATGTACAGCAAGAGCTCAGTCTTAGCATCCATCGCAGTATGACTAGGTTCCAAAATCACTTCGCGAATGGTCTCCGCAATCTGGACGCCACCCGGCTCCCGCGTCGTAATCAGGCCAGTACCATAATTTTTCAAAAAAGGAAGCAAGGCTTCCAACACACTCGACTTTCCAGCCCCTTCCGGACCTTCCAGCGAAATCAAATTACCATTTTTCATCTTTACCTTGAATCTCTAACTTCTATTTTTTGTTCTTTATAAGAAAATGCACATAAGACTTGCCCTAAAGCTTGATATAAGCCACTGTTGAAGCATGTCCAAACGGCTGAGCAGCCTGATAAGAGCCGACTCCGTCAACTCATTATTTTCATCCCACTCTTTTTTATCTATTGTTTATTTTACCAAAAAAAAAGCTAAAAGCCCATCATAAGAAAAGACTTTAAAAATTTTTTCAAAGTGTTTCACAAAGGCTAAATTTTTGGTAAAATATATTCAGAATAAATTTCTGGAAATAGATTTAGGAGGATCTTATGTTTAAATTAAAAAACGTACTGGCCATCATTTTTGGGGCTGGAATTTTTTCTTTTGGGATTCATTATTTGGTCATTCCTTTTCATTTATATGAAGGTGGTGCGACGGGTCTGACCTTGATTGCCTACTATCTGTTCAAAATCCCTGTCTCGACGACCAACCTGATTATTAACATTCCTCTCTTTATTATTGCTTGGAAGCTACTGGGCTCGCGAACCCTCTACCTCAGCATTCTGGGAACCTTCTCCGTGTCTGCTTGGCTCAAGATTTTTGAAATCCTACCTGCCTCCAAACACCTGCAAAACTATTTTTTCTCAGCTCTGGACGGGGATGTCTTACTGGCCTGTCTTGGAACAGGGATTGTTTTGGGGATTGGACTGGGCATCATCTTCAATGCTGGCGGAACGACGGGCGGTACTGACATTGTAGCCCGCATCTTTAATAAATACACTAGCATTTCCATGGGCAAACTCATGCTGACTGTTGATTTTGTGGTCATCACCTTGGTTCTCCTTGTTTTCAAAGACCTACGCATGGTATCTTATACCCTGATGTTTGTCTTTATCACCTCGCGCGTCATTGACCTGATTGCAGAAGGAGGCTTTGCCGGCAAGGGATTCCTTATCGTTACCAGCAAACCGGCAGAATTGGCTGAAGCTATCAATAACAAGCTGGATCGTGGAGTGACCTTCCTCAAGGGCCAAGGCTTCTATAGCAAGCAGGACTTGCAGATTGTCTACTGTGTTGTTTCCCGTAACGAAATGCAGCAAATGAAGAAACTCATTAACCAAGTCGATCCATTTGCCTTTACAACTATTACCGAAGCCCATGAGATTTTGGGCGAAGGCTTCACTTTAGACGCCAACAAACAACCTATTGTACGTTAAAAACCTCATCTAACGATGAGGCTTTTTTATCGCTTATAAAGCTTTTGCAGCAGTATGTGTAATCTCAGCCAGCTCAATAGCATGCTCCTCAAATTTTTTCTTGAGAAGCGCTGTATCTATATTACCGGCTAATTGTACTTCAATGACGACTTTGCCATCCTTGCGTGGGATATTGACGGTATTGGAGATGTTGAGATTTTCTTCCACCAGAAGACGGATAATCTGCTCAAGAACCCCCACCTTATTCTCAGTGACAAAGCGCAGACGGACTCCCTCTTCACCATAGCCAGATACTTCTAAGAAAGCCTTGAAAATATCACGATCAGTGATAACCCCGTAAAGTTGCTCATTGTCTACGACAGGCAAGATACCAATCTTATTTTTCAGCATCAGATAGGTCGCATCTTCCAGACTGGCAAACTGAGAAATCGTGACCACATCACGAATCATAACATCACCAACCTTGGTTTTGTTGAGAAGATAGTTCATCTCATAAATGGACAGACTCGTTGCCTTAGATGGACTAGCTTCTGCAATCGTTCCTTCTGTCACCAGTCCCACTAGTTGGTCATTCTCAATCACCGGCAGACGGTGGAGTTTCTGCTCACGCATCATATCTGCTACATGAGCAATCGTAGTATTTGGGCTGATATAAACCACCTTACGCGTCATAAAATCTTTAACTGCCATAAAAGTTCCCTCTACTTCCTATCCATAATTCTTATACTTATTATACTTTATTTTGCAGCTGATTTCAAACGCTTCCAAGGTCTTTGCCTAAGTTTTCAAAATTTAGAAAAATCCCGCGATTGGAAAAATTGAAGATAGGAAATGGCTAACTAAACTATTTTAAGCATCTAAGATAAGAAAAAGGTCCATTGGACCTTTTCTAAATGTTAAGTTACTACCGTAACTTTCTATCAACAACCTAAAAATGTCTCCCGGACATTTTAAAGAAAACTCGCTACCGCGAGTTCCTATTTGCAACCTGAAACAATCCACCGGGCATCTTGACGAAAACCTTGTTTTCTTTATCTGCAACTTAAAAAGGTCCATTGGACCTTTTCTAAATGTTAAGTTACTACCGTAACTTTCTATCAACAACCTAAAAATGTCTCTCGGACATTTTTAGCCACCTAGATATGCTTTGCGGACTTCGTCAGAAGCGAGGAGCTCTTGACCGGTTCCGGACAGAACGATTTTGCCTGTTTCAAGGACATAACCACGGTCAGCGATAGAGAGAGCCTTATTTGCATTTTGCTCAATCAAAAGAACTGTTGTGCCTTGCCGCTGGATATCTTGGATAATATCAAAGATTTCCTGGATAAAGATTGGCGCCAAGCCCATAGAGGGCTCATCCAGAAGCAAAAGCTTAGGCGTAGACATCAAAGCACGTCCCATAGCCAGCATCTGCTGCTCACCACCTGAAAGGGTTGCAGCATCTTGGTTTTTACGCTCTTCCAAGCGTGGGAAACGAGAGAAGACCTTTTTGAGATTGGCTTGATTTTCTTCGCGGTTTGTTTTGAGAAAGGCACCCATTTCCAAATTCTCCAAAACGGTCAAACCTGGAAAGACATGACGTCCTTCTGGTACTTGCGAAAGTCCAGCTGCTACGATTTTTTGAGCAGGAACTTTTTGAATTTCATTGCCGACAAATTCAATTTTACCAGCACTTGGACGAACCAAGCCTGAAATCGTGCGGAGAATGGTCGTTTTTCCAGCGCCATTGGCACCAATCAGGGAAACGACTTCTCCTTCATTGACTTCAAAGCTGACATCACGGACAGCCTGAATCATGCCATAATGGACAGAGAGATTCTCAACTTTAAGCATGGACATTAGGCTTCACCTCCTAGATAAGCTTCAATAACGCGTTTGTCATTCTTGATTTCATAAGGTGTTCCGTGCGCAATCAAGCGGCCGTACTCCAGCACATAGATGCGCTCAGTGACTTCCATTACCAGACTCATGTCATGCTCAATCAGCATGATGGTAATGTTAAATTCGTTTTTAATCCGTCGAATCAATGCAGTCAGCTCTGCTGTCTCCTGAGGGTTCATCCCTGCAGCAGGCTCATCCAAGAAAAGGATCTTTGGCTCCGTTGCCAAAGCCCGAACAATCTCCAAGCGGCGCTGCTGACCATAAGCTAAGTTCTTAGCCAAGGTTTCTGCTTCCTTGTCCAAGTCAAAAATTTTCAGCAACTCCAAAGCCTTAGCTTTGAGTTCTTCTTCGTTTTTGTAGTAAGCTGGCAGGCGGAGGAAAGAAGCTAACACATGAGCCTTATGATGATTACCAAAGGCAATCAAAACATTATCCAAAACACTAAGGTCCTTAAAGAGCCGGATGTTCTGGAAAGTCCGCCCTAGACCTAAAGAAGCAATCTTGTAAGGTACCTTACCATTGAGCAAATGACCATCTAGTGTCACTGTTCCTTCACTAGGCTCATAAACACCAGTCAAGAGGTTAAAAAGGGTCGTTTTTCCTGCACCATTAGGGCCAATCAGACCAACCAGCTCGCCCTCGTTGAGTTCCAAGGTCACATCGCTGACAGCAGTCAAACCACCAAAGTTTTTAGTTAGATTTTTCACATCAAGAAGTGCCATTATTCTTTGACCTCCTTATTCTTTTTGAAGAGCTTAGACAGGCTGAGCTCCCAAGTTCCTAAAAGTCCGCCTGGACGGAAAATCATGACCAAGATCAGGGCCAAAGAATAGACAATCATCCGAATGCTGGATACATCCTGCAGCAACATATTGAGAATTCCCAATACCACTGCAGCCACAATGGTTCCAGTCATAGAGCCTAGGCCACCAAAAACGACAATAATCAAGATATTGATAGTGTTGGTAAAGGAATAGTCCTTAGGAACAACTGAACCAACGAAGCCAGCTTGAAGAGAGCCAGCAATAGAAGCCGTGATAGCTCCCAAGACAAAGGCTGTCACTTTGATTCTAGTAGTATTAACCCCAACAGACTCGGCAGCAATCTCATCCTCACGAACAGACAGAGTGCTGCGACCGATAGGACTGCGCAGGAAATTCAAGGTCAAAATAGTTGTGATAACAACAAAGATATAGACCATCTGCCAAGAGGTAAAGGGCGGAATGGATAGGATACCAGCTGCCCCATTCGTCAAAGTACCGCCATTAATAATCAGAATACGGATAATCTCTGAGACACCAAGAGTCGCAATCGCGAGATAGTCTCCTTTAAGACGAAGCGTTGGCAAACCGACTGCCAAAGCCACAATACCAGCAATGATAGCTCCAGCCAGCATGGCAATGAAGAAGGCTCCATAAGTTGGCGATTGAGAGCCAATAATCGCTACAGCGTAGGCACCGATAGCCATAAAGCCAGCATGCCCAAGAGAAAATTGACCTGAGAATCCGACGATGAGATTAAGCCCCACAGCCAGAATAATATTAATCCCGATCTGCTCTAAGATTTGAATATAAAAAGCATTGAGAACACCGGCACTAACCAATACTGTCATCAGCAGGTAGCCGATTAAGACAAGGCCAAGCCAAAAAATATTTATCTTTAAATTCTTTTTCATACCTTACACCTTCTCTTTCACATTTTTACCGAGGATACCAGCTGGACGGATCAGAAGAATGACAATCAAAATCGCATAGACAATGGCATCACGGAAATCAGATAGTCCAAGCGCTGTCGCAAAAGTTTCCAAAAGACCGATAACAAAGCCACCAAGCGCAGCACCAGGAATAATTCCAATACCACCTAGAACGGCCGCTACAAAGGACTTGATCCCTGGAGTCATCCCCATCAAAGGCTCCAATGAATTATAGTAAAGGGCAATTAGAACACCAGCAGCTCCTGCAAGAGCTGACCCCAAAGCAAAGGTGAAGCTGATTGTTCGATTGACATTGATTCCCATCAGCTGAGCAGCATCACTGTCTACGGACACAGCACGCATAGCCTTACCCATCTTTGTCTTCTGCACGATGAACTGCAAAGCCACCATGAGGAAAATCGAAATTCCCAAAATCAGCAACTGAATATTTGAAATAGAAATCGGCCCTAAGTTAAAGCGTACTGTTTTAATAACCTGTGGGAAGGAACGAGTATTGGCACCGACAAAGAAAATCATGCCATACTCGAGGAGAAAGGAGACCCCAATGGCTGTAATCAAAGCCGCAATCCGAGTCGAATTACGCAGAGGACGATAGGCTAAAAACTCAATAACCACACCGAGAATCGCTGTCCCAATCATCGCTAAAATGAGAGAAAGGAAGAAATTAAACTTCAAGATATTAATCAAGTAATAACCCATAAAGGCACCAATCATATAGATATCGCCATGAGCAAAGTTAATCAGCTTAATAATCCCATAAACCATGGTATAACCCAAAGCCAGAAGCGCATAAACACTACCCAGGATTAGACCGTTGACTAATTGTTGGAGCATTAGACACCACTCTTTCTATAATAAAATAAGGAATGGGAGAAAAATCAGCAGACTAGGTCGTGATTTTATCATCCCACTCCCAAAATACGAATAATAGTTGATTGAGAAACGAAGAAGAATAGATTATAAAACAATACTCTTTCAAATCCGCAGATTCATGAAGAAAGAAATCATCTACTAATTCGCTCAAGCAACTAGAAATAGAAAACAAGTCAAAGACTGGGATAGCCCCAGCCTCGTAACTATTATTCCGCTTTAACTGTTTCTACAGTATCTACTTGACCGTCTTTCAAGCCAATCATCAAAGCTGTTTTCACTGGATTGTGATCTTTATCAATAGTGATTGAACCAGTTACTCCATCGAAATCTTTAAGCTTAGCCAAGTTGTCTTTGATATCTACTGAAGTTTTAGCACCTTTAGCTGCTTCTGCTGCCATATAAACAGAGTCATATGCCAGAGCTGCAAACATAGAAGGCTCTTCTTTGTACTTATCTTTGTATGCTTCAATAAACTTCTTAGCTTTTTCTGACATTTCACCAGAAGTTGTAAAGCCAGATACATAGTAAACATTTGTAGCTGCAGCAGGAGTTGCTTGCTCAACGAACTTAGCATCACCAAAGCCATCAGGACCAACGATTGTTTGGTCAATACCCAAACCACGCGCTTGATTGACAATTTTACCAGCTTCAGTATAGTAACCTGGAACAACCAGAGCGTCAAATTCTTTACCCTTAATCTTTGTCAAAGCAGCTTGGAAGTCTGTATCCTTAGATTGGAACGTTTCTGTTGCTACAATCTCACCCTTGAATTCCTTCTTGAAGGCATCCGCCATTCCTTTAGCGTAGTCACTGGATTGATCATAGTAAAGAACGACTTTCTTAGCTTTCAAGTTGTCAGTGACATACTTAGAAATGATTTTACCTTGGTAGCTATCAATGAAGGTTGCACGGTAAAGATAATCTTGCTTGTTGGTCAGGTCATCCTGTGTCGCACTTGGTGTAATGATTGGTACACCTGCTTTAGCAGCATTTGCAGTAGCTGAAGCTGTCGCTCCAGAAGTCGCAGGGCCAATGATTGCATTTACCTTACTTTGGGTAACCAAGCTAGTAGTGATGGTAGATGCTTCAGCAGTTTCTGATTTGTTATCCTTATCAGTAACTTCAATCTTTTTGCCATCTACGCCACCAGCAGCGTTGATTTCATCAACGGCCAACTGAGCACCATGTTGTTCAGCTGTACCGTAGGCTGCTACTTCACCTGATTCTTCAAAGTTAAAACCAAATTTAATCGTATCGCCAATTTCTGTACCAGTTGCTGTTGAGTTGTTATTGGATACTTCTCCACAAGCTGCGAGAAGAGCCGCACTAGCAAAAGCTACTAAAGATAGTGCAAATTTTTTCTTCATTAGGAAATCTCCTTAAGTAATTTGATTGATGATATAGTAAGAATATATCGAATTATCTGACAATTGTCAACCCCTTATAGAAACTTTATTAAATGATAACGTTTTCTTGCTCTCTATACAGGCTTCCAACAAAGTTTTGATCCAGTTCTTTTATGTGAGAAATCCGAACTTGCTTAACGTAGCGCTCCTTGGGCAGATTCTCCTGTAAGTTCTGGGCGTCCTCTTGATTGACATAGAGATGCAGATAGCGATGCTTCTTAGAATGATAAATAATATCACCGAAGTTCGCCAGCTTTTTGGCATCTCGATTATAGTAAAGATAGACAATCAAGCCCACTCTTTCTTCTCTTTCTATCATAAAGCTCCTTTCCAGTCCATGTAGTTCTTAGATGATTATAGCAAAGATAGGGCAAAAAAACTAGCCCTCAAAAGCTTTATCAATAGCTTAAAACACCTGAACTTGGTAACTTGTCAGACTCAAAGCAACAAAAAAAGGAGCGCTTTTGGCTCCTCCTATGTTAGTTCAGATTGCTATTTTCCATGATTTCGTCAATAAAACCGTATTCCAAGGTTTCTTGAGCGCTCATCCAGTAATCGCGTTCTGCATCTTTGTGGATTTGCTCAACGGACTTGCCAGAGTTTTCAGCTAAGATTTTTTCCAAGGTATTACGAGTTCTAAGCAAGTGTTCAGCTACAATGGCCATATCCGTTTGCTGAGTGCCGCTTCCAGCTCCGCCCATCGGCTGGTGAATCAGATATTCTGCATTTGGAAGCATGAAGCGTTTGCCCTTAGCACCACTGGAAGCAATGATTGTTCCCATGCTGGCAGCTACACCCATAACAATGGTCTGAACATCAGACTTGATGAAGTTCATAGTATCCACAATAGCCAGACCTGCTGAAACGGATCCCCCCGGCGTATTTACATAGAGATAAATATCTTTAGTATTGTCCTGTGCATCCAAGAAAAGGAGCTGGGCAATGACTGAATTAGCCATATTATCCTCTACTGGGCCAGTCAGCATGATAATGCGGTCTTTTAATAGCCGGGAGTAAATATCATAGGAGCGTTCTCCTCGGCTGGTTTGTTCAATAACTACAGGAATCATAGTTTTCTCTCTTTCTCTTTTTAAATTTTTCTATCAAACTAGGGAATAGAATTTCAAATTACGGAACTATTATATCCTTTTGGTCAAAAAAGGTCAAATAGAAACTTTTACTTAGTACCGAAAAGACGATCTCCTGCATCTCCCAGTCCTGGTACGATATATCCATGGTCATTGAGATGGTCATCCAGGGCAGCTGTGAAAATATCAACATCTGGATGAGCTTCCTGCAAGGCTTTTACTCCTTCAGGCGCTGAAACCAAGCAGACAAATGTAATATGGCTAGCACCACGTTTCTTCAGAGAATCCACAGCCAAGATAGCAGAACCACCCGTAGCCAACATTGGATCTACAACGAAAATCTGACGTTGGTCAATATCTTCTGGCAGCTTGACCAGATACTCAACCGGCTTCAAAGTTTCTTCATCACGGTACATTCCGATATGCCCAACTTTAGCTGCTGGAACCAAGCTCAGAAGTCCATCCACCATGCCAATACCAGCCCGCAGGATGGGTACAATAGCTAATTTTTTTCCTGCAATCTGCTTTTGGACTGTTTTCGTAATCGGTGTTTCAATTTCTACATCTTCAAGTGGTAAATCGCGCAAGACTTCATATCCCATAAGCATTGCGATTTCATCAACTAATTCACGAAAAGCCTTGGTAGAGGTATCTGTACGACGCAAGATAGACAATTTATGCTGAATTAGTGGATGAGCGATAACTTCAAGTTTTCCCATGATTGGATTTCCTTCTTTCAATTTATTCTTCTTATTATATCAAAAAAAGAGTGAAAAGGCTTGCCATAAGCAAGCCTTTTCAAAGATTTTCTTCACCTTACAGCCATTCTCTATAGCGCTTGATATAAAGGTGTTTAACAAGGGTTACACTAACCATATAAAGCGCAATAATCAAGAAAAGGAAAAGGAAATAAGTGCCATTCAGCGGAGCCGTCTTCAGAACTGACGCAAAGAGGCTGTATGGCAAGGAAGTAACAAAGAGAGCTGCTGTCATGGTCGTCACAATAACGGATAAAGCAGGACGGCTCTGCACAAATGGCAGCTTAGGTGAGCGCAGCATGTAGATGACCATGGTCTGGGTCCACATAGACTCAATGAACCAGCCTGTTTGAAAAAGAGTGATAAAGGTCTCTGCCTGTCCACTACCTGCTTGATAGCTACCTCCTGTTATCATAGGCACGATAATAAAGTAGAGCAACAAATAGGTCAAAACATCAAAAACGGATGAAATCGGTCCAATCCAAGCCATAAAACGGGTAATGGAGCTGGCTGACCAGATATGAGGTTTCTTGAGAAATTCACTGTCAACGTTATCGAAAGGCAAAGCTATACAGGACAGATCATAAACCAGATTAAGAACAATCAGATGAACTGGTGCCATAGGAAGAAATGGCAAAAAGATACTGGCAAAGAGGAGAGAAAAGATATTCCCAAAATTGGAACTGACTGTCATCTTAATGTACTTGGTCATGTTGGCATAGACCTTGCGCCCTTCTACCAGCCCTTTCTCCAGAACCATAAGGTCCTTGTCCAGCAGAATGACATCTGCTGTTTCCTTAGCAATATCGACAGCTGTATCAACAGAAATACCCACATCTGCTACCTTCATAGAAGGTGCATCATTGATGCCATCGCCCATGTAGCCAACCTTGTTGCCATTGGCCTTGAGCTGGAGAATAATCCGAGCTTTTTGGTCAGGTGAGAGCTTGGCAAAAACCGTTGTATGCTCTACTGCTTGGCTCAATTCCTCATCTGATAAAGCATCCACCTCTACACCCAGCAAGATATTGTCCACATCTAACCCAACCTTTTCACAAACTGCCTGGGTTACCTTATCATTATCACCGGTCAAAATCTTAGTAGCAACGCCGTACTCAGCCAAGGTTTCAATAGCTGGAGCCGCAGATGACTTGGGTGGATCTAGGAAAGCCAGATAGCCCGTTAAAATCATGTCGGACTCATCCTTCACTTCATAGTCGTAATCTTCTTTTAAATCTGACTTGTAGCTAACACCAAGCACACGCAGCCCTTGCTCATTGAGTTGAGACACTTCCGAAAGGATTTCCTGACGAATCTCCTCAGTCAATTCCGTAATGCGTTTCTTGTATTCTACATGGCTAGAGATAGCCAGCATTTCCTCCAAGGCCCCCTTGGTCACCATGCTGATGACATCCTCATCATCCTTAACAATGACACTCATACGACGACGCTCGAAATCAAAGGGCAGTTCATCAATTTTCTTAAAGGTTTGGTCTAGATTACGGACAATCTCATGCTTTTCTGCTTCTTTCTCCGTCCGATTGATAATAGCTCGATCCATGAGATTTTTGAGACCAGTTTGATAGTAGGAATTGAGAAAGGCACGACGGAGCACTGCTAAGTCCAAATCTCCATGAATATCCAGCGGGTATTCTAACACAATCTCGTCTTGGGTCAGTGTGCCCGTCTTATCCGTACAAAGGATATCAATAGCTCCTAGGTCTTGGATGGCATTCAGCTTCTTAATCACGACCTTTTCCTGAGCCATGATAATAGAACCTTTAGCCAGGCTCGCTGTGATAATCATGGGCAGCATTTCTGGAGTCAGGCCGACCCCAACACTGAGGGCAAAGACACCTGCTTCCAGCCAGTCGCCATCTGTCAGACCGTTGATGAAGAACACGACCGGAACCATGACGAGCATCAGACGAATCAAGAGCCAGGAAATGCTATTCATCTCGCGCTCAAAAGAGGTCGGCTCGTCGTAAGTATTCAGCGTCTGCTCAATGGCTCCCATCATGGTCTCATCGCCAACCACCAGCACCAGAGCTGTAGCTCTTCCGGAAATAACGTTGGTTCCCATAAAGGCCAGCGACTCTGTTTCTAAAAGGCTATCTAGATTTTGCCCATCCGACTTGGCTAGACTGACCTTTTCTACTGCATCGCTTTCGCCTGTCAGGCCGGACTGCTGAACAAAGAAATCACGCGAATCCAGCAGCAGTACATCTGCAGGAATCATGTCTCCGGCACTAAGTTTGATGATGTCTCCTACAACAAGCTCATCAATCGGCAGTTCCTGCTCTGCTCCTTCACGGATAACCGTAGCCGTGTTGACAATCAGCCGAGACAAATTACTAGCAGCGCGGTCGCTCCGCAATTCCTGAACAAAACGAATGCCTCCAGAAATCAAGACCAGAACGACAATAATGATAGAAGTTGTCGGATCTTCCTCACCAGGCTTAGCCAGCCAAACATTGGTCACTAAAGACACGAGAGCAATCACCAATAGGATGACTGTAAAGGGGTTAATGATAGACTCGTAAATTTTCTTTAGAATAGAGTCTTCCTGACCCTTTGTGATGATATTTTCACCATAGAGGTCACGATTTTCTTCGACCTGCTCTTCTGTCAGGCCGCGAAAAGAACTCTTGTAAAAAGCCAGAGTTTCTTTTACAGGAAGCTGCAGAGCAGCAACTAATCTTTCTTTTACTGTTTTCATTGGTTTCTCCTTGATGTATGATTGATAAATTTCATACACAGGGACCAATCACTTTATAAGGACAGAACGACACAAATCAGCGATTGGCTGTGTATGTGCGGTTCCGGATAATCGTCAATTTGCATCGCGTGTCTCCTTTCTTAATTTATAAAAACAATTAAAAGTCCCAAGATGCCTGCAAGACATCAAAGGTGGCATTCATCTTCTGTGTCCAATCTTGTAATTCTGGAAAATTTTCTTTTAAAGAAAATCCAATAACTTCTTCACGTAAATTCCACCAATCTACAAGAGCAACTACTTGGATTGTTGCAATATTTAAAGAGAGCCCTTGCTCAGTAGCCAGTTTCTCTAACAAAGACAAACTCCGTATATTTCTCTCTTCAATTTGCTGATGTCTGTCTTTCCACCAATGTTCTTTTTCATGGAAAAATTTTTCCGCAACAATCGGCATTGTATTTTCCAAAATTCCTTCAGCAATGGACAGTATATTTAAAACATGCCATTTATCCATTCCATTGGGGAAAAGTGAGACTTCCTGACCTAGTTCGTCTAAATATTGAGAAATTAAATCACTACCATATAACCATTCTCCACTGGAAGCTTGAAAAGCAGGAATTCTACCTAAAGGATTATCTTGATTGTGCGGTGAATTTCTATCAAAAGCCACCTGAACTTTCTGAATATCCACTTGCTCCTCTAAATGATGATGTAAAATTGTAACATATACTTTACGCGCAAAAGGACTGGTACTAGAATACCACAACTTCATCACTATTCCTCCTTCTTTTTTCTTAAGAGGCAGGCCAATCAACTATTTACTCTCTTGAAATATTTTCAACAAAAAAGAATACCCTGCCAATTTCTCAGCAGGGTTGTTTGCATGTCAGGTTATTTGCTTCATTGTTTTAAGCACAGATAAAGCAAGCATTCACCGTTCAAGCTTTAACTCCATAAGGCGATGAAATGAGCTTAGTCTTGACCTTGGCGATCAGGACTGTTGACCAACGAGTAGTGTCTCCACTGCTTTGCGGTAGTCATCCGTATCCTTATGGTAGCCTCACCTACCGATTTTCCACTATTACTATACTCCTCTTTCAAAGGATTGTCAATCATTTTTCTCACTTGAAACAAATTTCAAAAAATTTTTGATTTATTTTGGCAGTACCTCTGCAATACGGGAGCAGATTTCTTCAACCATGGTCTCTGGAGCAGCAACATTTAGGCGGGCATGGCCTTTGCCTTCTTGACCAAAATCACTTCCTCTATTCAGGACGACCTTTGCCTCTTCTCGTAGCAGCTGAAAGAGCTGGTCATCTGTCAGGCCATAATCTGAAAAGTCCAGCCAAATCAGATAAGTCCCTTGAGGCTTCATGACCCGCAGGCGCGGTGCTTCCTTGGCAAAATAATCAACCACAAAATTCACATTTTTCTCAAGAACTTCCTTGAGCTCCATCAACCAAGACCAACCGTAACGATAAGCTGCTTCTGTCGTTAAAAAACCAAGACCAGGAATTTCATGCTGATTGTTGGCCAGCTGGCGTTTTTTAAACTGATGTCTCAAGCTAGGATTCTCAATCACTGCATAGGAATTTTTAGTCCCAGCAATATTAAAGGTCTTAGTCGCACTGGCTAAAATCAGGCTAAAGTCCTTAAAGTCAGGCGAGACAGTATTGAAAGACTGATGTTCATGGCCAAACAGCGTCAAGTCTTGATGGATTTCGTCTGAGACCAAGAGAACGCCGTACTTTTGGCAGAGGCGGCCAATTTTCTCTAACACTTCCCGTTCCCAAACTCGACCTCCGGGATTGTGCGGGTTGCAAAGAACATAAATCTTGACTTCATTATCTGCAATGTCACGCTCTAGCTGCTCAAAGTCAATCTGAAAGAGACCGTCCTGCTCTATCAGAGAATTGGTAATAAGCTGACGATTATTGAGCTTGACACTGCGGGCAAAAGGAGGGTATACAGGAGTGTTGATTAGAACGGCATCGCCTTCCTTGGTAAAGGCTTGGATAGCCGTTGAAATAGCAGGAACAACCCCCTCGATAAATACCAAAGCTTCCCGATCAAAGGTATAGTCGTGCTCATCTCGCTCCCAATCTAGCACGGCATTAATCAGCTCTTCACTGGCATAGGTATAGCCATAAACTAGCTGATTAGCATAGTCATGAACAGCTTGCTGGATTTCAGGCAGGACTTCAAAATCCATATCTGCAATCCAGGCTGGCAGAACTTCTTTGTCCTTCTCCGCTTCTTTCCATTTATAAGTATGATGCCCTACACGACAGGGGGCTTTTTCAAAATTATATCTTCCCATATTATTCATTCTCCAAGGCTGCACGTAAATCGTCTACCAAATCTCGACTATCCTCAATTCCAATCGACAGGCGCAGCAAATCATCAGTCAAGCCATAAGAATGACGCACTTCCACCGGAATGTCTGCGTGAGTCTGGGTCGTCGGATAGGTAATCAAGCTCTCCACTCCTCCTAAACTTTCCGCAAAGGTAAAGACTTTCAGGCTATTTAAGAGATGAGGAATCTTCCCTTCATCCACAACTTTAAAGGAAATCATACCACCCTTACCTGGATAGAGAACCTCTTTTACCGCAGGAGATTTCTTCAAAAAATCAACCACTTCTTGCGCATTCTGAGTAGAGCGCTCCATACGGAGAGCCAGTGTCTTGAGACCGCGCAAAAGCAGATAGCTGTCAAAAGGAGACAAGACTGGTCCAGTTGTATTGAGATTATAGAAAAGTTTGTCATAGATACCAGCGTCATTGGTCATGATAGCTCCAGCCAAGACATCATTGTGCCCGCCCAGATACTTGGTCGCAGAGTGTAGAACAATATCTGCTCCATCCTCCAGCGGTCTTTGGTAAATAGGACTGTAGAAGGTATTGTCCACAATGACAGCTGCTCCTCGCTCATGAGCTGCTTGGGAAATGCGGGCAATGTCAAACTCTACCATAAGAGGATTGGTCGGTGTCTCGATATAGACAATATCTATATCCTCTGTCAGATTGTTCAGTAGTTCTTCTTCTGTATTGGCATAGGTAAAGGCAAAGCGCCCTTCTGCTTCAGCCTGAGCAAACCAGCGGAAAGAGCCGCCATAGAGATCCCGAACAGCTAAAACCTTACTGCCGACTGGAAAGGCACTAAAGGCCAGCACAATAGCCGACATACCAGAGCTAGTCGCTAGGGCATAATTTGCGCTTTCGATAGCAGCCAGAGTCTCTTCCAAGCTAACCCGCGTTGGATTCTTGGTCCGAGTATAGTCATAACCTGTTGACTGGCCAAACTCAGGGTGCTGGTAGGTCGTTGAAAAATGCAGGGGTGTTGTTAAAGCACCAGTTGTTTCATCTTTTTTTACCCCAGCCTGAGCCAGTAGTGTATTTAATTTTACGTCCTTACTCATATTAACCTTCCAATCCTTCGCTAATATTTCACCCTCTATTGTAACATCTTTTGAAAACATTTTTCTTTTTTCTTTTCAAGAGCTAGCTATAGTTTGAAACTATAATGTTAAAGTTTTAGAAAAACAAATCTAAAAATTAAAAAGCCCTGCGGCTTTTTAATAGATATGAAAGCGTCGGCGCAGACTAGCCGCTTTTGAACCGATAAAGCGATCCATAAGGCGAACTTTGAGCGCCAGTCCGCCGTAGACAGCGAGGCCAATGCCGCCAATAAGCGCTATATAGACAAAGCTGGAAATCCGACCGCTTGGATGAAGGAAGAGACCGATAAGAAGCTCTGCCACCAAGACAAAGATGGTCATCAGGACTGTCAGAATCACTGACAGGAGGCTCCGCTTAAAGAGATTCTTAGGATTCAGACCTGTTACCTTGCGAATTTTCTGATACATGAGCAGGATTGGGATAATCAAACCAACTGTCGTCGCAAGAAGAGGACCATAAGCTTTAAAAATATAAATCAACGGCACTTGCAGCACCAACTTGACTCCTACTCCATACAGGAAGTAAATAATCGCCTTTCTATTCTGGAAGAGGGCCTGAATCATCGGAGCTAACACCGTATATAGACTGAGGATAATGGTCTGCAGCATAGCAAAGATGAAAAGTCCCAGTGCTAAGCCATCTGGCTTGCCATAGAAGACAGTATACAGAGGCTCCGCAACCAAAACAGCACCAATAGTTGCTGGCAGGATAAAGAAAATCAGCATGCTGAGATTATCCTGCACCAAGCGTGCAGCCGATCGGAAATCACCTTTGACATAGTTCTCAGTCAAGAGAGGAATCCCGACACCGCCGATAGAGGTAGCCACTGCAATTAAAATCATGGTAATTTTATTAGGATTGGCTGAGAAATAGGCAAACTGAACCAAGAGCTCGGACTTGCTGTACTTGCTAATCCAACCCATGACATGGATAAAGGTAGCTTGGTCAATAATCTGAAAAAGCTGAATGGCTGATCCTGTGATAATGAAAGGAATGGCTTCTCGGATGGTATCCCAGAGGAGAGCACGGCCATTGATCTCCCCCGCATTGGCAGGCTTATGAAGGATAGAAGTCAGCATCCCTGTCTTCCAGAGATAGAAGGCTAAGACAGCCATGCTAGCAAGCATACCGATAAAGGCGGCAAAGGTGGACTGGGTAACCGCTTCTACATAGTTGCCAGAGCCGATTTTCATGATGAAAAAGGCTGTCAGCAGCATCCAGATAACCCGAATGACCTGCTCCGCAATCTGACTGATGGCATAAGGCTTGAGATTGTTAAAACCTTGGAAAAAACCTCGGATAACACTCATCGATGGGAATATCAAAACAGCCAAAGACAGACTCTGCATAACCGGAACCAAGTCTGAACCACCGCCAGACATACTGGCAAAAACCGGTGACAGCAAGTACATGATGACAGCAAAGACAGCTCCCAGAAGCAGCATAAACTTGAGAAACTCTCGGATGAGAGTGAAACTGTGCTCTTCCTTGTCAATGGTATTGTACTTAGCTACCTGCTTGGCCACTGCCACTGGCACACCGGCTGTCGAAATCAGTAAAAACCAAGCATATATATTATAACCCATAGTAAAAAGGCCGTTGGCCTCAGCGCCGTGCTTGCCCATCCAAATATACCAAGGAATGATATAGATGGCACCCAGAAGACGGCTGATAAAATTGCTGGCAGTTAACCAGGCAGTTCCCCGCAGCATCTGCTGCTGCTGGCTTGTTGTTTCTTGGCTCATAGAAAACCTCTTCTATTTATTCTTCTTTTATTATAAACTTTTCCTTGCCTCTTGTAAAACCCAGCCATAAGGTTTACAATAGATTTATGATTAAAATTGAAACCGTATTAAATATTTTAAAAGAAGACCATAATTTTCGTGATATTGTCAAAGACGGAGAATACTTTTTCTCCTACAGCGGCTTGACTTTCGATAGTATCAGTTATGACAGCAGGGAAGCGGATGCCTCTACCCTCTTTTTTGTCAAGGGTGAGGCTTTTAAGAAAGAATTTCTAGAAAAAGCCGTCTCAGCTGGCCTACGCTTTTATATCAGCGAGACAGACTTTCAAGTGGGCATTCCGGTCCTCTTGGTCAACGATGTCAAGCAAGCCATGAGTCTCTTAGCCATGGAATTTTACGGCCATCCTGAGAAAAAGCTCAAACTGCTGGCCTTTACTGGCACCAAGGGTAAGACAACTACAGCTTATTTTGCCTATCAAATCCTTTCCCAAAGTCATCACCCTGCCCTGCTCTCAACTATGAACACCACTTTGGATGGCGAGACTTTCTTCAAGTCAACTCTGACTACACCAGAGAGTCTGGATCTTATCAAAATGATGGCCCAAGCCCTTGAAAATGATCGGACTCATCTCATCATGGAAGTTTCCAGTCAGGCGTATCTCAAGAAACGGGTCTATGGTCTAACCTTTGATGTCGGTGTCTTTCTCAATATCAGCCCCGACCATATCGGCCCCATTGAGCATCCTACTTTTGAAGATTACTTCTACAATAAGCGGCTCTTGATGGACCATAGCCGAGCAGTTATCGTAAATAGCGGCATGGACCATTTCCAAATCGTGAAAGAGCAAGTCGCTTCTATGGAACACGATTTCTATGGAGCAGGCTCTAGTAACACTATCACGGATTCTCAGGCCTTCAGCTTTGAAGCTGCTGGCAAGTTAGCTGGCCACTACGATATCCAGCTCATCGGCCGCTTCAATCAGGAAAATGCAATAGCAGCTGGTCTTGCCTGTCTGCGACTGGGCGCTAGCCTAGAAGACATCAAAAAAGGAATTGCTGCAACCCGAGTACCAGGCCGTATGGAAGTTCTGACTCAGAAAAACGGCGCCAAAATCTTCGTTGACTACGCTCACAATGGCGTCAGCCTCAGCAACCTGCTGTCTGTGGTAGAGGAACACCAGAAGGGCAAGATTATCCTCCTCTTGGGTGCTACCGGCAACAAGGGTGAAAGCCGCCGCAAAGACTTCGGTCTCTTACTCAATCAGCATCCTGAGCTAACCGTTATCTTAACCGCGGATGACCCCAACTATGAAGATCCTCTAGCCATTGCGGAGGAAATCGCATCCTACATCTCCTATCCAGTGGAAAAAATAGCCGACCGTGAAGAAGCCATCAAAAAAGCTCTCAGTCTGACTGAGCGAGAGGGAGATGCCGTCATTCTAGCTGGCAAAGGAGCAGATGCTTACCAAATCATAGAAGGAGAAAAAGTAACCTATCCAGGGGACTATACCCTTGCTGAAAAGTATTTATAAGAAAAAAGGCGTGGATATCGCCTTTTTATTGTCGTTTTGTAAAAATTACCGCCATTTAATCAGTACATACATCAAGCTGGAGCCAAACATATCCGCCAAGGCGTGCATGAGAAAGAAAGGTAGGAGGTTCTTGACCTTATACTTGTAAAGGAAATAGTAAAAGAGACCATACACCACTCCGATAACCAAGGCCCACAGCATACCCTGATAGGTGTGGAAAGAAATCCGAATGATAGTAGAGTAAGCCAGAGCCCACCACTTATACTTATCCCTAACAGAGGTCATAAGCCCCAGAAAGAAGAATTCCTCATAGAAGCCATTGAGAAGTCCGTAGAGGATGGCCATAGGTGTCAGTTCAGCAAATTTCCGGAAAATTTCTAGCAGGTCCACATAGGACCAGAGGGTTGGATCAAAGTAATTATACTCGCCGCTCAGTGTCGTTACAATGTCACCAAAGAACCCTACCACTACAAAAATAAGAGGAGTCCAAAGGAGAACCGACCAGCTCATACGAATAGGAAGCTGCTTAAAGTCAAAGCGCCGAAACAATAGGTAAAGAATGGTCAAGACCAGCATCAGCAGCTGAAAATTGAAATTGCTAGAAAAAGCTGCTCCCTCGCTGGCTGTATTGGTCACCGTTTCAGTCGCTCCTGTGCTGGAAGCTGGCGCAAAGCTAGCTAAATAAAGCTCCGTTGAGCGATAAATAAACTGCCCAAACATGAGCAGGGTAATCACTGCAATATCAAACCACCTCAGCTCTTTCAAAGGCTTAGAGGGGCGTAGGTTTGTCAATAATTTCATCATATTTCCTTTCACCACCTGTAAATTTATATCATCATTTCAGGTTCTTTTTTATATTTCTATCTTAGCATGAAAAGCTTAAATTTTTATTATTTACAAATTTATAAAACTTTTTTATTTTATTTTTATTAAATTGTCAGAAAACTCTTTTTTTAGAAAAATTTTTATGGTATAATAAAAGATGTAATTCTGATAGAAGAATCAGCCAGAAAGGAAGTCTATGTCCATTATCTCTGCAGCAAGTATCCAGGTCGCCTACGATCAAAAGGTTATTATTGACGGACTGGACTGCCAACTCGCCGAGGGAAAGATTACAACTATTATCGGTAGCAATGGCTGCGGTAAATCCACGCTTCTCAAGGCTTTTACCCGTATTTTGCCGACAAAAGCTGGCAGCATAACTCTGGATGGACAGTCCATCGCCCTACTGCCGACCAAGGAGGTGGCGCAAAAGATTGCCTTGCTGCCCCAAACCATGGAGGCGACCGATGGCATCACTGTTTATGATCTGGTCTCTTATGGCCGCTTTCCGCATCAAACTGGCTTGGGGCGGCTCAGTACAGAAGACCGGGAAAAAATCTGCTGGGCCATGGAAGCAACTCAGGTCAGCGAATTTTCGGACTGGCAGGTGGATGATTTGTCTGGAGGTCAGCGCCAGCGCGTCTGGATTGCTATGGCTTTAGCTCAAGATACAGAGACTATTTTTCTGGACGAGCCGACCACCTATCTGGATATGAATCACCAGCTGGAAATCTTGGAGTTGCTGAATGACCTCAACCAACTCAGCGGAAAAACCATTATCATGGTTCTGCATGACATCAACCTAGCTGCCCGCTTTTCCCATCAGTTGATTGCTATGAAAAATGGGCGTATCCGGTATCAAGGAAGTGTTGAGCAGGTCATGACATCGGATATTCTGAGAGACATTTTTCAGATTGAAGCCCAGATTATTCGGGATCCTATTCAGGATAAGCCGCTCTGCCTCAGCTATCAGCTCGTTAAATAAGTCATGTATTCATAGATAAGTTTCCCATATCTTCTTCATGGATACAGCTTCTAAACTTTTTATAGAATTGGAGGAAAAAATGAAAAAGTTTTTATCATTTGCCACCCTTACTGTTACCATCTTCCTTTTAGTTGCCTGCGGCAGCTCATCTAAATCTGAAAACTCTGCCTCTTCAGACAAGGTCGAGCTATCCAGCAAGCCAAAAATTGATGGATTTCACTACTACGGCGATATTCCTAAAAATCCAAAACGGATTGCCAGCCTCTCCTCAACCTACACCGGCTATTTGCTGCAACTAGGTTTCGACCCTGTCACTGTAACATCCTATGATGCTAAAAATCCTGTCCTAAAGGAAAAAGTCAAAAACGCCAAGGTCCTGATGCCGGAAGATTTGGAGTCTATCGCCAAGCAAAAGCCAGACCTTATCGTGGTAGATGCCAGTGACAAAAATATCGATGAACTAAAGAAAATCGTTCCAACTATTGCCATTGATTATGGAAAAAATGACTATTTAGAAATCCTGAATCGCTTTGGCCAAATCTTTGGCAAGGAAAAAGAAGCTGATCAATGGATTGCCGATTGGAAGAGCAAAACAGCTGATATCGGCAAGCAGTTAAAAGAAAAGCTGGGGCAAGATGTCACTTTCACGGTTATCGGGCTATATGAAAAGGAAATCTACCTCTTCGGTAACAACTGGGGACGAGGTGGAGAAGTCATCTACAAATCTCTGGGATTTGATGCCCCACAAAAGGTGAAGGATGAAGTATTCCCGAGTGGCTACTTGCAAGTCAGCCAAGAAACGGTGAGTGAGTATATTGGCGATTATGTCCTGGTTGCAGCTGAAGATGATAAAACAGGCAGCGCTCTTTACGAAAGCGA
Organism: Streptococcus sanguinis; assembly: GCF_019929145.1. Classification (GTDB taxonomy): domain Bacteria; phylum Bacillota; class Bacilli; order Lactobacillales; family Streptococcaceae; genus Streptococcus; species Streptococcus sanguinis_U. The sequence continues at coordinate 82,746 of NZ_JAHZOW010000001.1, read as the reverse complement.
TGTTTGGAAATCCATTCCCGCTGTCCAACAGAACCATATCTTAAAAGTGGATGCCAACGCCTTTTATTTCAACGATCCATTGACACTTGAATACGAACTCAAAACCATTCAAGATGGCCTTGAAAAAATGAACTAGGCCATTCCTTGCAGAAATTCAGACTAGTGAAAAAACATTGCTAGTAAGCGATATATATCATGACAGCTATTTGATTTTCGACTATATAAAGGATTCCAGATGACGCTTCATACACTCTTTACTCAAAAAAATAGGCCAAACATCTTTTGGCTTGTTTTTTTCTCCCTCATTCTCCTGCTGATTGGCGGACTCTATCTCTACCTGCGCTTTGGCATTCCCAGCTACTCCCATCGGCAACTGATAGAAACGCTGAGCCATCCTTTCAAGGAAAGTCCAGCCCAGAACATCATCATAGATCTGCGCTTACCTAGAGGAATAGCAGCTCTGCTAGTCGGAGCTAGCTTGGCCGTGTCAGGTGCCATCATGCAGGGGATTACCCGCAATGCTATTGCTGATCCGGGACTTTTGGGCATCAACTCTGGAGCTGGTCTAGCGCTCATCTGCGGTTATGCCTTTTCTAAGAGTATACACTACAGTAGCATCCTCCTGCTCTCACTTGCAGGAGCCTGTCTAGCCAGTATTCTGGTTTTCAGTCTCTCCTACCATCCTAGAAAAGGTTTTGAGCAACTACGACTCGTCTTATCCGGTGCCATGGTAACAACACTCCTGACTGCTATCGGACAAGGCTTGACCATTTACCTCAACCTGACCAATGCTGTCATCGGTTGGCAAGCTGGAGGGCTTCTAGGAACCAATTGGAAAATGCTGCAAATCATTGCTCCCTTTATCTTATTAGGCCACTTACTGGCTCAACTATTTTCTCACCAACTAACCATTCTCAGCCTCAATGAAACAGTAGCCAAGGGCTTAGGCCAGCGAACGACTCAGATAACCCTGTTCTTTCTGAGTATTGTTCTACTGTTATCAGCGACAGCCGTTGCCCTAGTAGGAAGCCTAGCCCTCGTCGGACTGATTATTCCACACTTTGTCAAAACCATCAGTGGCAAGAACTACCAAAAAATCCTGCCACTGACGATGCTAACAGGAGCGCTCTTTCTACTAATTTGTGATTTTGCTGCGAGTCATATGGTAGGTCTGCCTCTTAGCTCTATTATCAGTCTCGTTACGCTGCCAGTCTTCCTGTGGCTGATGAGAAAGGGGGCCTTCTATGAGAGATAAAAAACGGATTCTTTTGGTTCTAGTAAGCCTCAGCCTCCTGACTTTCCTAATTTTCCTACTATCTCTATCATCAGGCGATCAGGAATTTAACGTCGGAGAAGCTTTTCGATATCTGCTGGGGCAAGGAGATGATGGCAGCGCCTTTATCATGGAGCAGATCCGCCTGCCTCGAATTCTGGTCTGCCTTCTAGCAGGAGCTTCGCTAGGGATGAGCGGTGTACTACTGCAGACCTTTACTCGAAACCCACTTGCCGATTCAGGAACCTTGGGAATCAATGCAGGAGCTGGTGTTATCATTACTCTTGCTATCAGCAAGCTAGAAGTGACCGATCCTTTCTATATCCGCTATCTTCCCTTCATCGCGACCTTTGGCGGTATGCTGACAGTAGCCCTCATTTACCTGATTTCACATCAAAAAGGCCAAGCTATCAGTCCCGTCAAGCTCATTATTGCTGGCGTAACCTTGTCAACCATCCTGTCTTCCAGTATGATTGCCATCACCGGCCGTGTCAATCAGAACAAACTGACCTATGTAGTTAGCTGGCTAGCTGGTAAGATTACGGGCAATAACTGGGAAAGTCTAGCTATTTCTGGCCCCTTCTTGCTTTTATTCTGGCTGCTGACCTATCTGCGCTCCCACAAGCTCAATATCCTCAGCCTAAATGATGAAACAGCTCTAGGCCTGGGGCTTCATCTAAAAAGAGAGCGGCAGATAACCCTGTTATTAGCCAGTGCTCTCGTCGCCTTTAGTCTATCCCTAGCTGGAAATATAGTCTTCATCGGTATGTTGGCTAGCCATATCAGCAAACGATTCCTACCTAGCGATCATCGCTTGCTCTTTCCAGCCGCTATGCTACTAGGTGCCCTTATCATGACAGGGGCAGATACGATCACAAGAACCTTCCTCATCGGAAGCTCCGTCCCAACAGGCATTTTGATTTCCATTATTGGAGCCCCCTATTTCCTCTACCTTATGTATCAGCAAAAAAAATAATCAGCCGAATAATCGACTGATTGTTTTTTATTTATCCAAGCTGTTTTTGATTCCTTCTACAGCACCTTCTACAGCTTCTTTAGCATCTTCAGCAACTTCTTTGGCTTTAGCAACTGTTTTTTCTACAAAGCCTTCTGCTTCTGTCTTATTATCTCCTGTAACTTTGCCCACGCCTTCTTTAACAGCGCCTTTAGCTTGATCGAATTTATTTTCTAGTGACATATGATTGCCTCCGTTCTTTTTTACAGTATTTGATACCGTTTACAGTAGTATAAGTTTTTTCTTTTCAAAGGTCAAATATTCTGCTCATTCTACAGGAACATCAGTCCAGCTGTAAAGTCAATCTCTCCTTATCAAAGCTGGCCTTCAACTCATACTTACCTGCTTCGTTTTGCCGAATATAGCCCAAAATCACTAGGCTATCGACAAAAATGTCCCGCCGCTTCTGCATGAGCTCATCCTTGCGGACATACTTGAGGAGAAAGGTTGTCATATACTTGAGTGCATATTCGGGATTGACATCGCCCAAGACAGCATAGAGGGGCTTTTGTGCCTCAGACAGGGGATATTGGCGCTGCATCTTGTAAAAATAATTAGCCAAAGTCAGCTTATCCCGCTGAAAATCTGTCTCTTCCAGCAAAACAGCCGCATTGGTCTGATTGGAAAGCCGGGTCTCAAAGCTCAGCCCCAATAATTCCTGATAGAGCGGACTATCATCACGGATAAAGATTTCCTGATCCAAACGCACATCCTCCAAACTTTCCAAAAGAGGCAGGGTCAGGTAATATCGCTTGTTCTCCCGCCGGATGTAGCCAGCCTTGATAAACTCCTCTATTGAGCGGTCAATATTAGCCACGCCCTCAAACTCTCTCTTAATCTCCCGCAGAATCACTGCCTCATGCTGATCCAAATAATCAATCAGCTCCTGAAAAAAAGGCTGGCGCGTCAAACGGCTGGGATTGATGATTTTAATCATGTAGTTCTCCTTTGTAGATGAGTTTTCTTGACTGAGCCAACTGGCTAGGATTCGTCCCAGGCTGACCTAGAGGAACCACTAAGCCCAAGTCCCGATAATATTCCTGCCAAAAATCAGAAATCAGATTTTCCTCATCGCCAAACTGCATGGGAATCGTATCAAAAATCGGCAAAATCTCTGCAATATACTCCGAACAGTAAAAACCATCGGACTGCGGATAGAAGCTGAAATTGTATGGCTTTCCTAGATGCAATTTGGCCTTTTTAAAGACAACATCTGCATCAATAGCTGGATAGCGATATACGTCATAAACATCCTCATCCTGCAAAAAATCAGACAAATCTTGATTGACAACCCCCTTCTCATGGGTTGCATGATAAATCTCACCATTAAAAAAGATGGCCACATGACTGTATGAACCAGTTGCTGCTCGGATTGCAGCAGCAATTTCTGAAGATCCGACTGTAAAAATCAAATCTCCGTCTTGTAAATCTTGAATCTTCATTTCTCTCGCCTATCAAAAAAGGAGCCGAAACTCCTTTTTAGTATGAGGGGAATGGTCCCTCATCTAGTAACTTATTTAACCAAATAAGCTCTTTAAGCACTAAAGCTTTCTGTCAGTTGAGGCACCACTTGCTTCTTACGAGAAACAGCGCCTGCTAGGAAAGCATGGTTGTTTTCAAGAACAAAGTTGAAGGCTGCTTCGACCTTGTCCATATTGCTTCCGATAGCCAAAATTTCTGAGTTTGAGTTGATAATATCTGTAATCATCAAGACAAAGTCAGAGTAGCCATTATCAGCGATTGCTTTTTCAATAGCAGCTTCGATTTCTGCTTGACGCTCCAAAACTTCAGCAATATCAACTGTGTTAACTTGTGCTACACGGACCTTATTTCCGCTCAATTCAAAGGTTTTAGCATCGATGTCAATCAACTCTTCTGCAGACTTGCTAGCCAAGTTTGTACCTGCCTTAAGCATTGCCAAACCATACTCTTCCAAGTTGACACCAGCCAGCTCAGCCAATTCTGGTGCAATGACCTTGTCAGTCGGATGAGTTGTTGGTGACTTAAGCAAGAGAGTATCAGAGATCAAACCAGACAGCATCAATCCTGCAATTTCTTTTGGAACTGCTACACCGTGCTCCTTGAACATGCGGTAAACAATAGAGGAAGCAGATCCCACTGGCTCCAAGCGCATGTAAAGTGGACTAGCTGTTTCAAAGTTAGCAACACGGTGGTGGTCCACCACGCCATAAACTTCAACTTCTGCAATATCTGCCACAGACTGCTGGAATTCATTGTGGTCTGTCAGGATAACTTGTTCAGCTCCTTCTGCCTTGGCAGATGTAATCACGCGCGGTGCCGCCACGCCAAAGTAATCTAAAACAAAGGCTGTTTCTTCATTAGGCTCACCCAGAGCAACAGCTTCTGTATCCAAGCCATAAGCTTCGCGAGCCAAGTAAGCAAAAGCGTAAGATGAACCGATAGCATCTGAATCAGGATTTTGGTGACCGAAAACTAAAATTTTAGACATGATAAACCTCTTCTTTTATATAATGTTTATTGCATTTATTTTACCACAATTACAGGCATTTCACAAAAACAGAAGGGCATTTTCTTAAGAAAAATGGACTGGTCAACCCACCAGCCCATTAATTCATACTCATAATAGATTAGCTATTATGCACCCGATTCATATACTCTGTATAAGATTCAGTCTGCATGAGTTCCTTGGCATTCTTGATCCGATCAGCTGTCGGAGGCTTAACCCCTTCCAGCTTGTAAGGGATGCCCAGCTCCCGCCATTTGAATTCTCCCATGGTATGGTAAGGTAGAATTTCAAACTTATCTACATTCTTCAGCGTCTTTACAAATTTACCTAGCTCAATCAGGTCATCATCACGGTCGGTCAATCCTGGCACCAAGACATGGCGAATCCAGACTGGCTTTCCAATGTCAGATAGGTACTTGGCACAGGCCAAGATATTCTTGTTGGTCTGGCTGGTCACTATTTTGTGTTGTTCTTCATTAATTTCCTTGATATCTAGCAGGACAAGGTCGGTGACTGCCATAAGCTTGTCAAATTTTTTCAGGTAGCGGGGCGTATTTCTAAAAGGTAGGGCACAGGTATCCAATGTACAGTGAATGCCCAGCTCCTTAGCCTTGGTAAAGAAGGCGATCAGAAAATCAATCTGCAGCAAGGCTTCTCCTCCGCTGACGGTGATGCCGCCTTTATTGCCCCAGAAGCCCTTATAACGGAGAGCTTCTTGCAAGACATCGTCCACGGTCCGCAGCTGAGATTTGTTGGTCTCCATCTCCCAAGTATCCGGATTATGGCAGTACTGGCAGCGCATGTGGCATCCCTGCAAAAAAACAATAAAACGGATACCCGGTCCATCAACAGCTCCAAAACTTTCGGTGGAGTGGACCATGCCCGTTACCTTTCCATAATCAACTGCTTCTTCAATTTTCTCTTCAACCATCGCGCAACCTCTTAACTCTGAAAACGTTTTATAACTAACTACATTATAACATGATTAAAGCAAAAATAAACTTAATTTGCCTATTTTTTAGAAAACAAACTGTTTTTCAGTTTCATTTTCAGTGTTTTACAACAGATAAAAATTTTGAGCGAAAGCAGTAGGCAAAAAAATCAGGGCAAAATCTTTATTCCACCCTGATTTCACTTTTTAAATTGATTTTAGTTAATTTCTGCTTCTCTTTTTGAGAGTAAAAGCAAACATTAGCAAGGCCAATCCCAAAACTGCCCAGCCACTGTTATTTTGACCGGTCTGCGGGAGCCCCTTCTTCTTGCTGCTAGCTGTCTGACCTTGTCCAGTTTGATTGGACGATGGAGGATTGGTCTGAGAAGGAACTCCTTGCTCTGCTGCTACAGAAGATTGTCCAGTTGACTGAGACGGCTGGGAACTGTCAGATGTTGAAGCTGCTACATCCTTAGAAAAGTCCAGCTGCACCACTACTGGATCATGGTCTGAAGCTCTGCCATGTTCCTCCATGAAAGAGGCATTGATATGGACAGGTGCAAAGACCGCCTTGCCTGCCAGGTTCTTCGAAATGAAAATATTGTCCAAGCTTTGGTTGCTGCCGCGGTAGAAGTAGGAATAACGGTCAGCCGCATCATGCTCCTGCATGAGATTAATCAGTTCATTGCCCGCCAGTGCTTTAGCTGTTTCGGAAAATTCAAAATCATTGAAATCTCCAGTCAGTACAAACTTAAGGTTAGGATTTTGTCTCAGCCCTTCTTGAACAAAGCTATTTAAAATTTTAGCCTGCTCTATCCGAGCAGCCTGCGTATGCTGAACTGCTGGCTGAGCGGAGCCATAAACGGCATCATCCCCAATCTTGGACTTCAAATGATTGGCGATAACAACGATATGCTGTCCCTTGAATTCAAACTCAGCTGCCAAGGATTTACGAACCTTAGTAAAGGCTGGATTTGTTGGAGCAATCCGGGCAGGATTCTTAACCAAATGGCCACCAGAGAAGCTAGCTGCTTCGTCACTCGTACCAGCTTCTTTTTCGACTAACTTCACCCGATTTGGATCGTAGAGAAAGGCCACGCGGATATTAGAGCCAGGCTTGCCTCCATCTTGACCGTCAAGTGGGGCAACTTCGGTGTACTTATAAGTTTTTCCGCCCAGTTCTTTGATGCGGGCCGCTAGTTTTTCACCACTTTTGACACCGCTGGTCGTTCCGTCATTGACACTGCCATTCTCATCTTGAACCTCAATGAGCGTAATGATATCTGGACTATGGATTTCATTGATAAAGGAATTAGCGATTCTAGTCACTTTTTCCTCAGGCGTTTCACCTTTTTTAGCATTAGCAGAAAAATTCTCGATATTGTAGGAAGCAATAGTCAGCTTGTCCTCGCTTGGATAGATAGGAGAGACCTGTCTCTGCAAGCCACCGTCCACCAAATCAGGCAGCTGAGTCGGCTCCAACTTGTAAATCTTCCCACGATAGGTCACAACACCGACCACATCACCATTGAAATAATCCTTGGCCTTGGCAATAAATTTATTGCCAACATAGACTGGAATGGTTGCGGTATTTTGGGCGTTTGGACGAAGATTGAGACCTCCGATATTGTTTAATGGCAAGGCTTGGTAGCCTTCAGGTAAGAGATAAATGTCTCCACGGTACTGCGGGCCTAAAACGCGGGGCATCTTCACCGTCGTCAACATTCCTTCCAAACTTTCCCAGTAGTCCAACGCTTCACTTTGAGGCTGATAGTTATTAATATCGTTATCGACCGTATCCTGAGGCATATTAGCCACGATGTCTACTGGAGCAGGTAAGTCAGCTTTCCCTTCCTTGATCACCTTGGAAGCGACAAGCATGGTGACTGTCAAGCTATCACTGGGCTTGTTGAAAGTTTGCCCCTGACGAACGCTGAGCTCTTCCATATAGCCTTCTTTGACACGACCTTCAAGACTAAGTTTGTCTCCAACATCGACTTTTTCTTTAGAAACAACATAAAGGGCATCAGAAGTCCTGCTATTTCCATCAGGAGTCACGTCTTGAACATAAAAACCATAGCGGTCTGTTTTCGTCACAACTACATTGGAAACTTGAACTTCTTTGTCCTCATAGGGAGAGGCTTGTGATTCTCCCTGAATGGTTCCCACATTGGGCACAGCTTCTGGTCCGCTAGCCGCAGCTTGTGCTGCAGCAGGGGCTTGGTCTGCCTTTTCCACTGTCTCTGTAGAAGCTGGCCTTGACTCTCCCGATTCTACAGATGGACCCTCCGCTTGACTGGCAACCGACTCATCGCTTATAGTTGGATTCTCTGTAAGAGCTGCCGCATCTGAAGTCGACGAACTTACTGCTTCTTCTGCTCCGACCGGTTGGACAGAAAAAAGCAGGAATAAAAAAGCAACTAGCAAGACCACTGTGGGAAAGAGCTGCTTGTACGAAACTTGTTTTTTCATGAACTTCTCCTTTTCTGTATAAATGTATATTATCCTATTTAATTTTTATTATAAAGAAAAGAATCAAATTTTGCAAAGGCTTTCTTAAAATTCTGTATTATTTTCTCTCGCTTCAGACAAATACTTGTCTAGGCTGGCCCAACAAATAAAAAAGAATCTGGAATTTTTTCCAGATTCTTTCGAGACTTTAGTTTTCACCTATTAAGATTGCCAAGGTTTCGTATGGCTGCAGGGTCAGCACATGGTCAACCTGATTCTTGCCGTAGTTGGATAGGAGAACCTGACCATTTTGATAATCCGGCAGGATGTCCACGGTAATTGGGTCAGCATAGAAGTTGTTAAGGACTAAAAGCTTTTGTCCTTGCCACTCCCGCTCAAAGGCATAGACCTGAGGACTGTCCTCATAAGCTGGCTGATAGCTGCCCTCTGCGATGATAGGTAGTCCCTTACGCAGGGCAATCAATTTCTGATAAAAGGTAAAGATTGGTCCCTTGATTTCATTTTCTACATTGATAAGAGGATAGGATTTGCACGCCTTAAGCCATGGAGTTCCTGTTGTAAAACCTGCATTGGCTGAATCATCCCACTGCATAGGCGTTCGAGAATTATCACGAGATTTAGCCTTGATGATCCTGAAGGCTGCTTCTGGCGATTGACCTTCAGCAAGCAGACTCTGGTAAGCATTGAGAGACTCGACATCCACATAATCTTCCATGGAGTCATAGTCAGGATCCACCATGCCAATCTCCTCACCCATGTAGATATAAGGCGTCCCGCGAGACAGATGAATACTGGCTGCCAACATGGTCGCTCCTTCATTGCGGAAATTCTCTACATCGACGAAGCGGTTGAGAGCTCGCGGCTGATCATGGTTGTTCCAAAAGAGAGCTGACCAGCCATCATGATTGCTCATTTCCTTCCCCCAAGTGTGGAAGAGGCGTTTTAACTCTTCAAAGTCAAAAGCCTTAAGCGTCCATTTCTGTCCAGCTTCATAGTCCACCTTGAGATGATGGAAATTAAAAGCCATGGATAGCTCCTGCCGGTCTGGAGCGGTGTAAAGGATACAGTTTTCAATCGTCGTAGCACTCATTTCACCAACCGTCATAAAGGAATCGTCCTGCCCAAAGGTTGCTTCGTTCATCATACGCAGATAGTCATGGACGATTGGCTTATCAGTATAGGCAGGCTTGCCCTCCTGCTCTGGACAGTCCGTCAGCACTTCATCTTTACCGATCACATTGATGACATCAAAGCGGAAGCCTTTGACGCCCTTGTCCCGCCAAAAATTCACCACCTTGAAGAGTTCTTGACGAACATTGGGATTGCGCCAGTTAAGATCAGCTTGAGTGACATCATAGAGATGCAGATAATATTTGCCCGTATCGCCAAATGGCGCCCAGGCACTTCCACCAAACTTGGACAGCCAGTCCGTCGGCTCATCCCGCAGGATAAAGAAGTCCTGATAGTAGGAATCCCCCGCCAGCGCCTTTTGAAACCACTCATGCTCAATTGAGCAGTGGTTAAGAACCATATCCAGCATAAAGTCAATACCATGCTGCTGGCCAACCTTGACCATCTCTTCAAAATCCGCCATATCTCCAAAGATAGGATCAACCGCAGTATAGTCAGAAATATCATAACCGTTGTCCCTCTGTGGACTCGGATAGAATGGATTGAGCCAGATCATATCCACTCCCAGCTCTTTCAGGTAAGGAAGTTTTTCAATAATCCCGCGAAAATCTCCCAAACCATTGCCAGTCGTGTCTTTAAAAGATTTTGGATAAATTTGGTAGACAACCTTTGTTTTATCAAGTGTCATATTTTCTCCTTTTTTGAGAAAAGGGACAGATTTTAAAGCACCGTCCCTTTCTATAAGTCATTTCATTTTTCTTTAAAGTGGATTAGCTGCCATCAACTGACTTCCTCGCTCAACTGCCTGAGGAAGTTGTTCAAGCACCTCCACCTCGTACTTGTCTGAGTTCGTAATGATGACTGGTGTTTCTGTTACATAGCCTGCTTTCTTGATCATGTCTATATCAAAGGAAATGAGTTTGTCGCCAACCTTGACCTTATCTCCTTGAGATACATAACCTTCAAAGCCTTTGCCCTCCAGATTGACAGTGTCCATTCCGATATGCATCAGGATTTCAACACCTTCATCTGACAAGATGCCGATGGCATGCTTGGTTGGGAAGAAGACTGTTACTCTACCATTGACTGGTGAAACCAACTCACCTTGGCTAGGAACAATGACAACTCCACGCCCCATCAAACCTTGTGCAAAGACAGGATCTGTTGCTTGACTCAATTCTTTGACTTCTCCTGCCAGCGGACTAGTAATCGTTACAGGAGCTGATGAATCAGCTGCTTTCACCTCTGGAGATGACTCGGCTTTGGATGGCCCGGCAAATTCAGCCTCTTCCTGAGTTGCAAACTCTGCCTGCAATTCTGGATCTTCCTCTGTCTTCGTCAAGAAGCCTGTCTTGTGGAAAAAGAAAGTCAGGAACATTGGTACAAGGATTGCTACAAGCATAACTAGAAGGAAAGGAAGCCAATAGTTTGCTTGAATAGAAAGGATAGCTGGTAAGCCTCCGACACCAATACCAGTTGCTGTAACATTAAAGCTAAGGGACAAGACTCCAGCAATAGACGAACCAATCATTCCCGCCACAAATGGATAAACGTACTTGACATTGACCCCGAAGAGAGCTGGCTCAGTAACTCCAAGGTAAGCAGAAATGGTTGCTGGAAGCGAAATTTGTGCTTCTCTTTCATCACGACGATGCATGAGGTAGTAGGCAAATACAGCCGAACCTTGAGCAATATTAGACAGAGCAATCATGGGCCAAAGAGCTGTTCCGCCATAATCATTGGCTAACTGTGTATCAATGGCATTGGTCATATGGTGAAGACCTGTAATCACAAACGGAGCATAAAGGGCACCAAATACTGCACCAAACAACCATTTGAATGAACCTGTCAAACCAATAAATACAAACTTAGACATGCCTTGTCCAACCCACCAGCCAAAAGGTCCTAAAACCGTGTGGGCCAAAATCAGAGCTGGAAGCAGAGAAAGCAAAGGAACAAAAATCATAGAAATCACTTCTGGAATCCGTTTACGCCAGAAAATTTCTAAGTAAGAGAGAGACAGACCAGACAAGAGAGCCGGAATGACCTGACCTTGGTAACCATATTTGTGAAACTCAAGTATCCCAAAATACCAAGTGTAGTCTTTAGCAATCACAGCTTTAGAGGTATTGGCTACATCATAAGCATTCAGCAAATGTGGAGAAACCAAACAAATCCCTAAGACAATCCCAAGAATCTGACTGGTTCCCATCTTACGGGAGATAGACCAAGTAATACCCACTGGTAAGAAGTGGAAGACTGCTTGTGCCGGCAACCAAAGAAAGTCGTTGACATTGCTCCAAAATTTAGATACATCAACAATTGTATTATAAACCGGCTGTCCATTTTTTACTTGTGCAACTCCGTCAACAATCTTTCTACCCAAAGCTTCAATATGCACGCCCTCAAGGACATTTCGGAAGCCAAGGATTAACCCTCCGACAATCAAGGCTGGAATCAAGGGTGTAAAAATTTCCGCCAGAGTGGCCATAACCCGCTGAAGGGGATTTTGCTTGCTCTTGGCAGCAGACTTGGCTGCTTCTTTTGATACTCCCTCAATACCTGATACAGCAGTGAAGTCATTGTAAAAGATTGGCACATCATTTCCAATGATGACTTGGAATTGCCCAGCATTTGTAAAAGTTCCCTTGACCACTGGGATTGCCTCAATGGCCTTGACATTGGCCTTTTTATCATCGCCAAGTACAAATCGCATCCGCGTTGCGCAATGGCTAACTGCTGTGACATTCTCTTTGCCGCCGATTGCATCTAGCAGATCTTTGGCTTCCTTCTCAAATTTTCCCATTTGACTACTGGCTGAATGAGAATCCAGCACTCTCCTTATATTTTTTACGAGTTAGTTTTTCAACACATCTCTACAAATAATTGTAATCGATTTCAAAGATGTAGGCAAGTTGTTTGTTGAAAAAAGCCCTCATTTTTGATAAAATTTTCTAGGTTGTATGCGAAAAAGAAAACAAGTGGAGTTTATAATGAAGAAATATAAACAATTGTTCAAACAGATTGAGAAAGATATTTTAGACGAGCGTTATGCTGTCGGAGATTTCTTGCCTAGCGAACATCAGCTAACAGACGACTACCAGGTTAGCCGCGACACAGTCCGCAAGGCTCTGGCCATGTTGCAGGAAGAAGGATTGATTGAAAAAGTCCGAGGACAAGGTTCCAAAGTCATCAAGCATGAACAGTTTGACTTTCCGGTGTCTAAGCTGACCAGCTATCAAGAAGTAGTCAAACAGAATAATATGCAGTCCAAAACCAATGTTGTCAGCTTGGAAAAGATTACCGTAGATCAGAAACTATCCGACATCACTGGATTCCCTCCCTACCGACTGGTTTGGCGAATCGTCCGTCAGCGCGTTGTAGACCAAGTCGCCTCTGTCTTAGATATTGACTATTTAGACAAGGGCATCGTCCCTGACTTGACAAGGGAAATCGCTGAGCAGTCCATTTATGCCTATTTGGAAAATGACTTGATGCTCAACATCGCCTATGCCAAGAAAGAATTTACCATTGATCACGCCAATGACCGAGACAAAATTCTCATGGACCTAGGCAAGGACCAGCAAGTCGTCTCTGTCAAGTCTCAGGTCTATCTGGCAGACGGCCGCCAGTTTCAATATACTGAGAGCCGGCACAAGCTAGACAAATTTCGCTTTGTGGATTTCGCTAAGCGTCAGAAAGAGTAGCCTTCTTCTTTCCATATCACAAAACCACCTCTGCCTTCCAGCTGGCAGAGGTGATTTCTTTTATGAGTAGTCTAAGGCTGCTTTGTTTTGGAGCGACAAAGAGCCTCAAAATTTCTTTTTACTTGTTTTAGGAGATTTATATGAAAAAATTAGTTAAGGGCTTCTGCTGCTTTTTAAACGTTACTGATTCTTATTACTTCCTTTCTTACTTTTGCGCCTGTGAGAATGTCAATACTTGCTTATCATATAGGGTAACTTTAGATGTCATTGGACTGTCCTCATTTCTATTTTGATGCTATTAGTATAATCCCAGAAACTTAAGACAGACTTATAAAAAACTTGAAGGAAACTTAAAAGGCTGAGTTTATTTCTCAGCCTTTTCTGCTTCTTCAACAATTTCTGAAATTTCAACCTTAACCTTCGTAACACGGCCATTTTTAACCTTGTCATTGGTCAAAATGAGTAGCTTATTCTGACTTTCGACTTCGTAACTAATGCGTTCTTTCGGGTCTGGAATAGTCCCCACACAAGTCAAGTAATAACCAGCTATCGTATCCACATCATCGCTTTCGATTTCGACTTCAAAGTATTCATTAAAGTCATTGAGGGTCATAGTTCCTAAGACAATGTAGGTGTTCTCACCGATTTCATGGACCTCGATTTCAGCCTTGTCTGTCTCATCGTCGATCTCACCGACAATCTCCTCCAAGAGGTCTTCCAGTGTAACCAGACCAGCCATTCCGCCATACTCATCCAAGAGAATCGCCATTTGATTTTGCGTATTGCGCAGCTCCTTGAGCAAATCATCAACAAACATGGTTTCAGGTACAAAGAGTGGCTCCTGCAAAATCTTGCGCAGAACGATATTATCAAAACCATTGACGAATCCTTCATTAAGCAATCGCTTGGTATGAATCAGACCAATGACATTGTCCTTATCTCCATCATAAACGGGAATCCGCGAGAAGCTCTGTTTGAGAATGCTTTCGATGATTTCCTTGGTGTCATCCTGAATGTCTACCATAAAGGCATCCGTCCGCGGCACCATCAGTTCACGCGCCATCAGCTCATCCAGAGAGAAAATCCCTTGCAGCATCTCAATCTCATCTGCATCCAAGGTCTCCTCGCTATTGGTCAGCATATATTCAATCTCATCCCGAGTCATCTTTTCGTCTGCATCATCAAACTTCATCGGGGTTATCCGACTCAGCAGATTGGTAGACGCTGACAGCAACCAAACGAAGGGGCTGACAATCTTGCCAAGAAAGATAATGACTGGTGCAGCCCGCACAGCTAGATTGTCTTTCAGGTTCATGGCAATGCGCTTAGGATAAAGCTCACCTAAAACAATAGAAATATAGGTCAATAAGACCAAAGCCAAGAAAGTTCCGATAGCACGTGCGGTTTCGGAATTTCCCATCCAAGAAGAGAACAGTTTTCCCAGATTATCCGCAAAGCTGGCCCCAGACAGGATATTGATAACTGTAATCCCAACCTGAATGGTTGATAAGAAATTATTAGGGCTTTCTAAGACCGCCAAGAGACGACTATATTTGAGGTCGCCCTCTTCAGCCTTTTGCTCCACACGCGCCCGATTGAGCGATACCATTGCCATCTCAGCAGCTGAGAAAAAGGCATTTAACAAAGTCAATATAAACAGTAGTAAGGCTTGCCATAACATATTCTGACTGCCAGGGTCTTCCATTGATTCTTTCTCCTCGAAAAGTATAGGTAAATCTGATTATATCATATTTTTAAATTTAGTGCACAGGAAATGAAAATAAGACGGAAAGCCTTCCTTCCGTCTTATTTTCTGATATCGAGACTCTGGGATTAATCGATTCCCAAACTCATCCTTATTTATTAATAATCCCAAACTCTTCGTTCTTCTTCTGCTGCTGGGCTTCCTTGTGATTGTCATAGAGATTTGCTAGGAACTTAGCAATTTCTTTGAGAATAGAATAGGTCGGGATTGCCACAATCATCCCCAGCACACCATAGATATTGCTGGATAAGAGCAGGAGCACCATGATGGTAATAGGATGAACCTTCATCACACCACCAACGATACGGGGATAGAGGATATTGCCATCTACCTGCTGGATAATCAGCATGTAAATCAAGGCTGCCACCATCTTCTGAGGATCCGTAAATGCATAAGTGATGACCATGGGAATCAAGCCGATACTCGGTCCCACATAGGGAATCAGATTAGCCAGACTAGAGAAAATAGCAAAGACCAAAGCGTACTTGAGCCCAATCACGCTATAGCCAATATAGGCCAGAGCACCTATAATCAGGGCATCGATTGAAATCCCGCTGATATAGCGGGCAACAGTAGCATTGAGATTGGTCAGCAAGCTGGAGATATTGAGCTTATCTCGCTTGAGGACTGTCCGCTCCAGCATGGGCAAAAGCTTATGGCCGTCCATGAGGAAGTAAACCAAGAAAATCGGCGTCATAATCAAAATCATCAGCGTGTTGACAACTGCTGACAGAACGCTGCCCAGACTGTTGGTTACACTGTTGAGAATATTCTGCAGAATATCCACATAAGACAGATTGAGCTGCTGAATGGTGGACTGGATATTCAGATTACGAAAGAGCGGATTTTTAGATAATTGATTAACAAAACTTTGAATTTCCCAATAAAGACCTTGCGTTGAATTAATCAAGCTGCTCAACTGATTAATCAAAATCGGCAAGAGGTAAATAACGCCCAAAGCAATCAAGCCAAACAAAAGGCTGAGCGTAATCAGAATCCCAATCATTCGGTTGATTTTGAGCTTTTCCTGGAGAAATTTCACCAGCGGATTCGTAATATAGTAAAGAAATCCTCCTACAAGAAAGGGAATCAAGATTGTATTCACAACGCTAACAATCGGGGTTATCATATCCCCCATTTGGCGCCAGATAAAGAAAATAATCGTTAGCAAAAGGACCTCACTGGTCCAAAACATCAGCTTACTTTTATGAAACATTTGACTCCTCCTATCAGTTATTTTACCATAAATTTTGTTATAATAAAGGGGATTTAACGAAAGAAAGAGTAAAAATGGAAAAGATTATCGAACTGGAAAATGTAAGCTTGGCTAAACAAGGACGAACCATCTTAAAAGATCTCAACTGGCAAGTGAAAAAGGGAGAACATTGGGCCATCCTCGGTCTCAACGGTTCTGGAAAGTCTACTCTTCTGCGCTTGCTCATGGCTGAGCATTGGAAGACTCAGGGCAAGGTAACGGTTCTGGGTACGGAATTTGGCGCCGGCGACATTCCTCAGCTGCGAACTAGGATTGGAGTAGTTGGCTCCTTCATTGCTGAGCGTCTGCCCAGCCGCCTCACATCTGAAGAAATCGTCCTGACAGGCAAGTATAAAAGCAGTATTCTCTACGCTCCTTACGGGCAAACTGAGCTAAACCAAGCTAGGGAAATGCTGGCTTCCATTGGCGGGCAAGAATTGATTGGCCGAAGCTACATCAGTCTGTCTCAAGGGGAAAAGCAGCTCTTGTTGATTGCCCGCAGTCTCATGGAAAAGCCGGAATTGCTTATCTTAGACGAAGCGACCAGCGGTCTGGATCTCTTTGCCCGCGAGCGCCTGCTGGATCAGATTGGTAAGATTACGCAGATGGACCAGGCTCCAACTATCCTCTATGTCACCCACCATGTAGAGGAAATCACTGCTGCTATGGATCATGTCCTGCTCCTAAAAGAAGGTGAAATCATAGCCCAAGGTCCTAAAGAAGACATTTTTCAAAAAGAGGTCATGGATCGATTTTATCCCCAGCCAGTCGAGCTGATTGAGCTGGGAGAAGATCGCTATTTCGTCAAGGTGGAGGTCAGGTCCTCATGAAGCAATTTTCTAATACCATCTTCAACCTGGGCTACTTCCTGATTCTGACCATGACTGCGATTGCCTTGCTTTTCCTGTCTGGGCAGATTCTGCTGTCCCACACTTACATCCCTTTGAGGATTGCTGAGGGGGTCCAATTCGTCAGTAATCCTTGGTATTTCTACCCTATACTCTTACTCTTTCTCCTCAGCCTCTTTTTAATCCGGCCCCTGTTGGAAAAGGTTCAGACCAAGCATCTTTTTTGGATTTTGTCCCTCATCTTTATAGTAGCAGCGATTTTTCTGATAACGGCCTACGATGGCCGCATCCGAGCTGACGCCAAGCATGTTTTCAATGCAGCGTTGGCCTTTAATCGAGGAGATTACAGCTCGCTGACAACCATCGGAAGCTACATGTACCGCAATCCTCATCAGCTAGGACTGATGACTCTGGAGCGACTTTATGCTTTTATTTCTCCAACGACTCAGTTTGCCTTTAGCATGAATGTCGTCTGGACTTTACTCAGTCATTTCTTGATTTACAAGATTACTGCCCTGCTCAATGCCAGAGAAATGATTCAGAAATACACGATTGTGCTGACCTTTCTCTTTCTACCACAACTCTTTTTCATCCTCTTTGTCTACGGTACCATTCCCGGGCTCTTCTTCTGTCTGCTCAGTCTCTATGCTTTTATCAAGCTGGATCAGAAAGGAAACCTGCTCTATGCCTTGCTGGGAGCCGCTAGCATCAGTCTGGCCTGTCTCCTGCGCAACAACTACATCATCTTTGCCATCATGCTGATTGGAGTCTGCTTCCTGTCCATCTTTTATAAATGGTCTTGGAAGAAACCCTTAGCCATCATCCTGATTTTAGCCGGTATCGTCCTTTCAAACAAGGGTCTGACGGCCTACTATGAGCAGCTGATTGGGGGCAAGATTGGTGTCGGTACCCCAAAAATCGCCTACATCACTATGGGCCTGCGGGATGATCCCAATCGGCAGAGTCTGGGAGGCTGGTACGATGCCTACAATACCAAGATTCTCAAGCGTAACAAGTACGATGAAAAATTGGCTACAGAAATGGCTACTCGGGATTTGAAGGATATTTTGATTCACTTCAGCAAGCATCCTGCTTATGCGCTGAAATTCTTCTACGAAAAGGTCAAGTCGACCTGGACTGAGCCAACTTTTCAGTCTATTTGGACTGGACCTCAGATTGAGCGCCAGCAATACATGAAACCAACTATCCTACGCAGCATTTATGAGGAAAGAAAAGGTTATCAGATTGTTAATTTCCTGCTCTTAACCCTGCTAGCCAGCATCTATCTGCTCTCCTGTTTCTTTATCCTGCATAAATTTTTCGTTGCCGAGGAAAAGCTGACGCCTTTTGACCTCTATCCCTTCATCTTTCTATTGGGGGGCGGCCTCTTCCACTTCTTCTGGGAAACCAAGAGCCAGTATGTCTATATCTATGTCCTCCTTCTCATCCCTTCCGCCGCTCAATCCTTAGTCGACCTGAGCGATTGGTGGAAGAACAAAGGAAAAGGGAAATCAACAGACCAGCTTGAGAAAAACCTATAAAACTTGAACACTTGACAAGAATTCCTTATAATTTTATAGGATTGTTAAGTGACACAAAGTTGAATTTGTAATTAAAATTTTTTGTATTTTACGAAGGGAGAATAGTGATTTATGTTTTCAATATTAGGTGCAGTATTATTTGGAATTATAGCAATTATGACAGTTCTTGTTGCTTGCGGTCTGCCTTTGGGCGAATTTACAATGGGTGGACAACATAAAATCTTACCTAAGAAATTTAGACTTGCAGCAGTCATTTCGGTGGCTATCCAAATTTTTGCCATGATCATTATTTTGCAAGCCGGAGGTTTTATTCCCCTGTGGCTGTCTTTCAAGGTTACTAAATATATTTGTTTCTTCTTTGCCGCTTACCTATCCTTGAATACGATTATGAACATGATTTCAAAAAGTAAGAAAGAAAAATATGTTATGACTCCGATTTCACTTATAGCCGGAATATGTTTTTGGATAACAGCATTTCAGATGTAGTATGTGAAATGAGGATCATCTACAATGCGTTAAATTGAGAATTTATCTAAAAGGAGTTGATTTATTAAATATGGATAAAAGCAGAAAATTTATAGCGGTAATTTTAGCATTGCTTGCGGCTATTTTTTATGCAATAAATACACCATTTTCTAAAGTGCTTTTAAATAAGATTCCACCAACATTGATGGCATCTTTTCTATATTTGGGAGCTGGAACAGGTGTAGGTATTATGTACTTGTTTCATAGGAAAGTCGAAGAAAAGTATGAAAAGTTAAATAAGGCAGATTTACCTTATACTGTTGGAATGATTGTCCTTGATATTGCGGCACCTATATCCCTTATGATTGGCATAAATATTGGTTCAGCCTCAAATGCTTCACTGCTAGGTAACTTTGAAATTGTAGCAACAACAATTATTGCTCTTTTGATATTTAAGGAGAAAGTAACATCAAAGTTGTGGATTGCTATTGGATTTATCACAATATCAAGTATAGTTCTTTCATTTGAAGGGGCTGAAAGTTTCAAGTTTTCATTAGGTTCATTGTTTGTTATACTGGCAACTTGCTGTTGGGGACTTGAAAATAACTGCACTAGAAAAATTTCAGATAAAAGTACTTATGAGATTGTTTTACTAAAAGGTTTTTTCTCAGGTAGCGGTGCATTTATAGTCGCCCTTATTTTGGGAGAAAGAATTCCTGAAATGAAATATATAATAGCTGCTTTGCTACTTGGATTTGTGGCATATGGGCTCAGTATTTTTATGTATATCAGAGCACAAAGAGATTTAGGTGCTACAAAAACTAGTGCATATTATGCTGTAGCTCCGTTTGTAGGAACTTTTTTAGCATTTATAGTAAATGGAGAAAAACTTACTTTGGTATATTTCATTGGTCTTGTTTTTATGATAATCGGCTGCGTAATTGTTGTATATGATACAATGGTTAAACGTCACAGTCATAGTCATTCTCACATAATTGTTCACACGCATGATGGGAAAACACATACTCATATTATCACGCATGAACATGAGCATAGTCATTTTATATTAGAGGAAAAGCATAATCATAAACATAAAGATTATATGAACAGCAAAGAACATAAATTGATACATGAAAAGAGATTGTAAATTTATAAAAGTGCTGTATTTGAAACATAACAAATTAAAGTTTCAAATAAAATAAAAATTAAAAATTAAAGCAAGATTAAAATAGTTCAAGAAATAAGAAATTTGTAGAGGTGAGAAAAATGTAATGGCAACACATTCAACTTAAATCGAAATAGTATAAAATTACGAGGAGATTATAAGATGAACAATTATATAAAATTAAATGAAGATAGATGGAATAATGTAAAAAATGACTATACTGAGCCATTGACACATGAAGAATTAGAAGAAGTTAGGAAACATCCAATTTCTGTTGCATTAACTGTTGGGAAAAAAGTTCCAAAAGAATGGTTTGAAAAAGCAAACGGAAAAAAGATATTAGGTTTAGCTTGTGGTGGTGGACAGCAGGGGCCAGTTTTTGCTATAAAAGGTTATGATGTAACCATAATGGATTTTTCTAAATCACAATTAGAAAGAGATGAGTTGGTTGCTAAAAGAGAAGGATTAAAAATCAACACAATTCAAGGCGATATGACAAAATCATTTCCATTTGAAAATGAAACCTTTGATATTATTTTTAATCCAGTTTCAAATGTATATATAGAGGATTTAGAAAATATGTATAAAGAAGCCTCCCGAGTATTGAAAAAGGGAGGACTGTTAATGGTTGGATTTATGAGCCCTTGGATATACATGTATGATGCTGACATTGTATGGGATAAACCTGATGAGGAATTACTTTTAAAGTTTTCAATACCTTTTAATTCAAAAGAGCTTGAAGAGGAAGGCAAGATAACCATAAATCCAGAATATGGATATGAATTTAGCCATACCTTAGAAACTCAGATTAGAGGACAACTTAAAAATGGTCTCGCTATGATAGATTTTTATGAATCGTGTGACAAAAGAAATAGATTATCACGTTATGGAAATGATTATATAGCTACACTTTGCATTAAACTATAATGTTATAGAACATACTTCGGGAGAATAGCCCGTTTTATTTTCCGTGAGGGTTAAAATCTAAAAATCCCAGTTTGTCTAATTGAATAAAAGAATTTTTAAAACAGTAAATCACAAAGGTTTACTGTTTTTTTGCTCATTTTGAGAAGTCATAACCACCCGTGAAAACAAGTGACTTGTACACCGGCTATAAGCAATTTCCCTCCAGCGACGTCTAAAGACGTTCGCTGAACTTCGTTCGGAGCAATGCTATGTTCGTTTTGCCCGTAACAACGGGATTTCACTTTATTCTAAAACTACCATCTGAGAACTCTTTGACCTTAACATATCAAAGGCAATGTCATTTTTTCCCAATCGCCTATATATTTAGAAACTACCTTTTCATTTAGACCAACGGTACTTACATAATATCCTCTCATCTAAAACTTTCGATTGCCACAATATAACCCCTCTTGTTTTTCAATCTGAACAGGAGGGGGTATTTTGAATAGAAATGAATAAGACTTAGTTTTGTGTTATTATCATTTTCATCTCTTCATTTTAATCGTAATCAGCATACCTCCACCAAGCTATTGTTGCGATAAGACCTAGAATACTTACCCCAAATAAACTGACAATGCTCCCAAAATTCAATAGTGCTTTTCCTGCAATACCACTTGCAAGTGCAGGAATCGCCCATGGAATGTATTTTCCAAAGTTAAGAGCAGAACCAAGCTGAGAAAAAATAATAGTAAAAATGATAAATGCCAATGGTGACAAATATCCCCGGCCTAAACAAGCAAAAAAAGCTACTGGCGTAGAGAGTACGATCGTAAGAGTAGTACAATAACCAAAAGTAAGTACACCTTTGAGAATTACTGTTAAGCTCCCGCCCTCAAGTCCAATCAGATTGCCAGCTAATAATCCCAATAAAAGTGCAAAAATTGATAGAATATAGCTCCACAAAGCGATAACGATAAACTTGGATAATACGATTGTATCTCTTTTTATCGGGAGCGCTAATAAGTCTATCATCGTTTTATCAGAATATTCTCTACCAAAAACCCAAGATGCTGTAAATCCAAAAATGAGCAATCCCCCAACAGAAATGACTTGTGATACGGTCATTAAGTACGACGACCAGTCTGTTATCCTCATCATTTCCATTTTTGCAGAAATCAAACCAAGATTTTTGAAATTCTCTGGATATTTCATCATAGTTGCAAACAACCCAACAATAAAAGGAACTAAACAGATAGAACAAGCAGTTACGATGGAAAGTTTTGATTTTATTAACTTTCTCCATTCAATTAAAATACAGGAACTAAGCTTTTTCATTTGAAATTCCTCCGTGATAGTCATTCAGTATTCTTAAGAAATAATGCTCTAAATCTTCTTTCTCAACAGCCAACGATTTGGGTGGATAACCTGCATGAACCAGCAATGTGGCAATATCTTCCGGGTATTCCACAGATTTTCTATCAGTTAATTCTAAAAAATTGATATTATTTTCTGTATCTGATTGAATGTTTACCTGATAGCCATGGTTAGACAATACTTCTTTCATGGCCTTATTATTAGAGCCACTTACTAATAACTTCTTTTCTAAGTACTGTTCTAATTCATTGCTTTCAACTTCTCTTATAAGTCTGCCCTCATGTATAATGACTATCCTAGTAGCAATTTTAGATATTTCCTCTAGATTATGACTTGAAATAAGAACAGTTGTACCTAGATGATTCGCCAATTCCTTTAATAGTTCTCTCACTTCAATAACTCCAAAAGGATCTAATCCATTTGTCGGCTCATCAAGAATTAGAATTTTAGGTTTATGAATAATCGCTTTTGCAATTCCTAAACGCGCAACATTTCCTAAAGAAAGATGCTTCTCCTGTTTATGTTCATATTGCTTTAGTTTTAATTTTTCAATCACCCAGTCAATATTATCTTTATTAACCCCTCTTAATTTACTAACGATTTCTAAATTTTCTCTCACAGTTAAGTCTGGATAAGAATAAGGCGTCTCAATAATATAACCTATTTCGTTTCGAAGTTCTAAATTATTCAGATCTAACTTCTTTCCTTGAATATAACACTCTCCTGATGTAGATTTTATCAATCCTAGCATCATTCTCATCGTCGTTGTTTTCCCAGCACCATTTAGTCCTAAAAAACCTACTATTTCACCAGGTTTTATCGATATATTCAAGTTGTTGACAACATTTTTTGTTCCATATTTTTTAGAAAGGTTTGCGGTTCTAATTGCTTCTTTCACCATTACCTATCCTCCTTAGTAATTTGCTCAACAATTCCTTGTATGACTAACTTCAATGTGATATCAAATTCTTCTTCACCTATTTCCTCAATGTGTAGAATAGTCATAGCAATCGTTCTAAATAAAGCAGAGACGATTTCTACCGATACATTTTCTCTAATGTTGATTCGGGACACAATTTTTTTAACCATCCTATCATCTATCAGATGATGATTTGTTATCACCTCTTTTGGCAATTTTCTTATGAGTAATTCCATTTCATTATTTTTAAATATGGTATACATAAATGAGTATCGAAAATCTTGATAAAAATCATAAAGTAACTGTACCAGACGATTTGTATCTATCTTGGCTTCCATACCTAATTGTTCTGTCAGACGATTCATAACATCTATTTGATATTCTTCTAAGACCGTAAAAAATAACATTTCTTTTGAGGAATAAAAATTATAAAAAGAACCTTTGGAAATATCTACCATTGCTGCCATTTGGTCAACTGTGGTTTTCTTAACCCCATATCTTTGAAGGCATTCCTTTGCAACTTTATGTAATTTCTTTCTAATAACTTCTTTTTCTTCGCTAGTAAAAGCAGTAGCCATAACTTCCTCCTAAAAACTCTGTGACGTTTTTTGATTTTACAGTCATAGCTTATCATATAAACTAAAAAATGTCAAAAGTCTTATATCTTCTTTGTAAGAAAATATAAGACTTTAAATTTACACACATCATAATTCTCTTCTTTTAGACCTAATTATTTTATTTCACGATAAAAAAACAAGGATACAGTACTGAAAGCTCCTATTATCTGGCTTTTCTCTCTGTATCCTTATTGTATCTCAAGTTCCTTCTCTCAATTTCTCAATCATGACTAAGAAAGGCGGGTTGTTAATCTGATTGATAGTCTTATAGAGGGCAACGGTAAAGTCCTGCTGAGGCAGCTGACTGACGAAGTCTAGCACCGCATCTTTTTCAACTTCGCCACCTTCATGCCCGTAATAAATCATGATCGCTGCACGGCCGCCTTTTTCCAAGCCTCGACAGACCTTTTCCAGAGCTTCCAGCGTCGTATCAGGTCGAGTAATGACTGACTTGTCCGCCGAAGGCAGGTAGCCAAGATTAAAAATAGCAGCCTTGAAATGGTCTGTGTATTGGTCTAAAGTCTCATGGCCAGCCAAGATTAGCTGGGCATTGTCCAAATCCGCTTCTGCAAAGCGCTGGCGAGTCTTTTCCACAGCCTGCTCCTGAATGTCAAAAGCATAGACTTGCTTGGCCAACTTAGCCAGAAAGAGGGTGTCATGTCCGTTGCCCATAGTAGCATCCACCACGATATCTTCCTTGGTCACGACTTCAGCCAAAAAGGCATGAGCCATCTGTAAGGGTCTTAACATACGAATCTCTGCTCCTTTGCTTTACAGCCTTGCTTGCTGCCACGACGACGCATTTCTGCCTCGATGGCATTGAGAACTTCCCATTTATTGAGGCTCCACATAGGGCCAATCAACATATCTCGCGGAGCATCGCCTGTGATTCGGTGGATGATGATATGCTCGGGGATAATCTCTAGTTGGTCACATATGATGGAGACATATTCCTCCTGACTGAGCAGCTGCAGCCGCCCTTCGTGATAATCCCGCTGCATACGGGTATTGGTCATCAAGTGAAGCAAGTGAAGTTTAATTCCCTGAATGTCATTGTCCGTCACACAGCGACGGACATTCTCCAGCATCATCTCATGTGTTTCCCCCGGCAGACCATTGATCAAGTGAGAGACAATCTCCGCCTTGGGAGCCAGCTTTCGAACTCGCTGGACCGTCTCCACATAGAGCTCATAAGAATGGGCACGATTAATGAGGTCCGAGGTCTCCTCATAGGTAGTCTGAAGCCCCAGCTCCACGGTCACATGCATACGCTCGGACAGGTCAGCCAAGTAGGCGATGGTCTCATCAGGCAAACAGTCCGGCCGAGTTCCGATGTTAAGTCCAACGACACCTGGCTCGTTAATGGCTTGCTCATAGCGCTCACGAATCACTTCAAGCTTCTCATGGGTATTGGTGAAGTTCTGGAAATAGACCAGATACTTGCGAACATCAGGCCACTTGCGGTGCATGAAGTCAATTTCCTTATAGAACTGCTCGCGAATGGGCGCATCCGGCGCCACAATGGCATCACCTGAACCCGAAACGGTACAGAAGGTACAGCCTCCATGCGCTACCGTACCATCCCGATTGGGACAGTCAAAGCCCGCATCAATGGGCACCTTAAAAGTCTTCTCTCCAAAAAGTTTGCGATAATAATCATTCAAAGAATTGTAAGATTTCATACCTTTCATTCTACCACAAAAAAGAGTTTAGAAACAAAAATTCCCTCTTTCACAAAGAAAGAAGGAATTCACCGTTCCCACAAATAGACTTTCAAATCCACACAGCCATTGACCTTCAAGTCCACTCCTTCCGCCCAGAGCAAGTGTCTCTGGTCTTCCCAGCCTGGTGCGAGACGCCCTGCTGCATTGACCACCCGATGGCAAGGATGCTTGCTACCATAAAGTTCCGACTGACTGAGAATCTTCCCCACCAAGCGAGCGTTTTTAGGCCGACCAATCAAACGAGCAATCTGACCATAGGTCGCCACGCGCCCAGAGGGAATGCTATCTACTAATGCCAAAACAGCATCGATGAATTCTTGATTTGAATTGGACATACTAGCCTCCTAATCTAGTTTGCTCCTATCTTAAAGAAAGAGACGTTCTTTGTCAAGACAAAAAGGCTGGCAAAGCCAACCTTTCTCATCTCTATTTATTTCTGCTTTCCCTTGAAACGCCACTGAAAGCGCAGCTTGTCATAAAAAGGAAATTCGATATTGAGGATGGCAAAGCCCATCAAGGCTCCTCCGACTACATCTGTCGGATAGTGCACGCCAAGATAGACTCTGGATGCCATAATGGTGAAGACAAAGAGCAAGAGCAAACCTTGTACCAAGCGCTTTATTTTTTGGTTTTGAATTCGTTGCTGAGCGATAATAATCAAAGTCCCAAGAACAAGGGCTGTCGCCATGGAATGTCCGCTCGGGAAAGAGTAACCGCCCTCTTCGACCAAATGCGAAAGACTGGGCCGGCTTCTGTGGTAAACGAGTTTAATCAGCTTAATCAAAATCCCATGTAAGACTAGGTTTCCCGCTAGCAAAGCAGCTTCCAGCTTCCATTTTTTATAAAGGAAAAACAGAGCAAGAGCTGAAACCCAGATGATAATCCCCATCGGATCAATCACACTGGTTACAAGTTTGAAAAAAGTCGTCAAAGCTGCAGGCAAGTCTCCCCGTAGCCAGGTCTGAATCGGAGTGTCAAAGCTGGTCAGCTGTTCAGGATAAAACTTGACCATATAGCCTAGCATGACGAAAAGTAAAAGGGCAAAAGAGCCCTTTGTTAGATAAGATTGTTTATTTTTCATAGCGTTTTAGGACGGGCTGTAAGAGTTTGTAAATCAGCCAAAAGACGACAGCCCAGATCACTCCTTCTAATAGGTTAAAAGGGACAATCATGGTCAGCAGATACTTGGAAAGACCAAATGCCTTATTAATATCAAAACCAGCAAACCTCGCATAGAGAGGCACAGCATAAATGACATTTAGAATGATCATAGTAATCGTTAGACCAAGTGTTGCTGCCAAGGAAGCCTTTACATAGTCAAACAAGCTCTTCCTTTTTTCCCACAAGAGGGAAAAAGCACAAACAAAGACTGCTACCGCTAGTATATTCATGGGTAGACCGATTAGAGTACCTACACCATTATTATTCAAAGCTAGCTTTAAGACAGAGCGAATCAAGAGCACTGCCAGAGAGCTTTTTAAATCCAAGACTACCAAAGCCAGTAAAATCGGAATAATTGAAAAATCCAACTTTAGAAACTCAGTTATCAAGGGAATCTCATAAAGCATGAGTAGAAATGATAGAGCAGATAAAACTGCTACAATCGCCAACTTACGAGTATTTGTCATCACAGGTTCCTCCAATTTATAAAAATTAGAGAAGCCGGAAAGGCCACTGAAAAAAGGCTTGTCAGCTAATGATTATTTAGTATAAGGCTCAGCCCTTAAATAAAGATTAAACGGCAAGAATGCTTCACTGCCTCTCGTCTTCTCCCATCCAGACTATACTGTCGGTTGTGGAATCTCACCACATCAGCTTGCGCTCGCGGACTTGATTTGGCATTAAGGAAAAACATTTCCAAGCCAAAAGTTACCGCCGGTCGGGAATCTCACCCTGCCCTGAAGACATCATTATCATAACAAAAAAAGCCTGCCAGAGCAAGCAATTTGATTGATGTAATTAAAAATGTTTCAACAATAGTGTTCTATCTATTAGGAAAATTAACTGCTTAGATACATTCATTCCGCTACTTCAGCTTGTCCGCTTCATACTCGTGTACCAAATCTAAGCCAGCAAAATTCTGCTGACGCAGGGCTTCATAGACAATCATGCAAACTGTATTTGAAACATTGAGGCTGCGGACATGCTGGTCATTCATGGGAATACGTAGGGCCTTTTCTGGATGACGACGCATAAATTCCTCTGGCAACCCCTTGTCCTCACGACCAAACATAAAATAGTGCGAACCTTCTGCTGCAAAATTTTCCTCAGAATAGACCTTCTCCGCAAACTTAGAAATCAGATAAAGGTGGCTATCCATCTGCTCCATAAAATCTTCTAAACTCTCATAATAGGTGATGTCCAGCTTATCCCAATAGTCCAGCCCCGCCCGTTTCATCTTGCGGTCATCAATGGGAAAACCCATGGGCTTGATGATGTGAAGCGGCGAATTAGTCGCGGCGCAAGTACGGGCAATATTGCCGGTATTCTGCGGAATCTGAGGCTCAAAAAGAACGATATGATTTTTCATAATAAGAATATTTTTCCTAGTATTTCTCTTTATATAAAAAAATAGCCACACTGCCCGGAGTCAAGCTCAGCAAACAGCGTGGTTAAGGCTTCATTAACTTACATCACAACAGGTTTGAGGTAAACCAATGAAAGTACTCATTTAGTATAACACTTTCAGCCTACAAGTCAATAAAAAATGCTCAAAAAGTTGTACTTTTTTTAAAAATATCACAGGAAGATACCATTTTGGTAAAAAAATATTCGGAATTCTATAAATAAGCAAGCTATTCTGTATTTTATAGATGAAATTTAAATGAAAAAAGAGTATGATAGATACATACTTTGGAGGAATCTAAACTTATGAAAATTATTGTTGTCGGCGGCGGGAAGGTCGGAACGGCCCTCTGTCGCTCCTTAGTGGCTGAAAATCATGATGTTATACTGATTGAGCAGGATGAGGCTGTTCTCAACCAGATTACCAAGCGCTATGATATTATTGGTATTGCTGGCAATGGAGCCAACTTCAAAATCTTAGAACAAGCGGATGTTAGTCACTGCGACATCTTCATCTCTATGACTGAGCATGATGAGGTCAATATGGTCTCAGCTGTTCTGGCCAAACGGATGGGCGCTAAGGAAACCGTCGTTCGGGTGCGTAATCCTGAGTATTCCAACCCTTACTTTAAGGAGAAGAACATCCTAGGCTTCTCGCTGGTGGTCAATCCTGAACTCTTAACTGCTCGCTATATCGCTAATATCATTGACTTCCCTAATGCCCTGTCAGTAGAACACTTTGCCAATGGTCGGGTGGCACTGATGGAGTTCAAACTCAAGGAAGACAGTAATCTCTGCCAGATGAGTATTTCCCAGTTCCGCAAGAAATTTGGAAATATCATTGTCTGTGCCATTGAGAGAAAAGGGCACTTGGAAATCCCTGACGGTGACTTCACTCTGGATGCCGGCGACAAGATCTATGTCACAGGTAACCGCCTGGACATTGTTCAATTCCACAATATGGTACGTCCTAGAGTGGTTAAGAGCCTGATGATTATCGGGGCAGGCAAGATTGCTTATTACCTGCTCAATATTCTCAAGAATAGCAAAATCGAGCTCAAAGTCATTGAATCTAACCATGAACGGGCAAACTTTTTCAGTCAGGAATTTCCTGATCTATATGTCGTCCATGGAGACGGTACTGCCAAGGATATCCTACTGGAGGAACGCGCCAATAACTTTGATGCCATTGCTACCCTGACTGGTGTAGATGAAGAAAATATCATTACTTCTATGTTCCTTAATAATCTGGGTGTACAGAAAAACATCACTAAGGTCAACCGGACTAGTTTGTTGGAAATCATTGATAACCAAGACTTTGCTAGCATCGTGACACCTAAAGGCATTGCTGTTGATACGGTTATGCACTTTATCCGAGGTCGCTACAATGCTCAGTTCTCTAACCTAGAAGCTCTGCACCATGTAGCCAACGGCCAAATCGAGACCCTGCAGTTCCAAATCAAGGAAGAAAACAAGATGACTGGTATCCCTCTGTCTCAGCTTCATCTAAAGAAAGATGTCCTGATTGCGGCCATTATCCGCCAAGGTAAAGCTATCTTCCCTACAGGCGATGACAATCTGCAAGTTGGAGATAAAATTGTCGTAACCACTCTGCTGCAAAATATCACGCAGATTTACGATCTGTTAGCGAGGTAAACCCATGAATAGATCTATGATTCGCTACCTGCTGGCAAAATTACTGCTGATTGAGGCGGCACTGCTGATTGTACCCATTATCGTCGCTCTAATCTACGGTGAGCCTTTAAAAGTCTTTCTCTCTATCGGGGCGACCATGGCTATCCTGCTAGTTTTAGGTGGAATAGGCTCTTATTTCAAGCCCAAGGACCTGCATATCTATGCCAAGGAAGGTGTACTGATTGTAGCCCTTTGCTGGATTCTCTGGTCCTTCTTCGGAGCCCTGCCCTTTGTCTTCTCTGGTCAGATACCGGACATCATCGATGCTTTCTTTGAGGTCAGCTCCGGCTTTACCACCACGGGAGCGACTATTCTCAACGATGTCGGCGTTCTCTCTCATTCACTGCTCTTCTGGCGCAGTTTTACTCACTTAATCGGAGGAATGGGAGTGCTGGTCTTTGCCCTAGCTATTATGGACAATGCTAAAAATGGTCACTTGGAGGTCATGAAAGCGGAAGTTCCGGGACCAGTCTTTGGCAAGGTTGTGTCCAAGCTCAAGAGTACGGCCCAGATCCTTTATATCATTTATCTAGCTCTCTTTGCTATCTTTGCACTGCTTTATTTCCTAGCGGGTATGCCGCTCTTTGACAGCCTTGTGATTGCCATGGGAACAGCTGGTACAGGAGGATTCACCGTTTACAATGACGGTATTGCCCATTACAACAGCTCACTGATTACTTATCTGGTCAGCTTTGGGGTCTTGGCTTTCGGGGTCAACTTTAATCTCTACTATTACTTGCTGATTCGCAAGTTTAAGGCCTGCTTTGGTGATGAAGAGCTTAGAGGCTATCTCTGGATTGTCTTTCTTTCTACTGCCTTGATTGCCTTTAATGTCTTCCACCTCTATCAAGGCTTTGCCAAGAGCGTGGAGATTTCCTTCTTCCAGGTTTCCAATATCATCACAACGACTGGATTCGGCTATGGTGATACGGTCAAGTGGCCTCTCTTTTCTCAGGTCATCCTGCTCCTGCTCATGTGTATCGGGGGTTCGGCCGGATCAACCGCTGGGGGATTCAAGGTCATTCGGGGGATTATTATTTCCCGCATTGCCAAAAATCAAATCCTCTCTACCTTATCACCCAATCGGGTCCTAACCATGCATGTTAATGGTGCTGTCTTAGATAAGGATACCCAGCACAAGGTCCTCAAATATTTAGCAACCTATGTTTTGATTGTGCTGGCACTGATTTTCATTGTTAGCCTGGATAACAACAATCTCATGACAGTTGTCAGTGGTGTTCTATCCTGCTTTAACAATATCGGTCCTATGATTGGGACGACGGATACCTTTTCTATCTTCAGTCCTTTTTCTAAGCTATTGCTATCCTTTGCCATGATTGGCGGACGTTTGGAAATCTACCCAATTCTCCTGCTCTTCTTGCCTAAGACTTGGTCTAGAAGGTAGGAAACACTCTGAAATTATAGATAAAAAAAGTCACACTAGCTAAATAGCTAGTGTGACTTTTTGCTTGTAGCGTTTCTTTTCAGGCTGAAATGGTCAGGTACAGGATCCTCTCCTGGCTGAGACCAGGGATTGCAGCGGAGAATTCGCGCCACGCCCATCAAAACTCCCTTGGCACCATGCTTCTGGATAGCCTCTATCATATAGTTAGAGCAGGTGGGTCGAAAGCGGCAAGATGGAGGAAAAGCAGGGGAGATGAAGCGCTGATAAAAGCGGACAGGAGCAATAAGCAGTTTCTTTATCATTTCTTGGTCTTGGTTACAGCCAGTGTATGCAGCTGGCTGACTTCTTTTTTACTGAGCTTACGATACTCACCAGGTTTGAGGCCCGTCAGGTCCAAACGACCAAAGCGAGTCCGTGACAGCTTATCCACTTGCAGTCCGACTGCTTGGAACATCTTCTTGACCTGATGGTTACGCCCTTCGTGGATGGTCAGCTGAACGACCGAGCGATTTTTCGCCGGATCAACCTTAATAATCTCATAAACTGCTGGCTTGGTTTTGCGCCCCTCGATTTCAATACCTCGAGTCAGAGGACGAAGAACTTCTTTATTAGCCAATCCTTTGACACGCGCCACATAGACCTTGTCAATCTCATTGCGGGGATGAATCATCTCGTCGGTAAAGTCCCCGTCATTGGTGAGAATGAGGATACCAGAAGTATCCCAGTCCAAACGACCGACCGGATAAATCCGCTCCTTGACCTGAGGCAAAAGATCCACAACCGTCTTACGTCCTTTATCATCACTGACAGAGGAAATGACCCCGCGCGGCTTATTGAGGAGGTAATAAACCTTCTCCTCATTGTAGATAGGTTGGCCTTCTACTTCCACACGGTCGCCAGACTTAACGTTTGTCGCCAGCTCACGTACCACTTGGCCGTTTATACTGACCTTCCCCTGCCTGATTAGCTCTTCTGCCTTACGGCGGCTGGCAATCCCAGCATGAGCGATGTATTTATTGATTCTCATCGATATCTGTCCTTTCAATAAAGAGCTGGCTTTCTTCAGCAACTAGCTCTGTTTCTTCGACAATCGGTAGCTCATCTAGGTGATTGATCCCCATATAGTCTAAGAAATAATCCGTTGTCACATAGAGATTTGGCCGGCCAATGACTTCCTTTTTGCCATCCTCTCGAACCAGTTCAAAAGCCAAGAGCTTAGCCAAAGCTCCGCTGGAATTAACCCCGCGAATGTCATCTATTTCTACTCTTGTAATCGGCTGCTTATAGGCAATGATAGACAAGGTCTCCAGTGCTGCCCGCGACAAACTTTGATTGATTGGCGCCCGTGAATAGGCCCGCAGAATCTCAGCAAACTCTGGTTTAGTGACCAGCTTGTATGTCTTTGAGGTTTCCAGTAGGGTCAGACTGGAGTCTGGATTGGCTTCATATTGCTCAGATAACTTCTCCAAACTCTGAATAACCCCGGTCGGCGGCAAAGAAAGGATTTCTGCCAATTGGTGAACCTTGAGTCCATCTTCTCCCGCCACAAAAAGCAGGGCTTCAATCTCTGCTAACTTACTCATTTCCTCTTCCTACTAAATAAATATTTCCAAAATTTTCTTCCTGAATGACTTGCACTTCCTGCACCTTGACCAATTCCAATGTCGCCAGAAAGAGAGTAATAACTTCATTCATGTCCTTGGTCTCTGCAAAAATCTCCTGCAAAGCCAGACGACTCCTATCAGCACAGCGCTGGCGCACCACTTCCATCATGTCCTCGATCTTGTACTCATCTCGCACAATGGTTGTATGATTCTTAGAAAACTCCTCTTGCTTTTTGGCAATAACCTTGGAAAAAGCTAAGAAAAGATCAATCGTTGACTTGTCATGCAGGAGCTCAGCATCTTCATAAACCAGCTCTAGCTTGGGCTTAGAATAATAAAGCGCCCGGTCCTCGTGCTGGAGCGACATTTTCTCACCCAAGAGCTTGAACCTGCGGTATTCCTCGATCTGGCTCAAGAGGTCTTGCTCCAAATCATCTTCCAGCTCAGCATTATCCGCCACCTTAGGCAGGAGCTTGCGGCTCTTAATCAGCATAAGCTGGCTGGCCATGACCATGTACTCGCCCGTCACTTCCAGCTTCATGGCCTGCAAAGTAGCCACATAAGCCAGATACTGCTCGATAACCTCCGTAATGGGCACATCATAAATATCCACCTGGTACTTAGATACGAGGTGGAGCAGCAGGTCCAACGGGCCTTCAAAATCTTTTAGTTTGATATCCATTTTTATCTGTATTTTTCTAATGTAATCATGGTTTTCAAGCCCAAATCCTGGGCAATATCATAGAGGCCAATCCCCTTCTCCCGCTGGCGCAAAATAAACTGCTCACGCAGGCTTTGGGCAGATAGACTGGCTTGTCCCTGCTCAATCAAGAAGGCCTCTAGCTGACGGAAACCCCACTGACGAGAATAGGATTTGCCGTTTTTCTCAAATAAATACGTCCCCGTCAGATAGTCTTCTAACTCACCCGTCAAGCTCTCAGGAATCTTGATGACCCGTTTCTGACCGGCCTTTTCAATCTTCAAAACCTGAAAGTCAAGATTGACATCTGCCACTCTGACCTGCAGAATCTCGCTGGGCAACAAGCCCATTTCCAAGATAAGAAGAGCCATCAGCCGCCCCCTGGGAACGCTTGATTCCTGCCAAAAAGCAGACAGATCCAGCAGTTCATTTTCCTGCTCCTTCGATATGGAGACCTTGGGCAGGACCAAGCGGTGAAACTCCTCAATAAGCTGCTGCTGATAAAGAAAGTAGAGAAATTGATTGACTGCTGAGAGCTTCCGCTTCTGAACAGCTGCCTTAAAATCCTTGATAGAGGCCTGATAAATCCGCAGATTGGTCTCGGTAATCCGGCCATGTACTTCCTCGACAAACTGCTCCAAATCATAAGAATAGGCGATTTTAGAATTTTCTGAGATGTTTTTTTGATTTAAAAACGGTCTAATGTATTCTTTCATTTTTTGCGAATTTCGTACTTTTTGCTAAAGCCGTGCAACAAAGAATTGACAGCTTTCAAAATGGACTTTCTAGTAATAATTCCGTAAAAATGCTGATCCTCGCCCACAACCGGCAGGAATGACTCGTCGACCAGCTTATGAAGCACATCTGATACAGTATAATCTGGCCCAACTGTCAAGTCGTCCATTTTGGTCATGTGGACGATGTCTGTCATCATGAATTCCTCTTCTGGCAAATCATGGCGCATGCGATAGGACATGATGTCGGTCAGGGAAATCGTGCCAACAAACTTTTTATCTGCTGTCACGACTGGTACACGTGAGTATGTCATCTGACTCAGCAATAGGATAGCATGATCCACATTATGGGTGTCAATCATAACCGCCAGATTTTCCCCAGGCGTCAAAAAAGTTTCTTCATGTTGCAGCAGATAGTCTTCAAATTCCTTAGCAATCATCGGCTAAACTCCTTGGACAAGCTTGGATAAAGTTCATGATTTCGCGTATAGTAATCAACTTTAAAGCGGTCATCATCGATCTCTACCTTAGCGTAGAGGCGTTCGTTGATTAGGCCTCGCGGCTGGCTGATGGAGCCCGGATTCAGAAAGAGCGTTTTGCCTTCCATTCGAGCATCTGGGATATGCAGGTGACCATAGAGGCAGATGTCTGCATTAACCTCTTGCGCCCACAAATCCAGCTTTTGAAAAGAAAAGTTGATATGGAAGAGATGTCCGTGAGTCTGGGCAATAATGGTTCCCGCCAAATCCGTCACCAAGCGTTCTGGATAGCCGTCGTAAAAGTCCATATTGCCTGCCACAACCTGAATCCCTTGCCAGACTTCATCATCAAAAGGAAGCTCAGAGTCTCCGTTATGGAAAATCGCATCTACCTTTCCAATATAATGATTCCTAATTTCTTCTACAATAGCACGGTCGCCATGAGAATCACTCATGACTATAATGGTTTGCTTTGCCATGCTGGAAATACCTCCACTAATTTCTTAACTGCCTGAGCCCGATGGGATTGCGCATTTTTTTCTTCCATCGTCAGCTCGGCAGACGTTTTTCCTGTTTCTCCCACTAAGAACAATGGATCATAGCCAAAGCCATTTTCCCCTTTTGGCTCATGGGCGATGTAGCCCGGCCAATCCGCTTCAACTACCAGTGACTCCCTATCAGGACTAGCCACCACTAGGGTCGTATGAAAATGGGCAGAACGATCCTTGACATCAAAAACCATAGCCAATTCATGCAGGAGCTTGATGTTGTTTTCATCATCTGTCGCGCCTATTCCAGCGAAGCGAGCCGACCAGACCCCAGGCAAGCCGCCTAAAACATCGACCTGCAGACCTGAGTCGTCAGCTAGCACCATTTTACCGGTCAGCTTACTGATTGTCTCCGCCTTGAGCCGTGCATTTTCCTCAAAGGTGGTTCCAGTCTCTTCCACTTCTGGCAAATCAGGATAATCATTGAGATTTTCAACCTTGTAGCCCAGCTTATCAAAGAGTTTGCGAAACTCTGCTGTCTTACCTTCGTTGCGAGTCGCAATCAAGATGGTATCTCCGACAGCCATCTCGGTCTCCTGCCCCTGACCAAAAAAGTCGGTCATTTTAACTCCATCCTTAGACAGGAAGAAGACCTTGCGCAGCAAGTCCTTTTCTGTAATCAGAATAGCCCCCTTATGACTGGTCGCCTTAAAATCCCGCTTCTGGCGGTCGTTAATCATATTGAGGACAAACTGGATATAGGACATGGGCGAGCCGTATTTGACCACAACTGTGGTAAAGGCGTTGTATTCTTCATCCAAATCCCGCTCAACTAGCTCACTCAACTCTGCATCTATATGCTCCAAGAGCCTGTATGGGATGTCGTTGAAATGGTAGCCAGCCTTGCGAAAGCGGGTCCATTCTCCAATATACCAATTGTTCTCGTCAATGTATTCATAAATTTTATTTGTCATAAGCTTACATGCTCCACATTCACTTTCAGGCCCAGCCAGCTTTCTGCAATCTCCGAAAAGCTTTTGGCATTGGCAGTTGTGTAAAATTGGTGATTGAGCTCCTGTTTTTCCCGACTGCGGTTGATTTCAAAGTAATTGAGCAGGACAGAAATATCCCGTACGCACTCTGCCCCGCTGTCAATCAGCTTCACATCCGGTCCCATCCTATTTTGAATAATAGGGCGGAGCAAGGGATAGTGGGTGCAGCCCAAGACCAGGGTATCTACTCGGCCAGCCAGAGGTTGCAGGGTTTCATAGACAACTTTTTTGGTAAGACTGGAATGAAGTTCATTGGACTCTACCAAAGGTACAAACTTAGGGCAGGCCAAACTTTCCACCTGCATCTCCGGCGAAAGCGCTTCAATCTTCTGCCTATAGATATCAGAGGAAACAGTCATTGGCGTTCCAATAACACCGATGCGGCCGCTGGCAGTTGACTTAATAGCCGCGCTAGCCCCCGGCAGAATCACGCCCAGTACGGGAATATCCAGCTTTTCCTTCACTTCTTCCCAGACAACAGCAGTCGCTGTATTGCAGGCAATGACAATCATCTTAACATCCTTGGTCAGGAGGAAGTTGACCAATTGCCAGGTATAAGCGCGAATCTGCTCAGCAGGCCTTGGACCGTAAGGAGCCCGCGCCGAATCTCCGATATAAATGACCTCTTCGTGGGGGAGCTGCCGCATGAGCTCACGGACTACAGTCAAACCGCCCACTCCTGAGTCTAAAAAACCGATTGGTCGATTATCCATAAGGTCTTCTTTCTAAAACAAGGGACTGGAAGCCGATTCCAAATCCCCATTTTTTTATTGATTTTCTCTACTGGTATTAAAAGCCAGTCACTAGAAAATTATTTTTTCTTTTTGCTCTTAGCAAGCGCAGCTTTCTGCTGGCTGATAATTTGACGATAGACTTGCTGTACTTTCGCTTCATTTGGCCGTTGGCCGCTAGCGCTAAGCAAGGTCCGAACTGCTTCTACATTCAAACGCGGATTTTCTGCAAATTCCTTCTCAACTTGCCGACGAAGCAGATACATACCCAAGATCACGCCTCCAGCAAATGCTGCCATAATCAAGAAAATTGCTAAAACTAAATTCATATCGAGAACTCCTCTATTTCCATTTTTACATTGCTCTTCATTATATCAAATTTTCTCTATTTTTCAAAATCAAAGCCATACAGTGTTGCAAAATAATCTTCTGGTTTTTCTGCCCGACGAATCATGCGAACATTGCCATCTTGTTCCAAGAGAATTTCGCTGGAACGAAGCTTGGCATTGTATTGATACCCCATAGAGAAACCATGAGCACCCGTATCGTGAATCACCAGTGTATCGCCAATTTGGCTGACGGGCAGCGGGCGATTTATGGCGAATTTATCGTTATTCTCACAGAGGCTACCGACAACATCCACAATCTCTGTCTCACCCATAGGTCGATCCATATTAGTAATGTGGTGATAAGAACCGTACATGGCAGGACGTAGCAGATTGACCGCAGAGGCGTCCACCCCCAGATAGGTTCGGTAGGTCTGCTTCTTATGGGTAACCTTGGTGACCAGCAGGCCATAAGGCGCCAGCATGAAGCGACCCAGCTCCGTATAAATCTTGACCTGTCCTAGGCCAGCTGGAGTTAGAATAGCTTCATAGGCCTGACGAACTCCTTGACCTATGACCGCAATGTCATTTTCCTCACCTTCAGGCTGATAATTAATGCCGACACCGCCAGATAGATTGATAAAGTCCAACTCAACTCCTGTCTCAGCCACCACTTCTACAGCCAGCTCAAAAAGCTGACGGGCCAGTTCAGGATAGTAGTCATTGCTGACAGTATTTGAGGCCAAGAAGGCATGAATCCCAAATTTCTCAGCTCCCAACTCCTTGAGCTCTTTGAAAGCCTGAATCAGCTGGTCCTTGGTCATACCAAACTTGGCTTCTTCTGGATTATCCATAATGCTGGTTCCCAGCTCAAAGACACCGCCAGGGTTGTAACGGCAGGAAATAATCTTTGGAATACCCGCTGACTCCTTCAAAAAAGCAACATCTTCATAGGCATCCAGATTGATAGTCGCTCCAAGGTCACGCGCAAACTGAAATTCCTCAGCTGGTGTGTTATTGGACGAAAACATAATATCCTGTCCAGCAAAGCCAAGCTTTTGGCTCATGAGCAGCTCAACATAGCTGGCACAATCCACCCCACAGCCTTCTTCTTTGAGGATTTTTAAAATAGCAGGATTGGGAGTGGCCTTGACGGCAAAATATTCTTTAAAACCTGGATTCCAAGAAAAGGCCTCATGCAGGGCACGCGCTCTTTCCCGAATTCCTTTCTCATCATAAAGATGAAAAGGGGTTGGAAACTGATCCGTAATCTCAGCTAGCTTTTCACGACTGACAAAAGGAGTTTTCATACTATTCTCGCTTTCTATTTACTGGGTTTATTATACCATAAATCCATAGGAGAAACAAAAAGCACTGGAGCAAACGTCCAGTGTTTTAGTCTTATTTAGCTTAGTTATTTGTTTCTTCCAAAAATACGCAGCAAGCTGAGGAAGAGATTAATGAAGTCCAGATACAGATGCAGAGCCAGCGAAATTGCCCAGCCATTCCCTGGATTGCCATTGGTCTGCTCATAAACATAGCGGATCTTCTGATTGTCCCAAGCGATGAGTCCTGAGAAAATAAGGACACCAACGATACTGATGATAAAGTCCAAGCCACTGCTTCTCAAGAAGATATTAAGGAAGCTAGCAGCGATAATACCAATCAAACCGGCCATACAAGCTCTCCCCATTCC
Organism: Streptococcus sanguinis; assembly: GCF_019929145.1. Lineage (GTDB taxonomy): Bacteria > Bacillota > Bacilli > Lactobacillales > Streptococcaceae > Streptococcus > Streptococcus sanguinis_U. Next base: position 43,675 of record NZ_JAHZOW010000001.1, on the reverse strand, counting down.
AGAAAGATCCTTTTTAGTCACCTTGCCGATGAACCCCATGGCAAAGAACATAACGGTCGTTGTCAGAAAGGCTAAGAGAACAGTTGACTGAAGATACAGCGCCATGATAATACTTAAGGTAAAACCATTGATGGCTGAATAAGCTAAAAACATAGGCAACGCCGCTGGGCTATTGCTCCGAGCAGTTCCAGATGCTACCAACACAAGGATAAACTCAACTGCAATAGCTGCATAGAAAATCCAAGTGGAGCCTGTCAGAACAGAGATAATAATGTCCTGAAAGAAGTTCAGCATCAAGAGGGATACGATTGCTGAGATTCCGATACCGACACCAACGATAGAATAAATCTTGGCATAGAAAGAATTAATATCTGATTGATCTTGAATAATAGAATGGTTCATAGTTACTCCTTTTATAATAAAACATTTACGGTTTCAGCATCTTTCGATGAAAGAGCTTGCGATTACCGCCCTTGCGTCTCCAAGGTGCCGTCGCTTCTTTGACGGCCCAATACTTGTCCACCATCGTCACAACGAATGATTCTTTGTAGCGAGGCGGTGCCAAAGTCAGGCCCCACATATGCTTGACGATAATGTCCTCTTCGACTTTATTAAGCTTGGTAATCTTACGAGCATTGCGAACTGCCAGCCTCGGATGAACCCAAGCATGACTCTTCTTAAACTTGGTCACACGCCAGTCATAGTAGAATAAGTCATGAAGTAAGGCACCGCGTGCCGTGCTGCGGGCATTCCAGCCAAATTTTTTGGCAATTCTGTAACTAGTATAACTCACATTGATGGAATGTTCAAGTCTATTGGAATGAATATGATGGGGAATTTCTTTCAGGCGCTGCACACTAGGCATTTCAATCAGGTGCCCAACATAGGCCATAAATTCCTCGTCCTTTTTGTAAGGCATAGAATCACCTCCCTTGCCAACTATTATATCTCTTTTTCTGATTTTTAGCTTAAATGAAAGATTAAAATACCAGCAGCGACAGCAACATTGAGACTTTCTGCCTGCCCCTTCATGGAAATATGGAGCAGAACATCGGCTGCTGCTGTCATTTCTGGACTAATCCCCTGCCCTTCATTGCCCATAACTAGAGCAAAGCTCTCTTTGCTACCCACCTCTCTATAGTCAATAGACGCAGACGACAAGGTCGACGCTAGAATTGGCAGACCGGAAGACTGAGCCAGTATAATAAAATCAGCCGTATCCATCCGATAAACGGGCAGGTGAAAATGACTCCCCTGCATAGAGCGCAGCGTTTTTAGGTTATAGATATCTGCTGACGAGCTGGAGATGAAGACTCCATCAAAGCCAGCTGCATCTGCTGTCCGAATGATGGTACCGACATTACCTGGATCCTGAACATCCTCCAAGAAAAGATAGTGTCCACTTAACTCCTCCGGTATTTTTTCCCTTTCAAAAGCCACTTCCGCGACAATCCCCTGCGGCGTCTTACTATCAGCCAAATCTGCTAAAATCTCTGGACTGACAAAAATCATTTGAGAAAAATCAGCTAATCGCTCTGCGTATTCCGCTAAAGCAAAAATCCGAATCAGCTCTGCCCCGCTGCTGACAGCTTCCTCAAATAAATGCCAGCCCTCAATCAAATAAGAATCCTTGCGGTATTTTTTGTGATGAAGTTTTTTAGCTTTTTTTACCACATTATTGGCTTTTGAGGTTATAATATTCATAAGAACATTATACCACAATTTAGCAGACTTGCACTCATACTGAGGGCTTAAATCCCCTCGGTCCGCTCACTAAAGGAGGACGCCATGCAGAAAGTAAAAATGATAGCTCAAGGACGAGTACAAGGGGTTGGATTCCGCTGGGGAGTTTATTCTCTAGCGCTGGAAATCGGAGGTATTACCGGCCGGGTCTGGAACAACGACGACGGTACTGTTGGCATTCTGGCTCAGGCTGATGACCCAGCTCTGATGGCCAAATTTATCCAAGAAATCCGCAAGGGACCGACACCTTTTTCTAAGGTCAGTTATTTGGATGTAACCATGGCTAATTTCGACTCCTATCCCGACTTTAAAATTTCAAATTAGGTCTGCAGAACTATTGTATATTTTGCAAAAAAACAGTAGAATAGATAGGTATTATTTTTTAGAAACAAAGGATATGAACTCGTGAAACATTTCAAACGCTTTTTATTCTCCGGTATGGGACTGGCTGCGCTTCTTTTCCTGTCTGGCTGTGTAGGCCGCGACAAGGCCGGTAATCCTTCTGGTCTGATCTGGGACGTGATTGGTCAGCCTATGGCGGATGGTATCCAATTCTTTGCCAAGAATTCAGGTCTGGGTTATGGTCTGGCGATTATCATCGTTACGCTCATCGTGCGGATTATCATTCTGCCGCTGGGAATCTATCAGTCTTGGAAGGCAACGCTTCAGTCTGAAAAGATGAACTACTTCAAGCCGATTTTCGCCCCAATCCAAGAGCGAATCAAAAATGCCGAAACTCAGGAAGAAAAAATGCAGGCTCAGCAAGAACTGATGGCTGCTCAAAAAGAGAATGGACTCAGCATGTTTGGCGGTATAGGCTGTCTGCCTCTGCTCATCCAAATGCCTTTCTTCTCAGCCCTCTTCTTTGCAGCCCAGTATACTCAAGGAGTTGCAGGCAGTTCCTTCCTCTGGATTAAAGACCTGGCCAAAAGCGACTTGGCTTTGACTGCCATTGTCGGTATTCTCTACTATATCCAGTCAGTGCTCTCTCTGCATGGTATTGAAGATGAAACTCAAAGAAACAGCATGAAACAGGCTTCTTATATGAGCCCTATCATGATTGTTGGTTTCTCATTCCTCTCCCCTGCCGCAGTTACTCTCTACTGGGTAGTCGGTGGATTTATCCAAATCATCCAGCAATTTATCATCAACTACATCATTCGACCTCGCTTGAGAAAACAGGTAGCAGAGGAATTTGAAAAAAATCCTCCTAAAGGCTTGAAAAAAGCGAGTCGGGCTAAAGATGTTACTCCAAAAACTCAGCCGGCTATTGAGCAAAAGAACAAAAAGAAAAAGAACCGCAATGCTGGTAAGCAACGGTCAAGATAAAGAAAAATTCTTCTAGTATTAGCTAGAAGAATTTTTTTAATCTCGAGTAAGAATCAGCGTAACCGATACAAAAAGCTCAGCAAACAAAGCAATAACTGATGAACGAGGTGACTCTATCACAATAAAACGGTAAAGCCAATCAAGCCTTTCTTATATGAAACCCAAATCCTGCCCTTGAAAATCCGCACCAGACTTTCTGCCATGGATAGGCCAATCCCGTAGCCAGGCTGCTTCTGATTGTGCGATTCGTCTTCGCGATAAAAACGGTCAAAGAAACGACTGTAATCGACATTTTTGCCGTCCGCGTAACTATTGGCTACCGTCAAACGGGCTCGTTTCCCGCGCTTGGCCTTGGTCAAGGTGACAAAAATTTGCCCATCTTCGTCACAATACTTGCAGGCATTGTCAATCAGGATACTAACCAATTCATAAAGTTCATCTTCAGTTGCCTTGACATGGATGTCTTCCTGCAGCTTGATCTCGTACTTCTTGCCTGCCTTCTCGATGACAGACTTGAAGTTTCCAGCCACTTTTTTGACAACTTCTGAGAAATTCACATCTACCAAGGTAACATCTGGCTGCTCTTCCAGACGGGCCAGAACGACCATTTGATTGATTAGGTTGCTGAGCCGCTTGACCTGGTCCTTGGTGCTTTCTGTCCATTCATTTTCGCCAGTCATCAGCTCTTGCAGCTCCGTATTGGCTGAAATGATTGCCAATGGCGTCTTCAGTTCATGTCCAGCATTAGTGATAAAACGCTTCTGATTTTCATAGTTTTTGATATAGGGGCGGATGGCAAAGTTGGAAAATCCAGACACGACCAAGACAAAGAAAATAAAGCTATAGAAGCACAACTGGATAGACAGCCAGAAAAAGTCATTGCGGCTTTCGAGATAATTGGTCGAATCTAAGACCACCAGTAAATAGCGCTTGGTCTTGGAATCCTGCGTTATCTGGTAGGAATAAAATTGACTACCTACCTTAAAAACTCCACTGCTACGACTGTCCTTAATCACTTTGTTAGCGTAGCTAAGCGCCTGCTCCTTAGATAGATTGGAAAGATGGTCTAAGTTGGTGGAGTAAAGTGTTTTGTCTTCCTTGTAGACCACGCTGAAATAGCGGTATTGATAGATGGTATCAATGGTGATACGGTCGTTTTGCAAGCTCTCTGCCGTTTCTTCTACACTGGGAAAATCTCCATTATTGGCAGAAAGAATATTGAGAACGGCTTGGATTTCTCCGTTGGTCTGCAGAAAGCGAACGGAGTTTAAGACAGCAATCATGGTCAGCAAAATACAGACAATAGCCGCCGAAGCCAGCAGAATGAACCGAATTTTAAGCTTCCGAAACATGGCCATCTCCTTCCAGCGGCACCAGAGTGAAACTACCGCCTTCCTCACCCAAGATAGCAAGATCAGCATGGATGGCCTTCAGCTTCTGACGCAAATAGGATATATAAATCCAGACGAAGCCCTCATCTAAATCCTCATCCTCGTCATTAGCCCAAACATGACGAAAGATTTCCTGAGTAGAAAGACTCTTCTGGGCATTAAGCATAAGAAATTCCATCATTTTAGATTCCTTGCCGGCTAAGCGAATAGAATTGGAGCTAATGAGCTCATGCTCTCCGACATTGAGGCTCGTTTGGCCAATCTGCAGCAAATTGGGAGTGAACGTCGCTACCCGTCTGGACATGGACCGCAGGCGAGCCAGAAGCTCTTTCAGAGAGAAGGGCTTGGTCAGATAATCATCTGCACCGGCATCCAGCCCTGTGACCTTGTCATCCACCTCCGACATAGCTGTCAGCATGATGACGTGGGTCGTATTGCCGGTTTGGCGGATTTCTTTCAATGCTTCAATGCCTGTCTTGACCGGCATCATGATATCCAGAATCATCAAATCATAGGCATTTTCCTTGGCCAAGTCCACAGCTTCTTGCCCATCAAAGGCTGTATCAACCTGATAGCCTTCATGGGTCATCGCTGTTTCCAAGACGCGGGACAGCTGCTGCTCATCTTCAGCTAATAAAATCTTCATCATCTCACTCACTTTCTCGAATCAAATTGCGGATGGTCTGCATGGTCACATCACAAGAAGCCAGCTCATCTGCACAGCGTTTCAGCTCGCGGACAATCCGCTTGCTGTCTTTAATCTCATGCTTGTACTTCATCTGATGCTCTAAGCTGGCCCAAGAATCCATAGCAATGGTTCGAAGCTGGATTTCTACAAAATAGCGGCCGGGATTTTGACCATGACAGTCCTCGTAAGGAGTCTCCACCTCTAATATCAAGTGGTAGGAGCGATACCCATTAGGCTTGGCAGCTCGGATATAGTCCTTTTCCAGAACTATCTCACAGTCCTCTAGCTGACGAATCACCTCAATAGTCTGATAGATGTCCTCAATAAAACCGCAAACAATCCGAATCCCAATCGCATCACGAATTTCTTTCAGGGCAGACTCTGGCACCCTAGGCAGATTCTTGCGTTGACATTTCTCTTCCATACTGGCTGCCTGCTTGATCCGTGCATTAAAATGCTCAAAAAGCTTCTGCCCTGTTTCCTGCTTGACTCGATCATTAGCTTCTTGAATACGTTGGCTAAGATCATCTAAAATCTTGGGCAGGTAGACGCCGTATTTCCCATAAATATCTTGCTCTTGCATACAGTTCTCCTACTTTTCTAGCTTATTCTCATTATAGCATAACCATCTGTCTTTTCTCTATTTTTCCCCTGCTCTTCTTATCTATCCTATACTCTCTGTCTTAAAAGAAACGAAAAAAGAACCAGTCTTCTAGCCAGTTCCTTTTGGTATTTATTAAACGGTTTTTTCAACCTTGAGAATTTTAACGTCGTAGCTGCCAACTGGTGTTTCGACTGTTGCAGTATCACCTGTCTTTTTGCCAATCAAAGCTTGACCAATCGGGCTTTCATTGGATACCTTGCCTGCAAAAGCATCTGCACCAGCAGAACCAACGATAATGTAGACTTCCTCTTCGCTTTCGCCTACTTCTTGGATGGTAACTGTTTTTCCGATAGCTACTTCATCCTTGGCTACAGCGTCACTGTTTACAATCTCAGCATAACGGATCTTGGTTTCCAGACTAGAAATCTGTCCCTCCACAAAAGCCTGTTCGTCCTTTGCAGCTTCGTATTCACTGTTTTCTGACAAATCGCCGTATGAGCGGGCAATCTTAATACGTTCTACCACTTCTGGACGACGCACCAATTTCAATTCTTCTAATTCTTTTTCTAGTTTTTCCTTTTCCTCTAGGGTCATAGGATAAGTTTTTTCAGCCATTTTTTCTCTTTTCTTTTATTTTCTTTTATTTAAAAACTAAAACAAGAGGCTGAGACAAGTCTGTATCAGTCCCTTTTTTATATAGCAGGACTGAGAAAGCTAGAACTAAATGCACTAGCTTTCTCTTATCTGCAATGATAGCAGTCTAATTAGAACTGCTGCTGGATTGAGTGAGCTTGCTGTTGACATGCTCCTCAACATTTTTAGCGTGTTCCTCATAAGTATTGGCGAAGTAAACAGCGCCTGTTTCAACATTTGCCACAAAGTAGAGGTAGTCCGTCTTACTTGGGTTAATGGTAGCTTCCAGAGCTGACAGGCTCGGACTATCAACTGGTCCAGGCATAAGCCCTTCTTTTTTATAGACATTGAAAGGCGAGTCAATATTGGTATCAATTTCAGCGTCCTCTTTCAGAGTCGTTTTCTTTCCTAGCTTGCCTTGAGCATAAAGGATAGCGATATTACTCTGAAGCGGCATCGCTTGATTGAGACGATTGTAAAAGACGCTGGCAATATCTTTACGGTCCTGGTCTGTCGAACCTTCTTTTTCCACCAGAGAAGCAAGAGTCAGAACTTCATTAACCGTCAAGTTCTTTGATTCAATAGTAGAGTAGTAAGAAGACAGATTGGTATTCATAGCGCCCAACATCTGGTCAATCAAGCTTTCCAGATCCGCATCCTCACCATAGTTATAAGTGGCAGGGAAGAGGTAACCTTCTAAGCGGTACTTGACTCCACTGTCCTTGCTTGGCAATGTGCCCAGCAGCTGTGGATATTTAGCCGCCATCTTGGAAATGAAAGCTTCATCCTGCACCTTAGCTAGGAAATCTTCCTTACTAAAAGGTGTCTTACTAGTCTTCTTAGAAGTTGCAGCTGCATTAACCGTCACAGCCTCTGCAATCTGCTCCAGTGTATAGCCTTCAGGAATAGTAACCTTACCAACAACTGGTGGTTGCGGTGTATCTGTTCCACCTTCCTGAAGCTGCCGAGCAATGGTATCTAGGTCCATACTCTTCTGGAGATTGTAATAGCCAGACTGGTAATTGTTAAAGCTTTTAATCTTAGAATAGAGACTAAAAACTTGGGCATTTTTAATCAGCCCCTTTTTCTCGAGGATTTCCCCAATCTGCTTAGAGCTTGAACCTTCTGGTACTTCAACCGTCACATACTCTGTTGCGTTTGCATCAACAGGTTTAAGAGCTGAAGATACATAAGTATAGCCGACAACTCCTGTGACCACAAGTCCCAGCAGGACAATCAGCAGAACCGTTGTCATAATCCTGCGGGCTAAGGTGTTTTGACGTTTTTTCTTGACCGTGTTGTTGGCCCGATTAGCCCGAGATAGGACCTCATTGGGCTTCTTATCTTCCTCATCCACTCGGCCATAGACCTGAGGGTGAGCCTTTTCATTCTCTGCAACCTTGTAGGAAACATCTACCGAAGCCGGTCTAGCTTCAAAGTCCTCCGCAGCTGCTGTTTCTTTTGCAGAAGCAGCGTCCGCTTCTGATTGGCTAGTTGAAGAGGGAGTTTGTTCTTCCTTTTCTCCAGCTAAGTCTTTCAAAATCTGCTCTTTAAAGCTCAGATTCTTCTCTTTGTCTTGTGATTTTTCAGTCAAAAATTTGACCTCCTTCATCATAATCCCTAACATTATATCTTAAAAGTCAGATAAATGCAATAAGAGTAGGATTTTCTAGCTTATTATTGGTTTTTTTGCAGTTTGAGACTAGGATTTTCCCAGACCATATCAAACCAAGAAGCACCTGCGTAAGTTGATTTTGACAAGCCTTCATTTACAAAGGCATGCTTCTCGTAGTAAGCGGTGAGGTAGTCGTGGCAGGTCAGATTGATGCCGTGGCGTTCATCTGCTATAGCAATTTCTTTCATAGCTTCCAGTAGCTTGCGACCGACTCCCATCCCCTGAGCCTCCTTCAAGATAGAAAGGCTGGTCAGTGAGATAAAGCCACCCTCCAGATGACCATAATCTTCAATCTCCTCTGTAAAGGAAATATCCTTTAAATAACGTTCTGGACGGACAGGTCCCTCCAGATATCCCAAAATCTTACCGTCCTTTTCTGCCACCAAAAAAGTCGAAGATAGGGTTTGGATATGTGCTGCTAGACTTTCGCGGCTAACAGCCTCCTCTGGACTGAAATTTTCCAATTCGATAGCATAAATGGCATCTAAGTCAGCCATTTGAGCTTGACGGATAATCATCACTTCTCCTTAAAATTGGGATTTTCCCACACCATATCAGACCAGACAGCTCCACCATGAGTTGAGTCAGAAATCCCTTCATGTACGAAACCATTCATCTCATAATAAGGTATCAGCTCATCATGACAAGTTAGGCTAATGCCCTGTCGATTTTGCTGAACAGCTATCTCCTTGAGAGCTGCAAGCAACAAGGTTCCGACTCCCTGCCTCTGAAAATCAGGATGGACGGACAGACTTTGGACGGCAATGAAGCCACCTTCTGGAGAATTAGCACCCACCTTGCTAAAGAGATCATCTGTCAGATATCGCGCCTGAATAGCTGGTCCAACAATATAGCCCGCTAGCTGACCATGCAGCTCTGCTAGCAAAAAAGTATCTGGAATCTGCTCAATCCGCTCTTTGAGAACTTCTGAACTGGCTGCTTCTACTGCTGGAAAATTCAGCTGCTCAATTGCAAGAATTTCTTCCCAGTCGCTCAAGTCGGCCTGCCTGATTCGAATCGGTGCTTCCATCAAGTCTCCTCCTACTGAACGTTGCTGGTCAGATTGGACAAGAGACGTTCAAAGGAATATTCATAGGTCTGGATGTCACCAGCTCCCATAAAGACATAAACGGCATTATCGTGGTCAAGAAGTGGGGAAACATTATCCACATCAATGACCTTGGCCCGTTTCACAATCTTTTCAGCCAGATCTTCTACCTTAACATCACCCTTGTCCACCTCACGCGCAGAACCGTAAATCTGAGCTAAATAGACTGAGTCAGCCTGATTGAGGGCTTCCGCAAATTCGTCCAAGAGAGCAATAGTCCGAGTAAAGGTATGCGGCTGGAAAATTGCCACGATTTCCTTGCTTGGATATTTCTGACGGGCTGCATCCAGAGTCGCGATAATTTCCGTCGGATGGTGAGCAAAGTCATCAATGATAACTGTTTCGTTGACAATTTTCTCTGTAAAGCGGCGCTTAACTCCGCCAAAAGTCTTGAGGTGTTCCCGAACTAGATTCAAATCAAGACCTGCAGTATACAAGAGGCCGATGACTGCTGTCGCATTCATAATGTTGTGACGGCCAAAGCTTGGAATTTGGAACTCACCCAGTTCCTGACCGCGGAAAGAAACTTTAAATCCTGAACCGCTGGTAGAACGCAAGAGGTCGTGAGCAACAAAGTCATTACCCTCTTCCTTGAAGCCATAGTAGTAAATCGGGGCATTGGACGTAATCCGGCGCAATTGCTCATCTTCTCCATAAATGAAGAGTCCTTTGGTAATCTGCTTGGCATAGTCATTGAAAGCATTAAAGACATCTTCCAGACTCGTGAAATAATCCGGATGGTCAAAGTCGATATTAGTAATAATCGAATATTCTGGATGATAGGGCATGAAATGACGCTCGTATTCGTCTGACTCAAAGACGAAGTACTTGGCATTGGCAGAACCGCGGCCTGTACCATCCCCAATCAGATAGCTAGTATCCGTGATATTGGACAGAACATGGGAGAGAATACCCGTTGTAGATGTCTTCCCATGTGCACCAGCCACTCCCAAACTAACAAAGTCACGCATGAAGCTGCCTAAAAACTCATGGTAGCGTTTATAGCTGATACCGTTTGCGTCTGCATAGGCAATTTCTACATTATTATCTGGACGAAAGGCATTGCCGGCAATGATTTCGAAATCTGGTTGGATATTCTTTTCATTAAAAGGCAGGATGGAAATGCCAGCCTGCTCCAGACCGCGCTGAGTGAAATAATATTTATCAACATCACTGCCCTGAACCTTATGGCCCATCTGATGCAGCATCAAAGCCAAAGCGCTCATACCAGAGCCCTTAATCCCGATAAAATGATAGGTTTTCGTCATGATTACTCCTTAAGATACAAGGCCATAAAAGCAAGTCCAAAGAGGAAAATCTCCGCAGATCTTCATCAGCCCGCAGGGATTTTCTTTCTTTACAAGCTTTTAGGCACCACCAAAACACCAAAGAAGCCGGACCAACCAGTAAGTCTCAGCTTCTAGCATCGGTCTTCTTCAACCGATGACGGATGTTATATGCAGATAGATTTTGCATTTACATAATCAAACAGCAATTTCCTTTATACACCAGAAAATTGCAGGCAGAAAAGGATCAAGCAAGCCAGCTTTATTCGCTGTCCAAGCCTGTCAAATTCAGCTCTTGAGCCTTGGAATGCTTCAACTGCTCCTCCTTAGCCCTATCCTGATTATAGATCTGACTGGTTTTTAAAAAATCATAATTGTTCTTCTTAGGCTTTTCTTCCGGCTCCTGCGGCTGAGGGCTATACTCAGGCTGAATATCCGCCAAAATATAGTTATCCTGCTGAAGCCTGTCGCCAAACTTCGTAAATTCGCCCGATGTATTCTTTTGAAAAGGGGCAGTTGGCTTCGGTCTTTCCGCATTAGAAGCTGTCGAAAGCTTTCTACTGCGGACCTTAGTCGGAAGGTCGCTGGTCAGATAAGGCGCTGAACGCTTCTTTTTCAAATCTGCCCGAGCCTCCTCGCGTGCTTGCTCAGCATAACGGATAGCTGGATCTTTCTTATCAATCGGCTTTTTAAAATCCTTGAAAGCAGACTGCTTTTGCAGCGGTCTTCTGATAGCCTGACTGGCAGCGATGGGAGCATGCCTGCTGGAGTCCACAATCGGCATCCATTCTAAATAATTACGGTCTGTATAGTCTCCGGTAATGTTGCTAATGAGATCCAGTTCATCATAAAGATTCATATGCGGCATTTCCGTCAGCATGATTTCATCATCTGACACCAGAGGAAATTGTTTATCAGTCATATCTTTTTCCTTTCAACCCTTCATTATTATAAACTATTCAGGCTATTTTTCAAGCTATTCTGCCGAAATTCCCAGAATTTCTCGAATTTCCTCCACAGAGAGACTGGATTTGGCTTCTGCTCCGTCGAGAATAGTCGAAACCAGATTGCGCTTGCTCTCCTGCAACTCCTGTATCTTCTCCTCAATCGTACCCCGCGTAATCATTCGATAGACTTCGACATTGCGCTCCTGACCGATACGGTGGGCACGGCCGATAGCCTGGGCCTCAACCGCTGGATTCCACCAGAGGTCGACCAAGATAACTGTGTCTGCACCAGTCAGATTGAGACCGACACCTCCAGCCTTAAGGGAGATCAGAAAGGCTGAACGCTGACCGTCATTGAAAGCTGTTGTCATGTCCTGACGCTCCTTGGCTGGAGTAGAGCCTGTAATCTTAAAGGACTCCATGCCTAGCTTATCCAGCTCACTCTCGATAATATCCAGCATACCACGAAATTGTGAAAATATGAGGACACGACGATTACCATCTTGTATCTGTTCAAGTAATTCCCGCAAACTTTCTAGCTTACCGCTCTCGCCCTCGTAATCTTCCATAAACAGCTTCGGAGTATCACAGATCTGACGGAGACGCATAAGACCTGACAGAATCTCTATCTTGCTGCGGTTGATTTCATCTTCTGTCGCATGGATGATTCTGTCCTGCATCTGCTTGAGCAGAGCCAGATAAATGGTCTTCTGACTATCTGCCAATTCATTGCGATAGGCAACTTCAATCAAATCAGGCAATTCCTGCAGCACATCTTCTTTCTTGCGCCGCATGACAAATGGTTTGATATAGCGAGCGACTTTCTCAGCCGGCAGTTTTAAAAATTCCTTTTTGCCTGGCAAAAGTCCTGGCATGACAATCTGGAAAATAGACCAAAGTTCTCCCAGATTATTCTCAATCGGCGTCCCAGAAAGAGCATAGGTATGCTCCACTTCAAAATCCCGCAAATACTGGGCAATCTTAGTCTGGTCATTCTTCATCACCTGAGCCTCATCCAAAATCAGATACTGGAAGTGGTTATCCTTGTATTCTTCCACATCCTGCCTGAAAGAAGCATAGCTGGTAATGGTAATCTGATGCTTCTCCGCAATCAGCTCATCACGAACATTTTTCAGACCATACACCACCGCCACATCCAAATGTGGAGCAAATTTAGCAAACTCATCGCTCCAGTTATAAATCAAGCTGGATGGCGCCAAGATTAAGACTTTCTTAGAGTCATCTATACGCGAACTCAGAAAAGAAATCGTCTGCAGGGTCTTTCCTAGCCCCATATCGTCAGCCAAGATGCCACCAAAGCCATATTTATCCAGCATGGATAACCACTTGACACCCGTCTCTTGGTAATCCCGAAGGTCAGCCTTGACTTGCAGCTCAGGAAGAGGAAATTCCTCAGGGTGAGTCAGGTCAAAGGCCAGCTGCTGCACATCTTTTGAAAACTGTACCCTATCCTTGCCCTTGAAAAACTCTGCCAATTGATAAGCTGCCAGACTGCTGGTCTGAATGAAACCATTTTTAGTCCGCTTACTCCGCAGCTGCTGTAAAGTCCGACTCATCTCCTTGGTCTCTTCATCAAAAATCAAGACTTGCCCAGACTTACTGATAAAGAAGTCCTGCTCCTTAAAGAGCGAATCAAGAACTGCGTCAATCTCTGACTGCGCAATGCCAGCAAAATCGAAACCAACATCTAAGAGGCCGCCCTTCATCTTGACAGAGATCCTTGGACTTTCTGTCTGTGCCAGTGCCTCTAACTCTTCTGTCATACTGACATGGCCCAAAGCCTCAAAATTGGGAATCACTTCCGAGAAGAAATGATAAATTTCTTCCGGTTTCAGAGGCGGTCGCTGACTGTAAAAATCTGCCACAAAACCTGCCTGCAGCATTTGCTTAAAGACTTGCTGCTCATGCTCAAAATTACCCGCAAAAGGCAGACGTTCCAAATCTTTACGAGTCGTCACCTTCCTGTCTCCATAGTCAAAGACAGTGTCCAAAATCAGACGCTTGTCAGGACCGATGTCAAAGTCAAACTTGGCTGTAAAGTCATGAATCATCATACTTTCAGGTGCTTCTATCCGACCAACCTTTTTAAACTCAGACAGACTGGAAGCCAGCTTCGTTCTCTCTGACAAGTCGAATTGCAGGCGCTTCAACCGATCATGCTCTATAGGCAACTCCCGTAAAGCCTTAATTAGTCTTATCTGCTGAGGATTTAGCTGATAGAAGGTATCTCCATAAAAGATAAACTGCCCATCATAAAGCATCTTATAATTCTTCTCAGCAATGACTAGCTCAAAATGCTCTTCATACTCTTCCACTTGGAAAGTATAAACTTCTGCCTCTTCATGTAAATCTTGGAAAAAGACTTCACTGTAGTCATAAAGGCTGTACTCTAAGCGGAAAGAAGACAGATTCATCAGGAAGATAACCCCCTCTTCAAAGATACTAGCCGGGAAGAAAAGATTGCGCCCAGCATTTGGGAAAATCAAAGAAGAATCTTGCCCCTGATAGTCAGACACTAGTCCTTGCAGGAAAACGAGCAAATCTTGACTGGCTTCATCAAAATCCTCCAAATGAATAGCCTCATAGTAACTCTTACCAATCTGATAATGTCCGCCCTTTTCCAAGGTTCGAAGGAAGGAAAGAACGTCTCGGACAACATAAGAGCGCTCGTCCGGCAAGCGACTGATTCGGAGACTCCAGAGAAACTGTCCAGTATAAGAGTCCTCTTGACCAGTAGCCGAGAGCTCGTAACGAACCTGTTGATTAGATTTATCCGGCAAGACCTTATCCAAGAACAAGCTTCCAAAAGAAACCAGCTCTTGGGTTTCCTGACTGGTCAACTCCTCTTCTTTCATACTCTTTAGCACATCTTTTCCAGATGGAGCATTTTTCAGATAATACTCCAAGGCCGCCAGATGGGCACAATATTTTTTCTTCTGGAAAAAGTCGCAATAACAAAAGATGACATCATCATCCAAGCTATAGCGCAGATTACACTCGTCCACACGAGCATATAAAAGAGAATCACTGACCTCAAGGATTACTACCTTATTGTTTTCAACCAGGGCAATTCCTTCTGTCCGAATCTTACCAGGAATTAATTTTGCCATAATTACCACCTTACATTTATCTCACCATTATACCATACTTTCGACATAAAAAAAGAAAAGCAAGCTCTTATGCTTACTTTCATTTTTACATATAAACGTATGTTTGTCAAATTGCTGTTTTCAAACTCTACTTCCGCTTCCTTGCAATCAAGTGAATCGGGGTCCCTTCAAAGACAAAAGCCTTGCGGATTTGATTTTCCAAGAAACGCAGATAAGAGAAATGCATGAGTTCTTCTTCGTTGACAAAGATGACAAAGGTTGGCGGTTTGGTAGCTACCTGAGTCGCATAAAAAATCTTGAGACGTTTGCCCTTGTCAGTTGGTGTCGGATTAATCGCGATAGCATCCATGATAACGTCATTAAGCACTGCTGACGGAATACGCGTGTTTTGGCTTTGACTAATCTGCTTAATCATATCCGGCAGCTTATGGAGACGCTGCTTGGTTAGGGCAGAGACAAAGATAATTGGCGCATAAGACAAATACTGGAACTGGTCTCGGATATCTTCTTCCCAGTCTTTCATGGTATGGTTGTCTTTTTCCAGTGTGTCCCACTTATTAACAACGATAACAATACCTTTTCCTGCTTCATGGGCAAAGCCGGCGATTCGCTTGTCGTACTCACGAATTCCTTCTTCGGCATTCAGCACCATCAGAACGACATCTGAGCGATCAATGGCCCGCATAGCCCGCATGACAGAGTATTTCTCCGTATTTTCATAGACCTTGCCTGACTTGCGCATACCAGCCGTGTCGATCATGGTAAATTCCTGACCTTCACTGTCCGTAAAGACCGTATCAATAGCGTCACGCGTTGTACCAGCCACTGGACTAGCAATGACTCGGTCTTCCCCCAAGATGGCATTGATCAAGCTAGACTTACCGACATTAGGACGGCCAATCAAGCTAAACTTAATCATATCAGGATTTTCAGCCACTTCTTCATTTGGCAGATTTTCAACGATCGCATCAAGAACATCCCCTGTACCAATCCCATGGACTGAGGAAACTGGGAATGGATCACCTAAGCCCAGCGCATAGAAATCAAAAATCTCATTGCGCATTTCGGGATTGTCCACCTTATTGACCGCTAAAATAATCGGCTTATGGGTCTTGTAGAGCATGCGAGCCACATACTCATCCGCATCTGTAATACCTTCCTTGCCAGACACGACAAAAACGATAACATCTGCTTCGTCCATGGCGATCTCAGCCTGGTGTTTGATTTGCTCCATAAAAGGTGCGTCAACATCATCAATTCCGCCCGTATCAATAATACTGAACTTACGGTTGAGCCAGTTTGCCGTCGCATAAATTCGGTCGCGTGTCACCCCTTCGACATCTTCCACAATGGAAATCCGCTCACCGGCAATCCGATTGAAGAGCGTTGATTTGCCGACATTGGGACGGCCGACAATGGCAATAGTTGGTAAGGCCATGTTTTTCCTCTTTCATTCTTTAGGACAGAGCCAAACTCCGCCTTATTTTTCTAATTTCTTTTCTTTAAACAATTGGTCAATAGCCTGATTTGGCTCCTGACCAAATTGGGCAGCTATGCGTTGACTCCAAGTTTCCTTAGCTCGCTCACCTGCATATTCAGTCTGTACGCGGTCATAGGCTTGGATAGTTGAACGATCCTGTTCACGATATTCTTCCTCAAAGACCACTGCTTCATAAGGCAAACGTGGCTTAACTGCATGGTTCTGGTTGGGAGTTCCCAGAGCAATCCCAAAGACCGGATAAGTGTAGTCTGGTAGTTTGAAAAGCTCTGCTATTTGACTGGCGGCATAACGAACCAGTCCAATGATTACTCCACCATAACCCAAACTTTCAGCCGCTAAGAGAGTATTTTGCCCCGCCAGAGCGGCATCTACTGATCTAATCAGGAGATTCTCCGTTCCCTCAGGATAAAAGTCTTCCGTATGCAATTGAACGCCCTTTTGGGCACGATTGAGGTCGCCAACAAAAAGCAGGAAGGCTGAAGACTGCCGAATGGCTTCTTGGGGGACCAGGTCAAAGAGTGCTTCTTTTTTCTCTTTGCTTCGAATCACAATGATAGAATAGGACTGGAAATTCTTCCAGCTGGACGCAGCCCGCCCAGCATCAATGATGGCACGTAATTCCTTATCTGAAATCTGCTCCTCCGTAAAGCGGCGAACAGACGTATGAGAGTTCATTAAGTTAATTGTTTCATTCATCGGCGGTTCTCTCCTTCTAGGCGTACCTCCTGAGCCAAAAACTTAATTCGCTCCATAACCCGCTTGGCCTGCCAAGTCTCATCGCCATTCTTAGAGCTGGCAAAGTGACGCTCTAAATCAGCAAAACTAAAGTTAGAAGTAAAGAAAGTTGGCAAATTTTCCTGCATGCGGTGCTGGAGAATGACCTGCAAAATCTCATCGCGCATCCAGGGGCTAGACTGCTCTGCACCAATATCATCCAAAATCAGCACTTGAGCTGTCTTGACCTGGTCAATCTTTTCCTTGACCAAGCCAGAACTGATCGCATTCTTAACATCCAAAACAAAGCTTGGGTAATGTAGCAGAGTCGTTGAAACACTGCGTTTTTCTGACAAATCATGCGCCAGAGCAGCCATCATGTAGCTCTTACCGACCCCAAAATCGCCGTAGAGATAAACAGCCTTCTGGTAATGTGGAAACTCAGCAACGAAGTTGGTCAACAGTTCAAAAGCCTTGTAGCGGCCAACATCGTCCAGATCCACCTGAGCCAGACTAGCCTCCTTGAGACTGGCTGGTAGGCTGATAAGATTAAGACGGCTTCTAATAGCCTCCTGTCTCTCCTGCTCAATCAACTCAGGCGTCTCCTCATAGGCAACATCCGCATAGCCTTCATTTTTCACCAAGATTGGCTTATAGCCCTTGGCAATATAGGTCTCGTCCCCCAGCAAAAAGCGGTTACGCTCCGTAATATACTGGTTAAACTTGGAGACGCTGCGCTGAATCTCAGCTTGGGTCAGCTTTTCCTGCTGGATAAAGGCTACCACATCTGGATCGGCCATAATCTGCTTAACCAGCTCCTGATAGTCAAACTGCCGCACCCTATTCATATGAGGCATATTCTGTCCTATTTTCTCCATTTATTCGCCTCCTCCTTCAAGTTTGGCTAAGAGCCGACGTTTCTGTTCTTCTAGCTCGGCCTGCTTCTCTGCACTCGTTTCATTTTTATAATCCGGCTGACTCCAGTCAGGTACATTGCTCTTGGTAGAGCCTTGTCCAGATTTAGCTGGACGGTTCTGGGGCTGCTGGTTGCGCTCACGGATTTTCAAGACTGCTTCCTCAGCTGTCGTCACCTTTTGATAAGAAAAATCATTAGCTACCTTGAGGGCATACTTTTCATTGAGATTGGCTGAATCCACCTTATTAAAGGTCAAGAGCAAGATTACGTTGATAACTTCGTCCAAAAGACCTAATTCAGCTAAATCCAGCAAAAGCTTTCTCTCCGTCCGCGTAATAGCAGCATGACGGGTCTTTTTGATTTCTGCCAGGAAGACCATTGGCGATGTTCGTTTCGCTTCTTGGATAATAGACTGCTCCTGCTTAGAAAACTGACCTTCTGCTGGCTTTTGAGCTAGCTTTTGCTTCATACGCTTGGTAGAAATAACCTGAGAAACAGCAGTTTCTCTAGCCAAAACGTAGGTCTCATACCAAGTCCACTTTTTCTGCTCAGCAATTGCAAACAATTCTAACACATCTTCCTTTTCATTGGCAAAGCGAAGATTGTCCTGAGCCATCCGTTGCTTGAAATACTCCAAGTCAAAATCATTGGCCTTTCGCACTGTCCTTGCTTGCTCAGCTTCCATACCAAACACCTGCATAAAAGGCTTGATCAATTTATCTCCGCTAGGATTTTCTGGTCGCAGGGCTTCTGCAGCAGCTTCGCCGATTTTCTTTTCCAAGAGCCGGCTGTACACATTATGGCCGAAAAATTCCTCCGCCGTTAAGGTCGAATGGAGTTGAATCAGATAATGGTCATCTGTTTGATAAAGGTCTACTAGCTTAATCGCCGCTAAACGCTCAAAACTTTCTTCTAAAATATTAAGTCCAAAATCTAAATGATTGAGAATCTGACTGAAGAGGTGCTGCTTTTGCCCATTATCCACAAAAGACAGCAGATAAAGATAAAGTGTTACTGCTTCTCTCCCCAAAATCGGCAGATAGAGCTTGGTCAAAATAGCAATATCTGAGCTGACTGCATTATTGCGCAAGAAAGAAAACTGATGGTTCGGTTTCATTTATTTGTCCTTTTTCTTCTTGGACCCCTTGGTAATCTGCTTGAGCAGGCTTTCTAGCTCTCCCACATCCTTGAAACTCCGGTAAACACTGGCGAAACGAACGTAGGTGATTTCATCCAGCTCTGCCAGTTCATCCATGACTAAGGATCCAATATACTCACTATTGATTTCATTGTCGCTCTGACTGCGGACCTTTTGCTCGATTCGGTTGACAATCTCCTCAATTTCGTCACTAGATACTGGTCGCTTTTGTGCAGAGCGAATAATACCGTTAAAAATCTTATCCCGAGAAAATTGCTCACGCGTCCCGTCCTTTTTGACAACAACTAGGGTTCTCTCTTCGACGCGCTCGTATGTCGTAAAGCGGTGTTGACATTCCTCACACTCACGGCGGCGACGGATTGTATTCCCATCTTCTGCCTGTCTGCTATCAACCACACTTGATTTATTCCCACCACATTTCGGACAACGCATACCATTTCCTCCTAGAATCCTAATACTTCATTATAACACGTTTTCAAGAATAACAAAAGACAGCCGTTTGGGGTGTAAAATTTCACCATTTTGCCCTAAAAATGTGTTTATCAAAAATAAAAAGCGAGACAAATCTGTTGCATTCTCAGTCTTGCCTCATCTTTTTACTATTATAATGCCACTTGCACTTCTAAACCAAAGTGGTCACTGACAACAGGGGTTTCTTTCCCGTCAAAAACAACAGCGGAGCGCTCAACATCCATCCCTTGACTAGTGAAAACATAGTCTATCTTCAGAGCATGCTTATTATCATCCCAGCCTGCAATAGTACCTTCTACTGTCGCCTCTCCGATAGCTTCTCTCGCAACGGCATGACTATCCTGCAGCTTCAGCGGACTGGCTAAGATGGTTTGGTAGCCTTGTTGGCCGACTGGATTGTTGAAATCGCCCATAAGGACCAGAGAACTTTCTGCTTTTAGCAGCTCTGCTTCAAGCTTAGCCCATTCCCCCTGGAAGCCTTTGTCCCACCAAGACAGATGGCAGGAGGCAATTGTTAGCAATTGACCTTCCACCTCAGTCTCGGCTAGCAAGACCTTGCGGGTATGGTAATCCCTAGGATCATTAACCTCTGATACCAGAACTTCTCTAGGAGTCAGCGGCTTTCTGGACAGAATTGCCACTCCTTCGTTATAAATATCAAACCCAATATGATTATAGGCCCAGGACCAATGATAGTCCAGTCCTGCATCAGCCAATTTTTCTACCAAACAAAGGGCAAAGTGGTCTTGATGAATCTCAATTGCGCCCTCAACCGCCTGATAGAAAGGAGCCTGAACAACCTGTTCAGACTCCGTTAATTGATTGACTTCCTGCAGGCAAATGACATCATATTTTTCTTGAAGAATGCGTTCTGCAAGCTGATTAAGCTTGGTTTCTTGCTCTTCTTCCATCCAACTATGAGTATTTAATGTCAGGAATTTTGCCATGATTTCTCTTTTCTATATTACAATTCAACCTTAGCAACAACTGTCTTAGCAGATGCTTGACCAAGTTTTTCTACTGTTACAGACTTGATAGCTGCTGCATTTGTGAAGACTACGATTGTTGAAGTTTCACGTCCTGCTTCCTTGATTGCTTCCAAGTCAGCTGTGACTAGAAGATCTCCAGCTGCAACTTTTTGTCCTTCTGAAACATGAACCTCGAATGGTTTACCTTCAAGGCTAACAGTTTCCAAACCAATGTGTACCAAGACTTCCAGGCCGTTATCTGTCACAAGACCAATAGCGTGCTTGCTAGGGAAAACGCTAGTTACTGTACCAGAAACTGGTGAATAAATCTTACCATTTTCTGGCTCAACTGCAAATCCATCACCCATCATTTTTTGTGAGAATACTGGATCTTTAACATCTGCCAAGTCAATGACTTGACCGTCTGCAACAGTTTCAACTTCCTCAGTCACACCTTTGTAAGTAACTTCAGCAGCTGCTGATTCTGCTTTTTGGCTAGGAAGTGTTTCAGGAATCACTTCACCAGAATCCAACAAGTCTTGAATATCAGATTTGAGAACGTCAGCTTTTGGTCCGTAGATAGCTTGAACACCTTGGCCTTTCATAACCAAGCCCATAGCGCCTTCAGCTTTCCACTGCTCTTCTGTTCCAACTTTTTCAGCATCTTTGACAGTCACACGCAGACGAGTCATACATGCATCTACATCTACGATATTAGCGCGACCGCCCAGAAGATTGATAACATTTACTGCTTGAGATGCTTCAGCAACTTTACCGCCAGTTGACTCTGATGAAGAAGCTTCATCTGAACCATCTGCTGTTTCATAGTTACCGTTACGTCCTGGAGTTGCATAGTTGAACTTCTTGATCATGAAGTTAGAAATGAGGTACATCACAACACCAAATAGGATAGTTACCCAAATGAAGTTGATGATATCCATTCCCAAGCCAGCACTAACAGACATAGGGGTACGAGTTAAGAACTCAATTGAACCAAAAGAGTGAACACGCAAATCAACAATATCAGCCATAGCAAACGCAGCACCTTGTACAAATGCATAAATGATATACAGCGGTGTGGCAACGAACATGAACATGTACTCGATTGGCTCAGTAACCCCTGTTAAGAAGGTCGCCAAAGCAGTCGCAATCATCATACCTTTGTATTTGTGCTTCTTGTCAGCATCCACATTGCGATAGATAGCTGCTGCTACCCCCATAAGGATACCAAATGAACCAATCATCTGACCAACTTTAAAGCGAGCTGGAGTAACGCTATTTAACAAATCTTTATAAGCAGAGGCGTTTGAACCTTTTAAGTTTACTAAGTCTTGTACCCAAGCTAGCCATAATGGGTCTTGGCCAAATACTTCTGTTCCTTTCGCAGCACCAGTTAAAATCTCATAAGTTCCTCCAAGTGCAGTATAATTCATTGGAATGGTCAACATGTGGTGCAAACCAAATGGAAGCAAGAGACGCTCTAAGGTTCCATACAAGAATGGCGCTAAAATTGGTGCTGTATCTTGTGAGTTAGCAATCCAAACACCAAAGGAATTGATACCAGCCTGAACATATGGCCAGAAAATACCTAATATAACGGCTACCAGAGTAGATCTCAGAATAACCACGAATGGTACAAAACGTTTACCATTAAAGAAAGACAAGGCATCTGGGAGTTTGCGATAATTATAGTATTTGTTATAAGCTGTTGCTCCGACAAAACCAGCGATGATTCCGACGAAGACTCCCATATTAAGAGCTGGAGATTCTAAAACACTTGTAAAATAATCAGAAACTTTCAGCTGGATGTCCCAACCAATTTGTAAACCAAATAATTTGAAATTTAAGGTATGAACAATAGCTTTAGGATCCTTAAGCATATCTGCAGTCACACCAAACAATACACCAGTGATTCGGTTCATAAGAATAAAGGAAAGACCTGCTGCGAAGGCACCGCCAGCGCGTTCTTTAGCCCAACTTCCTCCGATAGCTAAAGCAAAGAGAATATGCAGGTTACCGATAACCCCCCAGCCAATTTGCTCCATAACACTACCAATTGTGACTACTAGTGTATACAGTAACGTGCCTAAGTCCTTCCCAAATATAGTAAAGATTACCCAATTAGGATCTGCCATGGGAAGCATCTTACCGATACTAATCATCAGTCCTGCTGCCGGCATAACAGCAACGACCACCATCAAAGCTTTACCGAATTTTTGCCAAAATTCAAAGCTAAAAATGTTCTTGAATGAATCTTTCATCATTCAGACCTCCTTATATTTTTTACAAACAAGTCCGTTTTTGTGAAATCGTTTGCATATCGATACATCTATTATAGCACGATTTTTTATTTTGTAAAGGCTTTTATAAAAATTTTTTCTCTTTTTTGCACCTAAAATACTGCATTTTCTCTTCGATAGTTATATTTTTGCTATATTTCAACGAAAACGATTGCATAAAATAGTTAGAAAAATCCTATTAGTTCTCCTATCTATACTATAACAAGAGCAAAAAAACTCCGTCTCTCAAGGAGAACAGAGTTTTGATTTTTTTATTATTGCATGGCATAACCAACACCGCGAACGGTTTTGATATAGCTTGGCTGCCCTTCCACATCAATTTTACTGCGCAGATAACGAATATAAACATCTACAACGTTGGTCTCCGTTGCACTCTCGTACTTCCAGACACGCTCCAGTAGTTGCTCACGGCTCATGACCTTATTGCTGCCCATCAGGGTTACCAGCAGATCGTACTCCCGCCGCGTCAGCGCAATAACTTCCTCGCCACGGTAAACTGTGTGATTTTTAATATCCACTCGCAGATTCCTGTAAGAGGTCGGAATTTTCAAGAGGCTGCAGTGCTGATCGATAAAGTCACGCCCGCGGAAAATGATAGAGACACGCTCCACTAAATCACTGATAATGAAAGGCTTGACTACGTAGGAAACGGCAAAATGCTGGATTGCTTCCTGCTGATCTGCAATCTCTTCGCGACTAGCCAGAACGATAATGACGGACGCTGGCTTAATCAAGCTCAGCTGCTGAGCAAAATCGCTGGCAGTCATATCTTGAAGATCATAGTTGAGCAAGAGCAAGTCATAATCCACATCTTTAGCCAAAGCCAGTCCCTCTTGACCAGTCTCAGCCAAATCTACAAGAAAGCTTTCCTTTTGCAGTTCCAAACTCACAAATCGGGCAAGATTTTTTTCATTTTCTACTAGTAAAATTCGCTTTGCCATAGGCCTATCCTATTTTTCGTCGTACCAAGAATAGTGGTAGGTACCTTCTTTGTCTTTACGGTTGTATGTATGAGCACCAAAGTAATCACGCTGTGCCTGAATCAGATTAGCTGGCAGATTTTCTGCACGGTAGCTATCAAAGTAAGCAATGGCACTGGAGAAGGTTGGTACTGGTACACCTGCTTGCACAGCCAAGCTGACAACATCACGGACTGCCTGTTGGTACTTAGCTGTAATATCCATGAAGTATTCATCTAAGAGCAGGTTTGCAAGGTCAGCATCACGGCTGTAAGCATCTGTAATTTTCTGAAGGAAGCGGGCACGGATGATACAGCCAGCACGCCAGATAGAAGCAATCTCACCAAACGGAAGATTCCAGTTATTTTCTTTAGAAGCTACACGCAATTGAGCAAATCCTTGAGCATAAGACATGATTTTTGAGAAGTAAAGAGCCTGACGGATCTTTTCAATCAACTCTGCCTTGTCTCCCTCAAAGGTGAATGCAGCTGGTTTTGGCAATACCTTGCTGGCAGCCACACGCTCATCTTTGTAGGTAGAAATGTAACGCGCAAAGACTGACTCTGTAATCAATGGCAGTGGCACACCTAAATCCAGAGAAGATTGACTGGTCCACTTACCAGTTCCCTTATTGCCAGCCGCATCCAGAATGTAATCAACGATTGGGCCTGCTTGACCTTCATCGTCCTTGCGTGTCAAGATATCCGCTGTAATCTCAATCAGATAGCTGTCCAGCTCGCCTTTGTTCCACTCCGTGAAGATGTCCGCCATTTCACTAGCTGAAAGTCCCAGCAAGTGCTGCATAAGGTCATAACTCTCAGCGATAAGCTGCATATCTCCATATTCAATCCCGTTATGGACCATTTTTACATAGTGACCAGCGCCATCAGGACCGATATAAGTCACACATGGTGCACCGTCTTCAGGAGCTTTAGCAGAGATTTCTTCCAAGACATCCGCTACTAACTCATAAGCTTCTTTTTGACCACCTGGCATGATAGATGGTCCTTCCAATGCGCCCTTTTCACCACCGGAAACCCCTGTACCGATGAAGTTGATACCAGAGTTAGCCAACTCTTCATTGCGGCGAATGGTATCCTTGTAGAAAGTATTCCCACCGTCAATCAGGATATCGCCCTTATCCAAGTGAGGAAGTAAGGCCTGAATAGTCGCATCTGTACCAGGACCAGCTTGAACCATCAACATAATCCGACGCGGTTTTTCAATAGAGTTTACAAAAGACTCCACATCATAGCTAGGCACAAAATTTTTCTCAGGATGAGAGGCAATGACGTCCTCTGTCTTGTTTGCTGAGCGGTTATAGATGGCAACTGTATAGCCACGAGATTCGATATTTAGGGCAAGGTTACGGCCCATAACAGCCATACCAACAACACCAAAATTTGCTTTAGTCATTATGTTCTCCTATAGTTTGTTTGTCTTATTTTATCATTTTTAAGGCTTAAAAGAAAGTATTAAGTTGGTGACGTATGAAGGGGGAGGGATAGAAAAACCAAGCTCAGATGTAACTGAACTTGGTTGTGGGAGTTTACAGTAAAATAGAGACTTTCATAGTAATCTCTAAATGCCTAGCTAGGATACCCTCTGGCTTAACGGCTTGAATATCACAATAATCCAGCTGAGTGTATGGATGATCTAATTGATATATCCGGACATACTAATAAACTAATTAGCCTACATCAGTCGGAATTCTCGGTCTGTTCAAATCCTAACTCAATTCCCCAACACCTAAGAAGAAGTCTGCAATGTTGTACTTCTCAGGCCGGTTCGAACTTGCAGGATTTGTCAAGTAGTAACCTATTTTCTACGTTGGTAACTCTGATAATAGATCATAATATTACCAATAATTTTAATAACCAAGAACATATAAATAATTAACATGCTTACATTAATAAGTTAATTGATTGATTAATTGAATCTATTTCTTTTTCTTTATGTAAGAAAAAATAGAATCTTTTAATCCGGAGAATATATTACTTTGTTCTTGTTTAGATACTTTAAATATTTCTCTATCATATTTTACATTAAATGGATCTTCTCCAAAATGCTTCATGTAAACTTCTATAGCATATGTGTCCATCATTCCAGATATATAGTCTAAAACTTTTCTAGTTTTATTTACTGCACTTTCTTTACTTTTCCATCTATACTCAACGGGCATCAGCATGCCTTCTTTATTATACTCATCATTCATAAATAATTCGAAAAGACTCGTTAAAACCTTCGTTCCAACTTTTTCATAGAGCATAATATTATCTGAACTAGTCACACAATTGAATATAGTTTTTTTCAGTGCTTCTGCCAATTTAGCATATCTAACAAAGCGTAACTCTTCTTCATTTATTGTTCCAGTTTGGTCTTTAAATTTACAACCTACCTCGACAATGCCAATATCCTCTATGAGTTGATTTACTATTATAGAAATTAACTCTCTTCGAAAATAAAAATCATAATCTTCTGTTTGAAGCCCGTTATCTCCCTTTTTTTCAGCGAAAGATTTTGCTTTTTTAACCCACGTTTTGAAAGCGTTTTTAGAATTTACATCTAGTTCATCATCTTTTAAATATTCTAATCTAAAAATAAATTCATCAATTGTAAAATAATTGCTAGCTAGTGCATCTTCTAAATCGTGAGCACAGTAGGCAATCTCATCGGCAAGATCAACTATTTGGACATCAATTGTTCTAAATGGTAAGCTATCTTTATCTAAAACATTTTTTATATTCTCAGATAAGTCATTGTAATCATCTTTATATAAAAATTTTTTCTTATCCTTATCATATGAAACAAAGTACTTGATGATTGCTGCTAAAGTACGATAAGTCAAATTAAGACCATTATATTGAGGAGACTTCTTCTCAATTTTTCTTAGAACACGAATGCCTTGTGCATTTCCCTCAAATCCAATATCAGAAGCAAGTTTATTTAAAACCCTTTCCCCATGATGACCAAAAGGAGGATTTCCAACATCGTGAATTAAGGAACCTGTTTCAACCACTACGCTCATTTTTGAGAAATTTTCCTCTATATTTTTCTCATATTGAATATATTCTTTTGTATTGGTGTCCTCAGATTTAGTTTCAATTTCTTTCTTAACCTTTTCCTTGAGTTCATCGACAATTCCATGAGATATTTGGGAAACCTCAAAACTGTGGGTTAATCTATTTCTATGAAAAGCTTTACTATTTACTTCAAATAGTTGCATTTTCCCTTGTTGACGTCTAAATGAAGTTGAATAGATAACCCTTGCGTAATCTCTTTTTAAGGGATTACGTTCTCGGATGTTTTCATCTTCCTTATGTTCTCGAACTTCTAACTTTGTAACTGATTTCCAGTGTTTTTCTAGAAATGTAATTAATTCTGTCATAATATCACCTGTATTTTTTCTAAACCAATTTCCTCATCTCATCAATCCGCGCTACTGTCGCGTCATACTTAGCTTGGTAGTCGGCTTGTTTGTCGCGTTCTTTTTGGACGACTTCTGGTTTGGCATTGGCTACGAAGCGCTCGTTAGAGAGTTTCTTGCCGACCATATCCAGTTCTTTCTGCCACTTGGCTAGTTCTTTTTCGAGACGAGCTAGCTCTTCCTCAATATTGAGGAGGTCTGCCAGCGGCAGGTAGATTTCTGCTCCTGTAATGATGCTAGACATGACCAGCTCTGGTACGGCAAGGTCTGCTGCGATTTCCAGATGCTCAGGATTGGTGAAGCGCTTGATGTAGTTGACATTATCCTTGAAGAAAGCTTCCAGCGCACTGTCTGTCGTCTTAATCAAGATAGTGATTGGCTTGCTTGGCGCCACATTGACCTCAGCTCTGCTATTGCGCACCGAACGAATCAGGTCCTTAAGGGCTTCCACGCCAGCTGCTGCCTCGGCATTTGCAAACTCTGGACGAACCACTGGGTAAGCCGCTGTCACAATGGTGCCTTCTGAGATTTGTCCAAAGATTTCCTCGGTCACGAAAGGCATGATTGGGTGAAGCAGGCGCAGGATTTGGTCCAGCGTGTAAAGGAGAACAGAGCGAGTAATGACTTTCTCGTCTTCATTGTCGCTGTAAAGCACTTCCTTGGTCAGCTCCACATACCAGTCGGCAAATTCATCCCAAATGAAGTTGTAGAGGATGTGACCAGCCACACCAAACTCAAACTTATCGAAGTTCTCAGTGACCTTGCCAATGGTTTCATTGAGGTTGTGGAGAATCCAGCAGTCAGTGACATTGCCTGCCTGACCAGCCGCCACCTGAGCGACATTCTCACGCGCCGCATCCAGCGTTAATCCTTCATTGTTCATGAGGATATAGCGGGAAATGTTCCAGATTTTGTTAATGAAGTTCCATGAAGCATCCATTTTTTCATAGCTGAAGCGGACGTCTTGGCCAGGGGCAGAGCCGTTTGACAGGAACCAACGCAGGCTATCTGTTCCGTACTTATCAATAACATCCATTGGATCAATCCCATTTCCCAGTGACTTGGACATCTTACGTCCTTCCTCATCACGAATGAGACCATGAATCAAGGCATTTTTGAATGGCGACTTGCCAGTAAATTCCAAACCTTGGAAAATCATCCGAGATACCCAGAACGGGATAATATCATAACCAGTTACCAAGGTTGAGGTTGGGTAATAGCGCTTGAAGTCTTCTGAGTCGACATCAGGCCAGCCCATGGTTGAGAAGGGCCAAAGGGCTGAGCTGAACCAAGTATCCAAGACGTCTTCGTCCTGAGTCCAACCATCGCCTTCCGGCGCTTCTTCGCCCACATAGATTTCGCCGTCTGCATTGTACCAGGCTGGGATTTGATGACCCCACCAGAGCTGACGGGAAATTACCCAGTCGTGGACATTTTCCATCCATTGCAGGAAAGTATCGTTGAAACGAGGTGGGTAAAATTCAACCTTGTCATCTGTAGCTTGGTTGGCGATGGCATTCTTAGCCAATTGATCCATCTTGACGAACCACTGAGTAGACAGACGCGGCTCAACCATAACGCCAGTCCGCTCTGAGTGACCAACACTGTGGACACGTTTTTCGATTTTAACCAGAGCACCAATTTCTTCCAGTTTCTTGACAACCGCTTTGCGGGCTTCAAAACGGTCCATGCCTGCAAATTCGAAGGCCAAGTCATTCATGGTTCCGTCGTCGTTCATAACGTTAACTTGTGGCAAGTTATGGCGTTGACCAACCAAGAAGTCATTTGGATCGTGGGCAGGCGTGATTTTCACGACACCTGTCCCAAACTCAGGATCTGCATGTTCATCAGCCACGATTGGAATCAGTTTATTAGCGATTGGCAGGATAACGTTTTGACCAATCAAGTCCTTGTAGCGTGGGTCTTTTGGATTGACCGCAACCGCAACATCCCCAAACATGGTCTCAGGCCGAGTGGTCGCAACTTCAAGGGCGCGTGAGCCATCTTCCAGCATGTAGTTCATGTGGTAGAAAGCACCTTCAACGTCCTTATGGATAACCTCGATATCAGACAGGGCTGTGCGAGCAGCTGGGTCCCAGTTGATGATAAACTCACCACGGTAGATCCAGCCTTTCTTGTAAAGTTCGACAAAAACCTTGCGAACAGCTTTTGACAGACCTTCATCAAGGGTGAAACGCTCACGAGAATAGTCCACAGAGAGGCCCATCTTGCCCCATTGCTCCTTGATGGTCGCAGCGTATTCATCCTTCCATTCCCAGACCTTATCGAGAAATTTCTCACGACCGAGGTCATAGCGGGAAATGCCTTGCTCCCGCAAGCGCTCCTCGACTTTAGCCTGAGTGGCAATCCCAGCGTGGTCCATTCCGGGAAGCCAAAGGGTATCAAAGCCTTGCATGCGCTTCTGACGGATGATAATATCCTGCAAGGTCGTATCCCAAGCGTGACCAAGGTGAAGTTTACCAGTCACGTTTGGCGGTGGAATCACGATCGAATAAGGCTTAGCCTTTTGATCTCCAGAAGGCTTGAAAACATCAGCATCAAGCCATTTTTGATAACGCCCAGCCTCCGTTTCCTTTGCATCAAATTTGGGTTCTAGTCCTCTAAACTGCTTTTCTTGAATATATCTCTTACCACCCAAACTTAGAAATTGTTTTTGAAGAGTATGAACATCTTTGGCAAGCTTCTTTGTTTCATCCTTATTTATAGCTTCTGAAATAACTTCATAGCTCCAATTTTTAAAAATTAACTCATCGTTCCCATTAATTGCCTCAATATCACTATTATTGCCAATATAATTTTCAATAGCGTGTTTTAAGGCTATATAATATCCTAAAAGATCACCATAATGGGCAGAATACTTTTCACCATTTAGAATATAATGACCGTCATCATATTTGAAAACACCATATTCTTTTAACAAATTTAGATCTTTCTCTATAGGCTCATCATTATTATCTGTAACTTTAATTTTTACTTGCTCTTCAACTTTACTTACTGTAAATTTTAACATTGTGTCTCCTTTAAATTTTCATATTGTTTATTTGTAATAAGTTCTAATAATGAAGTCTTTCAAATTTTTAGTTGCCTAGATGCGAAGCTGACTTAATTGGCTATAATTTACCCGAACAATTAAACATATGAAAGCATCCATATTATTGCGCTCTAATTCAACTAAACTGTTCGAAATTTCCGAATGATTCAACCAACAGTTTCCACCTCCCACTCACTCCTAAGCAAGCCATATCTCAAATCGTCACAGCGATTGCCTTGGGCATCTTTGCGGTCTCGGATGCGAGCTTCGAGGATGAAGCCAAGCTTCTCAGCGACTCGTTGACTTTGAAGATTATAGCCAAAGCAAGACAATTCAATTTTATGTAGATTCAATTCTTTAAAAGCTAGGTCAATCAAGGCACGCGCTGCTTCTGGAACATAGCCTCGCCCCCAGTAGTCTGGGTGCAAGATATAGCCAATCTCAAGCACATCGTCTTCGTGCCGATGGTTGAAATCAACGGAACCAATGACTTTATCCGTCCCTTTGACAACAATTCCATGGCCTGCTGGGAGATTTTGCTTTTGATTGCGCTCGGGCAGAATATGCTCTAGATAATAAATCTCATCTTCCAAGGTCTTGACGGGCGGAAAGCCTGCTGGATAGGAAACTTCTGGCCGACTGGCATAGTCAAAGATATCCACTGCATCAGCCACGGTGCGGACTCGTAAGACTAGACGTTCTGTTTCTAATCGATCTGGTAATCGTGCTTGCTCCATCTTCCTCCCTCGCTTTCTACAAAAAATCGCCCCTGTCATAACTATGACAGGGACGAATCAATATCCGCGGTACCACCCAATTTCGGGCAGATGCCCGCAACTTTAGTCTTTAAAATAAAAAGACAATAATATTTCATTTTCATTCATCAGCAACCAGCTTTGACACACTTGTGGACTTCTCAGCACCGCCACTTTCTGTAAAATGCTTGACTCAAAACACCTCTGATGAACCTATTCTATCACCTTTCAAGCGAAAAATCAATAATTTCTCTCACCCAAAAGTCCGTCAGGCAGGTCGTGGAATCCTTTGCCCGCCTGATAGTTGGCGAATTTCCCCAAAAGAAACTGGTAGGCATCGAGACGACTTTCATAGCGAATGGCCGCTTCCTTGGCCCTCTCGTCCTGGTCTGCCTCGTAGACTGCCTGACTCTCCTTGAGGGCCATCTCGTTAATCATGACCTGGGTCTTGACCCAAGCTTCAAAGTCCTGTAAAAATTCTTGTTCGTAACTCATTTTTCTCACTTTCTAACTGCAAATATTTAGTCCAAATCTCGGTAAAAATCACTGTCAATGTCACGGAAGGGCTGAATGTCCTGTACATACTCCAGCACCCCCTGAAATTCACCAGATTCATCCCGCACCGCTGCATAGGTCACATGAACAAACTTGCCCCTTGATTCCGACTTGAACCACATCTCAAACTTGTCCCGCTCTCCCTTGCGCAGAGCCTTGAAAATTCGCCGCACCTTATCCAAAAACTTGGGCGGGTGACAAAGCTCGACATTGCGCCCTATCTGGGACGGTGTCCGCTTGAAAATCATCTCGTCCGCTGGCACGCTGTCATTATAATACTGGAAAATATCATCCTTATTGACAAAGGTAATCTCCATGGGCAGATGGTCCAAAATCAGATTGGCCTCCGCCACAGACAGATATCCATGACCAAAAGGCTGCTGGGACTCCCGATTAAAGGCTTGCTCCTTCTTTTCCTTAGGCTTAAAGGAAATAGTGACCTGACCATCCGGCGTATCAATGACCTGCTCAAATCTGCCATCACTAGTTTGTTCTCTACTGGCTGCCGCTTCGCTTCCTTCATCAGCAGCATCCCTAACTTCCTCCTCCGAGAATGAGTGCCGCGCAGGAATCCATTTCTCTGTCGGCTTGATGATAGCATAGCCATAAGCATCACTCTCCTCAGCAATCTTGAGCCAGTCATCCTGATGGAAGGACTCGAGGAGAATCATGAGAAGGATAGACTCTTCCTTGAAAATCATAGCTTCAAACTCAGCCGCAAAAGCCTCAAACTTTTCCTTGACTTCTTGAATCGAAGTGTCCGGCAGCTGCTCTGCAACAGACTTAGCCTCTTGGAAAAGGTCCCGAATCTGGTCATCTACACCCCACATGACCTTGGGCGGCGAATCGTGGCCGTAGCTCTCCATGATAGGAAACATAAGCTCTTCCTTACGCTGATAGTGGATATCAAACTGCCCCACCAAACTCAGCTGGCGCTGGAGTCCCTTGCGGATTTCTGGAAGAAGCTCCTCATCTTCTGTCGTTTCATAGGTAGATAGGAGCCTGCGAACCCGCATAAGGGCAGCCCGCAGCGCTAGATTTTCCTGCTTAAAAATCTGAACAGGATGGCCTGGATGGTCGGTATCAGCCACCTCCACATCCTGAATGGCACCTTTAAAGAGATTGGCATGGACATTGCAGATAGACATGACATCTTCAAAGGTCACTCCCGTATCCGAGTTCATCAGCTCATGCTCCATCAGGCTGATTTCGATAGCGGACACACCTGCAAAATGCTCATTGAAAAGGTCCTGCACAGACTCTGCAGAAGCTCCGTTATGTAAATCCAGCAAGATTGATTTGAGGACTTCAATGCGTTCAGTAGCCATGCCTAAATCCCCACCACTTCATAGCCGTTTAATTCCAGAGTTTGCTTGATTTTATTCAGGTCAATGCCATTCATGCTGGCTCCTTTTTTGATAGAAACCACGCGCCCGACTGTATTGCGCATAACGGGATTGGCCAGAGGCGTAAAGCCCAACTCGACCAAAACATCCAAAACCTCGGGCTGCTTCTCAATCACTTCTGCCACTGGGATAGACAAATCAATCACATTATCCATAGCTGCTCCCTCATCGTCATTTTTCTACAATTATACCATAAAAAAGCGATCAAACTCAAAGCAAAGAAGAATTGGGTTCTACTCCTCTTACACTGTTCAAACAAAATGGAATAGCAAATTAAGATAGATAAGATGATAGACTTATGCTTCCATTATTACCTCGAGCAACAATAAGAAAATATAAAGCACATTGCTTCGTCTTTTTTCCCTTTTGTGATAAGCTAAGATTAGTGAATTGAGAGGGTTTTCGTATGTATCTTGCAGACTTAATGGAAAAGAGTGAAGCGGGGCAGTTTATTGTCCTGTCTTATTTACAGCAGCATTCTACATCCAGTTTGAAGGACGTTATGTCTGAAACCGGCTTCTCGAAAGCAACCTTGACCAAGTACATTAGCTTGATTAACGACAAGGCAGCGGACCATCATGCAGCCCTATCCATCCAGCTTCAGGACGAAACACTCAGCCTGTCCATCGGACCGGATACCAAGGGACGGGATATTCGTAGACTCTTCTTAGACAATTCTATCAAATACCAGATTTTAAATTACCTGCTCTATCATCAGCAGTTTTTAGCCCATCAATTAGCCCAAGAGCTGATGATCAGTGAAGCAACACTCGGCCGTCATATATCCGGTTTAAATCAGATTTTATCAGAGTTTGAGCTATCTATCCAAAATGGCCGCTTGAAAGGGCCTGAGCACCAGATTCGCTATTTTTATTTCTGCCTCTTTCGTAAGGTCTGGTCCAGCCAAGATTGGGAAAAAGAACTTCAAAAATCAGAAAGAAGGCAGGAAGTTGCCGTCTTAGAAGAACTCTGTGGAGCCCAACTCTCTCAAGGACAGCGATTGGACTTGGCTCTTTGGGCACATATTACCCAACAGCGCCTAAGAGTCAATGCCTGTCAATTCCAAAACATTGAGCAGAAAATGCAGGGCTATTTTGAAAACATCTTCTATCAACGCTTGCATCGCCGAACAAATGATTTCTTTGCCGGACAGCACATCACTCTGAGTCAGGAAGACGGGGAAATGATGATTTTCTTTTCATTTCTGCTTTCCCATCGGATTCTGCCCCTGCACACCATGGAGTATATACTGGGCTTTGGCGGTGAAATTGCCAGTCTGATTACGCAACTCATTCAAGAGATGAAGGGACAGGACTTGCTTGGTGACTACATCGAAGATCAAGTGACCTACGAACTCAGTCAGCTCTGCGCCCATGTCTTTCTTTTCAAAGGCTGTCTCTTGCAAGACAAATACAAGCATGATTTGGAATTGCGCCATCCTTACTTATGGAGCGAAGACGATTATCGACAAGTGGCAGACACTATTTTTAGCAAACTGCCTATTTTCCAGCAGGGAACATCTCTGGATAAAAAGGTGTTGTGGGAATGGCTCCAGCTGATGGAGTACATTGCTGAAAATGACGGTCAAGTCATCAAGATAGGCATGGACTTAACAGATAGCTTTATCGTTGTTTCTAGGATGACAGCCATTTTAAGGCGGTACTTAGAGTACAATCGCTTTATTACGATTGAATCCTACGACCTTACTAGAAATTATGACCTCATCATCACCAACAATCCCATCCATCAGAACCAGCAAGTTCCCGTCTATTATTTAAAAAATGACTTGGATTTGGAAGATTTGGCTCAAATCCGTCACATGATATTTCATTAAGAAACTTGGAGAAATCCAGGTTTCTTTGTGATTTTCGCACAATATCCTCATATTTTTTTAAAAATTAAAAAAAGTTGATGAAAAAGAAAGCGTTTTATTTTATATACTAGTTACTGTAGAGGAAACATCCTCAAGATTTTTACTAGGAGGACAGTTCATGTCACAAGAAAAATACATCATGGCCATCGACCAAGGAACTACTAGTTCCCGCGCCATCATCTTTAACAAAAAAGGAGAAAAAGTTAGCTCCAGTCAAAAAGAATTTACTCAGATTTTCCCTCAAGCTGGATGGGTTGAGCACAATGCCAATGAAATTTGGAACTCTGTGCAGTCCGTTATCGCCGGCGCCTTCATCGAAAGTGGAGTCAAACCTAACCAAATCGAAGCCATCGGGATCACCAACCAGCGTGAAACAACGGTCGTCTGGGATAAGAATACTGGTCTTCCTATCTACAATGCTATCGTTTGGCAATCTCGCCAGACTGCTCCTCTGGCTGAACAGCTGAAAAGCCAAGGCTATGTGGAAAAATTCCACGAAAAGACTGGTTTGATTATTGACGCTTACTTCTCTGCTACCAAGGTTCGCTGGATTTTGGACCATGTTGAGGGAGCACAAGAAAGAGCTGAAAAGGGCGAATTGCTCTTTGGGACTATCGATACCTGGCTGGTTTGGAAATTGACTGACGGCGCAGCTCACGTGACCGACTACTCAAATGCAGCCCGTACCATGCTCTATAACATCAAGGAACTCAAGTGGGACGATGAGATTTTGGAAATTCTCAACATTCCAAAGGCCATGCTTCCAGAAGTTCGTTCTAACTCAGAAATCTATGGTAAGACTGCTCCATTCCATTTCTACGGCGGAGAAGTTCCAATCTCTGGCATGGCTGGTGACCAGCAGGCAGCTCTCTTTGGACAGTTAGCTTTTGAGCCTGGCATGGTCAAGAATACTTACGGAACTGGTTCTTTCATCATCATGAACACTGGTGAAGAGATGCAGCTGTCTGAAAACAATCTCTTGACAACCATTGGCTATGGAATTAACGGCAAAGTTTACTATGCCTTAGAAGGTTCTATCTTCATTGCCGGAAGTGCTATTCAATGGCTGCGCGACGGTCTTCGGATGGTTGAAAATTCACCAGAATCTGAAAAATATGCCCTCGACTCTCACAACAATGATGAAGTCTATGTCGTACCTGCCTTTACAGGTCTGGGCGCTCCCTACTGGGATCAAAATGCACGTGGTTCTGTCTTTGGTTTGACCCGCGGAACCAGCAAAGAAGACTTTATCAAGGCTACTCTGCAATCCATCGCTTACCAAGTACGAGACATCATTGATACTATGCAGGTGGATGCCAAGACTGCTATTCAAGTCCTCAAAGTTGATGGCGGTGCTGCTATGAACAATTTCCTCATGCAGTTCCAGGCTGACATTTTGGGAATCGATATTGCCCGTGCTAAAAACTTAGAAACAACTGCTCTCGGTGCAGCCTTCTTGGCAGGACTGTCAGTAGGCTACTGGAAAGACTTGAACGAACTCCGCACTCTCAATGAAACTGGAGAACTCTTTGAACCGTCTATGAATGAATCCCGTAAGGAACAACTCTACAAAGGATGGAAAAAAGCCGTTAAGGCAACTCAAGTCTTTGCAGAAATCGACGACTGATTTTGATAATCAAGTCAGTAGAAGCGTGAAACGACTAAGTTAGAAAGTGTGTAATTATGGAATTTTCAAAGAAAACACGTGAATTATCGATTAAAAAAATGCAGGAACGCACCTTAGACCTCCTGATTATTGGCGGAGGGATTACTGGTGCTGGGGTAGCCTTGCAAGCCGCTGCTAGTGGCCTGGAGACCGGTCTGATTGAAATGCAGGATTTTGCAGAAGGGACTTCTAGCCGTTCTACCAAATTGGTCCATGGTGGCCTTCGTTACCTCAAGCAATTCGACGTAGAAGTGGTCTCAGATACAGTTTCTGAGCGTGCTGTAGTTCAGCAAATTGCCCCCCATATTCCAAAACCAGATCCTATGCTCCTTCCTGTCTATGAAGAAGAGGGTGCTACTTTCAGTCTCTTCCGTCTCAAAGTGGCTATGGACCTCTACGACCTCTTAGCCGGTGTCAACAACACTCCTGCTGCCAACAAGGTCTTGAGCAAGGAAGAAGTCCTAGAACGGGAACCCGAACTTAAGAAGGAAGGCTTAGTCGGCGGTGGTGTCTATCTTGACTTCCGCAACAACGACGCTCGCCTCGTGATTGAAAATATCAAACGCGCCAACCAAGACGGCGCACTGATTGCCAACCATGTCAAAGCAGAAGGCTTCCTCTTTGACGAATCTGGAAAGATTACAGGCGTTGTTGCGCGTGACCTCTTGACAGATGAAGTCTTTGAAATCAAGGCTCGCTTGGTCATCAACACAACTGGACCTTGGAGCGATAAGGTGCGCAATCTGTCAAATGACGGTGAGCAATACTCACAAATGCGTCCCACCAAGGGTGTTCACTTAGTGGTTGACTCTAGCAAGATCAAGGTGTCTCAGCCAGTCTACTTTGATACAGGCTTGGGAGACGGGCGGATGGTCTTTGTTCTTCCACGTGAAAATAAAACCTACTTTGGTACGACTGATACTGACTACACTGGCGACCTAGAGCATCCAAAAGTAACACAAGAAGATGTGGATTATCTCTTGGGCATTGTCAACAATCGCTTCCCAGAAGCAAACATCACGATTGACGACATCGAAAGCAGTTGGGCAGGTCTGCGTCCTCTGATTGCAGGAAACAGTGCTTCTGACTACAACGGCGGAAACAACGGTACCATCAGCGATGAAAGCTTCAATGCACTGATTGCGACCGTTGAAAGCTATTTGGCTAAAGAAAAGTCCCGCGAGGATGTTGAGGCAGCTGTTACGCAACTCGAAAGCAGCACGTCTGAAAAACACTTAGATCCATCTGCTGTATCTCGCGGTTCCAGCCTGGAACGTGATAACAATGGCCTCTTGACCCTTGCTGGCGGTAAAATCACAGACTATCGTAAGATGGCGGAAGGCGCTATGGAGCGCGTGGTTGAAATCTTAAAAGCAGAATTTGACCGCAGCTTCAAACTCATCAATTCGAAGACCTACCCTGTTTCAGGCGGAGAGCTCAATCCAGCAAATGTGGATTCCGAAATCGAAGCTTTTGCTCAACTTGGTGTCTCACGCGGCTTAGACAGCAAAGAAGCCTTCTATCTTGCAAACCTTTACGGTTCCAATGCTCCTAAAGTCTTTGCCCTCGCTCACAGCATTGAACAAGCACCAGGTCTCAGCCTAGCGGATACCTTGTCACTGCATTATGCTATGCGTAATGAATTAGCACTCAGCCCAGTCGACTTCCTGCTTCGCCGGACAAATCACATGCTCTTTATGCGGGATGGTTTAGATGCTATTGTAGAGCCTGTTCTGGATGAAATGGGACGATTCTACGACTGGACAGAAGAAGAAAAAGCAGCTTATCGAAACGACGTACAAGCTGCCCTTGCAAATAACGATTTAGAAGAATTAAAAAAATAGAAAATATGAGAAGAGGCGGTAGACCAAGAACTGTCTGCCACCCCTTCTTTTAAATGGAGTAATATAGATGATGAAAGAAATATTTGGCGAATTTTTAGGAACACTGCTCTTGCTCCTTCTGGGAAATGGCGTCGTTGCAGGTGTGGTTCTTCCCAAAACCAAGAGTCACAATTCAGGCTGGATTGTGATTACCATGGGATGGGGGATTGCTGTTGCCATCGCTGCTTTTGTATCTGGCAACCTTGGCCCAGCCCATCTGAATCCTGCCCTAACTATCGGAGTAGCTCTGAAAGGTGATTTGCCTTGGGCATCTGTTCTTCCTTACGTCCTTGCTCAGTTTGCAGGTGCTATGGTCGGACAGTTCCTCGTCTTCCTACAGTTCAAACCTCACTATCTCGCTGAAGAAAATCCGGCTAACGTCCTGGGGACATTCAGCACAGGCCCAGCTATCAAAGATACCTTCTCTAACCTGATTAGCGAAATCCTTGGAACTTTTGTCCTTGTGCTGACTATCTTCGCTCTTGGACTTTATAAGCTGCAAGCGGGCATTGGCACTTTTGCAGTCGGAACATTGATTGTCGGGATTGGTCTCTCACTTGGTGGAACAACTGGCTATGCCCTCAACCCAGCTCGTGACTTAGGACCTCGTCTCATGCACAGTCTCCTTCCGATTCCAAACAAAGGAAATGGTGATTGGAGCTATGCTTGGATTCCAGTTGTCGGACCAATTATTGGTGCCGTCCTTGCAGTCCTAGTCTTCGGTTTATTCTAATATAACTGATTGCCATTGGAGAACACTTAACGAGTGTTCTCTTTTTTACTAAGTGATTAGACGGAGACTAACCTTCCGAACTTACTCTTCCGATAAAAACCATTGTAATTTTGACAAAAGAAAAGACTTAGCCCTGTATTACAAGAAAACTAAGTCCTTTTTAGAATGATTTATCAACTTTAGCGAGCTGTTTCTAATTAACTCAAACGAGTGCTATTTCTCTTAGACAATTTCACTACTGCCTCGGTCCGAGCAGTATGCGGAAACATATCAACCGACTGGATGTAGTGGACATCGTAGACCTGACAAAGCTTGACCAGATCCCGAGCCAGAGTTGAGACATTGCAGGAAACGTAGACCATCTTTTCAGGTGCATAACGGACAATCGTCTCCAGCAGTTTATCGTCCAGACCAGTTCGCGGTGGGTCAACAATCAAGGCATCCGCCCGATAACCTTCAGCGTACCAACGAGGAATAATCTCCTCTGCCGTTCCAGCTTCGTAGAGTGTATTGTCAAAGCCCATCTTTTTTGCATTGCGCTTGGCGTCTTCAATGGCCTCAGGGATGATGTCCATGCCACGCAGAGACTTAACCCTTTTAGCAAAGGCAAATCCGATGGTCCCCACTCCGCAATAGGCATCAATCAAATGATCTTCTTTCGTCACATCCAGCGCCTTAACCGCCTCCCCGTAGAGCACCTCTGTCTGCTCAGGATTGAGCTGATAGAAAGCTCGAGGCGATAGGGAGAACTCATAGTCCAGCACTCCTTCTTGGATGGCCTTCTCGCCCCAGATAATCTCTGTCTTATCCCCGTAAATCTCACTGGACTTGCTCGTATGATAATTGACCGCCACTGTCTCCAACTCTGGAAATTCAGCCACCAGGTCTCGAACGACTGGAGAAAAGTCCAGCTTACGCCCCGTCACAAAAATCATCTGCACCTGACCTGTCTTTCTGGCCCTGCGAATCATAACGGTGCGCACTCCAGCAGTC
Organism: Streptococcus sanguinis; assembly: GCF_019929145.1. Classification (GTDB taxonomy): domain Bacteria; phylum Bacillota; class Bacilli; order Lactobacillales; family Streptococcaceae; genus Streptococcus; species Streptococcus sanguinis_U. The sequence goes on along the minus strand of NZ_JAHZOW010000001.1, from coordinate 3,809 downwards.
TTTCTCTCATCATAGATGGGCAGCCTATACTTGCCTAAAAGCCGAGCCACCTTATTTATGATCTGTTGCGTCACCTTGTCCTGAACCAGACAGTTTTTCAGCGAGACCAGATAGTGGGAATTCTGGGCATAGAGCCCAGCCTTGACCTCATCCTTGAACTTCCGAGTCTGAAACTGCAGCTTAGCCCGATAATAGAGCGGCTCCTGCATACCAATGGTCGGACGAATCTCATAGTTCTCATAGCCAGCTGGCGCAAATTTTTTCAAGGCCTGACGCAGCAAATCTTCCTTAAACTCCAACTGCTTGTCATAATGGAGGTGCATGATTTGACAGCCCCCACAGCTATCATAAATCTCACAAGGTGCTTCCACCCGAAATTTTGACCGCTTGTTGATGGTCAAGAGCTTGGCCTCGATGAAATTACGCTGAACCCTGGTCACCTGACAGTAGACTTCTTCACCCTTCAAAGCCCCTGGCACAAAGACCAGCGTTTTCTTATAAAATCCAATCCCTTCACCATTAATCCCCATTTTCTTAATTTTCAAAGGGATTCTTTGCTTCACTTTCACATTCATGCTTCTATTATACCACGCTGCCTCGCATTAGTTGAGAATATGTTACAATAAAAGTATGAAAGCAGAAAAAATATCCTTTCCACTAGCCCATTTCCCTGAGCAAATACGAACTTATCTAGAGGGGGCCAACTTTTACGACAGCTCCTCACATTCTGCAGCCAGTGTTTTCTATGCTGATACGGGCTATTATTTGAAAATCGACCAAAAAGGCCAGTTAGCTCAAGAAGCCACACTTGCCAAATGGTTTGAAGAGCAAGGGCTTGGTGTGCCTGTCGTTCACTACTTGACAGCAGATAAAGACTACTTGCTGACTAAAGAAGCCGAGGGCAAAGACTCCCTCGCCTTTCTCCAATAGCCAGAAGAACTTTGCCAAACGATGGCTGCCGCGCTCAGAAAACTTCACAGCCTCCAACCCCAGCATTTCCCAATCCAGCATCGCCTCCAACACTATAAAGAGCAAGCAGAGGAAAATTATCAGAAAGGCTGCTTTTATCAAAAAGCCTTGCTGCCTCAATTTCACATCTCAAGTCGAGAAGAAGCATACCAGCTTATCCAAGAGCAGGGAGGTCTACTGACGGCGGACGCCTTGATCCACGGAGATGCCTGCTTGCCTAATTTCATTCTGAAAGACGCAGCAACCTTCTCCTGCTTTATTGACGTTGGTCTCGCTGGCCTTAGCGATCACCACCTTGACCTTTACTGGGCAATCTGGTCTCTTACTTATAATTTATCTGATCCTCAATATGCAGAGCACTTTCTTGACTACTATGGCAGGAAGGAGGTTGATACAGACAAACTACGCTTGATAGCTGCCTTTGAAGCATTTAGCTAGAAGAAAGGATTCTACCAAAATCTCTTATGAAAATCACAAAAATCGAAAAGAAAAAAAGACTCTACCTCTTGGAGTTGGACGGCAGTGAAAAGCTCTATATTACAGAAGACACCATCGTCCGCTTCATGCTGTCCAAAGGAATGGAAATCACAGAGCAGGAGCTATCAGAAATTCAAGACTATGCCCAATTTTCTTACGGAAAAAATCTAGCTCTTTACCATCTCTCCTTCAAGCAAAGAACTGCTAAGGAAGTTAAAGACTACTTAACGCAGCACGACATCCAACCAGAAACCATCAGCCAGGTCTTGGACAATCTAAAAAAGGATAATTGGATTAATGATAAAAGATATGCTAATTCTTTTATCCAATCTAACTTTCTCACCGGTGACAAAGGCGCTTTTGTTCTCAAGCAAAAACTCAGTCAAAAAGGGATTTCTAGCACTATCATAGAAGACGAATTGAGCCAGTTTGATTTTACTGAACTAACAGACAAGGTTGCCGAAAAGCTGCTCAAAAAACACCAAGGAAAACTGCCCAGCAAGGCTTTACAAGATAAAATACTTCAATCCTTGATAAACAAAGGTTTTTCATACAGCCAAGCCAAAAACGCCTATCAGCATTTGGAAATCGAAGAAGACCAAGAAAACCAGCAAGAACTGCTCTATAAAGAGCTAGACAAGCAATACCGCAAGTACTCAAAAAAATACGACGGCTATGACTTAAAACAGCGTCTGACCCAAGCTCTAGCTCGCAAAGGCTATGATTTCTCCGACATCGCTAGCGCTCTGAGAGAATATCTTTAAGATTTTCTATGAAAACTTATGCATTTCTATGAAAATATGTTACAATAAAGAAGATAAACTTATAAATTGTAGAAAGTTGGTAAGTTATGAAACTTCCAAAAGAAGGCGACTTTATTACAATTCAAAGTTATAAGCATGATGGGAATCTTCACCGCACCTGGCGAGATACCATGGTACTAAAGACAACAGAAAACGCCATTATTGGTGTTAATGACCACACATTGGTAACAGAAAGTGACGGCCGACGTTGGGTAACACGTGAACCAGCCATTGTCTATTTTCATAAAAAATACTGGTTTAATATCATTGCCATGATTCGAGACAATGGAACTTCATACTACTGCAACCTAGCCAGCCCTTACTATCTGGATAATGAAGCTCTAAAATACATTGACTATGATTTAGACGTCAAAGTCTTTGCTGATGGTGAAAAACGCCTGTTGGATGTAGAAGAATATGAACGCCACAAAAAACAGATGCACTATTCTGATGATTTGGATTTCATTCTCAAAGAAAATGTCAAAATCCTAGTTGATTGGATTAACAACGGAAGAGGTCCATTTTCAGATGCTTATGTCAATATTTGGTACAAACGTTATGTTGAACTAAAGAATCGATAAAGTTGTCAAAGAGCGTAAGCTCTTTTTCTTTTGTCTAATTCAGACCTGCCAGAGGTCAAATTCTTGCAATCTCAAGCATTTTCGGGTATCATATAAGAAAATCCAGACTGTAAGAAAGGAGTCTCCCATGGCATTTACAAATACTCTCGGACGATATGCCAGCTTTGGCATCATGACGAGCCTCCCTGAAGAAATTATAGACTCATTCTGGTACGTTATTGATAACAATCTCAAAGGAGTCTTTGAACTTCGCCCAGTCCTCAAGTTCGAAATCATCAATAGCCAAGGAAGAGTATCTCTTCGCTTCTCACAAAAAAACTTCAACACCATTATTTCATTTGACTTAAACTATCAATTTGACCCTTTCTTTCCTAGAAAAGTCTACATCGTTGATAACAAGGGCAAAGAAACCATTATGCTATCTGACGAATACTCTTTGATGTAGTAAATCAAACTCAGCACATATAAAAAACCTCTGAAAGCAACAAATACTGCTATCAGAGGTTTTTATCTTTAATATCACTAATATCAAATGAAAAGTACATTTCAGCAGCTTGATACAAACTAAACTTCTGGAACACTAGACTTTAAAATCAAACTAAACCTAGTTGAATAATCAAATCCCTTGCTTTCAAATAGGATTATATAAAGAGACAAAACCAGAAGTTCTAAAAGATTCTATCGCTAATTAAATCCTATGTAAGCTAAGTCATAAATACTGTAAATACAGTTTTCTTAAAAACAAAAAAGATAGATTAGTACATCTATCATCTATGTTATCTAGTCGGGAAGACAGGATTCGAACCTGCGACACCTTGGTCCCAAACCAAGTACTCTACCAAGCTGAGCTACTTCCCGATGTTTAAACAATCTAAAAACGGAGCCCTAAGACTTCGCTTCCAAATGCACCCTAGAGGAGTCGAACCTCTAACCGCCTGATTCGTAGTCAGGTACTCTATCCAGTTGAGCTAAGGGTGCT